>JARGNP010000012.1 GCA_029210265.1 Legionellaceae bacterium
TCATGGTGTTTGGAAGGATATTTTATGTGCTATTTAATATGAGGGGATTCCTGAGATGTAGCGCACATCCAAGATGGGGTGAGTTTGGTACGGTTATTTAAGTTTGCTGAGCAATGCCTTAACCCAGCCTTGGTTAAACAACAGATGCTTGATTGGGTGTTGTTTAATCTCATGATTTTTAACTGCAATGCACATGGTAAAAATATTAGTTTTTTTGTGGGATCTCAGGGGATTGCTTTAGCTCCATTTTATGATCTTGTGAATATAAAAATGTACCCCGATTTTGATCAAGAGATGGCTATGGGGTTAGGGGATGAATTTGATATGAGTCAGGTTCATGCATACCAATTAGCTGACTTTGCCGACACATGTCAATTGCCTCGTTTATTTGTGGCTAAACGATTAAAGCATGTGATAAAAAAATTACTCATGCCTTGGCCAGATGACATTGAACATGTCGTGAGTCATGATGACGAGCGCCGCTATTTACAGCGCTATAAATCCTTGGTTACAGAGCGGTGTGAATACTTATTGGCAGAAGCAGATTATATTAGCGGTATGACGTTGTAACATCATGTAATCTCAGGCTTTACTTTTAGTGTTGATCTGGCACAATCAAACGATAATCGAATTGCTCTCAGGGACGGAGTGCTATGTATGTGTATTATGCATTTGGATTAAACATTCAAAGCGCACTTAACCTACCCGAATTATTAGCGTGTTCTGATAATCTGAATATTAAACCCGATGTGACCATCCAATTTGGTGATGTTTCTAGGATAGGTTTAATTGAAGCCGTGGTTAAAGGTGCATTTTACCAATCCAATCATGATGAGCTTTGGCTCGATGTTCCCAACGTTGCCCGTTATCTCATAACTCACGGTAATTGTATTATTATTGATCCATACGAGCATGCGGACGAAGACAGCATTCGGGTATTTTTGCTTGGCTCCGGTATGGGGGCATTGTTGATGCAACGCGATTTGTTTTTATTGCATGCGAATGCGATTAAAATGGGTGATGCTTGCGTTTCGTTTTCAGGAAATTCAGGGGCGGGAAAATCAACTTTATCAGCGGCCTTTATGAGTCGTGGTTACTCGGTACTTGCCGATGATGTGTGCGCGGTTAACCAAGCGGGGCATGTGATGCCAAGCTTCCCTCAAGTAAAATTATGGGCAGACTCAAGTCATAAATTAGATATTAAAACCGGTGGATTAAGACGCATTCGTCCTAATATCGAAAAATTCGCGGTGCCGCTCGAACAGCAGTTTTATGCTACAAACTTGCCTCTAAAAGTTTTATATATTTTAAATTCACATAACCAAGACACGTTTGAGTTTAAATCCATTGAAGGCATGCAGAAAATGTTGCCGCTTAAAAATAATACGTATCGTCATCAATATTTAAAAGGCCTCGGGAAAACCAAAAAGCATTTAAAACATGTTGGGAGTTTAGCTTCTCAAGTGGATGTGGTGCGTATCACGCGCCCTAAAAATGGATTCCAATTGGATAAACTTGTGGAGTTAATTCAAGCTGATTTGATAGAGCGGGGCGTTGTTGGTGTCTGAACATAAAGGAATTTATTGGCTCGCGTCGTATCCAAAATCAGGGAATACCTGGTTTCGTGTTTTCTTGGCGCATATGCTAACTGAGTCTGGCAAAGCATTAGATTTAGACGGAATTCACACGGGAGCTATTGCCAGTGGACGTGCGTGGATTGATGAAGCACTAGGATTTGATAGTTCAAACTTTACACACGATGATTTAGATGCTTTGCGACCTGCGGTTTATCGCTGGCATGCCGAGCAAGCAACCACCGCCGAGCACCATAAAACGCATGATGCATACACCTATTTGCCGAATGGCGAAGCGTTGATTCCTGCTCAAAGTTCACTTGGCGCACTCTATTTTGTTCGGAATCCGTTAGATGTAGCGATTTCGTTTGCAAATCATATGGACTGCTCGATTGATAAAAGCATTGAATCGATGCGTAAACCTGATTATGCCTTGTGTAAAGGTAATAAAAGAGCCAACGATCAACTGCGACAGCAATTATTGTCATGGTCGATGCATGTTAAAAGTTGGTGTGAAGCAAAAGACATGAATTGCCTGGTATTACGCTATGAAGACATGAAACAAAAGCCGATGGAGACGTTTACACGCGCGGCAGAATATTTGAAATTGGATACCTCAGAAGAACGTATTCAGCGAGCGTTAGAACATGCGCATATTGATCGTTTGCAAGGTTTAGAGCAATCGGGTGGATTTAAAGAAAAGCCGCCCAAAGTGAAACAGTTTTTTAGAAAAGGGATTGTGGGTGATTGGAAGAACGTGCTGACCTCACAGCAAATTGATACGATTATTCATGACCATGGTGAGGTGATGGAGGCTCATGGTTATATTTAATGAGTATATTTAATGGATGTATTTAGGAGGAGGATAGCATGCTAGCAATTAACCAGGACGTGGTATTTACTCAAATTGATAAAGATATCGTAATGATGGATCCAAACAGTGGCGAATATCATGGTTTAAATACGGTGGGAGCTGAGCTCTGGAATTTATTGGATTCAAAGCCGATGAGTCAAGATGGCATGGTGAGCTATTTACAAAAAGAATATGGGCTTGATGAGGCAACGGCTACGACCGATGTGCATGTTTTTGTAGACGCGATGTTAAAGCAAGATTTTCTTGTTAAAACTTAATAACAGGATAACTGCTGATTAAGATGAGCTTAAGTTTAAGTAATCTTCGAGTATTAAGTAGCTTGCTACGTGATCTTTTTAAATTTGATGCGATACGCTCAGGGATGACGTTGTGTTTAATGCTTGCCAGGAGCTTGACCTCAGGCTTTGGTTTGTTGATGATTTTGCCGTTATTGCAACTGATCGGTGTGTCGTTAGGACCTATCGCGAGTCAGGGTTTTCTTACTCAATTCAATGCATTTTTTGAACTATTACATATTCCCATGACGCTGCTGAGTGTGCTCGTTGTGTACGCTTTAATCATCAGTTGTATTGCGGTGCTTGCTTATATTGAGCAAGTTATGGGAACTGCTCTGCAGCAAAGTTACACGCGTTATTTACGTGCAAGCTTACATCGACAATTACTTATGGCGCCATGGTCCTTTTTTTTGAAGCGTAAAATGTCAGATGTGCTCTATAGCTTAACGACGCAAGTGCAAGGCGTCTCAATTTGTAATTATCAGTTATTAAGCTTAATCAACTCGGTATTTTTAGTGATGGTGTACACGGGGCTTGCGTGCTTATTATCTTGGAAGATGACGCTGACGGCCATGGGATGTGCTTTGCTATTGCTATGCTTGATGTTGCCTTTGCATCGCCTGACCTCGAAAGCAGGACGCGATCATTTATATAAAAATCAAACCATGTTCCAAGCGATTCAGGAGCAGTTTTCGGCGTTGAAAATGCTCAAAGGCTCAGGCTTGGAAACGCGTTTTATGGATAAGCTTGTGGATGTTAATGCGTCACTGGAATATCAAAATCAACGTGTGACCGTGATGACGGCGCGAAGTCGTTTGGTGTATACCTGCGGCTCGGTGATGGTGTTAAGTGCGTTGTTATATATGGCAATCGGCGTGATACATGTGCCTTTGGGGAGTTTATTGCTGCTCTTGATTGTGTTTTCACGAACGTTACCCATGGTTTTAAGCGCACAACAAACATACCAGCGTATTTTGCATCAATTACCAGCGTATCTTGGTATTCAAGGTTTATTACAAGCATGTAAAGCGGAGTATGTTTTGCCTACTCAAAATAAACTAAAATTTGAGTCCCACATAGAACTTAAATCGGTGAGTTTTGCTTATCCGGCGAAGCCAAATATTGATATTGTTCAAAATCTTTCCATAAAACTTATCAAAAATAGTACGACGGCGCTCATAGGCTCATCCGGTGCAGGAAAATCGACGCTGGCAGATTTGATTGTTGGCTTGCTGGCACCAAACTCGGGAGAGATTTATATTGATGGCATGCGATTGGATGCTTCAAATCACACGGCATGGCAGCGAAATATTGCGTACGTAACGCAAGATGTTTTCTTATTTCATGCCTCCGTACGTGATAATTTAACCTGGTTTAGTGATAATTATACGGATGAAGCGCTTTGGGAGGTATTAAGCGCTGCAGCCGCTGATTTTGTGCATGATCTAGATGAGGGGCTTGATACGGTTCTAGGTGATCGTGGTGTGCGCTTATCAGGGGGCGAGCGCCAACGCATTGCACTTGCACGTGCGTTATTAATGAAACCCAAGCTTCTAGTATTAGATGAAAGCACGAATGCACTTGATTCAAAAAATTTACAACATATTCAAGCAGCGCTTACCGCATTACGTGGCACGATGACGATTTTGATTATTTCGCATCAGCACGAGATGAGTGCGTTTGCCGATCAAAAAATTATACTTAAAGCTTGGGAAAAAAATGTCGTTGAACATAACAAAAAACATCAAGTATTGGACGCTGACCCAGAGGCAATTGTGTGATCTAGAGTGCTTATTAAACGGCGCGTTTGCACCGTTGAACGGCTTTTTAGATGAAGCAGATTATGACAGCGTGTGTGAAACCATGCGTCTGCAAGATGGTCGCTTGTGGCCTATGCCTATCACGCTCGATATATCTGATGCATTTGCAGCGCAGTGTTGTATTGGTGATTTAATTGTATTAGTTGATAATGAAAACACGCCTTTGGCAAGTTTGAATATAAGTTCTATATGGCAGCCTGATAAGCCGCTTGAGGCTGAGCACGTTTTTGGAACGGCAGATAAGCTGCATCCAGGTGTTAAGTATTTATATGATGAAGCAGGCTCTTGGTATATCGGCGGAAAAGTGACGGCGCTATCTATGCCAGCACATTATGATTTTCTTGAGTATAGGCATACGCCTGCTGAGCTCAAGCAATTGTTTAAGCTTTACGGCTGGTCACGTGTATTAGCTTTTCAAACACGTAATCCTATTCATCGCGCGCATTTTGAATTAACACAGCGTGCAGCGCGCAAGGCCAATGCAAATTTATTGATTCATCCGGTTGTCGGTATGACCAAGCCAGGTGATATTGATTATATTTTGCGTGTAAAGTGCTATGAGCATGTGATCAAACGTTATCCTAATACACAACATGCCATGCTGAGTTTATTGCCTTTGGCGATGCGTATGGGCGGCCCCCGTGAGGCTGTATGGCATGCGATGATTCGAAAAAATTATGGTGCGACTCATTTTATTGTCGGGCGCGATCATGCAGGGCCTGGCTTAAACAGCCAAAACCAAGCTTTTTATGAGCCTTATGCGGCGCAAAAATTACTACTTGCCCATGCAGACGAAATTGAACTGGAAGTGATGGCCTTTCCTGCCATTGGGTATGTTAAGCAAAAAAATGCTTTTTTGAGCGTTGAAGAGTTGGCTGATGATGTTGTTGAAAATATTTCAGGGACTGTGTTAAGGCAGGCACTGCAACATCGAAACGTGCTTCCTGATTGGTTTTCGTTTCCTGAGGTAATTCAAACGTTACAAACGGCGTATCCACCTAAGGAAAAACAAGGCTTTACGTTATTCTTTACAGGGCTATCTGGGGCAGGAAAATCAACGTTGGCAAAGGCTGTGCAAGCAAAATTTCTTGAAGACAATCTTCGCACCGTCAGTTTATTAGATGGTGATGTGGTTCGGCGAAATTTATCGGCAGGATTAGGTTTTTCCAAACAAGATAGAGATATGAATATCAAACGCTTGGGTTATGTAGCGTCTGAAATTACCAAACATCAAGGCATTGCGATTTGTGCGGCGATAGCCCCTTATGCCGAGGCGCGCGATGTGGTTCGCACGCAGGTTGAGCAGTATGGTGGATTTATTGAAATTCATGTCGCAACGCAGCTTGATGTGTGTAAAGCACGTGATATCAAAGGCCTGTATCAAAAAGCAGAAGAAGGTTTAATCACGGGGTTTACTGGAGTTGATGATCCGTATGAGGTACCAGAAAATCCAGAGCTGATTATTGATACGGCTAATCTATCGATTGTGGAGGCTGTTGACATGATTTTTGAGGCGTTAGAGCATTTAGGGTTTTATGAGCATGGCTCAATCGTGAAAACAAAAACATCGTTGTTAGATAAGGTTGTTTAGATTTATAATGATTTATGTTTGTCCTGCACCAGGAGAGATAAAAATGCATGATGTTCGCTGGAAACAGAGACTTGATAATTACGGAAAAGCTTTAGCTCAATTGAGTAAATTTTTACAGAAAGAAGATTTAAACGAATTAGAAGAGCAAGGTCTAATTCAGGCGTTTGAATATACGCATGAATTGGCTTGGAAAACAAAAAAAGATTTTTTAGTCTCGCGAGGCGTTGATAATTTATTTGGGTCAAAAGATACGGCAAGAGAAGCGTTTAAATTAGGATTAATCGAGCATGGGGATGTTTGGATGGATATGATAAAAAGTCGAAACCTTACATCGCATACTTATAACGATGTGATTAGTGCACAAATTATTAAGCAAATCAAAGCATGTTATCACGCCGAATTTAAAGCGCTTTATGAAAAGCTCGAGCTGCTTGCTTCGGAAGCATGATATGGTAAATTATAGATCAAGCTTGTTATTAAATAATTGCGGTTTAAAGCAGTCCGTGATTAAAATCATACAAGAAGCCTTGGCGAACTTTCCTGAAATCAATCACGTTATTTTATACGGTTCTCGAGCAATAGAAAATTATAGAGCAGGTTCTGACATTGATTTGACCATAATTTTAAACACATCATGTTTGCCAACCATTACATTGTTAAATAAAATTGAGTTGGCACTGGATGATTTGGATTTGATTTATACGTTTGATTTGTCTTTTATGTGTGATATTACGAATAAAAAATTAATCGAGCATATTAATCAGTTTGGTATTGTGTTTTATGCTCGCGATACCAGGTACAATTCACCGAAGAAAAATATTTAAAAATTAGGTAAGGCATGCGCGGTTCCCGTTTTGTTCATTTAAGAGTACACAGTGAATTTTCATTGGTTGATGGTATTGTACGTATCAAGCCTTTGATGAATACCGTGACGGATCGCGGTATGAATGCTGTTGCCGTTACCGATTTCTGTAATCAATTTGCAGCGCTCAAAATGTTCACATCGGCGATGAAAATGGGTGTGAAACCTATTTTTGGTGCTGAGCTTCCATGTCATAACCCCGATAAACCCGCTGAAATAACGTCCGTTGTTTTGTTATGCCAAAACATGACCGGTTATAAAAACTTAACACGCTTGGTATCTCGCGCTTATTTTGAAGGCCAATATCAAGGTCAACCACGTATTCAGTATGATTGGATAGCAGAAGAAGCTGAAGGTTTAATTGCATTGTCCGGTGGGTTAAGTGGTGAAGTAGGGCATTTTTTAGCACAAGAAGATGACGTGATGGCCGAGGATGTTGCTAAGCGTTGGAGCGCGTTATTTCCAGGGCGATTTTATCTTGAGATTCAACGTACGGGTCGTGCAGGTGAGCATGCCTATAATGAGCGTGCGGTACGTTTAGCTGACAAATTAGAACTCCCCCTGGTTGCAACCAATGATGTTCGTTTTATTGATGCGAGTGAATTTGATGCACATGAAGCACGTGTGTGTATTCATGATGGGTATACGCTGGCCGATCCAAGAAGAGACAAGCGTTATAGTCCAGAGCAATATTTACGTTCAGCTGATGAAATGTGTGCGTTATTTGCTGATTTGCCTCAGGCGATAGAGAACACTCACGAAATAGCCAAGCGTTGTACGGTAAATTTAGAGTTGGGCAATGTCTACTTACCTAATTTTCCTGTGCCAGAAAAATTCTCTGAAAAAACGTATCTAACACACATGTCAGAAGAAGGACTTGCTAAGCGCTTAGGGTTAGCCAACGTATCTGAAGCGCCGGTTGCTTATCGAGAACGTCTCGAGATTGAGCTCGGTGTGATTAATCAAATGGACTTTGCGGGATATTTTTTAATCGTTGCTGATTTTATTCAGTGGGCAAAAAAACAGGCAATTCCCGTAGGTCCTGGACGTGGTTCGGGTGCAGGTTCATTGGTGGCTTATGTTTTATTAATTACGGACTTAGATCCCCTTGAATATGATTTGCTGTTTGAGCGATTTTTGAACCCCGAGCGGGTATCCATGCCCGATTTTGATATCGATTTTTGTATGTATGGTCGCGATCGCGTGATTGATTATGTTGCTGAGCGTTATGGGCGTCAAAGTGTGTCGCAGATTATTACGTTCGGCACCATGGCAGCCAAGGCCGTAATTCGTGATGTAGGTCGTGTATTAGGTCACCCTTATGGTTTTGTTGATAAGCTTGCGAAGCTTATACCGTTTGAATTAGGCATTACGCTGACCAAAGCTTTAGAAATGGAGCCTGAGCTGGAGCGGCGGTATGAAGATGAGGAAGAAGTTAAAGGCTTAATTGACTTGGCTTTGTCTCTCGAGGGCATTACGCGTAATGCCGGTAAGCACGCCGGGGGTGTGGTGATAGCACCTTCCGTATTGACCGATTTTACGGCTGTGTATTGTGAGCAAGGCTCGACGCAATGGGTCAGCCAGTTTGATAAAGATGATGTTGAAGCCGTTGGCTTGGTTAAGTTTGACTTTTTGGGACTGAAAACACTCACGATAATTGATTGTGCATTACAAACCGTGAATAAATTGCGCTCCAAAGAGCGTTTAGAGCCACTTGCGATTGAAAATATTCCTTTGGATGATGCCAAAGCTTTTGAATTATTGCAGGCGTGTCAAACGACGTCGGTGTTTCAGCTTGAGTCACGAGGCATGAAAGACTTGATTCACCGTCTTCAGCCTGATTCGTTCGAAGATATTATCGCATTGGTTGCGCTGTACAGGCCAGGGCCTTTGCAGTCGGGCATGGTCGATGATTTTGTTGAGCGAAAGCATGGTCGCTCGCCGATTGTTTATTTACATCCTGATTTAGAACCTATTTTACAGCCAACCTATGGGGTTATTTTATATCAAGAGCAAGTGATGCAGATTGCTCAGGTCTTGGCGAACTATACGCTTGGATCGGCGGATGTATTACGTCGCGCGATGGGTAAGAAAAAGCCTGAAGAAATGGCAAAACAGCGTGTGATTTTCACGGATGGTGCCACAGCGCGTGGTATTGATAAGAAAATTAGCACCGCGATGTTTGATTTAATGGAAAAATTCGCAGGTTATGGATTTAATAAATCTCACTCGGCTGCGTATGCTTTAGTGGCTTACCAAACAGCCTGGCTTAAAGCACATTATCCTGCAGCGTTTATGGCATCGGTGATTTCGGTGGATATGGATAACACCGATAAAGTGGATATGTTATTACGTGAATGCAAAGACATGAAGATAGACGTTCGTGCACCGTCGGTTCTTCACGGCCAATATGAGTTTACGGTTGCTGATGATAAAACACTGATTTATGGTTTAGGTGCTCTCAAAGGCGTGGGTGAAGCGGTGATTGAAGCTTTGATTCAAACACGCGAAGAGCAGGGCGCTGCAACGGACTTATTTGATTTTTGTCGTCAAGTTGATTTACGTCGTACAAATCGTCGTGTGTTCGAAGCTTTAATTAAAAGCGGAAGCTTTGATGGTTGGGGGGTTGAGCGTTCGGTATTGCATGCATCTCTTGCGCCGGCCATGAAACGAGGGCTTGAATTTCATACCAGCCAAAACAGTGGACAAAGTGATTTATTTGGTTTGTTTGGCGAACAGGACGACACACCGCCTTATGCAGAGGCTGTGCCTTGGACGGTAAAGCAACGCTTACAAGGTGAAAAAGATACGCTAGGATTTTATCTGAGTGGTCACCCTGCTGAGTCGTATCGGCAGGAGCTTGGTGAGCATGTTGTGCCTATTGCAGATTTAGGAAAAAATCATTTAAAAAAAGCGCGTGTATGTGCGCTCGTACGTAGTCTTCGGCGTATTATTACCAAACGTGGTAAGCAGTTGGTTATCATGGGGCTGGAAGATGATAGCGGAACGTTGGATGCTGTTGTGTTTTCAGAAGTGTTTGAAGCAGCTCCCACGCCACCGGCGTCGGGCGATATTATTTGTTTAGAGGGTGAAATAGGCGAAGATAATTTCACCGGTGGGGTGCGTGTCACGGCAACGGCTGTGTATTCGGTTGCTGAAGCTCGCGCACGCTTTTCAAAAAATTTGTCGTTGAATTTAACGCCTGATAATGCCAGTCAGTTTGAACAACTAAAAACTCTGCTTGAGCAGTATCCAGGACGGTGTCCTGTTCGGCTTAAATATGTAAACGGTGATGCTGAAAAAATCGTGTCTTTGCCACCACGTTGGGGCGTGCTCCCCGAAGATGGTTTGCTCGAAGCGTTAACGCAGTTATTTGATACGGCCTCTGTTAGCCTTTGTTATTAATCTAAACTTTGCTTGCAATAGAACCCGTGGTTTTAGAGTAGTGCAATGTGTTAAAAAACGTTAAAGTAAACAAAGAATAGATGAAGCTAGGATGCTCATGACTCAAGCAGCAGAGATAATATCTTGTGATATTGCGATACTTGGTGGTGGTGCCGGTGGTCTAAGTTTAGCCGCAGGTGCTGTGCAACTTGGCGCAAATGTTGTGCTGGTTGAATCGGGGAAAATGGGTGGAGATTGTTTAAATTACGGCTGTGTGCCGTCTAAAGCCTTACTCAGTGCGGCCAAATCAGCACATCATATGCGCAATGCTAAAACTTTGGGTGTGCATGCGAAAACAATCAAAATTAATTTTCAGGAAGTGATGCAGCATGTTCGTGCTAGCATCGAGCATATTGCCGAGCATGACTCTGTAGCGCGCTTTGAGGCTTTAGGTGTTCGGGTGATTCAGGCCTCGGGCAAGTTTATTAATTCTCAAACATTGGAAGCCGGCGCATATCACATTCAAGCCAAGCGCTTTGTTATTGCAACAGGCTCCCATGCATTTGTACCGCCGATTTCAGGCCTTGATAGCGTGTCTTATGAGACCAATGAAACAATCTTTAATATTGAGATTCTGCCGTCGCATTTAATTGTGATTGGAGGAGGACCTATTGGCTGCGAGTTAGCACAGGCTTTTGCTATGCTCGGTTCAAACGTAACGATTTTAGAAGGTTTTCAAATATTACCTCAGGATGATCCTGACGCCGTAGGTCTTGTTCGTGAAAGCTTAAAATCTATGGGCATTTGTATCTATGAAGGGATTAAAGTTAGCTCTGTTAAATCAATTGAGTCTAAAATACGTAAAGGCTTATCGGTTGTTATTGAATCAGAAGGCGAGCAAATTCACATTGATGGAACACATCTTTTGGTTGCCACCGGACGTCGAGCCAATGTTGATGGCTTAGGTTTGGAGGCTTCACACGTTAAATATTCTGATCGAGGAATTGATGTTGATGCTAGACTCAGGAGCAGCAATAAAAAAATCTATGCAATGGGCGATGTTGCGGGAAGATATCAGTTTACACATATTGCTAATTATCATGCCGGTATTGTTTTACGTAATATTTTGTTTAAATTACCAGTAAAAATTAATACACACGCCGTGCCTTGGGTCACGTATACAGAGCCAGAACTTGCCCATGTAGGCATGCTGGTCAAAAATGCCGAAAAACGCCCTGATCTAAGTATCACAACATCATGTGTTGCAGATAACGATCGTGCGGTTGTCTCGGGAGAAACACGTGGGAAAATCACGGTTATCACCAATAGAAAAGGCCGTGTATTAGGTGCGACAATTGTAGGGCCTGATGCAGGAGAACTTATTTTACCGTGGGTGATAGCTGTTCGAGAAAAAAAATCATTACGTATGTTCACTGATACGATTATTCCATATCCGACTTTAAGTGAAATGAGTAAGCGAGTAGCTGGAGAGTTTTATAAGCCGCAGCTTTTTTCTCGTAAGATGCGTAATTTGGTTCGTTTTTTATTAAAGCTTGGTTAGTTATGCATTATGAAATCAAGTTGGTAACGGATGTGAGGCGAGAGCAAAAAAACCTTCTTTTGCTGAGGTTCATACGCTAAGATAGATTTAAGATAAATTAGGGATTTTCATATCATGTTTCGACGTTATACTTTATTTTTAGCTCTGCTATTACCTCTGCTGTGTTTGAGTCAATATGCTTATGCCGCTTCATCACCATCTAAAAATGATGCGTATCGAGATTTTTGGTATCCATTAGATCATGGCATGCGCCTTAGTTATTGCTCTGAAGATCATAAAGTGTGTGGGTTGGCATTGGCTTCTAAGTATTGTCAATTTATGGGCTATGATAAGGCTTCAAAAGCACGAATTGATCATAACGTGGGCGTGACACGCTATCCCGCCTCAACCAATCAGTGCACAGGTTGGCGTTGTGATGGTTTTATGTATATTTCATGTGAAGAAAATATTAAGAAAGCGGAGCCGGCGGTTTATTCTTATCGTTCAAATGATTTTGTGCTTCCTCGTTTCAAAAATTATCGTGTGGATTGGTGTTACAAGCATAACAAAGACTGCGGCTCACGTGCTGCCAATGCGTTTTGTCGGCATCAAGGCTATCGACGTGCGACGGCTTATGACAAACAAGCAAACCTACCGGCAACTCAGACGGTAGGTGACCAGGAACTGTGCTTTGGCAAGACGTGTGATGGATTTAGTCACATCACGTGCTATCGGTAAGACCGATAGCACGTTTATTTGTCGTCTTTCTTTTTTGCTGCAGCTTTAGGGGCTTTAGCTTTAGGGGCTGCGGCTTTTTTATGTTTAGCCTTGTAATCATCGGCAATTTCACAAACACTTTTTTTAACGTCTTTAAAAAGTTTACCGGCCATGCCGCCTAGTTCGCTTAAATCTGGTAGTTTTGATTTTAAATCGCTCATGATGTGCTCCAGTTAGTGGTCCGTTATTAACTAGTACTTTACTATTATATATTATAGTACAACTATAGCTTAACTATAGCTGAACTATAGTATAAATATAGTATAACTTATTAAATCATGTGTTACTCGTATGTTAGAATGCCTTATTTTCTCGAAAGGATCCATCGATGACTAATCAAAATGAGGCTTATGGTGAATTAGGGCAGTCGACGCATTATGATTCTGAGTACAATTCTAAACGTTTGTTTCCAATTGCACGTGCTCCCAAATGGCAAGAACTGGGTCTTGATCCTGATGCTTTGCCTTTTGTAGGGTTTGATACCTGGAATCATTACGAAGTCTCGTGGCTTAATTCAAAAGGTAAGCCGTGCGTGGCAACAGCGAGTATTACGTATGATTGTTGTTCACCGAATCTAATTGAGTCTAAATCGCTTAAGCTTTATTTTAATTCATTGAATCAGGCTGTATTTGCATCCATTGCTGTTTTAGAAGCACGGATTACAGAGGATTTAGCGGCATGCCTGCAAAGCCAAGTGGTTGTTAAAATTTTGCCATCTCAGGGCTGGCGTGTGTTTGAGGTTCAACCACGTTTTGATGGGCTATGTGTGGATGATCTAGATATTGCTTGTTCGGTATACGAAGTGGATTCAAGTTTGCTTCAAGCAGAAGATGAAGTGGTAGAAGAGGTATTATGCTCTGATTTGCTGCGTTCCAACTGCCCTGTAACAAACCAACCTGATTGGGGTAGCGTGCAAGTACGTTATCGTGGACCGCGTATATTGCCCGAGAGTTTTTTAAAATACATCGTTTCTTTTAGAAATCACCAAGGCTTTCATGAGCAATGCGTTGAACAGATTTTTGTAGATATCATGAAGCAGTGCAAACCTGAGTATTTAACTGTGTATGGACGTTACACACGGCGTGGTGGGCTTGATATTAATCCATATCGTACCTCAGGGCCTTTGGTTGAAAACGCTTTAGAACTAAATCTTAATTTAATGCGGCAGTGATGATATTGACGTGTTGCATCTAAGCAAACATTCTAAAACTGTACTACACTGTATAGTAACTATCTAAAATTGTATATGCTAAAAATTAATGATTCAGCATAAACTTATGAGGATAAAAATATAAAATGAATGATTCACAAGCACCAGAAGTTAATGCAGCCGGTATGACGCTCTTACATTTTGCGGCAATGCGCGGGGACAAAGAGAAAGTCCAGGCATTGTTGGCCAAGGGAGCTAACCCTAATGTGTTAAATAAGGCAGGTGAACCGCCTTTATTTAATGTGTTAAGGCTCTCCATGATGGCCGGGCCCGAAGTTATTCCGGGACGCGAGGAAATTTTCAATCTGTTATGGGATGTAACCGCGCCTGAAATACGCACAGGTCAAGATAAACAAGGCGTGACGGTTCTGCATTTGATGGCCGCGAATGGGTTTGATGGTTTAATGCGAGAAGTTTTAGGAAAAGAGCCAAAACTTGCTTCAAAACATAAATTACATAACGCACGGGAATACCCTATTCAAACGGCGATTATCAATGGCGATGTAGAAGCGGCAAAAGTGTTGTTTGACCTTGACCCGGCGACATCAACTTATATGAATGTTACCGGCCAAACACCACTTCATCTTGCGGCGCAGTCAAGCAACAAAGCGATGATTGACCTTTGTTGTGAGAAATACACAGGCAATATTGATAAGCCAGATAGGGACGGGAGAACACCGCTCGGTTTGTTAAGAGCTCGAATGAACTTAACGAATGATGAGCAAAAAGATTTTGAGACATGTTTAATTGCTAAAGGTGCACAAAAAGAGCAAATCAATTCAAGACGAACTTCCCGTATGGAGCTTTAAGGTGAGGTAATCAAGAGGGTCTAAATCATGGCATCGTCACGTTATTTAGATGTATCTATTCCAACATTAGATCTGCAAGTGGATCGCTTTGTTTTTAATAAAAAACAGGCTGTGAAGCTTCAAACCAAAGTCAATGAGGGGGTTCGCGAACTTAATCAATTGATTACTGCTTATAATCGTGCTGGTGCTTCAGAACAAGCCGGAAAACTAGAATCCATCGTATATCTGATGGATACGTTGATCTATGTTATATCGAAATCACGTAATCCAGTACTTAAAAGTAAAGTGAAAGATTTTCGGAAAGACTTAAAACAAACTTTTGTAATCATAAAAGAAGAATGGAAGCTTTTATTCGAGGAAAAACATCAACATCGAGAAGTGCTGTCACCACCTACAACACTGGCTGAGTTTATCGATAAGATGTCAAAAGATGAAGTAAAATTGCTTACTGATATACTTATCTTTAATGATAATGCTTCTCAGTTGAAAGATGAACTTCGAGGTTTTTATCCAAAAGGCCATGTAAACAAAGAAGCTTTTGATGTTTTTTTGGCTACGCACCATATCGAATTGCTGCACGACGGAAATTCTAAAAATTTTACAGTTAATAAGTTAGGCACAACAGAAACAACGGTTTTAAAAGTTGAATATCTTGATAGCAATGGTAACGCAGCTGAAATTAAATTAAGAGGTCGTGCTGAGCTAGCCGAGGTATTCACATCCCATTTTGCTCAAAAACCCATAACATATCTTCATCATAAATTGGGCCTGTTGGTGGAAGGAAACTTAGTTGTTACTGAGTTTTGTACAGGAAGTAATGTAGAAGCATATGGACAAGATTTTAAGGATGATGACGGGGTAAGACTGAAGGGTGCTGCGGATGTTTTTACGCAAATGTCAGATATTTTGATGAAAATAGAGGCGGCAGGATGTGCTTTTCCAGATATGAAGGCGACCAATTGGCTGCTGGACTCAAGCGGCAAATTAAGGGTAGCTGATGGGAAGTCTTTCGTTTTTACAAACGCAGCTGGAGAGATCCCATTAGATACAAGTTGTGTAATTTCAGAGTACATGTGTGCCCCAGAACAATTGGATCGTCATCTGGGCCGCAAGCGAGATATTACAGCAGATAACATGCATGCTTATTTATTGGCAAAAAATCTATATCATTATTTAGTACGAGGTGATGATGATTTTTTGTATGATGGAAACCGTTTAAAAAATAATGCTTCAGAATTTGATTTTTCGTCACCTATTTTTAAGACGACAGTAGGGAAACAGTATAAAGTACTCATTGAAAGCGCCTTAAAAACTGATCCAAACAAGCGGTTATCGGTTAGCGCATTTCAAACTAGAATAGGTGCTATTCATGCATCGTATAAGCAAGCAGAAACACCAACCGTCGATACGACAGCTAAAGTGAGTATCAATGCGTCGCAAGATTATAAAACGCGCATATTGGAAACGCGCCAAGATCCTGATGTTGATCCAGTTTCTGATGAGACACCTAAGTTTCAATAACATAATAAGTTCATGATTTAGGCATTATGATGATTTTGAGCTACACTAAGAAGTAGTTGCTCATTTATTATTATTTTGGAATATCCTATGATTTGTGTGGCTTTTATTTTATTTCATACAGGTGAAACAAGAGCGTTATTACCTGCGATGCTTCAGATGGCTGCTAGGCCAGATCAGTATTGTTTGCGTATTATACCGGTTGGGCAGGTGGCAAAAAATAACTTACCTGATACTTTGATATCTTTTATTAAAATTCCTCGTTTTGTTCAAGCCGGCATGGGTCATAACGATGCGTATCATACGCGATTTTCTAAAGAGGATGTTCAAGAAGTTATAGCGTATTGTGATGCATTTCAGCATATTGTTATGGGTGTTCCATCAAAAATACAAGCACAAATAGCCGAAGCGCTCCCGCGCATTAAACAACGCATTGCTTATCTTGATGTAGGCTCTGATGTGGGTAAGATTAATGCTTTTTCGAAGCATGTAGATATGTTGATTGTCACCAGTTTGATAGCACAAAAAACTGCTCAAAATATTATTATGCAGTATAAACTTGCAAATAAACCTCGAGTACTTGCGGGACGACATGGTGATTTTGATACTTGGCGAGAGCGCTATGAACAGGATATGCCGAGCAATCATATCGCAGCTATTCAAACTGAATTGTGTGTTAAATCGACAGATAATGTACTTTTATGGGCGGGTGGTTATGGGGATGATGAAAGGCTTGGGTTTATTAAGTTTCTTCAAGCATTTGTACTTTTTGAGCATAAATATAAACTAAGAGTTACAATTCACCCAGGTCTTAAAGCTTATTCGCCAGAAAAACTTAATCAGATCTTAGGTGATTATTATATTCAGGCGTTGTTACAATTCGGATTTTCTAAACAAGAGGCTTGTCAAATATTCACCAATTTAGATGCATTTTCGGTGGCTTGTGTGGCACATGGCGTGGTATCCGTGAGTTCTATGGTGGGGCCCCAAGCTGTTAGTATCGGCGTAAGAGCTAAGACAGTTTTTGTAAGCGATGCTATTTCGCCAATCATCGGGATTAGGATGGTTAGGACTCAAGAGGCATGGCAGGTGGTTTTGAATCATTGGTTATCTAAAAAACGGCGTGTGATTAACAGCGAAAATTATCATCAAGCCATGAACAAGCTGTCACTACCTAGAGAGAGTACATGGGCTATTTTGGAAGATGTGTTAAATCAAGAGCAAAATAAGAGATAACCCGGGACACACATCATGCGGCCCGGGTCTAAGCATTAAATAATCAAAATATATAACGCACCAGAACCTCGTAATATTTGAACGAGTAACTGCTTTTGTTTTTCGGAAGCAATGGCTTGAAGTGCTTTGCTTTCTTTAGTTGGCTTACGGTTAGCACTAATAATCACATCTCCAGGTCGAATCCCTGCACGCCAACCAGCACTGTTCTCAGATGCTCCGACGATTTGAACACCAACAATATGCCCGTGAAGCGGTGAGTCTTGTTCAAAGTCACGAAGCGATAGGCCATACAAGAACGGGTTAGCTGTTTGCATTTGCTGTTCTTGCTTTTTCATGTCGGTAACAGTTGCTGTTAAGGTGACTGTTTCACCTTTGCGTTTAATCTTAATTTTAGCGTTACTGCCTGCACGCAATAAGCTTATCGTTGTTTTGACTTGGGTTGCTTGGGTAATATCGGTTTCGTTAATGGCTAAAATAATATCACCGGGTTTCAGGCCTGCTTTTTCAGCAGGTGAACCGGTGTTCACTTGTGCAATCAATGCGCCTTGTAACCCTTCAGAATAACCCATGGCTTGAGCTAATTCAGGGGTTAGGTGTTGAACAAAAATTCCCATAAGCCCGCGTTGAATTGAGCCGTATTTCGTAATTTGTTGTGCAACGTCTCGTGCCATATTAATGGGAATGGCAAATCCAATCCCTACATTACCGCCATGAAGTGAAATAATAGCGGTATTAATACCAATCAGTTCGCCGCGAGTATTCACCAAGGCGCCACCTGAACTGCCTGGGTTAATCGCCGCGTCGGTTTGGATAAAGTTTTCAATTCCTTCGATATTTAAATCGCTACGCTGTTTTGCGCTCACAATACCAAACGTTGCAGATTGGCTGTTGCCAAAGCTGTTTAATCCAAACGGGTTTCCAATCGCCATCACAAAATCACCGACTTCGGTTTTGTCTGAGTCACCGATGGGTAAGCTTTTTAGATTTTTGGCGTCGATTTTAATCACAGCGACATCGGTTGCGCTATCGCTACCAATAATTTTTGCTTTAAGGCGTCGACCGTCGTTAAGTGTAACGGTGACCATGGTGGCATTTCGAATCACATGGTCGTTGGTTAAAATCACACCATGTTCGGGATCAACAATTACACCGGAACCAATGCTTTGAAATTTACGAGGGCCGCCGTCTTGTTCTTCGCGCTGTTGCTCGGGAGAATTGGGCCTGTCTTCGCCGGGTTGGGGTGGCATGTCGTTGGGAATAAAGCCTTGGACTGCAACGTTGACAATTGCAGGCATGACTTTTTTAAGAACAGGAGCCAGCGTTTGAGGGGCGGTCGGTGTATTTTCGGCCAGGGCATGTGGCGAAACTAAAAAGGCTACTACGGCAAAGCAATACGAAGCAAGTGTACGTTTCATGTGAGTCATCCTAAGTCATCCGTTGTCTGATTGAACCAAATGAGAGTAGCCATTCTACCGGTTTGTGACGTCCTTCGATAGGAATAAAAGCGATTTTCTTGCTCCAATGTACATGCATCGGCATGATAAACGGCCTCAACACCTTGTTGGTTTAAAATAAGCTCAGCAATTTGAGGAAGATCACCTAAATATTTTTCTTGATGCGGGCGAAAAGCCGGTGCGGTAAAAGCATAGCGCTTGATAAACATATCAGGTACTTCCTGCCCCACTTTAAAGCAATTTTTGCAAATGGCAGGGCCCGTCCAAGCCATGAGTGTATGCTTAGGTGAATGCATTTTATCCAACGTATGTTCAATAATACCGTTAAATAATCCACGCCATCCGGCATGAATCGCGGCAATCTCTGTACCGTCTTGATTACATAAAACAATAGGCAGGCAGTCGGCGGTCATGATGGCAAGCGGGTGGTTTGTGCTGCTTGTCACCGCGGCATCAGCATCTCGTAATATTTCTTCTTCAACCCGAACACAGATGTTCGTATGCGTTTGGTTGAGCCATTGGGGTTCGGCCGGCAGGTCTAGATGCGTTCGTAATGCCGCACGGTTTTTTTTAACATGCTCTTTTGCATCATCCACGTGTAGCGCTAGATTATTATGGGCATATGGCCCGAGGCTTGCCCCAGCATCTCGCGTTGTTGTGAGTGCTTTAATATGTTTTGGGGCAGGCCAGTTGGCATGTAGGTTGAGCATGGTTTGCATCCAATGCGGTGTTATTCATCCTAAAAATCATCGGGTAGATGGGTAGAAAAGTCAATTATCAGGATGAATGCGTACTTAATTTTTGTACTAGACAAGCGTGAACGCTGTTTTATGCACGTTGTCTTCTTGGCTGTTCTTTGTTAGACGGTCTGTGTTATCACAAACTGTTCCGTTATCAGAAGTCGGGCCTTCGCTATTTTGAGATGTAGTCTGGGTAGAGGTGTAGCCTAAGTTACATACTGTGGCACCCGAACGGAAAATGAGTGAGATGATTGAACATGCTACATTTAAAACCTCTAAAACTGAAGCAAGGATAATATTACACATATTACCCAATGCGCGGATGGCACCTTGGACGTTACCCGTAAATAATGCACTAACTAATGCACTCACAAAAACGAAAGCGTTATATGTGAAGCGAAGAGCATTTCTGGTTAATTGGGCAATGGGGTAGAATGGATGGGCGAATGATTTGAGATGTGAGCGACCGTCGTAATAGGCTGTGACTCCGTTATCGATCGTATTCCCGAATATGTTTAGTGCTCTATTAAAGCTTTCGAGCGATCTTTTCTTTAATATACTGCTGTCATCGCCTTGTACATCTTTAAAAAAACTCATCTGTATCTCCTTCCAAGTCATTCAAAAAATTAGTGTGTGCAAATTATACACGAAGATTGTTTTTAATCAATACTGTTTGTTCATATTGGGTTTAGAGCATCACGTGATGCTCAATATCTTCCGCAAGTCGATCATCTGAATGTATATGCATATTGGTCGTTGCAGTAAAAAAACCAAACTCTTGCGCTGTTATAAACGATGCAATGTTAACGCGTTGTATCTCAATAGGAGCCGGCAAGCCTTCACCAGAATGCGAGTGGTTTGTTTTTAATAACAACCTACGGTTATACATGGCTTCATAATTTTCTAGAACCCCAATGATGTCTTCTTGGTTATATTTTCTAGCAATATTAGAAGGCTTATTTCCATGAGCGTCCAATAGTTCAAAATATTCGAAAGACGAGTCTTGCAAGTATTGGATCATTGCTTCTTTGCTCATATAGCTTGCCGCGATATGTATAGGGTATGTTTTGGGTTTTTCTACTAGCGCAAGAACACGTGTAAAGCCTAACCTCTTGGCATATTCATGAAAATCCCAATGGGCCTCTGCATGATGTTCAAGAAATACAGGCGTACAGGCTAAAACGTTGTCTTCTATTTCTTCTCCGGGAAGACCATCTTCGGGTAAGTTTTCAATCAAAACTTTCAGCAAGCATTCAAAACAAGAGGTTTGATCGCTATTATTCGTGAGCATATTTGGGTTGGCTTGATGTGATAATAATAAATATATTAAATCTGGATTTCTAGCTAATGCTGCATTATGTAAGGGGGTATAGCCTGAAGAACATGGAATATTGGGATCAGCACCGGCTTCTAATAATAACTGGGCTATGGGTAAGATCATATCTTCGTGGATATAATCAATCGTATAGTTGAGCAATGTATAATGAGTCTCGGCGTCTATGTCGTCATGAATCGCTTCATTCGTTATGATGCGATTAAGATCAAGCACGTGCTCTGGATTGATGGGTTTATACGCTAGTATGGCACCTAAAGCATGAATGCTTTCTTGGGCAACCGCAAGCTCAAGGTACTCAGGTAAGTTTTTATCTAAGAGGTGTTGATATGCCAGAACGCCTGTATTTAAGCAACGTAATACACTAGGAGCATCATCATCGTCTATTGCTAGTTTTAAGGCATGATCGAGTGTGTATTCTAAGTGTCCAAGCATTGCAGCAATTGCTCGGCTATTATCGTTTGTTGTATTCATAAAGTTAAATGATTCCAAGATAAAAATGATCCGATTAAATAAACATGGATGCTTGTAAGTGTATGGCCGTGTCTTGCTGCTTTGGCGTGAGCGAGATGATTGAGCATGCATGTCTCCTGCCTGTAAATCATGAGTGTAAATAGTTGGCCTTTGTGGGCTGTAATTGTACACGAAATCCATCAACTGTCAATTTATTGTTGTTATTGACTCACTGTGTGTATAATTAAATCTTTTGATTGAAATCAACAGATGCAATTTGTGCGTCATATTTGGGGTGGCTGATATTAATATAATTAAACAACATGATGGATGGTCGCAGAAACTATACCCATGGATTGTATGGCTATTAGGCGCGGGTTTCTTTTTTTATAAATACCTGGTGCAAGTTTCTCCAAGCGTTATGACGAACGATTTGATGAAGACGTTTCAAATCAATGCAGCAGGGCTTGGAAATCTATCGGCGTTTTATTTTTATGCTTATTTAATAATGCAAGTTCCTGTCGGGATTTTGCTGGATAAATATAGTCCCAGATTATTAACAGCTGGCGCTATATTGATGTGCAGCGTGAGTACGCTTATTTTTTCTCAAACTAATTCTCTAGGGCTTGCTTGTGTTGCTCGGGCGCTGATTGGCGCCGGAGCTGCCTTTGCAGCCGTGTCATGCTTTAAATTAGTAACCTTATGGTTCACGCCCAAACGTTTTGCCTTGGTTTCTGGATTGTGTATGACGGCCGCCATGTTGGGCGGGGTGGGTGGCCAAATGCCTTTGTCGTTTTTGACCCAGGCTGTTGGTTGGCGGATGGCATTACAACTTGTGGGGGTAATGGGGCTTATTTTAGGAGCTGTTTATCTTTTGATTGTACGGGATAAACCTATGCCCTTGCCAAAAAAATCACATCAAAAAAATTCTTTTTGGGGAAGCTCTATTTTTGTGTTGCGTAGTAAGCAGGCTTGGCTATTGTCGTTTTATAGTGGCCTCGCTTTTGCGCCTGTTTCGGTGTTTGGTGGTTTATGGGGTGTGCCGTTTTTAGAAACCTCGTATCATCTGTCGCGAAACAATGCGGCTTTTGCAGTGTCGTGGATTTTTATTGGTTTTGCGGTAGGCGCGCCTTTTTTGGGATGGCTATCGGATTATATTGGTCAGCGAAAGCCTATTTTGTTTGCAGGTACATGTATTGCTTTGATGTGTATTTTGATGGTTATTTATAGCCCAACACACCATGTGAGCGCATTGAGTTTGTTTTTGTTTTTCTTTGGTTTCGGCACCAGTGGTTTTTTTACGAGTTTTGCGATGATACGAGAAATTTTTCCTTTGGGACTCGCGGGTACGGTGCTGGGTATTATGAATACGTTTGATGCCGTATGCGAAGCATTATTCGAGCCTGCCGTGGGCGCTGTTTTAGACTTAACCTGGGATGGTCGAGTTGTGGATGGCATCCATTATTTTTCGGTTGATAATTATCATGTATCTTTATTATTACTACCACTTTCGTTGTTGATTGCGTTTATTTTGTTGTTTTTTATTCAAGAAACTTGGTGTGTACCGATTGATGCATCGGAGTCACACAATGCTATCTAAAAACGTTTCTAGTCGATCGGTTGGTTTGTTATAAATAAGGACAAACTATTTTCACTTGACACTTGAAGACTAAAATTATAGCATAAGTTCCCAAGGCTATTTTAAAAGGATTTGAGTGGTGAGGTAACATAGGCGATCGCAATGATTAAGAATTACATCCCGTTATATGAGCTGCTTACAGAACACGAAAAAACACTATTTTTAAACTCATTCGACGGTGCTAATTTTTTAGCGTATCTTGAAAGATATCACGGACACCAATCGTCTCATACATATAGTTGCCGGACGCGGCAAATTGCTTATCAGAGCCAGCGTGCTGAAGACGTACGAAAATATATCACCGAGAAAGCAGAAACCAGCCCGGCGTTTAAGTTTCTTAAAGCTCGGATTATTGCAAAATTTTTTCCTGGAATTGAATTCAAAAATGATGAGCTTGCCTATTTAAGTTCACTACCTTATTCAACGTCTGTCTTGACCTATTCCGTTGAACAATTCAGAAATATATGGGTTGAAAAATTTTGTGTTGAGGACAATAACAATTTGGAAGCAACAGGGATCCAAAAGAATATATCTGATCAATACAATGGTTATTTTGGATTTTTATTTAAAGAAGAACAGCGTTTAAAAAAACTTTTGGCGATCGTACATGCGTTCCAGTCTAAACCGAAGGCGGGTAGGTTTGATTTTGTACGGAAAAAAGTACAAGCTGAGTGGCCAAATCCGGCTTCATATACTGAGCGGCTTTTAGCTGGAGTTGAAGAGAGTTTAGGTTTTTTACTGAAGAACCCCGCCAGAATGACAGAAAAATATGCAAATGATATTTGTAATGCGCATATGGTTTATCGTTTTTTTGGATTAAGCTCAGAAAATATGGTTTTAGGTCTAGGTTATGAAGGGGTGCCGATTCCTTATATAAACTTACTTGATTATCGTAGTTATCATCAAAATAGAAAGGCAATTGGGGAAGTTCTCGCTATTTTACAGACCTTGGGTATTCCATTCAAAGTATTTTTTAATGAATATGCCCATATTGCACGCTTTGAAGATAATCCGCTCGTGATTTGTTTAAGAGCTTTTATTCCATTTTTCGTGATGGGGGTTATTTTGTCATGTGCGTATACAATACTTTTGCCTTTAGCTGCACACGCATTTCTCGAGTACTTGTTATTTATTCCAACGTTATATTTTTCGATTGCTGCTGCTGGTGTATATATACAATATAAGAACAGTACGTACACAGCGATGCTTGAATGGTGGTATGGTAGTTTATATATGGCACCTCAATTTCATGCCAATCAACGCATTAAATCTGCTTTTTTAAATGATGAGGTATTAAGCACGAAGGTAGCTAAATATTATGCAAATAGTCTTGAAGAATGTGATCGTATCGAGCAATGGTATGCAATGCGTCAATCAAAATCTGGTCTTGATGATGACCAGATTTCGAAACGTGAAAGCAATCTAAAATTGAAGTTTGATTTATACATGGAGTGGTATGATTTACATGATCGACAAGATTTAGGTATTAATCGCATTCCTCAGATCGTGCTGGGTCGCTTACGTAGCGAGGATAAGCGTTTAGGAAAAAAAATAAAAGAGCACAGTGAAGCATGGTGCGAATCCCTTCATAAAAAACAGTCTTTTTTTAAGGACCCAATATTTAGTGAAAAATTCAATCGATTAAAGAAATGTTTCTTTGCTATTAAGTCATTAGAGTCAGATATCAACGCTCATCTCGTACATGTAGAAAGTAGTGTCGAGCATCAGGATCTTAAATTAGACGCGTTATGTTAGGTTTTTAGGTTGATATTGAAAGTTTCCATAACGAAGAAAATGCAAGATTTGATTTTTAACGTTTAAATTTTTCATCATAAACGTATGACCTACAGGTAATACAATAAAATCACGCATGGTTTCCATGCGGGCACTCGAAACCGATACTTTGCCATCATGCTCACCATGAAAAAGATAGCTTGAAAATGGGATGAGGTTAAAATTTCCTGCAATAATACCTATTTGATATGGCTGTGTGTGATATGGTCGTGTGATAGGTGGTTTGTTGTGCATATTTTGAGTTGTGAGCTCTTGACCTGCGGGGCCCATAATTTTTTTAAAAATCCAATTGTTATGTAATACATCAGCGAGTGGGCTACCATGGTTTGGCGGGCTGAGCATCACGATATGTGATAAGTTATTTACCTCATGCGTTTCTAAATATTTTTGTAAAATAATACCGCCAAGCGAGTGTGTCACAAACATGATTTGGTCTGGATGATGTTTGTAACATGCATCAACCATAGGCTGAATATGTTGGCCTGCAAGCTCCGCGATTGATTTTTTTGTGGATGGATAGTCTTGATTAATAACTAAGTAATGGTGTTGTTTTAGCGTGGATTCGATGGATGACATGGCATGATGCGATCGTGCAAGGCCATGTAAGAGCACCACGCATTTTACTTCACTTCCAGCGTAAGCAGATGTAGCTACATACGCTAGAGTAATTAAAAAACAAGCAAATTTCTTAGCAAGGTTTGGCATCTAAAGCATCAAGTAAGTTTTGAAAATCATCAGGTAACGCAGCTTCAAGTGTGATTTGCTTCTCATACACAGGATGATGAAAACTTAATGTTTTCGCATGCAAGGCTTGGCGTTTAAAGCTAAGAAAAACATCACGCGCTTCATCACTTAAGCCTACAGGATGACGGGGTCGTCCGCCATAAAGTGGATCGCCGATGATAGGGTGATGAATATGCGCCATATGAACACGAATTTGATGGGTGCGGCCTGTCATGAGTTTGACATCTAAAAACGTAGCGCCAGCTTTCGGATAATGTTTTTTTACAGTATATGACGTGATGGCCTCTTTGCCTTCTTCACACACGGCCATTTTTAGGCGTTGGCGTGGATGACGTCCATATAACGTTTTTAATGTTTGACCGGCAATAATATGGCCTTGGACGAGGGTTACGTAATGACGGTCGATTTCACGGGCTTGCATTTGTCGCACTAAAGCCGTGTAGGTTTCGAGTGTTTTTCCTACGAGTAAAAGCCCTGTCGTTTCTTTATCCAGTCGATGAATAATACCCGCGCGTGGGAGTTGGTTTAATGATGCGTCATGGTGCACGAGTGCGTTTACCAGGGTGTGCGAGCGATTGCCAGCGCCGGGATGGACTACAAGGCCTGCGGGTTTGTTAATCACCATGAGCTCGTCGTCTTCGTACGCAATATCAAGAGGGATGGCCTCAGGTGTAAATTGTGTTGTGGCGGGCACAGCAATCTCAAGTGGACGCGTGAGGATAATCGATTCACCGCCTTCGAGTTTTATTTTGGGTTTTAATATCTGCTCATCGACGGTCACAAACCCAGCTTTCAGCCAGGCTGTGAGTTGGGAGCGTGAAAACATCGGGCAAAGTTGTGCCAGAATGCGATCCAAACGTTCTCCGGCATACTCTGCAGGAACAATAAATTGCTCAGGTGTTTGTGTATCATGCATGAGCAGGTTCTTCTACTAAGCGCCCACGTAATGAGTTGGGGAGAGACTCGGTGATGTGAACATCAACAAAGGCACCTTGCAGGCCTCGAGGACCATCAAAATTAATCACACGGTTGCACTCGGTGCGTCCTGCCCATTGCTCGGGATCTTTCTTAGACGGCCCTGTAATAAGCACGCGTTGTATGCTTCCAACCATCGCCGCACTGTATCGGCTGGCTTGGAGCAATAAACGGTTTTGTAAAATTTTAAGACGTTGTTTTTTGACTTCCATCGGTGTGTCGTCAGGAAGGTTTGCCGCAGGTGTGCCGGGGCGTGCGCTGTAGATAAAGCTAAATGAGATATCAAAGCCCATTTCATGAACCAGATTTAACGTATCTTCAAAATCTTGGTCGGTTTCGCCAGGAAAACCGACGATGATATCGGTTGATAGACGAATATCAGGGCGTACTTTACGAAGTTTTCGGATTTTAGATTTAAATTCAAGCGCGGTGTAGCCACGTTTCATCATGGATAAAATGCGATCTGATCCAGATTGAACCGGTAGATGCAGATGATTAGCGAGCTCAGGCACTTCGGCGTAAGCGTTAATTAAATTATCTGAAAATGCGATCGGGTGGGATGTGGTGAATCGGATTCGACCAATGCCTTCGATGGCTGAAATATAGTGAATCAGCAAGGCTAGGTCAGCAGTTTCACCGTCGTGCATCACACCTTGGTAGTCGTTGACGTTTTGGCCTAATAAATTAATCTCACGAACACCTTGTTCGGCGAGTTGATAGCACTCGGCAAGCACATCATCAAACGGTCGATTGATTTCTTCACCACGTGTATACGGTACGACGCAATAGCTACAGTATTTACTGCAACCTTCCATAATAGAAACAAATGCAACAGGGCCTTCGGCGCGCGGTGCGGGTAAGTGATCAAATTTTTCAATTTCAGGAAAGCTGGTATCAACGATAGGTTTTTTTGTTTTCCAATGCTCTTCAAGCATCTGAGGCAAGCGGTGTAAGGTTTGTGGGCCAAATACTAAGTCAACGAGCGGCTCACGCTTGATAATATCCCCACCTTCTTGACTGGCGACGCAACCACCTACGCCAATGATTACGTGAGGATTTTTTTTCTTGTAATCACGCCATTGACCTAATTGAGAAAATACTTTTTCTTGGGCTTTTTCACGAATGGAGCATGTATTAAGTAAAATAACATCGGCTTCTTTGAGGTCATTCGTGAGTTCCAGGCCATGGGAGGCATGAAGCACGTCGATCATTTTAGATGAATCATATTCATTCATCTGGCAGCCGTTCGTTTTTACAAATAATTTTTTAGCCATGGTAGAACATCCCGTCAACGTTAGATTTATAATTTAGATTTATAATATTAAATTAAAGCGGCACAAGGGGGCGCAATCCTATCAGCTTAATGTCTGCTTGTCTATTATGTGAGCGAGTTCGAAAGATATTTGATGTGATATAATTGAAACACCGCTTTAAACATGGTATAAATACGCCGATTTTAACGATACACACGTCTCGTCACGTAAAGCGGGGTCCCTTTGAACAGGGTGCTTTATGGGAGGCGTGGAAGCCTAACCCTGGAGATAATCTAATGGCTGTAAACATGCGAGAACTGCTTCAAGCAGGTGCCCATTTTGGACACAGAACCCGTTTTTGGAACCCAAAAATGGCTGAATATATTTTCGGTTCACGAAATAAAATTCACATTATTGATCTTGAAAAAACCGTACCTATGTTGCAAGACGCTGTAAACCACGTTGGTTACTTAGCGTCAAACAAGGCTAAAATTTTGTTTGTTGGCACGAAGCGTGCAGCACAAGATTCAATTAAAGAACAAGCCCAGCGTTGTGGCATGCCTTATGTTGACCATCGTTGGTTAGGCGGCATGTTAACAAACTATAAAACAGTTCGTCAGTCTATTTTTCGTTTGAAAGAATTGAAAAAAATGCAAGCTGAAGGCAAGTTTGAAGGCATGATTAAAAAAGAAGCTTTAATGTTAACGCGTGAGCTTGAGAAATTAGATCGCAGTCTTGGTGGTATCGAAGACATGGGCGGCTTACCTGACGCACTGTTTGTTGTTGATGTTGGTTTTGAGCACATTGCTGTTGAAGAAGCGCGTCGTTTGAAAATTCCTGTTATTGCTGTGGTTGATACCAACCATGATCCAGATAACATTGATTATGTTATTCCAGCAAACGATGATTCAATGCGTGCTGTCGACATTTATGTTCGTACGATTGCTGATGCTATCTTGGATGCTAAAGGCAGTGATACCACAGGTGGTGTTTCAGCTGATTCTGAGTTCGTTGAAGTTGCTGCTGAGCAAGCTGAACCTAAAAAAGCTGCTGCTAAGAAAGCCGCGCCTAAAAAAGAAGAAGCTAAAAAAGAAGAAGCAAAATCTGCTCCTAAAAAAACTGCTTCTGAGTAAGTTATTTAAAATACATGAGGGGCGGAATTTTACCGCCCTTTTTATTGTCTCTTGATTGCATAATAAATATGATGCATATGAGAGATAATATCTTCGGAGAATGATCATGAATATTACTGCTGCAATGGTAAAAGAACTACGTCAAAGAACAGATGCACCCATGATGGAATGCAAAAAGTTTTTAGTTGCGACGGAAGGTGATATAGAGCTCGCAATTCTTGAAATGAGAAAGTCTGGTCAAGCTAAAGCTGACAAAAAAGCAGATCGCGTAGCTGCTGAAGGTGTTGTTGTATTTTGTATGTCTGACGATGGAAAACGTGCGGTGCTTGTTGAAGTGAACAGCGAAACAGATTTTGTTGCACGTGATTCAAACTTTACAGAATTTGCCAACAGCGTGGCTCAAACAGCGCTTGCTTCAGGTCTTACGGATATCGCAGCCTTAAGTCAAGAAAAGCTGGTTGGTGGTGACTTAACTATTGAAGAAACACGACAAACACTGGTTTCTAAATTGGGTGAAAATATTCAATTGCGGCGTGTTGAGCTTGTTGAATCTGATGAAGCGATTGGCGGTTATTTGCATGGCACGCGTATTGGAGTATTGGTGAACATGAAGCAAGGTTCACAAGCGTTAGCAAAAGACTTGGCTATGCAAGTTGCAGCAGCCCGTCCATTAGTTGTTCGTCCGGAGCAAGTTCCAGCTGAAGAAATCGCACGTGAGCGTGATATCTTTATGGCTCAAGCACGCGAGAGCGGAAAACCCGAAGCGATTATTGAGAAAATGGTGGAAGGACGCATCCAAAAATTCTTAGCCGAGAAAAGCTTATTAGGCCAAGATTTTGTAAAAAACCCAAGCCAAAAAATCAGCCAACTTTTGAAAGAGAAAAATGCTGAAGTGCTTTCATTCGCATGCTTTGAAGTGGGTGAAGGGATTGAAAAGAAAGTTGATAATTTTGTAGAAGAAGTTATGGCACAGGCACGCGAATCATGAGCTGGCTCCCAAAACCAAACTTAAAATACAAACGGGTTCTTCTTAAATACAGTGGCGAAGCCCTGATGGGAAGTGGCTCGTTTGGGATTGATCCTAAAGTACTCGATCGTCTTGCAGTTGAGCTACGTGAGCTCATCGATATGGGGGTTGAAGTCGGGATTGTAATTGGTGGCGGGAATCTTTTTCGTGGCAAAGTGCTTTCTGAGGCAGGTCTTGGCCGTGTGACCGGTGATCACATGGGCATGCTTGCCACCGTGATGAATGCACTTGCGTTACGTGATGCACTTGAGCGCGCAAACTTAGGCGCTCGCGTGATGTCATCGATTCCGATGTCGGGTGTGGTTGATCCGTATCATAATCGCAAAGCTAAAAAGCATTTAAGCGATAAACAAATTGTTATTTTTGCTGCAGGTACAGGTAATCCGTTTTTTACAACGGACTCGGCGGCCTGTTTGCGTGGTATTGAGATGGACGCGGATGTTGTTTTAAAAGCAACAAAAGTTGACGGTATTTACTCAGACGATCCGGTTAAAAATCCCAATGCTACACGTTATGACTTTTTGACTTATCATGATGTTCTGACCCAAGGTTTAGAAGTAATGGACTTAACAGCCATATGCTTGTGTCAGGATCATAAAATGCCTTTGCAAGTGTTTGATATGACAGCACCGGGCGTTTTGAAACGCATTATTCAAGGTGAACAAATTGGCACCGTTGTAGGAGAAAAGCATGAGCAATGATATTAAGCAAGACGCTGAAGCGCGAATGCAAAAAGCGGTTGAATCTCTTCGTCATGAAATGTCAAAAATAAGAACGGGTCGAGCAACACCGTCTATTCTTGATCATGTACGTGTGGATTATTACGGAAGCATGACACCGCTCAATCAAGTTGCAAGTATCTCTGTAGCTGATGCACGTATGCTTTCTGTTGTACCGTTCGAAAAAACCATGATGCCCGTGATTGAAAAAGCAATCATGACGTCTGATTTGGGTCTTAATCCGGCAGCATCAGGTAACTCGATTCGTGTTCCTATGCCACCTTTGAGCGAAGAGCGTCGTAAAGACTTGATTCGAGTAGTGCGTGCAGAAGCTGAGCAAGGTCGTATTTCTATTCGTAACATTCGTCGTGATAGTAATCAGCAACTTAAAGAGTATGTTAAAGAAAAACTGATTTCAGAAGACGAAGAACGTCGTGCTGGTGATGCCATTCAAAAACTGACAGACAAGCACGTTGCTGAAATGGATGCTTTATTGGTTGTCAAAGAAAAAGATTTACTTGAGATTTAAAAATCTTAACAAAACTCGTTATTACACCTACGTCTAGTACGTATGCTAACGTCCCGCGGCTTGTCCGCGGGATCCAGTCTTTATCAAAATAGAATAAGTTCTGCGTACAACATGCGGGATGTAGGTTCCTCGAAGTATTCGCTCTTACGTAATTTACTAATTTACTAATTTACTAATTTATTATATGTTGATTATTCATGTGTAAAACATCTTCGCTGTATGCGGTTGGTTGATTTTTTGGCTGATGTATTGGTGAACAATTAAACTTGATATTTAGACAGGGAGAGGTAGATGAAGGTTTATAGTTATCTGGGGTTGCTTTTGATATCAGCGGGTGCTTGTGCTGCAGGTAATCAAAATCCAGCGTCTATTGCTTATGTTAATACAGCTATTCAGTCTGCTGCATACACAGCGGGCCCCGGTATTGTCATTAATAATACGGTGCGTACAATTTCTCAAACACCAAATTACTCAATTGGTGATGTGGTGCAAGGTGCGGTTGTGTTCTGGTTGGATGACACAAATCAACATGGTTTAGCTGTTTCGCTAGAGGACCAAAGTACAGGAGCAGCCATTTGCACTTCAGATACTGTAGCCCCTACGTATACTTGTCCGATCCCATTCGTCAGAAGTAAAGGTTTAGGTGGTGGTGCAATGAATACTGCTGCATTATTAGGTGCGCAAATAGCCGCATTTGCAACTCAGTCTCCTTACACTCTTCCTCAGTTTGCTGCTTCTCTAGCGAATGAATATGATGGGGCTCTGGGTGGAAATTTGTTTTCAGGAGGCTTTTATTTACCAACATTTGATGAGGCTACTATCCTATATAGGAGTTTGGCTACTGTGAATCCTGCATTGGCAAGTGCAGGCGGCAAAGAAATAAGTGGTAATGACTATTGGACTTCTTTCTCCGATCTGAATATCAGGGGGAACGTGTATAAAATAGATATGTCCAATGGCGATCTAGGGTCTGTTGCTCAAAATGAGACCCACTATGTTCGTGCTATTCGTCAGTTTTAAAATATCATCGATCTTGGTGGGTGCTTGAGGTTTACTTGCCCTAAACCCTCATCTGCTTTGTAGGAGGGGCGTGTTCTAACGTCTAAACCCTCATCCGCCCTGTCGGGCACCTTCTCCCGCTCACACGGGAGAAGGAACTTCAACACAGCGTCCGTGTAAAAATATGGCACTTAACCATCCTCTGTATTAATTCAGAATAGCATTAGAGTTGTTGTTTGAATATCCTTTCGCTGCACGCCAGGGAAGGCTGAAAGCCGAGGCGTGTAGTCCGAGATAGCCCGAGATTTTTTTAATCAGCCCGGAGGGATGTTAAAAAAATCTTTAGAGGGCGTAGAGTCATTGTGGAAGACATTTTTCCTGTCGCGTAGCGAAAAAATGTCGGACGCAGGACAGTCGAGGCCAAAATACTGCTCACGTTAGCGAGTTGATTTCGGGGACTTGGAAGTCCCGGAATCTTTCACGAGGTAGTGAGTCTCTTGGTACCTAGGATAAATCTTGCTAAAATATATATCTTAAAATTTGTTATCTAATTTAGGCGTTATCATGGCAATTAACTGGTTTCCTGGCCATATGCACAAAGCACAAAAAGAAATTAAAGAAATCTTACCGAAAATTGATGTGGTCATAGAAGTGTGCGATGCGCGCTTGCCGTTTAGTAGCGAAAACCCTATGATCACGAGGATTAGAGGTGATAAACCGCTGATTAAAATTCTGAATAAATGCGACTTAGCCGATCCCGACAAAACAAAAATTTGGTTAGACTATTTCGAATCACAACATCATGTGAAAGCCATCGCTTTAACCACTGAAAATAATGCGCAAGCAAATATAATCCCAGAATTAATAAAAAAATTAGCTCCCAATAAAGCAGAAAAAGGCATGCAAATTAATGCCGTGATTATGGGAATACCTAACGTAGGAAAATCAACATTAATTAATACGCTTGTTGGAAAAGCTAAAGCAAAAGTAGGGAATGAACCTGCGGTAACCAAAGGGCAGCAGAGCATTCGGTTAGAAGATGAGTTATATCTTTTAGATACGCCAGGTATGTTGTGGCCCAAAATAGCCAATCAAAACAGTGGCTATCGCCTAGCTGTTTCGGGGGCAGTGAAAGATACAGCGTTTGAGTACGATGATATTGCCTACTTTGCCGCAGAGTATTTACTGGAAGCCTATCCTGAACGTTTGATGGAGCGTTATCAATTAGAAGAAAAGCCTATCGATGAAGATGCTCTAATGACAGCGATTGGTCGTAAACGTGGTTGTGTTCGTGGCGGTGGTCATGTTGATATGCATCAAGCTTCGGTTATTTTTATTAATGAAATACGAAGTAAAACATTAGGTGGTATTACGTTTGAAATGCCAGAAGATATAGCACAAGAAAATGCACATTTTGCTGAGGTAGAAGCAAAAGCAGCGGCTGCTCGTGAAGCTAAAAAGCTAGCACGAGGCAGAGGGCGAAAAAATAAAAGATAGTGGTCATCGTGTTCGAGTGTGTTTTCATGATTAAAGATTGACAGATGCTCGACTTAATTTTTCAAGAAGCAGTGTATCAATCTCATCGACTAATTTTGGCCTATTTTCAAAAAATCCATAACTGTACGTCGTAAATTTTTCTTTGATGTGGCAGCTAAACAAATATCTAAATGCGCCAATTATTTCAATGAGGTACTGTGGACTCGGATTCTCTTCAATTGCTCGATTCAAATAATAATTGAATTCTTCGTAAAATGGTCTTTTCATACGAAGTTGTACTGCACGAGGCTTCTTATGTGTTAGCCCCTCGTGGTGCCATTTTGCCTGGACTTCCATGCATCCCCAGTCATTATCACACTCTATTTCAGCATTGTATTGTTCGGTATCGATATCATGATTAGATAATTGTTGGGTGATATCTTGCTGCATCCAACATTGAGAAGGAATGTGATCATGATCTAACTCATCGCCGGATGCTTCATGTTTTTTTAATTCTAGGTAACTTCCAACATCCCATTGATGTACAGGGTGCTCTACAGATGATGGGAAGCTTAGTTTGCCGGTTGATTTCCAAACTCTTAACGTTCGTGCTGGCCTGAATATTTGAAAATCACCAGGTAGTGTTCTTCGGTATTCTGAATTGATGGATGCATTATTCAGTGCTTGGGCGATGTATGTGTGTATAAAGCTGGTCTCTTTTTTATCTTGTTGCGTTTCAAATTTATCTGCTATATTGTTTACACAATCTAATAATAGGCTACCAGAATATGAGTACCACGCATGAGTAAGTCTATTATTATTATCGATCAAGCCTCGCTTTTTTAGTTCTTCCCAAATTTTAGTCACCACACTTTTACGCTGCAAGCTTTTTTTTGGTATTTTTTTTGTGACATCCTCTGAAAGCTCAGAGCACTCATCAAAGAACCTTGTTTTGGTTATTTCAGCACTGCTCGTGCGTTTGCCTGCATCTTTAAATCGTCTAAAGTTACTCCAGTTCATGGTTATGATTATTGCCTTATTTTTGATAAAAAAATCACTGGAATTTTTACCTTTTGCACCAGCATTATCATATAAAACATCATCGCCCTGGACTATTTTCCAATAGACTTTGCCTTTGACAATGGTTAACTCAACACTGGGTTCAAGTGTTAAAGGCCAGTCAAAATGGTTTGCAAAATACTCAATAAATTTGTCGCTGAATTGTTCGGTATCCGTCGTATCAAGAGATAATGCTTCCATAAATTCACGACATCCAAATTCTTTTAGGTGTTCTTGAATTATTTCGAGTTGTAGCTGGGCATATTTTTCTCGATTTTGAGATGCCTCATAAGCCATAAGATATTCTTTGAGGGGACTGGTACTGCCAATCATGGGAAGACTTACCCCTTGTTTGATTAATTCTAACAAAGGCTCATACATAGATTTTGCCGAAGTTTTACGAATTTTTTTTAATACAGATTTTTTTTGTTTTAGAGTGAGAGGCATTTTAAAATACTTTAGATAGAACAAGGGGGAAAGAGATTGTACACTATTTGTGGTTAACATGTAACCACTATGGGTGTTGTTAAGTTGATCTAGTCAATTAAATAGGATGGTGTCCCAGGCAGGATTCGAACCTGCGACCTACCCCTTAGGAGGGGGCCGCGCTATCCAGCTGCGCCACTGAGACATATTGTATGATTGAACTCATAAAGTTTACTGAGTTCTTTAATTAAGTACAACATAAGTTTTCAAAGATTGCTTATGTTTAAAATAGGTTTGAGCAATACTAAAAACATTATAAATCATAATCATAAGTAACAGTGAGTGTAACCATTGTTGTTGTAAGTGCGTCACGACAGGTAATGCAAGTAATACACCTAAGCATCCAAAACAGCTTAGAATCAGTGTTTTTCTCAAAGGAATTTTGTCTTGTTTTAAAAACACAAGTGTGGTTAAAGGCTGTTGCATGGCGCCAGCTACTGTCATGATTGGAAAAGCAACGGCGGGCGATAAGTGCATTAAAAACAAAACAGCTTGAACCATCGCAAATAAGCCAATACCAACTGAGGTCAGTGAGCCACAGATTATCATGGCGAAAAAGCCGAGGCATAACTTCCAAGAATGCAGAGCGGTGATTTCATCACCGGAAGCATGAGATCCAAATTGCTTGTAGATAAGTAAGGCGATAATCCCTGAAAAACACGTGATCATGGCTAAGCGAAGTTTTTGTTTGCTCAGGCGCGTCATGATCTGGCCGCCAAGTATGCCGCCAATGCAGGTTCCTATGACGAGTGTGAGTAATGTTGTTAAATCAACATGAATAATTTGTATGAAAAAAAGAGCTTCTAATGTTCCAGGGATTACTTGAGCGCCGTTGGTGACTGCAGGAAGCTCGTGGTCTTCAAATATACCCCAAATTTTAGATAAGGCGATGGTTACAGGATAACTTCCCACACCTAATGTATCTGCAATGAAAGCAAGAATACCTGTGGTGCCTAATTTTATAGTTTCAAGCGTTGAGCGTGTACTATTGGCTTGCTTGGGTTGCATGCGTAATTTACGAAACATAGCAATCACGCATGTCAACGACACGCATAGAATACTAATAATAATTAATTTGATCGTCATGGGTTAAAATATTTACTTGAAGGTTTGTTTTAAGGCAGGACAAGTTTACCGTTATCTTTAATTAAGTGCAATATTAGCCTTAGTTAGCCTTGAAATTTAATTATTCATCCCCATATGCAAAGTTCTGATTCTTTTTTTTGTTTGAAAGTGGGAGATAGTATAATGGCGAGTAAACAACAAACCATGGGATTCCAAACTGAAGTGAAACAAATGCTTCATTTAGTGATTCATTCGTTATACAGCAATAAAGAAATTTTCTTGCGTGAATTGGTATCCAATGCGTCGGACGCGTTAGACAAATTACGCTTTTTAGCACTGTCTCAAGCCGATCTTTATGAAGGTGATGCTGACTTACGTATTACGGTTTCTTTTGATGAAAAAAAGAAAACACTTACCATTGCAGACAACGGCGTTGGCATGAGCTGGGACGAAGCCGTTGAAAACTTAGGAACGATTGCTAAGTCAGGCACAAAAGATTTTTTAAGTCATCTTACAGGCGATCAATCGAAAGATTCACAACTCATCGGTCAATTCGGTGTTGGTTTTTATTCAGCTTATATCGTTGCTGATAAAGTCACCGTTAAAAGTCGTCGTGCGGGTGTGCCATCTGAAGAAGCCATTGTTTGGGAATCCAACGGTGAAGGTGAATTCACGATTGCAAATAAAGCAAAAAAAGATCGTGGAACAGAAATTACGTTGCATTTAAAGCCTGAAGAAAGCACCGAATTACTTAGTGACTGGCGTTTACGTAATATTATCAACAAATATTCAGATCATATTGCATGGCCGATTGCCATGGAAAAAGAAGTGGAAGTCGAAGCACCAGAAGAAGGTGATGACAAAGACGCTAAGAAAGCAAAGAAAGCAAAAAAAGAAGTTGAATTCGAAACAGTGAATAAAGCAACCGCACTGTGGACGCTTCCTAAGTCAGATATTTCTGATGAAGAATACCAAACGTTTTATAAGCATATTTCACATGATTACCAGGAAGCATTAGCATGGTCGCATAACCAGGTTGAAGGTAAGCACGATTACACCAGCTTGCTTTATATTCCTGCTAAAGCACCGTTCGACTTATGGCAGGCTGAATCAAAGCATGGCTTAAAGTTGTATGTAAAACGTATTTTTATTTTAGACGACGCAAGCCAATTTTTGCCGCGCTATTTACGTTTTATCAAAGGTATTGTTGATGCAAGTGACTTGCCACTCAATGTATCACGTGAAATTTTACAAGATAACAAACAAGTTGAAAGCATTCGTTCTGCATGTACCAAGCGCGTATTAGCCTTGCTTGAGAAAATGAGTGAAAACGATGCTGAAACATACCAAAAGTTCTGGGATGAGTTTGGTGCTGCAGTCAAAGAAGGTCCTGTTGAAGATGCGGCTAATAAAGATCGTGTGACGAGCTTGCTTCGTTTTGCGAGCACAGCTAATGGTTCTGAAAAACAAACCGTTTCTTTAGCTGATTATGTTTCACGCATGAAGGAAGGCCAAGATAAAATTTATTATGTGACTGCGGCAAGTTTTAATGCGGCAAAAAACAGTCCGCATCTTGAAATCTTTAATAAAAAAGATATCGAAGTGCTTTTATTAAGCGATCGTGTGGATGAGTGGCTTGTTGGGTATATGACCGAGTTTGAAGGTAAAAAACTTCAGTCGATCACCAAAGGTAAACTTGAACTCGATGGCGAAGATAAACAAGACACGAAAGATGCTGAAAAAGAAGAAAGCATGTCGCCAATGCTGAAGCAAATCGAAACAGTTTTAGGTGAGCGCGTGAAAGAAGTGCGCGTTACGCATCGTTTAACTGATTCACCGGTGTGTATTGTGGCTGATGAGAACGACATGGGTCTTGAAATGCAACGTATTTTGCAATCTGCAGGACAAGCAGCGCCGCCAACAAAACCTATTTTTGAAGTCAATATGGAGCATGATTTATTGAAGCGTTTACATGCGATTCAAGATGATGCACTGTTTGCTGAGTGGGCGGAAGTCTTGTTTGATCAAGCTGTTTTAGCTGAAGGTGGAACGTTAGACAATCCAGCTGAGTTTGTGAAACGCATGAACAGGCTTTTAATTGCATAAATCACATAAATAGCATGAGGATAGTTAATGTACGTTGTACGGTTTAAGCAGGTGTATGCATGCTGAAAACAGCAATTTCACGCATGGCTGCAGCTGCGCCTAAATCTGTTTTGCTTCGTGGGCAACAGCACCATGACGCTGGTGATGTGCTCACGTTTCGTCTGAGTGATGGCTTGCTTCGAGCACGCGTTAAAGGCGAAACGCATCAGATTTTTGATGTGTATATGGACCTTCGGAGTTTTCCTGCGAATTCGGCGCGATGTGGATGTGAACGTAAGATTAATTGCGAACATGCCGCCGCCGCTTTACTCGCGTTACATGCTAGGGAAACAGGGGCGGATTTACCTAAAAATAAATCCCAGTCATCGAAGCCCGTGTACGAAACCGTAATAAAAGAAGACGATGTTACTTGGTACTCTCAAAGTCGTTCGGAAGGACATGATTTTTTTGCGTATCAACTGGGTATTTTAATCGATGATCAACGGGTCAGTATTGTACCGTTGGTCGCCGGTTTACTTGAGCAGTTTGGAACAGATACATTTGAGAAGCGTGATGATGAAGAGCGTTTTCGCCTGCCTATTGGTGAGGGAAAAGTGCTTGAAGTTGCCTTAGGGCGTTTAAAGCCTTTATTGCGCTTATTGTGGCAGTATGGTTTAAAAACCAAAGATTTAGCAGATGATGCATTAAAGTTAACACGCTACCAACTCTTGTTTATGCAAGAAGCCGAGCAGGCACTAGCAGCCAGTACGGCGCGCTGGCAAGGTACGACAGAATTTAGACGAATACACCAAGCTTTACTTGAGCATGAAGAAAAGCCCGAAATCATACCGCCTGTAGGTTTAAAAGCTGATTTACGTGATTATCAGTTGGGTGGTTTGAGTTGGCTTCAACGTTTACGTTCAGCTCGTTTAGGTGGTATTTTGGCTGATGATATGGGTTTAGGTAAAACACTCCAAGCATTAGCTCATTTGCAATTGGAGAAAGAAGCCGGGCGCCTTAAACGCGCAGCGTTAATTTTGGCACCTACCAGTGTTATCGGCAATTGGTTAGAAGAAGCGAAGCGTTTCACACCCGATTTAAAAGTCATGATTTATCATGGGCTTATGCGTCATCAAAACAGTGCATTTGATGATTATGATTTAGTTATTTCAACGTACGGTGTTGCGCAACGCGATAAAAATAAATTTATTAAATATCCGTTTTATTACTTAGTGCTTGATGAAGCCCAAGTGATTAAAAACACACAAACAAAAACACGCCAAATTATTCAGCAGCTGCAAGCAAAGCATCGTTTGTGTTTGACGGGAACACCGCTCGAGAATCACTTGGGTGAGCTGTGGTCGTTATTTCACTTTTTGGCACCGGGTTTTCTTGGGACTTTAAAGCAGTTTCGCCAGGTTTTTCAGTATCCGATTGAAAAACAACAAGATGAAGAACGTCGCTCAGCTTTGGTGAGACGCTTGCAACCGTTTGTTTTAAGACGTACAAAAAATCAGGTGGCGACTGAACTACCTAAAAAAACCGAGATGACACTGACGGTGAATTTACAAGGTTCTCAACGTGATTTATACGAAACCATTCGTATGACAACCGAGCGCTCTGTCCGAGAAGCCATTGCAAAACAAGGGCTTGGAAAAAGTCAGTGGGTGTTTTTGGAGGCCTTACTTAAATTACGACAAGTGTGTTGTGATCCTAGGCTATTAAAGCAGCGTGATGACGAGGTGGTGAGTACTCATTCTTCAGCTAAATTGAACACCTGTCTTGAGCTCTTAGATAATCTTATGGATGAAGGGCGGTCAGTATTGGTATTTTCTCAGTTTACCAGCATGCTTGATTTGATTGAACAAGCATTGATTAAGCGCGGGTATCCACACTTAATTTTGACAGGTAAAACACGCGATCGTGAAGAGCTCATTCAACGCTTTCAAGCAGGTGAAGCACCTATTTTCTTGATCAGCTTACGTGCGGGAGGGGTGGGTTTAAACCTGACGCAGGCCGATACCGTGATTCATTACGATCCATGGTGGAATCCGGCGGTTGAAGATCAAGCGACAGACAGAACCCATCGCATAGGCCAGCAGAAACCGGTGTTTGTGTACCGCTTGATTGGTTCAGGCACGGTTGAAGAAGTGATGATGAAAATGCAGGCTAAGAAACGTGTTTTGTTTGATAGTATCTTCTCTGAAGAAACGTTGAGCGCACCGGTTCAATGGACTGAAGAAGAAGTGGCTCAATTCTTTATGCCGTTGTCGTCTGAGTAACTTAGATAGCTTTCGTGTAGTACGCGAAGCGCTTCGTCTAAATGCTCGGGATTGCCATCGTTACGTATCACATCATCAGCAATCGTGCGTCGAAGTTCTTCGCGCGGTTGTAAGTTGAGCATGGCTATTGCGTCATCGTGTGTGCAATTATCACGTGCCATGAGGCGTTTTAATTGCAGCGATGATTCGATTTCAAGTAATAAGACACGGTTTAAATATGGATAATTTTCTCGACTGACAAGCAGAGGAATTTCAATAATAACGTACGGACTGGTTGCATCGCATAAAGCATTTTCTATGCGCGCTCTGATTTGAGGGTGGAGATAGCCTTCAAGCCATAAACGCTCGGCAGGATGCCGAATGATTTTTTTTCGAAGGGCTCGGCGGTTAAGTTCACCATTTTTTTTCAGAATACCTTGACCAAAGTGCGAAACAATCGAAGTAAGCGCAGGTGCACCATGCTTGGTTAAGTCACGTGCTATGTCGTCGGCACTGATAATATCAATTGCATGTCGTTCAAAAAACGCAGCGGCTGTGGATTTTCCGGTGGCGATACTTCCTGTTAGACCGATAGCATATGTCATGGTAATTTTTTTATAATGAAATATGATAAAAACTATTAAAGCATGGTGGGTCGTTGAAGGCTAGTTGGCTAGAGTGAAAATTTAAGTTTTTGCCAATACGTATTATAGAGCTCGAGTGTTTTTTCATCGAGGTCGCGTTGAATCACGCCGCGTTTTAACACTTCAGGTGAGGGATATGTGATGGGGTTGTTTTGTATGTTTTCTGGTAATTGTTTCTTGCCTGCTTGGTTTGTGATGGCATGGCCCTCAGCGAGCGCAAGCGAAGCCGCACTGCGGGCCTTGAGCATGAAATTAATAAAGGCATAGGCTTCATCAGGATGTGGTGCGTTTTTTAACATCGCGAGGCAATCGATCCAAATTACAAAACCATCTTCTGGATATTCAAAGCGAATATTCACGTTTTCACGATAGGCTTTTAATGCATCTGCATTCCATGTTGCTCCTATCACAGCGTCACCGTCGATGAGAATAGACTGAATACCCTCGCTTGCAAATAATTTAATATTAGGTGCAAGTGCTTGTAAGCTCTTATATGCCTCTTCAATATGCTTGGGAGCACTATCATTGGGGCCGTACCCAAGTTTTAATAACGCGATGCCAAATACTTCACGCGGGTCGTCTAATAACATAAGCTGATGACGCCATACTGGCTTCCATAAAGCGGCCCAATGCGTCGGGCGATTTTTGACCCATGCTTGGTTATAAAAAATGCCTGTAGCGCCCCAAATAAGTGGGATGCTGTATTGATTTTGAGGATCGTAGTTATTATTGCTGAAAGCCGGGTCTAAATTTTTTAAGTTGGATAAACGCGTTGGATCAAGTTGGGTTAAAAGCTTTTGTTTTTTTAGGCGTTCTACAAAATAGGCTGAAGGTATCACCACATCATACATGGGCTTAGGCGTTGCTTTTAATTTGGCATACAGTGTTTCGTTGCTGTCATAGGTTGAAAAATTGACTTTGATACCTGTCTCACGCTCAAACGCTTGAATCAAGGCTTTCGGGATTTCGCCGCCCCAGGTGTACAGATTCAGTGTTTTATCTGCAGCAAATAATGGAGCTGATAAATATCCTGCAAGCAATAATATCAATAAGCGTTTAAATATCATGATCATGATGAAGTTTTCCGTGACAGGCGATGTGCTGCAACGACCAAAAGCATCGAGATAACAAATGTGATGCTACACAGTGCGTTTAACTCAGGTGTGACGCCTTTTCGAACCAGTGAATAAATCGTTAACGGCAAAATATTAAATCCAGGTCCTGCAACAAAATAGCTGATGATGACATCATCAAACGATAAGGTAAATCCTAAAAGAAACGCGCTCATCACAGCAGGCCATAAGAGTGGCAAAAGCACGTGGGTGATGGCGCGACCTCGCGTGGCACCCAAATCAAGCGCGCTATAATACAAATTAATATCGAGATTATGAATACGGCTGTTAATCGCAACAAGTGCAAAAGGCAAGCAAAACGTGATGTGCGCTATGAGCAAGCTAAAAAATCCGAGCGGTATAGATGTCAAATTAAAGAAAATAAGTAAGGCGATACCCAGAACTAAATCAGGCAAAATAATTAGCATTAAAAGCGTACTGTGAAGCGCACGATTTGATTTGTTACTTTGCAAAAACAGGTGAACACAAATCACAAGGCCGGCAAAACTTGCAATAAACGAAGCGCAGGCGCCTAAAATAAAAGAATGGGTGAAGGCGAGCCATAATTCACTGTCTTGGAACAACTCATGGTACCAATGGGTCGCGAACCCCTGCCATTGCAGCGAAAATTGGGCTTGGTTAAACGAGTAGAGTATGAGAATTAAAATAGGAAAATATAAAAGAGCATAAACAAGCCCCATGTATGTTTTTTTAATCCAATTGCTCATGATCGTACTCCACGAGATCTGCGATATATCAGCAGCAGTAGAAGTAATAAAGCGGTTAAGCAAATACTGGTTGCAGCGCCTGCAGGCCAGTTTTCTTCAACAAGAAATTGGTTTTGTATTAAATTACCTATTAAAATAGATCGTGCACCACCAAGGACATTAGGAATATAAAACAGGGTCATGGCTGGGAGAAAGACGAGCAGCGATCCAGATACAATGCCGCGTGTGGTGTTAGGTAAAAAAACCCGAAAAAAAAGTGTTAAACGATTTGCGCCTAAATCTTCTGCGGCTTCCATAAGTTTAAAATCAAAGTGTTCCATATTGCTAAATAATGGGAGAACCATAAACGGAAATAAGGTATAAATTAAGCCACTGATGACAGCAAAGTTGGAATAAAGCAAAGGCAGCGGTGTTGCGATGATGTGTAGTTTAAGCAGCAGGGTGTTTAACACACCGTTAAATTTTAAGATTGCAACTAAGGCATAGGTTCGAACAAGTGAGCTGGTCCAAAAAGGGATAATAATAAATAATAATAATAAAGATTGATGCTTAGAGCGCACCATAAAATAACTAAAAGGATAGGCAAGTACAAGGCACGCAACGGTGGTGATTAAGGCCATGCTCAATGAGCGGAGCATGACATGCCCAAGCAGGGGCGAAAAGAGTGCTTTGTAATGCGCGAGTGTTAGTGGAAGTGTGATTAAATGCGTGGCATCACGTGAGAAAAAGCTTGCAATGAAAACCAAGCAAAGCGGAATAAATCCGAATATAAAAAGCCAGGTATAAACGGCATAGAGGGTAATGTTTTTAGTTTTCATAAGGCAATAAGACTTCCCAACCGGTGAACCATTGAATCCACACCCGTTCGTCAATTTCATAATCAAGGTCATCATCATCTTCATCAAAAAACTCGGATGCGTTGATGATTTTTCCTGAAGGGAGCGCGACGGTCAGATCAACCGTTGAGCCTTTGTAAATAATATCGACGATGGTAGCTGGGATCATCTCGTTTGTTGAGGTGACTTCGTTTAGATGCCAAACACGAATATCCTCAGGACGAATAACCAAATGAAGATGTTCACCTAGGGTATGGTCGCCTGTATTTTTGCAACGAAGTTGTTGAGACTCTACGGTTACATATAAATCATTATTTTCGAGATTTAATTTTTCAACCTCAACATCAAAAATATTGGCTTCTCCAATAAACTTCGCGACATAAAGATTATTGGGATTTTCATAGACTTCGCGAGGTGTGCCGATTTGCTCAATATGGCCATGGTTAAACACAGCAATCCGATCAGACATCGAGAGCGCTTCTTCTTGGTCGTGTGTGACAAAAACAAACGTCATATTAAGTGATTTTTGTAATTGCTTAAGCTCATATTGCATGGTTTTACGTAAGCGATAATCGAGCGAGCTCAGTGGCTCATCGAGTAGAAGTACTTTGGGGCGATTAATAATGGCGCGAGCGATGGCCACACGTTGTTGTTGCCCGCCACTTAATTGTTTGGGTGAGCGATTCCCAAAGGCACCGAGCTGAACGCGGTCTAAAGCTTCTTGTACACGTGTTTTAATTTCATCTTCAGGTGTTTTTTTGCAGCGTAGGGCAAACGCAACGTTTTCAAATACACTAAGATGAGGGAATAGCGCGTAGCTTTGAAATACCGTATGCACATCACGTTTTTGTGGTGTTAATTTGTTAACGCAGGTGCCGTGAATATAAATTTCACCTGAGCATGTTTTTTCAAAGCCAGAAATAAGCCGTAAAAGCGTTGTTTTTCCACAGCCAGAAGGCCCGAGCAAAGTTAAAAATTCACCAGGGTAAATCGATAAGGAAACATCCTGAAGAATAGGAAGCGCGCCATAAGATTTAGAGAGATTTTTAATCTCAATCACGGATTTTTGCATAGGCAGACTGGAAGGCGTCAAAAAGAGCAAATTATGACGGTTTGCTGAGAATTTGTCTAGCTGTTTAGGCTTTAGCGGGTTATATAACCTTGTCTCATGTAAGCCCATCGGTGTACCATACCCAGCTTGTTAGTTAATACACCATAAATTTAAATGACAACACTCGATCAAACAGCCAAACAAAAAGCTAAATTAGTATGGCGTTGCCGGCGTGGCATGCTTGAATTAGATTTAATTTTAACGCGTTTTCTTGAAACGCATTGGGATGCATTAAGCACGGAAGAGCAAGCGGTATTTGAACGCATGTTGCATTCGCCCGATCCTGATTTATACGCGTGGTTTATGGGGTATGAAACCGTTGAAGACAGTGAGTTTAAACACATGGTCACCCTTATCCAACGTTACGGTACGCCTTAAACACTCACGCGATTATTTGTATTTGCTGGTGTTGGTGCATGCTTTTGCTGTGATTGCATTATTCCAGACAGCCTGTCCTGCAGGTTTAATTGCGACACTTGTTTTTGTATTAGCGGCCCATGGTTCTTATTTGTGGCGACGAAAAACGCCCGCTGTGTGTTGTTCTGAGCTTACGTATGCAAAAGAGCGTTGGTGGGTTCTAGATGACAGTACCGGTGAGTTGTTGACGTATACAGAAGCTCAGGTGCGTTTTGATTTCGGTTGGTTGATGTGGGTTGTTTTTAAAGAAGATGCAGCGCTATTTGAGAAGAAACGACAACGAGATGTGATTGTGTTTCAAGATCAAATTAACTCAGACGAACATCGTCTGCTTCGGCTTGTTTTACGTGTTCATGACGCATCTCATAAAAATCCACACAAGAATAAGAGTAAAAAAACATGATACATGTAGCATTATACCAACCTGAGATACCGCCTAATACAGGTAATATCATTCGGCTTTGTGCGAATGGCGGGGCACAGCTTCATCTTATTCATCCGTTAGGATTTGCGATTGATGACAAGCGTATGAGACGCGCAGGTCTTGATTATCATGAATGGGCCTCGGTTCTGCAGTATGCGAGTGCGGAAGAATTTTTTGAGAAAAATAAAGCGCGCCGAATCATTGCGTGCACCACAAAAACACAAACCAACCACAGTGATTTTAAATACCAACCTGATGATATTTTATTGTTTGGGCCAGAAACGCGTGGTTTACCGGCCGATGTTATCAGTCAGCATGCAGGTGTGCGTATTCCTATGCGGCCTGAAAGTCGTAGCTTAAATTTATCTAATGCGGTGGCCATTATTCTATTTGAAGCGTTGCGACAGCTGGATTATGGTTCGTTAGCTTAATGTTACTTGTTTATGGCTTGGGTGGGCATGAGCCGCAAGTTTACTTTTCATGAAACGCATCCCATCAAAAATAGGCTCAGACACCTGTTTTGGAAAAGACTGGGGTAAGTTTGACGAAACCTGAGCAATCACGACGTCAACACGGGCCAGCATATCGTTAAGAATAGCTTTTGCACGTTCCACTGAGTAATTAATCTGCTTCGCCGTTTCTAAAAAATCAGCACGTTTGATTTCGTGCCAATAGGCAGGCGAGGCTTTGCTCTTGAGTGGCATGGCCATTTTAATCTTATGAGCGTTGAGCTTATCTTGTGCGATGGCTGGGTAGGCTGATTGAATATCATAAAGTGGCGTCAAACGATATTTACCTGCAGGCTCAATAAAGACACTAAAGTTTTTGGCATGCCCATCGTGGTTTGCGAGTAGCCAGAATAATATTTGAGAGCAATAAAATACATCTCGATCATGAATTGGGTTTGCTGATCCTAATAAAAATTTCATCACATCATGGAGGCCAGGCCCACCTGCTACTTGGTATTTTAAAAAAGGTGATGTGCCGAGGGCTTGACACAAATCTTCTTGTGGCAAACGCATCAGCCAGCTGTTATCACTTGAAAATTTCCGATCAAACCGTTTGACGGCTAACGCTTTGATACCTTCAACATAAAGAAGGCGTGATTCAGCAACAGGTAACCCAAATGCTTTTGCAATTTGAGCACAAAGCCATTCGTTTTCGGCGCTATGCAGGATGTCTTTGGGTGTTTTAATTAAATGACTGGTGGGTGTTTTGTCTTGCGGCATGCACCATGTATGATTGTGGTATAAAAGGCCGATTTTTTCTTGTGTACCTGCAAGTGAGATGTGCGTATCTTGCTGATTGCGTAAACGTTCAGCGAGGCTTTTTTTATCGAGCGTTTTGAATGAAAATTTCTTTTTAAACGCCGGTACTTTGCCCGCGATAAGTTGAACGGCGCCAGCGCATTCGTTTCCAATGCATGCCAATAAATCAAACGGGTGTTTGCTTGTAAGTTTCCAATGTTTTTGAATACGTGCTCGTATCTCAGGGTTATCGGGAAGCAAACCATCAAAAAAATGATATACAGCTTCCGTTGTAAACGGTTGTTCGACAAGTGGTAGGGCAAGTGAAATAGGACGAGCACCGGGCGTGCTTAACCAGCTGGCTGCATAGGTAAAGATAAGTTTGCCGCGCGTATTTTTTTTCAAGCGGCCGATAAGATAACCGTTCATAACAACATGAAGGGTTTGGGGGGCTTTTTTAGTAGTTACCATTCTTCATTCCATTGCGATTCAGTGATGAGTTGCTCTTCTTTAGCAAGAACCGATGCATCCAACTTAACAGCCGATAAAATTTTAAATAACGTCGCAAGCTTGGTGCTGTCAGGTTTGTTTTCAAACTCAGATACAGTCTGTTGCTTTAGCCCAACCAGCTTGGCCACGGCGGTTTGGCTCAAATTTAATTTTTTTCGTCGATTGACGATAAGTAACGCAAGTTCTTTTGATGAGCGAATAAACATGATACTTAGTTCCCAAGCTCTTAAATTATAAAATTATAATTATAGGTATTTGTTTATACTAACGGTTCTATGAATGAAAGGCGAGAGGCATCAGTAGGGTAAATGTATCCGTTGCCGTTAGGGCTTCCTATCTTACAGGAACTTGTTGCATGACTTAATATTTTCTTAATATAAATAAGGTATTATACGCCCATATATTATTCAATATTTAATGATATGATCAAAAAAAATGTTATTTTCACACTATTTTTTTTGTTAATTGATGCTAGTTTCGCTCATAGCACAAATGATTTTTTACCTATGGCGCTCCATAACGATTACCTGTCGTTTTCCACTCAAGACATTCCTGAAAGCTTATCTGTTACTGTTCAGTGCCGTATTTATAAAAAAAACAAGAAGTGCCCAAACAAAAAATCATCCATACTTATTTTTCCTGAGGAAAAGAAAATTTCAAGTATTGTACAGCAACAATCCTATGACGAAGATTGTTCATATACGAATGCAGATGGAGAATGGGTCTATGAAACCTGTCGTCGTTTTCGTTATGAAAAATTAGGGGATATTCTCTACCAGGAAAATACGAAAGAATGTGATTTTTCATTTTTTATAAATGGTGTTACACACGAAAATAAAAATATTGTTATCTTTTTTAGAAAAGAAAATAGTTTGACTTTTACGGGTAACTGTTTTTACTAAGAGCTGTTAATGAGGTCTAATATGAAAAAAATTGTCATGTGTCTTATGGTTTTATGGCCTTTCGTTTCTTTTGGCAATACTCAGGGAACAAAAACATACTTACCTTTCGAGGTTTCAGGAACAATTTTTACATTTTCAACCGAGGGTATTCCAGAACAAATCTCCGTTACGGTTATATGCGATTTATCTAAAATAAACAAACAATCTCCGAAACGTGATTCTTATATATTTGTTTATCCATACAGTAATCAATTTTCTAGTATCGTTAAAAATTCTCGTTATAGCCCAATCGAATTGGGCGGAAAAATTTATAAAGAATCAAGTGACGGCAAAAATTTTAGTTTTCGAATCAATGGCGTCACTCAAAGTAACAAGGCTATTGTTATTGATACCCGACGTGAAGGTCGACATGCGTTAGAGGGAAGTTGTTATTATTAACATTCAACTTTAGCCATCAGGCATATTTCTAGAAGACACACCTTCTTCCACTTTTATGATTAGCATGTCAAAATGCGCGCATCTTATAATTTTTATAATCTAGATTAATTTATGCTAGCTGCCGAAGGCCTGCAATTCGATTACGGTGATAAACCCCTGCTTAAAAACATTAGTTTTGAACTTTCGGCGGGTGCTGCTTTACATATTAAAGGTACGAACGGTGCGGGTAAAACCACACTCTTAAAATTGCTCGCGGGGCTGCTACAGCCAACAGAAGGCAAGATCAAGCATCAGTATCAACATAAATTAGCTTATGTAGGGCATAAACCTGGTGTGAATATGCATTTAACACCGCGCGAGCATGCACGTTTTGATCTTTCATCTAAACTACCTGATGCTTTAATTGATGAATCACTTCGGCGTTTAAATTTATTTGAGCTACAGCACACACCGTGTGGTTTACTCTCAGCAGGGCAGTGTCGTCGTGTGGGCTTGTTGCAACTCATCACCTCTGATGCTTTATTATGGTTGCTCGATGAACCTTGGGTTGCTTTAGATCTGGAAAGCATAAATATTCTAAGCGATATTTTATTAGCGCATGTTCGTGCGGGTGGCGCGGTTGTTTTTACCTCACATCAAGCATTACCGTTTGAGTTCCCAGACTTACAGGAGCTTGTTGTATGATGTTTTTAAAGCAAGCTTTATTACGTGAAATTACGCTTCAACAGCGACAGTTGCGGGGTACGCTGAATGCGTGCTTATTTTTTTTCATGGTTGTGATGTTATTCCCGCTGAGTTTTCCGTCTGATCCTGTTTTTCTCCGTAAATTATTACCTGGCTTGGTTTGGATTGCGGTGTTATTTGCATTTTTTTTATCGGCCGAACATTTGTTTCAGCAAGAAGATGAAGATGGTGTGCTTGAACAATGGCTACTTTCTCCTGAGCCCATGCATGTACGTGTACGCATCAAGCTTCTGGTTCATTGGCTGACGAATCTTGTGCCACTTGTTTTGTTTTGCCCAGTACTTACTATTTTATTTAATTTAAATTTGTATGAGACGGGGATTTTAAGTTTAAGCTTACTCTGTGCAACCCCGACGCTGATTGCTCTGTGCGCTTTCTCATCGGTATTTGGACTGGCCTTAAAACAACAAGGCTTATTTACGGCATTAATTTTATTACCTCTCACACTGCCCGTGATTGTTTTTGGGGGTGGGGTATTAACTGCAGCGATGCAGGGTTTGCCCATCAGTGGGCATTTAGCCTTGCTTTCTGCTATTTCTATCTTGGCATTCTGGGGATTGCCTTGGGCTATTTCAGGCGTGATTCGGGCGAACTCTAATTAGCGTGTGCTCAGAATGTAATATTTAAACCCTAGAGATCACAACCGAAATAATCACACACTCAGTTGATATATAAAAGACATCATGTATAATATAAATGCTCTTTGGTTTGGTAAGCTAGCTCTCTAAATGAAAACAGCAGAAATTTTATCAGTACATGAAAAACATGAACAACAAAAACGTATTTTACGTAATAATATTACGTGTCCGATAACACTTTTTATCTTTAAAGAGCCGGTGCTACTCATACCCGAAAATCCTAATCTATCGGATGCCAGTTTTACAGCAACTATTGAATTAGACGCTTATAATTCAATGCGTCCTAAGCGTTGCCCAATAACACGTATCGCTATTTCAGGCTGTACACGCAATGGAACGATTAAAAGCCTTGTCGAGAGCTATTTAAGTGCTTATCCTGAAGAAAGGGGTGAACAATATCAATCCGTTAATCATCATGCTGAAGATATTGAGTCAGTTACGCCAGTCACACAAGCATTTACTCACTCAACAAGTAGGCTTATGCGTGCAAGTGGTCACAGTCTTTTTTCTTCTTTACCTCATGATGAACGACATGTGCTGAATAGACAAAATACTGAAGTACTTCAATCGACATACATAACAAAAATATATAACCACCGTGCAGATATAGCATCATTTACAGCTGGTTTTCTTTTGTTTAATATTTACATTGTCCTTTCAAACATGCTGGGCGCTTGCATAAACGAAAGTGACGTTCATAAAACTGGCTTAGCAACGGCTGTGGGCTCACCTGCGCTTACGACGCTAGGATTTTTAATTGTATCTTTTCCGTCCTTGAAGTCATATTTAACGGGTGCTCCGGAGCCAATAGAAAGTTTTGTGCATTATATAGGAGGGGGAGTCTTAATATCTGCATTGTTTATTTCAGGAATCACCGGCCAGTATATTTTGGATGGTAAACTAGATAGCAAAACTCTCGAGGACCTTGTTATAAATTCAACAGATGGTATGTGTGCGGGGATGTTTACGATACTGCCTGTACTCTACGCTTTAGCCCGCTTCGGACAGGGTTGTTATACCGGGCTTTCTTCTTGCAGTTCTGATACAACTGCTGAGGTAATTAATTCGTCGGAGCCTGCGCGTACTTATGGTACTATGGCCATCTAAACTTATTGCTTTTGGTGTAGCGTGGGTATGTGATGTTGAGCTCAGATTACGCGAACACGCCTTTTCATATAGGCTCACTTAAATTATCCAACCGATTGATCCAAGCGCCGTTGGCGGGGATTAGTTGCGCGCCTTTTCGAGAACTTTTCTCAAAATATACTGAGCCCGCTTATGCTGTAACAGAAATGATTTCTGCGCATTCTATCCTACAGCATGAAAAATTAAATCCGCGTTATTTAGCGCATTCTTCTAAAGAAGGCCCTTGGTGTATCCAGCTCTCAGGGAGTAATTCTGAGCTCATGCATCAAGCGACTCAGATTGCCGCGCGTTATCAGCCTGATTTGATTGATTTAAACTGCGGTTGCCCTAAACCTAAAATCAGAAGTCGAGGCTGTGGTTCGGCACTCATGGATTCTCTTGATAATCTACGGGATGTTGTCACGGCCATGCGACAAGCCACAACACTGCCACTCACGGTTAAAATTAGAGTGGGCGGTCAAACGGATGATAACGCTTATTTAGAGGCAGCTAGCGTAATAGGGGCGTGTGGTGCAGACGCGATTATTGTGCACGGCAGGCATTATTCAGAAGATTATGATGTAGCTGCTAATTATCAGCATATACAAAATGTTGTTGAGCGCGTGAGCATTCCGGTGATTGCGAACGGTGATGTGCGCGATAGGGCAAGTATGCAGCGTTGTTTCGAAGAATCGGGTGCTGCTGCCATCATGATTGCTCGCGGTAGCCTGGGCCGGCCTTGGCTTTTTCAAGAATTATTAGGACTTAATATAACGCCTTCTGTATCTGAAATTTTAGATAATTTTAAATATCATATTGAGCAACTAGCAAAGCTTGAGGGGAGTGATAAAGTCGCTTTGTTGCAAGCACGGCGTTTATTAAAGTGGTACTTTCCAAGCTTGAACGCGACGCAATTGGCCTGTTGTTATGAAGCAGATAATTTACAAAAATTATGTTTGGTATTAAATAAATTAAAATAGACTATAATTTAAGCATATCTAATATTTATGGAATAACTTAGATGATGAGCCTAGATGAGCTGATTGCCGCTTCTGAAGCAGAGATAGGGCCCGTACTCACGCAAATGATTCGGGATAGTGATATAGCCAATCCTATGTTTGATGCTTATATTTATAGACAGCAACCGTCGAATGCTGCGGCTTGTTTGGCAGCTGCTTTAGGTGATGTTGAAGTATTAGGTGATCTCAGTTTTCCTTTTTTTAGTCGTATGGCTCCTGAGCGTGAAAGGTCCAACCAAGTAGCTAACTACAACGTTATGCGGACATTAATTGAGTATAACCAAGCAAGTATATTAGATATGTCGTCGGTACATCGGGTTATATTTAAAAATGCGTCTACGTTTAGGCCTTATATGGAACAAGCTTTATCTACAAGAGATTTCCATGTATTAAACTATTGTGTTGAGCAAAATCCTGGCAAGGTCATGGGTACGCTGAGCCACGAACTGCTCGATAGACTATTTTATTTGATTGAGAAGAAGCAGCTATCTGTACCTGAAAATCATGAGGTATTAAGTGTGATCATGCGTGCTTTAATGCAATACAGCCGTGAACAGGTCTCTGAAGAGCAGATGCTGCTTTGGGAGGCCTATGCTGTTCGATTCGGCGTCGGTGAAGAAAATACTGAAGCTGATATGCCGCAAGCTTTAAATTATCTTACGCGTATTATTCCCCAAAAATGCTGTGACAAAGAAAATATAGTAGATGTTGATTCAGGCCAGCTTGATAACACAAAAGCTTATTTAACGTATTTGTACGCTCAGAAACTCGTGCCCGAAGAAACGATGAGCGATGATGTATGTATGCATTTACTTCATCATCTTGAAATAGGCAATCTGAGTGAGTTATCCATTAGATATTTAAAAGCTACGTTTCAAGATATGATTCCATCATCGATTACAGATAGCATTTTCTTGGATCAGGAAGCTGAAATATCACTACTTTCTGCACACTTTAAATTTTACATATTGCTTTTAGATGGGTATCCAAAAGAAGCTTTAAGTTATTTTGAATCGATACCCGAAGAAGTACGTTCAGGCGAGGCATGGTTTCATTATGGTGTGGCGCTACTCAAGCATGTTGATGCTATGCCTGAGCATTTGATTCAAGAACACTTGGAAAAAATCACCTCTGCTTTGCAGCATGCCGTCGAGAAGGACTCCAATCATGCTGAGGATTTTTTGAATCAAAGTTTTCATACGCATGAGGATGGCTCAATTGATCGGATTCAGGTTGATTCAGAAAATCGTCATAAACGTAAGTTCGAAGAATTGAGCGATGCGCCTCATCAATCTGAGGATGATAAGGATGATTCCTCTTCGGTTGGTTTGGGGCCAGTATGATTCTGGCGCTTCCCAAAAGATCTTTATTTGTGTGCTATGACCTCTTCTTTTATTCTGTGTGTCTTTTTGATAATATTCCTTCATTATTATTTGTTATATTAATTTGTTATATAAATAGGAATATATTTTTATTATGCCCTTACATAGCGATGAAAAAAACTTGGTTTTTTCACATATAGGCAAACCAATGGTTGGATTGATTCATAAACACGATAGCACGATTGTCCTAGCTCCTTGTATATCTCAAAAAGTATCGTTGGACCTCAATGAAAAAGGAGAGGCGAAGTCAGGAACGCGAATGAGTGATAACGTTGCTATTAATAATGAGTATTTGGATGATATTAATGCGCTTTTAAGGCAAAATCATGTACCGAGACTTGCTTGTACTTTTAGCTCACCGTTTGAAGAAAAATCTTCTCATGAGTTTTTATTTAAACAAAAGTGTGGGGGCACATATCATTCCGAGTGGGGTGGGTTTGCCTTAACGTTAGATGCTTCAGGTGAGATAGAATATGCTTTTGTATCAGGCGCCTTTAATTCTAACCAGCCAGGTAAAAGAATCAAAGGGGCGAGTTTATCTCAAGAATTAATCCATAAAGTAAAACAAGAAACGGCTGTTTTAGGTCGGCCTAAACGCGTTGAAGCAGAGATTGAAGGAGAAGAAGCGGCCTCACACTATGAAACACCACCTAAAAAACGTCAGTGTCTTTATGATGGGAAAGTTGGAGGGATATTTTCTTCGGCTGATTGCCCACCAATTGCTTGTTCGTTGGAACCTGAGGTGAATTCTTTCGAATCACCCGGGGCTTGATTCGCCCTATAAAGGCCTGGACTTACTTCTAATTGTCCCATGAAGTGACGAACATCAACCTGCTAAAGATATTTAATTTATAGCAGGGATGGAAGCATGGGAGCAAATTAAAGTCATTTAGATCGTGTCAAACTTACGTTTATGACCTGATTGATTAGGTTCGGGATAGGTGGCATCCATGTACACTTGCATCTTATCTAAAATGGTAGGTTCAGCGCGATTAAACCATGAAAACCACCCGTTATGTTGTGGGGTATAGAATAGCATATACAGTGGGTGAATACGTGTGTTATTAAACGCTTGGCGAGAATCTAAGATAGCTTTGAGTAATGCTTTGTGTGCTTCGGGCGATAACTCCAAAGATGCTGGATCTTGTAATCTGTCCCAGAATTCATCACGGTAGGTTGTTAATGCAGTTAAGATAGTGTCGTTGCGTCTTATATCAAAGCGTGAAGCATCAGGATTTTCTATGAGTTGATTTAATAAAAACTGTCTCACCGTAGCATGAGATAATAATGCCCTGACAACATAAACATGGCCACGTTCCACTGCGATTGATAGGGGTGTTCCACCAGTAGAACCAACTTGATTAGGAGCAATCCGGGTATTCGCCAATAAGGCGTCTACAATAGACAGATGACCTTCGTAAGCAGCGATGTGTAGTGGTGTTTCGCCAACCGTCGAAGCTTGATTGGGATTAATCCGCTCATCAGCTAATAAGGCGTTCACAATGGGGGAGTGGCCATATTTTGTTGCGATTAATAGGGGTGTTGTACCACTAACGGCGACTTGATTGGGGTTAACTCGCTCATTAGCTAATAAGGTATTCACAACATCAACACGACCCCGTGAAGCTGCGATTAATAGGGGTGTTATACCACAAGATCCGGCTTGATTAGGGTTAACTCGCTCATTATCTAATAAGGTATTCACAACATCAAGACGATCATGTAACGTTGCGATTGATAGGGGTGTTATACCAGACGAATCGGCTTGATTAGGATCAACGGCGTCAAGTATTAATAATTGACGGACAAGATCGATCGAACCGGTATGAGCCGCTAGATAGAGTGATGTTTGCCCCTTTGTATTGACATAATAAGGATTATCTTGTGGTAAAGGTGCCATATTTGCCCTGGGTATTAGATTGTTTGTAGGAGGGGCAATGAGTGCTTGCATGCCCTCTAGATCATGGATGCCATGAATATTAAGCTCAGGATAGCGGTGAGTTAGTCGTGTATAGAACCTGGCTATTTGTTGCTTTTCTTCGATGCTGAGTGGAGTCACCTCATCGATGATAGCATCGTTCAATATTTTTACTTGACGATTATAAATTAAGGTTGTAATGGCCTGTTTGGCTACAGGGTCAAGTATCGCATTGGGAGTTGGTCCATCTTCTTCTTCTTTTTCTTCTTCTTGTAGCATATGTTGAGCTATATTTACAAAATCATACGTTTGGCCTCTGTTGGTTATCACAGGAACACGGGGGGCCATTAAAGAAATAGGGCATTCAACTTGAGAAGCAGGCATGGTTGTATTTCCGATAACCCATTTTAATATAGATAGTAAGTATGATAGGGCTATTGCCATCTCATGTCGAGTTAAATTTAGTCTTTGTGCTCTTTATTAACCTTTCTCTGGGCGTGGAGTTATAACTAAATCTTGTAATATGACACCAACGTTTAATCCACAATATCTGTGGGTAAAGATGTGAATAGGTCGTTAGTAGCCAGGTTTTATGCGGCCTTAGCCTGTGTTTTAATCTTGATCCACCTGGGAAAAACAAAATGCGTATTGCTTGAAATCCGAGAGAAATGCTTTGAGAAAATCAAATATCGCGTTTATTTATACGTTTGTTAAGAACTTTGGACGCTTGGACAAATTTAGGATTTGGGAAGCCGGTGTGGCGCATGCTATGATGGTTCTTTTTATCCAAAGTATGCAAACGGAGTAAGCCATGTTTGAGAAAATCCAAGTGCCTGACGCAGGTGCGTCGATTACAGTTCATGCCGATGGGTCGTTAAATATTCCAAATAATCCTATTATTCCATATATCGAAGGGGATGGTATTGGTATTGATGTAACACCGGCCATGTTAAACGTTGTTGATGCAGCCGTGGCTAAAGCTTACGGTGATGAAAAACGTATTGCATGGATGGAAATTTTTGCAGGCGAGAAAGCAACAAAGCATTATGGTTCAGATGACTGGTTACCTAAAGAAACGTTAGAGGCGATTAAAGCATTTGTTGTTTCAATCAAAGGGCCTTTGACCACACCGGTCGGTGGTGGTATTCGTTCGTTAAACGTTGCGATTCGTCAACAACTTGATTTGTATACTTGCTTGCGGCCCGTACGTTATTTTGAAGGTACACCGAGCCCATTACGCGAACCATGGAAAACCAATATGGTGATTTTTCGTGAAAATTCAGAAGATATTTATGCGGGTATTGAATATCAAGCCGATACGGCAGAAGCAAAACAAGTGATTGATTTTTTACAAAATACCATGGGTGCTACGAAAATTCGTTTTCCTGAACATTGCGGTATTGGCATTAAGCCTGTGTCACAAGAAGGCACAACACGTTTGGTTAAAGCGGCGATTCAATATGCTGTGGATCAAGATCGTGATTCTGTGACGTTGGTTCATAAAGGTAATATTATGAAGTTTACCGAAGGTGCTTTTAAAGACTGGGGGTACGAAGTTGCACGTGAGCACTTTGGTGCAGAGTTGTATGAAGGTGGGCCGTGGATGTCGTTTAAGAATCCTAAAACAGGTCGAGAAATTATTATTAAAGATGTGATTGCTGATGCATTTTTACAACAAATTCTATTGCGACCTGAAGATTATGATGTGATTGCAACGTTGAATCTAAACGGTGATTACATTTCTGACGCACTTGCGGCGCAGGTTGGTGGTATCGGTATCGCGCCGGGTGCAAACTTAGGTGATGGTGTGGCCGTGTTTGAGGCAACACACGGAACGGCGCCTAAATATGCAGGTCAAGATAAAGTGAATCCTGGTTCGCTTATCTTATCAGCGGAAATGATGTTACGTCATTTAGGTTGGCATGAGGCGGCAGATTTGATCATCCAAGGTATGGAGCATGCGATTAAAGCCAAAACAGTAACTTATGATTTAGAGCGTTTAATGCCTGATGCAACACGTTTAAGCTGTTCTGAATTTGCAGATGCCATGATTCAATATATGAATTAATATGAATTAATATGAATTAATATGAATTAATATGAATTAATAAAAAATTAATTTATTGATAAATTCGAGGGGATGAAGCGCGTATACTGGCTTCATCCCTTTTTTTTGTGTTGTGTTTTTTTGGTTTATTATAAATAAGATCATGGATTTACTGGCTAAATGACTTGGGAGATACTATAAAAATAGTAAGAGGAGTTTGCGATGCCGAAGGAAATAACGACAGAACCTGTCGAGGAAGTCGTCGTAGAATCATCGGTTGTTTCGGCGCTTGAAACGCCCAAAAAATACAGCGTTGTTTTGTATAACGATGATTACACGCCGATGGGATTTGTGGTTGAGGTATTAATAAGTTTTTTTTATTTAACCGAAGGGAATGCAACAGAAGTGATGTTGGAAGTACATAAAAAGGGACGTGCCGTTTGTGGTGTTTTTACACGTGATGTAGCCGAAACGATCGTTGGGTTGGTTAATGATTATGCACGGTTAAATCAGTATCCGTTGTTGTGTGTTTTGGAAGCTGACTAAGCTGAAGCCATAGCCATAGAGGAGCAACGAATATGTTAAATAAAGAACTTGAGTTTACGCTAAATTTAGCCTTTAAAGAAGCCCGTGAAAAACGGCATGAGTTTATGACGGTTGAGCATTTGCTTCTTTCTTTGTTGGATAATCCAGCTGCAGGCAATGTGTTGCAAGCTTGTGATACGGACATCGATATTCTACGACGCGATTTGATTGAGTTTATTGATGAAACAACACCAAAAATTCCAGAAATTGAACTGGAACGTGAAACCCAACCGACGCTTGGATTTCAACGCGTGCTTCAACGCGCTGTTTTTCATGTTCAGTCAGCCGGTAAAACCGAGGTTAGTGGTGCGAATGTATTAGCCGCTATTTTTAGTGAGCAAGAAAGTCAGGCTGTTTATTTTTTAAGACGCGAGAATATCACGCGATTGGATGTGATTAATTATATTTCTCATGGTATTTCGAAACAACAACGAGAAAACTTAAACGATAATATGGGTGTGGGATTTGATGAAGAAATGATGGGAGGAGATGCTCAAGAGTCGCCTCTAGAGAGTTATTGCTTGAATCTTAATAAACGTGCGCAAGCAGGGAAAATAGATCCCTTGATTGGCCGGGAAGAAGAGGTGCAACGCAGTATTCAAGTGCTCTGTCGTCGCAGAAAGAATAATCCTTTGCTGGTCGGCGAAGCCGGTGTGGGTAAAACGGCCATTGCAGAAGGTTTAGCGCGACGCATTGTGGACAAACAAGTGCCTGAAGTAATTGAGCATTGCATTGTATATGCGCTTGATTTAGGTGCATTACTTGCAGGTACTAAATACCGAGGTGATTTTGAAAAACGCTTAAAATCTGTATTAAAGCAATTAAGCGAGCAAGATGGCGGTATTTTGTTTATTGATGAGATTCATACCATCATTGGGGCAGGTGCTGCATCAGGCGGTGTGATGGATGCGTCTAATTTAATTAAACCTTTGCTTGCGAATGGTGAACTCAAATGCATGGGTTCGACGACCTATCAAGAGTACCGAGGTATTTTTGAAAAAGACCGAGCACTTGCTCGACGCTTCCAAAAAATTGATGTCAAAGAACCGAGTGTAGATGAAACGTTTGATATTCTAAAAGGTCTCAAAAGTCGTCTTGAGGAACATCATGGCGTTAAGTTTTCTGTTCCTTCATTGCGACTCGCGGCTGAGCTGTCAGATAAGTATATTCATGACCGTTTCTTACCTGATAAAGCGATTGATGTGGTCGATGAAGCAGGGGCGTACCAGAATTTGTTGACGGTAGCTAAGCGCAAAAAAATTATCAGCGTGACCGAGATTGAAGAGGTCGTTGCTAAAATCGCGCGAGTACCTGTGAAGACCGTGTCTGCACGCGATAAAGATGTACTTAAAAACTTAGAGCGTGATTTAAAACTGCTTGTCTATGGGCAAAACGAAGCAATCACTGCGCTTTCTTCAGCAATTAAGCTCGGACGCTCAGGGTTGCGGGCCGAAGAAAAACCGGTTGGAAGCTTTTTGTTTACGGGACCTACTGGGGTTGGTAAAACCGAAGTAACCCAGCAACTCGCCAAAGTATTAGGTATCGAACTGATACGTTTTGATATGTCAGAGTACATGGAAAAGCATACAGTATCTCGATTAATCGGTGCACCTCCAGGTTACGTAGGTTATGACCAAGGTGGCTTATTGACTGAAGAGGTACATAAGCATCCACATGCGGTTTTATTGCTGGATGAAATTGAAAAAGCACATCCTGATGTTTTTAATTTGTTACTGCAAATTATGGACCATGGAACACTGACGGATACCAATGGGCGTGAAGCAAGCTTTAAAAACATTGTTTTAGTCATGACCAGTAACGTGGGTGCTCAAGAGATTAGTCGGAACTCACTGGGCTTTTCAGAGCAAAATAACACGCTGGATGGTAGCGAGGTATTAAAACGACAGTTTACTCCTGAGTTCAGGAATCGCTTGGACGCCATTATTAACTTTACGAGCCTGGATACAAGCACCATAGGGCTTGTGGTTGATAAATTTATTATCGAGCTAGAAGAGCAGTTGAGTCAGAAAAATGTCTCGCTCACCGTGGATAAAGCAGCACGCACATGGCTGATTGAGCATGGGTATGATAAGCATATGGGGGCACGTCCTATGGCACGTTTAATTCAAGATGAAATTAAACAACCCTTGGCTGAAGAACTACTGTTCGGTAAGTTGACAAACGGTGGTCGTGCGAAGTTAACGCTTAAAGATAAAAAGTTGCATTGTGAAACGAATAGTTATCGTGAAGGGGTGTGTTAAGCTGTACGTTTTATCGATGTTATATAAAAAACCCCGCTTGATGCGGGGTTTTTTTTAGATTTAAAGTTTAGGCACTAGGTACATGCGCATCATTCAGCTCAATACCTGTCTCGTCCGAATCATTTATTGAGAAAATCCCCGTGTTTATTAAAGCACGAGCATTCGATCTTAATTTGTAGTTGTTCGCAGACAATGATAGCTCTGCTGTGCAATGTTCGATACCAAATGCTGCGACAAAAAGGGTTGCATAAGTCGCGGCATACGCAGCTCCCATGGTAAGGAACAAGCCCGGTTGTACGCATAAGGCATAGGCTGCCGTCGCTACTGCAGCACCTATGAGCCCAAGTCCTATCTCCTCATTTGAAGTTCTATCCGCGAAGGCAATCAACACGCAGGGAAGAAGCGTTAAGATGGCCACCGGTAAGTTCGTCATGGCCAGTGATACAGCTCCTGCGGTGGCAATAATCGCGATGGATGCGAGTACTGCAATTCCTGTACCGTAGAGCAGTATGTTCATGAGATCGCTTTGATTTAATAATAGCTCTAGTTGTATGCCATTGGCGGTTTTGTCTTCTTCGAAAACTTCAGGATCAAGGTGGCGGTCAAGACGTGCAAGTAACTCTGCCATGTATATTGAATCGCTATTTTCAGAAGAGTTCATACCGCGAAGCATAGAGCTATATGCTGGAGGTATCTCCATGCTTGCATCCAAAAATCTTTCACGGATTGCGTCTGTGTACTTTTCTATTTCATCGCTAGGGAGTTGATCTGAAGGTAATTGGTGCAAGTTTAATTTAGTAGTAAAATTAAGGAGTTCTTTGTAATCTTTAGGTAGATGTGACATATGATGAACCAAACAGCTTGTGTTGGTTGGTAATTATACTATTGATTGATAATATGTCAATCCTCGAGCATTGTTCAGACCATGGCATATTCATGCTCGTCATATTCAAGCGATGAGGCGTTAATTTTATCGACCGAAAGCTCCCATTGTTGAGCTTGGCATACCGTCATAAGCTCTTTTATCAACTCATCATCGGTTAGACAATCTAAATCTAATTTTTTATTCTTAAAAAGCAGGCGATTAAATGGAAACATTCGATTATATGTTGGGTTTTTAATCGCGTTTAATATTGGCGCCATTGCACGCGTGCGGCCCCATTCTGCTTGAAATAATCCTAACGGTGTTTCCCGATAACTACCTATCACACGTACTAAATTTAAAAAATAAAAAGTAAGTTCTTCATCATTCAATGGTGACTTCGTGGATACTTCTTGGATTAATTGATCTAATAATTTACCTTTGATTCCGCCAAAGCTCAACGAGGGCAAATAGCTTGTTTTATATTCGTATCGACTTAATGAAGACATCTGGTCAAGGCACTGATCCATCCAAAGTTGTAAGGCTATCGTTTGCACTTCATTTTTTTTTTGTGGTGACTGTGTTTTCTGATAGAGGGTTAAATGTTGATGGGACATATGAGATACATCATGATGCTCATCATGCATACATCTCATGCTTGAATGGCTTTGAGCTGTGTGATGGATTGAATTATCAAGCGTTGAGGTATTTGAATTATCGGAATCATATTTCTCTTCATCGTGCTCATGTGCATACTCATGGCTTTGTAATAGCTCTGGATGTACACTTGACTGCTGTCTATGAAATGACAAATTTGAAGCGCGTGGCGGGGTATGAACAAAACCAGCATCATTTTCTAAGGTCTGTACGCCTACATCATAATGTTTTGCTTTGATGGGGTGCATTAGAGCCGACATCACGCGACGTGTGGTGGATTTTTTGGCCATTTTTCCGGTGAAGCATGTTTCGCGTGTCTCATAATGTCGCTGATGCCCTCCAAGTGCCTCATCATTCATCGATAATAAAGCTGTGATATTCGGTTTTTTATCGTCAGGAAAAAGCGTCGTATAACTATGCTCTATATAACGTATCAGTGTAGCAAGAGATTTTTTTTCTTCATTCATGAAGTTAGGATTATCTATAATCGATGTCAGGGTATTGGCTGCTGCATCCACTGCTTGCAAACTACCTTCCATTTCTTCCATCATATTACTAAAAAGGCTTTGCATTTGCGGGCTAACACCTTCATCACTTGAAATGCTTTCGCCTGCACGTGAAAGTTTTTGATTAAATGTTCTAAACGCTTCTTTCATGTTACGAAGGTAGAGAAGAAAACAATGTTTAAACGCTTCTTCTTGTAAAACAATGGGATCTAAATCACGTACTGCAGCAATGGCATCTAAAATTTTCACTATTTCGATTAATTGATCGGCTTCCAATGGAAGTCTATGAATTTGACGCATAAATGCTTTAGCGGATTCTTGCATATCTTTGGTAAAAAGTTCTACACGCCAAGAAAAATAAGCGTCTTCCATGTCTTCGGCTTGCCTTGCTTGAAAATTAATGGCTTCAATTTGTTGTCTACCGGTTCGTTGAATATTGAATGTTGAATTGAGATGCGCGCTCATATTTAATGTTGAGCGCGAGGTCATGTCAGATCGCTCACTAAAGCGAGCATTTTCCTCGAAGCTATCATAAAAAGGCGAGCTAAATTCAGCGTCAGAGCTTGATTTGGAGAACCCATGTTGCTCATTTTTTGCGAGTTGGTAGCTGTTGCCTGTATCGACATCTGTTCGAAGTGCTGCCATCAGTAATGTAAAAAATGGCACTAAACGTCGCCCGGTGATACGAGCTGAGGGTGCATTTTGATAGAGTGGATTGGATTGATCTTGGCGTGCAATGGGTTTAATAAAACGAAGCTCCAATGTTTCTAGACCTTCAGTAAATTTATTCCAGCTGGGTTCACCACTCGTTTTGGTTTTTTCTTTTAGAGCAGCAATCAAAGCTGTACGATCAGCATAAGGTAGGTGCGTAAAAATAATCAGAATATCAATCAGTGTTGTGACGTTATAGTTCAGGTAGGGAATATCTGGAAATTTTTTAACATACGGCTGAAATACATCAACAATGGCATTATTGCTTTGAAGAACCAAAGTCAATTCATCAAAGCACGATGAGAGACGATCAGCTGCGCGCTCGTCAGGTACCATCATCTTAGCTTCTTTACTATCGCGTTGATACAATAACTTAAACAGCGAGGTGTTTAAGGTCCCAAGTACACGATGTGATGTGTTGGTTAAATCAGCAATATTGATGGTATTGACTTGGTCATATCGATACGCCAAACGTAAATTTTTAACTAATAATTGAACTGAGGTAATAAATTTAACCAAGTATTGTGACTCTTGGTGAACACGTCCAAACATGTCGGTATGTACCAGAAAAGGTGCCTCTTGAGGGTTTAGGAGTGAATTTAATAAAACAAGCACGCGATCACAGTATTTGATACATGTCTCGGTAGAGACGTGATGACCTGTTTTTAAGTCGCCAGGATGCTGAAGGTTCCAGAGTAAGTTTCCGAGCGTTATCATGATAAAACGTGCTGAACGCCAGCTGTTTAAAAAGTTTCCTTTTTCGGCGACGTACTTACCTGCCGAATATAAGGTATATTGCTTATAATATTCAAATTCAAGCTCAATAGCCTCCAAAGCTTCCGGTAATTTTATCCGTAAAAACTTATCAATGAGATTGCGTACGCGGTCCACTGCATTCATGCTTGCGAGCGGCTTTAAAACTTTGGTATCCATGGTATAAAACGGAAGAACAAAATATATTGTTTTTGCACCGGGTTCCGCTGCTTCAATTCGTCGAATACCTGAGTAACGCATGAGCCATAATTCTTTATTAAGTTCAAGGTAATAATCTCGAACTAATTTTTGCTCAAACGTGGGTTTAGGTTTCACACCCGATTCACGGACACCAAACATGGATACTTTTTCTTTGATTTCTTCTTCAAGTTTTGCGTGTTTTTCGCTAATGGTTTTCCAGCTTTTCGAGACCACGCCTACGGCACTTACGAGGCCAAGCACAACGCCACCAGCAACAATGGCTGCAGCGGTTTGATTGTGTGCAATGATCGACGTGATGCTCATCGCGCCTTCTTTAAAGGTATCAAAACGCTCTTCGACTTTAGCTTGTAACCCCTCCAGTGGTGGAGGGGTTATACCGGGGCTTTGATTGACGGCGGCGCGACAGGCCATTTGCAACATGCGTGCTTCGAGTGTTCCGCTCATACATTCATCCTTGAATGGTATTAAAACACCTCTACTATCTGATAGATTTTTATGTGTTGTCAATCTCAGCGATCCCCTTATTTTAAAGGTTTTTAGCTGCATGATCGCAACATAATAGA
>JARGNP010000041.1 GCA_029210265.1 Legionellaceae bacterium
AACCCCTGTTACCGCCGTGAAAGGGCGGTGTCCTAGGCCTCTAGACGATGGGGACCCAGTGTGAAATTTAGTCAGCACCAGCATAAATTGCTGATGCTGGTGGAGTTAGGCGGAATCGAACCGCCGACCTATTGCATGCCATGCAATCGCTCTACCAACTGAGCTATAACCCCAAATTCCGAACGCAAGTTTACGGGATGCAGGCCTGGGCTGTCAAGGGTATTTATTGATTTTATCTTAAAAAAACGTCTTTTTTTCAGGCATAACGCTTTTTTTGCCAAAGCAGCATGAGTGTAAGTGTAATCGTGAGTGGCGTGCCTAATTTATTCGGCCATCCCCAGTCTAGACACCAGGCGGAAGTGAGATCGAGCAGCGAGAGAAATAAGCTTAGGGCAAGAAACGATGTGCTTAGCGCTTTGGCTGAGCTCATGCGATAATTTTTTATGATCTGCGGCACGATATAACTTAAAAAACCAACTCGAGAAACCCAGCCAATCAAAAGTATGGTATTGCTTGAATGAGCCATGGCATCAAAATAAAAAAAGCCCAAGAGCATCAAGATACTTATTAAACTTACAGAAAAAAGACTTAACACAGCAAGCAATCTAATTTGGCCGCGCTCTTGTGCAAAGCGCATAAGTTGGAATTGCTGTATCGAGAGTGTGCTGAGAGCCGCGATAGATACAGCGCGGTACTGCCAGGGTAGGGGCTTGAATAAAGCATAGAGTAAATCCAAAACAAAACTTGTCATGATGAGCATATGTAAGCTGATGCTTAACTCGGCCAAATGATGTTTATTTTTGTTATGCCGTATTTGAGGAACATAGACAATAAGGTACAGCACGAACGCAATGTTGAGCGTGAGATTTCCGAGCGTTGTTGGACTTATACTCATCATGCGGTTACTTTTGTTCGTGCAATATCAAATGATGTGAGCGCTCGAGCAAGGCATGTAAAAAATTATTCAGAGGTATTGCACGCTCAGAAAATACTGAAAGTGCTTGCTCTGTATTTTTAAAGTGGGTTTGTATTGCTTTTCTTAACGTTGCTTCGGTGTAATAGGTTGCAAACGTTGTTTTAAGATTCGCTTGGTCTGAGGCACGGCCTTTGCCGAGACTTTGCGTATCATAGCTATCTAAATAGTCATCTTGCATCTGAAAAGCTAGGCCCAGGTGTGTAGCAAACTGACGAAGCGCAAGCACGGTTTCAGCGCTAGGATCGGCGGCAGCTAACGTCATGTTCATGCAAGCAAGCATCAGCCGGCCTGTTTTTAAATCATGCACCTCAGCAAGTGCTGCTTCGGTAATATCGGGACGTGCGAGTTCGGAGAGATCTAAACTTTGTCCGCTGACCATGCCTGCAGGTCCACAGGCTTTCACAAGCTCATGGGTTACATCTAATACGTTAGGCAGAGGGAGGGTTTGTGGAAGCTGGCTTAATAATAAATCAATGGCGAGCGCTTGCAGTCCGTCACCGACTAAAATAGCGGTTGCTTCATCAAACGCGCGATGACAGCTTGGCTTTCCACGACGCATATCATCGTCATCCATGGCCGGAAGATCATCGTGAACGAGTGAATACGCGTGTACGAGCTCTATAGCAACAGCAATCACATCGAGCGTTGCCAAAGGTACATCTAGAAGTTCGCCTGATAAATAAACGAGCAAAGGACGTACGCGCTTGCCTCCAGGAAATAAGGCATACAACATAGCATCTCGAATCGCGGGTGCTGGAATAGGGGTGGTTTCAAGTAAGTCACGCAAGTATTTTTCATGGCGTGTTATATAAGCTGTATTAGGCATCCGTGCTGCTCTCGTTAGAAGGTGCTTGATTAATAAGTTGCTCAACTTTCTGTTCAGCATCGGTTAGAAGTGTTTGGCAGGTTCGGGTGAGACCAATACCTTTTTCAAAAGCTTTGAGTGCGTTATCTAACGATAAATCGCCTTTCTCAAGAGAATTCACGACCTGTTCGAGTGCTGCTATTGATTTTTCAAATTGAACGGGTTTAGTCATGTGATGGGCCCTATCCTGAACTCAGCAATAAAGCTGTTATTATACGGCGTTGATGAGTAAATAAAAAGAATAGGTTCATAATACAAGAGAGTACTTCGCTCAGGAGCCGTAGCCTAGTTATTTTCAAAAGCACCTGGCGTTGAGCAAAGTGTTTCAACACGACGATTTATGTCTGGATGTATTGTCAAAAAGGAATACATGCTAGCAATTATCCCGCTAGGCGTTGCTTCTTCAATAAGCGGTTCTTGTGTACTGGGATATTGTTCAAACTTGCGTAAGGCAGTAATCAACGCGTGATGATCGCCTGATAAAGTTACGGATAATTTGTCGGCGTCGAGCTCAAACTGTTGCAAGTGAGCCGATGCGATTGCTAATAGGGAATAACTTAATGCAAGTGTAGCAGCAGAGAACGCTGGATTGAGATTAACTTCAAATCCTATTCCACAAAATCCATGGCGTTGCTAGCTTTATAGAAATATAGAACCTCATAAAGTAATACCAGAAAAAAAACATTTCTTATGGTCAAATATTTTATGGCGCTACGTATCAAGGATTCCATGCTGTTTACCTAAGGCTTACATTGCCTAGTATTCTACCACAAAGCAGTCTTAAAATAAGCTTGTTGATTTTATATTAAGCACAAGTTACAATTGCTTTTTTTTTGATCTTTGTGTTCTTTTTGAGGGGTTTTTGTTGTCTAGTCGCTTAATTAAGTTGTTCTTTATTTTTTTTGTAGGGCTTAATAGTGCCGTAGCATTTTCTTCATCAACGGATGTAAGTTCGCGTGGAGTTAAACCTTGGCCTGCTTTAAGACTTGGCGATAAAGTGGCCATTATTGCACCATCACGTGGCGCTTCTTCCGAAGAAGTCAATCAAGCTAAAGAGCTTTTACTTGGGATTGGTTTTGAACCTGTTGTTGAGTCTTGTACGTTTGGTGACAACACGTTTGGTTATGCAAACACAGACCGTGAACGAGTCAAGTGCTTTAATAACGTTATGACTAATCGCGAAATTAAGGCGCTCTTTGCTATCAGGGGTGGCAATGGCGCTTCTGATGTGGTTTTTCTCTTGGAAAAATATTACTCAGAGGAGCTTGAAGATAGATGGCAATCTAAGCCTGTTATAGGCTTCAGTGATGTTACAGCGCTTCATCTGTTGCTTAACTCAAAAGGGATTCCTACCATTCATGGGCCTGTTTTATTATTTAATCAAGAAACAGGATCAAGTATGAATGGTGAGCAAGTTTTTTCTGAAATTGCTGATTACCTTGTGAATCCAACACATGAAAAGCAGTATGATGAACGGAGTGGGGTTAATTTTATACCCATGAATCAAGAAGCTTACTCTTCCAGGCACATATCAGGGATCTTGACCGGAGGTAACCTCACGTTAGTGGCTGCGGCTATGGGAACGTCGAGTGAAGTTACAGCCAACTCGATTCTTATTCTTGAGGATATTGGAGAGACACCGGAGAGAGTTAAGCGAAGTCTATGGCAAATTCAACGAGGGCTTATCAAGCAAAACAAACAACCTAAGGCCATGATTCTTGGTGACTTTAAATCAGACAATCCAGACTTAATGAAAGCTTTGCAAGAATTTGCGGACGAGGTCTCTTATCCTGTTATCAAAACTGAATCATTTGGGCATGGAAATAAAAATATTTTCTTGGCTTTGGGGGTGAAGGCGGTTTTAGAACTTGGCTCTGATATTGCTCTGCGCCTGCCATCATGGAATGGCGCTGATTCAATGGCTGAAGACGATACAGCATTCCAAGCTTGGCCTGCGTCTTATTAAGAAGATTTTGTACTCGTTTAGAAAATACTCCCCACCAGAACGACAGAGCTGCTTAGTGGGGAGGGGGTTAGTTTACGCTCCGCAGGCTGCCGTCATTGCGCGTTCTATATGCGCAGACGTTTCTAACTGCTCAGTCAATATTGACGGTGCAGTTTGGAAAAACGAATTTTTTGTGCTGGGAAATATGGGAGCCAACATATTAAAAATAACATGCAGTGCATCCATAATTTTGCGACAAAAAAAGCTAGCATACGATTCGTTTTCAAGTAATGCCGCTCGGCCTTCTGGAATAATCTTTGTTTTAACCTGCTCTCTAAATGCTGTCATTTCTTCTTGTGTGCGTTGAGCGTTGAGTGCTAAGTTCTGAGCCATGTCCATGAAGTTATTAAGGTGCGGTTGAACTTTTTGATAAGCTTGTTCTCCTAAACCTACGGATAGCTCTTCTCGTAATCTGTCTAAGTGAGGCATGACGCGTTGCTTTGCATCTTCTATTGCCTGAAGACGTGCTGCTTTGGCATGCTCTAATGCTTGAAGGCGTGCTGTTTCTTCGAAGGCTGCTTTTTCTTCTTGTTCTCTTGCGCTGGTGCTTTCGTCAGATATTTGTTGAAGTTTTGCATCGAGCTCTAAATCATTTCTTAATATAGTGCTTGTTGTTGATAAATCATTGAATGCGTCAGGTCCAGTTGTTTCTAGTTTTACATCGTCTGAATTTAATGTATCACCGCTTTCTTGTCTTGATAAGGCGCTTTCTTGTCTTAATATGGGGATTTCTTGTGGTGAAGGAGGAGGTGTGCCCGTACTCATCGCATCAGAATGCTCGATTTGGGTACTTTCTTTTTGGTTATCATCTTTGCTATCAGGCATGGTGATTGCTAATAAATCACCTAGGTTTTCCGAGCTAATCACAGCCTGAATGGGATGATTTTCTGTGTTCAGAATAGCATGTAATTGTTGTTTCTCTTCAGGGCTAAATTTATCTTGAATGATGTCGAGAAAAGAAGCTTTGTGTTGCTCATATTTTGCTTCATCGTTTTGTTTAAGGCCTTTAAATGATACGACTCTTTGAAGTTTTGCCGTTGTACCTTCTGTGGGGGCATCTAGATGGTTTGTGCGTATCATGCTTAAAAAAATATCGATGCGTGTTTGCTCAAGCGCGGCAATAATACAACTCGCGGGAATAATATTCTCGAGTATTGTGAAAGCGTCAAATAAATGTTTGCAATGTGCTTTATCAACCGCATGATTCGTGATTGCAGCAAGCAAATGCGTTTCTGTTACAGGTTCGGGTGACGACTCAGATTCAGATGGGTGTTCGAGTAGGTGGTCTATTTGATTTAGATCTGCTGCTTCAATTGCTTTGAGTAAAGTCATAATTAATATATCCATATAAGTTAAGACGAGATTGTAGTGTAGGGTTTAGTTAAAAATAAATCAATACAGGCCCCACGGGGCTGGTTTTGATTAATATACAAACGGAATAAATGTATATTTTACAGTTTTACAGTATACATCCCAATCAGCTCCATATTTTTGGGCGCATCGCTCCCTGTCTCGTGTGTAACGATGGCTAATCATGCCGATGAAAAAGATAGGATATAAATAAGGTAAAAACGAAGAAAATCCACAGCTGAGCGCCCAAGTAATCGCCATGATAATATCTGCGGTATAATGTATTTTTCTACCGTAACGATACCAGCCATCGGTTAATAGCATACTGCCCGAGGCGGTTTTGATATAAGTTGGATTTTTAAGCGTTCCCCAGGGTAGTTGAGGAAAGGCTTTACGTTCTACAAACGTACCTCGTTGCTGCATGCGAAAGCGGTTTTTCTGACTATTTGCGGTATCCCATACGTAGTAAGCAAAAAGCAAGATAATCACAAGCGGAATCATATATATCAGAGGAAGCTGAATATTATTTTTTAAAATATAATAAGATTGGAAACAATAAACAAAGGGAACACCGACGTAGTTCCAAAAAATTAACATCCATCCAAATTTTTCATGAAAAATATCCCATGTGGTAGGAATGCACTCTTCGCCTTTCATGCAAGCGTTCACATAAAGCCCATGGGCGAGAATCATAAACATCATAGGATAAGTAAGATGGCCAGTAAGTTGATATTGCTTGGCCGCCGCTGAGAGTGTCAGAAAAAATAAAAGCACCCAAGGAATACGTATTTCTGAAAAGAATTTAAGATCAAGTTTTTTGATACGAGGATTTAAGCTAATGCCCATAAAAAAATCATATACAATATTTCCCGTCGGCGTATCTGCGCTCTTTGAGATATGTTTAAATATTAATAAATAGAGCGCAAATATATCAGCTGTGATCACACCCACCGTCATAATGCTGCCCATGTTATCAGCGAGCAAATAAAGAGGAAATAAACCCGTTAGATGTAAAATTGCGGCAATCATGAGCGTTGTATACCAACAAGGTATCGCATTGCAAATATACTCAAGAGGTTGATTTTTTTGAGATGCAATGGGAAGGCCTTGGATGTTTAAGCCTGGCAAAACATAAGCTAAAAATACTTGGATTCCAATAAAGCTAAAAAAAATTTTAACGGCTAACAACGTAGGTGCTGCCTGTGATAAATAGAAAATAATATTTGCAAAGCTGGTAGGTAAAAACAATTGGCCTTGAAAAAAGGTTAATGAACCCCAAAGGTAATACACAAGCATATGAGAAAAAATAATAATAAAAAATGCGCCTACAGGCCCTCCAAA
>JARGNP010000013.1 GCA_029210265.1 Legionellaceae bacterium
GAGAATTCTAATGAATTTTACTTATTTGGCAAAGGGCAGTGCGTAAGGTGAGTAAACCGGTTAAATCATCCGAATGCATCAAATGCTGAATTTTTATTTCTTGCTCTTTTTGTAAGGTAATATCCCAGTTAACCCCGATCACACTAATAGACGCACCGGTTTCATCACAATTGACCTGCCCAAACGCTCTAATATAACGCACACTTTTATCCGGCCACACGACGCGAAATTCCGTATTAAACCTTTGTTTCGTACGCTGTGCTTGCTGTAAATTATTGACGGCTTCTTCTCGATCATCTGGATGAACACCCTTTGCCCAAGCGTCATAAGCTCCCGAAAAATCCTCTTTCTTAATTCCATATAACTTATACATGCGATCATCCCAAATCAGCGCATTTGTTTTAATATTCCATTCCCATACGCCTATCTGAGCTGACTGTGTCGCAAGATCCAAACGAACCTGGCTATTTTTTAACTCATTAAACACCATGCCAAACCGCTTGAAATTCAGCTTAATCTCTACCCAAGAAGCTAAATCTTTCAAGAATTGCTTTTGCTTTGCGTTTAATTTTTTAGGCTTTTTATCAATAATACATAGTGTTCCAACGTTATTGCCCCTTGGACTCACGAGTTGCGCGCCCGCATAAAATCTAATCTTTGGCTCACCCGTAACCAAAGGGTTATCCGAAAACCGTTGATCTTTGATTGCATCACCAATAATAAATAAATCATGCTCAAGAATCGTATGTCCACAAAAAGATATATTTCGTGGTGTTTGCTTAACATCAAGGCCCTGTATGGATTTGAACCACTGACGCTCCGCATCAACCAAGCTAATCGCCACAATATCAACATCAAAAAACTCTTTTGCAATCAGCGTAATGCGATTAAACGATGCTTCATCAGCTGTATCTAAGATTTCTAAATCATATAGATCTTGCAATCGTTCTTGTTCATTATCGGGTATTTTAGGCTCAAGCATTGTATTTATACCGTTAAGAATAAAAAAAATATCGTCAATAATAAGATTAGTACAATTTTAAGTATTTGCTGTTCAGATTGATGTTAAGATGTAACCACGCCATAATCATGCACATTCAATATATTCATTCGTAACGATGACACCGTGATAGATAAACAAACCATTCGCAGCACAAATCAAGCCAAGCGCAAAGCACTGCCTAAACATCTTCGTGCCGAAGCGTCACAAGCGTTATGCGCGCGGCTTCAAACACTTCCGGTTTATCAGCAGGCTACGCAAATTGCGCTCTATCAGGCTATCGAGGGTGAAATCGATCTTTACCCCCTTTGGGTTCATGCAGAAAACGCTGGTAAAACTTGTTATATGCCTGTTATGAACGCACAAGCAAAAACCTTACTTTTTTTACCGACAACACGTACAACACCTCAACAAACCAACGCCTACAATATTGCGGAACCTAAAACTCAACATACCGATGCCATCTTACTTAATAGCCTTGACTTAATGCTCATGCCGCTGGTGGCATTTGATAGCCATGGCACACGCCTTGGACGTGGTGCAGGTTATTATGACCGTACGCTTGAGCATAAAAAACCACGCTGTTTATTAGGTGTTGCCTACGAATTTCAACATTATGATTTTTTGCCACCCGAGCCTTGGGATGTTCCTTTAGACGGCGTGGCAACCGAAAAAACTATCCATTGGAGTGCATCATGACCCGCTACTGGCTTTTAAAATCGGAACCTTCATGCTTTAGCATCGAGGATTTACAAAACATGCCGAATCAAACCTCGCCTTGGGATGGTATTCGAAACTATCAAGCCCGCAATTTTATGTGTAAAGACATGCAAATCGGCGACCAAGCTTTTTTTTATCATTCCAGCTGCGCGACACCAGGCATCGTTGGCACCATGGAAATCGTCAGTCACGCCTACCCGGATGACACGGCATTTGATTCCACAAGCGATCATCCCGATCCCAAAAGCACACCCGAGAATCCTCGTTGGTTTATGGTGGACGTACGTTTTAAACAACAATTTTCAAATATCATTTCACTTTCATCGCTCAAAACTCACCCTGAACTCGACGACATGCGTTTATTACAAAAAGGCAACCGTTTATCAATCTTGCCAGTAAGCCCTGATGAATGGGCATTTATTTCAAACCTCAGCATATAATTATTATTGGAGATTTATACTTATGTTTAACCCTAGTCAACTCGACGATATTGCAACAAAATTATACGACGCTATGCCTTCTGGCTTACATACCATTGAAGCCGATGTACAAGATACGTTTAAATCAATTTTACAGACAGGTTTCGCGCAATTAGATGTGGTGACACGCGAAGAATTTGATGCTCAAGTCAAAGTGTTAGCACGTACACGTGAAAAAGTTGAAGCACTTCAGAAGCAGCTTGATGAATACGTGAGCACGAATATAAGAACTGCTTAATTTGCATTTAAAACTCGTAGCGCACCTCATTAAAATCGGCTATTGTACCCAAACACCCTTAAGGAAAATGGGGTGTTTTTGTCCAACTTAACTTAATTAATGAATGAGTGCGCCCATGAACCTCGCCGTAACCCAAACACGCAGCACGCTTGGCATACACGCCCAGTCAGTTGCTGTTGAAGTCCATTTATCCAATGGATTACCCTCGTTTACCATTGTAGGCCTTGCTGAAACAGCCGTCCGTGAAAGTAAAGACCGCGTGCGTAGTGCTATTTTAAACAGCCAGTTTGAATTTCCAAACCGACGTATCACCGTCAATTTAGCACCGGCAGATTTACCCAAAACAGGCAGTGGCTTTGATGTACCGATCGCCCTCGGTATTCTAGCCGCCTCAGGCCAAATCCCTCCCGAACCACTCACATCCCATGAGTTTATCGGTGAACTTGCTTTAAACGGTGAGTTACGTGGTATTACATCGATCATTCCTGTTGTTCTTGCTGCACGCCGTGAGCAAAAAATGCTGATTATTGCGGAAGCCAATGCCGCTGAAGCAAGCATTGCACAATATAACGCCGTGTTTAGCGCCAAAAACTTACGTGAACTCTGTAATTACATCTGCCACGGCGAAACACTCCAAGCACTCCCCGAGTACACCCCCGTCAAATCAGCTGATGCATTACTCGACTGGTCTGATGTGAAAGGCCAGCATCATGCAAAACGTGCATTTGAAATTGCAGCGAGTGGCGGCCATAGCTTATTACTTTCCGGCCCTCCGGGTAGCGGAAAAACCATGCTTGCCAAACGCTTTACAACCCTGCTTCCAGAATTAGACGAAACTCAAACGCTTGAATCAGCAGCTATTCACTCAACCCGGGGCAGGCTCCCGAGTACACACCGCTGGCACGAGCCTCCTTTTCGATCACCGCACCACACAGCCTCACCCGTCGCCCTTGTCGGTGGAGGTAATCCTCCTAAACCCGGTGAAATCTCACTGGCGCATCATGGTGTGTTATTTTTAGACGAGCTTCCTGAGTTTAATCGCCGTGTCCTCGAAACGCTACGAGAGCCACTAGAATCAGGCTCAGTGTGTATTTCACGCGCAGCAGCGCAAGCTGAGTTCCCTGCAAAGTTTCAACTCATTGCAGCTATGAACCCTTGCCCTTGTGGTCATGCAGGCAATGCTAACATGACCTGCCTGTGCACACCCGATCGTATTAACCGCTACTTATCAAAACTATCAGGGCCACTGCTCGATCGTATTGATATGCATATTGTGGTCCAAGCCCTAACCAAAGATGAGTTATTAAAACCCAACGACGCACCTGCAGATGAAAGCAGTCGCATTCGTGCCAACATAGAAAAAATTCGGACACGTCAAATTAACCGTCAAGGCATGCTTAATGCATTTTTAAATCCTAAAACATGCGAAGCGCATTGTGCTTTTGGTACAGATGAAAAAGACTTACTGAATAAAATATTAAGCCAGCTCAAGCTGTCAGCGCGTGCGTTTCATCGCCTACTTAAAATTGCACGAACCATTGCTGATATCGATGACCGAGATGCTGTGAACAGCAAAGACCTAAAGCAAGCTTTGTCTTATAAACAAACCTTACAAACTAAGACCTAAGTGACGTTGTACAATCTCCTGCTTACACACAAGAACCGAACGTGTGGTGTTGACCTTCCTTCTCCCGTTTTAGCGGGAGAAGGTGCCCGACAGGGCGGATGAGGGTTAATAAATAAGAGCTAAGAACCGAGCGAAAAGCTGAAAACCCACATAAAAAAACAAGGATGAACATGAGCCCCAAAGAACGCGCGATAACTAAATCACGAATACTTCGAAAAACAAGCACGTCCACAGAACTAAAATTATGGGAATATTTAAGAAATCGACGCTTTCAAAACTTAAAATTTAGAAGGCAACATCCCATGGGACCTTATGTGGTTGATTTTTTATGTTTGACTCAAAAACTTATTATTGAGCTAGACGGTTATCAACATCTTGAGCAAGTAGCTTATGATCAACAGCGCAGCTCTTACCTTGAGCATCTTGGATTTCGAGTCATCAGATTTTGGAATCATGATGTTTTACAGCGGTTACCATGGGTGCTTGGAAACATTCGTAAGAATGTTGAAGGTTGATTGTAGTGGCCCGAATGTGACGCTTATGTTTTGCTACACCACGTTGGAATAACACTTTATTTAGCCCTCATCCGCCCTGCGGGAGCCGTTTTTTACCCGCACCGAGCCCCCTTTTTTTTCAACCCTCATCCGCCCTATCGGGCACCTTCTCCCGCTAACACGGGAGAAGGAACATCAAAACCATCCAAATAATCAACGTGAAGACCGAATCAGCTATCTCACTATCAATTTTTCCCCCTCGATTCATGGGACCTGGGGTTTAGCCTTATTTTACACGCAAAACTCTAACGTGTGGTCTTGACCTTCCTTCTCCCGTGTTAGCGGGAGAAGGTGCCCGATAGGGCGGATGAGGGTTGAAAGCTAAATACATGATGCCTGAATAAGCCACTCCAAAATTGCCATACGCATAAACACACCGTTTTGGACTTGCTGAAGAATGCATGATTGCGCGCCATCAGCCACATCACTGTCAATTTCGACCCCTCGGTTCATAGGCCCTGGGTGCATCACAAGCGCATTTGGCTTTGCATACTGGAGCGTGTTTGAAGTGATCGCATAATTTTGCCGATATGTCGCTAAATCACACGCATCATTATCAGCATCTGAAAAGCGTTCATGTTGAACACGCAGTGTCATCACCACATCTGCATTGTTTAATCCATCCTGAAGTGACGACGTGGCCTCACCATAAATAATATGTTTAGGTAACCATGCTTCAGGGCCAATTAATGCGAGTTCTCCTACATCAAGCACGCGGCACAAACGCTGCAATGATTGGGCTACACGTGAGTGTCGAATATTGCCTACCAGTGCAATTTTAATATCACGGGGGTTAAGCTTGTGTTCCATGATGGTCATCATATCAAGCATTGCTTGTGTTGGATGCGCATGCATGCCATCACCAGCGTTCACCAATTGCAGAGCATCTGGGATCACCTGGGATAATTGCTTTAATGCTCCGTCCTCAGGATGGCGCATCACCATCAAACGCACGCCCATGGCCGCAAATGTTTGGCACATATCCTGCATGGCTTCGCCTTTACTTTCAGACGAACGTTTTGGATCAAGATTCAATACAGTTAGACCAAGATGCTTAGCCGCTAAATCAAAACTAAGTTGGGTCCGTGTGCTGTTTTCATAAAAAACATGCAACAACACAACGCCTGGATACATTGGGTAATGCGGTTCATGATTGTGTGAACATGATTTAAAAAAAAGAGCGCGTTGAACGAGCTCTAATATTTTGGATGAGGATAATTGATCCACATCAAGAAAATGTTTCACGTAAAATTACTCCGCTTGTTGAAGCCATTGCTCCAGAATAACACAGGCTGCAAGACTATCCACTTCTGAGTTTTTAATCTTACGGTATCCGCCTTTTTCAAATAATAAGGCGCGTGCCTCAACCGTAGATAAGCGCTCATCCTCTAAAAATACAGGGAGTTGAAATCGTCCGTGGAGTCTATCGGCAAAGCGCTTGGCTGGTTTTGTAACATACAAAGGGCCATCATCTGCCCGTGTTGGAAAACCGACAATAAGAGCTGTCGGTCGCCACTGCTGAATCAACTCAGCAATGCTGTTCCAGTTCGGCGCACCGTCCGTCGCTTTTAATGTGGATAAAGGGGTAGCTGTACACGTTAGGCGCTGCCCTACCGCGACACCTATACGTTTATAGCCAAAATCGAATCCCAGATACACGGGATCAGGCATGGCCTGCTCCTGGCATAATTTGGTCAACATTCACACCGATGGTTGCTGCTGTTTTTTCCCAACGCTCGTCAAACGGCACCTCATAAAGCAACTCAGGCTCATATGGGCAAACGAGCCATTGTGCTTCAATATCTTTATCCAACTGCCCTTCTCCCCACGCAACAAACCCCAAAGCCACCAAAGCATCTTTAGGACCATTATTTTGAGCAATGGCGCGAATGATATCATTCGACGTCGTGATGGTCACGTCATCGTCTAAAAGCAAGCTTGAGCGCCACGCACCAAGCGGGCGATGAATCACAAACCCTCGCTCAGGTTGCATAGGCCCACCCAATAAAAGTGGTTTATTATCTTGTTCAGGACTGTTTGACTCAATATTTAACTGTTCGAACATAAAACTCAAGGGATACTCAAGGGGTTGATTAATCATCAAGCCAACCGCACCTTCCGGTTGATGTTCACACACATAAATCACACTACGCTCAAAAGGTGTTCCGTGCAGTGACGGCATGGCTGCCAACAAATGATTTCTGAGTGCTAACGGTGCGCCCATTAATATCTCCCAAACCCATTTATTTAGAGTATAGATGAATTATTGTTGTTCGCCATGCCAGACTCAAAAACCTCCCTCGTCTTACAAATTTCCTATTTTTTAACTCGCCATGTGCTTGGTTTGTGATTTTATTAATCGGTATTGATAGATATCTTCAATACTTACAAGAGGATAATCATGCGTTTGTGCGTACTGAATCAATTCAGGCAATTTTTTCATGGTGCCATCTTGGTTAATCAGCTCACATAACACGGCACTTTGATTTAATTTAGCAATACGCATCAAATCAATACTTCCTTCAGTATGACCACGTCGTTCTAATACACCCTGCTCGCGGGCAATCAATGGAAAAACATGGCCAGGCTGCCGAAGATCATCAAACGAACAATCAGGATGAGCTGCTGTCGTAATCGTCTTCCATCGGTCATGGGCAGAAACCCCTGTCGTCACGCCTTTTTTTGCTTCAATAGATACCGTAAAAGCCGTTTGATAAGGACTGGTATTAAGATTCACCATGGGTTTAAGCGATAATTGGTTGGCATTCTCTGCGGTTAGGCATAAACAAATAATACCACTACAATCTTGGATTAATTGATTCACCTGCTCTACACGGATGTGTTCAGCAGCAAAAATAAGATCACCTTCATTTTCTCTATCTTCATCATCAACTAAGACAACCCCTTTTCCTTGGGCCAATGCGATACATGCGCGATTAACGCGTTCAATACTGTTGGAACCAAAAACAACTAAATCCGACATACCTATATCCTTTGTGCTTATAATATGAACATAGGGCGGCAAGACGCGTCGAATAACCGCGTCAAAAAGCATGATGAGATGCTAATTTTCTTTCATCCGGACTATAACCGTCGGCTCAGGAATTACACCTGATCTGCTGACCCTTAATCATGTTGTATTAAGGCGCTCGTGGGCTTGCACAAGGCTTACCACCGGTAGGGAGTTTCACCCCGCCCCGAAAATTGCATTAAATTACGACCGCATTGTGACAAAACTACGTCAATGAAGCAACTTCGACTGAATGATGTAATTTTTCATACCTCTTGCCTCACTCTATACGACTTAGTATGATAAAAAATTACTCTCAAGCGAAGGAGCGTTTGTGGAATCCTTACCGTCACACGAAAAATACCCGCTTTTATTCCAATCGTTCATCCTCGATCAACTCCTTTCGCGTATTTTATTTTTTGCTATTCTTCTTATTATTATTGGTCTTGTTATTTGGGATCGATATCAAAAAAAACATACCATTCTTCGAAACTATCCTCTGATTGGACGCTTTCGTTATTTAAGTGAATATCTGGGTGAGTTTTTTCGTCAATATTTTTTCACGAATGACCGAGAAGAACTGCCTTTTAATCGCGCTGAACGCAATTGGGTTTATCGTGCAGCTAAACACACTGATACTACCATCGGTTTTGGCTCCACACGCCCCCTTAATCAAGTAGGAACCGTGTATTTTGTCAGCGCTCCTTTTCCTTTATTAGCTACCGGTAATGCAAACATTCAACCTATAACATTAGGGCCCTATTGCAAAATACCTTATACATCAAAACACCTTTTTAATATTTCTGGGATGAGCTACGGTTCTATATCCAAACCGGCCATACTTGCACTCGCAAAAGGCGCAAAAAAAGCAGGCTGCTGGCTCAATACCGGTGAAGGCGGGGTTTCGCCCTATCACCTTGAGGGCGGTTGTGACTTAGTTGTTCAAATTGGAACCGCTAAATACGGGGTACGAGATAAACACGGTGCTCTATCTGACAAAAAATTACGTGAGCTCGCAAAAAAATCACAAGTAAAAATGTTTGAGATCAAATTAAGCCAAGGCGCAAAACCAGGCAAAGGGGGTATTCTTCCGGCGATCAAAGTAACCCAAGAAGTTGCTGAAATACGTGGGATTCCTGCCCACGAAGACTCCATTAGCCCAAACCGACATCCTGATATAAGCAATGTAAGAGAGCTATTAGACATGGTTCAACATATTCGGGAGATCACTGGAAAGCCTGTCGGGTGTAAATTTGTACTTGGAAGTTATGAATGGCTTCATGATTTATGCTTGGCAATTCACAAGCGAGGTATAGCAGCTGCACCAGATTTTATTTCGCTTGATAGCGCCGACGGTGGTACGGGAGCCTCGCCTCAAGGGCTGATGGACTACATGGGTATTCCTATTTCTGAAGCACTGCCTAAACTTATCGATATTTTGGTTTTATACAACCTTCGCGAGCGCATAAAAATTATCGTAAGCGGTAAACTCCTGACTCCGGCCGATGTCACTTGGGCTTTATGTGCAGGCGCTGATTTTGTCAACTCGGCCCGCGGCTTTCTTTTTGCTTTAGGCTGCGTTCAAGCCATGAAATGTCATCAAAACACCTGCCCAACAGGTATTACCACCCATAATCCTCGCCTACAACGCGGCCTCGTTGTTGAAGATAAAATTGAACGTATTTTTAATTATGCCAATAACATGGCGTACGAAGTCGGTACACTATGTCATTCATGTGGTGTTGATGAACCGCGTCAATTACAACGAACACATGCACGCATTGTTCGTGAAGATGGATTTTCAGTTTCACTTGCTGATATTTTTCCCGACCAAAAACCTCTCCCCGAGTACAAATAAACAAAGTTTCTATTTTTAGACTATGATTTTTATGTGGGTCACATAAATTTAGATCTCATAAATGAGATCACACAAAAAGGTTGCTTGCTTATGAAAAGGATTTTTTTAAGCTTTATTTTATTTATGATCGCATGCACTTCATGGGCAGCACCTACCCAAGATCCTGTCCAAAGTGATGTAGAGAGGATACTCAAACAAGTCGATCCCGCCATCAACCTTGGTGCACTTGTTGTGGATCTCAATACCGGTGAAACACTTTATTCACGAAATGCTTCAAAAGCATTTATTCCCGCAAGTAACATGAAATTATTTTCAGATGCCGCCGCACTGCTTGCCTTAGGCCCAAACTATCAATTTACAACTGAACTAAGCACCGATGCAACACGCTTAGAACAAGGCGTTTTAAAAGGCTCGGTTTACCTCTATCTCCCGGGCGATCCGTCATTAAAAAGTGAAGACGTAGCCGACTTACTCGCTGAACTCAAAACTTGGGGTATTAAGCGCATTGACGGTAATATCATCCTCGCAAGCGCACGTCATAAAATTCATCCCTATGGACCAGGCTGGTCAAAAAAAGATTTAGATCACAGTTACGGTGCCCCACTAGCTCCGCTTATTCTAGATGAGAACCGTCTTATCGTGACCGTAAATCCAGCGGCTCGATCCGGTCAAAATGCACGAGTTGAACTTAATACATCCAATACAGGCATCACCTTACTTAATGAAGTCGTCACCAACACCACTGCAAAAGGCTGTGGCTTAAGCTATGTTATGGATAAAAAGAATCAACTCACGGTCCGCGGATGCATTGGACTCGGCCAGTGGTCTGGTCAACAAAAACTTGCCATTAAAAATCCAGCGCGCTACGCAAAAGCGCAGATTAAATCAGATCTAAATAAATTAGGTATTATACTCAACGGAAAAATAAAATTTGGTAAGAAACCCCAATCAGCTCTACTTTTAGGCACTCATAAATCAAAATCGATTGCAGGGTTGTTAGAAAAAACATTAAAAACCTCTGATAATTTATATGCTGAAAGCCTTTATTTACATACGGCAGAAGTTTTACATGGCTCACCGGTTAGTTGGAAAAAAGCCGAGCGTATTATTAAAAAATTTATAGAACAAGAAACGAATATATCCATGAAAAAAGCCGTACTACGTGATGGCTCAGGATTGTCTCGACAAGACCAACTCACTCCCAAGCAAACCGTCGCATTACTTAAATTTCTCCATGCGCGCTTTCCACTCGCCTACGAGTATATTTCTGCGCTTCCCGTGGCAGGGCGTGATGGCACGCTCAGCAAACGTTTAAAAAAACCATCGGAGCAGGGCTTTGTTCGCGCAAAAACAGGTACAATGTCTGGCATTACCAGCCTATCGGGTTACATGTATACAACCAACGCACACACACTCGCTTTTGCGATATACATCAACAAAGGCCCAAAAACCAAAGCTAAGATCACCTGGCGTTATGCCTCGCTAATTGACCGACTATGTTCTTTTTTCTTAAAACAAACGCCAAGCAATCATCCGAAAAAACGCGCGCTGCATGCGCACGATCGCATTGCTTTTCAAGAACACCCCGTACTCATCGAAACAACACGACAGCATACAAAAAAATGGCGTCATATTGAACTGGCCTTAAAACAGGCACTTAAAGGAAAACCTGTCGCGGTTATTTATCGAGGTGATCGCCTATTATTAGACGATCAATCAGGCGATGCAAATACCGTTTGGTCGGCTTTACAAAGCGTCAATAAAAAATATCCTTTTTCTGTTGCATTGCATGGCCGCGCTGCACCTAAAAAACGTTACGGGGCGCCTTCTCTGCTTTGGATAAAAACAAGTACGGCGTTGCCTACGCGAACATGGGTTCTTCAAGATTCAGCGACTTAAAGTAAGACTTAAGATAAAGCTTAGGTTATTTCTGTTATGATGAGTACTTACTGGTTTTACTAAAAAAAGAGGTATTTATGCTTCAGGAACTTGCTCAGCAATACAACCATTCCATTCAGACGTTTTATTTATTAATTCTTATCGTAAATGCTTTTATTCATATTTTATTTGCAGGCGCTGTCGCAAAAGATGCGGGACAACTTCAAAAACTAGGGCAACGCCCAGCACTCGTTGCAGCGCCTACCTGGGCTTTTGCAACGTTACTTGGTGGCGTTTTTATTGCCGCGGTTTATTGGTTTATTCATCATTCGACTTTAACGCGTCCCATTGCGCATCAAACAAACACACAAAGAAACAGCTAAAACCCAACCCTACTCCATTTCAACCTGCCCGTCTTTTGAAAGCATGATAGCGAACGGGCGGGTTGCTGGAAAATGAGCACAGACAATCATCATCATGACCGTAATAGGTACCGACAAGAACATCCCAACAACCCCCCAAATCACACCCCACAAGCCTAAAGCAAACAAAATAACCAGAGGGCTTAAATTCAACGAACGTCCAAGATAACGTGGTTCAATCAACGAGCCAATCACAAACTGAACAGCAACAAGGCCCGATGTCATCGCAACAAACGGGAACCACGTTTGGAATTGAATTAAAGCTAACAGTGCCGGAAACAACGTCGCAATAATCGAGCCAATATTCGGAATGTAGTTTAAGAAAAAAATAAGAAGCGCCCAAAATTCAGCAAAATCGAGTCCAATCCATGTCATGATGATCCAGCTCGCAAAAGCCGTTAATAACCCCATCAACGTTTTTAATCCCAAATATGTTTGTATATCGCGAAGGGTTCGTGTCATCAGTTCACTCATGACTTGACGTTGTTTTTCAGAAGGAACTAAACGTTTTATTTTTGTTGCAAAAACAACCTGCTCAACAAATAAAAACATAATATAAATTGCGATTAAAAATGCCGAGCTTGCGACCGTTGTAAAACCACCGTACACATTAATTAAGATTTTTTGAATATCAAGATCGTCACTGAATCGCTCGACATAAGCCATGGATTTTGCAAGCAGCTGTTGATTCAGCTGGCTGGTCAAATGCTTAAAACTTTCTTTATAGCGTGCTGAAGCATTAATCACCTCATTTACATTATCGGTTACAATATGAACGAGCTCCCACACGCAACCTACCACAACAACTAAAGACAACAGCATGCTAATTTTCGCAGGCAAATACTTACCAAACCATGGCAAATGTTGTATGGACCGATTTAGCGTATTCAGTAAATTCCAAATAAAAAGCGCAATCACCCAAGGCAGTAAAAAACTACGTCCGGTCATTAATAAATAACCAATCAACGTCACGCTGATTAATCCGGCAGAAAAAGTCATGATTCGATTCACATGCGTTCCCTAAAACTTTACTTAAATAAGAAAAACAGATGAATCCATCATGGCATAAAAAAAATCTCAAAAACATGCCTGTCAAGACTGTTTTTAAAAAAAATACTGCATTATAATACCAGCCGGTCTTGTTATACCACCCTCAACTATGAATTGTGGATAAATAATAAATCCGTCTTCGCAATATAACCATAATCGTTTACTGACCTCACGCAAAGACTTCGTAAAGCTATTGAAAAATAACGTTTTTTTGTTTTTTTACGCATCACAACCTTATCCCCATTATCTGTGGATAAGGTTGTGGGTAGGATGAGAACTTTGTTAAAAATAAAGGTATTGTCTCGGTGCATCAAACAGCACCAGCTACATCATAGCATCACGCAACCAACTGCCATCACCATCTTCATCTTTATACGATAAAACCACGACTTCTGTACTACCTACTTTTACAAATTCTTCATTCAGCCATTTTGCCGCACTGGGAAGCACCCGAATACATCCATGACTTGAATTAGTCGTAAGTTGTTCATATCCCGAGTGAATCGTAAATCCTCGATAAAAATACATGCAGTACGGCATTCTAGCACCACCGCCTGTATCAATCGGATAGGCTTTGGACTTGCAATTTTCTCCACGCTTATAATAAATACGAAAATTTCCTGTAATTGTCCGACACGGTTCATTGGTGTCATCACAAAAATCTGCACCTCCGGAACCCATCCCTGTCATGACGCGCTCGCCTTCCTCGTTATAAGCAGCCCAAGCCGATACTTTAGGATCAAACACAAAAAGTTTCCGGCCTCGGGGTTTTATTTGTAGAGGAAAATGATTACGTCCATGCGTGTCTTTCAAGTGATGCGGCATGTAATGCACATCACCGTAATCATCGGTAATCACCGTGGCTTCATCAACATCAAGGCACGCCGTCAGGTTTAAACACAAGACCAACGGCAACCAAGCGTGTTTCATGTGATTAATCTTCATGAAGACGGCGATATTTCGTTTTGGACGGATTATTTGCTGAATCACCCAAGCGACGCTTACGATCTTCTTCATAATCTTGATAATTTCCATCCACAAAAACAACCTTTGAATCCCCTTCAAACGCCAACAAATGCGTGCAAATTCGATTGAGAAACCAGCGATCATGCGAAACAACAATCGCGCATCCCGGAAAATTCAGCATCGCTTCTTCCAGCGCACGTAAAGTTTCTACATCTAAATCATTGCTGGGTTCATCGAGCAGTAAAACATTCGCACCGCGTTTTAGCAAACACGCCAAATGCACACGATTACGCTCACCACCGGATAAACTCCCCACACGTTTTTGTTGATCAGAACCTTTAAAATTAAACCGTCCAACATAGGCACGGGATGACATTTGAAATGCGCCGACTTGAATCATATCGTGACCGTCAGAGATCATCTCCCAAGCGGTCTTATTATCATCTAAATTATCACGTGACTGATCAACGTACGCCAAATCTACCGTTTTCCCGATACGAATCTCACCTTGATCTGGGGTAATTTGTTGTGTCAGCATTTTCAAAAACGTTGATTTACCCGCGCCATTCGGCCCTACAATACCTAAGATACCGCCTTTTGGTAATCTGAAATTTAATTTCTCAAATAAAACGCGATCGCCAAAAGCTTTAGACAAATTTTCACCTTCGATCACCAAATCACCTAAGCGCTCACCTGGCGGAATATATAAATCATTGGTTTCCTGGCGTTTTTGGAATTCTTTTGACGTCATTTCTTCAACACGCGCAAGTCGTGCTTTGTTTTTAACACGACGGCCTTTAGGCGAGCTACGTGCCCACTCCAGCTCAGCTTTCAATGCGCGATCGTGTGCTGACTCTTGTTTTTGTTCTTGTGCTAGGCGCGTGGTTTTTTGCTCAAGCCATGTCGTATAATTGCCTTCATAAGGAATACCTTCCCCTCGATCAAGCTCGAGAATCCACTGCGCTGCATTATCCAGAAAATAACGATCATGCGTAATCGCAACCACGGTTCCTGTAAACTCTTCTAAATAACGCTCAAGCCACGCAACACTTTCGGCGTCCAAGTGATTGGTTGGCTCATCCAGCAATAACATATCAGGGTTTGACAGCAGTAAACGACACAAAGCAACGCGACGGCATTCACCACCCGATAACACACCAATTAAAGCATCACCATCCGGCAGGCGTAAGGCATTAGAAGCAATTTCAAGCCGTCGGTCTAAATCCCAACCACCACCGGCTTCGATTGCTTGTTGTAGGTCGCCTTGCTCTTCAAGCAATGCGGTCATGGCATCATCACTCATGGGTTCACAAAATTTTGCACTGATTTCATCAAATTTTGTAAGCAAACCTTTCATATCAGCTACAGCTTCTTCGACCACTTCACGAACCGTTTGTTTAGGGTTCATTTGAGGCTCTTGAGGTAGATAACCAATACTAATACCGGCCTGAGGACGCGCTTCACCTTCAAAATTTTTATCCACACCGGCCATAATACGTAACAGCGTTGATTTACCCGAACCATTTAGTCCCAGCACCCCAATTTTTGCCCCAGGGTAAAAACTAAGTGAAATATCTTTTAAAATCGCGCGTTGGTTTTCAACCACTTTACTCACGTGGTTCATTGTAAAAATATACTGTGCCATAAGGGCTACTCCAATTAGTGCCAATTAAATAATTAAGTCCAATCTAAAATAACTTTTCCAGACTGACCTGAGGCCATCATCTGAAAAGCATGTTGAAAATCATCCACCGGAAAATGATGCGTCATCACCGGTGATAAATCTAAGCCGCTTTGAAGCATGGCAATCATTTTGTACCACGTTTCATACATCTCACGCCCGTAAATACCTTTAAGTTCTAAGCCTTTAAATATCACTTGATTCCAATCAATCGCCGTTTCTTCGGGTGGAATCCCTAATAACGCCATTTTACCACCATGGTTCATGGTCTTCACCATATCGTTTAATGCCATAGGATTACCCGACATCTCTAAACCAACATCAAAGCCCTCGAGCATACCCAGCTCATCCATGGTGTCTTGAAGTTTGTTATATTTTATATTGATGGCACGTGTTGCACCCATTTTTTTAGCTAATGCAAGGCGGTGTTCATTCACATCTGTAATCACCACATGTCGCGCACCCGCATGGCGAGCAATCGCGGCAGCCATCATGCCAATCGGACCTGCACCCGTGATTAAAACATCTTCACCGATTAAATTAAACGACAGAGCACAGTGCGTTGCATTACCCAACGGATCTAAAATCGCAGCCTGATCGCCGGTAATATCATCGGGCAAAGGCAAAACATTGCTTGCGGGAAGCGCTAAATATTCAGCAAAACAACCTTGCCGATTTACCCCAACACCTTGGGTGTTACGGCATAGGTGCTGTCGCCCTGCACGGCAATTACGACAAATACCACACGTAATATGCCCTTCACCTGAAACACGCTGGCCTATGGTTAAACCTTTAACAGCTTGACCCACCTCAACAATCTCACCAAAAAATTCATGGCCGACAATCATGGGCACAGGTATCGTCGCTTGCGCCCAATCATCCCAAGAATAAATATGAATATCAGTACCACAAATCGCGGTCTTATGAATTTTAATTAAGACTTCATGAACACCATGTTTAGGTACGGGTGAATCATCCATCCAAATACCAGGCTCAGGTTTTGCTTTAATAAGCGACTTCATATGTATCCTTAATATAACGTCCTAATATAACGTCCTAATATAACTTATATAACACCCAGTTCACGGCCTACGCGCCCAAACGCGTCCAACGCTTTATCAAGATGCGCTTCTGTATGCGCTGCAGACATTTGTGTTCGAATACGCGCCTGACCCTTAGGCACAACAGGAAACGAGAAGCCGACCACATAAATACCTTCTTCAAGCAAGCGCTCTGCCATTTTTCCAGCTAAAACCGCATCACCCAGCATCACAGGCACAATCGCATGATCACCTGGCACTAAATTAAATCCTAATCGTTCTAAACCGGCACGAAAATAACGCCCGTTATCTTGTACTTTTTGAATTAAATCTTGGTTATTAATCACAAGTTCTAGCGCAGCTATCGAGGTTTCTGTAATCATAGGTGCGAGTGTATTGGAAAATAAATAAGGCCGTGAACGCTGTCGTAGCCAGGCAACAATCGCTTCGTTAGCCGCCGTAAATCCACCCGATGCGCCACCTAAAGCTTTACCTAACGTTCCTGTAATAATATCAATGCGATCAGATACCCCAAAATGCTCGGGCGTTCCTCGACCGGTCTCACCAACAAAACCTACCGCATGAGAGTCATCCACCATCACCATAGCACCGTATTTATCAGCTAAATCACAAATAGCTGGCAAATTTGCCAAAATACCATCCATCGAGAACACACCGTCCGTTGCAATCAAACGAAAACGTGCATCACTGGCTGCTTGAAGCTGTTTTTCTAAATCTTGCATATCATTATTGGCATAACGATAACGCTTGGCCTTACACAAACGCACACCATCAATAATACTGGCATGGTTTAAAGCATCACTGATAATCGCATCATCAGGCCCTAATAATGTTTCGAATAACCCCGCATTTGCATCAAAACATGAGGGATATAAAATCGTATCGGGTTTACCTAAAAATTTACTTATTTTTTGCTCTAATGCTTTATGCGGTGCCTGCGTCCCACAAATAAACCGCACGGACGCCATGCCGTATCCGTATTTATCTAACGCAGCCTTTCCTGCGCTAACCAATGCCGGATGATTTGCAAGTCCTAAATAATTATTGGCGCAAAGATTAATCACATCATGATTACCAAGACTTACCATGGCTTGCTGTTGATTTTGAATCACGCGTTCGGGCTTAAATAACCCTTCTTGTTTAAGCACGCCCAATTCTTCTTGAAAATGTGCTTCAAATGCATCACGCATGTTCATCTCCCTTCCCAGCATATATGAGCTTACGTTGCTCAAGCAGAATAAAAACATGCATCATAACAAGCTAAGAACAAACTCACCAGAATAAGCATCTTTACACGATAAAATGAGGCTAAAAAATTTTAAAAAGGAACCTGAGAATATTCTCAAAGCGTGGGCACATGACTTTGCTGCTGGGCAGTTTGTTTAATCACCACCGAAGCATTAAACAAGCTCGCGTGCGCACAGCTAACACTTTGAGGAGACTCAAGCTGCTCAAGCATGCACTTGAGTTTGGTTATTCCACTCGCTTGATTTGAATCTTTTGAATCTTTTGAATCTAATGATCGCCGACTACGCGGGCAAATAAGTTGAGTAAACATCGTGTTGATTAACGTTATTTGCCCCGCAAATACAGATTGAGGATCGACAACATCCAACAAGAAAGCCATGCAACGTGCCAAACCGACTGAATCCATCCACGGTGCCATAACTCGATCATAAGCATCTTCTCTTTTAAATTTTTGATGCTGAAGCAAGGCATGAACGACACTATGATTGTTAACAATCGCTGTATCCGCTGCTCTTATCATGCCATTGATCCAATGCTCAGCATCATGAGTATTGAAATCAGATAACAGTACCGAATTATCAGCGACATTATCTCTTGCATAACCAAAATCAATGATTTTCACTGTCACCTGGCTAAGATACGCATCGAGTTTCTCTGACGTTGGTTCATCAGGAAAATAAGCTTCTGTCAGGATAATATTGGCCGGATTCAAATCACAATGAAACACGCCTCGCTCTTGAATGACCTCGACGACACTTATGATTTTACGCATCAAACTGATAATAAAATTAAACGGCAGTACGTGTGATGATTTAAACTGCTGAAAAAGCTCTACCCCTTGATAAAAAGGCATGGAAAAAAGGTAATAAGCAATGGCGTCAGGAGAAGGCGAATATAGTAATTCAATTTCACCATCGTCATTCACGAACCCTTCTACATTCTTTGCTTGATATACTTTCACTTCATCCTCTGATAAAGCTAACGCTTGCTTCAACAAACGAATTTCACGTTCAAGATTATCGATAAGGGCTCTCACCTCCTGACGAAAATTTTCTAAAGATTCCAGACCATTATTCACGGGTAACTCAACGACTTTGTAAGCCAATACGCTATGATCACCAACAGCTTCCGTCAACATATAAACGTCGACATTTTCTCGGTTTTTACTCATGAATGCTTCACTCCCTGAGCGGTAGATTTCAGCACAAGATCCCTCACCGATAGGGAATAATTTAAGAGGATAATTAGAGCCAGAAAATGTCTGCTGATTCTTCTTTAAAGATGATCGTTCAATCGGTTCAAAACCACGAAATTTACGCATAGAAACCAAAGGCCGCATATTGTACGCACAATGGTAACATTAAAAGCACCCCGTCACCACGAATTTCTTAATAAACTTAGATGCATCTCTCAACTAGACTCGCAGATGCTACGACTTCTTGCTAAAATCTTCGCAACGTTTTACCCTAAGTCGTCACGTACAAAAGGCCGTAACATGAAAAATCAGAATGCCCGCATTAATATGATCACGCAGCAGCTCAGAACAGGTGATGTTCTAAGCGAAAATATCCTCTCATTATATGACGAGCTGCCGAGAGATGCTTTTGTTCCAGAGAGCTTTCATAACTATGCCTACAGCGATTTACAAATCCCGCTGCCACATAACGAATGCATGATGACGCCGCTTGAAGAAGCGACTATTTTACAAGCACTCAAACTCGAAGGTCATGAGAATATTCTTGAAATAGGAACAGGTTCAGGTTTTCTTACCGCTTTACTGAGCCGTCGCTGCCAACATGTCACCAGCGTTGATTATTATGCTGATTTCACTGAGAGCGCACGTAAAAAACTGAAGCAATATCGATGCAACAATATTACTCTACATACCGGTAATGCCTACCATGGCTGGCTAGACAAAGCGCCTTTTGACGTAGTGATTTATACCGGGGCATTGCATGCAATCGAAGACATGCATCGTTTGCAAGTACTACCAGGCGGTAAGTTGTTTGCTATCGTCGGTGACAAACCGTGCATGCAAGGACAGCTTCATCAGCTTGACCACCATGAGACATGGCACGCAAACGTGCTTTTTGACACCATGTTGCCACCACTTATTAATACTGCCCCTCCTAAAACATTTATTTTTTAGGAATTATTTAGTAGGAATCATAAGGCATGAAGAAGCTCAAACAGCTCGGTTCAATCTTACTTATAAGCTTCGGTTGTATGCCGCCGCTTCATGCCGCTGATCTTCTCGATGTTTATCTCCAGGCACTTGATAACGATCCTACGTTTAAAATAGCCTACAGTGAATTTATGTCGGACAGTCAAAATGTCCCAAGGGCACGCGCACCGTTGCTTCCTCAATTCACCGTGAATGCACTCACAAGCTCCAGCCAACAGAACGTGAATGCAGGATTGCTTGTAGACGGTGAAAATTTTATTGTTGATGAAAGTTACCAAACCATGCAATGGCAATTTTCAGCCTCTCAAGCGATTTATAATTTTAAAGCGTGGGCTGAAGTACAACAAGCCAAAGCTTCGGTTAAAGCCGCTAACGCCAAATTTAACGATGCATCACAAGATTTGCTCTTACGTGTAACGGCCGCTTATCTCGAGGTGCTTTTTTCATACGATTTCCTCACGTTTACCGAGGCAAAAAAACGAGCCAACAAACGGCAATTTGATCAAGCAACCCAACGCTTTAATGTCGGACTTGATGCGATCACCTCCGTGTATGACGCACAAGCAGCTTATGACTATGCTGTTTCACAAGTGATTGAAGCCGAAAACCGTGTGATTAATACCGGTGAAGAACTGCGCAAACTCACCAATCATATTTATGACAAACTTGCACCTCTCAGAAACAAAAAAATTCCACTAATTCGACCTGAGCCAGATAACATCGATGATTGGGTAGCAACGGGACTTAAACAAAACTACAAACTCTTTGCCGCAAAATATTTAATGGAAGCTAAACGGGAAAAAATCAAAGTCAAATCTGCTGGAAACTGGCCTATTGTTGCTGTTAAAGCCAATCTATTACGCACACGTAACCAGTCCCAAGATCCCAACTTTTTTATTCCAGCCACACAACAAATTTCTACCGTTGCACTCACCCTCGACTACCCTATTCTTCAAGGGGGGTTAGTTTTAGCCGAAACAAAACAAGCACAATTTGATTTTCAATCAGCAAGCCAAACACTCGAACAAGCCTATCGTGATGTTACCGTCAACAGCCGCATTGCTTTTAATACGATTAATAACGGCATTGCCAAAGTCAAAGCTGATCGAAAAACTCTTTTTACACAAACCGCATCACTCGAAAGTACTGAAGCAGGTTTTTTTGTTGGTACGCGTAACATGGTTGACGTCGTAGGGGCCCAAGAACGTCTTTTCCTCGCACAAAAAGAACTGGCATCCGATCAATACGGGCTTATTAAGTTTATGCTCAAGCTCAAATACCTTGCCGGAACACTCAACGTCACCGACCTTGAAGAAATTAACAGTTGGCTTGCGACGGAACGAATTAATAGCCGCCCACCTCAACTGAATGCGCCACAGTAAGTGTTCGTATTTCAGTTAAAACTTAGTGTAGATATCTAACATGACGTATACTTCATCCAGCATCGAAAAAAAACTCTTACACCACACCGGCAAAGCCATTGCCGATTACAACATGATTCAAGCAAACGACCGCGTAATGGTTTGCCTTTCAGGCGGCAAAGATTCGTTTACACTGCTCACCCTGCTTGATCGCCTACGCCGACGCGCAAAAATCAACTTTGAAATATTTTCATTTACGTTAGATCAAGCCCAACCCGGTTGGGATGATAGCAAACTACGCGGCTGGCTCGACGATCGAGATATTCCCCATAAGATTCTGACACGCGATACCTACAGCATTGTCAAAGATAAAATTCCTGAAGGAAAAACATATTGCTCATTATGTTCTCGCCTGCGTCGTGGCATTATATATCGCTATGCCGAAGAACATGGTTTCACAAAAGTAGCCTTGGGGCACCACCGAGATGATTTGATTCGCACCCTATTAATGTCCATGCTTTACAATGGCGAGGTCCGTTCCATGCCACCTAAGCTGCTCAGTGACAACAAAAAACATATGGTTATCCGTCCCTTGTCCTACGCACATGAAAGCGATATTATCGAATATGCAAAAGAACAAGACTTCCCCATTATTCCTTGTACCTTGTGCGGCTCGCAAGATAACCTCGTACGCAAAAAGGTGGGTAATTTAATCAACGAACTCACCCAAGAAAATCCAAAAATCCCAAGCAACCTTTTGCATGCCTTACAAGCCATCAAACCAAGCCAGCTCATGGATAAAAATCTGTGGGATTTTGAGAATCTCGAGCACCACTTGGCACCTTCGGAGCATCCAGAACATGATGAATAGCTTAAATACTTTCTCTCGGCAGTTTCGCGTTTATCGAAAGCGACAGCTTCGATTTGATTTTACGTCTGCCGTGGTTGTTTTTCTCGTCGCGATTCCGTTATGCCTGGGTATTGCACTCGCTTCGGGAGCGCCACTTCTCTCGGGTATCATCAGCGGTATCATCGGAGGCATTGTTGTCGGAAGCTTGAGTGCTTCGCATACCAGCGTCAGCGGTCCTGCTGCCGGTATGGCTGCCGTTGTGCTTACAGCCATTGGGCAGCTGGGCGACTTTAATATATTTTTACTTGCGCTGTTTCTTGCAGGCTTGCTCCAACTCATGACCGGCGCCTTACGCGCCGGTTTTTTTGCTGAATACGTTCCTTCAAACGTGATTCAAGGCTTACTAAGCGCCGTTGGAATCTTATTGATTATTAAGCAACTTCCCTTGGCCTTCACGCTATCCTCTAACATGTCTGAGCTTAAAATGCATTTACTCGATGCGGCCGAAGGGTTTCATGTGCAACCTTTGCTTGATATCTCATATCACATCAACAGTGGCGCACTGATTTTATCAATTATCTCCCTGGGTATGCTCATCTTTTTTGATAAAACACGGATTTCTTGGCTTAAACCTATCCCGGGAACCATCATCGTCGTTATTTTTGGTATTGCTGCAAACGAATTTTTCGTTTTTACGCACTCTTACTTAGCACAACACAACCTTCAACTCGTTAATATTCCTCATAAAAACGGTCTGATTGATTGGGTAGACCAACTTACGTTCCCCAAGTGGTCTGCATGGTCAAACCCAAATGTTTATGTCTACGCCGGTATTCTTGCTGTTGTCGCCTCACTTGAAAGCTTGCTTAATGTCAAAGCCGGTGAAAAACTCGATAAAAAACGTCGTCGCTGCTCCAAAGACCGCGAATTACTGGCCCAAGGAATTGGTAACATGACCGCGGGGCTTTTAGGTGGTATACCCATCACCTCTGTCATCGTACGTACCTCCGTGAATATCCAAGCGGGTTCAAAAACAAAAGCATCCACCATACTGCATGGTTTTTTTATTCTATTTGCCATCATGCTGATCCCTATATTATTAAATAAAATACCGCTGTGCTCACTTGCGACCATTCTTATTTATACCGGCTATAAACTCACAAGCCCAAACATCTATAAAACCATCTACAACCAAGGACTTGACCGTTTTATTCCGTTTATAGTCACCGTCATCGGTATTGTGACGCTCAATTTACTCACGGGTATCATCATCGGCCTTATGACCAGCTTGTTTTTTATCTTAAAATCAAACAGCCAGGTACGTTTTGATATTATCAAAGAGTTCTATCCCAACGGTGTAACGCAACGCCTTATTCTTCCGCAGCAAACGACTTTTTTAAATAAAGCATCGCTGGTAGAAGAGTTCGATAGTATCCCTAAAAAATCACAACTGATCATCGACGCCCGTTATTCCACATACATTGATAAAGAAATTATTGAACTCATCAAAGAATTTCAATTCGAACACGCACCTCAAAAAAATATTTCACTTAATCTTATTGGCTTTAAATCTCATTATGCCATCCACGACCACATTAATTTTATTAACGTCACCACTTATGATGTGCAAGCCTCGCTTTCACCCCAACAAGTCTTAAAAGTATTATGCGAAGGAAACCAACGGTTTCTTCAAGATACACGGATTCATCGCAGCCTGAATATCGATATTAAACATACCTCAGCCACGCAACATCCGATTGCCGTCGTACTTGGATGTATCGACTCACGCGTTCCGGTTGAAACTGTTTTTGATATGAGCTTTGGTGATTTATTCTGTGTCCGTGTGGCAGGAAATGTCGTCAACGACGATGTGTTAGCAAGCATCGAATATGCCTGTCATGTGCTTGGAGTCAAACTTCTTGTCGTTCTCGGGCACACCCGATGTGGTGCTATAGCTGCCGCCTGCGATGATGTAAAAGAAGGTCACATCACGCAATTACTCACAAAAATCAAACCAGCCATTAAAGCAGAAACAAGCACAACATCAAATCGCACAAGCACAAACGATACATTTGTTGAACACGTGACTGAACTTAATATTGCAAATACTTTGCAAGGCATTTATGAAGATAGCCCTATTTTACGTAAACAAGTTGAGAGCCATGACCTTGGCATGGTCGGTGCCGTGTATGATGTCGCGACAGGCGAAGTGGCGTTCAAAAGCTTTGGTGAACGCGCCGCAGAACTCCACAAAAACCCTAATAAAGCCCTGATCAAACAACTCGATGACCTTATAAACTAAATAAGCTTCTTCTGCTTACCGCGCTGTATGCGCGGTATCCAGCCAAGTTCTAAGGCGTAAACGCCCGCACGCAACGTACTCTAAAATTAGAGACATCCTTATCAACAATATCATCCTCCTGGCCATTAGAAAAATTTTGGGTCCACGCGTTATCAGTAGACGCTTCGGTAGAACTCCAATAATAGGGATTGCCACTGGTGAACCCACCGATAAACGCCCGATTAACAAACAAACAATTTAGCTGACCCGGAGAACCCAAATGATTACCTGCAGGTAAAAACCAATCCTCGTAGCAAGCATTTCCTGCTTCGCAAGGGGTGTTGCCTTGCGAATCAACTTTATAATCATTACAAAGTTGCGCTGCATAAGGTATACCTCCGTACGCACCAACTTCATTCACAATACTCATGGTGTTCGTTGCGCCATCGGTATTGCTGATCGCCGTCGTGGGCATGTTTTTCCCACCCCACTGAATACTCGTACTGTTATCTGCCGTTGCAGCAATTAAATTAGCATCACCCCCATTAAGACAAGCAATCGTCCCACCATAGGCTGATTGCCCAACGGTTGTGGTCTCGTAGGTGTAGCCATTCGTGGCTGTAGCACTACCACTGGATGTGGTCAGCACCACATCAACCGCTCCAACCGCATGCACAGGCGTAACAGCCGTGACCGTTGTTGAATCCACAACTTTCACACTGGTTGCCGCAACACCTCCAAATGTTACACCCGTCGCACCGGTAAATCCTACGCCAGTGAGTGTCACACCGGTTCCACCTGACGCCGCTCCTACTGCGGGACTGACACCGGACACAATAATGCCTGAATCCACTTCAATCGCCGGTGTCAGTATATTAGTATTGTCACCTTGGATAGGAAAATCTGTGAGCGCTACTTCCGTGCTCTCTGGAGAATAAGTCAGCGTACAACTATTAAGTGGCAGAACACTGGCACATGTGTTCCCTATCTCAGTGACTTTTCCTGCCAGAGCTGTACCTGTAAAATCAGATGCTATGTTTGTTGCCGTTACAATCAACGACAAATTATTAATCGTCAATATCCCACTTGCTCCATTAGCTGTTAATATTAATGGCGAGCCAGTGACAGAAATCGTTGCATCGGTAATCGGCGGGGCCTGCGTAATATTCAGAAGATTCTCAGGGGCCGGACGATAACACTGAAGTGCTGAGCCTTCTTCACAAACAACGGGCCCATCCAGAATTTGCTGTATTAACTGACTGCCATTAATTTGCAATGAAAGCGTGCAGCTCCCCTTTCCTACGAGAGTAAACTGATTACCACATACGCCTAATCCTGTCGGAAGCTGAGTCACACCCGTAATAGCCTGCATCGCCAGCACATGCGCTCGCGAAGACCGATTGGTGATTTGATACTGCACCACCGCCGTATCGTTGGATGGGACCGTGAGTGTAGTCGCTGTTAAAGGCGTAAGCGTCCAGACGGGACTACTCGCCTGCGCTGCACTCAATAAACATAACATTATTAAGCTAGGGCGTGTCCCTAAAGTTTATTTTCAATAAGAATTATGTTAAAAACCCTGCTTAACCAGGGAGAAAAGGATGTCACGGTTCGTTATTGATGATGCTATGTGGAATAAATTAGAAAAATTATTACCTGCTCCGAAAGGAAGGCATGGGAAAGATGATCGTTTATTTTTAGAAGCCGTATGTTGGGTTATTCGAACAGGCGCACCATGGAGAGACTTACCTCCGGATTATGGTAACTGGAAAAGCGTATACAATCGATATAATCGATGGGTTAAACGTGAGCACTTCAACCAAGTATTTGAAGTTTTAAAAAAAAGATGGCGATCACGAATGGCACATGATTGATGGCAGCGTAATTCGGGCGCATCAACATGCAGCAGGTGCGCGAGGCGGTCAAGAATCACAGGCCCTTGGCAGAAGCAGAGGTGGTTTTAGTTCAAAAATTCATGCAAAAGTTGATGCTTTTGGTATGCCTCTTGCCTTTATTATAACCCCTGGCCAAGAGCATGCAATTAAGACGGCGACAGTTTTGTTGGGTGATGACACATGTGAATATTTATTGGCTGACAAAGCGTATGATTGTAATGATTTTCGAGTCGAATTGGAGAAGCGCGGCACGGAAGCTGTTATTCCAAGCAGAAAAAATCGCTCCGAATTGATAGAACATGATCGTCAGATTTATAAAGAGCGCAATCATGTTGAGCGCTTTTTTAATCGCATAAAAGGCTTTAGACGAATCGCGACACGCTATGATAAAACGGCTGTAATGTTTTTAGGGGCATTAACATTGGTAAGCATTTTGCTTTGGTTGAAACTTTAGGGACACGCCCTAATCACCACATCCACAGCACCTACCGCATGCGCAGGTGTAACTGCCGTGACCGTTGTTGAGTCCAGAACCGCCACACTGCTTGCCGCAATACCTCCAAATGTCACACCCGTTGTATCGGTCAATCCTACACCGGTAAGTGTCACACCCGTCCCACCAGATGCCTCACCAACATTAGGGCTTACACTACTCAGCGTGATACCTGTCTCAACCTGAGTGATATGTAAATTATTACCACGAGCCGGGCGATAACACTCAAATACCGAGTTGTTTCTACAAACAACGGGCCCATTCAGAATAGGTCCAGTTAATTGACTGCCATTGATTTGCAATGAAAGCGTACAACTCCCTTTTTCTGTGAGGCTAAATGGATTGCCACATACGCCTAATCCTGTCGTAAGCTGAGTCACACCCGTAATAGCCTGCATTGCCAAAACATGCGCTCGCGAAGACCGATTGGTGATTTGATACTGCACCACCGCCGTATCGTTGGATGGGACCGTGAGTGTAGTCGCTGTTAAAGGCGTAAGCGTCCAGACGGGACTACTCGCCTGCGCTGCACTCAATAAACATAACATTACTAAGCTACATAATAACCGAGTAACAATAAAACCTGTTTTCATGTAGAAATCCTTAAATATTTTGCGATATATCTAAAGCGTAGGCGTAAACGCTTGAACACAACGTATTTGTCTAGGAACTGGCTTATCGTCCAGATCAAACGAACCGTTAAAAAAATATAGAACATAAGCGTGCTCTGCAACATCCTCCGTAGAGCTCCAGTAATAGGGGGTAGGACTGGTGGAAAACCCACCAATAGCCTCTTGATTATTATACAAACACTCGAGCTGCCCTGTGGCCGGCAAAAACCAGTCGCCGTAGCAAGCATTGCCTGGTGCGCAAGGCGAGTTACCTTGTGAATCAACTTGATACGTACTACAAATACCTGCCGCATAAGTATCTGTATTTATTGGAGGGTTAAGGGGATTAGTGCAACCTGTGTTTTTACTTAAACAATCAACAATCGTCTCGGTGTTTGCTGCACCATCGGTAAGACTTTTCGCATTTGTTGTATGGGAGGGGCCCCATTGTATACCAGAACTATTATTCGCCACAGCAGCTATTAAATCATCATCACCTCCATTGAGACAAGCAATCGTTCCACCGTAAGCTGGTTGCCCCACGGCTGTAGTCTCATAGGTGTAGCCATTAATATATGTCACTGGACCACTGGGTGTGGTAATCACCACATCCACAGGACCCACCGCATGCGCCGGTGTAACAGCCGTAATCGTTGTTGAGTTCACAACATGTACACTGGTTGCCGCGACACCTCCAAACGTAACATCAGTAGCACCTGTAAAATCCACACCTGTGAGTGTCACACCGGTTCCGCCAGACGCCGCACCAGATTCAGGGATTACACTGGTGTCAGGTAGTGGAGCCTGTGTGATATGGAGATTATTGGAGCGAGCCGGGCGATAACACAAAAATTTCGAGCCATTCTCACAAACAACCGGTCCATCCATAATAGGTCGAGTTAATAAGCTACCATCGATTTCTAATGAAAGCGTGCACGAAGCTTTTCCTGAGAGTATGAATGAACGGCCGCATACACCAAGCCCCGTCGTTAATTGCACAACACCAGGAATCGATTGCATGGTCAGTGTGCGTGGCGTTGTGGATTGATTCTCCACTAAATATTGTACAATTGCCGTATCGTTGGATGGAACCGCGATTGTCGTTGCTGTGAGTGGTGTAAGCGTCCAGACGGGACTACTCGCCTGTGCCACACTCAATAAACATAACATCATGAAGCTACATAATAATCGAGTAACAATAGAACTTTTTTTCATGAACTGCTCCCTAAATAGCTTGCGCCCTGCTAAGGCGGAATTGCACTCACGCAACGCACATTGACAATAGTTCTCCCCTTGGAAGTGAGGCCGTCCTGGACGCCAGTAGAAAAATATTGGCTCCAAGCATTATCATCAGAAAACTCTGTAGAACTCCAATACTCACGGCCACCACTCGTTGCGAATCCACCAATAGCGACTTGATTGGTATACAGACAATTGAGCTGCCCCGAAGTACTCAAATTATTACCTGCAGGTAAAAACCAATCGGCGTAGCACGTATTGCCTGCTCCACAAGGCGTGTTACCTTGTGAGTCGACCTCATAATCCGAACACAGTTTTGCCGCATAAGGAAAAGTGACTCCTGCCGCGGTAAGCACACTCACAATGGTCGCGGTGTTCGCTGCACCATCAGTATTACTTCGCGCAAACGTTTCTGTACTGTGAAAATCACCCCACTCGATACTCGAACTATTATCCACCGTCGCCGCAATTAAGTCATTATCACCTCCATTAAGACAAGCAATTGTTCCCCCAAAAGCCGATTGCCCAACAGCTGTGGTCTCGTAGGTGTAGCCATTAATATATGTCACTGGACCACTGGGTGTGGTAATCACCACATCCACAGGACCCACCGCATGCGCCGGTGTAACAGCCGTAATCGTTGTTGAGTTCACAACATGTACACTGGTTGCCGCGACACCTCCAAACGTAACATCAGTAGCACCTGTAAAATCCACACCTGTGAGTGTCACACCGGTTCCGCCAGACGCCGCACCAGATTCAGGGATTACACTGGTGTCAGGTAGTGGAGCCTGTGTGATATGGAGATTATTGGAGCGAGCCGGGCGATAACACAAAAATTTCGAGCCATTCTCACAAACAACCGGTCCATCCATAATAGGTCGAGTTATTAAGCTACCATCGATTTCTAATGAAAGCGTGCACGAAGCTTTTCCTGAGAGTACAAACGGATTGCCACACACACCCTGTCCTGTGGTTACTTGTGTAATGCCAGAAATAGATTGCATGCTAAACGCACGTGTTTTTGTAGATTGATTCGTGATTTGATACTGCACCACCGCCGTGTCGTTGGATGGAACAACGAGTGTGGTGGCGGTGAGCGGTGTAAGCGTCCAGACGGGACTACTCGCCTGTACCGCACTTAAAAAACATAAAGCGACAACGCCACTGAGTAAGCGCACAAGAAAAACATCGGACTTCATGGAGAGCTCCCTAAGATGGATACGTGAGGTGAGACAATATTTTTGCCAATCTGCAAACTCATAGCCAATCCCTAGGCCCTATGAGGTTGTACCATCATAGCAGAACTATAGTGTTTTCAAAGAGCTATTTGAACGGTATTTAATAAATACACCTACGCAACCCACTTACATAAATTTATCTTTAGTCTAGGTGGTTTACATCACGTTTCAAATCAGGGTCCGAATCAGAACCAGACTCAGGTTTGTTGCTCTTAGGCTCGTCTTGAAGTTTTTTCTGATGCTTATCAAAAAATGTTTGCCCCGCTTGCGTAAACGCTTTTGTTTTATCCCGAACGGTCGAGTCCAGTATAAAATCCTTACTTCCAGGCAAAGAGAATATAAATGCTTTTTTAGCAAGTGCGCCATACGCACCCACAACCCCCCCTACTTTTACACTGCTCAACACAACGAGCAAACTACTAACAAAAAATATTGCATTAAACCAAGGAACGGATAATAAGACAGCGGCAGCAAGCGTGACAACGGCTGTAAGCACAAAGTTTTGGATTTTCTTTTTGAGTGACTGCGCATTAGGAAGTTCCTCCATAATGCTATTAATTCGTTTCAAGCTCAAATCAATTTCGTGAAGCTCTTCTTCCGCCAAGTTTTCCTTATTTGTTTGTTCGAGCACGTGCGTAACAAGCACATAAATCGCGCTAACTTGCTCATAGTCCTTGGTCTTAAACGCGAACCGATGTTTCGCTTTGTTTAAAACTTGCTCGGCTGCTTTAATCATATCAGTACGAAGATTATCTGAATTTTCTGATGCCCTCATCGACACCAGTAGTGCCTCAAGTTTTTCCTCAAGTTTTTCCTCATGCTTTTCGAGCTCTGCCTTTAATAAAGCACTCGGCGTATCAAAGCAATCAACATTTTTAATTTTATTTTTTTTATTGAGCAAAGCTGATTTGAGATAAAATTCACGTTCGGCTAAATCATTAAATGTTTTTCTCCCCCAACCAAACCAATTGTTCGCTTTTGAACAGGGTTTCATGCCCGGTGTACCCGGCACCATGTGATGTGTCATTTCAGCTGAGTTAAATCCTCTGGCACGCATGTTTTCAACGGCAGACTTATCAACCTCCAGTTTTGCTACGATATGGCGTTGAATCGCCGCTTCAATCACGGTACCGGTGCGATCAATCCCACTGGCGCAATTAACAAAACTTATGGTGTTCGCTCGGTCCTCTGCTTTAAGTACCACATCCACAGCCAAGTCTAGACGATCCGCTTTTTGACCGGGTTGAGCCTTACCTTCTTGCTGAATCACATCAGCCACTTGAGGCGTATAAAGCATACCCATATCGTTGGTTGGAACCACGGATACCTCATACTTTGGACCCTCCATTGCCTCACGTATACCAGCAATCATCACATCTTGTTTTTCACCATCAATACTTGTATCTGTATTAAGTGTTGTCAGATGAATGTTTAACTCACCTTCATGCTTCATATATTTTTTTGCAGCCATCTCCAGTTGCTCAAAATTTTCTTTAACATGCGTCTTGGTATCTTTTTCCCCCGAACCAACATAAACAGGCACTCCCATACGACCCAGCCAAAGAGGATCTTTATCATCTAATTGCTCTTTATCCCTCTCCAAATCAAAGCCATACTCACATCGCTGGGTTTCAACTTTTACAATAAAAGCATTTTTCACGCCCACCACGTGACTTTTACGTGCTTGTGAGGTGAGCATGCGATCATCCGCTACAATCAAATCCGCAAAACATTTATCGGCTTGCTGCTTCGCTTCGTTATGTACGGTATGCGCATTAACTTCACTCTCTACCTCCCCCTCTAAAGGGTAAGGGTTGACGTTTTTCAAAACACCTGCATAACCTTTCTGAAATTCCGTTTTCTCTGTCACGGGATATTGGGTTTCACGTTGAAGTATTCCCTCATCTTTATCATACGTCAGGGTAACAAGCGGCATGGCTGGATCCAGCACGCTGTATAATATTTTATAATGCGCCAAAAGTGCTTCCGCATCGTGCTGAGTCGAACATCCTTTGGTTAAATTGGCTTCGTGTAAAGAATTAATTAAAACAGTACTAAATGCTTTTTCTATCTTATGCATGGCTTTCGTGATTCTTTCATTTTTTTCTAACGGCAAGTCATTCGAGCGAGCTAATGCTAAAATAGCTGTTTTATTTTCCTCAAACATAATATTGAGCTTATTTCTTAATACTTGTCGCGTGTCCTCATCCAAAAAATTATTTTCATGCTTCGAAAGCATGTAATCAATCGGGCGAAGACGTGCCAACATACGAAGCAAGGTGTTATTCGCTTCAATCATTGCCGCATCATGAGGTGGGCGCTGTGGATCATCCAGCGCAAACGCCTGGGTTGCATCACGCTCCCAAGTATCGGGAGCACCATCACGGCCTGGTACGCGCTTTGATACAATACCGAACTCGGCATCACTTGCGGCACGCAGCGCATCAATATTATCGCGATACCCCTGCTGTAATTGATCTAATTCACCCACTTCAACCACCTTTAGAATATATTTAGAATATATATTGATTAAGTATAGGACAAAAAAGTAGGTTTGACCTGGTCGAAATCACTCAGACCTGATACGATTCTTACTTTATTCTAACATCGTTTTTAAACTTCAAGGACTCAGCATGCGTGCGTCACCCTGGCTTATCTCAACCCTCAAAGAATCACCTCATGAAGCAGAAACACCGTCACACCAACTCATGCTTCGAGCAGGGTTTATTCGCCCGCTGGGTTCAGGCCTCTACACGTGGCTTCCGTTAGGGCTCAAAGTACTACGTAAAATAGAACAAGTCGTACGTGACGAACTCAACAAAACAGGCGCGCTTGAGATTTTAATGCCCGCGGTACAGCCAGCTGAGCTCTGGCAAGAATCCGAACGTTGGGATACCTTTGGTGGGCAGTTGCTGCGTATTACCGATAATAACGACCGAGAATATTGCTTTGGCCCGACCCACGAAGAAGTGATCACGGATTTGATGCGTCGTGAGCTGCAATCCTATAAACAGCTTCCGCTCAATGTTTATCAAATTCAAACCAAATTTAGAGATGAAATTCGACCTCGTTTTGGTGTGATGCGTGCGCGTGAATTTCTCATGAAAGATGCCTACTCGTTTCATATTGATACCGAGTGCCTCGAACGTACCTATCAAACCATGTATGAAGCTTACAGCCGTATTTTTGATAAGCTTGGCTTCAAATATCGCGCCGTGGAAGCCGACACCGGCGCCATTGGTGGTGCGGTATCTCACGAATTTCAAGTACTGGCCGACGCCGGTGAAGACTGCCTGGTCTACAGTGACGGCAGTGATTATGCCGCCAATATCGAACAGGCGACAAGCCTCACGCCCGCTCCATCAGACAAGCCTTCTGATCAACCTATGACACGTGTTGATACGCCAAATATCAAAACAATTACAGATGTCGCAACGTTTCTGAATCTTGATCCCAAAGATACGGTCAAAACCTTGATTGTTGAGGGATGTAACGAAGAAGCCCCATTAATTGCTTTAGTTTTACGTGGCGATGATGCGCTCAATGCCACACGTGCCGCCAAACATCCGCTCGTTAAATCACCGCTACAATTTGCCGATGAAGCGCTTGTGGTTGAAACACTCCAAGCCCCGTTTGGCTCGATTGGCCCTGTCGGTCTAGATATTCCTGTCATTATTGATCACCATGCACGTGCTTTAGATAGCTTTGTTTGTGGGGCTAATACGGCAGATGTGCATTTAGTTAATACGGTTTGGGACCGCGATGTTAAAGCTCTTGAACTCTTTGATTTACGCGAAGTGAAAGCCGGCGATCCAAGTCCTGATGGCCAAGGCAATTTACAGATGTGTCGTGGTATTGAAGTGGGTCATATTTTCCAACTCGGATCAAAATATGCCGAGCTCATGAAAGCCACGGTTCTGAATGCTAACGGTAAAGCACAAACGTTGATGATGGGATGTTACGGCCTAGGCATTTCTCGTATGGTTGCCGCCGCCATTGAGCAACACCATGATGAGCGCGGCATGTGTTTGCCTGAAGCGCTTGCGCCGTTCCAAATCGGCATTATTCCGATTAACGGCCACCGTTCAGAACGTGTGAAAAACGCCGCAGAAGAGCTGTATCAAAACTTATTAGCCCAAGGCTTCGATGTGCTCTTGGATGATCGAAAAGAGCGCCCAGGCGTGTTATTTGCAGACCATGATTTAATAGGCATCCCACATCGCGTCGTGATTGGTGAACGAGGACTTGATGCCGGAACGGTGGAATACAAAGCACGCTGTGGTGCCGAAGCGAAGCCTATTCCTGTGGATGAGGTTCAGGCGTTTCTTGTTAAGCACTGTTCTTAATCATTTGGATCATACAGCCTGCTAACGCTCTGCGGTTCATCCGTGGAGCCTAAAGTATATAGGCGCCCGTTAATGCATGATATATCCAACGCCATGATCATAAGCTAACCTTAAAAGCTTCAAATTAGCGCCTCGTGGATGCACCGCTCCTCTTTCCCATTTTTGATAAGTAGAAGGCGTGACGTTTAATATTTTAGCCATCACGGATTGGCTTAGCTTCTCTTTTGCTCGCATTGCTTTAATTTCAGATGGGTCAAGATCTACAACTTCATTCAAGCCTAATTCTTCAATTTCTTTGATGGTGATCTGATTCAAACCAAGGTCATGAGCCGTTTCCAGCATTGCGTCAATAATATTGCTCTTATTCATTACTCACCTCAATTAAGCTGCCTTCGTTAATTAATCGCTTGATGCTTTCATCCGAATAAGCAAACAATGATTTCGCCAATATCTTCATTGCTTTTTCTTCATTCGTGGCAATATTACTTTTTGCACTCTTTTCAAATCCATAAATAAAAAAACAAGTTTTCCCGCTTTTGAATGCCACAATTGATCTAGCACTGCCGCGCTTACCTCTTCCTTTATTGGCGATGCGTTTTTTGATAACACCACCACCGTAATTAGCTTCATAATTATCCGCAGCTATTTCTTTGGCTGCACATATTAATGATTCATCACTTACTTTATTTTTATTGGCCCATTTCGTAAATAATTTTGTTTTTATTGTTTTCATAAAAAGCCCTTCCATGGTAAATATTACTATAGCAAATATTACCATAAGAAGCAAGCTCCTTCAGAGCAGTCGCACGTGTGAGTGAGTGAAAATTACCATTATGCTTGTTCTGTTTTAACAGCACTCACTCCCGCCAACAACTGCCGCGTGTAAGCGTGGCCGGGGGCACGTAACAACTGCTCACACGTACCTTGCTCAACCATACGCCCATCGCGCATCACGAGCACATCATCGGCCAAATACGAGACCACCGCCATGTTATGCGTCACAAACAAATAGGTAAGATTTAGTTCTTGCTGTAAGTCTTTTAGTAAATTTAATACTTGGGCTTGCACCGACACATCTAATGCACTCGTTGGCTCATCACAAATAAGCACGTTCGGTGAGCAAGCCAGCGCACGCGCAATGCATAAACGCTGACGTTGCCCACCCGAGAATTGATGCGGATAACGCTCCAAACTACCTTTCGGTAAATTCACTTGATCAAGCAATTCATGCTGGCGTTTATGAATCCACGCAGGTTTATTGTTTTGAGCCTCCATGCCTTCAGCTAAAATTTGACCGACGGTCATGCGTGGGTTCATGGATGAATACGGATCTTGAAAAATAATTTGAACGTGCTTTCGAAAGTGCTTAAGTGCGCGCCCTCGTAAATCACACACAGCTTGATCACGAAACATCACCTCACCGCAGGTAATTTTTTGCAAACCTAGCAACACGCGACACGCCGTACTTTTACCCGAGCCCGACTCCCCTACCAACGCCAGAGTTTTTCCCTGTTGTAAATCAAACGACAAACCATCGACCGCTTTATGGACTTGAGCAGGTCGTCCTAGAAAACCACGCTTCATCGGAAAATGTACGCCTAAATCTCGAACCGAAAATAACACAGGTCCCGCATCAGGCTTATCTTTCCAGCCTTCTGTGGCATGAACCAAGGCTGGAGGCGACGGATGCTCGGGATACAAGTGACAGCGTACTGAGCGTGTATGTGATTGTGTTGTTTTAACGGCCTGTAATACAGGCGCTTGTTCAGCGCAAGGCGAAAATACATGTGTACAGCGTGGATGAAATCGACAGCCACTCGGCCTGTCATCTGGCGAAGGAACACGTCCTGAAATAGCACTTAAACGCTGAGACCGTTTATCAAAATGAGGCAACGCCGCAAGTAAATGCTGAGTATACGGGTGCAACGGTTGCTCAAAAAAATCAGACACCCGAGCAGACTCGACAATTTGGCCTGCATACATCACATACACGCGATCGGCCACCGCCTGAACTAAACTCAAATCGTGTGTGATCAATAATAAACTCATGTTGCGCTGGTGTTGAATGCGTTTTAAGAGCGCCAAAATTTGTGCCTGCGTTGTCACATCAAGCGCAGTGGTTGGTTCATCAGCAATGAGTACGTCGGGTTGTCCGGCCAAAGCGATGGCGATCACCACACGTTGCTTTTGCCCTCCTGACAATTGATGGGGGTATTGCTTTAATCGCCGTTCGGGCTCTTGAATCTCAACCTCACGCAGCAGTGCAGCCATGTTATGACGTCGCTTAGCGCCCGCCCAAGCATGCCGATGTCCTAGCGCTTCAGCTAATTGCTCACCTATCGTGAGTACAGGATTCAATGCGGTCATAGGATCTTGAAAAATCATGGCTAAACGCTTACCACGAAACCTCCGCATGACGGATTCAGAAAGCGTTAGCACATCGGTTCCTGACCAAATAATTTCACTTTGTTGGCCGTATCGCGCATAGGCAGGTAACAAACGCATGAGGGCTGAAGCCGTCAATGATTTACCGCAGCCTGACTCACCAACCAAAGCAACGGTTTCACCGGCTTCTAAATAAAAATCAACATCATCAACCGCACTGATAGACGTATTTTTTATCTCAAAGGCGACGCTGAGACGTTTGACATCCAGCTCTGCAGCATCTTTTTTGTCTAAACTTTCTTGTTTTGGCATGCTCATCCTTAGCATTATCCTAAACCGTTTTCGATTCGTCCTTATGTCCTAGCGTATCTTCACTTAACAAACAAAAACCTGCTTTATCACCCACTTCAGCAATACCTGCAACCACGGCATCTTGCTGCATAAAAGCAGAGACCAACACATTTTGCTCAGGCGATGGCACATGAACACCCCATTTGCCGTCATCATGTACCTCAACATGGATAAATTGAGACATCGGCTCCGCCAAACCTTTGGCATCAAACCGACCGGCAATCGCCCCTCGAAGCGCATCTTCTTCTGGAAGATTAACCGAATAAAATCCACTACCGTCATCAAATCGACACAACACGCCTTTAACAGCATGCGTATTGGATTGAGGTGTGGTGACCGATGTTTGACGAAACCAGGCTTGCCCGGCTGTCACAAAGTGCTCTTTTCGACCATCAACTGAATTAATATGTCCGTTCAATGAATTCGTCTGACTCACAAAAACCGAAATTCCAGAGCGTAAATTTTGTGGTTCTGGCAGTACTTCAGATGGTTTTTGCATATCAACTTTAAAATTAAAGCCAGCTTTATTCGCCTGCTTGAATCCAAAAAACCAACTGTCAGTAATCGGATTAAAACGTAAAAATGCGTGCCCAACGTGCCAAAGGTATGTTGAAGGATCGGCTATTTCAGCTTCACCATCATCTTGAATAAGCACTGCTTTCGTTTGAACATCAAATAATGCTGCTCGACTATGAAATGTATTTTTATGACGATCCATTTGAAAAAAATAACCGTATTGCTCGCCTCCCTCTCCCTCGACCACACCTGAGAAAACCCAGTGCGCCTCAGCTGAAGTAGCTGGAACAAAATGAGGTGCCGCCTTCGGGACTTCGGCATATACGCAACAACTCACCAGCCAAATCAAACAACCCCATGCTTTATTTTTGCAATTTTTCATGTGTTTCCAACCTATCCCAAAACTCATGATGAATGCTTACCTGAACCGGTAAAACATGCATGCGTCCATCAGCAAATGCATGGCATTTGACCGCGTCTTTTTCTGTCATCACACACACACGCTCAACCCTATTAAAATCAGCTAAAACAAAGCGATGATGATCAGGAAAAACATAAGGTTTATACGTTAGACCTAACTCTGTTAACGTATCAAAAAAACGCTCGGGATGTCCAATGCCCGCCACAGCATCAACTTGATCACCTTCAGGCCATTTCTGACCAACTTCATCGCCACTTAAAAGCTGCCTCACCGCCCCAGGAACCAAATCAAACCGATACGCGCCCGGCCAATCAGCCCCGTTGACTACGACCATATCCACCTGCTTTAAACGCTTAGGGCGCTCACGCAGCGGTCCTGCAGGCAAACATAAGCCATTACCGAGCCCTCGCTTACCGTCAATCACCGCGATTTCAATGCTTCGCCCCATTTTATAATGCTGCAAACCATCATCACTAATAATTAAATCAACCTGATGTTGTTTTATTAAATATTTAACCGCATCCATACGATTCGGTGCAATCACCACAGGAGCCTGTGTCTTTTGAGCCAATAATAACGGCTCATCACCCACATCATCTGCGGCATCGTCCATACGCACCTCATGAGGAAAATATTTGATTTTCGCGCCATAACCGCGACTAACCAGCCCAACGCGTAAACCACGCGCCGTAAAATGTTGGGCGATGGCGATAACCAACGGTGTTTTACCCACACCACCGACCGTTAGATTCCCAACAACAATAATAGGTACCGAAACATGCTCTTGCTTAAAATAGATAAAATACGCGCGACGTAATGCAACCACGCCGCTATATATCAGGGATAGAGGATAAAGCACCCAGCGTAGCGGATGACGACCGTACCAAAGCGAATTCAACACCGAATCTAACATCATGGCTTACGCCACAATCTCTTCAGGTTCTGATTCAAACGCGCCAAGTTTTTGTGCTTGATACAGACGTGCATAATGCCCGTTTTCAGCGAGTAATTGCTCGTGCTTCCCAATCTCGACCACACGTCCTTGATGCATCACCACAATTTTATCCGCATGTTGAATCGTCGAAAGACGATGTGCGATCACAAGCGTGGTTCTATTTTTCATCACATGAACCAGTGCAGCTTGAATATAGCGTTCTGACTCAGTATCTAATGCCGACGTGGCTTCGTCTAAAATCAAAATCGGTGCGTCTTTTAAAATAGCCCGTGCGATAGCCAAGCGCTGGCGTTGCCCACCTGAGAGCAACACACCGTTTTCACCGACCCGTGTATCATAACCGTTGGGTAATTTGGTGATAAATTCATCGGCATACGCACATTTAGCCGCGTCAATAATAGCCTCTCGACTCACATCAAAACGCCCGTAAGCAATATTATTCGCTAACGTATCATCAAACAACGTGACGTGCTGCCCAACCAACGCAAGCTGCTCTCGCAGGCTTGTAAGTTCAAGTGATTGAATAGACACGCCATCCAGTAAAATCTCACCTTCGTTGGCCGTATAAAAACGAGGGATTAAACTCGCAACCGTTGTTTTACCACTACCTGAATGGCCAACTAATGCTACTGTTTCACCGGCTTTTGCCGTAAAACTCACGTTATGCAGCACGCGTGCGCCCTCGCGATACGCATATGAAATATTGTTAAACACCAGCTCGCCTATGGCGCGCTCTGATAAAACTTCACCGCCGACAGGCTCTTCTGGCTCATCCATCACACGAAAGACGCTTTCAGCACCGGCTAATCCACGCTGAAATACGGTGTTAAGTGTTGTTAATGTTTTCATGGGCTTAATCAATTGCAACATGGCTGCAATAATCGCCAAAAAAGAACCGGCTGTAACCGTAATCACCGATGAAAGCTGAATGGCTGCAAAAATAATTCCGGCAATACCAATCGCAATAATTGCCTGCACGCCCGATACGTTAATCGCCTTACTTACGGCAACTTTCATGTCTTGCTGTCGAGAACGATGGGTTGCTTGATTAAACTTCTCAACCTCATGCGCTTCACCATCAAACAGTCGCACTTCACGGTATCCTTCGATGGCTTCACTCGCTGTACTCGTGACATCCCCCATGGATTGCTGAACACGGTGACTAATGCGTCGAACACGTTTGTTCGTAAAGTTAACTAAGATCCCAACAAACGGTATAGTCAGTAAAAACATCATCGACAATTGCCAGCTAATCACCATCATCACGGTCAAAAGCCCTGTCACAAGACAAATATTCTGAACTAAATCCGTCAGCGCATTAGCACTCACCTGGGCCACCTGCTCGACATCGTATAAAATCTTAGATAAGAGCTGCCCCGACGGCGCTTCATCATAATAATCTGCAGGTAATCGCACGATGTGTGCAAACACGGCTTGCCGCAGCACGGTCACAACCGATCGCGCAACAGAGGTCATGCAATAGCCGCCAAACGCACTCACAAGCCCACGGCATATGACCCCAACTAAAATAATCACAGGGATGATTTTGACAAAATTGGCATCCAATGCAATCAGGCCTTTGTCTAGAAACGGCCGCATCATGTAAGTAAAACCCGCATCAATGCCGGCAGATAAAATATTAGCCAATAAACCTATTAATAAAATAGGCCAAAATGGCTTAACATAGGTGAATAAACGGCTGTAAAGCGCGCGCGCGCTCCCGTAAGATTTGTGTTTTGTCATTCGATTAATTCTATCGCTCAGCTGGACCCGTGTGGCGTATTGTATCGCGTCCCATCAAAAAGCACCAATGGCTAATCATTTATCTATAGATTGAAATGATGAATTACTGTCTCACGATGGAGTCCACGATACATGACTACCAATGAAACTCTATTATTAAAAATTCTTAAATTATCTCAGCAGAACAAGAATAATTTAAAGTTTAAAATTTAGATGCGGTTGCCTTGGAAATATTCTGTATTTTCGACAGCTTCCTTGCTTAATGCTACCATAGAAAAACAACCTTGTTCCTCAAGCTATATAATGACTGATACAAAAAAATCTGGTGAAATTTATCTAACCCCGCTGCTTAAAGCACAAAAAAAATTTGAGGATTTCAGGCAACATTTAAATACGGACCAAGAAAAAGCAGGTGCGATTCAAGCATTTGAATATTCGTTTGAACTTGCATGGAAAACCCTTAAACGTATTTTAAAATACAAAGGTCTAGACGTTGGATCGCCACGCGATACGTTTCGGGTTGCCGCACAAAATCACTTATTAAACGATGTCGAAAAGTGGTTTCAGTTTCTCGTAAAACGTAATTTAACCACGCACACTTATAACGATGAGGTCATGGATGAAGTCATTGCTATTTTCCATGAATTTTCTGTAGAACTCTTAGCACTCACAAAAACCCTGCAAGCTGAAATTCTATGAATACCGGGCTCACTCAAGCAGAAGCCCAGATCATTCGATCTATTTTATCCCATTTCCCCTATGCTTTCCTTGCATTTGGCTCACGCGTTAAAGGCACGCACAAACCTTATTCTGATTTAGATTTATGCTACCAAGCCTATATTCCCGACGCTGTTATTGCTGAAATTGAAGACCAGTTTGAGCAATCCGACTTACCGTTTAAAGTAGACTTAGTGTCATGGGCACGCTGCTCCCGTGACTTTCAAGCGATCATTCAACATGATTGCATACCACTAGAAACGCTACTGAAACGTTAAGTTGTAGCTAAAATTTCGATGAGCTACGCGCCCACATCACACGACTGTGCCCAAACACGAAGCATCGCATTACCTTCAGGATATAACGCACAACGTACTTCCCGCACTTCTGTACCAAAATTTGCTTGTTGCAAACCCAGCAAAACAGGCCCCAAAAGCGCTGACGGCGTGCCTTCACGCTCGATGAGTGGAAAAATACGCACTTCTTTGGCAACCCGGGCCAGATCTTGAATAATCGCTACATGGCGAGCTACGGCATCATTTGCTGCATGACCTGCATCTGCAAATAAATAATGTGAACTCAGCGCCAAATCAAAAGAAAAATTCTCAAACGGTAAAGGCCCGTCAACTAAAGCCTTATAACGCCCTTCTTCAATACCTGCATTATAATCCGCGAAAAAAGCGTCTATCCCATCACGTCGGCTTGCTAAGAACGCCTCCATACCACCGTAATTTTCTACATTAAATTGCGTTTGATCAGCAAGCACTTGTTCAACTCGCTCATCAAAATCTTCAGTAACTTTTTGAATCAGTTCAGGCTTACTTAAAGCAAATAAAGGGTCAACGCTCACCACACTCGTACCGTCTTGATGCAACTCTGTATTTACCGCACTTGCACCACACCCGTATTCGAGAAGATTGGTTTGAAGAGAAGCGTCCGACACATCAAACATTTCTTTGTATTCAGGCACATGATGTCCCCATAGAACACGCTTTCTCATAATCAACACTCCCTCAATACCTCAGAACATTTACGAAATATAGCCTAGCCTATTTCATGAATCAATCCAAAATCAGAAGTAAGCAATATAAAAAATATACACTACACTTAAAATAACGACTGCTTACAAGAGGTTATTGATCATGGGTTTTGGAATCAAGGCAATGCAATCCAATGCAGCCGATGCAATGATTAATCAAACACGGAACCGTTATCAAGAATTCTACGAAGGGATTATTGATAATAATCAATACGAAAGCGGATACCTTCAAGAATTGCTACAACTAGAACAAACAGAGCCAGGCAGTCACCAGGAAGCCATCGCACTTCAAAAAGAAGTGTTCGAAAAAGGTGAAAAATCAGAACTTAATTTCAAACAAAAGATTCAAAGAATGGATGATATTGCTGCTCAGAAAAAAAAGCCTTCTTTTTGTATAGCCAAAGAGACGACCAAAGCAGAAATAAAAACACTTATGACAGAGATTGAGTTAGCTCTCAAAAATACAAAAGATCCCGCCGAGATACAGTTTTTAAGAACGATTAGTGAAACAGCTGAAACATGTAAAGATAATATCTCAAATGGTGTAGCATTTGATGACCAATACATCCCTTTACTCAAAAACGAACAAAAATATGCTCAAACATTAATAAGCAATATCACTCATAAAAAATTAAATGATTTAATACAAGACTCTTCCGTCGATTTAAATGCTAATTCCGCTTTTTTATCAACAATCAAAGATATTTACAATCAAACCGTCAACAGCAAAAATATTCTTGGCTTAATGGATAAAGAACACGATTTCATGAAAACACTTCAAGCCGAGATTGAATCCGTAGTCAATAACCCATCTTCTTCATTACAAGACACCTCTGAGCGCTTGAAAGAAGCACTGCATACAAAAGTAAACGCGTTATTAGAAAACGATTCAACAACAAATAATTTTGTTTCAGAGGGATTTAAAAATTTTATTAACCATGTATGTAAAGCCATTAGAATCACATCCCCCTTTTCAAAAGCCGCCGAAGCCAAACAAGATATTATCCAAAAATTTGAAGACTTAAAACAAATACATCAGGAGAACATAACACCTTCACCTAACATCGAGGAAGCCGAAGATACCGACGAAAATACGCCTCAAAATCCTGCTGTATAAAGGTTAATCATATTAGCGCTGAACAGATTACGGCCCTTCACAACCTACCGCCTGCGAGGTATAGTCTAGCCTGTCTTAATGAAGAAATCGGATGTCATCATGTACCATGGCCTACCCCAACTTCTCGGCGAAACCTACGACGCACTGCGTGAAAGTGTGTATCGCTTCGCTATGCACGAAATTGCTCCGCTTGCCTCTCAAATTGATGAAGACAACGCTTTTCCTTACCCCTTGTGGCAAAAGCTAGGGGAACTAGGCTTGCTTGGCATCACGGCCGATGAATCCGTCGGTGGTGCAAATATGGGCTATATCGCCCATGTTCTTGCCATGGAGGAAATCTCACGTGCCTCAGCCTCCGTTGGCTTAAGCTACGGCGCGCATTCTAATTTATGTGTTAACCAAATTAATTTACACGGCACCGATGCACAAAAACAAAAATATTTACCCAAATTAATTCAAGGCACCCACGTCGGCGCACTTGCGATGAGTGAAGCCGGTTCAGGATCTGATGTGGTGAGCATGCAACTCACCGCGCGTCACGAAGGCGGGCGTTTTATTCTTAACGGCACCAAGATGTGGATCACCAACGGGCCCGAAGCGGATGTTTTGGTTGTGTATGCTAAAACCGATAAAAGCGCAGGTAGTAAAGGCATTACGGCTTTTATTATTGAAAAAGATTTTCCTGGCTTTAAGACCGCACAAAAACTCGATAAATTAGGCATGCGTGGCTCAAATACATGTGAACTGGTATTTGACCAATGCGAAGTGCCAGAAGCAAACGTACTCGGTGAAGTTAACCGCGGTGTGGGCGTGCTCATGCGCGGTTTAGATTACGAACGCACGGTACTTGCCGCAGGCCCGCTTGGCATCATGCAAGCCTGCATTGATTTAGTGCTACCTTACGTGCACCAACGTAAGCAGTTTAATCAACCTATCGGTACATTTCAGCTCATGCAAGGCAAACTTGCAGATATGTACACTGATTTAAACGCCGCACGCAGTTATTTATACGCCGTTGCACGTGCTTGCGATGCAGGCCTTGTGACCCGAAAAGATTCTGCCAGTGTGATTTTGTATACATCCGAACGAGCCACACAAATGGCCCTGCAAACCATTCAAATTTTAGGCGGTAACGGCTACATCAACGAATACCCTGCAGGTAGGTTACTACGTGACGCCAAACTCTATGAAATTGGAGCAGGCACCTCTGAGATTCGCCGGATGTTAATTGGACGTGAATTATTTGAAGAAGGACGCGCTCATGAAGCCTAACCATCATGATGATAATAATAAAGATAAAGACGTGGTGATTGTTGCAGCTTGTCGCACACCATCGGGTGATTTGCTTGGTAGCCTCTCAAGTGTTACTGCGCCTGAGTTGGGAGCGGTAGCGCTTAAAGCAGCGCTTGAATATACAAATATTGCACCAAAACATATCAACGAAGTCTTGATGGGCTGCGTATTGCAAGCAGGACTTGGACAAGCGCCTGCACGCCAAGCGGCTTTAAATGCAGGCATACCAAATACCGTAGGTGCGACGACACTCAATAAAATGTGCGGTTCGGGTATGAAAGCCGTGATGCTTGCCCATGATTTAATTAAAGCTGAAACGGCACATTGCGTGCTGGCTGGTGGCATGGAAAACATGAGTCGCGCACCTTATTTAGTGCCCAAAGCACGGGGCGGCTATCGCCTGGGTCACGGCGAACTGCTGGATCACCTGTGTTTTGATGGTCTTGAAGACGCCTACGAACCGGGTCAGCTTATGGGGGTTTTTGCAGATAGAGCCGCCAAAGAGCTCGGTATAACACGCGAGGTGCAAGATGAATTTGCCGCGCTTTCTATGCAACGCGCACTTGATGCACAAGCACAGGGTGCTTTTAAGCACGAAATTGCACCGGTCACCATAACGACCCGTAAAGGCAGTCATACGGTGGATACAGATGAAAGCCCTGATGCGAGTAAACTCGAAAAATTTGGTCGCCTACGAGCAGCGTTCAGTCCTGACGGTACGGTCACGGCCGGCAATGCCAGTTCGATTGCAGATGGCGCTTCAAGCTTAATGCTTATGACAGCTCGTATGGCAGAAGAACACGGCATCACACCTCTTGCACGCATTAAAGCACACGCCACCCATGCAGGCCTTCCCGAGCAATTCACTACGGCCCCTATTGGCGCGATTCAAAAAGTTCTGGATAAAGCGGGATGGCAAGCCAACGAGGTTGATTTATATGAAATCAACGAGGCCTTTGCCATGGTTACGCTTGCAGCCGTTCAAGCACTCAAACTCAACATCAACCAGGTGAATATTCATGGTGGGGCCTGTGCACTTGGCCATCCGATTGGCGCGTCGGGTGCGCGTATTCTCGTGACGTTGATACATGCCTTAAAACAAAAACATGCCCATAAAGGCGTTGCAGCCTTATGCATCGGTGGTGGTGAAGCTACGGCAATCGCTCTAGAGTGCTTTTAATATAGATAGGATATGAATATGCTTAAACAAAGTTTGCTCTACCTCGTGCTTAGCATACTGGTGATTATCTTTGCTAAATATACCAAGCTTTTTGTGCTTTATACTGATATTTTTTATACCTATATTAACACCGTGCTTGAGCCACTCTTTGGTTCGGGCTTTGTCGGGGAAATTTTTCGGAATGTATTCACCTTAGTGCTGGTGCCACTTGCTCTAGCCGGGATTCCTGCGCTGATTTACTGGCTCATAAAACGTAAGCGCATGCCTTATTTTATTGAACTTACCTGGATCTTGTGGTTAATTATTGCCATGAGCAGTTACCTTATTCGTTAAATTGAGGCTTGTTGATGACCGCAATCACCACTGAATTAAATGCTGCCAGCGCATCGTTTAAAGCTAACCAAGCTCACATGGATGCGCTGGTTGAAAACTTAAACCACACCCACAAAAAACTTACCGAAGGCGGCAACGCACGCGCACGCGATCGCCACCAAAAACACGGAAAATTACTGCCTCGTGCACGTTTGCAGCACTTACTGGATCCCGGCAGCTCTTTTTTAGAGCTTTCTCTGCTTGCCGCCTATGAGGTCTATGAAGATGATGTTCCTGCTGCAGGTCTGATTACAGGCATAGGGCAAGTCAGTGGCGAAACATGCATGATTGTGATCAACGACGCAACGGTTAAAGGCGGAACGTATTATCCATTGACCGTCAAAAAACACCTACGTGCACAAGCAATCGCTGAAGCGAACCACCTGCCCTGTCTTTACTTGGTTGATTCGGGCGGTGCATTTTTACCGATGCAAGATGAGGTGTTTCCCGATAAAGAACATTTTGGTCGTATATTTTTTAATCAAGCCCGACTATCAGCCAAAAATATTCCTCAGATTGCCGTGGTGATGGGCTCATGCACAGCGGGTGGTGCCTATGTGCCCGCCATGGCTGATGAATCGGTGATGGTTCGCGAACAAGCCACGATTTTCTTAGGCGGCCCTCCACTCGTAAAAGCTGCAACAGGCGAAGTGATTTCAGCTGAAGCCTTAGGTGGTGCCGAGGTGCATTGCCGCGCGTCTGGTACAGCAGATCATTATGCCGAAAACGACATCGATGCCCTGAACACAGCCCGCACCATTGTAAGCCACCTCAATCGTTCTAAAGTACACACGCCCAATCGTATAGAAAGCCAACCACCTCTTTATTCAGAAGATGAATTGCACGGCGTGGTTCCAACCGATGCACGCAAACCGTTTGATGTCCGCGAAGTGATTGCACGTATTGTTGATGGCTCCGTGTTTGATGAATTCAAAGCGTTGTATGGCTCAACCCTGGTGTGTGGTTTTGCGCATTTATACGGCCATCCCGTAGGTATTATTGCGAACAACGGCATTTTATTTTCTGAGAGCGCACTCAAAGGCACCCATTTTATTGAGCTCTGCTCACAGCGTAATATTCCCTTGATTTTTTTACAAAATATCACGGGCTTTATGGTTGGCAGTAAATACGAGAGCGAAGGTATTGCTAAGCACGGGGCAAAACTTGTGATGGCTGTGGCTAATACTGCCGTTCCAAAATTCACCGTGATTATCGGTGGAAGCTTTGGGGCAGGAAACTATGCCATGTGTGGACGCGCTTATGACCCTCGCTTTTTATGGGTTTGGCCTAATGCACGTATTTCTGTCATGGGTGGTGAGCAAGCTGCTAACGTGTTAGCTCAAGTCAACCGAGAGAAATATGCCAAACAAGGCAAAGACTGGTCAGCTGACGACGAAGAAGCGTTTAAAACATCTCTGCGTGAGCAATATGAGCACCAGGGTCATCCTTATTATGCCAGCGCTCGATTATGGGACGATGGCGTGATTGCACCACGTGATACACGTAAAGTCTTAGGACTTAGTTTGAACGCAGCACTTCACGCACCAAGTCAACCCTCAGCGTTTGGTGTTTTTCGAATGTAATGGAGCAGATAATCATGCAAGATTTACTGAGTGAAATGGACGGGCATGTTTTAATTCTCACGTTAAACCGTTTGAGCAAACACAACGCCTTTGATGACCACGTGCTGCGCGCTCTACAAGAACAACTGGACATAGCTGAAAAAAATCCTGATGTTCGCATTATCATGCTACGCGCTAACGGCCGGCATTTTTCAGCAGGTGCAGATCTTAATTGGATGCAGCGCATGGCCAATTTTACCGAAGCTGAAAATATTGCTGATGCTAAAATTCTGGCACGCGTTATGGCAAGCTTGTATCACAGCACCAAACCCACCCTTGCTGCGGTCCAAGGCGGTGCCTTTGGCGGCGGGGCAGGCCTTGTGGCCGCATGTGATATTGCCATCGCAGCAGACACAGCAAATTTTTGCTTTTCTGAAGTTAAGTTAGGTCTGATTCCAGCCGTAATAAGCCCCTACGTCGTACGCGCCGTTGGCGAACGTGTAGCAGCCCAGCTTTTTATGAGTGCTGAAGTGATGGAGGCCAAATGCGCATTAAATTTGGGCCTGATACATCACTGTGTACCCGAAGAAGAGCTGCCTTCGCATGCCCACCTGTATGCACGCCGACTCGCAGCACTTCCTCCCGGAGCCGTCAGCGCCTCTAAAAAATTAGTCCAACAAGTGGCGAAACACCCAATTAATCAACAACTGGAAGATCTCACCGCAGGTTTGATTGCAAAACAACGCGTATCTGCTGAAGGACAAAAAGGTCTGCAAGCTTTTTTGAACAAAGAAACCGTCACTTGGGATTAAGAACACTATGTTTTCAACGCTACTAATTGCTAATCGCGGTGAAATTGCCTGCCGCATTATACGAACAGCACAGAAATTTGGCCTACGAACAGTCGCCGTTTATTCAATCGCAGATCGTGACAGCTTGCATGTTCAGATGGCTGATGAGGCGGTATATATCGGCGCTGCGGAAGCCGCACAAAGTTATTTAAACATCGATGCGATTATTAACGCAGCAAAGACATCAGGTGCAGAGGCGATTCATCCCGGTTACGGCTTTTTATCTGAAAACCCTGAGCTTGCGCGTGCGTGCGCAGCACATGATATTATTTTTGTCGGCCCGCCCGTTGCCGCCATGGAGCTCATGGCCTCCAAACAGCGTGCCAAACAATGCCTCGAGAACACCACGGTTCCCCTCACACCTGGCTATCATGGCGCGAGCCAAGATGAAGCTGACTTGCTCAAAGCCGCGCGTAACATAGGCTTTCCTGTATTTTTAAAAGCAGCATCCGGTGGTGGTGGTAAAGGCATGCGCAGCGTTTCTGACGAAACGCAATTTAAAAACGCACTCGCTTCAGCCAAGCGTGAGGCACAGGCAAGTTTTGGTGATGACACCATGCTCATCGAAAAACAAATCATCAACCCGCGTCACGTCGAAGTTCAAATCATGAGCGACACCCACGGGAACACCGTGCATCTGTTTGATCGCGATTGCTCCATTCAACGCCGTCATCAAAAAATTATCGAAGAAGCACCTGCACCCAACTTATCAAAAAAACTGCGCGCAGCGCTCGCAAACGCAGCCGTCACCACAGCTCAAACAATTGATTATCAAGGCGCTGGTACGGTTGAATTTTTAGTCACAGACGATGAGCAGTTTTATTTCATGGAAATGAACACACGCCTGCAAGTCGAGCATCCCGTGACTGAAATGATAACCGGCCTTGATCTTGTTCACTGGCAGCTTCGTATTGCAGCAGGTGAACCACTGCCTTTGCAACAAGAAAATATCAAAGCTCATGGCCATGCGATTGAATGCCGCGTGTATGCCGAAGACGCTGAGCAAGGCGGGCTCCCCTCAACAGGTGTATTACGTGTATTTGAAGAGCCTACAGGTCCTGCAATACGTGTAGATACAGGTTTTGTGGATCAAAATACCATCACACGTTTTTACGATCCGATGCTAAGCAAATTGATTGTATGGGGTGAAACTCGTGATGAAGCGTTGCAACGCATGCAACAGGCACTTGCTCATTATCATCTGGGCGGCGTTAAAACAAATTTATCATTTCTTCAAGCGCTGCTCGCACATCAAGCATTTAAAGCCGTAACGTTTAGCACTGATTTTTTGGATCAAACCAGCATCAAACCAAGCAAGTTATCCATCCAGCAGGTGTTATTATTTGCCGCAAGCCATGACTTTCTGGCATCAACTATTCAAGACGAGCCTATATTTAAAGATACGTTTTCTTGGCAATCACATGAAAACCTTACCTGGCCTCTTTATTATGAATATGGCGATACTATACACACCGTAAGCCTCACCCCCATCTCAGCACATAGCTTTATATGGGAGCATGACGATGTACGCTTAACGATACAAGCCGAACGCCTAGGCGAAAAACTCACCATCGATGACGGCACACAAAAGCTTCGCGCTTGGGTAGATTCCCAAGATATACAATCTATATTTCACACAAATTCTGGCCAGGCAGGCATCACACGTCTGAGCAATCCCATCCGTGCAATACAAAGCAATACCGCCAACCATGCATTAACTGCGCCTATGCCAGCGGCTATTGTTGCCGTATTAAAAACCATCGGTGATCACGTGAAAGCAGGCGAGGATTTACTAGTACTTGAAGCCATGAAAATGGAGCATACCATTCGCGCACCTGAAGACGGCCACATAACGGATATATTTTATCCAATAGGGTCACAAGTCGATGAAGGCGTGACGCTGGTGGCTATTCATCCTTTAGATAAGCCCGATAACGAGGGAGCCTAAGCTTCGTATGCCTATTCCAGAACGCGTCACCCTGATTGAAGTTGGACCTCGAGATGGCTTACAAAATGAACCGGTGTTTGTCCCGAGCAAACAAAAAATTGAGCTGATTAATCAACTCAGTCAAACGGGTCTCCAAAACATCGAAGTCACGAGTTTTGTTTCAGCTAAAGCCGTACCCCAACTGGCGGATAATCTTGACGTATTCAACGCAATAAACAAACCCAAGCATATTCATTATTCAGCACTCGTTCCCAATGAACGGGGCATGGAGGATGCCATCCAAGCCGGCATTAAAAACATTGCGCTATTCACGGCCGCAAGTGAATCGTTTAACCAACGCAACATCAACTGCTCTATCGCAGAGAGTATCGCACGTTTTAAGCCCGTTATTCATCAAGCAAAAACACATAAGATGCATATTCGCGCCTATATTTCGTGTGTGCTTGGCTGTCCATATGAAGGTAGTATCACACCAGCACAGGTTGTCACGGTGGTTAAACAACTCCTAGCTTTAGGTGTTGATGAAATTAGTTTAGGCGACACCATCGGTGTAGGCACGCCCAAACAAACCCTTGCCTTACTTGACGCAATCAAACCACTCGTACCGCTTGATAAGCTTGCTATGCACTTTCACGATACCTACGGGCAGGCCATTGCTAATGTATACGCGGCCTTAACGGCCGGGATTCAACGCTTTGATAGCTCCATAGCCGGCCTCGGTGGCTGCCCTTACGCACAAGGTGCGAGCGGAAACGTTGCAACCGAAGACGTGTTGTATTTGATGCATGGTCTTGGTATTGAAACAGGCGTTGATATTTTCAAAGTGGTTGCTGCCGGCGATGCTATTTGTAAGCATTTAGGACGAAAAAATCAATCCAAAGTCGCAACGGCCTTGCTTGCAAACCGCTAGCAGTTTAAAGCAATAAAACTGCTGGTTCAAAAAGCGCCATGCTACGAAGCCGCCTCTGCAACGCAACCAGAAGCAATAAACCCCGACTAAACATAAACAAAGAAAATGCTATCCAAAGCCCGGTGTTACCTAAGTTCTTACATAAAAACACACTGGGGAAATACACAAGGCCGGTCGCACACAGCATGGTGTTACGCATCGGCTTAGACCACGTCGCACCGATAAAAACACCATCCAATAAAAAACCACCCACAGATAAAACAGGAAGTGCAATCATCCAGATAAGATACGTATGTGCCGTTGTAATCACATCAGGTAAAGACGTCATTCTTTCAACAATATCTTGCCCAAAAAGCATATAAACTACAGAAAATAATACTGCGAGCAACAACGATAAATAACCGCATGCTTTAATTGATTCTATAAAATATTTTTGATTATTTGTGCCGATAGCACGCCCAACCATCACCTCACAGGCAATTGCAAAACCATCCAAACCACACGCCATAAATTGCTGCATACTTAATAAAATAGCATTGGCTGCAACAACGCTTGTTCCTAAACGACTGCCTGCTGAAGTAAAATACGTAAACGTCGCCATTAAGCATAACGTGCGTATAAAAATATCTTTATTCAGGTGCAGCAGACGCTTGATGGCATTTAAATCAAACAGTGCTGAAGCGCGCGCTGTTTGATTTACAAATTTGGTATAAATTAATTTTAAACCAAATACAAAACCCAGTGTTTGAGCGCAGATATTTGCAATAGCTAAGCCTTTGATACCCCACTCTAGATAACGCACAAAAATTAAATCTAAACTTATCGCACTAAGATTAATAAGCATGAGCAAAAACAACGGTACTTTTGTGTTCTGACGTCCAAAAAAATACCCCAAAATAACAAAATTTCCGAGTGTCGCAGGACCTGCATAAATTCTTAAATAAAAATAATCATGCAATGCATGCTGAACGGCTAGCGCTGGCTCCATAACCCTGCAGATCAATAAAAATAAAACATATTGTGACGCAATCAAGATAAGCGCAATCAGACCCGCCGTGAGTAAAGCTCGATATAAAATATTTAAATCTGTAGGATTTTGAGCAACCAGTCCTGTTGTGCTCATACGTAAAAAACCAAAGGCTAAAAACAACACATCAAAAACCATACTCCCAATCGCAACAGCCCCTAAGACATGCGCAGGATAATCATGTCCGACAACGGCAATATCAATCATGCCGAGCAATGGAATGGTTATATTTGAAAGCATCACAGGCCAAGCCAGCTGCCAAATCGATTTAATACTAATCTGCATAATTTATAATTTTTTAGCTTTTATTCGTGCTAATTAAAAAAAATATAATTATAACGCGCTTGGACATTGATCATAAGCGTATTGCATACTATTACTTAAGGCACGATTCTTTACCTTAATAAATATTATATTATGCGAGAAGCCTTAAAAACCATCATGTCGCCGCTACTCAGCTTATTTATTTTTGCGCTTTGCAGTGGCTTTTTTTTGACGTTTTTATCGCTCACCATGAATGCTCATGACGAATCACCGTTAATGATTGGTGCCATGACCGGAATATTTTATGCTGGTCTTGTGTGTGGTTCGTTTCGAATCGAATCTTTTATTACGCGTGTTGGACATATTCGAGCGTTTTCAACGTTTGCTTCGTTACTTGCTGTTATTAGTTTATTACACGGTATTTTTTATAACATGCCATTGTGGTTTGTGCTTCGTTTTATTACAGGATTTGGTACTGCAGGTATTTTTGTTGTAATTGAAAGCTGGTTTTTATGCGGTACCACCGCATCGGTACGAGGTCGTATGCTGTCGCTTTATATGATCACGTTTTATGCTGCAGAAGCTCTGGGTCAGCTTTTGATTAATCTTGGGACAGGCAATACCCTGCTGTTATATAGCCTTGCGGCCATGCTTTGTTCGCTGTCGGTTATACCTCTGTCCATGACGCGCACATCTACACCTGAGTTTACCGAAGCTTCAAGCATGAGTTTAATCACACTTTGTAAACAAACGACTTCAAGTGTGTTTGGATGTTTTTTTGCAGGCATGATTTTAAGTGCGACCTATGCCCTGCTTCCTATTTTATGCTCAGAGATTTATGATAATCGATCGCAGGTATCTGTTTTTATGTTTTGCTTTATTATGGGAGGCATGCTGCTCCAATACCCTGTCGGACAATTTTCAGACCGCATCGATCGACGCCTTACCGTGATTATTGTTTGTTTGTTCGCGATTATTTGCTCTGTTTTGCTCATGTATTATATTCAATCTTATTATGTATCACTCCTGCTCATCACACTATTTGGAGGGTTTGCTACCACCATATACCCCGTATGCATCAGTTATGCATGTGATACCCTCGACACACACAACATCGTTGCAGGCATTCAGGGCTTATTGCTTTCTTACAGCATTGGCTCCATGCTCGGTCCTTTTGTCGCACCGCTTTTCATGCATGACTTAAATGAAACCAACGTTTTTATTTATTTTATTATTATTTTCGGGCTAACAGCGATGCTGTTCGTATGGCGTAAAACACAAACAAAAGCTCCTCCTCAAGAAGAACCGTTTCAACTCATGCGGCAAACAACACCCGTCATGGCCAATATTGATCCCAGAGCTGAGTGAAATATCTGAAACACCTCAAATAGAGCGCCATACCACGCTTTGACGAGCTATATCTGCCGATATGCTTTTTTGTGACGCATATTTAGATTTGCTTTTTAGGTAAATTTGTTTTATTTGTAAAATAAGAGTAAAGAAAATAGCTGTTCATGGATTATTCAGGAGAACACCCATGTTACTTTTCAATCTATTTTTACGACTTCATTCTCAAGCGCCCATGCCCCTCATCACGGAAGCAGAGCTTGAACAGCTATCAAGTCAAATGCTCACCCAAGAAGATCTTGCCTTCGCATATAAAAAAATAACCGCGGCTTATCGCGAAGCGCCCGCACAGCGCGAAGCCTACGATGCTTTTTTAACACATTGTCAGAATACTTTAGGTACTCAGAGCCGAGCAGCTATACTGCCACTGGTCATCGATTATTTGGCAGAGCTCAAAGCATCCCCCAAAGAAACGAATACACACATCCAGATTATCCTAACGCTATTTAATATTCACCTACATGAACAAACAAACGCGCTCGGTATTCTAGCCTTAGGGCGATGCTATATTGATCAACCCAAAGCGTTTGCAGCTTTTATTCAATGGCTGATGCAACGCCATGTGAGCTCAGATGAGATATTGCAGGCGCATCTATTACAAGATTATTTTAGATATCACTTATATAGCTTAAGCACATCCAATAATCCGATTGAACGGCTTTATGCGCTATTAAATTCTCATGAAAACACAAGAACGCTTGTAAAAAAAGCAATACAAACACGCTGCCCTGAAGAAGGCCTCGCAAGCTACGCGCTCGATGGAACGGTTCATGACCCCGCCATTAGAAAACTGGATAATCCGGCGCTGAAACGACCCAAAATCGAATTTACACCGACAGAACATCATGTAAAATCCTTACATCGCGTCTTCGGAATACCGTTTCTGATGAACGCATTACAAGCGGCTTATGAGGATAAATACCACGCCCTGCCCGTCCCTGTATTGCTCGCCTTGTTTAACGGCGCGCATATCACACATCAGGACTTTAGCTTGCTGCTGCAACATCTTCGGGAACATGAGTATTTAAAAAAAACGCTCGCAGGCCTATTGCTTGATACTACTTTGGATGAACTGATTGAGGCACGTATCAATGGTATTCCAAGCCTTATTTTATATTCAGAATATTTGACACAAAAAATTAGCCGGGAAGATGATTTTTCAACCTATATTCATGACATCAAACAAGCCAGTACATCGCACCTGGATCTAATTGCTGATCTGTCTGCGCTTTTACATCGATTTGAAAAACGTAATAAATCTCATGCACTGCTAGCTTTCACGCATCTTTTCGAACATGTTCTGGAGCATCCAGAGGTTTTGGATGACGACATTTTACTACGCCAGCTACGTAAATATAAACCCGCAAAAGCACAACTTATCGCACACAGCATTTGGCTAGAAAATAATTTTAACAGCTTTATTCATGCGCATACCAACACATCGATAGAAGCGTTTGATTACATTTCTATCGAAGACATGTGGCGCGCAGTACATATTAAACTGAGTACGCTCCAAGTCATCGAAGATATACCTAATATCTTTCCACAAGATAAATATCAATTACAGTGCCGTCTTCTTAAAGCTTATCTACCACAATTAGATCAAGATTATACGCTTGATGATTTTATAGAACGGCTTGATATAGAACCTAGATTTCATGAGCATGATGTGACGCCCTATGAACGCCTTCTTATCGAAATATTGGTAAGTATAGATGATGCAAACTTGCGTTCCAATATTATTAACCGCTTAGACACAAACATCCCCCAGGAACGCCCGTGGCATAACGTACACATCAATGATAACTCACTCTACATGCAGGCAGCACATCACGGCAATATTTCACTTATCATGTGGCTTAGAGAGCAGTATGTAAAACAGCCCGAATCCTCTGAACACATGACGCATGAGGCCGCGTATTTAGGTCATTGGCCGCTGGTACACTATCTTCATCAAACATCAAATATTCATCAACCCTTAGTTGATAAACTGCTCAAGCTTGCCGTAGAACAAAATGCTTACAACGCGATTCTTCCACTTTGGAATGGTACAAAATCACCTCGTCTTGGTGTGGTTGAAAAATGTTTTAATCTTGCTGTCGACGAAGGTCGTATTAATTGTGTTAAAGCTTTACTTGCATGCCCTTTGCCACCTTGTGATGCCGTGATTGCAAAAGGTTATCGAAAAGCAATCAAAACACATCAAACAAACATCATCTATACGCTCATGGAGACCGCAACATCAGGTCATCACCCTTGTTTAAACAAAGCCATCAAGCAAGAAAAAAATATCAAAAAATTACCACGCATAAAAGGTACAAAGTCATGTAGCAGTTTCATTCATCCGTGCTCTCCAACAAGCGAGCACGAAGCCCTAGCACAACATGGGCTTTTCAAGTATAAAATAGACGCGTCACGCTCATGCAGCAACCTCGTTTTACCACCGGTTTCTTCACGATAAATGTGCAAGGTGATTTTGGAGCTTAGCTTGACATCAAAGCAACCCCACTTTAGGATCCAGACTTCTGATTCAATCAAGCTCCGGCTTCTGGAAACACCTTCATGATTCACCGCTTGCATGCACTGGTCCGTGATGATTTTGATGCAGTTAATGCCCTCATCGTTACGCACATTCAATCTGAGATTAGCTTACTCGACGAGCTTGCTAACCATATTATAAAAAGTGGCGGAAAACATTTGCGCCCGTTACTGCTGCTACTCGCAAGCCATGCCTGTGGATATCAAGGCAAAGACCACATCACTCTGGCCGCCATGATTGAATTTTTTCACACAGCGACGTTATTACACGATGATGTGATCGATGAATCTACCCTACGTCGAGGACGTAAAACCGCGCATTCTATTTGGGGTAGCAAAGCCAGTATTTTGGTTGGCGATTATTTATTTACTCAGTATATGCAGTTAATGATAAGTGTCGGTAATTTAAAAATCATGAAAGTTTTAACCGACATGACGCATCAAATAGGCTGCGGCGAAATCAAACAACTCGCCAACCGACATAATCCTTCGTTGGCTATCAGCGATTATTTTGAGGTCATTCATGCAAAAACATCGTTGTTGTTTGCAGCCTCCGCTCGCCTCGGTGCGCTCGTGTGTGACGCTGATGAAGCCATAGAAGAAGGCTTGCATGCGTATGGATTACATCTCGGCAATGCCTTCCAACTCATTGATGATGCCTTAGATTATTGCTCAGATGCAGAAACCATGGGTAAAAATATAGGTGATGACTTAGCCGACGGTAAAGCCACCATGCCTTTGTTGTATGCGTTGCAACAAGGCACACCAGAGCAGCAAGAAAAAATAAAACAAGGCCTAACTCAAGGCTCGCTAGAATATTTACCTGAAATTCTTGATGCGCTCAAAGAAACGGGGGCCATTGAATACACCCGAACACTGGCTGAGCAAGAAGTTAAGCAGGCTATTGCAGCTCTACAGGTACTGCCCGACTCAGAATATAAAAAAGCACTCGAAGAACTTGCTCGCTATACGATTGCACGCGATCATTAAGGCAATACCATGTTTAATCCGTTTTTTATGGAAGAAGCGATTAAAGAAGCTCAAAAAGGACTTGCTTCATCAGGAATTCCCATTGGCTCGGTTCTCGTACACAAGAATAAAATCATTGGGCGTGGCCATAATCAACGCATCCAGAAAAAAAGCGTTACGTTACACGCCGAAATGGATGCACTTGAAGATGCTGGGCGACTACCTGCGCATATTTACCAAGCATGCACACTATACACCACGTTATCACCCTGCTCCATGTGTGCTGGCGCTATTCTTTTATATCAAATCCCCCATGTCATGATTGGAGAAAATAAAAACTTTATGGGTGACGAAACTCTGCTTGCATCGCGTGGCGTAGCGCTTCAAGTACTCCAAGATAAAACATGCATCGATTTGATGGCCAATTTTATTCATGCGAACCCAACGTTATGGCATGAAGATATCAGCATTTAACCCCTCCCAAAAAAAAACCATACAGCCCTTAATATAGACATGGATGAGCCGTGGTAGTATACTGCTTTGCTGCAAAATAATCCGATGATTTTAGCCATGATGTCCGTACGTCACTTGAAAGATAACCGTAAGAAAACGTCGACGTTATTTTCTCCTCGCGAGGAACACTCAAACCTCTCGCGCTTGGATCGTGCGCCACAACCTATTCATCCTCCGCAGAAACTAAGTATAAGCTCACTAGATTCCAGTATTGATCTAAGCCTTGTGTTAGCCCCGCCTCCTGCCATAGATTACGCTAAAATAATGCAAGCTTCCCGCGATGCATTTCAGCAACACCTACAATTACCTATGGATACATCAACACGTCACAAGCTGATTCATGGCATGGAAGTTGCATTAATTGCCTGCTTTAAATCCATGTCGTTAGATGCCGGTGTTGCAGAGTCAAAAAAAACGCTTGATTTTATTCTTCAATACCCCCCAGAAAAGCTCGTACTCTACCCACCGATTGCAGAAACACCTTACGCCAATGCATTAGCCGTTGTTATTGCGTGTGAATTGAGTAGTTTTTTTAATCTTGTGGCTTGGACCTATTTTCATGTCCTTTTTAGAAATAAAAAATTTCAATGCAATGACATCTTACAAAACCTTTTGGTTTCCACCATACACTTCGCCTCTGCTCATTTAGATTTAGCACTTGCGTATATTGAGCTGTTTGATATTAATCAGCCCTTTTCATTCGGGCCATCAACGATGTCAGGCGATGATATTGAGTTTTCAATCAAAGAGGCTGAACGCTGCGTTCATGAATTTTACCGACATGTGCTTTATTGCAATTTTCGCGAGAATCGAGTTCTTTTTGAGCTTGATCGTGTATTATTTCTAGCATTTACAACGCATGCAAAACTCGCCCTAAAACAAAATAAACTCGAGGAAGCTGCTGAATTCATAAACAAAGCAGATGTTTTTATACATAAATATCGCCACACGAAATACTACAAAACCAATAAAGACATACCTAGTCCACTGCTCAGCTTACAAGCACTTAAATTCGCTCTTAAAACACAAAAGAATAAAGCAAAACTTGCGGCGATTGAACTTAAAGATGAACAAGAAATACCATCCGAAGATGTCCTTCAAGCCTCTGCTTCAACGACGCCAGACGTCATCACTGAAAACACGCCTGAAAAAATTAGCGACGAGAAAGATGTAGTAAATGCAATAGATACTAATAACCAACGTCTTATTGGACGAAAACGACTGAAGCAACGAAAAAAAGAAGCGCATGAAATTCGTCGCTTACCTAAATGCTACGAAGCAAACCCTCACTTGAGAACATTACTCGAGCAATATTCAGGTGTTTTTATTACTTGCGGTATCGATGGTTATGTATTTGGAAGTAGCCATTATAAGAAAAACCCCGGTGATTTTGATATTCTCATTCCTAATATAAGCACCAACGCTGGTAAAGAACGTCTCATGCAATTGATTCGGATGATTGAGTCGCAAGGTGGCGTGGCATTAAGAGATAAAACAACCGGTGAATTAGGCTATAAAAAACCGAATCGTCACGTAATTCCTATCACCTGGCAAGGTTGGAAAACGGACCTAATCATCGAAGCAGGCGATTTTATTGAACATGCAAAACGCTTAGATTATACCATTGGGGCTCTGTATTTTTCCCTTCGGACTAAAAAAACGTATTGCATGAAAGGCTTTTCGTCTTTAACAGATCTGGATGATAAAATACTACGTACAATTGATGATCCCTATGAAAGTTTTAAGCGTGATCCCAGCTTAATTTTTCGTGGTATACGTTTATGCGCACTAGAAGATTTTACGTTTTCACCCGAATGCCTCGCAGCGATGCGTACCCTTTTTGTTGAAGAAAAAAATAATATTTTTATATCATCGATGAACTATGGCAAACTTTGCCAGCAACTTAATTTGATGTTCTCCACACCAGAAGAAACGATCATATTGGATAAATTTAAAGAATTAAATTTATTGCCTAAATTATCACAAAGCATTCATGAACTGCCTGAAAAATCTAGAAACAGTTATGTGGTGAGCCTGATGCAATACAAAAGCTCACCGAAGCATCGCGTATGTAACCCGTCTTTTGAACAAGCCAGCGTATCAAAGCTTGGTCTTTATTCAGCAACATCCCCTGAAAAAGGCATTAAACGGCCTTCTTCAAAAAAGGTTACAGCGCCTGTTTCAACATTATGAATACCGGCAACAATACCAATTTTATGCGTTGCTATTAATTGATTGATAATGGGGCTTTTTTCTCGAATTTGTCGCGCAACGTTTAATGCGTTATTTTTTGCTATTTTATTGATTAATTTAGGATCCGAACAATTATCTGTTCCGCTTTCTTTTTGAGATCCGGGAATAACCGGTTTAATTTTATGCGTAAAATAGCCTATATGGCCAAACTTATCATGTTGACAAGCCGCTGATACTGCGCCACACGAGGTATGTCCTAAAACAACGATTAACGGTGCCCCAGCAGCTTTGGTCGCATACTCAATACTACCGAGTATATCTTCGTTTAAGACATTGCCTGCAACACGTAAGCTAAAAAAGTCGGTCAGCCCTTGATTAAAGAAAAACTCAGGTACGCTACGTGAGTCCATGCAGTTTAAAATAACCGCCCAAGGAAATTGGCCTGATGCACCTTGTTTAGCTTGAGCTAAATAATCTTGGGTTTGCATTTTGCCAGATAAAAATCGTTGATTACCCGCTTTTAATTTTAACAAGGCCTGTTTAGGTGTCATGTTTGCTTGTTTTTCAGCACTGGTGGCGGAGTCTGCCGCATAAGAATAAGTCGCCGTCATCATGGTCATAAAAGAAAACATCAAAACCTTAAAAATCTTTTTTAAATATGTCATATCCATGCTTTCCCTAAAATTAAACGCGAACCTATGTCAAACCATACTAGCGTGGCAGCAATATGATTGACAACCCTCGTGTTTTCTTCTAGCGTAGTAACCTGCAATATAAATAAAAAATATACACATGGATATATAATGAACCTTGTTCAAAAAATCGGCTTGATTCTACTTTTACTTAATCAGGGCGCCTTTGCCTCAAAAGCCTTGTATTCTATCACCCCGGAAACATCCTCAAGCATTCAAGTCCCTATTAATTCGACAGCAACGATAAATTATCGCGTGAAAAATCAAACACAACAAACACAGAGCCTAAGCTTGCAAAATAATTTTGGTATCACACAAGTCGTACAATCAGGTTTTTGTACTCAACCCTTCACACTTGCCCCAAACCAGTCCTGTCTTTTATCGCTGCTCGTTGATGGAAGTAAAATTACTGCATCAAAATCAATTATAGGCCCTGAAATTTGCAAAACAAACTCGCCATTTTTTTGTTCTCTGCCTTTATTAGAAAACCGTCTGAACATCGAAATCACAACCCCTCCACCCGGCGAGGATCATATCTTGATTGCTAATAATGGTATTTTTGATGGTACTGTTTCTCACGGCTTTATTTCTGACTGTCTTATTAGCGACTCAGGTGGATTAGAAAACTGCCAAGCTTTGAGTAGTAACCGCATTCTTGGCAAAGCCAGTGGCGTTGCTGTTTCGACCAATCAATATTTATATACTGCTGATAATGACCCTGATGCTAACATAATTTTTACTTGCTTGTTCGATACAGATTTAACCGACTGTCGAGCAGATGGTACTCAGTTGGAAGCACCACTTACTGTGTATATTCATAACAATGATCTCTACACAATTAACGGTGATGTCAGCGAAGTTATACGATGTCATATCAATCGTGCAGACGGCAGCCTAGTGGGCTGCGGATCGACTGGAGACGGTTTTAACGACCCACTTGGTAGTATGGCTATTTCGAATGGATATGCCTACATCCTCAGGAATCCCCTCATATTAAATAGCACATAAAATATCCTTCCAAACACCA
>JARGNP010000014.1 GCA_029210265.1 Legionellaceae bacterium
TGGAACATCGTTCTATTTTTAACGGTGATGGATGCGTGCAACTGCGTTTTTTAGGATGATGGATTTTCTAGCGATGCGGTGATAGTTCAGCAAGTAACCGAGCAAGTAACCGAACAAGTAATGCGTTTATTGGAGGCTGTAGCTCAAGAACCTTTAAGTACGAAAACCCTTCTCGAAGCATTATCATTGAATCATCGGCCAACATTCATACAAAACTATTTACAACCCGCATTAGATTTAATGGCTGTTGAAATGACTCAACCGGATTCGCCCCGCAGCCCAACCCAAAAATACCGAATAACTAATTTAGGCAAGCAAATGCTCGCCCATAAGAAATAATATCAATGAATTCTCATTTCGCAGTAACCCGATGATGTGCTCCTTGCCTTTGCTCTTCTATTTGAATGATTTCGACAGGCGTAGAAGTTGTAAATCTTAACTTACGATCAATCCATCCTAATTGTTTAAATATATCAAGCACGTAATCTGTTTTTAAAGTAAATGCATGATGGAGAATATGTTCTAAATTTTCATCGGCAGATAAGTCTGTATCTATCTCAAGTGTAGGGTATGAAAAGAAACTATAAACTCCAAACCATGCCTCGTTGTTTTTTTGATTATAAACATCAAATTTGTAACTAAAATCTTTTAATAACTGAGTATGTGTATTTTGTTTTCCGCTTTCATTGGTTGGTGATAGCAGCTCGAATTTTTCATGAATAAATTCTAAAGCATGATCCGCGAGTTTTGTATGCATATCTTCAGAAGGGTGAATCTCATCCCAAAACATATAACCGTCTGATGAGCCATCATGAGCTTTTGATCGAAGCGCGCGTGACTGCGTGTAGTATTTTTTCATTTTGCTGCTATCAAAACCATGGTCAACTGGATTCGTATATATGGTTGTAAAATGCTCACTGACATCGAACATTTCAATTTGACAAGAGTGTTGAAATTCTCTTTGAACGCTTTGCAATGCAGCGGTTAATTTTTGATTGTATAGCGCAGACATGTTTTTAGCGTTGTCCCGGAGTGTTTTTGTCTTATTGTGGTAATAAGGCGTGAGCGATAAATCAGGTAAATTAAATAAAGCAAAATTCCGGTAACCATGTTTTATGAGTTTCTTTAAGTTACTTACTCGGCTAGCAATAGAGCGATCAATCGCTATCGTGTTAGGCTCTGAATTTACCGTAATTAAATCATTCGCGCCAGACCATTCAAAAACGAGTGTATGGGATTTATGTTCGGAATTTAGCTTGTGTTTAATATCATCCTTGAGTAAAAATGCTCTTTTTTCACTAAGGTTTGAGACCATGAGGCGTGCTAATTCTGCATTTACCTCTCCCGGCCAAGCAGGTTGATTCCCATAATTGTGCGACGTTAGGCCACCTTCAGCATAGCTGCGCAGTAAAAAATTATCTTCAAACATGACTTTTGTATCATCATCTAACGCATGATGTTGTGTGTGTCTTTCTTCGCCGATAGGAGGCTCATTGTGTGAGTAAATTCTATGCAAGCGCTCAGCAATCGTATCTATCCAGTTATAACCATTCGTAAAGCGTCCAAAAGGTGATCTTTTCGCTTCTAAGCCGGAGAAGGTTCTCATTGGAATTAATCCAAGCCCATGGCGTTTAGCAAGTGTGCCTCGATCTGATAAGCTATCGCCCATAATAATTAAGTGATTGATTTTAGATTTCATAATAAGATCTCTTGAGGTCAATTACATGTGATAAATTGAGTGTGGATAAAAAGGTTTATGTGGTGATTTATGTTCAACCTCATGCGTCTCGTGAAGTGCTTTTTCTATTTGATCAACTTTTTTAATGCTTGCTGTCTTAAAAAAGTGAAGTTTGTTTATTTGATCATAATTCTCTGATATGAATATTTTTCTAAGATCGTAAATCGCTGTTAAAACATTTTCGATAAATACAGAGTATGTATTACGATGTTTCGATAACTCTTCGTCATAAATGTGAAGTTTGTTTATAAAGCTTTCTTTAAATTTATAAAATGCCTCTGCGCGCTCAGCTTCACTCAGCTGCCAAAAATCGTATAGTTCTTTTTTGAGTTCAATGGCAAGGCAAAAGCATAATTTGGTTTTTTCTGTGGCTTGCTCTGCATATGTTGCATTCCATGTTTCAGAATAGCCAATGAGTAGCCCATGAATAAATAATTGATTAATTGCATGCTCAAGTGGTTTTGTTGTATCACTTATGTCTGTTTGAAAGGCTATTTTGAAACTTTCATCATAGTTTTCTTTAACTCTAAATAGAGGATAAGCGGAGGCTTTGATTAAGTCTCGTGTACTTAATGTTTTTAAAATGTCGTCATTATAAAAATTTGATTCGTGCAGCAGTGTCATATTAGACATGAAAAAATGACAATCTTTCCCGATTGCGATACATTTTAAAAAATTATCTTGATTCAGTAAGTTAGTTCTATTTAGCGAGTAGAGCGCAGATTTAATACTTTCTATATGATCAAAATTTTCGATGAGTAAGTTAAAGTTATCTTGCGTTAGCAAATGAGCCGACAGCAATTCTTTGGTTGCATCATCCAATGCACTAAAATAAGTATTTTTATAAAAACTGGTGTGACTAAAGTCTAATTTTTGTTCATAAAAATCACTCACCCATGGCGTTACACTATGGTTTACGCAGGCAATGGTTCGTTCTATATTTTCAGGGGTTAATAATTGAGCTTTGTTTAACGTTTCAAGATAACCAATAAAATCTATATCAGGCATGAATTCGATCATTTTTTTTAATATGACGATCCCACCCATATGTCGAACCAGCTCAATCAAGGTTGTGTCTTGGAGTTCTGTTAAGCCAAGGCTGTAGTCATAGAGTTCTCTCTTGGCATAGGGCGGCCTTTCAAGTAGTTGTAGTATGCAGTGAATTTTATCCATATTATCTTTAAAGAAGCTGTACTGCTTGATTGTGTCCGATGGAACATACCAACGCGTTAACACACCGTTCTCAACTTCAAAAGTTCTAAGCTCGCCTTGGAGTCTGCTACTTATATGATTAAGTTTATCTCGCATAAAATAGACGGTGAACATGCGCTCTTCGAGCGGTTTATCGAAATAGCTGAGGTCGTAATATAAAATCTCCTCGGGAGCAAAGGCTATTTCAATGTATTTATAGTTACTGTAACTGAATGGATTTTCAAGCATCGTGAAGTGCACGGTTTTATGATTAAACTTGATTGGGTAACGGTTCCACCAAAGGCCGGAGTCTTCGCGCTCATTTAAACGTAGTAACTCCTGATAGGCCGTCGTTAATTGGTTAAAAGCATCGGCACTGCCACCTTTGTCGGGGTGTGCTAAGAGAGCCTTTTTTTTATAAGCGGCTTTTATTTCTTTTTCTGAAGCATGTTCAGAAACGCCTAATATCGTATGGTGCTCTGTCATGATTGTTGATGTCCTGCAAAAAGAACCCTTTGAGAATTGTCGTCACGGGGTGCTGCTTCGCGACCCCGGGCCGTTTGAGATGGATCCATTTTTTCAGAAAATAAAGAGAGTGCGGCCAGGCGTCTTGCAAAGCCTCCGTTTGGGTTGGTTTCTACATGCGCATTCAGCTGAACTAAGACATCATCTGAATTGATCAGTTGGTTTGATGGGGGCGTGGGGGTACTGCTTGCACTACCCTCGGCTATTTCATGGTTTAGATCCGTCACAACATTCAAATGATCATAGCGCCACTGAATCATGTAGATGAGCGCCCAAGAAGGGCTATTCTCCATGGTGTAGTCGCTAAGTAGCACGTGCGCAAAGTTTAAGAGTTTATCATGTTTGTTTGCTTCATCACGATAGCTATCAAGCCAATAAATACGGCATCGATGATTATACGCTGTTGTCGGTGTGTCCGTAGAAATGCTTAAATTCATCGTCAAAGTAGCTTCTTTAATAAACTTACTTAAGAAAGAATTAATATCCTTATACTTTCGCTTATAAAATTCATTAGAACTGAAGTCGATATAGGATATTTTAGATTTTTTTAAAGTTTCAATTGCGCCAGCCAAATTTTCCAGCATACTTGCTTCTTTAGCAAAACCATTGTGCGTGAGTATGAGTCTGGTGACATCAGTTGGGATGGCGCTAAACAGCTCCTTTAACTGTGCTTTGGATAGCCAGCCTAAACGTGCATAGCTTAAGTCCAGGGTGGTATTTAAAGGTGAATGATATTTATTACGGTTATCCTCTGTAAAAAGGTCTATTCGCTTGCGAGCTTTTAGAAGTATTGCATTTTTTTTGGAATGGGTAACACTATTAGCTTCGAGGGGGCCAACAAGCAATTGCATAAGCTCTCCTCGACGCGTTATAAATTCACTGTTGCATGGTACAGCCGCAAAAAGATGTTGACTGTCTTTTTCACTCATGCCTCTACTAGCTAATGCATCCAGTTCATGTTGTTGAATATTTTTCTGATATTTGATTTGATGAAACGGTGTAAAGCCTAGTTTTTCACCTCGATTGCCGTCGACAAAAATAACCTTCTTGTCTTGCCTTAGATACAGTTCTTCCGTTTCAAATTCGATGATTGTGTTGGGTAATACGGCTAATTTATCATTAAGCTCGGTAAAAGGTAGCTGATTAAAGCCATTTTCGCTCAATTCAACCGTCACCCATTCAGGAAATCCTATAAAAAATTTCTCCAGATTTTCAACAGATAACGAGGCGAGTTTATTGCCTTTGAGAATAAGCTTAGTAACGCTCTGAGGAATGGAACGCCATAGTTGCGTTATAAAATCATGGGCGTTTTCTGCGATCGGTACGCGATGCATTTCAATAGCCCATTTATGTAAGTTACGTCGGCTTAAGTTAATTGTTTTAATCATGTTGGGGTAAATTCGAGGTAGACCTTTGTGTGGCCTAAGTTCGATTTGTACTGCTCTGTTGGGATCTGCCTCCATATACCGTCCAAAGAGATTGGTAAAATAGAAGACATTGTCTTTCGTGATGGTTCTGTCACGTACATTTAAAAGTTGGTTAGCGGGATAAGGGCTACTCATATCCAATGTACTGACTATGTTTGTAAAATATAACGGGGAAGAAGCCGGATGCCTATGCGGATTGTTTTCTGGGTAGGTGCTTGGCTCCATAATACGTCTTTCTTCTTTCACATTATCTAATTTTATGGTGTGCAGTGTCGGAGGCAGGTGTCCTTTAATCCATTGATTTAAGTCCTGGCCTTTCGTAGCAAAATCGCCATGATTAAGAGCTAAATAGGTTAAAGGTTTTTCTTCTAAGATTTTAATAATAGCTTTTAGATTGTCATACCTTGTTTGTTGATGTTGATCGGTTTGTCGCGGCACTCTGGCCGGTTCGGTAAACAGAATACTTTGACTCAGATCTAATTCAGTAATTTGCTCAGGTAAGTTGTCAAAAAAATTTAAAATGTCGTTAAGAAAATCAGCAGGCCTTGGAGGTGCGGGCTGTCTTCTGACCGCGCCGATTAGCCATCGATTAATCGTGTAATCGTCGTCATTGGTTTCGTTGAACCACTGAGTAAAGTCACCTTCATCAATGCTGATGCGTTTAATTTTTTTAGGCAGATGCTCTTTAAGCAAATCAATAAACGGTTGCGACAAAAGAACTTCTTCATTTGGGGCTGTATTACTGCCGACCATATGATTCAGTTTTATAAATAATTGGGTTTCATGTTCATTTTTAGGATCGAGAAATCGAGCTTTTACAGTAGCATCTAATCTATCGGTACGGGTTGGAATATATATAATCATAGCGTTAAAAAAAACCTCGGCCTCATGCGTTTGGCGGTCAGTATATCGAGAAGTGTTTATTTTGTCCATGTTTGCTTTATAAGTTTCAGTAAAGTTAAATTCAGCTCATTAAATCTTGATTTAAACAGAGGTTGCCGGTATTATGTGGCGCACTATGTCCTAAGTGTGGACAGCAGTGAATTAAAGGAGTTTTTGTTTAATGTTCACCTTACCGTTTAAACCCTATTCTAATTTTTCTTATGGTATGCATGGCAGTATGATGGAGGCATTGCCTACTTGGGGTGGTGGTGCGCAAGGGTCAGGCCAACTTTTTTTGGCTTTAAATACGTTTAACGGTAATTTTTTTATTAAAACAACGCCCTTATTGATTGAGGATTTAGGCGGTCCGATTGATTTGAGCTATTGTTTTAATTCACGCACTCCTGACTTTCGCTCTAAGTGGCATTTATCGTGCTTAAGTGAAATTGTAGAGCAAGGCGCAAGCTCTATTACCATCATTGAGTTTGATGGCTCCGAAGTAACATATAGTCAAAGAGAGAGAAACGTACCTATTTTTTCTGCACCTAAAAATTCGCCACATGCAGGTGCTGTGTGTCACCAAAAAGATAATGATGGTTTTGAATGGTTTCATCCGAGTTCAGGTGATAAAAGAACGTACTGTTCACGCGGTTATTTGTTAGAAACAAGTAATGCTCAAGGTCACGTTCTAAAATACACCTATGACGTATTTTTTTTAGATTCACTTTTAGCATGCATTACTTCAAGTTCAGGTCATGAATATCATTTTTCGTGGAAAACTCAACATGAGTGCGACATCACATTAAAAAGCCATCAGCATAAAACGGAGAAATTATTAGCGAGTTATACCTTTCGTGATACCGATAGGCAACAGCTTGCCAAAATTGAAATTAAAAAAGGCCCTGGTTTCTATGCGACTAAATTATCTTATGAACATGATTTATTATCCGGGATTATTCAGGATGATGGCACGAGCATTCAGCTGGGGTTTAATCCTGGGTATCAATTAGTAAAGCTCGCTTTGGGCGATGGGGCTTCGTACGGTATCTTTGCACCATTCATGCCAGATGCTCCTCTTGTTATTCGAGCAGAAGGCGTAGAAAACAAGGCCGATTTTAACTTTAGACATGATGAGAATGGACGATACGACCGCGTATCGTATCATGTGCCTGATGATTTAGGCGTAGACGCGATGGTAGAGTCGACCGCTTTTATGTGGGATGACGAAGGCGATGGCGTATTAAAAAGAATACTCCGCATGGACAACAGCTATCGCGATCTGAGCTATGATTTAGAAGGTCACATCATTGAAATTTCTGAGTTTGATGCCTCGAATACTTGCCTAACGTGTAAAACTTTTGGGTACTCAGCGCAGGGCGTTTTAATTGCTACATCAGATTTACATATTCAAGAAAATTACGAACTAGAAACAACACATTTTATTTATGATTTTAAAGCTGATAATACACGAGATTTAACGTTTGTGGTGCGTCCTGGTGGGAATGTTGAATATTTTACGTATGATGAACATCGTTTACTTGATAAGCATTATCAATATTTTAGTTTATTTGATGGTGCACCCACGCTCAATGCACTTCGTGATTGGCAATCAGCATTAACGCCAGCTCAACAGCAAAACGTTTTGCTTACGTTACATGAGCATAATGAACGCGGTCAAGTGATAGCAAAAAGTACGTATCAAAATACCGATGCAGCAACAATCTATCAACAAACTTTCAGTAAAACCATGACGGGTGCTTTATTAACTCATCGTCGTATGAACTCAGTGAACGAGCTGATGCTTGAAGTATATGAACGGGATGCCATTGACCGTGTTACTTTACATAAAACGCCCTTGTCAGAAGAAACGAATACAAGCTATAGCAAACAAGCTGAAGTTAAAAAACTGCCTAATGGCTTAATCGTTACAGATAGTTATAATTCATCTCATCAACTCGTGAGTCGCTTATATTCAAATGGACGTGAAGAAATACGTGAATACACTCCCAGTGGCCAATTAAGCTATTTAAAAACGAGCGAAGGATTAACGACGCATTATTTTTATAATAAAAAGGATGAGCTTGTTTATGAATTCAATGGAGCCGGGGAATTAACGGCTTATGCTCGTGATCATGTGAACCATGTTTTTAGCACGACTCGTTTTGCTGTTCGTTACGAAGAAGAGCACTCAGATATTACTTTAATTACTCAGTTTGCAAAGTCGCATTTAAATGATGCTAATAATCGTTGTCATCAACAAATCAAAGATTGTTTAGGTCGTATTGTCTTTGAATTAGAAACCTGTGATGAGCGTGGCTATGTTACTGTGGTTGAGTTTAAATATAACAGCTTGGGCGAAAAAACAGAGACCATTGCTTATGCTAATAGCTTAACCCCAGAAGAGGCAGGCGCTTTATTATTAAGCCACGCCATGCCTGAACATAGGAAAACAGCAAGCGACAGAACGTCTCGTCAAATTTTTCAGCATGGTAAACTAGTTGCTCAGATTGATGTTGCAGGGTATGTGGTTTTAAATCATTATAACGGTGCAGGTTTAATCCATGAGTCAGTCATGATTAGTCAGCCGTTATCAACAACGGAGCAAGAAGCGTTAGGGGCTAACCCCACTATTTTACAGCTAGATGATCAAATTGGCGCGCGAACACTGTATTTTTATGATGTAGCAGGCAATCAGACGATGATGATTGACGCTTTAGGTTATGTTACAGCCTATGAATATGATCTAAGCGGTCAAAAAAGCGGTCAACGTCGTTATGCGATCGCTTTGGATGTTGCTAATCTTACGGTAGATATTATACCCCAATTACCTGCTGAAACCGATGAAGATGATCATATTATTTATATTTATGATCTGAATGGTCGCTGTATCCAAGAAAAACATCTTCATGAAGGTTATGAACTGATTAAGGCTTATGACAAGCTTGGGCATGTTGTTTCAGAGGTGACGCAAGCGATAAACGATATCGATGGCGATAAAAATGGAGATACTTATCGCGCCAGTGAAACATCGTATAATCAAATGGGTGAAAAGATACAAGGCATAAATCCCATGGTCATGGACACCCATTCAAATGAACGTTTTAAAAAAGATCATGTGGAGCATGTCACGCGAGATAAAAATGGTTTAGTCACAATTTCTTATAATGCTTTGAATGAGGCAACGTATTATTTTTACGGTGATCAAAATCGCTTAGCGTTTAATATATCACCAGCCGGTGTTGTCACGCGTTATGATTACAATGCTTTTGGTGAAGTTACTTGCCAAGCCGCGTCTACTCATGTCATCGAGTTGTCGGCCATTGAGAATTTTTGTTCTTTGGGCGGAAGAGCTTTTGAAGTGCTTATGGCGAGTCTTCGTGATAGTGATGGTGAGGAGCTTCATTTTGTAGGTGAGAGCACAGTTTATAATCCATTAGGCTTGGTGACTGAAATATGTGATGCAGATGGTTATCGGCATATTAAAACATACAATGCATTTAAAGAAATTAAATGTGAAAAACAACAGCGTGAAAAAGCGAGAGAAGATAGCCCCGCTTTATTTTTAGAAACACATTACATGTGGGAAAAGCGTGGCCTTATTATTAAAGCACTCACCAAATCGACAAACAGTATAAAAGCAAAAGAAGAAAATAAACAATATAACAATCCACGAGGCAACTGCACCTACAGCAAAAAAACCGATACAGCGGCTTATCATGAACGTTACGATTTACTGGGCCGTTTAATTCATCGGTCGATTGAAGATATTGATGTAAGAACGGGTGAAAGAAATTTAGTTGAGTTAGAACAAAAGCAGTGGGATGCTTTTTCTCGCGTGATTCACCACACGATGTTTGTGGACGATAATACACAACAATTGATTGTATATACACATAATAGAAAAGCTCGCAGCATGCTTAAAATGCAAGACGATGCTCATGAAACAACATACACCAATATTTTTGGTGACGTGATTTCTCACGCCAATGCAAAAAACTTTATCACGAAGTATTCACACAACGCTTTAGGTGACGTCTCGTCTAAATGTATTGTTTGGTCTAATCGTGAAATAACCATGCGTTTATCTAAAACATTTGATATGGCTGGACGTGTGACGCAATTAGTTGAAAATAATGCGTTAGAGCAAATATTTACGCGTAATCCAGATGGCTTTGTTATTAAAAAAGAAAGTCGTTCGCTGAATGATCATGGAACAAGGGTTGATACTTATAAAGTTGATGGCTTAGGTCGCACGGTGCAGCATATTAATCCTGAAGGTGGGATTTGTAATTATGAATACAGTGATGGTGGCCAGTTAGTATTATCTGTGATTGATCCGCATGGTTTAAATATTCAAACACACGCAATGTATAACGGATTAAAACAAAAAGTATTGGAGTCTTTATCGGATGGTCATGCCGCGCGTCGTTATGAAACACAGTTTAGACAAGATCATTTAGCGCGCTCTCATGCTAAAATTATCGATCCTCAAGGATTGGCTTTAACATCGAGCGTTGTTCGTAACCGAGCTGATCATATTATTCAATCCATCGATGGTAATGGACATGCGTCCTATCGTGTTTTAGATGGTTGTGGTAATCCAATATTAACCATCAGTGCCATGGGGATTGTTCAAGAATCGCGTTACAATCATGCCGGGCAAGTGACGTATGTGCGTCGTTATACACAAGCTTTAAATTCGGAGCAAATCAACCAGTTTTTTAATCAAAAGGATGTGATTAATACGAATTATAGAACTCAAAATTGGTCCGAACTTTTTGCTGTTTTGGAAAGCATAGCCCGTGTTGATGATAAGCAATTAAGTATTTCTTATCATACGAATGGCAAAAAATGCCAAGTTGTAAAACATTTTTATGACCATGAGCATGGTCAATCTAAGGTTTATAAGTATACCTATACGTATAGCGTGACGGGAAAAATGCTCAGTCAGAGGATGCAAAGCGACCATGAGCAAGCTAGGCAAACGTTTTATTTTTATGATGAGGCTGATAACCAAACCTTAATTATAAGCCCGCTCGGTTTGATTACTGAAAATATATTTAATCGAGATGGTAAAATTATCCATAGCATTGAATATGCTGAGCCGCTTGAAGATAAGCTCCATCAGCAATTAAAACAGGGTGTTACAACAGATAGTACAGCTGTACTCAAGCATAAAATTAGAACGCATAAAACCAAACAGCTCACACAAAATCTACATGTGCATTATGTATTTGACGCTTATCATAATCCAATATTTACCGTCGATAATAAAGGCTTAGTGAGCCGGTATTATTATGATAGCAATAATCATAAAGTAAAAACGATCCATTTTGCTCAGGCGTTTGATTTACATACTGAGGTTGATATCTCAAGTATTGATAATAAATTATTTAAGCACTACTCGTTAGATGCATTATCTGAAGCGGACAGGGTTTATCAAGATGTATTTGATAAGGCGGGCCGCTTAGTTCAAGAAGTTGATCCTCATGGTATGACCGATATTTTTGAGCGCGATGCAGCGGATTTAATTATTGCTCATACGGATAGGGCGGGTCAAAAAACAACGAACGAGTATGATTTAGCGAAACGTCGAATTGCCGAAATTTTACCTGAAGCGCCCGTAACCGATGTATTTATAGAAGGCGAGGGCGATGTAGCCCAACTCAATTTTAGCTCAACAAAACGTCGTGTTAAAAATACACAGCGGTTTGATAAGACGGATAAGGTGATCGCGAAGACTCATGATGTGGAGCATGATGCGCGTACGGTGAGGATTCATTACGATTTAGACGGGCGTTATACGGGCACTCAAGTTGACCAAGTAGAAGTGGATGATAAAGAGAAAACACCCAAGCATATGATGGATCATCCAATCACGTATCAAACACTCAGCAGCTCGCTTGTGCTTCATGCGTCTGGCAAGCCGATGGTTGAAAAAGACGAAGAGGGTGCCTATAGCTTTAAAGTTTATGATGGCTTAGACAGGCTTCGTTATGAAATTAATGCAGTCGGTTTAGTGACCTCATATGAACGTGATGATTTTGGCAGTCCACTTAAAGCCACCGAGTATGCCACGGCTTTGGTATTTGAAGCAGACGATTTTCAGAGGTTTGTTCAAGAAGGCATTGAGGCGAGCTGGCTCAAAGATCAAGTTCAAGCATTAGCTACAGATAACGATCGCGTTAAACAATATACCTATGATCATGAAGGCCGTTTGCTGCAAACTATGACGGGCTTGCGTCATTATTATGAGCCGAGTTCAGGTACTTTTTATCAATCGCATGGCTTGGTTAAACAGAATTATGATGTGTTTGGCCGCGTTATTGAGCGTTTAACGCTTATGGATGCGGCGCTAAATGAGACGTGGCACAAGCATTATTTTTGGTATGAGCGTGGCCAGCGTCATTATGTTTTAGAAGCTGAAAGTTATAAAGGCAGTACGAAAGACGCGGATAATTTATTTAAAATTACGGCGATTAGATACGATGTGTTTGGTGATCCTGTATTACGTCACCAATATGCTGAAGCCATCGAGCTGAATGTTTCGCGTCAAGATTTATCGCTCAGTCGTGCTTTAGCGCGATTGCCGACAGGGCAAAATAAGCAGGATCGCATTCACGCGTATACGTTTAATTTTGATGGCAAAGAAACCTCGGTCAAACTCGTGAATCGAACTCATCAAATCGTTGATGCGCATGGTCAGATCATTGATGTTATGGATGATCTGGGTGATGTGGATGACGCTCGTAAAGATATTGAACTTGAATGTGCCTACGCACCACGCGGTGAGCGTGTGGTTACGACCAATGCACAAGGTGACAAGCAGTGGGCCTTTATCGACGCACGTGGCCTGACGTTTGCAACCGTTGATTTGCCCGTCGTCAGCGGTCAAGATGCTAAGGGCAAAGCGATCTTGGCTTATCCTTTGACGTATTTTTATCATAACGCGCATGGTGAACAGGTCGGCAGTAAAGAATTTTGGTACGGTGCTGAGCCAACAACACTCACCCATCCTTATGAATTGCCTCAAGCTTTGAACGAAGCTGTGGAGCATGACTTTTTATCTTTAGATTTAAAAGATACGCGTGGCTTAACAAAATTAGAGCAAAAAGGCACAAAGCAAACAGGTTATAGTTACACCGCGACCAAGCAAAAAGCACGTGAATTTGTTTCGCGTTTAAGTGATATTAAAAACGAAAGTCGTGTGATTGATGAAAAACGTCATACGTTTAATCTCGCGAAGCGGCCAGTGCTTGAAGAATCTATTCGTGGTGGGAGTCGTATTGATCATCACTCAACCCGTAGTACGTTGAATGCTTGGGGGGAGTGCGTTGAAAAAGCATTTTTAAGTGCGCCAAACATTAAAAGCATCACCCGATGGTCTCAAGGTCATGCTTGGTTTTCTCATCAAGATAAAGATTTACCGACTTTAGAATTTAGCAACATGGTTGGTGATATTACTTTGGCGGTTCGAGCACACGATGATGTGTTGAGTGGGTTTGAATATGAAGCGCAAGCGATTGATTTTATCAAACATCATCGTTACAACAACCGTGTTTTAAAAGATATTAAATCTTATGATTTTGCGCATCATGCTTTAAAGCATGAACAGCCTGCCACCGCTAATTTCGAACCGATTGAAACGCAGTTATTAGATGTTGATGTGAATGTGGGGTTTGAATTTTTAGATAATTCTACAAGGGCGATTAGCTGGAGAAACATCGATGATCATGATGCTCATCTGGTTGGTTTTATTCGCATTATCAAAGGTGGCAGTAACATAACGCCAAATACGAATGCTTATGGTGTTGAAAAAGCTTGTTTTGATCATCAAAGGAATATGCATTATTTCGATGTGAACCATCTTGATGAGGGTGCTTATGATGTTGAAATTTTTGCATTTAAAGAAGAGCATGTTTCTTTGGACGTTCCTCTGTCGGGTGTTCAGCCTGTGTTTTCAGGGCGCTATCCTATCGAAATAGCCGGTGAAGAATATCGTTTATTAGATGCCAATGAAATGGATATTTTAAACGTACATGTAAGAATTAGAAAGTTGCCCCATGTCTCGGTTAAACTCGAGTTATGGGATAATTTACCGGCCTCATATCAAACCGCGAAGCTTGATGTTAAAGTTCGTAATAATCGCGGTTCTCTTTTTAATTTAGTCAATCAAGCCGTGCCGAATAAGCGTGATAAATCATCGGTTGTTAAAATTGAGCCCTACTATTTTAGACCACTCAATCTTACCGCAACGAGCTTCCAATTAACGCTTGAAAATCATGTCGTTATTAAAATAGGTACGGCTTTAAGGGCGGAATACAAGACTGAAGCAGCTGAGTTCGGGGATTATGGCCTAAGAAGTTACTTATATATGCGTGATCTAAATCCAAGCAGCTTATCTAAGCTTAGGGTTGGAAACGCTGTATACCGCCTGTCTGCAGCTGAATCAGACTCCATTAATACAGGCAAAGTAATTGATATTACGGGTCAACATGGAGCGCCAGAACTTTCAAATCCAGATAGGCAATTTCATGCTGTTTCGACACCTCGTTGGTCTCAAATAAGCGAAAAACCTAGGCGAACTAACCGCATTATATCCTCTACTTTCGATGTGTTTTCTAACAACACGACGTTTGTGAATGAGCTCGGTCACGTATGGCAAAAAAAATATAATGCTTATAATCGCGTTTTAGAAACGCTAGACCCTGAAATAAACTCGATGGTTGCACCTGCCGATGTGAAACAAGGTGATTTGACTTATACAGCTCAAACAACGCAACTCATTGCTCAATTCGGTTATGATTTAAATGGTGAAAAAATTGCTTACGCTGAAGGTTTTAATCATGTAACCGATGGCGCCACCATGAAGCCGGCGAGTACGATTGAGCGCGCGCCCAACGGCCAATCAATCAGGGAAGTGGATGCTACTGGCGTTATGACAAGCCAAACCTTTTACAGTGCGATGAAGCTGCCTGTATCGGTACTAACAGAAGGCTTGAGCCAGCCTTTGCGTATCAGGTATCAAGGTAAACATGCCCAGGATGTATTATTTTCTGGAGCAAATGTTGGCTTGTATATGTCAAATCAAGCGTTGTTATATAGGATGTATAGAGACCCACTCACGGATGAAATCATAGGGCTTGGCGTACCACGCACAGCTGGGGCTGGTAACACGAGCTTTGCTGTTGCTTATGCGCGTTATGATGATTTAGGTCAAATTAATGCGAGGGCATTGCCAGAAGGGCAAATATCGCAGTTTAAAAAAGACACCATGGGTAACGTTCTTACGGCGACAACGCCGCTTTCAACTACCACGTATCAACGTCAGCCTTTTTCTGGATTAATCCAAAAAATAGGGGACAGCACGGCGAGTGGTAATTGGGACTATGAAAGTAATCGCTTAAATTTAGTTGTGATCAAAAAACAGCATGGCGCGGTTCATACCGTCACACATTATAATGCTGAGTTGCTGGCTTCAACGCATTGCTTAAATGCTGATACCTTATCTGAATATGCGTATGATAATGCAGGTAATATTACGCAGTTAATGCGCACGATGCAGGGTTTGAAAGAAACCATGACGGCCAGTTATAACGCTGCTCATCATATGCTTTTAACGGATCATACTCACTTCACTCAACGTTACACATCCGATCCTTTCTATAATCAGGTGATGTCAGAACTTGTTTTAAAAATGGACGGCGGTCCTGCAAAATATACGTCCATTTCATTAGGCTACAGTTTTGATGATGGTCATCGAATCGTACGTAATAGCGTGCCATGTTCATGGTTGCAAATGGCTGCACCGGGCACTAATCCCAGTGGTTTTGTGGCTCACATGCCCACGTTTAAACAAGGTGGAATACGCATTTACGATCAACGTGCCAACCTTCAATCTGAAATATTTGATCAAAATTCTATTGCTTATGAACGAGACGCTTTAGCGCGCATTTCAAAAATTAATTATTATGGCAGGGGCGGTGGTTCAAAATATTTACGCTATGACGCGAAGGGGCCGGTTAGGTACTCGGTTCTCAAACAAGACATACAAAGCAATACGTTGGGTGAAAAACACGTCAATGCATTAAATAACGCGCAAAACGAGGCGTTTCGCAATGGTAGCCTGGTTATCGAAGCTTGGGATAAGTCCCGCGTAGATTTTTTTGTACATCAACTTCGTCATGCTTATGAATATGATCTTAATTTTACGACAAGATTTACAGAAGATACGTTTACGAGTGTTTTTAATCGCACAATCAATATTCTTAATGACGGATTGACGGTACAAAAAACGTTTTCTCAAGTCAGAGATAAATCGTGGACTGGCGCCACTATTTACGATTATGAGTATAAGCAAGACTATTTTTGCTATCAATCGACCATGATATTGCCTACTCGTTTATATTCAAGAGAAAGGCGTGTGAAAAATCCTTGGGGTGTCGAAGGACAAAACACGGTGACGTATTCAGGTAGTCAGGCTGTTGGAATGCAGGGGGATGGTGATAAGGTCCTCACGACACAGCTTTCTGGATTTGAGCAGCTGCATCGTGTCACGCATACCGATAAAGAGACACTCATTAAGAAGTTTCCACAATTTAAAAGTAAACGCCATCCTGAGCGCTTGAATTTTTATAATAAACAAAGCGTTCATTTTATGATGGGTATTCATGAGGAATATTTAGGTAGCGTAGCCACTACGTCGATTCAAGAAAATGCTTGGAGAACGACGGTTGACAGCTTATCTCCTGACGATGCCTTTTGTTTGTCTAAGCCGAATTATTCGTCGAATATTTTTCATGGTGAATACGTGATTAACCCTTTTCGCGAGCCGGTCACGAGAGATCCAGATGTGCATGAACATGGCGAAGTCAAAGTAAGTGCCGCTACGGGAGAAATACAACGTAATACCCGTTATAGCGCGCGCTTAAAGCGAGACTTTGCTTCGGGTGTAGCGTCATCTTTTGAGCAGGGCATTAAAATTGCGGACCCCGTCAATGAAGTGAGCGTGGTGGATGCTGCATTAGCTCCGCCATCGTGGGTTCCCTTGGAGAAAACCCTACATATCAGCGATCCTATGTTTGTTCATTTACCGGCCTATCAAAAAGCGATGTTGCCGTTTATCGCCGATGAAAAAGGGAATTTACCCTCGGGATTACTTCTAGCGATATCGCAAGGCGTGATGAATCACCTTAAAATGGGTACGAAGGCCAGTACAGCTTTAGCCTTCCAGCAAGCCATGCAACTCGGTGCACCGCATGCCAAGCCTTATCATAAAAAATCAAGAGAATACTTTTTAGAAATATTTGTTACGATCCTTGTTTCGATGATCATCATTGCAATTGCGCCAGCAGCAGCGGGCGTGTTATTTAGTATTGAGGAAGGTGCAGCGGCAACAGCATTAGAAATGGGTCTTGTTTCCAGCTTACTCGATGCCGGGTTAAAAGGTGCTGCCTATAAGACTCATCTCATCAGTCATTATTCGTTAGTCGATTCCGTTGGCGTGGGGTTTTCGGCGGGCTTGGGTTATGGTCTCGGAGTATTAGGAACACACCCAACCGCTGGTTTAAAAGAAGCATTAACCTACGCCGTAGCTAATAATATAGAAACGCAATTGACAGAGATGGCCAAACATCATCAAGATGGTTTAAATATAAGAAGTCTTTTAGCAAGTATTGTCACAACGATTACACGTCAACGTGTTGGTGTTAGATTGGATATGCTTGACGGTGCTCTCGGTCGGAGCACTCAAGACGTCAAAGGCATGGTCGAGATGCTGATGCTTGATTTCTTAGGTGCTACGATTACGGGGCAAGAGGTTAATTTGAAGTTTGCTGTTTTCAATTCTTTAACGAGCGCTATGATGAGTGAAGTTATCCATGCGGTTCAAGCTGATATGCCCAGCATGACGCCACATGCTAAAGAAGATAAGCTCAAAGGTGGTCGAAATTTACCGCCTCATAGCAAGCCAGAGAGCCAAAGGTTGGGATCTTCACAAAAGCGATATAACGAAAAACAGCATCAAAAAGCTATTTTGGCCTCCTATGGGAATCTTCCAGCGGCCAATGACGCCTTTTTCAAAGAGCCGGTCAAAGAGTTTATGTCGGATATGCGACATGATGTGAGTTTGGATTTTGATGCCGATACAGGTCATCTCATATTTGATCCCTTAGAAAGCCATCTTCATAGCTCTCATGTAAGAGTCAGCACGCCCAATAGCGGCATGCACTCAAAAACCACCACTGGTCAACATCAACAGGCCCGTGAACAGCATGCACGAGCCAGGGCCGTTCCGGGTAAACCAGGGGATAGTTTTGGGGGTTCAGGTTTAGGGCTGTTTTCTAGAAATTCAGTAACTAAAGAACAAGTTATGTTAGATGCGGCTTGTTATTTAGATCATGTATCTAGCCCAAAAAATAAAGCTGGGTTTGTTGATAAAAGCAAACAGGTTCTATCTGCTGCTGGGCATGAAATTTATGATCATCCTGTTCGTTTTGGATTGGATGTGAGTCCTTTGGGATGGATGGATAGTGCCCAAGGTGTTTTCACGGGACATTCATTTATTCATGGCGCAGATTTAAATCGAGGCTGGGCTGCTGTGGGTGCTTTACCTGTATTAGGTGTTGCAGCTAAATATGGACGGCCTTTGGTGTCTAGAGGTTCTACTGCGGTAGCTGGTGTTTTTGGACGAAATAATGTTCCAAATAGCTCTCATGCTATTGATTCTATTTTAGAAGTGTCTCATCCGCTAGAGGGTATGACACCACAACAAGTCATAACTAAAGTTAATGAACTTGGTTTGCATACAAAAAAAGATAATTTAGTTCTTTGGTCTGGTTTAGGGCAAGGAAGTCAAGGCGTCAAACTAGCTCAGCAATATGTTGCTAAACATGGTGGAACCACACTTGAAATGACACCAGGCGGTGCATGGCTGGATAGAATGAAGTTATTTGAAAACGGCTCACCATTTGCTCTAAAAGAAGCTGCCCATATTTGGGATGAAACATCAAAGCTATTTACTCGACAAGCTAATGGACAGGTTCGTTCGTTAATCGGTCAAGTACGTCCTCAAAGTATCTATTTATCTCAAGAAATCTTAGAGCTTAATATAAACCCAAGAGTTACGGGGATAGATGAACTTTATTTGAGACCAAGATTTGAAACTGTATTGAGATAGTGAGGTAATAAATAATGTTTACATGGTTAAATAAGCAAGGTGTTAGAAGTGATAAAGGATTTGAAGTTCAGTCGGTAAATAGATTTGTTATTCGATATTCAGAAAAAAGCGGTGTAATAGATGTTTCCGTGGAATATGGACAGCGAGGAAGTGAGTACTTTGTATATGTATATGATAAAGAATTCTATCAGTGGAATGATGGTAAAATGATTTCTGAGCAAAAGAAGACACAAATTTTAAAAAATTTTATTGATGCGATGGCTTTTCAGGAGATCGGCGTAGAGGTGCAGTAAAAATAGGGACAGATGTGCAACGGCAACCGCATTAGAAGTGGGTCTTACGACCAGTTTACTTGATGCCGGGTTAAAAGGTGCTGCCTATAAGACCCATATCATCAGTCATTATTCCTTAGTCGATTCCGTTGGCGTGGGTCTTTTAGCGGGCTTGGGTTATGGTCTCGGTGTATTAGGAACACACCCAACCGCGGGTTTAAAAGAAGCATTAACTTACGCCGTAGCTAACAATATAGAAACGCAATTGACCGAGATAGCCAAACATCATCAAGATGGGTTGAACATACGAAGTCTTTTAGCAAGTATTGTCACAACGATTACACGTCAACGTGTTGGTTTTAGATTGGATATGCTTGACGGTGCTCTCGGTCGGGGCACGGAAGACGTCAAAGGCATGGTCGAGATGCTGATGCTTGACTTCTTAGGTGCTACGATTACGGGGCAAGAGGTTAATTTAAAATATGCTGTTTTTAATTCTTTAACGAGCGCTATGATGAGTGAAGTTATCCATGCGGTTCAAGCTGATATGCCCAGCATGACGCCACATGCTAAAGAAGATAAGCTCAAAGGTGGTCGAAATTTACCGCCTCATAGCAAGCCAGAGAGCCAAAGGTTGGGATCTTCACAAAAGCGATATAACGAAAAACAGCATCAAAAAGCTATTTTGGCCTCCTATGGGAATCTTCCAGCGGCCAATGACGCTTTTTTCAAAGAGCCGGTCAAAGAGTTTATGTCGGATATGCGGCATGATTTGAGTTTGGATTTTGATGCGATACTGGCCATCTAATATTTGATCCTTTAGAAAACCATCTTCATAGCTCTCATGTAAGAGTCAGCACGCTCAACAGCGGTATGCACTCAAAAACCACCACCGGTGTCGGTTCTGGCTTATAATCTTTTCTATTAAATGCACTAAGTTGTCATTCATTGTCTGGAATTGTCTGCAGATGGTGCCGTTTTGGTGCCGCTAGTTTTTTCTAATTGTAAATGGCGTACGAAGTTGTACTCAAATAGGTAAGTCCCATGCAAGCTTTGGCTGTACTCATAATGTGCACGAAAGTGTATTGTACGATTTTTTATTCTTTTATTAAGTGAACAAGTGAGCGCGCAATATACTTTTTATCTTTTTGTGCTATACTTTATGTGACTTTATTCTATTATTACGTGAGTAATTAAACATGAAATATAGTTATTTAGCGCAATTTGAGGGTTTGGGTCGATTAGAGAGGCAATTTCTTGCAACTTTATTGCATGATACTCACGGAACTATTGTCGTAAGTCAAGCAGCCGAGCTTTGGGGTATCTCTCAGACCCAGGCTGCGAAGCGTTTAGCTGGGTATCATAAAAAAGGTTGGTTAAAACGAATAGCGCGAGGTGTTTATATACCCGTTCCGCTTGATTCACTAACGAGTGATGTTGTTCCAGAAGAGTCATTTGTGGTTGCGGCACAATTATTCTCACCTTGTTATATAGGCGGTGTCAATGCAGCCAACCATTGGGATCTTACAGAGCAATTATTTTGCACGATAACCGTGATGACAGAAAAAACGTTGACGAATAAAAAGCAATTAATTGCGGACACGAAATATATTATTCATACATTAAAAGCACGCTATTTTTTTGGATTGAAAACCGTTTGGTTGAATGGTGTGAAAGTGAAAATATCGGATCCAACACGCACGTTGGTGGATATGTTGATGTTTCCTAATTTTTGCGGAGGATTGCGCTTTATTAATGATGTATTGGTCAATTATTTTAGGTCGGATTTAAAAAATATTAATGTATTGATTGAGTACTTGGATAAAGTAAAAAATGGCGCAGCGTTAAAACGTCTCGGTTTTTTAATGGAACTTAATTTTCCTGATGAAGAACAATTGATGACTTATTGTGCTCAAAATTTAACAACGGGTTATGCTAAGCTTAATCCCGAGCAACCTTGTGAAAAATTAGTAACGCGTTGGCGTTTATGGGTTCCTGAGTCATGGAAGGAAAAATTGAATGATTAGCAAACAAGAGATTATGGAGCATGCAAGGATTTATAATCTACCGGCTAACACAATTGAAAAAGACTATGTGTTGAATTGGATATTAGCAGGGATTGCTCAATCTCAAATCTTGCATAAGCAATGGATATTTAAAGGTGGGACTTGCTTAAAAAAATGCTTTTTTGAATTATATCGGTTTTCTGAAGATTTAGATTTTACAATTACTGCTTTAAAGCACCGAGATCTCGAGTTTTTAAGGTCTGAATTTATAGATATTGGCGAATGGATTTATGAGCATGCCGGCATAGAAATATCTCCAGGTGATATAAGATTTGAGTGGTATGAAAATCCTAGAGGCAATGTTTCAGTTCAAGGGAAAACTGCTTATCAAGGCCCCATGTGTGAATCATCACCTTAATGGCGCCACCGATCATCACCAACATGGAGCCATTAAGGTGATGATTCACACCGTCGAAGTTTGCATCATTTATAGATTCAGCATTTAAGTTTTTTTTGAGTATATTCACTCGTTAAATATTGCTTAGGAAGAACCAAATCGATTGTTGCTTTTACAAAACAAGATAATTTATAGAATTATCAGTAAACTATTTATTATAATTAGTACAAAAATAATATAAAGTGTGAAAGGGTACTGTATGAATAAATTGATGTTACCAAAAAAACTTAACCGTGGAGATAAGATCGCTGTCATTAGTACCTCCTGGGGTGGCCCTGGCGCATTTCCTCATCGTTATCAAATAGGAAAACAACGACTGGAATCTATTTTTGGACTGGAAGTTATTGAAACGCCTCATGCTCTAGCCGATCCAGATTGGATTTATCATAACCCTAAAGCTCGTGCAGACGATCTTATGCAAGCGTTTCTCGATTCAACGATTAAAGGAATCTTTTCAAGTATTGGTGGAGATGATTCTATAAGATTATTACCTTATATTAATTTCGAGATTATTCGTCAAAACCCTAAGGTTGTTTTAGGTTATTCTGACAGCACAATTATGCATTTTATGTGCTTGAAAGCTGGCCTTGCCTCATTTTATGGGACTTCAGTTATGACTGGATTTTCCGAAAATGTAAAAATGCATGATTATACAGTAAATGCAATAAAGAACAGTTTATTTATCACTGAGCCCGTAGGAAAAATACCTGTATCACTTGAGGGATGGACTAAGGAGCATTTAGATTGGAGTAAGCAATCCAACCAAAATATACAACGAAAAATGAATCCTATATTAAAATGGGAGTTCACTGGTTGCACTGAAAAAATAGTCCGTGGGCGTTTGCTAGGTGGGTGCGTCGAAGTTCTTCAGCTGATTAATGGCACAGAAATTTGGCCTATTATCGACGCATGGGAGAATAGCATCCTTTTTCTTGAGACTTCGGAAGAAGGAATGTGCCCTTTATACTTAAGAAGATTTTTACGAAATTTAGCTGCTCAAGGGATATTAGCAAAAATAGCGGGAATCCTATTTAGTAAACCAGGAGGTCCGGATGTATTGCCTAGTCAGTTCAATGCTTATAAAAATGCAGTTTTAGACGTCTTTGAAGAATTTGAAATCCCGAAAATACCGGTGGTAATGAACATGGATTTTGGTCACTCTGATCCAATGTGGGTAATGCCTTACAGCTGTTTGGTTGAGATAAATCCTCATAATCAAACGGTTAGTTTGCTAGAGGGGATGGTCCAATAAAGAGCCGTCTTCTACCCTATTTTTTAATTCATGCTGTATTTTAAATAAGTACGAAGTAATGCAAATCAAAGAAATCATGGACAACGCTGTTAAGGATAAAAGAATAACGTTATTTCCAAATTTATTAAGTAAAACGCCAACCAAGGAAAATATTAAAATTGATACCAGCATTGATAACGTGCTTAGGATTGAGTCAAATGTAGCTCTAATATCATTGCCAATATTTTTATGAATTAATGCACTAACGATCACGGATGGATACTTAAACAAAACAAATGATATTAAAAACAAACTAATAGGGATTATTCCACTCGAATAAGACCCACTATATATTGTTAAATACCCCATGCTTACAATCAAAAGGAATACACATAAGAGGCTCATATATAAAGAATTTTGTTTTTCCGCCCAATATGAACCTACCGCTTGAAGCATTAGAATGACCGAAAAAAACAATCCGTAAACTAAAGCATACGATATATCTTTGCCCAAATAATCATAAATAATTATTTGCCAAAATTGAGCCAATATTTGAAATATAGTGATAAGCGCAATATTAGCTAACAATAAGATTGTTAGATTATTCGATTTCACTTGACTAAATATGTGACTAAAGTGTGGCTTTGCTTTTTTTTGTGGGGTTTGAGTTGTAGAAAAATTAAATTTTCCAACATCCTTTGTTAGTATTGAAAAAAGCCCTATTCCAAGCAGTAATAAAGCAGAAATCAGCCAAATATATCTAGAGGTAATATTTACAAAAATACTCCCTAGTATTACGGATATTGTCATGAGTAAATTTTGATATTTAAAAAACTTACCAAGGGTATGATTATAATTATCGTTACCCGTTTCATATGAGTATGTTTCTACTAAAATAGGTAACATAACAGCGTTGAAGACGGCTAAAGATACCCCATTAAACAACTCTGCTGTATAAAAGCCAAAGGCAGTATTACTCACGCCCGTTAAGAATAGCCATATTGCAGCAAGAAAAATGGAAAGCAAAATAAATGGATACCGATTTTTATGGCGATCAATTAGAAATCCTATAGGAATTTGAATCAGTACAATAACCAAACCTTGAAATGCTTTTAGAAAGGAAATATTTGCTATAGATAAGCCATGATTAATTAAATATAACGAAGAGTAGCCACCAACCAGCATTCGTATACTTGAAAATAAAATGGTGTAGGTTAACAATCTGTAAAATAATGGCATCCATCACTCTCTGGCTTTGGGTTAAAGTGAAACTGTGTTCATTCGTGTAAAAAAGTTAAAGACTTTGTTTATGTCGTTAATATTAAAAAAGGATAATTTTTCACCAGCGAAATAGAAATCAAAAAAATCGAGAGCCTTATCAGGATAATTTCGATTCATAAAGTTGTCATCCAAATACAAAAATATCTGATCGAAAACGTACTGATCCCAGCCCACCGTTTGTTTAAATTTAGTTTTAACAATATCTATTGTGTTTTCTACGGTTAACTCTTTCATTTGTACAAAGTTAAATCGCCTTTCAAACGCCTTATCATGAGAGAAGAACTGCGACTCATCTATTGTGGTAGCACCAATAATTTGAAAATTATTATTCATTAAATAAGGCTTCAATATATCCGCACCAGATATTCCCCCATCTGAATTTCCAGTGTTTAAAATTGTGTGCGCTTCATCAAAAAACAATATTTTTTTATGTTGTAATGCCTCATTCAAAATAGCATGAAATTTTTTTTCAAACTCGCCTCGATATTTAGAACCGGCTAATACGCTACTAATATCAATGTAATAGATATCTAAATTAAGAAGATGAGCGATTGATGCAATAAGAAAAGTTTTTCCAACGCCTGAGTCCCCAATTAGCATAATATTATTTTTGTAATCTCTATGAAGACAAATTTTTATAATTTCTTGTTCTTGCTCGCGATGAAGGCAACTCTCGTGTTTTAAATCTCTCAAATTATATCCATACTGAGTGATAAATGAATATTTATTGCCTGATGAATGCTTACGCTTTATCATATAATCTGATAAAACATTTGAATAAATCGACTCGGATTCCAATAAATAACTGATGGCACCTTGCAACGTTGTGCTACTTCCTTGCTCTTCAATAATTTGATTGAAAAGTATCGTGTCATTATTTTCTTTAAAAATATGCCAGTCATCACTGAGTGAGGCATTATTTTTGCCTTCAATAGCAGATAGAACATTAAATAAATTCACAGAACTATTACTATTAATTAAGCTTAGAACAAGGTCATTCAAATTAGAGGAAAGTGGCAAGTTACACCTCAGTAAAACTGGTAGTAAATGTATTCGTATCGAAATTAAATACGCGATCTATCAATTGACATGGCGAAAACTCAGTCAAAAACTTGATAACCTCAAGCACCACTAGCTTCCCAGCAATAGCGTTATATGGGTCAATGATTGTTGCGACCAACCCTGCATTAATCCAATCAGTTTTTTCTCTTTCATCATTAGACACATTCGATTTTTCTATTTCTGCTATATCTGGAAATATCTCCGTATAGCTTCTTGTTTTATTAGGAATAATTAAAGGGCCACACGTGATTTGATTAAACGATGGCAATCCAAAAATGAAAGGACATTTTTTATTTTGACAAGCCTCATCAACAAGATATACAATTTTTCCTCTTGGTGTATCAGCACATAATATCAAGATATCAATGTCATTCAGGTGGGCTTCTATATGGATAGATTTCGTGATTCTTTTATTTATTGTCACGATGTCAGTCATCGGATTCACGAGTTTTAATTTTTGTTGAGCAACGTCGAGTTTCTGTTTGCCAATATCGCTTTCATTATAAAGCATTTGTCGGGATGTGTTGCTGAGTTCAATATGATCATAATCAATAAGCGTTAGCTTACCAATGCCCATAGACGCTAAGCCATACGCTACATAGGATCCAACACCACCAACACCTAATATTCCGACACTTGCACTTTTAATTCTTTCCTGAAAACGAATTGCATCATGGATATTGTTGCCTTGTAACGTAGCAAAACTTTTAATCTGTCTATCGTATTTATTCAGTTCTTTATCAGATAATTGATGTGACAATCCTGTTTTGAATTTAACAATATTATTGTCTACAAGTGTTTGGATAATTTCTTGAAACTCAGTTTCAGATAAATGGTGATTATTTGATATTTGCCTGAATATTTCTTGTTGGCCTGCAGCACCCGATTTTTTAATTTCATAAAGAAGATCAATTAGAAACTCTTTTTCTTCAATTTTTAATGATTGATCGTCAGGCAGGTGAAGAACTAGCTCGTTTTCATGTGATTGAATATATAAATTATCATTTAATTTTATCTGTTCCATAGAAGACCATTGGTTGATGGTGAAAGGATCTTGGTAATAAAATCATGCAAAATGTCATAGCACACGCTAATTAATTCTGTGCGAATTATAACCAAGATCTGAATAATTAAGGTAAAACTGTAACTAACGATGCTTTTAACGCTACTTTGGTAACGCCAGCAATTTTAGAGATAGTTAATGTTTTTGTTTTAGTAGCTGTTTTCATAAATAACTCCATTATATTTAATTATGCAGTAAAGCAACTGGATATGTTGTCCATTATCCACTTAGCTTGGTTACTAGGATCACGCACAAATAGTTATCTCGTTTGTATTTCAATAATCCTCGGTTTAGTTGATGTTGTTTTCTAAAACAATGCCAACTAGGCGTCATAGTAATGAATTCAAAATGAGATAGCAAATAATGCGAGGTGGTAGAATAATAGCTTTAAATTGATAAAAAGATCACGGGCCTGATTTTTATTTGTCCTAGCTCTATGTGAAATTATTTCAGAGTGGGATGCCGGGTAAGTAGATAATTCATCGCAGTTAGGGTATGACTTGGTGCACGATTGGAGTCACCATGTAGGGTAAACGGTGCCGTGAAATAGGTGGGTATGTACTTTAGATTGATAAATCAATAACTTAAGTGGTGGAGGCGGCGGGAATCGAACCCGCGTCCGCAAACACTCGGCCATCAGTTCTACATGCTTAGCCTTGCCTTTTGTTTTTAACCAACGACGCTCCGACGGGCAGGATAGTCTTTGGCGATTCTCTGATTTAACGTATTGAGTCGAGACTCCACACTACGCTAGCTTATCTCTTTTGACCGTTGATGCGATACCGATAAGCGAGCTCGGTCAACGGGGTACCGCGGTTTATGGCAGTACACGGCTCGATTTAACGAATATTTACGCAGCTACAGCTAGGTCCATATCCATTTTGTCGAATTTTGCATCATTTTTAGCATTTAAGTTTTTTTGAGTATATTTAACGAGTGATCTCCACCTCGGCATGCCCTTCAGGTTTTGTAACCTACGTCGAAACCTGGTCACCCCCATTTGGTACACTTTAAGTATAACATAAAGATTGTTTAGCATAAACTAAAAAACACGAAATAAAGGATGATATTTATACAGATTGACCTGCAGCCCAACCCGACGACCAAGCCCATTGAAAGTTATAACCACCGAGCCAGCCGGTGATATCGAGTGCTTCACCAATAAAATAAAGTCCAGGAACGCTTTGTACTTCCATGGTTTTCGAAGAAACAGCATTGCAATCAACCCCACCCAGCGTGACTTCGGCGGTACGGTAGCCCTCGGTTCCGTTGGGCTTGATGCTCCAGTGGTTGATGGTGTTCGCAATAGTTTCTAAATTTTGATTGGTTAAATCAGCAAGGTTTTTTGTGGCAAGATGCTGCGGGGTAAATATTTCGGCTACACGTTTGGGTAAGTGCGTGGTGAGTACTGAGTTTAATTGTTTTTTAGGTGTTGACGTACGTGCGGATTTTAAAACTTCAAGCAGATCTACTTCGGGAAGCAAATTAATAGAGATAGGCTCGCCGGGCTGATAATACGATGAGATTTGTAAAATTACAGGTCCGCTTAAACCGCGATGTGTGAATAATAAGCCTTCTTTAAATTGAATATTGTTGTATTCAACCACACTATCAAGCGAAATGCCGGATAAAGGCGTGAGTCTTTCTTTGTCGCGTGGGTCGAGTGTAAACGGTACAAGACCCGGGCGTGTTGGCCAGACTTTAAGGCCAAATTGCTCGGCAATATGATATGCAAAAGGGGTTGCACCCAGGGTTGGAATTGAGAGCGCGCCTGTTGCAATCACCAGTGATCCAGTATGGTAATCACCTTGCGATGTTTTGAGCTCAAAATTTGTATGATGGATTTTATTTGTTTTTTTTATGTGCTTAATGCTCGTGTTAATTTGCACGGTCACACCCGCGTCATCACACTCAGCAAGCAGCATGTTGACGATATCTTTGGATTTATTGACGCAAAATAACTGACCCAACGTTTTTTCATAAAACGGAATCTTATGTTTTTTAACGAGCTCAATAAAATCCCATTGCGTGTAGCGGCTCAAAGCTGATTTCAAAAAATGGGGGTTATGTGAGATATAGCGGGTTGGATCGATATAATAATTTGTAAAATTACAGCGCCCACCACCTGACATCAGTATTTTTTTACCGACTTTGTTGGCGTGATCGAGCACCAGAACACGTCGTCCACGTTTTCCGGCTTCAATGGCGCACATCAGGCCCGCGGCACCTGCGCCTATAATGATGACATCGAAAGTAGGTGTTTTCATGGTGCGCTATTATATGGCCTGAGCATTTTTTTTCCTATACAATATGCAAAATTTTTATGAATTTAATCAGGAAGTTAACTATGACCCGTTCTGAACAATTATTTGATGCCGCAAAAGCTGTGATTCCTGGTGGGGTTAACTCTCCCGTTCGGGCATTTAAAGGCGTGGGTGGTACACCGTTATTTTTTGAACGAGGGGAGGGTGCCCATGTTTGGGATGCTGATGGTAAGCAATATGTTGATTATGTGGGGTCGTGGGGGCCGTTAATTTTAGGGCATTGCAATCCAGAGGTCATGACAGCCGTAACCGATGCTTTGCATCAAGGCATGAGTTTTGGTGCGCCAACAGCTAAAGAAACTGAGCTTGCACATACCATTCGGCAATGCATGCCAGCACTCGAAAAAATTCGCTTTGTTAATTCGGGTACTGAGGCGACCATGACCGCGATTCGATTGGCACGCGGGTATACCAAAAAATCTAAAATTCTCAAATTTAAAGGCTGTTATCACGGGCACAGTGATAGCTTGTTGGTGAATGCGGGGTCGGGCTTATTAACGTTGGGTATACCGTCATCCCCTGGAATATTAGCCAGTACAGCAGAGCACACGCTGGTAGCCGATTTTAATAATTTAGAAGAAACAGCCCAGTTATTTGAAAAGCACGGTGATGATATCGCCGCGATTATTCTTGAGCCGATTGCCGGCAATATGGGATTTGTGTTGCCCGACGCGGGATTTTTAGAAGGTTTGCGGGCTTTATGTGATAACTCTGGCGCGCTCTTGATTTTTGATGAGGTGATGACCGGTTTTCGTGTGGCTTTGGGCGGTGCACAAGCGCTTTATAATATAACCCCAGATTTAACCACACTGGGTAAAGTCATTGGCGGTGGCATGCCCGTAGGTGCCCTAGGAGGCAAGGCAGCCATCATGGATTATCTAGCGCCCGAAGGCCCGGTGTATCAAGCTGGAACCTTATCAGGAAATCCGTTAGCTATGGCGGCAGGGCTTGCGACGTTGCAGGCCGTACAAGCCGAAGGGTTTTATGATAGCTTGGAACAACAAGCACAAGCTTTAGTTACTGGATTGATGGATACTGCGGCGACACATCACATACCGTTGCAAGCCAAAGCGCTGGGCGGCATGTTTGGGTTTTGTTTTACGGATAATCAAACGATTCGTAATCAAGCTGACGTGGCAGCCTCAGATGATACGATGTTTTGCGCGTTTTATCACGGTATGCTTGATGCTGGCGTGTATTTTGCACCGTCGCGTTTCGAAGCAGGTTTTGTTTCATCAAAGCATCAACGCGCTGATATTGAATATACATTAGAAGCTGCTGATCAAGTCTTTGCTAGCTTTGATTGATACAGCACTGCGTATTATTGCTGAAACGCGCTCTGATACAGGAAAAAAAATAATTTTTGCGGTTTTATCTCCAGAAAATACGATTTTTCCTGTATTACCCCCGGGTCTTCATCGGTTTGATCTTGAAGATGGACGTGTGGTCTTAAATCTAATCTACGGTGATATTGAAGACGCACTTGAATCGCTGTTAGTGTGTGGTGAACCCGTTCTTGAACAAAAACTCAGATCATGGAAGATAGATACGTGGTTTTTTTCTGATAAATTTTCTGAGCATATTTCTGCTCGCTTACGCGCGATCATAGCGATGTTGTCGGGTTCAAAAATTAACCAAGAATTAGTACATAAATTAACACCAATCAAACCTCAAACACCCTGGCATGTTGCGCCCAAGATCAAAACTCAAAAAAAAGGTGCAGTAATTATTGGGGCAGGCCTTGCAGGCTGCTTTACGGCACGTGCTTTAGCTAAACGGGGTTGGCAGGTACGTGTATTAGACTCAAACTCTGAGGTTGGCATGGGCGCCTCGGGCAACCGTCATGCTGTACTTTACCCTAATTTATCGGCCTATCAATCACCGCTGACGACATGGATGTTGCATGCTTTTTTATATGCTGCACCGACGTATGCGTCATGGTTAAAATCCGGAAAAATTAAAGGCGAACTTAACGGTATTTTACAGTTTGCGGTGACGGATAAAATGCGCGCATCACATGCGAAGCTTGCGCCATGGCTTGCAAACTATCCTATGTTGGGGGAATTTGTAAGTTCAGAACATGCCTCGCATTTAGCTGGTATTGGTTTGGAGCAAGAAGCTTTGTGGGTACCGCAGGCCGGTTGGCTTGATGTACGTGCATTGTGTGAGTTTTTATTAGATATGCCTGGTATAAGCTGGGAGCCGAATACTCACGTAGCATCGCTTGATTTTGACGAACCGGTTGTTATTTTAGCGAACGGTGGCGCCGCACGTGATTTTGTACAAACCGAGAGCTTGCCTCTAAGTATTGTTCGAGGGCAGCTGACGGCTGTGGCGAGCAATGCGCGCTCGTCGGCACTCAAACTTCCGTTGTGTGGCGCAGGTCATGTATTGCCTCAAGATGCCGAGGGCAATCATTGGTTTGGCGCAAGTTATGGCGAAGCGCATGCTACTGAGCATGAAGAAAACTTAGCTAAACTCGCTAAGCTTCCTGTATATGCTCATGATCAAGTTCATGAGCAAGCGCTGTGGTCAAATAAAATAACGGGAAGTTGGGCCGGGCATCGTGCTAAAACGCTTGATCACGTGCCGCTTGTAGGACCTGTACCTCATGTGGAAAAATTTAAAAAGCAATTTGCGGCACTTGCTTTAGATGGCGGGCGTTTTATACCTCATGCAGGTGAGTATTGGCCGGGTTTATATGTATGTTCGGGGTTTGGTTCACGTGGTTTAACCAGTATCCCATTAGCAGCGGAATATTTGGCCTCAAGTATTGCTGGAGAACCTACATCGCTCTCGCGCAATTTAGCTCAAGCACTAGCTCCAGCACGTTTTCTTGTGAAAGCGTTAAAGCGTGGGTTAAACTAACTTATGTTATTTTTATCATTAAATATTAAATAAAAATATGAAAATCTATTTAGTCGGGGGTGCTGTTCGTGATCAATTACTTGGCGAGCCGTTTCATGAGCGCGACTGGGTTGTGGTCGGTGGTACGCCCGATGAGCTATTAAAGCAAGGTTATCAGCAAGTCGGCCGTGACTTTCCTGTATTTTTGCATCCAAAATCAAAAGAAGAATATGCACTCGCACGCACCGAGCGTAAAGCCGGTGAAGGCTATTATGGATTTGTGTGTGATTTTAATCCCAGCGTGACGCTCGAAGAAGATTTAAGTCGGCGTGATCTCACCATCAATGCCATGGCTATGGATGATGACGGACAGGTGATTGACCCATACAGTGGACAGCGCGACCTTGCAGCTAAGCAATTGCGGCATGTGTCACCGGCATTTACTGAAGATCCCGTGCGTGTGTTACGTGTGGCGCGTTTTGCGGCTCGTTATTATTATCTTGGGTTTGCGGTTGCTGATATAACACGCGCGCTCATGCAGCAAATGGCTGAACAGGGTGAACTTGCTCACTTGGTTCCTGAGCGTGTTTGGCAAGAGTGGCAAAAAAGCTTGTGTGGGCTGCATCCCGAAATTTTTATTAAAGTATTACAGGCTTGTGGTGCATGTGTGCATATATTTCCTGAGCTTGTGGGTGTTGATTTAAATGGTTTAATTTCTGCACGTAAGCTATCAGAAGATCCCGTGATTCGCTTTGCTGCTTTCATGCATGTATTGCCGCAAACACAGATAGAAGCATTATGTCAGCGCTTACGCATACCGACTGAATATCAGCAATTAGCGCTGTTAAGCGCTAAGTATGCTAATCAGATTTTAGATTTGGTGCATTTAAGTGCCGAAGATATTGTGACGGCGCTTGAGCGGATTGATCCGTTTCGTCGTTATGCCCGGTTTGAAGCCTTGTTAAGGGTGTGTGAAGCGCGTACGATGGCTCGTGGTGCGGGCGATATTGAATATATCGCGCGGTGGCAGCAGGCTTTTGAAGCATGTGATGATATTAATCCCCGAGTACTGATTGACGAGGGCTATCAGGGTGAACAAATTAAACATAAGCTCCATGAGCGCCGTGTCGTAGCCATACAATCTCTAATAAATAATTGGATAAAACATGAAGCATAAGCAAAACTTAATTTGGATTGATTTAGAAATGACAGGGCTCTCGCCTCTGCATGATCGGATTATTGAGATCGCGACCATTGTCACGGATAAAAACTTAAATATTCTGGATGAAGGCCCTATGCTTGCTATTCATCAATCCCAAGAACGCCTAGACGGCATGGATGATTGGAATACCAAACAACATAATCGCTCAGGTTTGGTTGAGCGTGTTCAAAACAGTCGAGTTACCGAGGCTGATGCGGAGCAGAAAACTTTAGCATTTTTAAAGCCTTATATAAATAAAGGCATGTCGCCCATGTGTGGGAACACCATTTGCCAAGATCGACGTTTTTTATGCAATTACATGCCAGAACTGGCTGCATTTTTTCATTATCGTAATTTAGATGTAAGCACGTTGAAAGAACTTGCCACGCGTTGGGCACCGGGCTTACTTAAAGGTATTGAGAAAAAATCAAAGCATTTAGCCTTAGATGATATCAAAGATTCGATAGATGAGTTAAAATATTACAGAAAGCATTTTATTAGAGATTTTTAGAGATAGTGTATGACAACTGAGTTGAAACGAGAGATATTAGAGTTACCGAACGGAGCAAAAAAACTTTTATTGCACTCTTGCTGTGCGCCTTGTTCGGGTGAGGTGATGGAAGCTTTGACTGCATCAGGGATTGAGTTTTCTATCTTTTTTTATAATCCTAATATTCATCCTGTTCAAGAATATGAAATACGTAAACAAGAAAACAAACGATTTGCTGAAAAGCATAATATTCCGTGCATTGATGCTGATTATGATAAAGACAACTGGTTTGAACGCGTCAAAGGTTTAGAATGGGAGCCTGAGCGTGGTAAACGCTGTACCGCGTGTTTTGACATGCGCTTTGAACGTACAGCGCTCTATGCACATGAGCATGGTTTTCCTGTGATTTGTAGCTCGCTTGGTATTTCACGTTGGAAAGACATGAATCAAATCAACGGTTCAGGTGAACGTGCGGCAGCACGCTACGATAACATGACGTATTGGACGTATAATTGGCGGAAAGGCGGTGGTGCTGCCCGGATGTATGAAATTGCCAAGCGTGAAGAATTTTATAAGCAAGAGTATTGTGGATGTGTGTATTCACTGCGAGATACCAACCGCTGGCGTAAGCAGAACGATCGTGAACGTATTCACATAGGTGTTAATTACTACGAAGCAGCTTGCTCGGCATCTAACACCTGTTCTAAACTTGAACCGAAATTTAAATCTAAAGATAGCGTTTGATAGGTTGTGGTGAGCCGACCGCGCGTTGCTCTATGGCTGCGCGGTAGGGCTCAGTTCTAAGCTTTCAGCCTCGTTATCTAACGCCGGTAAAAAAGACATGCTACTTAATTGTTTTAGCCGCTGATTAAAACAAGCATGCTTTGCACGAGCATTTCTTATCTCTGGTAACTCAATAAGCTTTTCAAGCAAACGTCCCCGGTCGAGCTGTTCGATGAGCGTAGATACAACAGCTTGAAGGTGTTCAGAGTTTTTGACTTTAGGCGTGGTGCTCCACAGCCGCATACAAAATCTTCCAGGGCTACTTTGGGGCTCAAGTTTATCTTTTTCTTGTAAATATATTTGGTAGTCTTTTAACTCCGATATTTGTCGCGAAGCTAAATTTAACGGTCGTACCATGGAATTAAGCTGGAACGTTTCTTTCTGGGTTAAACTTGTTTTCTTGCGGTGTAATTGTTTCAGCATCGATGAATAATCATCCATATTAGCATCAGGGTTTTTCGCTACAGCATAATTAGCAAGTTCAATCGCCAAACATAATGTTGTATCTCGATGATCTTTATATGTCGGATTCATCCAAACTAAGTTGCTTAATTCAAACAAATCATGTGCAGATAAATATTCTTGTGGAATTAAGCGAAATGTTTCATATGCAGTTTGGACATCACCCGAGATAAAAAATGCGCCATAGGCCAGAAAACGATTCCCTGCTGCCTGCACGATAGGTGTTTGTTGATGCTCGGGTATATTATCCTGTAATTGATTTAAACAGAATATTTGATGCTCATAAAGCTCTTTCGTAACATTATCATCTTGTCTAAGTACTTTGATGCAGTCATTACAGTACGATACAAAATGATCGACAGGATTGTTTTTAAATAAGTCCAGGGCCGCATTTTTATCTTGAGGAAAATAACCATCACGCTTGTATAGGTGAGAAAATAAAAAATATTCAGCAGGCAAATATCCTTCGTTAATACTTAAATAGGTCAGCTGGTCCTTGATACTCTGACGTGAAGCGTGATTGAAGCGAGCGGCTTGTAGAATTAAGTTCATAGTATGAGCGCGCTTCTCATCCAGCGTGCCTGGACTATGTCGATACATGCCAACATGCCTAACCATGGCACTGGTATTACCCTGTGCTATGGCTCGATCCAATAATTCAATCGCAGCAGGGTAGTCTGGTTGATGATTAGGGGTGCCCTGACCGCAGCGATACATGCCAGCACGATTAACCATGGCTGTGGTATTACCCTGTGCTATGGCTCGATCCAATAATTCAATCGCAGCAGGGTAGTCTGGTTGATGATTCGGGGTGCCCTGACCTTGGTGATACATGCCAGCACGATTACTCATGGCATTGGTATCACCCTGTGCTACAGCTCTATCCAATAATTTAATCGCCGCCGGGTAGTCCGGTTGATGATGAGGGGTGCCCTGATTATCTCGATACATGCCAGCACGATTAACCATGGCTGTGGTATTACCCTGTGCTATGGCTCGATCCAATAATTCAATCGCAGCAGGGTAGTCTGGTTGATGATTCGGGGTGCCCTGACCTTGGTGATACATGCCAGCACGATTACTCATGGCATTGGTATCACCCTGTGCTACAGCTCTATCCAATAATTTAATCGCCGCCGGGTAGTCCGGTTGATGATGAGGGGTGCCCTGATTATCTCGATGCATGCAAGCACGAATAAACATGGCACGGGTATTACCCTGTGCTATAGCTCGATCCAATAACTCAATCGCTGCAGGGTAATCTGGTTCTTGGTTAGGGGTAGCCTGGCCATCTCGATACATGCAAGCACGATTAGCTATGGCATCGGTATTACCCTGTATTATGGATGCATCCAATAATTCAATCGCAGCAAGGTAGTCCGGTTGATTGTTAGGGGTACCTTTACCGCCTTGATGCATGTAAGCACGAGAAATCATGGCATTGGTATCACCCTGTATTATGGCTGTATCTAATAATTCAATTGCAGCAGGGTAATCCGGTTGATGGTTAGGGGTGCCCTGACCGCGGTAATACACGCGAGCACGAAGGGTTATAGCGAATATTTGATTATCCGCGATAAGATTATCTAATATGTGAATGGTATTATCATAATCACCTAAATAGCAATACGCAAATGCAGATAGCAGGCGGTAGCTTACGTTGTTATTCGTGTGCGATAGAATGAATCTTGCTTCTTCGGTAGATAATCCTTGGCTTGCCATATCTCGGATAATCTTTGCGTGTAACTCAGGGCTATCTTCGTTAAGTAGGATGTCAGATATGGCTTGAATCTTCACAAAAGTTAATCCTTGGGCAATCATAGCTTGTCGTAAAAGAGAAGGCGTTTATTGTACGTGATCATTTGCTTTCAGTCAGGTACATTGGTGTTAATTACTACGAAACAGCTTGCTCAGAATCTAAAACCTGTTCTAAATTTAAATCTACGAATAACGCCTGACAGTTTGATTAAAAAAAGATCATTGGTTATAATGCAATCATCTTTATATTCAACATACAACTTGGAACTCTGAATGTCTTTTTTCAAATCTGTATCAACAACAAGCGATTCCAGTCATGGTAAGAACAAGAAGGAAATCGGGTCGGTTTCTAGTACGGCGACTACAATAGAATGGCCTTCTGTTAGTACTCGAAAAAGTGAGCGGCCAAGTAATTGTACTGATGTATCATCTAGATAGAGTGGTGGTTCGGGATTTAGTGAGGTGAGTGATTCAGCACCATCTTCTTCAACGACGACATCGTGTTGTTGTATCTCTTAAATAAAGATCAATCGCTCACTGGACTGCTTTCCTAGATTCGAACTACTTGATATACCAGCTATACTTACAGTAGTTTGCATTTATCTAATCTAGGGATATGAATATGAAGCTTTTTAGGCATGGTGAGTCAGGTCATGAAAAGCCTGGGATGTTGGATACTTCAGGCATATTACGTGATTTGTCTGAGCACCTTGTTGATTTAGACCCGTATCATTTGCCAGATGAGGCAGGCTTACAATCTCTTCAAGCATTGGATACTGAAACATTGCCCATACTAGATTCCTCGGTACATATCACGGCATGTTTAGCTCGCCCAGGAAAATTAATCTGCGTGGGACTTAACTCGTCATTGCATACACGTGAGCTCGGGCTAAACTTAATGCCCAAGCAAGATATGCTACTTTTTATGAAGCCTACTTCTGCCATATGCGGTCCTCACGATCCTATTTTATACACACGCATGACCCAAAAATTAGATTGGGAAGCTGAACTAGGCATTGTGATCGGTAAGCAAGGTAAATATATTCAACAAGAAGACGCGCGTGATTATATTTTTGGTTACACCTGTGTGAATGATTTGTCTGAGCGCTTTTTGCAATTAGAATGCGGTGATTCACAATTTACCAAAGGCAAATGTTTTGATAACGCGGCACCTATAGGCCCATATATTGTTACCAAAGACGAGATAGATGATCCGAATCAACTCAATATTAATTTATGGGTGAATCATCAATTACGCCAGGCGTTTAATACCCGTGATTATATTCATAATGATCTTGCCGTTGTGAGCTATGTTAGCCAATACTTTACGCTTTATCCTGGCGATATTATTTCGATGGGTTCAGCCCCAGGTAATGCAAAATCTTGGGGCGAAGATCAGTATCTTAAACCTGGAGATGAAGTGGTTTTATCCATTGAAGGCTTAGGCACGCAAAGACAAACGGTTATACATGAGTTCTAATATTTATTTAGATTTAAGAGCTAACGCTTTATTTAACCCCTGTTGATAGGCTTCGAATGCGCCAGATATATCATTAAGTGCTTCTAATAACTCACCCAGTACAGCATACGTTTCGGGCATCTCAGAAAGCACTAAACTTTGATCAAGGTGTGTGCGTGCTTTACCCCAAAGTTGCTGGGCAATATAAAACTTTCCGAGGCAACGATGCAGGGCGGGAGAATGTGCATGATGTTTAAGTAACAATTCAAGCACATGAAGTCTCGCGCATGCAGGTTTGAGCTCGCTGTAGCAGGTGATTAAAATATCATGATAATTTTTTTGGAATGCGCGGCGTAAAAACACTTCGGCTTCAGCATCTTTGCTTTGTTGCATGAGAGCACGGCTATAGATTGCAATAATTTCTGGGTCATGTTTCAAATACTTAGGTAAATTTTCCACAAGTTTACGAAGTGCTTCCCACTCGGCTTGTTGAACATAGCCACGCATGCCTCCAAGATAAGCACGGTGTTGCAGTGCATTAAAATCAGCGTTGGATAGAGCCTTATGACGGGTCAGATCAGGTAAAAGCTGGAGCAGTTGAGGCCAATCAGCAATCGCTTCATAGAGGCGCGCGAGTAATTTGAGTACATAAGGATGACGCGGTGATAAATCATGGAGGTGACGTAATGTTGCAAGTGCTTGCTCCCATTGCTGGTGCGCAATTTGAAGTTGTGCTTGCGTTAACTCAACCGCAATTTTTGCGTCAGGCATCGATTGTTGTGCTTCACGTAAGTAATCATCACGTAATTTAGGATCTCCTAACTCTTGTGCGGCCCGTGCAGCAATTAAGTAATTAATCAGGGGGGTGTCGGCATTAGGAAGCGCTTGCATTAAATGTGTTTTCGCTAATTTCCAATGCCCTTCGCTGAATTCAATTAAACCTTGCGTTGTTTTATTGCGTGCGCGCCCAGCACGGTGTTTAACACGCCAATGATGCCAAGATGCCGGTAAGTGAATGGTTTTTCTGTACGATAAAAAAAGAAAATGCAGCAAAGAAAACGTAAGAAGAACCGTGGCAACAGCAACCCATACGGTGGTTTCAAGTGTCCAATGACGAAACACCAGTAAGATATATCCTGGATCGCCATGCATATGAAGACCAAGCCAAATAGACACAAAAAGAAGAAGTAATATGAGCATTATTCTCATCATGATTCATGCTCTCCTTCTGGTTCTGCGGGCGCCTTGAGTAGCTGATTTAAAGCCGTTAACGCTTGTTCAGGCATAATAATATCTGCGTGCAATTGCGTTGTATCAAGTTGTTTGATTTGACCGATTAAGGCTTGTGTCGATGTAGCTTCTGATGAAAACATGTGCTCGAGGTTTGTGATTGCTTGAGCTAAGGCAATATGATATACCGCGTCGTTACGTTCCAGGATAGCCCACGTCGCTTCTTGAAGATTGAGACGAACCGTTGCGCGTAGCATGGCTTCATAGGCTAACGTAGGTTTGGGATCGAGCGTCTCATCATTGTGACGAATTACGACTAAATTCTTCACGAATTTGATAACGCCATGCATGTGAGCCGTTTCATCAGTGCTTGTCTCTGGCACTGTCTCAGGCACTGTATCTTTAGGTAAAGGAAGTACGGTGAGATGAAACGTTCTTGCTTGAATAGCATCCAAACGCGTCAGGAGCGCGGTGACATCAATTTTTTGGGTGCCAAGTTGCTCGGTTATGTCGTGTGCCAAGCCTTCACGTACGGCGATAAGTTTTGGGTTATGGATGGGCGCTAAAATCGTATCTGCCTCACGAAGCATCGCAACGGTTGTGTCTTTATCGCTGCCCCAGTGTGCGTTCATCACGGCAAGTTCAAGCAGGTGGCGTGCTTTAAGTAAACGCCAGTCATCTGATAAATTATTGTATTCTTTACGTGTGGTTTCCAGGCTAGTCGTTAAGGCATCAAGTTTATTTTGCCAGGTCGCTTGGGCTTTTTTAGTGTTGAGATATTGATCTTCTAGACGGGCTTCGTGAGCTGTTTGTTGCTCGTTAAGCTGCTCAAGGTCGGTGTCGAAGGCATCGGTTTGGTGTTTCATGCTTTGGGTTAGTTGCCAATTCATCAGCAGGGCTGCAATCGCAAGGAGCATCGCACACAGTGCAATCAACCAAGAAGTATTTTTGGATGATGAAGGCTTTGCTTTTGCGTTTTGTTCTGAGGAGCTGGATGTAGTCATAACGTCATGATCCTTATGATTATGATGATGCAGAATAGCTTAGTAGCTGATGTATAATATGCTCGTATGAACTCACAATGACGGTTTGTATGCCTCGCTCAAAAGCAGCTTTACGTAAACGATCACTGATGACCATGTAAGGTTTACTGCAAAGCCAAGCGTGCGCTTGCTCGCCAAAGGGTTCAAATAATTTAAATAAATGAGTCAGCGCCGTTTCACTTGTTATCAGTATAATCTCGACGGCGTCTTCATGCCAGAGTGTTTGTAGACGTTTTTTATTATGGTGTGGCAGCGTTCGCTGATAAACCTCGAGTATGCTTACATCAGCACCTCGCGCTGTTAATACTGTATTAATTAAGGTACGTCCGCCTTGGCCTTTAATCAGCAATATTTTTTTATTTTTGATTTGGGTCGTGTGTAAGGCATCCAGCTGGAGTAAATGCTCACTGTTCGGTTGTTTAGGGCAGGTAGGTGCAGGCAAACTGTGTTGTATCAGCGCTTCGGCTGTGCCTTTTCCGATGGCTAGTATAGGGGTGTTTTGGGGCCAATTCTGGGGTGATATGCTCGTAAAAAAAGTGTGTACTGCATTGGGGCTTGTAAAAATGGCGGCGTGAATATTACCTAAGTTATTTAAATTATCTAAATTTTTTTTCCAGGTGGTTTCTGTAGGTTTTATCTCGAGAAGAGGTAAATTAATCGAGAGCCCACCGGCATCTTCAATCGCCTGTGCAAGAGAAGATGCTTGTTGTGTAGGCCGCGTATTTAAAACGCGTAATTTTTCTAGCTTATGCATGGTCAGCTGGTGGTGCTTGCAGCAAGGCAGCTGCGCCTTTGGATAGCAACGTGCGTGCAGAAAGCTCTGCGAGCGCTAACATTTCAGCGGGCGACCCTACTTGTGTGTCACGAATGATACGCGTGCCATCAGCTGAGGCGACTAAAGCGTCAAGCGTGAGGTTTGCATGTTGTGTTTCACGACAATAAACAGCAACCGGCGTGTGGCATGTTCCTCCGAGCATCGCATTGACGGTGCGTTCGGCTTGAACACACAAGGCAGAATGCGCGTCGTGTAGCGGCTCGAGTAATTGCTGCAAAGCTGTATCGTTTGCGCGGCACTCAATGCCTAAGGCACCTTGGCCTGGAGATGGAAGCATTAGATTGCTCGGTAGTGTTTCTTGAATACGTGCGTCAAGGCCTAGGCGTTCGAGGCCTGCGGTGGCTAATATAATGGCGTCGTAGTTTTCAGTATCTAGTTTTTTTAAGCGCGTACCTACATTACCTCGAATGGGCTTGATTTTAAGATCGGGTCTCAAAGCAAGTAATTGAGATTCACGTCGCAAGCTTGAGGTTCCAACCACGGCACCTTGCGGGAGGCAAGCAAGGCTTGGATATTGGTTACTGACAAAAGCGTCCGTAGGTGACTGGCGTGAAAAAATAGTATCAAGCGCGAGGCCTTCAGGAAACATCGCCGGCACATCTTTCATGGAATGCACAGCCAGATCGGCTCGGCCGTCGAGCAATGCTTCTTCGAGCTCTTTGACGAATAAGCCTTTACCACCGATATCCAGTAGTTTTTTGTCTGCAAAGCGATCGCCTGACGTGGTCATGGGAAGCAGTTCGATGGTCAGCGATGGCCAATGTTCAAGGAGCTTGTCACGAGCGTAATGAGCCTGCCACAGTGCGAGCGGGCTTTGTCGTGTAGCAATACGAAGAGGTTTTTGATGTTTAGGTGGCATAGGGCGTTCGTGTATGTGAGAATAAACCATCATAATAACATGCTTTTAAGAGGGGATAATATGCGCGTTATTGTCATAGGACTTGTATTAGTATTGATGGGGTTACAATATAAATTATGGTTTGGTGGGGATAGTTTACCTAGCTGGTTACGTGCTGAAAAAAAGATGAACGAACGTGCTGCTAAAAATCAGAAGCTAACAGCGCGTAACCGTGCACTTGAGGCGGATGTGACCGAATTAAAATCAGGTGACCAAGCGCTTGAAGAGCGTGCACGTTATGATTTGGGCATGATAAAAGATGATGAAACGTATTATCATTTTGTGAATTAAATTTTTAAATTAATCTGGAGAACCATAAGTATGACTATGAAACATGTTGATGCACCTACATTAAAACAATGGATTGAGCAGGATGAAGCGCTCGTGATTGATGTTCGGGAGCCTGCTGAATACGCATCCGAAAATATTGCTGAAGCAACGTTGATACCACTTGCAACCATCAGTCTCGATGCGCTGCCGGAAGCTAATCATGCGCGTAAACTCGTGCTGCATTGTCGTTCGGGCAAGCGTAGCCAGTTTGCTTGTGAGCAACTTTTACAAGAAGATGCGTCACTTGAAATTTATAATTTAGATGACGGTATTCTTGGATGGATGGCATGCGGTTATCCTGTTAATACAGCTTAATACAGCATCTTAAAGTTAAAGTTAAAGTTAAAGTTAAAGTTAAATTTATTATTAAAGCGATTATTTGTGAGTGATTAGATTTGTTAATTATATTAGGCTTTTTTTTAGCCAGTATTATGGGGCTCCTGCTCGGCTTAATCGGCAGTGGTGGCTCTATGCTGACCGTTCCGATTTTAGTGTATTTATTTGGTATGAAACCCTTGATCGCTGCAGGCTATTCGCTTTTGGTGGTGGGTAGTACGGCGGCAGTGGGTGTGGTGAGTTATTGGCGACAAGGTTTAATCAAGACACGCGATACGTTTGTTTTTGTTTTGCCCTCAACACTGATGATTTTATTGACCCGAGGCTTTATTGTGCCGGCCCTGCCTGATCCTATCTTAACTTTAGGTGATTATGTATTACCTAGAGGCGTATTTATCATGAGTTTGTTTGCGTTCTTGATGCTGCTCGCGGGTTCTCTTATGCTAAAACCGGTGGCTGCAAGGCCTAAAAATCAGGCGCCATATGATCCATACGAACATCCAGTTAAACTATATTTAGGTAGCGGAATGGTAGGCTTACTTGCCGGATTAGTCGGGGCGGGTGGTGGTTTTTTAATTATACCAGTCTTGATTATCTTATTTGGCTTATCGATGAAGCAAGCGATAGGCACATCACTCGCCGTGATCATGGTGAATTCGTTACTTGGGTTTCAAGGTGATTGGCTGATTGCCGGCCTTGAGATTAATTGGTCTGTTTTGGCTCCATTTTTAGGGCTGGCTATTTTCGGTATGTTTATCGGTATTAAGTTTAATCAACGGGTTGATGGCGTTAAACTCAAACGTGGCTTCGCCGTCTTTATGTTATTGCTTGGATGTAGTATTTTACTGAAAGAAATAATTTTTAAATAAATTAAAATAAAAAAATCAAATAATAGGAACTTCAGGATGAAGTCTAAAAAATATATAAAATCAGCCTTGGTGTTAGGGAGTATGCTTGGGCTTGCGCAAAGCTGCGCATTTGCAGAAGCTGTATTGAACAAGCCCCTCATGTTTAATAAAAAAAATGCCGATGTTTATCTTGGCTTATTATACCTTCAACCGCATACCGGCAATTTAAATTACGCGGTGTTTGTATCAGGCACGCAGCCTTATTATCAAAGTTGGCATTATCAAGCATTAAAACCCGATTACTCACCGGGTTTTGAAGTAGGCGGCCATTATCGTTTGCCTGATGAAAATTATCAGGCGTCTTTAGGTTGGATTCATTTGAATACCCGTGATACGTCGTATAAACAAGCGGCACGCACAACCGATCTTTTAACCATTGAATTTGTATCGCCACCGTTTGAACAAAGCCCACCTGTGTTTGGTATTAAGCGAGCGGATAGCTCGGTGACGTTCAATTTTGATAGTATCTTACTTAATGCCGACCGTTTGTTTGAATCTCATCCTAAATTAAAAGCAAAATTATATGGCGGTCTTAATGTCGTACGTATCAAGCAAAAACTAACGACAGTTTTTAGCGATATGGTCGGTGTACCTGCCACAGACTATAGTTACGCTTTAGCTCCGGATCCCGCGTTTTCTTTTCAGCTGCAAAATACGTCGGATTATGTAGGCGTAGGTCCCGATCTTGGTTTGAATATTGCGTATACCGTGACGCATGGTATTGGCATCTTGGGTGAGTTCTTAGGAACGCTGACTGCAGGAAACATGAGTATTCAAGATAAGTTTACTTCAACATCGACCCGACTCACGGCACTTGGAATAGGCACAAGCCATCAAGAAATCACCGTGCCTGATACGACCCAAGTTGTGCCAGGCTTTGATGCGAAATTAGGGCTGTTTTACAATTATACGGGCGTAAATATACCTAAATTTAATCTAGAATTAGGGTATCGTTTTGCGTCGTATATCAACGGTATTTCGACGGTAAATCCAAGTACTTTGGTGCAACCGGGGACGTATGTTGTCACGCCTGAATTTTCAACCGGTACGATGGCTATCGTGTCTTCAGATATTAAAAATCAGGCCTTTAATTTTAATGGACCGTATCTCAAACTCAAGGTTGCTTTAGCTTAGGAATATTTATGATTAAGTCAAAATTATTATCTAATCTCATGGGTATTTGCGCGATATTCTCTTCTGCTATTAGTTTGGCTGGGGGTATGGATGTGGCGCAAGAACCTAGTACGTGGAAGCCTTTGATAGGTTTAAGTGCTGGTCCAACGTGGGCCTCGGCCAATAAAACACAGACGTTTTATTTACAACCGGACGTACAAAAAAGTTATGTTGCAAATCATAATAACGAAACGTTTGTAACGGCTGAATTATTTTTTGCAGGTCAGAAGCGATGGCATCCGCGTCTGTTAACGCAACCTGTGGTAGGGCAGCTAGGTTTTGCAGTGGCCTGGAGTGGTGATGCCGATGTATCCGGTGATGTATGGGAAGATGCCAATCCTAATTTTAATAATTTTAATTATGCCTACAAAATCAATCATACCTATGTTGCACTCAAAGGCAGGTTATTAGGTGAGTTTGATTATGTTCTTGAGCCTTATATTAGTGGAAGTTTAGGTGTGGGCTTTAATCGTGCATATAATTATTCAGAAACACCTAAAATACCAGAAGAAGTGCCAGCACCCGGTTTTGAAGCGCATACAAAAACAGCGTTTTCTTACACACTCGGTGTGGGGCTTCAAAAAGCTATCATGACGCATCTGCAAGCCGCTGTAGGTTATGAGTTTTCTGATTGGGGACAAAGCCAATTAGCACGCGCAACAGGGCAGACCATGAACCAAGGCCTATCGCCTAAGCATTTATATGCCCAGCAAGTACAATGTTCGTTATTTTATTTAATATAATTTAATATATAAAAGAGATAATTTATGATGACATGGATAATTAGACATGCTTTTTTACTCCTCATTTTGTCAGGAGCTTTACAGGCCGCACCTCAAGCGAAGTTTGCGGTGGAGCCTACGGCAGGTACCGTAACGGCTGCATTATTGCCCAGTAATTTTAAGCAAAATGTTCAATATCAAGTGACGAATAATACGCAAACCACACGTACGTTAACAACGGTGCCTATTGCAGGCGTGAGCCAAATCACAACGGGTGTTGGCGCGTGTTCGAGCCCATTTACTTTAGCACCCCAACAAAGTTGTTTATTAGATTTGCAAGTTAATGCGAGCCAAATGTCTGCCTCAGGTATTTTGGGAGGGCCTAAAGTCTGTAAAGCACAAGGTGGTAGTGCGAATCCTGATTTATTTTTGTGTTCAGAACCCAGTCCTGCACAAAGTCTTGGGTTTTCGTCGTCAGGTTTTGGGCAATTTATTTTTGTTCTTAACCAAGGAAGTGGCACCCTGTCTTCTTGCCAGCTGGGTTCTGAGGGCGGATTATTAGGCGGTTGTTCTGTTGCAGCTACGGGATTTACAGCCCCTGAAGCGCTGACGATAAATCCACATAATAATATGTTGTATATCACTGATTCAGGAACGAATACCATTTCTCGCTGTCCTTTTGATCGTGCAACGGGTACCGTTGGAGAATGTTTTGATGCGGGTGGAACCGGATTTGATCTTCCGTTCGGTGTGTCGATTAGTCCTGATGGAACGATGCTTTATGCATCCAACGGTGGGGGTGCAATCGGTGTTGGCATCGGTAGTGTTTCAGCATGCACGATTGATGCAAGCACGGGAGAGCTAAGTGGATGCATTAATAACCGAAGCGCGACGTTTGATCTTCCATCGGATATGACGATTAATAATACAGGCACGCTGGCTTATGTTTCTAACTTTACGGCAAATACAATTTCTGTTTGTAATATTGTTGGGACCACGGTCACCAGTTGTGATGATAGCTCAGGCAATAATTTTGATGGGCCAGAAGGTATTATGCTGAGTCCATCAGGAGCGTATGCATACATAACTAACAACACAAGTAACTCAGTCACACGCTGTGCTGTTGATCACACGGGCTCGGGTTTACTGTCCTCCTGCGTGGTAACGGAGGGTAATTTTGATGGTACGGGTAATCTTGCATTTAATCTTGTAGGTGATACGGCCTATGTTCCCAATGAAGCGCTGAATCAATTATTTATGTGTTCTGTTCAGTCAGAAACGGGAGGATTATTTAATTGTGTTGACTCACTCGGCTCTGGCTTTGATAGGCCTGCCGGTGTTTTGGTGAGGTGAATATGGCTGTCCCGGCATTTCCGTGGTGTGACTAACGGAGTGCCATTGGACGATGCTTCAAATTCACCTCGAGTGTCAGAAAGGCTCGGGAAGTGTATGTTCTAGGCAAAGTGGAATACATGGTGCTCGTTTTCTTTGGTTCTGTTGATCAAAAAAAGTTATTTTTATCTGGCTATGTTCAAAATGTTTTTGTGCAGTTGGCTTTGCATTTTCAAGATAGTGATCGCGAGTGGCCTCATCTAGTATTTGAAGATTTGCTCCAACATGAGTAAAAAAAACAACGATTGAGCGATAGATCTCAGACCATAAATTGGGTTCATGTTGAAACATTTTTTCCGAATCAAGCACCAGATTTTCAACTGATTGACAAGCATCGGTAATATCAAAAGTCGTATTTTTTTGGACAGCTTCATGCGTATTTTTTAACTTTTCGATGAGACTAGAAACACGTTCATCTTCAGCTGTGGTGTTAGCAAGGGTTAGAGCGTTTATTAATGCATCTAATTCACCTGTAAAACACGTCCATTTTGAATGTTTTGTTTTGAACTTTATGGACCAATCAAGCGATGTTTCAAACATACTTTTTATCAGCTGACGTTGTTCATCAGTAAGCGGAGTAGATTCGCTGGACACTTTTCTCGTTTGAAGGCAGTCAATAATATGATTAAAGTTGTTGTTTTCTTTATGGAGCCGAGTAGCTCCTGCCCGGTTGTCTGAAATAAAAACAGTTTTTCCATGTAATTCATTATCATACGCAGCCTGGATCAGGGGTTTGAGTGTGCATATGAATGGATCATGATCATCGAATGTTTCTTCTAGAGAATCCATCCAAGTTTTTAAATTGTTTCTTACATTATTTTTATGTTGACAATACACGAGAGCATTGGATAAATCTTCAGCAGGATCACGAGCGCTGTTATCGACAGGTAATGGCTCATGAAAGCGTTCAGTATAAAATGATTTAGCAGCGGCTGCTCTTTCATGAGTTGATGGTTGTTCTAGATTTAATTTTTCGAGCGACGCAACCAGTTGCGTTTCGAAGTTTACGCACTGCTCCCAATATTTTTGGGCTTCTTGTTTTGTATCGCTATTTAAGAAGTAATCCATATTAATTGCATATTGATGGAGTAGAAACTCAGTGCCTACGTTATTTAAGTTCTCAACAGTACGTGTTAATCCACTGATCGAGGTTAAGATTGTCTGCCGATAGAGAGCTTTTGGATTGATAAAGTTTCAAGAGACTCACTACCTCGTGAAAGATTCCGGGACTTCCAAGTCCCCGAAATCAACTCGCTAACGTGAGCAGTATTTTGGCCTCGACTGTCCTGCGTCCGACATTTTTTCGCTACGCGACAGGAAAAATGTCTTCCACAATGACTCTACGCCCTCTAAAGATTTTTTTAACATCCCTCCGGGCTGATTAAAAAAATCTCGGGCTATCTCGGACTACACGCCTCGGCTTTCAGCCTTCCCTGGCGTGCAGCGGTTGTTGAAGGCATATCATTTCCAACTATAAAATATAAGATAAGAGTAAAATTATAACATAAAGATTTTCATTTTAACAGTAACCTGTGGTTGTTTTTTGTTTGGCCCCAAGTTTTGCGGGTCGCCACTGGGCATCAATGGCGTTTAGATCTAAGTACGCGTCCTTTGTTGTTGCCTTGGATTTTCTTCATTGCATGATGCGTTGCCCTCACTGAAAGCGTCATAAGATCTTTTGGATGGACGTGCGGTGAATAAGTTGTGAGGATTGTTTGGGTCGTATTGCGGTACTTCATGAGCACCGTCGATAGAATTAACGAGTTTTGCAAAAGACTCAGGGTCGTCCAATATTTCCTCATGCTCTTCATCTTGTTGCCCATCAGAGAAAAAGGACTCCAAAGATAAACGATCGTCTGTCTGCGTGTTGCTGGGCGGACCCAGGGTTTCAAAGAGGTCCTCTATATCTTCAAGGGATATGTATGATAGCGCCTGATAAATTTTTCCAGCGCCTCCTAGACGAGCAGCTAAGGCGGTAATTTTTTCTAAGGAGTGACCATTTTCCAGAAGGTGTGAGGCATGTGATATGACCATCTTTAATGCTTGGGCACCGCCACCATTCGATGCCATGGTGACGATTTGTTCCTTTGTAAAACCGAGATCTTGCAGTTCTTGATAGGAGTGACGCACGGTTTTAAGTGCTTGGGTTCCGCCATCATTCGCTGCCATGGCGACTATTTGTTGCTTTGTAAAATCGAGATCCTGCAGTTTTTGATAGGCCTTACATACGGTTTTAAGTGCTTGCGCGCCACCATTATTTGATGCCATGGCGACGATCTGTTCCTTTGTAAACCTGAGATCCTGCAGTTCTTGATAGGCCTTACATACGGTTTTAAGTGCTTGCGCACCGCCAATGTTTGCTGCCATGGCGACGATTTGTTCATTTTTCAAACTGATCTCCATCAGCTCTTGGTAGGAATCACACACAGTTTTAAGTGCTTGTGCGCCACCAATGTTTGCTGCCATGGCGACGATTTGTTGCTTTGTAAAATCGAGATCCTGCAGTTTTTGATAGGCCTTACATACGGTTTTAAGTGCTTGCGCGCCACCATTATTTGATGCCATGGCGACCATCTGTTCTGGTGTAAAATCGAGTTCTTTCAGTTTTGTATAATAATTAAACACAGTTTTAAGTGCTTGTGCGCCACCAATGTTTGCTGCCATGGCGACCATTTGTTCTGTTGTAAAACCGAGATCTTTCAGTTTTTGATAATAATCACACAGGGTTTTAAGTGCTTGGGAACCGCCATCATTCGATGCCATGGCGACTATTTGTTCAGAACTAAATTCAAACGGCACCGCTCGCAGTGTTGCATTATAGTAGATAACAAAATCAATTGTTATAAAAGATGACTTTTGTAAGATCATTTTATTGGCCTGTAGTGCGGTAAAGCCTACGCTTAATAGGCTGGCATGCTCTTGCTCATAACGCTCTAAAGGGATGTTGTATTTTATTCGTTTGTCTTCAGGGGTTAGTTTTGATTGAGGCATTCAATATCGTCCACGAGTCAGTATTACGGTCTTTTGTTGTTTTTTATTGCATCTTTATGTTTTTATTTTACCTAATTAGGTTTGTTTTGTAAATATTTTATTCTAATACATGCAGAATAAATATTGACGTACTTTAATCAAGGCGGTAGCATAAAAAGTATATAAAAATAGCAATTTTTAAAATATCTTCTTAAGAAGAGTTAGCGATGTCTTTATCTCAGCACATACATACGTATTTTTGCTTTGCAATTGGTGTAATTGCATGTGCTGGCGCGCGCGTTGAGGGTTTATTCAAACCTTCTTTTTTTCGTATGGTATGCTCCGAAGATACAACATGTTCACCATCTGTTAAGTAACATCGTTTACCCTCCCCTGCGATATTCTCTCGGGGGGGGATTATGTTTAAGGCTAAATTTAATGTTACGTTGTTTGAGTACTTATACAAAATTTGATTTTCATCCCAATTATCGCTTACTGACGAAGCTTCCTGGTGTTTTTTCTACTGATCAAATTAAAGCGCAACAGAGATTTTCTGCTGCGTCACCTCATTTTGCCCGTATGCACGGTGGGGCCATGATGCACGCATTTTTAGATGCTGTTCCAGAAGATTATGTAGAGCGTACACGCGCGTTAGGTATGTTGAATAAAGTCGATTGCCGAATTCATTATTTAGATCCAGGAGACTATCCCGCCCAACCAGGATGGCATTGTGATGGCTCATACCAAACAAGTAAGATTTCTCATGCAAACAGTTATATTGTATGTAGCTTTTCAGACAATATCTCTGGCGTAAGTCATACCCAATTTGTAAAAAATAAATTTACTTTATGTGCAAACAAAAAAATGATGAATGATGCTGAATTATGGGATAAGTTAAATACAGCAGTAGAAAATGAGCGGCCTGAGGTTTATACAAACCATGATGGTCAGATGATTGAATTTGATTCAGCAACACCACACCGCGCACAGCAAGCGACGCAGCCTGGTTGGCGGATGTTTGTACGCATGTCGATGTGGCCTAATATTGATTTAGATCATGAAGGAGTGCTCACAGATACAAACAAGGTGTATCGAGCGAGCTCTTCTGATTGATCTGGTCAACCTAAATCCCATTTGCATGGAGCTTTTGACCAAATCAACCGTCATACGTTAGATAAACGGGCATCTTGAATATCATTCAGGGCCTACGCATGAAAATAATCCTTGACTTCTACGTTCCGCGGTTTATCCGCGGAATCCAGTGATCTTGATAGATTTTTGGATCCCGCGAACAAGTCGCGGGACGTAGAGAAATTAACCGAATTAAGTATATTAAAATCAATATATGTTTTCGTGCGTAGGCCCTAGAATATCATTCGGTGTTTCTCCATCGCTTCTCTTAAACATACTACATGCTTGAAAGTTCGAGTCACAGTCAAATATAGATAAAGGATTTTTCTTAAATTTCTGGCATATCGTTCGCAACGCGTTGTGTTTTTTAGCTTCGTTTAAAGCAAGTTGTTTTGTCTGAGATATTGCCTGAAGGGTATAGCTATAAGCGTCGCTTTTGAGTACATCCTTATCATGATCAAATAATGTTGTAAACTGAGGCTTAGACAAAATAGCTTCAAGCCATTGTAGTACGCATGCTTTTAAAAATAAGTATTCTTGCATAACACTCTGTTTCGCAGGCATTGAGTCTTTCATTGAGTCTTTAGATAGTATTAGATAAATTGCTTGCCAATGCTTGCCTTGAGCAATGAGTTGAAGTGCTTCTTGTGTTTTGTCTGATAAGGTTGAAATTTCACAAAAATCCTTGGGTATGTTTAAGAAGTTTGAGCTGTTTATTGGCCATAGATTATCCGCTCTCAACGATGTTGTTGTACGGCCTTCACGTTGTATTTTCTTTTCTAGTTCCATAATTATTGGTGCTAGTCCCTTTAGATAGTCTTGTGACATAAGTAGACATTTATCATCTTGCAAGTTGTCTAATGCGCTATAATAATTAAGGAAAGGTTGATAATGCTCTTCCATTTGTTCTAAAGAGTTTGCGCTTACATCTTGTTGAATAGCGGCTTCACTCCAATTGACAATAGCCTCACCATGCCCAGTTAATTCAGCTAAAATAGCATCCAGCCTTTCTGTTAACGCTTTGAAAAATGGACGGATTTTTTCGTAGTGTTCTTCAACAAAAACTAGGTAATAAATTAAGTTGTTGATTTGTGATAGGTGTATGAGGGCATTGCTTAACTGATGCATTTTTCGTGAACGACTCCTGATATTAAGTGAGGCACTTGATAGTGAATCAGATAATTCGTTGTTTTCTTGCGCTCTCGTATTCAACTCTCTTATTGCGCTATTTCGAAATGCATTTTCATTTGCTTGTTTTGTTTCACTTGTAGCGACCTGTATTTGCTTGAGGCGAGGCATAATCTTAGCGAGATATTCTGCGGTATTGTCCAGCTTTTTTGCATGACTTATCGCTTCCCGATAAAGTCCCTCAGCACGTACCGCATAGTTTCGTTTAGGAGCGATTTTTTGAAGCTGGAGGTAATTATCTCCAAGTAAAAGCGAACATTCTAGTTGTCGAACAACATCACAAGTAAGAGAATATTGAAGCAATGCTTGAGACAGTTCTATGGTTTTAAGCATTAGCTTGTCTGCAGGAATTTCTGTACCTTCTTTTTCATTGAGTAAATTGTGCCCTATCGCATTTTCTAAGGCTTGATGCTCTTGAGGCTTGTAATGTGTCTCAAGAAGTTTCTCATAGAGTTTAAAAAATGCCGCTTCATTATCTTCGTCTAGTAACAGGCGTCTATTTGAATCAGTGATTGCGTCATATAAAAAATCAGCGGTTTCATCCGTTAAGCCTTCTTGCTCTATTTTGTTTAGATAATAATTAAAATCAACCGATTTGACAGCATACTCCGCACTGATTCGTTCCCAGATGGTTGTGTCATCACGAGTTTCTTTAGTTGGTGAGGCTTTGGGGGTCTTACGTTGTAAAATTCTAACTTTTGGTGCTGATACTTTGATGTCAGCATCATGACTTTCTTCTGCTTGGTGTTCTGGTAGTATTTCAGCAGCAAGGCGCGGCGCTATCGTATCCAGCTGATGCCTTGCGAGCGCTTCCAGCAAGGGGGCGCGATAGTTTTCTGCATGAAGAATATCTAAGCAGTTTTGCTTGAATAAGATGAGGTTTTGAATTTTATATCCAGGCTCCAAGCTTTGCAATAAAAATGCATAAGCCTCTCGTCGAAAGTGCGTGCAAAATCTTTCCGTGGTAATAAAATTATCTGATGGATGCATTGTATACAGTGTATCCGAATGTCGACATTTTGCATCATAGTACAGTTCTACGGCACGTTTTAGCATGCTTCTGTTGTCACCCAAAGCTAAGGTTAGCAGTTGTTCTGATTCTAAAGGGTCGGAAAAGTCGCTTACACTGGCGTCATAGTGATTATCCAGTTGATGTAAGTAGGTGACATCATATTCTGATTTGGGTGAAATATGATTGAGGACCGCGTTAAGGTATTTTCTGGCGTCTTGATACAGATCATAAGGCGATTTGCTGCCAGCTAATAAGTTTGTCTCGAGTAATGTACGTCTGTCATCCATTGATATTTCTTTGGTCTTTTGGGGTTTCTTTTTGGGTGCTTTAGCAACACCTAGCGGCTGGCTCAACTCTCTGAACTGTGCGCATAACGCCGTGGTGTCATCTTGTATTCTAGATTGAAAAGAGGCACGTACTTCACGGGCGTTTGCTTTTTCGATTGACGTTGTTTTCTCTGAGGTTTCGACATAATAACATGCAAGCATTTGATCGTAATTGGTTGAGCGCGCTTCCATCAACTCATAGGATTGTTTAAGTTCTGCCTTAAGTGTTTTTGAAGCCCCTGTGAGTTGATAATGCAGATGAAGTAATCGAAAATAATGCGCAGATCTTTGCATTGCTTTAGATAAAGGACGAATATCACTCTGGTTACGGGAGGTCTGCATATGCTCAATCAAACGTGCTTCTGCAGTTAAAGCTAATGATAAAAATGCTTTCCAATCCGTTGGGCTCATGCTGTGTTTGTTGGTATGAGCATGTTGTGAAATCTCACGTGATAACTCGCATAGTTTGTCTTGCAAAACCTTGGGCTTATTCGATGCTGATTGCAGCTTAGTCAAACGGTCAGAAAAATCATGGCTTGGCTGGCTTGATGTCTGGACTGGTGCCTGATTGGGTGTATAGCTTGGTAATAGCTCTTTTTCGAACGTATCGGGTACTTGCGATAAGTGTGTTTGTGTTGCTTTATGTGTCATGTCTTCTATATCTAATAATGAACCATCTTCTTCGTCTTGTATTAGATACCTCAGAGCATCATCACTTCTTACGATATCTCTAAGTTGTAAATGGAGTGCTATCACTGCTCGATTATCATTGGCTTGTGAAAAATAATACTGAAACATTCGCTGAGTTATTTGAAAGCATTTTTTTGCAGCGGCAGATGTGGTGTCTTGGTTAAATAAACGCTCCACACATAGAACCGCAAGCTTTAAGCATTGTTGGATACACGCTTGGTTTTTGTAAAATTTATTTTCGCCTCTTAAATCCTGAAATACGTTATTTATATCATTAAAAATAGCTTGGTTGCTTGTGCTCGCATCGGTTAATTTTTTCTCGATCAAAAAGAGTTTATCTTTTGCTGATTCGGGTAATACGCGATAAGCGTGCTCATCAAAATTTGAAAAATCTACATCTGTTTGCACACCTATTTCTTGGCTTGTTTCTTGGCTAGTAGAAGATTTGAGTGTGATCACTGGACGTTCACCATCAGCAACACCTTCCGCTTCTTGTTTGCGTTGAAGTGCTTCAAGTTCTTCCATACGCTTGCCCCATCGGTCTTGAAGGCTTGTTTCATAGGCTTCTGGAGTTGAATCTGTAAATGTTATGTCCATGGTAATATTCCAAAAAAATTGTGAGCGAGACGTATTAGGAGAGTAAAACGAGATTTACCCCCCCCCAAAAAAAAAGCAGTGTGCAAATTATACACACACTAGTTAATACATGCAACAGCCTTACTTTTTATGCTGAGTTAAAAAGCGAACTAAGTTATTTGAAAACTGCTAGATTTGTTTGGATCCAAGCTTTGAAGGGCCGCAGCTCGGCATCCTGATGCTGTTTCATCCGTTCTATTAAATAGACGACACGCTTGAAGATACGCTTCACCATCCAGTACAGATAAGGTGTTTTTTAATAAAGCGTCACACATTTTACTCAACGGTTTGTTATTCTTTTTAGCTTTATTTAAACACTTATGTTGCATATCCAGTATCGCTTGAACGGTGTGATCATAACTTGTTATTAAGGCGTTATTCTCGCCTAGCGAGGTCTTGAAATGAGGTGAAGAAATAATTGTCACAAGCCATTTTAGTATGCACGCATTTAAAAATAATATGGGTTGAACTTCTTTTTTACTCGTGAAGCCCTGGCTTTGGAAGGAGGCCATCAATTCAAGTGCTTGCCAATATTTTTTATCATCCATGAGTTTCATTGCTAGTTTAACTTCTTCAGGTAAATTTGAAAGCTCACGAAAATCATTCGGTATAATCAACGAGAATTCGCGTGTTTTTTGTTTCCTCATATTATTAAGGGTCGGTAGAGTTTCTTCTATCGTACTCACGCGTTGTATTTTATCTTCCAGTTCCGGAAGGATTGCTTTAAACGGTCGGATTATGGCTTCTGGCAGCGATAATAATTGGTCGTCTCGCAAATTCTCCATTGTTGCGCAATAATCAAGTAATAAGGCGTGATGCTTTTTCAATGGATGTAAATAATGCTCACCTACATCCGCAGGTAGGCCAGTGTACCACTGCCACATCGCAGATATGTGCCCAGAAAGTACTGACAGAATTGATTTTTGTTCTTGATATAAATTTTGCAAAAACAACGCTGTCTTAACAGAATATTCTCTAGCATTTGTTATGGGAAAAGCTAAGTTATTGATCTGCGAGCGAAGTATGAGGTTATCACCTAACTGATGGATTACTTGTGCTCGATACTCAAGATCAAGCGGTGTATTTTCTATTGATTGAAACAAGCCATAGTTTATCAAACGGGTTGCTTTGTCTTTTCTTAGCGTACTATTTTCAAGTGCATCAATATTGGCCTGCTCACGTTCAAAGCCAACGGCTTTAATCAGACGCATTGCATCCATAATCTTACGCATCACATCCGCCGCTTTGCCCATCTTTTTTGCATGACTGGGCGCTTCTCTATAAACTTCTTCTGCTCTTTTTTTATAGGCGCGTGTAGGAGCGATTTTTAGAAGGCTTAGGTAACTGTCGCCCAGTGAAAATAAACAGTCTAACTGTCGTTTAGCACTATACACACGGCTATACTGAAGCAAAGCTTCACCAAGTTTAATCGACTTGGGCATCCGTTTATCTGCAGGAACTTCAGCGTCCTTTTTTGCATTTAAAATATTATCTGCTTTTGCATCCTCCAACGCCTCATATTCTTGAGGTTTATAATGCTGCGTTAAAAGCATGTCATAAAGTTCAAAAAATGCCGCTTCATTGTCTTCATCTAGTAGTAAGCGCCTATCTGAATTAGTGATCGCGTCATATAAAAAATCAGCGGTTTCATCGGTTAAGCCTTCGTGCTTTATTCTGTTCAAGTAATTATTGAAATTAACTGATTTAACGGCATACTCTGCACACAGTCGCTTCCAAATGGTTTCTTCATCAAGGGCTTTTGTAGCTGGCGCGATTTTGGGTGCTTTATGTAATAAAATTTTAATTTTTGGCGTTGATGTTTCTATATGAGTGTCATTATTTTTTTCTGCGTGTACCTCAGATGCTGCTTTAGCAGCAAGGCGTGGTGCTATCGCATCCAGCTGATGTCTTGCGAGGGCTTCAAGCAAGGGCGCACGATAGTTTTCTGCATGAATAATATCCAAGCAATTTTGCTTAAGTAAGACGAGGTTTTGAATTGCATACCCAGACTCACAGCTTTGTAATAAAAACGCATAGGCCTCTCGTCGAAAGTGCGTGCAAAACCTTTCCGTTGTAATAAAATTATCGGATGGGTGCATTTTGTATAGTTCATCCGCGTGCCGACATTTTGCTTCATAATATAATTCTATTGCACGTTTCACCAAGCTTCTGTTGTCACCCAATGCCAAGGCTAGCAGTTGTTTGGATTCTAACGGATCAAAAATACCGTTCACACTGGCGTCATAATGATTATCCAGTTGATGTAAATACGTGACATCATAATCTGACTTGGGTGAAGCCTGGTTTAAGACGGCGTTGAGATATTTTCTCGCGTCCTGATATAAATCATAAGGCGATTTACTGTGGGCTAATAAGTTTGTCTCAAGTAACGTACGACGGTTTTCAATGGAGATTTCTTTGGCTGGCTTAGACTTCTTTTTAGGTGCTACAGCTGCGCCTAGTGGTTGACTTAATTCTCGGTATTGTGCGCATAAAGCCGTTGTGTCATCTCGCATTTCGGTTTGATAGGAGGCGCGTACTTGACGGGCATTTTCTTTTTCTTTCGGAGATGTTTTCTCTGAGGTTTCGACATAATAACAAGCAAGCATTTGCTCATAATTGGTTGAGCGCGTTTCCATCAGTTCATAGGATTGTTTAAGCTCCGCTTTCAATGTTTTTGAAGCTCCTACGTGCTGATAATGTATATGTAATAATCGAAAATAATGCGCGGATCTTTGCATCGCTTTAGATAATGGACGAATCGTGTTCGGGCTACGGGATGTCTGCATGTGTTCAATCAAACGTGCTTCAACGGCTAAGGCTAACGATAAAAACGTTTTCCAGTCCGTGGGGTTCGTACTACGTTTGTGTGCATAGGTATGCTGTGAAATCTCATGTGATAAATTGGATAGCTTGGCCTGAAAGGCTTTAGGTTTCATCGAGGCTGATTGCAGTTTAGCCCAACGTTCTGAAAATTTGTGGCCGAGTGGGTTTTCTGGGTTTGGCAAAGGCTGTTCTTCGAGCGTATCTGGGGCTTGTGATAAACGTGTTTGTGTTGTTTTATACGTCGCTTCTTCTATATCTAATAACACACCATCTATCTCATCTTGTATTAAATAAATCAGAGCATCATCGCTTTTTATGAGATCTCTAAATTGCAAATGAAGTGCTAACATCTTACGATTATCATTGGCATGTGAAAAATAATACTGGAACATGCTTTGGGTCATTTGAAAGTATTTTTTCGCATCAGAAGATACGGTTTTCCGTTCAAATAAAGACTTTACACACTCAACTGCAAGCTTCAAGCATTGCTGAATGTACGCTTGATTTGTATAAAACTTGGATTCATTTCTTAAAAAAATAAATACGTTGTGTATATCATCAAAAATAGCTTGGTTGCTTATCTTAGCATCGGCTAGGTTTGTTTCGATTAAAAAAAGTTTTTCTTTTATTGATTCGGGTAATACTTGATAAGCCTGTTCATTAAAATTTGAAAATTCAATGTCTGTTTGTGTTTGTACGCTCATCTCCCGACTTAAAGGTTTAAGCGTGATCACAGGGCGTTCTCCAGAAGCGACACCCTCTTTTTTTTGTTGGCGTTGGATAGTTTGAAGCTTTTCTATGCGACTTAACATAAGGTGTTGGAGTGCGGCGGCCTGGAACTTTGCTTCAAATGCAGAGATGAATGGTTTTTTCATAAAAGTGGGGGTATCCAAAAAAAAAGATAGCGTGAACGAATCTCATCGGGTGATGTCTAAATAGATTTTAAGATTCGAATAGTATGCGTGAATTATACGCAGCTTAGTCAGTGCAAACAATCAGCATGTGTTCCAAGGGCGTGATTATGAGATCTTGGCGTATAGAAATTGATAAGAGGTCGTTATTTTGTTCGTCTACGCTGGCTTAGATGTTCTTCGTCGCATGCGTTGTTATTGTTACTGCTGTCATCAATTGAAAATTCATGAGGTCGTTTGGACGTATTGGCGCTAAAAAAAGCCTGAGGATTAAGGCCGTGTTGTGTTGCGGGTAGAATGATTTCATCTTCATTGCCGTCAAAATGAAAGAGTTCGTCAAATGCTTCTTCATGCGGTTCATCCTGCATAGTATCAGCATGCTGAGTGGTGGAAGTTTGCCCGCCAGAGAAAATGGATTCAGAAAAGGAGGGCTCGTATATATCCGTGTTGTTGGGTTCATGATTTTCCAGGAGCTCAAAGAGGACCTCTATATCCTCAAGCGATATACCTGATAGTGCTTGATGTGTTCGATAAATTTTTCCAGCTCCTCCTAGGCGAGCAGCTAAGGCTGTAATTTTTTCTAAGGAGTGACCGGCCTGAAGTAGGCTTGAGGCATATGCTGTGACCATTTTTAACGCTTGCGCACCGCCAATGTTTGATGCCATGGCGACCATCTGCTCGGGTGTAAAACCCA
>JARGNP010000015.1 GCA_029210265.1 Legionellaceae bacterium
GGTGGCCTATGAAAAAAGAAATCTAAAAGTGTCCAACTTTAGTTGACCAGAACAAACTCACTTGCCATGATTTAATTGTAGAGCCAATTTCTTAAAGGCATCATCTAATATTTTTAAATCAAACTCATTTAAACCATGCTTACAAGCTAATTCTCCAATATCAGATTTTTGCTTATTCTGTAAATTAACTAATTTCTTTTTTGCGTCAGCTATAATGTCTTTTAATTCTTTTTCTTTTTGGGATATTGTTTTTTTAGAACGAGCCATGATTTATCTCCATTATTTTATAAATAAAAATCTATTATACAAAAATAAAATACTTTGCAACACTAAAAAGATAATAAATATATAACGCCACAAACACGCAACTACATGCGCTGATTTTGAAATAAAAAATAAAAAAATGGCAAAGGTTTCGTGAATGAATAAAAATATAAGTGAATAGAGAAATACGGGTACTAGCACACCCGTCGCAGCTTGCCCTGCAAAGGTCAAAACCCTTCTAATTCAATGGGTTACAAGCGTTTTTTCATTTTATAAATTATCATAGTCAATTTTTACACAGGTGCTGATCCACAATCACTTTCGAAACAATAAGTTACTAATAAAGCACACCTAATCAACACCTGCTTAAGGACTCGTTAAAGAGATATTTGTTGTTTACACACCTAATCAACACCTATATAATAATTATATTCTTACTCTAAAAAAAGACGGTCATGCCAAAAGCATATTGCTACCTGCCCCAAAAAACTCTTGATCAATTGGAAAAAGTTAAGCTTGATGATGGGTATGATTCATCATCACATGTCATGAAAGATATGATTGAAATTGGATTAAAAGTACATCTTATGAGTCAAGGTAATGTGTTGTCCGATGATGAAAAATATAGAATGGAAAAGGAAGAAGAGCTCCAGAAAAAACATACGACATACTTGCTTAGACTTCTTGGGTTAAGTGCTGATATTTTCAGGTGTGTTTATGACAAAAATAAGCTGCCTGAATCAAAGGAAAATGTCGAGGAAGATATAGCAAAAATCAAAAAACAAGTAGACTCATTTGTAGATGGTTATATTAATAACTAAATCATTCTAATAGTTTATTGTTTGGTGATGATGCTGATATTTTGTTGGTTTATATTCCCCAATATATAGAAAATATATTGGAATTTTACTCGATTAATTATGGAGAATTTATTATGAATAACTTTGTTATTTATCACAACCCAAGATGTTCAAAGTCACGAGAAACTTTAGAAATTTTAAAGAATAAAGGCGCTAATATAAAGGTTATAGAATACTTAAAACATCCACTTAATTTTGATCAACTAAGCGAGTTAGGAAAGCATTTCCTACCTGAAGATTTTGTGAGAAAAAACGAAAAAAACTTCAAGGATCTTCGTTTATCTATTAATGACAGAGAAGCCATTATTAGGGCTATAGAAGAAGATCCAAAACTCATGCAAAGGCCTATCGTTGTGTGTGAAGGAAGAGCTGTTATAGGAAGACCTCCAGAGCGGGTCCTAGAGCTATTTTAATAGCTATCTAGTCTAACCATCCATGGAATTTAATCGCTGAACACGTTCATCTGTAAGCGGATGTGTTCGAAATAATGCTGTTAATTTCTCGCCCCTTAAGGGATTAATAATAAACAAATGAGCGCTTGCAGGATGTGTTTCAGCATCAGAAAAATACCCATCTTTGGCATACCTCTCTAGCTTCATTAAAGCACTTGCTAGTGATGATGGACTGCCTGTTAATTTGGCGCTACCCGCATCTGCTTCAAACTCTCTTGAACGAGATATCGCAAATTGAATGAGGCTTGCTGCCATGGGTGCCAGCATCATAATAAGCATGCTAACAAAGGGGTTAACTCGACGTTCATCGCCATGACCACCCAATATATTCGTCCACATAAATAGGTTGACGATACCGCTAATGGCGCCTGCTATTGTAGCACTAACCGTTGATATTAGGGTGTCTCGATGCAGCACATGAGACATCTCGTGAGCGAGTACCCCATATAACTCGTCCTCTGTGAGCAGTGATAGCAGGCCTTGGGTTACAGCAATACTGGCATGCTCAGGGTTTCGTCCTGTAGCAAATGCATTTGGAGATGATTGCTTTAAGATAAATGGTTTGGGTGTTGGTATACCCGCTCTTCGAGCAAGTTTATATAGCATTTTGCTCACAATATGATTTTTGGGTAACGGCTCGGCTTTATACATCTTAAGAACGATTTGATCGGAAAACCAATAGGCGCCAAAATTCATGAGTCCTGCAAGCATTAGAGAGATCATCACCCCACCACGGCCACCTGTTGCGCCGCCAATGATAAGTAGAAGTGCTGTCATTCCTGCCATTAAGGCAAAAGTTTTAATGTTGTTCATCGTTAAACCTCGTGTAAGTTAATTACCATGATTTTTGGGTGACTGGATCAATGACGATCATTTCAGCATATCCATTTTTTAAATCGGCGATATAGTGAGCCTCTTGCATCATGTCATTTATGATTTCATCAAGTTCAGCATCCGTTTCGTATGGTATTTTGAGGGTGTAATCGAAACTATCTTTGCCGTGCTTGATCATATCAAATTCTGAAAAACATAGTTCTTCAATTCTTCGTCGAGACTCATTTTTCCCTCGCACATATTTTGAGTTATTCTCTACTTGGAGCCAAATATCAATCGTTGCGATTTTTTTTGTGGGCTGTTTTTCGTTTGGCAGTGGCTCAGCATTGTTTTTCTTATGCTTTTGCAGTATTCGATACACGCTTGCTACCCCAATGTTTAATTGATCAGCGACAGATTGGCGTGTGAAGCCTTGTTTTATTAGATGGATGACGGATGATGATTTTGCAAGGGCGGTTGGTTGTCGTCCTTTGTACTTCCCTTCCTTTTTAGCCCGGGCAATGCCTTCTAATTGTCGTTCACGCCGCAAGTTAGTTTCAAACTCTGCAAACACACCAAGCATGTCTAAAAAAGCCTTTCCGCTGGCGTTGTTTGTATCAATGGGTTGCTCAATAGCTTTTAGGTGAACTTTTTTTCCACGAAGTGTGATGAGAAGGTTTTGTAAGTCAAGAATGCTCCGAGTTAGTCTGTCAATTCGAGTGACCATCAATATGTCACCTTTTCTCAAATATTTGATGCATTCATCAAGCTGTGTTCTTTTGTTGGTGGATGTCCCACTTTTCTTCTCAGTGAAGAGCGTGGTGCAACCGGCATCCGTTAATGCCTTGGTTTGTATGCTTGAATCTTGATCAATTGTTGATACGCGTGCATAACCGACAAATTCCATCTATATTTTCCTTAGCACTATCATATATCTTTACATGTTGTGATATATGACTATCATAAATCAAAAATGGACCCATGTGGTAGTAAAATATTTCTTATCTGTGGGCTATCGCACGGGTATACCCTATTTATAGCTTAGCTCACCGCATGAAATTATTCTTTTACTTGAATAATATTCATTTAGGTGTATAATATTAATTATGATGAAAAAAATTACTTTTATTGGCAATGCGCTTGATAGCATCAAAAAATTCTCTCATGAGGCAAAGAGAGAAGCAGGTCATCAATTAGATAGAGTTCAGCGCGGTAAAGAACCATTGGATTGGAAGCCGATGCAAGGTATTGCAAGTGGTGTGAGAGAAATCAGATTTCGTGATCGAGATGGAATTTATCGAGTAATCTATGTGGCGAAATTTGAAGAAGCCGTTTACGTATTGCATGCTTTTCAAAAAAAGACACAAAAAACCAGCTTGCCTGATATTGAAATTGCTAAGCAAGCATTTAAAAAAGTATTGGAGGGCCGGAAGTCATGATTGAATCACAGAGTTTTGAAAGTGTATGGGATGCATTAGAAAGCGATCCTGTTAAAGCAGAAAACTTGAAATTACGTTCGTCCTTAATTATTGCAATTAATGAGTATATTGAGGAAGCTGGGCTAACCCAAGTTGAAACCGCCAAGATACTTCATGTTACTCAGCCACGGGTTAGCGCCCTTGCTAAAGGAAAAATTGAAGAATTTCGTGTGGATACATTAATTAATATGGTTCATAGGTTGGGTTTGCACGTTATCATGAAAATCGCCGCATAACCTGCATTAACAAATCTGAGTTAATACATCTCATGTTCGATTTATTCTTTCTTTTAGCGATTTAATAATTGCACGGGTTGCTGAATATATTTCATCAGATTTTTTACAATAAAGTCTATCATATTCAAGTGAATCCTGAGCTTTATCATAAGTTGGGAGGTTTCGTTGGCACTCCCAGTAAAAATCATAATAAATACTTGCAATCTTCTTTTCAAAGTCATCGATTAACTTTTCAACTTGATCGTCGTATAAAAAACGAACCTGAGAAAGGCTCCGTATGGATTCTTGAAGAGATTTATTTAAATCTTCTAAAGAAGAGCCATTATTCGTAACAATCTTGAAGGTATGCTCATCACTTAGGCTATGTTGATGGCTAATATATCTAAGCCATTCCAGAGACGATAAAGATTCTTTGAGGATAGTAAATTTATTATCCCACCTAACTTGCTTTTTATAAATCGGATATGCAATTAATATTGCTAAAAGAGGACCTACTATTGGCGCAACAACACCCAACAAGGCTAATAAATACTGATTTCGAACAATATCCATAGTTCTCTATTCCAAAAGTTATGAGTTTTTATTTAAGAAGCTCCCCGGAACTTGTGCCCTGACGCAAAAACATAAAAGGCCAGGACCTAACAGTTAATCTGATTTTCTGTGCCTAACCTCTATAACCAGTGATTCTTTAGCAAGGTTATTTATTTTGGCATCCGTTAACTTTATATTCACATCATCTAAATTAGAGTCCCATTCATCCAATAAAAACAAATCGGTATTTTGCAACAGCCCATGATCCATCTGTAAAATTTGTTGCTCACCAGATGATATGCTGGCATCTATTTGAAAAAACTCTGCATTCTTTTTAATTAGAATCGACTCAGGATTATGCTTTTTTATTAACTTGAGCAAGGATGATTTACCCGCACCATTTTTACCTGTAATTAAAAATCTACCATTTGTCCAAGTTTTTTGTGTTATTTTTTCCATGAAATCAGAAGCCGATAAACTGTCCTTATAAATTAAGTTAGTTATTTTAATTTCATCTATATTTATTTGCCCATTAAAGTCCTGGACTTCTAATTTATTTACAAAATCTTTTAAATTCTTTACTTTCTTCATTACAAGCAGAAGACGGCTATTAGATAAACTTAATGAGTGGACATTGCCAAATAATTGCAAAGTGCGTGGTAATACAGCAACAAAAGCTCCTATTGCTGTAGTTCCAGCATCAATCATGGTTAGCATGCTAATCACAACTAAAGGAATTGCAATATAGGTAGGTGAACATGCAATGACCTGTTCAATCAATCCGTACTTTTCAGTTTGTTTGAAATATTTTCTGGAGGTTTCTTGAAATTTAGTATTTGAAGATAGATTTAGGGCCTTATTTGAAAATAAATTGTTATTCCATAGAACTCGAAGCCCAAGAACCATATTTAATTTACTTGTTTGTATGCCATCAGCAAGTTCAGAAATGCGATTTTTCAATAATTTTATTAAAAAAAATGATACTAAAAGCGAAAGAGTCATCGCCAACGTAACCTTTGATCCAAGAGCAAACCCAAATACGATCAAAGTAAACACTACATTACAATATACCGATATGGTCGAAACTATAAACTGACTGGCTTCAGTGAATGATGAAGGCGCCTCTGTTCCTAGCCAACCTAACGTTCGTTGTTGGTTTTTAGAAGACGAAAGACATGGATCTCTATTGATTTTTGAAAAGACATCTTGGATGTATCGTTTCCATAAGTCATTTTTAAATTTTATTTGGAACCACTCAATACATGAGCCTAAAAGGTATGCGAGCAGGGCTGCTGCAAAAAAAAGAACGATGAATCTTTTAAGGTTCATCGTATTGGCGCTAACCAGTGACTCACCTGCCATTGCAATGAAATAGGTCGATACTGCCAAGATTATTTGCTGAAAAATAACCGTGCATATACATAATCGGAAGTATTTATTCTTAACAATCATAAACGCTCAATCCTAAGCACTAAAAAAAACGATTAATCCGGCAAATGTTAGGCCGCAAACAATATATATTAATCCTAACCTAAACCTATATTTTTTCCTAAGTTTAATGGCCTCTATAACTTCTGAACGTTGATTTTGACCGTCTTTATTACATCGAAACCGATTAATGAATGAGGTTAAAAATAAGATTCTTTTTCTCACACCATAATGTCTGGGGCTTAGAAAAAGCAAATCTGGTAAAGTTAAATCTCTTAAGACAAGAATTGGTGTTGGTGTTCTCAGGGGGAAAAAGTCGTCGCAATGAAGACTTTTAGCCTGATTGTCACGCCAAAGAGCACCAAGCATTAAAGATTTTTTTACGCAAAACTCTTTTGAATCTAAATGAATTTCAAGAAGCTTGGTTATGGGGAAATTAGGGGGGAATAAAATGATTAAAGCACCAAATGACTGATGGTTGGGTTTTGTTTCTAAGAAATAGTCACAGCAAGAAACAAGAAAGGATTTTGCTTCTTTTTTGAAATTTTGTGATGACAGATCTTCTTCAAAAGCAGTAAAAAATATACGCTCTTGCTTTAACGCCATTGGAACAAAAGGGCAAACTTTTCCTTTCCTATAGGGGTGCTTCGAACAAAGAAAATCTACAATATAAGGCAATACAGCCTCATATGACTCCACAGCAAAGTTCGGAATGGATTCAGCAGAGTATGCATCAATGGTCCATACACTGCCTAAACCCATTTTCCTTCCCCCAAATTAAGCGTCAAAAATAATTTGGTCTTTTACCAAGTCCACGCACCTGTTTCAGAACGGCAAAAAGAAGGAATCTTTCCAGAAATCCAGCGAATAATTGCACTTTTTCGTTGCTTGCTAACTTGATCAAGTGAATCCGCAGCAGAAATGTTAGAGTAAAAAACTGATGATTGTGGGTTAGAATATAAACTTTCCATTGTAACGTCTCCATTGTATAAAAAACAAGCGAATACTATAGCCCATTGTGTAAGATGTCAATCAAATATTTTTGATGATTTACGGTTGTATATTATAGTTTTTTAGCCCGAGCCTAGGTGGATTTGTGGTGGTGACCACGAAACGTGGACGTTCTGAATTGATGACCGTTAACTATGTGTTGAGGAGAAAAGCTTGGAAACTCTTTCTTATCGACTTGCTAATCTGGAAGATGCTGAAATAATTCATCAATATACCCAGGAAGTTTTTGTGGAGTCACAAAACTTTTTATTGCTTCCTGATGACCTTTTAGACTCAATTGAAGGCGATGATTTAAGTTACTTGACAAAAATCATGAGGGACAATAGAAGCATTTTTTATCTTGCCTTTAGTTGCTCTAAAATAGTTGGAATGAGTGATGGTCGGTTATCTGAATCACCTTCACACAAACTTAAAGTCGGCGTAACCGTTCATAAAAATTTTCGTCGCAAAGGCATTGCCAAGAAGTTAATTGACGGCATGATTCTTGAGTGTCGGCGAAGAAACATTTCAGAATTAAATCTTCAGACCTTTTCGCACAATCGTGCTGCATTGGCTTTGTACCAAAGTTGCGGATTCAAAACACTACATAATAACAGCAATGAAGCATTTATAACGCCATCTGGTGAAATCGCAAATAAAGTAAATATGCGTATGTTGGTAGGAGCAAATTCTTTTTTCAAAAGTACCGAGTCATGATTATAAAATTTCAATAAATCTCGCGTTCTATTTGGCCAAGATTTTTGTCTGAAAACGTAGCGTTTGTTTTTTGATCTTGATTTGGCTCATCCATATTGACTTCAAAGGATTTTGCGTAGCGCGCCATTGCTTGGTTATTCAGTGAAACTTCGCTGTCATTCCGAATAGCAAAGGTATTATTTAATGCTTTTGAAACACCGTCCACACCTAATTTAATAGCTACATCATTGAAATCACCCTTGTCCTCAGGGCGCGCAAGGATAACGTTTTTACCTGCCTTTTCGAGATGCGCAACGGACTCCCTAATAAGCTTGTCGTCTTTAGAAATTTCTCCATCATTATCAAGGCACAGTACGATGTTTTGCGTTGTCAGCGCTGGATCAATCGACCTAAAATTTTGTTTGCCAAGCACGGTTATCACGCGCTCATGGTTAACAGCATCTCGAATGCTTAGTGCCGTTTCCACGCCTTCTGCCAAGTACGTCACAGCATCTTTGTCTAAGCCTGGGCTGATAATCGCCCCTGAACCTGAATTAGACGCAAACGTTCGTTTGTCTACCTCCCTAACCGCCTTCATGCCTGAATTCGGGTCAAGATAGATGGCTTGAACAGACTGAACGTGTCCGTCTTTATTCCTTGCGATCGCAATAAGTGATGGGAAATAGCTACGTACCTCATTTTCTTTGCTGCGCACGCTTGGGTGAAAACGCAAATCAGTACTATTGATATTTAACACGCCTCTATATCTTTTTAAATATTTTTCGGCCAGTGTGCCATGTATGGGTTTAGATTCTTTCTCCAGCTGGAGTGCATAAGCTTTTGTTTGGCTTTTAGCTTCTTTCGGTTTTAGTTGCTCCGCTTTTTTTTGTGTTTTGATGGGTTGCTTGGCTGGCTTTAAGTCATGGCCTGTTTTATTTGACGCATACGCTAAAGCTTCTTTGAACGTTAACCCTAAGGTGTTTTGAATTAGGTGGATGAGGTTACCTTTCTCCTGGCTTTCGAAATTAAACCAAGTACCACGGCTATCACCTTGCATGGATATAGCGAGACTCCCCTTTCGTCCATATCGATACTCGTCTTTGGACGATAGGGCTCGGTTGGGTTCACCCAGCAACGACTCAACAACTTGCTCTGCATGATGCGATAACTCTTGAGAAATAGCATTCGCATCCAATTTAAATGCTTTGGGTTTTGGCGTGATGGGTGCGGCATGAGTAGTATTGATTTTCTTAGCCAACAACCTCTTATCAGCCCGCTGCTTGGCTTGCTTGAGGTCAATTCGTCCAAGTGCCTCAAGTGCTGATGTTTTATCGGGTTCGTGTTCGATGCATTTTTTTAGCTCTGCAATGCTATCGGTGTAAATCATGGCGTGTTGAATACCTCGTGTGGTGCTGATGTAGAAGCCACGCAAATGCGTTAAATATTTATTGCGTGTGTTTTCAACGCCAATCACATGCTGTGCTGACATACCCTGAACCGCGTAACTTGTTGCTGTGTAGCTGTAGTCCCAGTGGCCATCCTTCAACCCGTCATCATTCAATGTATATTCATGCCCACTCGCGTCACACGCTTTTATGCCATCTTTACTGACCTGTGATACCGTTAAGCGTTCATTTGCATAACGCCCCATTGCTTTGTCTGTCTTTTTGAAATGGATTTTCTCGCCAACCGACACTTCGTTTGTACGATACTCGAATAACTCAATGCGTCCATCTCGAATGGACTTTTCTGGCAAGAATCTTGTCTCTTCGCCTTGCTCATTTAGAAGTATGACGCTGTTTGATGCCTCATCAGTCCCTTTGATTTGGAAATAGTTCTGGTCGCGTTTTAAGTAGAAGTTTCCTTTGCTTACAGATCCTTTGTAGGATTGAAGGTGGTAGAGCTCTTGTGTTTTGTGGTTTGTTGCCACCAAACGATGAAATGTTTTGTTTTCGTCACCCAACTGTTTTTGCTCGATAAGACCGTCTCGAATCAATTGATTGGCGATATCACGCTGTTTGTTTTCATGAATCACGACAATCGTATTTTTCCGACACTCGGGGGTTCTGGATAGATAATCTTTTGCAGCAACCTCAAGTAAGCTTGAGTCATGTATTTTGTCATCTTCGATGCGAGGACTTTTTTCGATAGAACCTTCATCCTCCTCACTCATAACAACCTCAACTACCGATGTGCTCAACTGCTCAAAAAATCCATCCGGCTCTTGGCGTTCAATTGTATTTCTAGGTAAGACGCTGAGGGCATTTAATGCTTCATCGGTCTTGCCAGAAATGATTTGTTGGACCGCATGCTTATAACCTTCTGATTTCTGTCGCACTAACTCATCCATGTAGGCAACAGAAATACCCCCTTCAAACATCACTAAAGGACTTGGTTTACCTGCTTCAATGGCTTGATGCTGGGATATATCACCTAATAACACACAGCGGGATTTATTTTTATGAATCAGCGATGACAGTTGATCGAAATCTCGGTTGCCCACCATACTGAACTCATCAAGCAACACCATCGTATTAGCATCAACGGAAGGCATTTGCTCTTGCTCGATGAGAAAACTTTTCAGTGTTTGTGCCTTAATGCCAATCGATTGCAGCTCTTTTACGGCCTGGTGGGTTGGAGCAACCGAGATAACTTGAATACCCTTATCGTCTTTAGGCTTAATGGCCTCAAACATTGAGGTGGTCATGGTGGTTTTTCCGGTGCCAGCATACCCCTGCACCATAACAAACCTGTCGTTTGTTGTTGTGATGAGCTCGCATGCGTCCCGTTGGCCTTGAGTGAGCTGTGAGTTCTTAAATTGCTCTTTCATTTCTTCTTTACTTAAAAGAGGCGTTACCTGATTCTTGCCCGAGCGTACATCCGTTAGAATGTTTTCTTCGAACTGAACGGCTTCTTTTGTGCTTAACATTTGATTGGGCCCACTGATTAAATCCCCTTTTTTAATTGAGGCATCAAGTGCTGTGGTGATTTCCTCCATGTTGGTTTCACCAACCGACTCTTTCAGTGCCATAGTAAGGACATCCGTTACGTTAAAAGCGGCCTCTTCTTCAGACAAGCAGGTAATCGCAAAATCAAGCGCACGTTCTGCCTCGCTCAATAGCGTTTTTTCGTCGGTTAATTGCTCGATGGCCTGATTGAGTGAGGTCATGAGAGACTGCTTTACGCCCTCGCTTAAGTATTTTTCTGGAAAAACATGCCTGGCTGATTCTAAGGTCACGTCGATGGCGGTTGTGTTCTCGCGAATCCCCTTGGCGTAACGAGACGCTTTCTCTGCGTCATCCGTCAAAATATGTACCTTATCTTTACTGGACTCGGTCATCATGCTCAGCGTATTTTTTCTAAGCGCATAAGACGGCATCGTCAGAATGGTATTTTTTTTCTGCACTGCATCGTGCGCATGGAGTGTTTTTGCATAATTATAGGTTAATGGCTGGTGCCGGTTATCGTCTAAAAACAGATTTTGTGTTTTTTTGCCTTGTTTTATTTTGATGCCGCGATCGGTTATGGCTGTGACTTCGATGGCGCTGCCCGCCTTGATACCTTCAAGCCTCATCTCTCGGGTCGCAAGCAATGAATCGCCCACAGCAACCTTTAGGGGAATCTCTTCGTATACAGCGGTTTTAGAGCCTAAATGTTTCGCTGAAATCTTACGCTCTGTCCCGTCACTATCGCTCACAAGCAGTTGATTATTTTCTTGAATGACGGATGCAATCGTCAGCTTCTTTATCCCTTGACGTGAGTTATGGTACATGACAAACCCTGGCTTGTAGCTTTTGGCCACTTTCTTTTCGGCCTCTGTAAGAAAGACCGCACGCAGGGTTTTGATGGTGGTTTCTTCGCGAGAAATATTGCCTTGAAGTTTTAAGTTGTCGCGAACATATTGATTTAGCTCCTGCGTTTCTTTGTTCGATGCCGTCACCAGGTGGGTGTTTGCACGCTCAGAAGCAAGCAATCCAGTATACACATTGGCGCATTGCTTAAGCCTTTCCTCCGAATCTTTCACTTCCGTTACACGAACAGCAACGTTTTTTTTGATAGCATCTTTGACCTGAAACGTTTTCACTTCGGCCTTATCTAAAAGGCGTGTCACATCATGATTAAAGCCTTGAAGGCCCAAGGGTTTTTCAAGCAAAACAACTTTAGCACATCTTTTTTCTGCAATATGGATGAATTCATTTAAATCTTTATGGCTTACGCGCTGTACATCATCGACGATCAATAGTTCTCGTTCTTTCTTGTGTGAAAAGAAGGGGTGTTTATGTTCGTCTTTGTGCTGATGGTTAAACCCTTTGATGGTTTCTGCATGACGCTCCTTGCCTATAGAATATAGCCATTGCCAAAGATTTTTTGGCTTTTGATTCATGTCGCTATGGAACGAGCTGGCCTTGATGGAGCTTGGCGTTAAAATACGAACTTTTTTAGAATCATCTGCATAATTTAAAAAGCTTTGCATCACCTCGCGTGATGTTGAACTTTGTTGCTTGATACGCACCACGGAATCTTTATGAAAAAGCGCCTCGGTTACCACGTTTTGAATGGATTCATTCTCTGTTAAACCCTGCACACGTTCGGCATCTCGTTTTATGCCCCGTCTTTGCGGTACGCTCAAACGCAAGGCTTCAACCAGGTTTTTTTCTGAGTCAATTAAGGGTTGCGTTGTAAATTCAGTGGCTCGCTTATCTAACGCAATCAATTGCTTGGTTTTAATGGCTTCCTCAATTTCATGACTTAACGTTTCTACGTTACACTCGCCTAATGAAAAGTAGAGCCCCTTTTCTAAAATGGCTTGATAGCTCATCTTGATGTTGCCTTCGGACAAATGAGATATGGCGTCTTGAATGGCCTGATGCCCATAGGTGTTATGACTAATATCTGGCTTAATTTCAGATGTTTTTGCTTTGTCTTGAAGTTCACGCATGTAGGTTTTAGGATTAATGCCATAAGCCTTGCTTTCCTCACACCAGTGCTCTCGAAGCTCTTCGCCATCACGAACAATTTTCGCTTTTTTTGTGTTTTGATTTGCTCTATCAAGCGCTTTAGGAGTGTTGTACTTCATGGTCGCGACTTCTTCTTTGATTTGTGCGCGTCTTTTTGAAATTCCGGTTAAAAGCGCTTGATCAAATCCTTCGATTTCAAATAGTCCATGAGAGTCACCCGTCTTCTCGATACCAAGACCCATCGCCTTAATACCAACAGCAATTTCAGAACGATACACCAAGCCAAGAAAAATCTTGTTATTCATGATCCATTCCATGGTCCCGTGATTCCGCGTCATATCCGATGCAAGTGCACGCCACTTGCCATCAGAACACTCTGTCGCATTCATCATCAAAACATGGATATGCATATTAGGATCGAGTTCACGTGAGGTATCATGCATGATGGTTGCGAACGTGAGGTTACCTGTTTTTTCATACTGCATGCTTCCAGACTTAACCAATCTCGCTTCAGCCGCCATGGATTCAGCGACAGAAAGCGCCTTAGCCACGGCTCTTTTCTGAAGTTCAATTAATTCCTTTTCACCGCCGACCAACGCTAAATAAGACATGGATTTAGGTGCTGTGAAGGTTAGATCATATCCACCACGATGCTTCGTTTCACCTGATGATGTCTTAATACCTAATACCTCACCATTCGGTAAACGACCATCTACAAAGGACTCAAGTACAGCTTGATTTACCTCTCCACTTAAACCTAGTTTTTCGGCTCCCTTGCCATGCCAAGCCGTTGATAGCTCACCTGAAAAATAATAATTATCTTGTGAAAAATAGTAACTCACTGTACGCCCACCGCCACTAAGGGGTTTAATTTGAAGACTTAACATCGAATAATCTCCTTTTAATAGACGGATTCAATTTCGGCATCTAGCCGCTCAACGGGTCGCTTAGGCAATGGAAGTTCATCTGACTGCTCTGCGTCATCGGTTTCACTTCGATGTGGAAGCTGAAGGTTTTCGTCAATAACCACGGAGCGGAGCTCAAACCCCTCTGCCATTTTTTTGCGCTTCTCATAGGCCAATTCAAGCTTGGTGATGGGGTAATCTCCCGGAAGACGCATGTAGCATGTGAGCTCTTTCATGTTCATGATTTCGGGGTAGGTTACGAGGGGTCGTGTCAGTCTGTTTTTCCCTAATGAAATACCGTCACGGATGCTGTTTGCTCCATAAGAATAATTCTCACGGGTATCCTCCACTTCTTCCTCGCCAAGCTCCCTGGAGGTGAGCTTCGCCATGTCGTTACTTGGACTACGGAAAAAAGCACGTGTGTTGAGCAAATCAAAGATTTCAGACGCCCCACTTTGGCCGTAGACCTTTTCAAGTTGAGAGAAACTCTGCATACCCAAAAGAAAACACCCGCCAAATTTTCTGACTTCAGCGATGGTTTCACCGAGCATGGGAAGCTTATGCAAGCTGGGTAGCTCATCACAGATGAACCAAACACGACGGTTTGCGTCTTCAGGCAAGCTCAAAAGCGTCATCGACGCCATCGCAATCCACATACTGATCAACGGCTTCATCGATTTTTGTTGCTCACCGTTGGATGAGATGAAGAGCCATCCTTTGTTTTTTTCATCTAAGATGTAATCTCGAATAGAAAACGGATGGGTGGTATCCAAGCCCCGCAACGATTGCATCGATTTTAAAAAGGTGGTGACGACGGCACGAATCGATATGGCTGTCTTCTCGATTTTGCCACTCACCAGTGTCGCCGCAGGCGTACCTTTTAAATAAGGTTCAAGCGTCTCGAACTCGCTACTCAAGAGTAATCGAAGAAGTTTATCCAACGATCGGTCGCTATCTTCTCGCATACGTGAGGCGGTGGATGCAAACACCGTTCTTGCGGCATTCACCCAAAAGGGATCGGTTTCACCGTGCATCGGAATCAAGCTTTCGGCCATGTTTTCAAGAAGCTCGTCGGTAGGCGCCTCAGCCCACAAATCCCATGGTGCGCATCGTGAATCAAAGGGGTTCAGCACCGCATCTTTTTTCTCATCAAAATAGGACTCCATGAAAGTGCACCCTTTGTCATAGACAATAACCCTATCCCCGCGAGCGCGCAGTGCATCCATGATTTTCATGATGAGCTGGCTTTTACCAGTACCCACGGTGCCATGGATTAAAAGATGCTGAACCTCTGAGTTTTTAATCAGCGGGAAACCATCTAAGGTGATATCTGAGCTCATACGGTTTTTAATGATTTTGCGTTTCACCACATGGGGGGCTTCGATTGAACTCCCTCGAATGAAATGATTTTTAGTTTGGCCTCGCCCGGTTCTAACGAAGTACCATGACATGAGACCTGCAAACACACATGAGAACCCAAGCGACGCCCAAACGCATTGCATGAGGTACGTTATGAATTGCGTCCCTGCGTAGGCAAAATAGGGGTTGGTCGTGAGCTCTCTCACCGATACCTTGAAAATTTTTCCATGGTATGGAACCTCGAAAAAATGCTCCTTACCCACCAACTTTAAAAAAGTCGCTGCGTGGTAATCCATCGTCTGAATAAGCAGATCAGATGGCACCCAATACCATAGGGCAAGTGCTAGGAAAACTATCCCGCTTACGAAGTAAACTTTCAAAAGTGCTTTGTTGATTTGAAACAACATTCGTAGGTTGTGAAAGGCAATTTGCCCGCCTCGGGTAAAGTGCTTGTGATTGGGTTCGTGCATGGTTTTCTCCTGATTTAGACAAAGCTATCGCTTCCGAAGCTGAGTTTCGGTTTAAAATTTATTCAAAAATAGATTTTAATGATCGCTCAACAAAAAGTTTTGATGAGCATCAACAATTCATGAGCGTTATATTCAACTTGACCAACTTTTCTTGAGTCCATTCAAGTTATTTCTAACCTTAATCGAATGCTTAATGTTTTGTGTAAGCTCAATAATGCCAAGACGTCTATTTGAAACAGTGAGAAATACTTTTGCGACAGCTAGGGCTGGCAATAACGCGAGTGGCCATGCAAAACTAGCCCATATAGGGTAAAAGTCAGCTGCCAAGCTCAAAATGAATAAAAATGTTAAATAGGCCAGGCAAGCGCTGCTCTTTATAACTTGATTTATAATTCCTCCTAATTTTAATTCATCCTTTATTCTTTGGTTAAAATAAACGTAATTATAAAGAGAGGTAGCCGTAAAAATAAGCAGCAGGATTGTAAGGACGGCATTTACTCCGCCATACTGCAATGTGTGAACCACAGCTCCACCGATATAGTTTTTCAACTCTCGAAAATCTTTTATATACACCATCAAGATGGGTAACATAGAGGCTATCCATACTTTAAAAAAAATCCCCCATGCAATGGATTTAAACTCTGCATTCATTTTATTATTTGGCTTTAAATCAAACTCTATCCCCCCTAAAGTCTCAATATCCTCATGAATCGCCCGTTTAAATGAGTTTACATTTAACATTACTTTCCCCTTTGTTAAAAAAATTTAATAAAATTTATTGAGCTTCAACAGCATCTTTTTTTTCAAAATGTTTTTTCAGCGCTTCAAATAACACACTGATACCCAGGCGCTTGATTTCCATCTCAATGAACGTCTCGACACCCCACAAAATAATCCATCCACCCACCACGGCTAAAATTAAGAGCGTAATAGGATGTAAAGCAAATCCAGCAAGACTCATGACGCCCCAGAAAGAGAACCAAGCAAGGCGTCCCATGCGCCGAACCATCTGGTCAATCTCTTCACCAAGCCTGAGCTTGTCTTTGAATTGCGCTTTAAAAATGATGTAGTTGGTTATCAACCCAAACAAAGGGATGGAAAGTATGAGGGTGCCCGGTATAGCCGCAAGAAAAGAAAGAACAGCAACTTCGGATCCTTCCGAGCCAATATGCCTTATCTCGTGCATATCGAGCATATACGCAATTACGAAAGGGATGATGATTGAGCCAAGCATTTTCAAACACACCGAGAAGTAGAGTCTTCTGATAGCGCCGTAATAGGCTTTGGGCGACATAATATCGACATCGATGGTTTTCAGTGTATCGATATCTTCTTGAATCGCTGCTTTCATTTCAGTTGTATTCATTCAACCGTCTCCTTATGTTTTATTCCTTTAATGCTATCGATAGGATGTTTTAATATTTCTTGTGCGGCAGCACCCGTGTGCCATGGAGCCACACCCCGTGTTGATTCATACTTTCCTTTTTTAATCCCCTCTGCTTTCATCTGTTTTTGAACCTCATGTGCTTGTTGCATAGCGACTCCCTCTTTCCGTGTTTTGACTTGATTGCCCTGAATTGAATCAAGTGCGCGATGCTGCAATGCGCTTGCATCCGCTTGGTTTACACCCAGTCCGCTCGCGTGCTGTGATAGCTTTTGACTCTCAGCATTGAACGAACCCTCAATCCCTGATGCGCGTGCTGCAACGTGTTCTTTGGCTTGTTGGTATTGCGCATCCACATGCTGCTCACCCTGTTGATTCCCGTATTGCTCAATCAACTCATCTCGTTTTTGATGAATAAAGTCTTGTCCTAAGCTACCAAGTTTCTCCACACTTCGAACGTCACCTGGGTGACTGAAGAGCTCATCACGTTTGGCTTCACCCACTTGTGACGCGACATAAGCGGGGAACGCTTGGTCCATGTTTTCGGTGATGTTCGCGCCTTGATTTTCAACATAACTCTTCGCGTCACTGATGCGTGCACTTCGAGACATGGAAGCATCCATGTTATGGCTAGCTGTCTCAGCTTGACGTAAATCAGCGCCCATTTGGTTGGATAAGCTTGCCCCTGTTGTTTTGGTGTCATCAAAATGATGGTTCTCCGTGAAGTTTTTAACGAAATTGAAAGCGTCACTGAAGTCTTGCGCATCACGTGAAGAGCTTGAACTATCAACACCATCATTCGACCTATCGCCACTTGTTGAGCTGCGGTCGGCTTTAAACCCAACGCCCGCACTTCCTTTAAACCCTGTTACAGCGCCCATGACTTTATTCGCAAGCCCTCGGTCGCCTGAGGCACCGAAATCACCATGTGCATTGGCCGAAGTCATCCGCGTGAATGCCTCATCAGTTGATATGCCCTCACGCTCAGCCACTTCATGTGCAATGTGTGACATGGTGGATATAGCCCGACTAAATTGACCCGAATCAGCTTCTGACACGCCATTGCCGAGTCGCATGTCGTGACCGTTCAATTCTGAGAACTGCATGGCTTTGTGCGCAAAGTTCGAGAGTGAGCTTTGGAAGTTATGGTTTTCGTTTTCTGTAGTTTGCAAGCTATCTTCCGCCGCCTGATTCAAGCTGCCATGAAGTCCTTGACTCATGTTCACGCCAACAGGTCCTCTGGTCATTCCAGGCGACGCATCAAACACCGTATCGCCACTGGCGGTTTGTGTTTTCAAAACGCCGGTAGGCATTTGCTCAGTACGCATGCCATGCATGTTCGTCCAATTGGAGTCATGCTTATTCGCTGAGAAATTATTGCCTGATGTATTATGGAAGTTGGTTTGTCCAAGACTGAAGCTTGCATTCGCGGCCTCACTGGCTGTTGCCATGGAGGAACCTTGAATATGACTCATCATCGAGGTCGAGAGGTGACTGAACGCTTCATTCAAACTCGACACCATGCCTTTAGCTAAAAAAGGAATCATGCACATCATGTAACCCGCAATACCTGATATATCATGATGAAGCTCATCAATCTTATCGATATTCACCATCGAAATGGCGCCATGACCACTGGTTGAAGCACCTCCAACGCCGGTTTGTATGTAATTCATCATGGCAAAAAGCACCGGCCAGAATTGAAGCTGCAAAAAGAACTGAAGGTAACCTTTGAACGTGCGCTCCCCGCCAGGCGTGGTGGACATCACCAAAACGATGGGAAACATGCCAAACAAAAGCATCGTCAGCACGGCATGCATTTCAGGTAACAGCCATAACGCTTTCTCACCCATGATGGCCCATCCCCAGCGATGCTGCGCTTGGGATTTGCTGAACTGATTATTCACAATGCCTGCGGTGCTATCGGTGAACGCTTGATAATTTTTCATGCCATCATCCATGGCATTCATCATCATGGTCTGCATGAAAATATCCGCTGAACTGTCCGTCATGGTTTGGTAATAATTAAAAGCAGAATTCAAATGGGTCTCAAACAGTTTTTCATAATGATTTTTACAGCCGCCCGATGCTTTATCCTGTGTGCAGGTCTTGCCAAACAGATTGATACCAAAAAAATCGTAGGCGTTATGTATCTCTTTATCGAGCTTCGCTTTTAAACTGAACGCACCCTTGGGGCTTGCCGCTGTTTGACAGGTGACGATGGTTTTATTGACGCGCGTCATTCTTAAAGGTGACGCTTGCTTGCTGATAAGGTCCCAGATGTTTGAGCTTTGTTTCAGTTCGCGTAGGCTGTATTTGTCATTCATGCGAATATCGCCGACCACGCAGTTTTTAAAATAATCATCCATTTCTTGTTTCAAGTCTGGGTCGATGATACGAAAATCTCGGGCGGCTTGAACAAGCTTCGAGCCAAACAGCGCGCCCGTTTTGGTGTACTTTAAATCGCTGGGCAATGAAAAGAGTTCATCAAACATCTCAGCAAGACCAGCCCCCATCGATGTAACAAGACTTGCCGTCACCGCAAATACGACCGGAACATTAGCCACCTCATAGCCGCCTTGCTTAGACGTGTCGTAAATAAAGACCTCGGTTTTTGGGAGAATCAAGAGCTGAAACACCAGGACGTAAGCCATCACCCATTTGGCATAAATCATGGGGTCACGCTGCTTGATAAAACCAACGGACGCCATGATGATGCCCACCAAGGCCGTCATTTTTAAAAACCCAATGAACACCGCAAACGTTTTGTGTTCTGGGTTAGTGAAAGCAGCGACGGCATCGAGGATGTATTTAAAATACTCGCCAAAACTTAACACATGAATGGTAATTTGATTGCTCATGATAATGCTCCAAGACCTGATGCCAGCTGTTTCTCAACGCGTGCCACGTTTTCGATAAGTTCAAGTTTTTGTGTAAACTTACGCTCAACATCCGGCTCTAGCCGAGATACCTGCGTCATCGCCACTTCAATGCGCTTACGTAAATCATCCATGATATCTTCAGGTAGGTTACTTCCGTGGGTCTCAACGCTCACGACTTGCAAGAGGTTCCTGAGATAATTTTGCAAAATATCCGTTGCAATCAGCGAAGAATAGGCTTCGATATCAGCCGCGGTTGCACCATACTGCGTGCTGTTTAAGACCGTCAAAAACTTCATGATAGGCAGCGGTGTCATCGCAAGAAAGCTCACCTCTTGCGACGTAGGCGCACCATCTTCCCGGAGTTTTTGGTCAATCCCTTGAATAAGTTTTCGCACCTTACCGGTTAGAGACTGCTCTTCGCTGATAGTAATCGACTTAAGTCCGACACCTAAGCATTTGTCTTTGCTATCACATCCCCATATTTTCGCGTCCGCGCCCGGTGTTCCTAGGAGCTTCTGAACCAACCCACCGCCTTCAAGCAAGGATGGTACTTGTGTGACCTTACCTTCTTTATCAATAATGATGCTTCCGGTTAAGCTCATCATTAGCTCCGCAAGCTCCTGGCTGTTCGCGACAACACCTGCGTCACCGAGCAAAGACCAAACAAGGTTTTTATCAAGCACGATCTGTTTTTTATACTTATCATTTTGAGCCGCTTGCTCCATGCCTTCTTTACGCCCCACCCCTGAGCACTCCATGCGCGCCTTCACGTAATCACTGAGTGCGCCTTCTTTACCCATGCGCTTTTGGTCATTACAAATCTTGTCTTGCGACGCGGCTGTTTTAGGCCAGAGACCACCTACGAGATTTTGTGCCATCTCACACGAGTTGATGCTGGTTTGGTTGACCTTTTGAGCTGTACTCTGCAGAAAATCACGTACGTTTTTAAGCTCAGGAATCGTCGTCGCAATCATAATATCTGCCGCGTAAGCGCCTGAGCTCGCCATCACCTGCTTTCCAAATTCAACGATTTTGTCACCACTGATGATGCTCATGCTGCCGGTCAGTAAATCGATGCCCGCGCATCCTGTTCGAGCCTCGGGTAAATCCAGCGTAACAAGCCGGTAGTTTCGTACCGGGGTGCGGGCGTACAGTGAGCCACCGCCATAAAATCCTGCGGCTTGCGACTGAAAGGCCTGGACGTTGGTGGTGTTGGATGCAAACCCGACATCATTAAAAAACCCATCCATATCGGCCGCAACACTTGCAAAAGCCGGGGTTTGGCCCAGCATCAAACAAAGACTGAGGCCGGTAACGAGCGCCTTCTTTTTCATGAAACACCTCGTGATTCATGTTCGATGATTTTAGGGATTAAAGTTTGCATTCGAAGCGCCAGTTCAGACTCGGACAGCGCACCCACCGACACCGGATAAAGCTCACCGGTTTTGTCATGCACGATAAAGAGTGCTGGGTAACGAATCTGCTCACCTTTAAACGCCGCACTCACCAAATCTTGGGTCGCTGAATACACCTCTGGAAATTCCGGTAAGGGTTGGTCATCAAATGAATACGCCTCAATATCAGCGCCTGCATCGGTGGCCCATGCTTTTAAAACCGGAGCCTGCTTATGGCAGTGCGGACATGTGCTAGCAAAAAAGAACATGACTTTGTGGTCATCAAAGAACGCCGCTTGTGCGCTGCTGACAGCACCGAGTAAAAGTAAAAGCCCTGCTATCATCGATTTCATCAAGAAACTCCTCGCACCTGCATCAGGCGCGCTGTTAACACATCTTGTGTGGTGAGCCCAAACGCCACAGGTCGCGTGACGTGAGATTTGGGGTTAACCAGCAAAATCGCTGGGAAATAACGCACGTTTAAACGTGCCGCGTGCCCTTGGTCTAATCGAGACCGAGGTAATTCAGGTGAGGGATCACCATCCACACTCACGGGCATCAACTCAAAACCAAACTTGTTGCAGAAGTCTTTTAAAATAGGGATTTGACGCCGGTCGTAAGGATTTTTTGAGCGGTAGAAAAACAAAAGCCCTGAGGTTTTAGCAAGCTTACGCAGGTGAGACACTTCTTCTTGGTGATGCACTTCATCGGTGATTTGTGTGCCGATGTTTGAAGTTGGGTGCGTCACACTGAAATCAAATTCCGGGTATTTGAGTAAAGCCTCTTGGTTTACTTGTTTGTGCCTACTTGCTTCACGTAACCAATAATCTTGAAGCGCCAAAAAGACACGTTCATCTTCCACGCTGTGTGTGAACCGAACCTTATGTAGGGCCTCCATCGTGTAGAAATGAAGAACCTTGTCTCGGTCGGTGTAGCTCAGTTGATTAAACGGCACGCCGCGTGGTTTTTCAGGCTTAGATACCGCATCTTTGGGCAGGTTATACCATAAGAAACCCGGTGGTTTCCCAGCTGCCAGCGCGCCACGACTGCCAAGCAATGCACTGAGAAAAACAATCAAAAACGCGCTTCGCTTAATCATGCGCCACCCCTTGGTCGTAAAGCTTACTTGCATGGGAGGTATTGCCTGCATCCAGTGATGTGTCACTTGGTGTTTTTGTTCGGCTCGTAAACCCCTCGGTCAGCGACGTTAAGTTCAGTGCGCTGAAATTAATGCGGCCTATCTCTTCAGGGGTAAGTCCTCGGCAGTTGGGGTATTTAGGGTTGCCAAACGAGATGTTGAGCTGCCCTAACCTCCCTTGAATTTGAACAATGCCTGCAAGTTTCGTTGGGAAGACGCAGTGCATATGATGCTTATGCCCGGCTTTGTGTCTCTTATAGCTCCCAAGGTACACCACGCGCCCTTCGAGTTTGGCGCGTTGCAGCTCTTGCAGGTCGTTAGGACAATTCACCAACCACTCAAGTGGGCCGCTACCCGTGCAGCAATCATGAAGACCTAAAGGCAGTGATTTACACTGCTGCGCAGCACCAGAGAACACTTTCGCCTCAGTACTTTGGGCTTGATTCAACGCGGCATCTTCAGCCGTCCCCGCAAGCGTACCGAGCGATGTTAGCCCTTCACCGACGTCATTGCTTTCCTCGGCAACGGTTTTATCACACGAACCGTCAGCACAAGGTATATCGCTGGGAGCCTCAGCATCATCTTTGATTAAATACTCACCGCGCGCGGTCTCTTGTGAGATATCAGGCCTCACCTCAGTTTCATGCTTACGCCCTTCTTGCATAGTAAAGCGTGCGGTTTGGTCTTGTTGGACGCGTGATGACGCCTCCGCCTGCAATGCGCTCATGCTACCGGTTTGGTTAGGGTTTGTTTTGACCTCAACGGGCGCTCCTGTGAAGTAAGGCAGGCTTGCGTCGGGACGAAAGGCGCGCAGGTTTTGCAACGCTGCGTCACGTGCTTTTAACGGGTCAACCGCGCCTGCGTGAGACATGCCACTGATAAGCAAAAGTAGGGGTAGAAGACGCTTCATCGTGCACCTTCCGAGCTTTCTGATGCTCGCGAACAAGCGCCATGATAAGTGATGCGATTCAAACCTTCGGTCAATGTTCGTGTGCCGTAAATCACATCAAAGCAATCACCGGTGTCCACAACCAAAGCGGGGACTTGGGTGATGTTATAGCGCTCAAACGCTGTAGGGTCGATTTGAAGGGATAAGTCGGGTACGCGTTCTGCGAGTGCTGCAATCCTCGCGATGGTGTCCGGCATAGAATCATGGACAAGACCATTGAGGTTTGCGGGGATGTGTAGGCGCGCGCTTTCGGTCAGTGTTTCTTCTAGAAGACGCTCGGGCATCGAGAAGCTCACAAAGACTTGTGAGTCTGCAAAAAGTGGTCCTGCGCTCATCATGGAAGCCACGATGAGGCAGGCGCGCATAGTATAACTTAACGTAGTTTTATAAGAAAACACAGTTTCTTTTCCTCCAAACTAAAAACCCATATTGGTCTGGGGTATGCGGCTTAATCTTGCCCGCTTCCCAGGTTAAGGTGCTGTGACCGGAGGGGTAGCAGTGCTTGCCATCCGGCACTTGATTCACCATTTCATAGCGGTAACGTGATTTAGGGGTCACCATCAGATGTTTCTCGCGGCAGGTGCTTTGTGAAAGTAATTTATTCTGACTACCCCCAATGTTCGCAACGCCTTCCGTGCCGGAGTCTTTAATCAGAAACTCTCGGTGCAACTTAAAGTTCATGCGCTCAGTGAGTAAAAGTGCGGTTTGGACCGGGGATATCGGCGCATTCACATGACCCGTTAAAGGGAAGTAACTGCCTTGCGCACCCGCGCACCAAAAAAGACTATCCAAGGGCTTATTAGCCAAGGTGGATGAAAGACTGTCTGCGGCGCATGCGCTCGCCGCCGCCACGTTACCAAACACAGCCGCCTCAGGATTCAAAACAAAACTCATCTCGGAATCACGCCAGGTGGGGTCAAGCTCAGTTAGGTACGCCACATCAAACTCCCCGCCTTGAAAACACCCGGCCGAGGTAATCAGGTTAAGCCAAGAAATCAGAGGGTATTTGTACCAGTGCACATGGTAAAAGGCGCTTGATAAACCGTCATCCATGTATTGACGCCCGCCACGCATACTTTTCATCCCCAGGTTTAAACGATGCCCACCGAGATTGACTAAGCAATACGGGGTGTCCGTCACTTCAGCCAAAGCTGAAGGCTCCCAATACCCAATATTAAGGCCGTAGCGTTGTCCAATGCTGGACGGGCATGAGCCGACGGGTGAGGTCGCGTTATCGGTATCTTGCAACGGGATACCTAACCCCATTCTTTTACCTTTAACGACGGCACCTTTGCCGATGGTCAGAGGAAAAAGGCATGACCAGCACACATCTTTCACCGGATTCACAAAATGACCGGTGCAGGTTGCTGAGGCATGCGATGGACTTACGGTAAGCATCATACCGATGAAGCACAGGCCGACCGAGGTGAGCTGTTTGATGGATAATATTTTAGTACGCATAACCACCCGCCTTAAGATTAATCTCATCAATACGTAACGTGGCACCCTCGCGCGTGACTTCAGCGGGCACGTGCGTTACATGGAGCTTCTGGGTAATACGCCCACCTTGGTCAAAGAAAATTTCAGTGTTCAGGGCACGTTCCGCATCGCCGATATCTCCTGCGGTTAAAATAACCTTGGTGTTTTTGCGGAGTGTGTGCTGCGCCCACTGAATTTGGTCCTTGTCATCGGCGTTCAGAAAAATCCAGTGCGGTTGGTACTGCGGCATATGACTTAGGGCATTGACCTGCGTGCCAGCACGCATCAAGACGCGACCCTGGTGGTCCCTGATGTCTTGCCCAAGTGTGGTCGATGGATAATAACGATGCGTACGTGCTTGTGTGGCGCGTGGCAGGTTTAAAGACGTTGGGCGATGCGCATGCTCGTTCACTTGACTGACCCAGCGCGCCTCGATTTCACCAAGCGTGCCTTCTTCCTCGAACTGCTTTAGACGTGATTCAATCAAGCTCAAGAAACTACGCTCAGCCACAGGAAAGGTCTCACCGATGACACCCAGCGAGGACGCCTGCGCGGTAAAAGACAGCCCCAGAAGACTGATAGCCAAAACACAGCGTTGAACCGTTTGTGAACCGTTCTTTAGGTAACACGTCCTCATGATGATTTCCGCATATGGATGGCGATGAGCTTCTCAATTTCTTGGGTTGCATCCCGACCACCCGCAACAACATTTTTTTGCATCATCACGAGCGCGTGGTGTTTCGCTGCATAATCCCGAAGCGCCTCATGCACGGCTTTTTTGAAGGCGTCGGTTTTGACGCGAATCATCTCGTCCGACAACGTATACTGACTGAGCTGCGTAACAAATTGCTGATTAATCACATCTTGATTGAAGGTCACAACAGTCGAGCCCTTTTCTGAAAGACTCGCATGCATGCCCCATAAGAGGCACACCATGATGGGAAGGCAAGACAAGGCTGTCCATTTGCGATCGACCTGCTTTGACGTGCGCTCATAAAGTCCTCGCACAGCTGATAAATTCATCGGCATTACACACCTCCATAGTATTTTTGAGCCACTTGATACACCGCTTGAGCGAGACTTAGGCCTTGCTTCATCAAAGCCTCAACCTCCCCAAACTCCTGCCCGTTAGATGAAAACAGTACGCGCGTAAATGGATCTGCAAAATATCGATGAAAACTGTAGGCGCCTCCTGCTTCAAGCATGAGATTAGAAAAGCCGGAGCCCGATACATCACCAAACGACTCAATCATGCGCTGTTGAAAGGGAGTAAAACGGTCAGGATGTTTTGAGACGTAGTTTTGAAAGTTCCCCTGCCGCATGATGATTTTTAAATCACTGGAGGCTGCAATGGCTTGCCCTTGAATGGTGGCATCGGTATCTGCCATGTACTGCGTAATCACACCAAACCCGCCGTTATGTTTCCGTGCGGTTCTAAACCCCTGCTCAATAAAATTCGCTGCAATCGGGTTTGAGCCATCACAGAGAAAACGCCAAGCTTCATCAATGATGCAGCGTTTTTTAAGACGTCGGTCGGTTTGATAAAACTGGCCTTGTATCACCACAATCATCACGAACATCACAATCGTTAAAAGCTCAGGATTGCTTTGCAAGCCACCCATCTCAAACACCACCAGCGGCGAATCTGCAAACTTAGGCGTCTCGCCATTAAACATGTGTCCGTAGATGCCGTCCGAGCCGTACTGATGTAACAACGTCACCAAGTCGCCGATTCTGCTATCTTGTGATACCTTGAAACGTTGGCTCAGTACCTCCAAGATGTCATCCATGCAGGCCTTTCTTCCTTGTTTCTTCCAGCAGCTTGATGCGGCGTCCAAAAGGAACGTTCTTTGAATTTGACTGATGGGCTCGTTAGGGCTTGCCATGATGGCCAGCAAGTCACGGATTTGGATGTTATCATCCACTAGGGTGTCACGTGCGTCTTTTGACTCACCTAAAGGCACTTCAGTTTTTCCATCAAAATCAAACAGTGTGAATGGGTTCAAGGTGATTTTGGATGCATCGATGTAGGTACCACCCACCATTTCACAGAGATGCTTGTAGGAATCCCCGAGGTCAATCACGTAGGTAACCTCACCTAAGGACAAGCCACTTAAGATTTGAGCCTGCTGAAACATGGACTTACCGGCACCTGGAGAACCTACGGTCAAGAAATTAAAATTCGTAATGGGTAAGCTTTTGTTGTCAAACGTATCCAAGAACGCCAATTGGTGTCTGTGGGTCGGTAGCAACATCCCTTGGGGTGCACCTTTGGTGTCCGCCACAATCGGCAAAAGGTTCGCCACACTGGTGTGGGTCATGTGTTTGATAAGCCCCAGTATCGATAAGTCTTGAAAAAATCCTTCCGTGATAAAGAAAGGCAGGCTTGATAGGTACCTCACCCATTGGATGGCACGGGACTGTTGCAGCTCAAAACCAAGCTGGCGATAAGCACCGATGGCCTTCGCCACAGCGTTACGCTCCTGGTCCGGCGTTGTGAAAAGCATGAGGTTATAAAACGTCGGAAGCAACGAGAGATTACCTTTACTGCCCTCTTCGTGGATGGTGTTCCACGCAGCACCCTCCTCGGCGGCGCCGGGATTTAAAAAGTGCTGAATGCCATTGGCGTTGGCATTGAGTGACTTAGCACGCGCTTTGGCCTTCGCTATCATCTTCTCTTGGGACACACCACGTATGGTGAAGCTCAAAAGGAACGAGCAGGGTATGCCATGCTCTGGATGAAGTAGGCTCGCAAAAACATCGGGTGACTGCCAAAGGGCAAATTGCTCAGGCCACTTCTCAATATGACAATTCACCACGCGGTGTTTATGAGGTACACCTTGTTTATCGCTGGTGTCGATATCAATACCTAGCTCATCAATCTCAAACAAGCTGTTCCCGAGGGGAAGGCTGTGTCCCAGGGGTTCATTTTGAATCATCTGCGCCTCAGGCCAATCCAGTGAAGCATTCGGTGAAATAAGGCTTCTCATCAACACCAAAAAATCCGCTTGTTCAAGATTGGCATGCGCGAGACCCGAGACACGGAGCTCGGAGGAGACATCTTCTCGGAGCGACTGCATGCGGGCATGCGCTTGATGATTCTTCTTCGTGGAGAAAAACAAGTACACGCGATAATCTGCAAGCTGAGCTGCAATGTTTCGTCCATTGGTATAACCCGATACGGCGGCGCGCTCATGGTACTTAAGGCTCATCTCGGCAAGCTCCTTAAAAATCCCGCCGCGCTTAAATGAAGAAGCAAACCCTTGCTCAAGTGCATGACCTAAGTGAGGATGCTTATGCAGCATCACGGTACAATCCACCCCAACGGGAAGCTTGTTCTTAATCAGCTCCGCCATGGATTTAACCAAGGTTTCATCTGCACCTGATGCAGGCATGGCATGCAACCCAAAACCAACTGAGTTCTTGTTCATCATGAAGAGGTCGTCGGTCATGGACTCATACGGCAAAAGCTCTTTGAGCGATGGCAAGTCAAGTGCCACCGAAGCTTTTGCTTCACGTCTTTTTTTAATCGACGCGGGTGAAACATCACTTCCCTCGCCCATGAAGTTTGAAAAACGATGGAGCGTGTCTTGTGCTTTATCTAGAAGGTCGCTTAGCATGACTTATCTACCTCTCGTGTTCGCAGACTTTGGCGTAAACCAACCATCTTGTGTATGCTGGTTCTGGGCGAGGGATTGCTTCCCGCCTCGCCCAGCCTTCACCGTCGATTCATAACGATTCCCCGAGGTCAGATAAAGCCCCTTGTCCGCCATAGCATTTGCTTCTTCAATACTTAAGCAACTGTCCGCTGCGGTTTGATTGCAGCTAAACGGTGACACCGAACATGAGCTCATGGTGAGTACGCAGGCGCTAAGCGCCAAGGGTTTTAAAAACTTCATGGGTTCGCTCCATTCATACTGAGTTCAGGCTGCGGTTTGATTTGGTTTAAAATTTCTGGAGGCACGTTAAACGTCCCGTTATCCGCCGCATACGCGGGCGGCGTTGCTTGGCGGGTGTTGTCCACCTTCGCCTGCTGCCGCGCTTTGGTCTCATCTTCGGATTCAAGGTTGAAGCCGTCTTTGAAAACGATAGTGACTAAATTTCCTGAGCCTACCTGGATGACCGGGTGAAATAATTCTGCACGACGGACATAGTGACTGGCGAGCATATCAGAGCTTTTAGCGCCTCCTCCAAGCAAGGTATAAGCACCCATATTGGTTGTAGGTACAGCTGAGGCCGCTCCCAGTGGGTTCATGGTTAAAATCGATTGCGTGTACTGCGCAGCTGAACTAATGCCCGACATGATGCCGCCAAGGCCGGCCCAGGCCATAGTTTTATTGTCACGCATCATCGGTTGACCTTTAATACCCACCTTGCCACCAAAGAACGCCCAACCGGTCACCGGCCTATCAATGATGGGCTCGCCCGGTCTTGCGCAGGAGAGCTTATCGAGCACCACATAGGCGCGCTCACTCGATACATCCCCCCAAGCGCTCCCTGTCACAAAGCACCCCTTCATCTGAGAATGACGGCCGTTAGGTAAGGTGCCGTTTTGAACCAGTTTAAACAGCATCACGCCGTTGTTTTTACTCTGGCCATTTACCCCAGCATCCGCGTCAGCGCCACCTAAAATTACCGCCGGTACAAACGTACCGCTGGGCACGTAACGCTCATCTTTCTTGCCGGTGTCATAACGAAACGAGAGGGCTTGGGCGCGAGGCTTTGGACGTGGTTTAGACCAACCGGCATCCATCGCGGTGCCCGTTTGATTAAGTGCAAGTTCAGGGCCGGGTTTAGGTGTTGATGCCACCTTCATCGCCTCACCCACCAGCAGGGACAATTTCTTCGACTCTTCATTGTGCGCCGTGTCACTTGCTTTCAAGGTGTCTTGGAGCTGTTTAACTTGTGACTTCAAGCCCTCAAGCTCACTTTGTTGGGCTGTGAGCGCACTTTCAGCATTGGCGTCACTGAACGATGAATCCACCACCCCAACCAGATTTACGGGCTCTTCTTGTTTGCTTGTTTTTTTAGGCTTGCCGTTCGAGAGCAGGGCGACCGTTGTCGTACCGACCATCAACACACTGAGCACGGCCAGAGTCAGATTACGGCGCTGTTTGCCTTGAATAGCTTTATTGAGCGAGAACTTAAGCATGGCGCACCACCTTATAAATCGTAGCGTGCTCGCCAGGCATTAAGGTTTTCGATGTAAGCTTGACGGCCGCCGTACCCTGTGACGAGAACCAAGACTCGCTTAAAGTAATCGGTGCCCGGCCTCCGTGATAGATGGTGAATACTTCGCCGTTCAATGACTCACCGACGTAACTAAGCGCAGGCGTCACTTTAAGGCCATTTTGATAACGCGTTATTTTTCCATAACGTTTTTTCTTAACGTAACCTTCGGGCGTTTTATTGGTCACCATCTCTTGCATCAGTTCACGGACTTCATAAGCATGGTAGGGTGACGTCACCACGGGTTTTTTAACCGCGACCACCGGGGTTTTCGGTACAAACTGAACGGTTTGACCTAAGGCGTCCTCGGGGTTAATCGTGGCGGAGAAATGTCGTCCGCCTTCCGTGCTCACAAATAAGGTAAATGCCTTATCCACCAGCAGCGTGACATACAAGCTGCCGTCGGCTTCGTTCTGCACGCCCAGTGCACCTTCAGGAAAATGCACCTGTGTGATTTTGTCCCCTTTAACCACAAGCCGGTTGGCGTTGGAGTCGCTTAGGTGGATGGAGACATCGCCGTTTTCTTGGAACGTCTGAGTTGTTAATGCGTGGCTCATACCGGATAACAGGACAAGGCCACACGCCAAGGTCTTACGCATGCGCGTCCTCCTCGTGAAGAAATTGCTCAATCGATAACCGACCTAAGTGATAGCGATACTGGAAAACGTAACTCATTTTCACATCGTCTAGCGCACGAAGACCGACGCTTCTTTTTAACAACCCTGTCATGACCACGCGGAGATTTTTAGGGTCCACGTAATTCCCTGTTAATACAAAATAACTAGATATTTTCTGAGACTTAATAGCATTTGCCTCACGCTTCAGTTGCGATAAAAACTGGGGGTAATGCTTGCTTGATACAAATTCCAACAAATGCTGATGGTGGGCATCCACCGTCTCAGGCGTCACATTCAACCGTGAATACAAGAAATTCTCACTCATCATCGTTAAGTAATGGCTGTCCACGGCAGCGTCACTCTTGGTGTAACTCTCCCCGCCTGAAAAAGGGGTTACCTCAACTTTTTGATGAACCGACGTATACCACGCCAAGCTACCCATCAAGAGGTTGGTGATTAAAAGCGTAAATACGAGGGCAACCATCAGATTTAATCGTGATGCCAGTTGACCAAGTCGATGTTGCTGTACATTAAAGTTCATGATTAAGCCTTCCAAATGCGTCGGTGAGATGCCGGTAATTTAGGTGTAATGACCTGCATCACGCTACGAGGCAGATGCCAATAAGCAAGCACCACTAAAAACCGAGGGCCCCGACCCTTTTTGAGATGTCGAAGAAGAGCTAAAACGCCTGCTCCCAGCACCATCACCAAAACCTTTTGGTTTGAGAGCACTAAAAAAAGCACGGCAAACACGGCAACGCACAACTCATCTAGGCTCAGGGTAAAGTACCGCCGAGGTTCATCTAAATGACTCACCAGGCGGTATAAGTTCGTCCTGCTCATCTTAACTAAACACAAAAAGATGTAAGAAAACGCCCGGAACAAAAGCAACAAAAAATGTCCCAAGGAATGCCATCGGGTTCTTACTTTTAATGTAAGCCGCAGCCGCCAAAATAATATCCACCAGGATGAATATCTTCCAGAAGTACCCAGAGCCCCCCAGCATGTCCTGAACATCGCCCGTCAAGGCTGTTGCAAGCTTATCTTCTGCAAAAGCGTAACTAGATAACAACATCCCTGTCGTAATCAGTGCGCCTCGCTTACATCTAGCTGCTATTTTTTTACTCATTTTCATGGTGTTTCCCCTTTTTTAGGCCAAAGAAATCCCTGGGCGCAGATGTGCCCAATTTTTTTGACCTGATTTAAAAAATGTTTACAGCGTTAGGTCTTGTTCCATCAAGCCTAATTTCTTATTAAAAAAGTCCTGCAAGCGTCTTCACGAGACCCTCTTCCAAGACCGGTCTTGCCTTGTTAAAAGACAAGTTCACACGGCCCGCGTTTGAAACAACGCGTGTTCGATACCGTTGATAGTCACTCTGTTTAGAATAAGTTTGTTGGCTCGATGAAGCGCTTCCGTTCTGAAGGGATGAATTAAACTGCTCATCCACCTTAACGCCGTGCGCCAAGCGCTCTGAAATCTGAACATCCGTCACCATGGTGTAGTTCACATCTTTAACCAATGAATCTGCTGCAAGACCAACCAAGCCTCCACCCACGCCACCGCCTACGATAGCATTCGTATTACCTGCCAGTGCACCAATCCCGGCACCCGCAACACCACCTGAAATGGCTGAACCGTACCCACCACCCAAGGCGCGCTGACTGGCTGTTACACTCATCTTATCGAGGTTCAAAACATTAGCCTGAAGAAGATAATGCGCTGAACTTGGGTTACCAACCACACGAAAACCATGTGCAACCAAAGCCGTTCGCAACTGGGGTGCAATATCTAAATCCTTGCCAGACGTATTCTTAACCGACACATGAACCGTCTTCTGAGATGGCGCAACTGGATCTAAAAATATCGTCTCACTTAAATTGGTTCGGCTATCCATGTTTCGATGCTCAAGCGCTGTCTGTGTTGCAGCACAACTCATAAGCGCTGAAGCAGCAACGACTGTTGCCACAAATCGCGAACTACGTAAAACCTTCCCTACTGCTTTCATGCCCTTCTCCTCGATTTAAATTAACTGCGAGCTCGAACCCTGCGCGTCGACGGGGTACGTGACGCTAACCTCGTGCCGTAATTTCTTTCCAAAAGCTCACTTCGAACAATCGCCATGGAATCAGGTGCTGAAATCCCAATTCTTGCGTACTCGCCTACTTGCTCAAGCACAGTGATTTGAATATCTTCTCGAATCATAAAGCCCTGGCCCTTCTTTCTCTCTAAAACCAACACAACCATCTCCTGTAAATCAACCTAATTACTGTTAAACCTCACGTGGCTATCACTCTGCCGAAGCAACTCCGTTCTCAAAACCGGAACCGATCGTGGTGCAGAAATACCTACCTCAACCTCACCATTCTTGTTATTCAGAATAATGACTTGGACGTCGTCGCTGATCATGAATCCCTGTCCTTTCTTTCTCGTTAAAATCAACATACTTATTCCCCTTATTATTATTCAATGATTGCTTAACATGTCTCTGAAGCTTGCCTACTCATAAACGCCTCAAGCTTATCTTCCATCTCTGTAATTCGAACCTGCGCTTCCTTCACGCACTTCTCAAACGTGGCCTTCGCATGCCCTGGGGCGCTACGGCATAAGCGTTTAAAATGTGTTGCTTCCGCATGTGCGGCTTGTAAACCGCTGTTAAGAGTATCCAAGTGGTTTGACTGCTTAACCTCTGCTTCAAACACCATGCCTGAAGGACGCTGCCACTCACCTCGCTGAATCACCACACGTATGGCATTAAGCTTGTGTGCAAAGTCGCGGCCACACGCTTTAAAACAATCCTCGCTCAGCAAACAGTGAACGACTTCGTCTCTCAAGCTGGCTTTAAAAGCGTCGTCTACGGAAAGGTTGTTAATCATCTGCGTTGTTCGTTGCTCTTGAGCTGGCGTTAATGTGTCACCAATGCGTAGCTCGGTGCCTGGTGAAGCAATCGGTGTTGGGGTTGATGTAGGTTTTGTGGTTTGTTTTTTGGGAGAAGAAAAAGCAGCAGCAGGAGATACTGGATTAGCACCACCAAGCTCATCACTTACCTCTTTGCTTGCTGCTGCTTGTTTTTCTTGTTGTTTATTATATTTATTATTTATTAGGAGCGGATTTTCCGGGGCCGAGTCGACCGGCGCCGGGTTTTCCGCCAGGGATGCTTTTGCCGCAGGCGTGTTTTCAGGTTCGGGGTGAGAATGCCCATGATTATTAGGTTGTTGGTCTTCTTCGTTTGAATCAAAAACAGAGAGCTCATGAACCACATATTCGTACTGACCAAATCTTCCTGTGGTGTTATCTCGCTTATGCTCGACGGTAATAAAGCCTTTATTTTTAAGCTCATTAAGCAATGAGCGAACGGCGTCTCGGCCATTGGTCGCATGGTTTACGAGATCGCGAACGCAGACTCTCCAGTCATGGTGCATACCCATAAGATAGGAATGCAACCCTTTAGCACCCCATGATAATTCTGTGTCTTGTAAGCAAGATTTATCGACAACCAGGAAGTTCCTATTCCTTCGCTCTATACGCAATACCGTCATTGTATTTATATTCCTTACCTTTTATATACTCAATACACCCTTATAGCCGAGATGATTCCTGATTGATTCCTGCAGCAATTGGATATATACTTCACCTTTACTTAATAGTAAGTCCTATGGTAGTTATAACTTACAACAAAGTCAATGCTTTGAGTGGTAATACATTTAAAAGTAAGTGGATAATTTATTTTAGGTATATAAAATGAGCATGCATGCACTAAGTATAGAAAATGAAAATAAAGCGGAGATTCTTTCTTTAAGTATAACCAACTTATTGAAAGAAAAGGGAATTAGCGAGAACACCTTAGCTAAGGAACTTAACATACCGTACAATACAATTCACAGAATAATCACTGGCGCCACTTCAGATCCTCGCTTATCGACCCTGCATCAAATAGCAACTTACTTTAAAGTAAGCATCGACAGCCTAGTAAGTGAAGAAGTTTATTATCCCACGTCAAGAGAAGACATACCCCAAGAAAAAACACCTCTTCTTTCCTGGGATATGTTAGAAGACTTTAACTTTCACAAAAAATTAAATCTTCTACCACATTTAAAATGGATTGCTACACCACCAATGGGTAGTGTTAAAAAAGAAAATGTTATATTTGCCCTTGAAGCAACAAAATCTATGCAGTCTCGATTCCCTTTGGGGACAACATTTATAATTAATTACAACGAAAAACCCGTTGATGGCGATATTGTTTTGGTAAAGTTCACTAAAAGTAACTCCTCATCATTAAGGGAATTGGTTACAGATCCACCTCAATGGCAACTTGTTCCAATAACCCCTGGATCTCAATCTATTTACTTCGATGAAAATGAACACCTAATTATTGGCGTAGTTATGTTAACCTTGATACAAACAAGACCATCCTAGCTAAGGTGAAATTCTATTTAGCATGGGGTCATCAAGATTTTTCATGCTTGTTTCATCAAAATAACAGCTTAGTTTAGGGCCAAGGAAATAAGATACGCCATCAACACAGGCATCCATAGCTAGTCTAATTTGCAAATGAACAGATCGAATCTGCTCGGGAATATCTTCATCCTCATTAAAAGAAAAACCAGATGAAGGCATAAACCAAACACTGTTACCCCTGGATTGATACATTTCTATTCTTTGAGTTAGGGATGATATCCTTTCATCACTTAAATTATAATCCCATTCAATAATTGATGTATCTCTATCAATAAATAAAATAACTTCGTTAAAATGATTTTCGAACAGCCAAGGAATAGTGAAAGTGTAAGTATTAGCACTGGGAAGATGGCTCTTTACAATGGGAAATAAACTACTATTTTGATAATTTAAATAAGACAAAGTAAAAAATTTTCGTTGCTCTTCAAATGTAGCATCAGCAAGATCACAGCCGCGTTTATTAAAAAACAACTCAGAGCACTTATCGCACAAGCAAGGACTTATTGTTTCCGGTGGATGAAGAGCCACTCCGTAAAAAAATTGCCCATACATAGACAATATTTCCCTAATTAAACTTTCAGTGAATAATCGCGTTGATTCTTTATTATGACAAAGCACGCCATAGCCGAGCTGAGCAGAACCTGACTTTTTTGAGGTTTTACCAAGGCGCATTTTTTCTGGGAAAGATATTAACCCTCCTTCTTTACCTGAAGCAGTACCCAAGCCCTCTATTTTGGAAGCTGGGTATAGATCTGCATAATGTCCGGAATGACCCGTTGTTGTAATAACGGCTATAACCTTAATTCCAACGCCTTTAATAAACTCAAAAACCTCAGATAAAAATTCTTTTTTCACATTTGGGTGGTTATTATCAACAAGGAAGGGAAATTCCAAGCTCTGATAGGGCAAGCTATGACCATTTAGATATATCATCAACGTATCAACATCATAAGCCACAAGTTTTCCAATAAATGACTTCCAATCTTCTAGACTCCATGTGCATGCCCATTCCTTGGTTATATTATCAGGAAAGTGATAATCCCCTGCACCTAAAAATATGTAATAGCCTTGATTCATATATTTACCCACTTACAAGCTGTAGCCTTCTATTTAATGGAGTGTTTTCTTTCTTTTTTGCAAACTCAACACCCGCCAAACAACCAATATATGCGGCTTGAGTAGAATCTAGCTTATCAACCAACACTTGATTTCTATATATTTCGACAGGATATTTTGAAATGTTTTCTTGATTAATTCGATTTATCAAGTTCAGCTTGCCATCACGCATGATTGAAGCTATATCCAAATTCCCTCGCTTCAAATGCACCTTCCTGACATTCCTTCTCTTTATATGCATCTTCTTGCTTAGTTTATTTAAACTACCTCCAAAGGCGCAACCTGTAGACCCACAGTAAAATCCAATTTCAATAGCATCAGAAGATGACATATTTGAAATAATATTTGAATTTAAAACGACCGTCGATAGATCAATAATAACCTGACTTCTTGTACCTCTATACGACATAAATACTTTTTTACTTTCTAAGTTTATTGACTCCAAATGGTAAACATACCCTTTTGCATACCAAGAAATAAGTATTAACCTCTTGATGAGGGATAGTGGTCTTTTATAGCTTTTAATCGTATAAAACACTTCTCGCTCGTCTTTATTGCCAAGAAAATAAACAACAACTGCAGCAGGCCAAATAGCTACAAATGAAATAAGCGTCTTAACACCGAAACAACAAGCAATCATATACGCCAAAGTTGAGTGACCCATCTTAGTCCAGTTCGCAATAACCATTGATATTACTGTAACAAATAACTCTCCAATGCTTGATGAAACAAAGCTACGGAGTGCAAAATAACCTCCATTCATGTAACTGCTCATCCGACTTAATATCTTTATATTAATAAAAGAACCAACTCCTATACTTATAAGGCTTGATATCGCAAACAATAAATATGGCTTAAATACATCATCATATTTCTCTTTCCCTATTAGGAAATCTGGGGCTGGGAGCTGGGTAATAAAAAAAGCATACAAAGAAAATATCATCAAGCAAAACAAACCAAGAAGTGTAAGTTTATTCGCGCATTTGCTACCATATTTCTCAGAAACAATATCACTAATAATAAATGAAAGAGGGAATATAAAAATACCTCCAGACTGAATAATTCCCCATAAATCAATATATCTATATCCAACTGCTAGGTTGGCAATTAACATTGTCACATACAGTCCACCTAATACACCTATCGTTGTATCAGCTTGAGCCTTGAAGTTAATTGTTCTTTCCATAACGTTACCTTATGTAAAATAGAAGTGTTTTTTATGGGATGTTTTTTAATACAAAAACACTTTTCAACTTGATGTGCGTTTATTTTACACTAATTCATCGGCAATGTATTAATTTAACGCAACTTAAGCAACCTCTTTTTGCGTGCTTTGTTTTCGCGTACTCCCCTCCCCTGCTATAAAGAATTAATTCTAAAGCGCTAATTCGCAGTCATTCAATAGCAGGGGGAGGGTATCAAGGCAAATTTTACATATTTAAATATGGTCAAGACCAAGCTCAACAAAAAAAATACGCCATCTATTCCAAAGCCATCTAAGCTTTATGTTTTAACAAATATTCCTCAAGCGCCTCATTCACCAAATCTTTAATCGATATTTTTTCCTTGTATGATTGAAACTTTAATCTATCCTTTAGATCATAAGGGATATGCACGCTTAAAGTAACGTACTTACCTTCACTCACTTCCGAATTTTTGTCTGACATACCATCTCCCATAATTTTTAGTGACATATTCCTATTGAAAGGCTATTTACATGTCATGAATAAAGTTCTCTAGAACTTCAGTGACCTTTCTCTTTAGTCCATCATATTGATCTTCACTAACGCTATTTAACCCGAATACTTTAATTTGGTCTTTGTTATATTCCATATAAATAGATTTAGAAAGTGCCACGCGCGTGGCACTTTCCTTCTTATCAATTGCAGAAAGATTAGAAAGTTGAGCATTAACCAATGAAATTATCTTTTTTTCACCAATTCCTTCCGATATTTTTTTTGAAATAGCTATTACAGCTTGTTTATGAGCCTCGCTTTTTTGGCAAACTAGCTTAATTGTTGCTGAAGTTCTTGCTGACACCTTGCTTAAATCACCAACCTCAATCCATATTTCGTTTGGAACTTCCGAGAATGATATATAATTATCAAACATTCCCTTTTTTATACCAAGCCGTTCATATAAGGCTTTTCTTGTGGTTCCTTCTCGATTTAATAGCTTTGAAAAAAACATTCCTTTTGAATAATCAGACACTGCCTCTTTTTCATTCTCTGAAACCAAGCAAGATATAGCTTGCTCAAAACTCAGCTCACGAATAATCGCGTCAACTAAAAGACCTCTGGATTTGCATGCAAGCCATCTACGGTATCCAGCAATAACAATATATTTACAATTATCGTTTTCTTTCCCTTTAAAAACATCATTCGCCAAAACAAGCACTATAGGTTGAGCCTGACCTTTCAACTCTATACTATCAGCCAACTTATCTATATCACCTAACTCAAAATCACATCGATCTCTATGCTCCCAGCTACTAATTTCACTCGGATTTATTTTTTGTACTCGCTCACCAGAAACCTTACTATCACAAACCTGTCTAAGATCTACTTTAGTTTGCTCCATTTTATCAACAACGCTATTTAAAAAATCCATACTCATAAAATAACCTCATCTAAAGATGTGCCACGCGCGTGGCATTTAACTCCTGTCCACGATACAACTTCTTTTGCAAAATTTATAAATTGGCGATGACTATCACTTCCTTTTTCATACTGACCGACCCACTTGCCTACACTAGGACACTTAGCAACAACATTGCGCTCCGTAATAATTTCATTAAAACTAACCTCTTGGTCTATCACTTGAGTCAGAATATCCTTTCCTTCCTTGGTACCTTTTTTTACCTTGCTCATTAAAATTTTAAATGGCTTCTTTGCAAGTATAGGAACGGAAATAGCTTCTTTGGCATTCTCTTGATCAAGATAATTCATTGAAGTAGGAATGATAACAAAATCAGCAGACATAATGGCCTTAAAGGCATTAGGATCATAATTTGGCGGAGTATCATATATAATTACGTCATATTTTTTCTTTGCTATTTCAATATCTGAGACAGGATCATCCTTATCAATTAATTTAATCCAGTCAATTGAGTTGCCTTGCTTCATCCATTTCACAGCATCTGGCTTTTCTGAATCCCAATCAAATAAAAACGTATGAAACCCCAACTCATTTAACGCCCCTGTTAAATTTACAGCTGTTGTTGTTTTAGCAGCACCACCTTTACCTTGAGAAATAGCTATCACTACAGTATTCATGATTGTTATACCTATTTAATTAATGCCACGCGCGTGGCGCTCATTTTGTTACAAAACGAATGCAAGCCTGCTGTTTTACTTTCACTTCAGAAATGCCCCAAGGTAAATCATTAAATGACTTAATTTCGTTTTTAAATTTCGCCATTGACCAAGTGTTCGCACACAAGCTTTGAAGTTCATCAACGGAAACAATCCATTGCTCATCCGAAGACAATCTTAGCGACACCAATTCCAAAAGCCTTTTCTTCAAACCGGATGGTTCTTCCAGTAATCTCTCATTTATAGAAACTAAGGACTGTGCATTTCTTAAAGAAGAAACCAACCGCTCATCCAGTGAAATAGATATTTTTTCTATCCCTCGAACAGTCTCAATATAATCATATTTTATAAGTGTAAATCCCGTAACATGCCTACCTTCATCTTTGAAAATATTACCTTTATACGTTGTGCTAGTAAGCCGATCTAAAGCCCCTTTAAGCCACTTTATATTCTTCCCTGCATTAGGATTTCTTTTTAAAAACTTAAGGCACTCATAAGCTGAGAATGCCACTGAAGAAGGGTGGTGGCCTGTTCTTTCTGCGATTGCATCTATTTTTGAAAAAACAAAACGTAAAATATCGAAGTCCCATATTTTTGCCATTCCATATTCAGTATTTGCCGTGACATCCAAGGAAAACTTACTGTCTATTGATGTATACTTTATTGGTTTAAAGCGAAGAGCTTTGGATGTGGAGCAAAAAGGGAAGAGCATTAAATTTCGCTCGTTTTTCAAAGAATCAATTTCTATTGACTCTCTAGCTAAGCGCTCTCCATAACCAACATCAACATCAACTTCAATTTCCTCTTCTGTAATCATTACCAACCCTGTAATTCATATCCTTTTAAACACTATACTTGAAAACTTGAAAGCTTGAAAGCTTTAAATAGCGAACCATTAGGAATACCATGGCGAACCATTAGGAATACCATGGCGAACTATCAGGAATGCCATAGCGAACCATTAGGAATATCATAGCGAACTATCAGGAATGCCATAGCGAACCATTAGGAATATCATAGCAAACTATCAGGAATGCCATAGCGAACCATTAGGAATGTCATAGCGAACTATCAGGAATATACGCCAGCACAACTAGTGAAAACAAGGTCGTGATCACATGAAATCACTCCGATCGCTGCTGTACGCAGCCCGAGCCAGGCTGCATTTAGTCATAAGAGTCAGCTGCACGATGATTCGCATGCCTCATCACCACCTAAAAAGCTTGAAAACTTGAAAGCTTGAAATGGCGAACCATCCGAAGCGCTTTGACACTCAGCACTTAATTGAGAGCGCAAAAGAAAAAGATAAAACAGGCCTCTTTCTTACAAAAACAACCTTACCGGACCAAATAAGTCTATTTGATTGCTTGAATTCACGACCTTATCTGCAAGAAAAATCACAGGCATAGCGAACCATCAGGAATGCACGTGTATAACCACCTTAAAAAATAATGCCATAATCACAGCAGAACAAGAATGAATGATCGCGATGGAAAGGATACCCAGCAACCACTTAAAAAAACTTGCAAACTTGAAGTCTTGAAATCTTGAAACCTTGAAATAGCGAACCACCCTAGGTTCCTTGCCACTCAATGCCAAATTAAGAACGCAGTAGAAAAAGATAACGCGGGCTATTTATTACAAAAACAACCTTCCCAGACTAAATAATTCTATTCGACCGCCTGAATTCACGATCTTCTCTGCAAGAAAAACACAGGCATAGCGAACCATTAAGAATACTTTAGCGAACTACCAGGAATAACTTAGCGAACCATTAAGAATACTTTAGCGAACCACCAGGAATAACTTAGCGAACTATCAAGAATAACCTTTAATATCATAAGGTTAATGCTTTTGATTTATAAATAACAAAGATCGATACTCACTAAACTTATCAAAAATAATCTAAATAAATTGGCAGACCAACAATAAGGGTATTTGACATGGGTAATATATGCTCAATACATCATCGTAAATTTGACTCCTTGTTTAATCTAACAGGAAATTACAACCAAGCCACGCTTTTAGATAAGCTTATTTTCTGGTGGAAGATATCGACGTACACCTTAGAGGATGGCCATACGTGGTTCACACGTAGCATTACTCAAATCGCCGAAGACGCACGTTTATCCGAGCGCTCCGTCACACGTTACCTGAAGATTTTTGCAGAAGCAGGTTACATTGAGAAGACCACCCGCCTTTATAAGAAGAAGAACCTCTATATCCGTGTGACCGAAAAACTCATGTCACTTATTGGTGGACAGGTTCGACTTGCAGCCAATACAGCAGGGGATGGCGAAGCTTCTTCCATCAAAAAATCAGGCACAACCCACACACCGTGCGTTTTTTCGAAACATGTTGGCGTGACCGGTCACGCCAATTTGGCGGTTTCCATATATAAAGAACAAGATTGTAATACTTCAACTAACAATACAGTTAGGGAAGCTTGTAGCATTACTTTTGGGGATAACGGCTTTGAAGAGCACAACCCAACCCAAGAAACATGTGTTGAAGAACCTGTGGTAGAAACCTCAGAGGCAACCAACTCCTCTAATTACCCAACCTACGCTGTTGAGCAACGCATCGGTGAGCGCCTCTCCGAGACCACCAAGAACTATATCAAAGGCACGATGCGTAACCTGAAGACTCAGTATCAACTTGAGTTCTCAAACCCCGAACAAGTGTTCTCAGAGATTGTTTTCTCGCTACTGAATACCGAAAAACAGTTTCCTGGGATTCAAGACATGCACCATCGCATGAACCTCATTGCTAAACTTATGCGTGAAAAGCGGTGGTGTACACCGAAGGGCTTCTACAACCACTGGGACGTAGGGCAAGCATTCAAAGCGAAGCAAGAAAAGCAAGCGACCCAGGCAAGTAAGATGAAGCGCCAAGAGAGTAGGGGAGATACACTCTATCCTTCCGATGAGGATAAAGCGTGTAAATACACACACATCACGGCAATGAACGCACAGAATCAAGCCTACCAAGAGCTCCAAGCCTTGATAGCAACTGAAACACGGTACTTAAGCATGATGGAGGCGCAAAATAAAAGACAACCCAACCCGATGAACGAGCGGGTGGTTGAGAGCACGGCGATAAAACTCGCTTCATTGCACGACCAACTCAGGGTGATGGAAGGGGAGATGCAACATAAGGCGGCGTGAGGGTACTGATGCGCGTATCATGCGCCCAAGGAAGCCAAGGCTTCAGGGATTCCTGTGAGCGACGAATGAGTTTGTTCAGGGGGTACTTCATCATCTAGCTCAGGCGGTCTAAGAATTAAGCGTTCGGTTTCTATGAGTGTATGCATTTTTGTAACTCGAAGCCTATGACATAAAAATCATCTCACATGAGTTGCATGTAGTATTTGATGTAAGCCATGCCTTACATAGGAATAAGACAGTAATAACTGACCAAAATCTTCTTTTTGTGTAAAATGCGCACAGGGAAAGTAAACCAGGTTTAATTCATTCGATCGCATAAGGAAAAATCATGCCATTACCTTTTTTAGCCGCAGCTTCCGTTGCTTTAGCCACCACAAAAACCATCGCAGGGAATGTTGGTGCTATTGCAATGTACACGTATCCCTTTTTTTATGAAAAACCTTTGCCAGAGATGATTGATGCAATAGACAATCGTTGCAACGAGGTTCATGCGGATAGCGATGCTTTAGTGATTGATACAGCTAAGCAATTAAAACAAGATGAAGAAAAAACCGACCAAGGTCATGCGAATTTGGAAGGGGTGGTAACACGCTTGGGTTCAGAGGTAACGACCATGGAAGAACGTGAAGAAATACCGGTTATTCCTTCACCTGAATCACATGCAGAAACACTACGACGTTTAACGGATGCTCAAGCACGTACTGACGAAAGCGTTAGTCGACAACAGGTCGATATTTCAGCGATTTCTGAAAAATTAGATAACCTTCCTGCTTTACTTCGAGTTAATCAAGAGAATAAGATGCTGAGGCTTGAAAATGAGCAACTTAAGAAAGGTGTTAAGACGCTTGAAGCAAAAGTCATTGATGGTTTGGCATGCATTGAAGAGCTCACTGATTTTGCCAACGAACAACAAGTTGAAATTGAAGCGCTTCAAAGCCAACTTCGAGCAAAACACTCCGTCGAGAATAAAGAAAATGCCCCCGCTTCTGTTAGCTTCTTTGCAAGGACTTAATCATGCCATCAAACAACCAAGAACCCTTCGTTGCTTCACAGGTATCGTATGTAAGTGAGTCTGAAATTGAACGTCCATCGATACCTTTGTCTCATGATGTTGCGGATGATTTAGAGGCTCAACTTGAAGCTATCGGTGAAATCAAGCCAAGTAAAATTATGGGCGATATGAAGCCCAGCATCAGTGAGCTTGCAACACTCTACCAAGAGAAAAAAAGTCGTATAGACCGCTTTGTTGAGTGGTACAGCAACAAATCTTGGTCAGACAAGCTTTGGCTCGGTGGGGCGGTTGCTTCAACAAGTTTCGTGGTGGGTTCATTGCTTGGTATGACATGGCTTCTTACCGGTTTAATCACTGGGCTGTATGCTACGGCTATCTCAATGGTTGAAGAGCATGCAAAAATCACAAGAAATCGTGATGCATTCACAGGTGAGGGCGCTGAAAAAATAGAAGCGCTAATTGACGAGCACGTTAAATCATTTCAAGCCTTAGAAGCGCAGCTCAAGACCGTATTCGAATCGTTAAGTGAACAGCATACCCAAAGAGCTGAAAGCATATCTACGCTTGAAGCGCATATTGATAACGTGGGTGAGTATAATCAACGTTATGCATCGATTGTACTGTTACTGGAAAGCACATCAAAAAAACTTTTAGAGCATCAAGAGGGCGTGGCTTTAACCGAAGCTGAGCTTCATGCTTTGTATGCTGAGATTCAGCGTTCTTTTGACCGTGTTCACGCGTTTTCTGTCACGCTCTCAGACGTTGTCTCATCGGTTGAGCAGGAGCTGAAGCATCGTGTTACGGAAGCGGTCCCGGAAAAAACAGTTGAAGAATCCTCGGTTAATGCGACCATAAAGCGTTCCGATAAAGTTATTGGTGATTCTCGTCAAGCATTAAGCAAGCTTCGGGAAGCCGCCAAAGCTAGAAAATACGCCAATGCAGCGCAAGAAAAAGTATATGTCTGTGCATCGGCGTCATATAACATGCAGTAACCTTGATTGTTCGCGAAGCTTATCCCCAAAATCTGTGGGTAAGCATGTGGGAAGGGTCTTGAAAACCAGCTATGGCGGTAATTTCGAGCTGGTTTTCAAGATGAAACACCTGGAAAATTTGCCGGGCATATTGCTCGGAATAGCAAGCAGTTGATTGAATTGAAGTACCACCTTCAGGAAAAGCATCAAGGTGGTGAAATTTAGGTTTTGGCATGTTGTTGATAAACATCGATGGCTAGGAAATGACGTCAAAAATATTGAGTATGTCCAACTCAGAGGGATTAAGATGTTTGTTTTAAGCGCAATAGTTGTGTTTTCAAGTGTAAAAATTGCAGAGTCTGTTTTTTCTTCAAATGACATGAGTGCTAAATTCAAAGCATCCTCGCAAGTGCGTTTTTTACGTGCCCATGCCGAGGCGCAAGGTAGTTATACCTGGGGATTTTAGGTTTTTTATGAATTATTTATTACGGATCAAAGACTACCCTTCAATTGAACTTGCTTTTGCAAGCATTCCTTCAGGGACAACCTCGCTTGATTTGAGCTACAACAGTTTAGATTGGATATCTTACATTACATTGGTTCGATGCTTTGTGATGATTCCAGAAAGCGTAATATCACTTAATTTAAGATCTAATCAGATGGGTCAAAAAAAGAATAGTGAGTTGGTTGAAATTTTTAAAGTAATACCACGAGGATTGATTTCCCTGAACCTAAGTAACAACCAACTCAATGAAAGAGAAGACGCTAAGCTGGCTGAAGTTCTTGAATCAATACCTCGAGGTGTGGTCTCCCTTAACTTAAGTCATAATTGTTTAGGGTCGAGTTTTACTCGTTGGGATCATTCCGGCAATAGAGTAGAAAATAACAACTTGGTTAAAGTTTTTAAGGCAATACCACGCAGCGTGCTCTCACTTAATTTAAGTAAAAATGAATTAGGTCTTAATCGCGGAATTATATTAGAAAAATGCTTTGAAGCGCTTCCACAGGGTGTGAGCTTACTTAATTTAAGTGGAGATTATTTCGGTCGTGAATCGTTAGTTCGGACATTTGTGTCAATACCACACAGCGTGACTACCATTGACTTAAGTTATAATCATTTAATAGTCCCGTCTGGTGATGAATTAGCCGAATTTTTTATTGGGGTTCCTGCGGGCGTAACAGTATTTTTAAGAGGCAATAATTTATTTCCTAATGAAACACGTGATCAAAAGAAATTATTGTTGACAGTTTTATCTCAAGTTAATCCAGCCATTACATTGGATTTCTCAACGCATGATGTACACCGTGCTATGGCGCCACTCGCTTGTTTATCAAAAAAACCATTGGGTGATGAAATGATTAAAATTCCCGACGATATTATGATCGATATTTTAAGTTTTTTGCTTCCTAAAAACACGCCGAAGGATGATATACAAACATCATTTTTGAATGCTTATAATATAGTAAGAGAAAGAGATAGCATCAATAACATATTGAGAATTGGGCAGATACTTCCTTTTGACTTTTTTTACGATTATAGGGATATCTATGAAGATCAATCTGTCGATGATATCGACATGATTGATTTTTTTGATGAAGAGCACGAAGTGCATGAGCCCCCTCAACATATCATTGAATTTAGGGAGGAGATTATCAATGATGACGATATCCGAGGTTCGCGAGAAAACGAACATGTTGGTTTGGTATCAAGCTTGTTTTATTTTATATGTGACATATTAAGTATGCCATCCACCCAAGTGGCCTGCTATGCACTAGGTTTAGTTATTCTTTTAAGTTATAGCTCAGTAGGTATGCTAGCCCTTGGCACGGGGTTAACCTTATTTGGCGGGGTAGGTCTTGCTAAAAATACTTATGATGTTTTATGTGTGCCATCGGATAATTATGAAATAGGTGCCGCACAGGCTCGCGGCAACAATGCTTGAGTGTTTTAGACCGCTGCATATTCCGTTCCATACCGCCATGTGATTCTGTTTTAAACCGCCACCCCATTCCGTTTGGAGGTGTAATTTTTAGGGTTGTTTTTTGATCAGGTAGACGCAACAATGGTTTTCCAATTCTTACGCCAATCATCACTTGCTATAGCAGCTCTAATTTGTAAAATAGGATCCAATCCTTCTCTAGACCAGCGCATGTGTTGCTGCCCTTTACATCGTTGGTTGATCAAGCTTTCAACGGTAGATTCTGCAAGATGACTCGTAAACGGAAGCCCTTTTTTCTGACGCTCCCTGTAGTTAATGATCTTATTCTCATTGCTTTTAATGTAACCGATTAATTTTTTTAATTTATCAGCAGGTTTTTCAGAACAACGTGGAATGAGCTCGGCAAGCCGTTGCAAAGCACGATCAGAGTTTCCGCGCCATAAATGCCATTTGATTCGTATCAACTTAGGCTTTACTGATTCTGGAAGCGATATATTTTGTATTTTCATGCTCAGATGAAACCAATCCAATATTCTATCAACTGATAAAGCCAGTGGTTCAAGCGCGTCAATAATATTCCAGCAATTACCCGCGCCATCGCATAGTGCTGTTACTTTTGTTTCTGACGTAAAACCTTGCTTAAGTGCTGCTACAATTGTGCGTCTTTTCATTTGAACTTGTGAATCAAGTTTGGCAGAAGCAGCACAATGCTTACTATCAATATAATTTCTTGTACCTTTACTATTTGACTTTACAGCGCTTGGCTTATAAACGGTGGCGGTCATGGCTTCAAACGATCGCTCGCCTTCTTCCGTACTTTTGATGTGCCCGCCATCTACCTGAATAATCAGTTCTTCAGCACAGTCGGAAACCAAAACATCGTCCTCAACCTGATGAAGATGAGACAGTGAACCACCTGATTCTTCGGATGTGGTATGTATTTTTTCATGATTATTAATACGGCGCTTTTTATGTGAGAATTGATTAAACAAGGTCTCACTCTCGCGATAACTGTGCTGCGCTCCCAGTTCGGATTGGAGCTTCATAAGCTCACCCGACAAGGCCTTGCCTAATAATCCAATAACCGTGCTTGCATCTACATGATTACATTTGTTACATCTTCTTTTAGGTAATTTGACTCGGTGATCACTAAAAACATCATAGAACCAAGACTCTTTAAAACCATATTTTTTTAATAGGCCATCAGGGCATTTTGAACATTTATCCTCGTCAAACGTGACTTCGCCAGCTTGAAGTTTTAGTATCTTGTCTTGTGCATTTTGTATTAAATCCATTTGTTGTTCATGGCGTATACCAAAATCAAGGCAGTTGTTCGGAGCAACGACTTTACCTTCTAAAAGAATATTCTCTTGCTCAACAGCTTCAGGTTGAATATCATATTCTTCAAATACTATTCGATAATATTTCGCCACGTTACGAACGCCAAATCAGGTTTTAATGCAGCTATTATTACACAGAAACCATCAACATGAAAACCCTAAATATTACACTTCCGTTTCTAAATCTTTTTGAAGTTCAGCATTAACATGTTTTTGGAATGCGTCGAGAAGCGTTTGTTTCTCTGCTGATAATCCTATCATGCGGCTGTCCTTATTTTTACGTGCTCATCAGCCAGATCGAATCCGAGGAGCCTGTCCATAGCGAATTACTAAATGTAATAACCTGGAATTGGATATATTATACATTAAATGCCTATGAAGTCGATTCGTAGATTATCTGTCCACTAATCATAGGGGAACGATTTTTTAGGCAGCTCAAAACTACATATTTTGTGTGTCCACGAAGTTATAATATAATAGACGCTGCAAGCAACCGTTAAACCCATTGCCGCCCACTCAAAACCATAGTACAATATGCGATCACTATGCCTAAGCAATGGATTAAAACAATGAATATATCTTTTCTTAATCAGTTTTTGATAAATATTAAATTCGATGCCGCATTGAGCATGATGAATCAAACCGGCATCAATGATGCTATCAATAGCACAGTGCTTAACATCACGACCCAAGCATCAACTTCTCTTCGGGGAACGGCTATGGATGCTTTGAGTGCAAAAATAACGGCTCTAGCTGATTATGACGACACAGTGACCTATGACGATACAATCGTGTATGACGATGATTATGCCAATACTCTTAATATCATGGCCAATTGTTTTCTCGGATTTACTCTCGCACTTCTTGCAGTTTCAGTGTGTATAACTGTGTGTAATAACAATAGCAATATTAGCAGAACTAATCACTCTCTTATGTCTGATTCCTATCCTACGTATGGCTCTACGACGATATTTGTCAATGAAAGAGGTGGTCATGGTGGCGCTAGACATGAACATCATACACATCATGAACAAACGACCCACCATCATTAAGGCTTAGTGTGTACGTCGGAGCTGTTTTCGGACAACATAACCGGTCGTTATGAACCCAACGTTTGTAAATAGAAGTTAACTTTGTGAAAAGTAAGCCACTAGTTTGACTAGTGAGACTCTCAAGGCTATGCCTTTAGATTTAGTGATGATGGTGCCAAAATTCGCCTGTGGACTTGACGGTTACACAGGAGTAAATAAATGGCACTATCATCGTACGAGAGTTTAAGTCACTCTAAATGGGACTGCAAATACCATATTGTATTTGTTCCGAAATATCGGAAGAAGGTTTTATATGGAAAGATTCGTAAGTATCTTGGCCCGTTGTTTCATGCATTGGCAAGCCAACGTAATTGTAAAATTATAGAAGGGCACATGGTGCAGGATCATGTTCATATGTTGGTTGCGATCCCGCCAAAATATTCGGTTTCAGAGGTTATAGGCTATATCAAAGGTAAGAGCGCGATTTCTGTTGCACGTCAATTTGGTGGGCGTAAAAGAAATTTTAATGGAGAAAAATTCTGGGCTCGAGGTTATGCGGTTTCAACAGTAGGATTTGAAGAAGCAAAAATTAAAGATTACATCCGTAATCAGGAGCAACTTGACGTTCAGGGCAGTCATGAAGAAGGCAATTTTTGAATTAAAAACTGAACTTTAACAATGGCAGCCCTTTGGGCTGCTAACAACCGTCAAGCCACCCGCTTCGCGGGTGCGGTATGACTAGCTCAGATAATAAACTTCCTCTTCTTGCGATAAATAGAATTAATAACAGCTAAAATCATTTCTGATTAAAATAAGTGTTTTTATGGCGATTTATGCCAACTATCTTAGTCAAAAGGGAACTAAGTTGTCACAAATCGCCCCGACGTACACACTAGGCCATTTAAGGAATTTTTCTAAAAAACTTAGTTAATCATGGGTATAACAATCATCCAATGACAACCTAATTTATTAATATTTTATATAAAAGAGGTTGTCATTCCAATCTAAGAAAATTCAAGACCATGAAAACCTGTAAGTTTTATCTTTATTTGGCAGGAAAATTTAAGTTTTAAATGGCATGGGCTTATTCTATTTAATTTGAACTCGCAAACGGACAATTACTTCCGAAAATTTATGCCCAAAAATAAGCACCGTACCTAATGCTTTGAGACCTTCATCATCACACGTTAATATTTGTGATGAATCGACTAAATAAGGAGCATTTTCTTCTACATATTGAGAAATTTTAGGTATATCTCTATATTTAAAATGAATTTTTTAATATTATGAGCAATTTTATTTCTCAAGGAATTCAATTCCTCTAATGGATTAATAATATGCTTATAAAAATCAACATCTTCATCCTCAGAGGGCATCGTCAAGTTAACGGGATGTTACAATCCTGTCTGTAGCGAATGACTAATTTGATTATTTTTTAAAATTTAGTAATTCGCCACACACAGGCTATCCGATAAATGACTTACTATTGTTTTGCAAAGATGTTCAATTCTTGGGCAGAACAACAAAGCCGCTCTAATACCCAGATGCTGTATTTAATAATCAGATCGTCTACAATCATCGGTAATAGCTATGGGACATGTGGATAAGTTGAATATGGGAGCAGAAAAAAAACTTGTATTTTTCAATTGGAAAAACAAAATTATTTCGTCGCAACAAGCTACCACCCTTGCTGAGAAAATAGCAAGTAACCCGGTACATAAAGACGTAAGTATAGCTCTATTTCCTTCTGATATTTATTTATACGATATCAAAAAATTAACGTATGACTTAAACATTAAGCTTGGCGCTCAAAATTGTGATATGTTGAATGAAACGCTTACCGGTGGTGCATCCTTGCAAGCACTCAAAAATGCTGGCTGCAGTTATGTTATTCTTGGTCATTCCGAGCGGCGGGCAAAGGGTGAAACCAGTGAAAATATTCGGCTAAAATCAGAAGCTGTCGGAAATATTGGAATGATCCCCTTGATATGTGTGGGTGAAACTCAGAAGGAGCATAAAGGTAACTATTTAGCAATAATAGAGAAGCAATTGAGAGACTCATTGTCGCATAAGATGCCAAAAAATCTTATTGTCGCCTATGGGCCCATGTGGGCAAAGAGTGCTGGTGAAATTGCGGATCCTGGTAAAGTCTCTAAAACCTGTAAGTTTATTCGGAATATTGTTAAATCCACTTATAGCAAAGGTAATATGTGTGATAGTCAATTGAAGGTTTTATATGGTGGTTCTGTGGATAATAATGAGATATCTGAAGATATTATGAAATCCGATGGCGTTGACGGAGTATTCGTTGGTAGTGCTGGCCTGAATGCAGAAAAATCCAGAGATATTATCGCAGCTGCTGCCAGAGCTGCTGTGTGTAGCGCGTTATAAATTAATATGAATTAAATTATCAATTCGCCACACACAGGTGTCTATTAAGTACTGAAAAACGATTTTAAAGACACTTTAATGGATGTGTTTTTCACCGTCTACGAACTTATAATTTAGTAGACATAAGAAAAATTCCCGGTGGTTAATTTGCAAATAAGATAAATTAACAATTAGCTACATACCGGCCCTAAATAATCTGCTTGTGCAGTGTTGGATTGAGATGGCTGGCACTCAATTTCATTTGATTGAAATAAAGTAGGTGGGTAGTTAGGTACATCGTTCTTGATCTGATATAAAATATGTTCTTTTCTCATTCTTAATGAAATTTGTTGAATTATTTCTAATATAGTAGTAAACCGCTCTTTATTTAAAGCATCTAATTTAGGGGTTTCGTTATTCTTAATTTTGTTTAAAAAATTATTACAATAAGTGTCTAAAGAATCTAAAAATTCAATTGATTTTGTTGGCGCTTTACTAATACATCCCCTTTTTAACTCATCGATAAGATTGTTTAATATATTTATCAATCCTTTGTGCACTATTTCTAATTCTCGTGATTCTTGCGATATTCCAAACATGATAATTGTAAAAACCTATATATTATTAAAATAGCTTCGATCCGACCCACCGACCGATCCTGTGTAATAAATGATTATTTTTGTTATTTGCTTCGCAGATCCCCACCCATAATTTTCCCGTCAATTTTAGTTGACCAGAACACACCGTGGTATTTAGTGGCAATGGATTATCTAGTTTATTCATAACTTAACAACCTGATTTTATTGAATTTTACATAAAATAGGCTGTCTTTTCAAACGATAAAACGTGGACCCCTTGAAATTCCCCGCCAGCGCTGAAGAGGTCCTCTTTTGTATATAAGAGGTTGTCTTTGATTTATCGTTAGGTCACAAGCTAATAGTTAATGACAACTACATCATTAAATTCGGAACTAATGCTGTCCGAAAACAAGTGCTACGTACACACCAGGCCTTATTTGTGGCCTTAAGTGGGTTAACGGTTCCGTTACTCCCCAACCCCCATTAGGGAAAGCTCAAATCATTCAATTAAGCGGGCCTTCCATGAGGCAAAAAATGGATAAAGAAGGTAAAACTTGACCACGCTAGGTAGCATAAGATATTCTTGGCGGATTCGAACGGAATGGGGTGGCGGATTGTAGTGGAATGGCCTGGCGAATAAAAACGGAATGGGGTGGCGAAATCAACGGAATATGCAATTGTCAGAGCTCTGGTGAGTATACTTTTGTACTTGCCAATGTGAAATGTCAACTAACCCTAGAATTAAAATTTGCTGAAAAAATCAATTTGTATATTAAAAGCATAAAAATACCCGTTAAGGCACAAAATATACTCGCTAACAGTATACCCAATCTCGCTGAATTAATAAGGTTTTCATTGAACGCTAAATTAGCTATAAAAATAGCCATTGTAAATCCGATGCCAGTCAATATACTGGCACAGGCTAACAATATCCAGTTAAGATCACTTGGTCTTTTTGCCAACCCAAGAAATTCAGCGATAAAGCTAAAACCAAAAACCCCGATAGGTTTTCCCAGAATAAATCCTAAAAATACTGCTATGGTAACTTCGTTAGTAAAATCTGAAAAATTTATTAGAACTCCTGCATTAGCTAGTGCAAATAGTGGCAAAATTAGATACCCAACCCATGGGTGCAAGAGGATTTCCAGCCGATCGACCGGAGAAAGGGTTTCACGAGCAGCTACTTCTGCCATGTGTAATGCTTTGCGATCCTCTGTATCTCCACTCCAATGCTCTCCTGGCGGATAAGAAGTAATATGATGTAAAATTTCTTGCAATTGCTTATCCTTTATCCATGTGTCGGTAGGGGTCATTAATCCAAGAATAACGCCAGTAATAGTAGGGTGAATACCTGATGCATCTATTGAAACCCATATTAGGGCTCCGATAAAAAAAAATACAATTATACTGCGAATCCCTAATTTTCTCATTATATACACGAGAATAAACCCTATTACTGATGTAGTAAGAGTAGTCCAATTAATCCCATCACTATACCCAATAGCAACAACCAAGATAGCGCCAATGTCATCAATAATAGCCAAGGACAACATGAATATCCGAAGGCTTTGAGGAATATGTTTACCGAATAAAGCCAAGCATCCAATAACAAAGGCAGTATCTGTTGCCATCACAGTACCCCACCCATCCTGGCCGGGCTCACTAGCTTGGAGTAAGAGATAAAATAAAGTGGGCACAATCATTCCACCAAAGGCAGCGATAATAGGAAGGGCCGCTATTTTGGTCTTACGTAACTCACCAAAAACCAATTCCCTCTTTAGCTCTAAAGATACAAAAAAGAAAAACAAGGTCATTAATCCATCATTTATCCAGCCATGGATTGGACGAGAAAATTCAATATTTCCCAGATTGATGCCTAGGGATATATCCCAAATGGATAAAAAAGATTCTGACCAGGGAGAATTTGCCATGATTAGTGCGACAAAAGTAAACAACAGTAGTAAAATTGCAGTACTTGTCTCAATACGAATAAATCGATCTAAGGGTTTAGAGAACCAATGAATGAGTTCTTTAGGTAATTGTGGATTTAATGGCACTTAATTATCCTTTAACCAATATTATTTAGACTATAAAAAGCAAGACTTCCAATATCCCTCGAATGTTTTTAAATCGGGGGTCCGGACGCTAACCCCCGGAATTTCCGGATAGTTTTTAGTCATAAACTGACTCTACCGACCTAACAATACTAATTCCTTCACAAGTTCAGTCAAATTTAACATTATCCCATAATTAGAAAAAATTAAATGCTCTTGAAAATGAATGTATTTCCATGCTGCTGGCGAAATAGTTTTTGAGAAGGACTAAATCCTTATAATAACCCACTATCAGTGCCTATCTCTAGCTGGTAGGATTTATCCTGAAAAAGCTTTAAGCAAGCATCGACTACCGTCGCGTCATAAATAGTATCACGTCCACGCTCAATTTCATCTAATGCCTTTTCAATACCAAGGGCCGCCCGATACGGTCGAAGCGATGACATTGCATCGACCACATCTGCTACCGCTAAAATACGACCATCCATGCTAATCTCATCACCTTTTAGGGGTTCTTCTCATTAAGGTACGAAATTTCCCGCGACACCCTTCTAGCCCTTTGCCCGCCTAGGCTGCAGCCAATAAATTAATTTTTTTATTAGTTACCAACTTTCTATAACCTCATGTAAATTAAGGACTTCTTTGTTACTGTAGAATTCATATCTTCCGATCAAATTAATATGCTGCCATGCAACGGGAGATAATCGAGTAACTTTCAGCCAAATACACTTAATTTGAAATTATTTTTACCATGTTTTTTTACATAATACATAGCAGAATCAGCAGATGTGAGAAGCGATTTAGAATCCTCTCTTGGGTAAAGTGAAATACCGATACTTAAGGTGATCATATGTTTTTTCCCCTCTATTGAAAACCCTTCGGCCATAAGATGAATAATTAGTTGCGCTAATTGAATAGCATTATCTTCGTTTTTAATGTCTGGTAAGAGCAATACAAATTCATCACCGCCAATTCTAGCTAGTGTATCTACCTGACGAATTTGAGCCTGTATACGTTTTGCCAAGTTTTGTAAGAGTAAATCACCTATTGCATGACCATAATCATCATTGATTTTTTTAAAATCATCTATATCTATGAAAAAAACAGCAGCAGGAGATTTATTTCTTTTGCTCAATTTGATGGCTTGATCAATACGGTCTTCAAGGCTTCTCCGATTAATCAAGCCTGTTAAAGCATCATGACCGGCAAGATTCTTTTGAAAAACCATCTCTTTATTGGCTATGACGAGCTCGTCAGCCCGTTTATCTTTCTCTTCGTTTTGAAAGGCCAACTCTTTATTGGCTATGACGAGCTCGTCAGCCCGCTTGGCTTTTTCTTCGTTTTGAAAGGCCAACTCTTTATTGGCTATAGCCAGCTCGTCAGCCCGTTTATCTTTCTCTTCGTTTTGAAAGGCCAACTCTTTATTGGCTATAGCCAGCTCGTCAGCCCGCTTGGCGCTTTCCTTCTTCTGGAAATCTAGTTTTTTATTGCATATGGCTAGCTCAGCAGCCAGCTTGGTGCTTTCCTTCTTCTGAAAATCTAGCTCTTTATCAACCATTACTTGCCCTCATCACTTGATAGATTAAGCTTAGGCAATAAATATGGTTTTTACGAACCGATTTTATCGATATTTTACGTACTCTTGGAGCGCCGCGTTAATAAATTCACTCGTCCTTTATTAGGGCTGAGGATATTAAGGTTCTTTTATCTTGGCTAACTCGCGCAATTTACGTTTACTAATATAAGTATTGAGACCAATGTGATTGCTATATCCTAAAAAGATTGCAATTTTCCTTACGGACAATCCTAAGCTCAACAATTCTTTAATTTTAGCCACGTCTTGATCAAACTTACTTTTTTGAATGGTGCCTTTGGGTTTGCCTAATTGGATCCCCTCAGCTTTTTTATTAGCCAATGCTTCTTTGGTTCTTGAGCTAATTAAGTCTCGCTCAAGCTCAGAAAATAATGAAAACAACGTAATCATGACCTTTGATGTCATGTCGTGTTGTTTGATATCTAAATTTTGTTTGATGGCGATCACACGCACCTGTTTTTTTATTAATTCATTCACCAGACCAATAACTTCCGCAGTACTTCGACCCAATCGACTTAATTCAGTGACAATGAGGGTGTCGGCATCATTTAACACCGAAAGCATTTCATCGATACGACGCTCTTTGTTGGTTTTTCTACTTGAAATGGTCATTTGAATAAAATCATCTACTTCAAGCTTATTTTTTTTAGCAAATTCAAAAATTTCAAGCTTTTGATTGTTCAAATCTTGTTTGTCAGTCGATGTGCGAATGTATGCGATTGTTTTCGCCATAAGTTACTCAAAAAATAGTCCGTTAACGTTTAACCTTGAATGAGGTGGTTAATTATACAGTTAAACATAAAGATATAAAGTGTAAAGCCACAACAAATATGATGTATAATAACGGCCGTTTTTACCTATACAGATTTTAACCGGTGGCTTGATCAAAAACACTTTCATGTGACGATTTTAAAACTGCGTCCGAAGACCGTCCGAAGACCGTCCGAAGACCGTCCGAAGTTTATTTAATAAAAAGTAACCAGCGTCTATTTGTGGTGGATCCTTCCGGTTTTACAATCCCTAGATCATTGAGTGAATTGAGCTGATCTCTTAGTCGACGTTCTGACAAACCTGAACTTAATTTTTCAGACAATGCTTTTGTTGTTAAAGCACCATGGGTATCTAAAATTTGAATAATTTCTAGCTGCCTTTCAGTCAACTTTTGGCTATATGCTGGTTCATTTTTTTGGGTACCGATGGGTTCTTTAAAAAGAAATTTAATTTGAAATCCGTCACCTTCTTCAGAGAATATCGGTTCGGGCAAACCCTGCTCTTTACATAACCTCAGTATTCGACGAGTTCCACCACCAAACCTATCAATAAATTTTCGTGCATGAAATACCTGTGCTATTCGTTCATTGCGACGGCGAGATGGATGTTTAACTCGAAGTTGTTCAATAGTTAAACCACCGTATAAATGACCTATATTATGAATCTCAAGACAATCATTGAATATATAAAGTGATATATCCCCTGCTCTAGTGGAGTAATCCCTATGACAAATTGCATTAATAATTGCTTCGCGAATCGCTAATAATGGCAATGCCATTTCATCAATCCTTTCCAATTTATTTGGATCGTACCGACTAGAAATTGGTAAATGACGTTTAATAAAATCCGTCGCTTCATTCAGCAATTGAAAAGCATTACAGCGTATTTGCTTGCTATCAATAACTTCATCCATGGTGTCATCTACAAAACGCCCCATTCGTATAAAGCATTGAGAGTAATCAGCAGGCATTTTTTTCGCGAATAATACCATTCCCGCATTATTTATAATGTCATTATGGAAAAGATCAAAATGCGTGAGAATTTCTGATACATTTTCAGTATATTCATCTTCAGGAATGCGCCCCTCTCGGATACCAACTTTAAACGTTTTGATGATTTCATCATGGTCGAGATCATCAACTGAATAATGGTTGGATGGTAATGCTTCCCATAGCTTAGATAAACCAACATGCTCAAGCAATAATTTTTTATATTTCTCTGATGGCATTGCTTTAACGCCTGATGGGGTTTTTAAATACGGCTTACCTCTAAAGGTATATGGGCCATCTTCAGAAGATTTTTTACATATAAATACAATAACCTGATTTGTTGTATTTGGTAATTGAACGTATTCAATTTCAATCATTGGCCAAGGATCAAAATAATCCTTAAATGCTGTTATCTTTTTTTTGGTTGCATCAGTAACTTCGGTTCCAATAACTTTTCCAGAATCCGTTATTCCAACAAATCCAAATCCACCATTAGCATTTAGTTGACCACATATAGCTTTACCCAGCTTATCTATTTCAGCTATCGACTTTTTAAATTCGACAGTTTCAGTTTCCCCATTATGAATAACTGAATTAATCCAATTTAAATCTAACGTCATCGATCTTCCTCTGGTGAATTGTTAATAGTATTAACTGTTCTGGTCTAATTGAATTGGACACTTTTGTTAGAGAAAATATACATACTAAC
>JARGNP010000016.1 GCA_029210265.1 Legionellaceae bacterium
CTATTATGTTGCGATCATGCAGCTAAAAACCTTTAAAATAAGGGGATCGCTGAGGATCCAGACCAATCTGATTTGATTGCTCAATATCAGTTAATAACTGCTCCAAAGCTTTTAGGCGCTCTGCTTCGATAACTAACAGTTCGGCTTGAGTAGGCATCGCTTAATCCTTGTTTTAATTAAAATAAACACACAAAATCTTTTATATATCCAGTATGGCACATAATATAAGCAGAATCCTTGCCAAGCACATCGTTCTATTTTGCCACTCACCTATCAGGCAGGTATACTCCAATCATCTTAATTTTGAAAAAGCCAAGCACTCATGCCTTCTATTCTTATTTTATTGTGTGTACTCGCGGCAGCCGGCAGCAGTATTATTACAATTACGCTGCTTATTTCATCTCAAAAAAAACAACATCAAGCCTTAAGCCTACTCCAAGCGCAGCTTGAGAAATCCGAACAACGCTTTACGCAACAACTGCATCAAGTACAGCTCGAGCTTCAAGAGCGCTATCAAGCAGGACAACATAGTATTCAAACTAAGTTTACAGAAAGCCAACACAACAACCAGCATATTATTCGTGAAAGCATTCAACAACAAATGACCGACGTACGTGAACAGATGAGTCATAGCTTTAAACACCATGCAAACTCACTCACAACCCACCTGCAATCACTCACCGAAGAGATTCGCTCACATCTCAACGGTGTAAGCCAGCAAGTAAGCCAGCGCTTAAACGAAGGATTTGAAAAAACATCATCGACATTTACCGACATTGTGAAACGCTTGACCATCATCGACGAAGCGCAGAAAAAAATTGCGGAGCTCTCAACCCATGTCGTAAGCTTACAAGATGTACTCGTCGATAAACGTGCACGTGGCGCCTTTGGTGAAGTGCAATTAGCTGCGTTGATTGCAAACATGCTACCGAGCAACCATTACAGCTTGCAACATACGTTAAGCAACCAAAAACGTGCTGATTGCATTCTATTTTTACCTGCCCCCACGGGTAATTTGGTCATAGATGCCAAGTTTCCACTGGAAACTTATCAAAAAATTATGAATACCGAACGCGCTTCATCTGAGCGCAAAAGCTTGCAGCAACAGTTCCGTCAAGATTTACAAAAACATATCAAAGATATTGCTGGAAAATATATTATTCCACACGAGACTGCAGACAGTGCCCTGATGTTTATTCCAGCAGAGGCCATCTTTGCCGAAGTACATGCAAACTATCCTGAAGTAATTGCTCTCTCTCAGCGCCTTAAAGTATGGTTGGTATCACCCAGTACACTGATGGCTGTGCTCACCACAGCTCGTGCGGTTCTTAAAGATGACGCAACTAAAAAACAAGTGCATATTATTCAAAAGCATTTACACGCGCTGTCAGGTGACTTTCAACGCTTTGATAAACGCATGGATAAACTTACCAAGCATATTGATCAAGCCCAGCAAGATGCCACAGAAGTTAATTTATCAGCTAAAAAAATCACCAATCGTTTTAGCAAAATCGAAGCTGTTGAGCTTGAAAATATCGCACCTGCAGAGAAAATACCGGCCCCATCGCTAGATACGAGTATATAGCTACCAGCTATGCTTGCTTCAGCTATACCACTAGTCGAAATATTTATTCTCAGATAAAATAATTTTAACGACGGGGTTTAAAACATGATGATAGTTATCCTCGGATTTATAAACCAAATCTTGAGAGATAAGAGAAGCCATGGTTCTTTGGATGCTCGATGAGGAAATGTTCAATCGAACTGAAAAATCTTTTCCTCTGACTTCTTTTTCTGGTGATTTAGCTAAACCAGCCAATACTGCACGTTGATTCACTGTAAGCTTGCTGAGCATATCTGACACCCAATCTGTTTTTTGCGTCCTTGTATAATCATGCCATGTCATTTCAACCCCCTCAGGTGTGGGTGGCTTAGTTTGATCCCACAGCATACGACATAGGCGGTTTACATAGTAAGGATGACACTCAGTTAGATCTAAAATCTTCGATAGACTCATTTCAGAAATAGGTAACTTCCACCTGCTATCAGCCGCTTTTTTAATAAATGGAAGATAACAATCCGGCTTGATACGATTTAGCTTAACTTCATCACAGAGGTGATACAAAGGTCTATCTTTATTTTGAAACATATCTTCTAGTAACGTACGATTGCTTCCAGAAAATACATAAAAAACATTTTGGCTTCGTTCCACGGCGTGGCGAATACTTGCTTCGAGTGAATGCGCGTGCTCCAAGGTTGCAATTTGCTGAAATTCATCCATAACAAATATTAATTTTTTATTCATTTCTATAGCTGCATTATCCAAACTCATGAGTAACTTCATGATCGTTTCTTCAGGTGTTTTTTCATCCGGATTTAATTTTATTTTTTGGCCAAATGCCGATAGTTCAATTGCTGGGTTCATTCTGGAAAAATATCCTAAGAGCTTTTGTTTTGCCTTTTTAGAGGCTGGCATCATTTCACCAAGCAACTGGGTTACGCCATCAACCACGGCATTTTTCACATATTTATCCGAAGTTGCTGGCAATAAATCTATAGAACAGAAAGGAATTTTTTGATCTTCTGTAAACTGAGCGATCAAACTACTTTTACCATATCGACGAGGTGACATAAGTACAATATGTGTATTTTGATCTAAGCGTCGCTTAAGGTAATCTCGCTCATGTTCTCGATTGCAAAACGCTTGACCCGTTACAATCCCTGTTGGAAAGTATACTTTCATTGTCATAGCATGCTCATAATTATAAATATTTAGATATATTCTATTCCAAAAACAACAAAGACGCAATATGCGTCACATAGCATGCGTCACACAACACGCGTCACAAACACCGATAAAAAGCGAGATCTAATTTCTTAGCTATACTCATAGATAATTCTATCTAAACTATTGGATAACACCATGCGATCACTTAATTTGTTGTTCTTGGTTGCAAGCCTTACGATTCCTATAACGGCCACAGCGGCTTGCAGCGACAATTGCTGCGATGACATGGGTGGTATTCAATATTGTGACTCATCCGCCGGCCGGTATGTTTGCCAAAATGGCCGTTATTCCAGTTGTTATTGCACGCGTCGTGCCATCATGAACATGCAAGCCTTTGAGGGCTGTTGCATGTGGAAAGGTGGCGTGCTCCGAGTTGATGATAGAACCGGCTATGTTATCTGCAACAACGGCGGTGTTTCTCCCATGTGCACCTTAGGAAACCCTGAGCAAGAAGCCGTTATAGGCCGGCAAGAGTTTTAAACACACAACTATTTTTATACAACCCAACTGGCTTTGGCGCGATAAAGGGCTGATAAATCAGCCCTTTTTTTATTAGACTTAGGCGTCAGCGAAAAAACATCTCGACTTTCTTGGTAATACACACCTAACGGCACTGGATGCTCAGGAAACGTTAAACGCGCCAATTGCATGGCCTGTATATCGTTCGCAGGATCGTGCTTTAAATCATCAAAGCCTAAATCCACACCAGGGTCTAGAACAAGCGTATTTTCTTCACGATTGGTTTTTGTCGAAAAGTCATCAAACGCGCCTTGATTAAAAATATGGCAATCTTGATAGATTTCTACAAACGAAGCGCCTTTGTGTTCATACGCTTGCTTTAATACAGAAGCTAAATGCTTAGGATCTTTATCCACCGCTCGTGCCACAAAGCTTGCTCCAGCCCCAAGCGCAAGCGCCAAAGGATTTAAAGCGTCTGTCATCGCGCCTTGAGGTGATGTTTTCGTAATTTTTCCACGAGGAGATGTCGGAGAAAATTGCCCCTTGGTTAAACCATAAACCTGATTATTAACCAATAATATATTCACATCCAAATTACGTCGCAACGCATGAACAAGATGATTCGTGCCAATGCTCAGCGAATCACCGTCGCCTGTCACCACCCATACACACACATCATCACGCAAAGCCTTAAGACCTGTAGCAACCGTTGCAGCACGTCCGTGCAACGTATGAAACCCATACGCATTCATGTAATACGGCAGTCGGCCGGCGCAGCCAATGCCTGACACAAACACATGCTTTTCAGGCGGTAAGCCAAGCTCTGGCAACACGCGCTGAATCGCGGCCAAAATTGCATAGTCACCACAACCAGGGCACCAGCGTACGTCATTTTGATTAACAAAGTCAGCGCGTTTAAGCGTTTGCTCGTTCATGATTAATATCCGATTGAATGGCATCAACAACAACACGCGTCGTGAACGGTTGCCCGCTACACGTTGAAATCACGCGTGCATCCACTAAATATTTTGCACGTATTAATTGACATAATTGCCCAGAATTAAGCTCAGCAACAAACACATGCTTAAAGCGTCGTAAAACCGCACCTAAATCTTGGGGTAGCGGAAAAACATGTCGTAACTGCAGGTGTGCGATATCAAGCCCTTCGTTTTTGCATGCATCCACAGCCAAACATAAACTCCCATAAGTACTTCCCCAACCGATTAACAGCACCGATGCACCTGCATCGCCTTCAAGCATAAGCTCAGGGTAATCTTCAGCGACACCTTCTACTTTTTGAGCGCGCAACGTCACCATGGCTTGATGATTTTCAGGATCGTAACTAATACCCCCGCTTCCACCGGCTTTTTCAAGCCCACCTAATTGATGAATATAGCCCGGGGTACCTGGAATATTCCAACTTCGGGCTAAATGCTCATCACGCTCAAACGGCTGAGGTGTACGATTGAATTTTAGTTCGGGCAGTACTAAATTATCTGGATTAGGAATCGCCCATGGCTCAGCAGCATTTGCGATATACGCATCCATCAGCACAACCACAGGCGTCATGTATTTCACGGCAATACGAAAGGCCTCTATAATTGTATCAAAGCAATCAGACGGTGTTGTGGCAGCTAATACAGGCAGCGGCGCTTCACCATGACGACCGTACAACGCTTCGTTTAAATCACTCTGCCCTGTTTTGGTCGGCAATCCGGTTGAGGCACCTGCGCGCTGAACATCAAGCACGACCAGAGGCAGCTCACTCACCACCGCAAGGCCTAACATTTCAGCTTTTAAATCTAAGCCAGGCCCCGAAGTACACGTGAGTGCAAGCGAGCCACCAAAGGCCGCGCCTAGGCACGCACCAATGGCTGAAATTTCGTCTTCAGCTTGAAATAATTCAACACCGTAATCACTCAGTCCTGCACAGGCTTCGAGTACACCCGAGGCCGGCGTAATTGGATAACCTGCAACCAACAAAGGTGTCTCGGTTCCTGTAGCAACCGATGCAATAGCCAAACCAACGGCATCGATGCCTGTGATTTGGCGATATTCTCCGGCCGCTTGTCGCTTAGAAGGTACATGGTAAGGCTTTCGTGACAGCTCGAGCGTCATCGCATAATTATAACCCGCGAGCAAAGCACGGCAGTTGCCTTCCAATATCTCAGGATGGGCTTTAAATTTTTGCCCCATGAAAGCCAATGCATGGTCGGTTGAAAAATCAAACAGCCATAAAACTAAACCTAATACATAACAATTTTTTGCTTTTTTTGCCTGGGATTGCGTTAAATCAAGGCCATCCAAAGCTTGTACGGTTTGAGAAATTAACGGTACAGATATCACTTGATAATGTTCAAGAATAGCAGCCATTTCATCGGGAGAGCCACCCGCTTTCGCCCAGTCTTTGGCTTGCATACTTTCTTCGTTTAAAAGCAACAAACCGCCTTCGTTTAAATAAGGCAACGATGTTTTAAGCGCAGCAGGATTAAGCGCAACCAAAACATCCAACGACTCGCCTGCGGTAAAGAGCGCTTCAGATGCCATAGCAAGCTGAAAACCAGACACACCGGCCACCGTACCGATAGGCGCTCGAATTTCTGCCGGAAAATCAGGCCGCGTACGCACATCATGACCGCTTAAGGCCGCCGTAATCGTTAATTGCTCACCAATAAGCTGAACACCATCGCCTGAGTCACCCGCAAAGCGGATAATAATACTCGTCGTTGTAGGCCTCATATTACCCTTCCTATTATCCTTCCTGTTGCCCTTCCTGAATTAATTGCCTCATCTCTCTTACGGCCTCTTTAAAGCCTGTAAATAGCGCACGTGCAACAATCGCATGCCCAATATTTAATTCATTCATCCCCGGAATACGCGCAATAGGCTTCACATTATGATAATGCAACCCATGCCCTGCATTCACAATAAGGTTAAGATTAGCAGCATATTCAGCTGCGTGCTCGATACGTGCTAATTCTTTCATGGCCTCGGCCGGCGTTGTTGCATCAGCGTAACACCCTGTGTGTATTTCAATCACAGGCGCACCCGCTGCAACTGCTGCATCGATTTGTGCTTCCACGGGATCGATAAACAACGATACCTCACTTCCAACATTTTTTAAACGCTGCACCGCATCAACAACGGCTTGATGATGCGTAACAACGTCCAAACCACCTTCGGTTGTGAGCTCTTCGCGTTTTTCTGGTACAAAACACACATGCTCGGGCGCAATTTTTTCGGCAAATTCAACCATACCGTCCGTAATTGCAAGCTCTAAGTTCATACGTGTTTGCAAAGCTTCTTTAAATAATAAAACATCACGCGGTTGAATATGCCGATGATCTTCCCGTAAATGCAGGGTAATACCGTCTGCACCGGCTTCTTCAGCATCCAGCGCCGCTTTGAGAGGATCGGGGTATTTTGTTCCACGTGCTTGCCGCAATGTTGCTACATGATCAATATTCACACCTAATAAAACATGTCGATTCATCAATTTACCTCTATTTTAATCTATTTTTCTCTAACCCAATTAAGGCTTCATGTTTTACCAGAAATTTAAATATAACGCATGCTAATTTTAGATTTAATGCTTATTTTTAAATAGAAAATTGATCATCAACGACCAATAATTTATGGAGGCGTGAGTTCTTAGAGCAACAACCACGCCTTAATTAAGCTCCCCTTACAGACCACTTATGCGCCTAAATTTACAGGCGCATCTTTCGGTTCCTCGTTTGGAGTCGACATAAACGGCAGCTCTTGAAACATAGCAAACATCCGTCTAGAGCGCTGATTTTCTGTAGTAATTGATGAGATTACCGTGCTTTGTTCTTTATCTAACGTATCTAAACGCGAAATCGCCGGTACCGTAAGTAACATTTCGGCTGCAGCTTGGTTGCCTACATCGAAAGCTAAACGTAACAGTTCGTTCGGCTTGTTAAATGTGACTTCGGTATGCAACAAGGCTTTAACCGAAGGTATGCTCATCAAAAATCGCATATCATCCAGTACCGCAGGATCATTTCTTCGAATAAGATTCCGTAAAATATAAAAACAAAGTTTCGTTTCTTTTTTATCAAAAACATTAAACACAGCGAGAGGTATATATTCTTCTAAACCCGAACGCCTTTCGCGTAAAATTCTTACCATTTTTTCACTAAACGCATGAACATAGGCATCATCGCTTTGCGAGAACCCGCCACAACGCTCATACTCATCGCTTTCAAGAAAAGCAAATTCAGACGGATACTGAAGAAGCCAACCAACAACCGAGTCCTGCTTATCAAGCACAGCTTGCCTAATAGCTCCAACGGACGCAACCATATTCTCTGCATCATCCCCCGCAAGCTCAATAAGACGCTCCATCAATGGAAAATCAGCACGGAGCACAGCAGTTCGGAAAACACTATAATCACACGCCGCAATCATCGCTTGCACGTCATCCATAGCGTACGCTGCAACCTGCTCAATAAGAAGCTTCATGACTTCAACCTGATCATCACAAACAGGTTCCCGAAAAACACGGTAATCTTCTGACTTAATTATGTCGATTAACATACCAGGATTAAGCGAATTGATTTCTATCATGAGAAATCTCAGTACTTCAACACGTTTATGATTATAAGCTATATCAAATACATCAAAAAAAATGCCCTCTAAATCATCTAACAGGTACTGAGATACAGCTTGAGGCATTGTATCCATCAGGAATTTTGCAACGGAAAGATGACCAAACTTGGCAGCCAATAGCAAAGCTTCATAAATAGACCTAGACGCCAAAATCATCTCTTCCGCGTCACTAGGATTATCATCAATGATTCGATTGAGAAGCGTGACCCGTCCAATAATAACTGCAAGTTGAAATAGACGTTGAGGTGAAACACCTAAACGTGTAGAAAAATCAATCAGAACCCCATCAGCGATCGCAGGCTGAGCATAAGCTAACGCAAGCCAAATAGAACTTTTTGCTCGCCTTGCTTTATAAGCATCAACAGACTCAAAAGATTCAAAAAATTCAGCGGGAAGTTGGGTTAAATAATTTACAATATCGTCCGCTGAGGTTTGCATAAGCGTGAGTTCTGCATAGGAAAGCGCCCTATTAAAGCAATTAAAATCATACCATGCACGATCAGGTATTAAACTGGCCTGAGGATGCTGCATTCGCTCTTCTTCGCTACTAAACTTAATTTTTGACGAAATGACCGAGCACGCTTCCTCATCTAACGTATCTACACGATTTGAATCCCCAACATCTTCAACATCTTCAACATCTTCAACATCTTCAACATCTTCAACATCTTCAGGATAAATTTTATCTGCTGTAGCGTGCCTAATAGCTCCAACGGATGCGGTCATCTTTTCTGCATCATCACCCGCAAGTTCAATAAGACGCTCCCTTAATGGAAGATCAGCTATTTTGAAAACATGGTCATTACCCGCCGCAATCATAGCCTGCACACCATCAGGATGAAACTCTAAAAGCTTATCAATAAGAAACATTAGAATAGGCAAAGATTCGGATTCAAACGCTTGATAATTATCGCGTGAAATTATATCTTTCACAGCCCATGGTACAAATCGCATAAACGCTTCATACAACATGTGTACCATTTGAAGATTATTACTCATCATAGCGATCGTTAAAGCATGCGCTGCTTCAACCATAGCGATCACTTCATTCGGTGATATTTTGCCTAGCTCATGCAGCAGGAGATTCATCACCTCAAAATTCTCGTCTGTCATAAATGGAACGGCAGCGTTAAAAACAGCGTAATTATTATTTGAGTTCATCGCGAGCACTTCATCCGCTGATATTTTACCCAACCCATGCAACAAGTGCTTCATCACCTCAACCTGCCGATCTCGGGCCGCCTGTTTAAATACTGCGTAATCGTCATATGAAATCATCGCGAGCACTTCATCAAGTGAACACGCTGCAACCTTATCAATAATAAGTTTTATAACTTCAACGTGATCATCACACGTAACTTGCCGAAAAACACGATAGTTTTTAAACTTAATCAATAACATGAGCTTGTCGGGGTTAAGAGCATAGATTTTTTCAATGAGAATTTTCAGAACTTCGATGTGCTTATGATCAATAGCTAGATCAACTAGTTGAAAAAAATTCTCCCCTAAAGCATCGAGAAGACTCTGCGATAAACAACCAGGATCATCTTCAATCACCTTGTTAAGCAGCGTGGCTCGTCCAATGATTACTGCCAATTGAAACAAGCTTTGAGATGTAAGATTTAAACGATTGGCAAAATCAATCAGCACCCCATCATCGATCGCAAGATGAGCATAAGCTAACGCAAGCCAAGCAGAACATTTTTCTTGCGTTGCATCATCGACCTCAATAGATTCAAAAGATTCAAAAAATTCAGGCGGAAGATGGTTTAGATAATTCACAATCTCGTGTGTTGGAGTTTCCATAAGCACAAGTTGAGCATACGAAAACTTCTGGCTACAGAAACCAGAAAAACCCCAGACCCCTTTGGTTATTAAACGGGCCTGGGGATGCTTATTTCGCTCTTCTTCGCTGCTAAATCTATATTTAGATTCAAATAATAAACGAGGCAACGCCTGCTCTTTTTTTTGTTGGCGAATATAGTCGACTAACACACTATTTTCTATATTTTCTAAGTTCTCTAGGTTCTCTCGAGAAGCAAAAGGCACGGTGCAATAAATATCTGCGCCATATTGAAGCAAGCAAACATAAGCACTTAATAGGTTTTCTCGGTCCAAGCCTTCATAAGCACGATGGGAGCTCGTGAGCTTTTCTACAACAGACAATAAAGGTGTTAGCTCATGGCTTGGAACATCAGCAATACGTCTTTGATCGATGTGAGCGCCCGCACCTAATAAAACCTCCATAGCTCGGGTGTTACCGCATTGCGCAGCTATCATCAGGGGTGCCTCCCCGTTCTCATCTGTGCAATTAACCCAATCTTTAATGCTCCAGGTTGATAACTCAACCTTTGCATGAGCCAAAAGATTTTCAACAATAAAAGCATCTTGACACCCGGCTCCCAAATACAACGCTTCATCATCACTTAAAAAGGCCGTAGGACGGCAATAGTTCATAATGAGAAGAACTATCTCTTGATGAAGACTTAATTTATCATCAGATGAAGCTTGTACACGTATAATCGCCCAACTTAACGGCGTATATTCTTCTGGACGATCACTTATACGGCATTTAATATCTAAATCTAATTTTTCTCCTGCTCTTTGCAGTTGTTGCTTAACTGCTTCTAAATCACCTTGATATATGTGATGGCATAACACCTCTAATTCTTTTTTATCCATAAAATTCTCATCAAACATATAAAATTTGAGGCATTATACATAACCACTTATAAAAATATCTAAAGCGTACGTGCGGTTGCCCTGGTGCATTGACACACCCCAATCATTTCATCTATTTTATTATTTATTACTTATTACTTATTACTTAAAGTAAGTTATTACCCCGCCACACTCATGCAAGCTGCTCCAATCTAAGGACCTATCATTCATGATGAAATTAATAAGCACACTTTTAGCTTTATGTTTGTTTGTATCTAATTCTTCAGCAGCCAGCCGTACACCATTAACGATTACCCCCCTCACAACACCCAAACTATTACTTCCATTAAACAGTGCCGTTAAAGTGAGATATAAGCTTACGAATCAATCCAACAATCAATACATGTTCGCCATGAATCCTATTGAAGGCATTACCCAATTACCATCACCACTCGCGGGTTGCGGTAATCCGATAAAACTCCCAGGACATGCGTCATGCATCATCACGTTACTTGTAAATGGGGCTAAATTTACGGCCTTACCTACGAGCGATATTCCTATTTTCTGTCAAAACGGATCTAAATTCGCCTGTTATCGCCCAGCGCTCAAAGATAGACTTCAAATAACACAAACGGCTGCAACAACGAAAGCAACCCTAACGACAGACGCTCCGCTGACCTTAATCACCAATGGAGACCCCGGAACCCTCACGGTGACCAACACATCATTAGATATCGCGGCGACAAATATCATCGGTGATTTAACAGGAACTGCATTGGAAGGACATGTCACCGAAGAAAGTGATACCTGTTCCAGCCTATCGCCTCAAGCAAGCTGTACACTGACCTACTTGCCAGGTAGCACCGTTGTCGCACTAACAGATTTTACAATTGAAGGTGATGATGCTTCTCCGATAACCGCTTCGATGCAAGTGAATCAAGAGCTCGCCATCACAAGCATTAGCCCATCCTCAGGTCCGGCTTCTGGGGGTACGGGTGTGACGATACATGGCGTAGGATTAACGGATGCAAGCAGCATTAGATTTGGTGATATAACAACGACGGTTCATGCAATAGACGCGCAAACGGTGGCAGCGGTTGCTCCATCTCAAGCTGAGGGTGCTGTCGATGTGGTGGTGACCACCCCCCTCGGTGATGCAATTGCTGAAAAAGGTTATACCTACCTGACCACAGCCGTTGGGCAACCTGCTTTCGGCGGAACAATTGCATGCCTTAACGAAGCAGAGCAAAATTATCTAATTGCAGCAGTTTCCGATAACAGCGCAAGCATCAAATGGGGTGGTTTTGGAACAACCACGTTTGTAGTGAGCACGACTGATGGCGCAACAAACACCGCAACGATTATCGAGATAGTTGGTGATAATGGGGGGGAACCTTATGCAGCGCAGCTATGCGCTGATTATGAAGTCGACTCACAAGGCAACACCCCCTGCCAATCAGGCAATACGTGTTACACCGATTGGTTTTTGCCTGCTGGGAACAACCAAACAGCTTCAGGCCAACTCTATTGCCTTCATAACAATCGCGATGCCATCGGTGGATTTTTTACTGATAAACCCTATTGGAGCTCGACCGAAGCCAGTTATGTAGAAGCATGGATTCAGTGGATTAATAGTAGCAATCCGGGTATTTCAATCAAAGACTTTCCTCAACGCGTGCGTTGTGTCCGGAGTTTTACGCCTTAATAAATGACAGCCCTTTATTTGCACTTGCTAACGCATTTTCAAAATGTTCGTTAGCCTCTGCAAGCTCTACTTGCTCACAATCACGTATCGTAAAAAATGAATGGATAATTCTCAAACAGTCATGTCGTTCAAGTATTTTCGCCCGCCAATCACCGTATATATTTTGCGCATGCTTGATGGCTTGTTTAATTGGATTATTATCCTGCAAACCATTTATAAAATTTTCTATTACATCGTTTTCTACAAAAAACGGTTTTGTATTCATGTCACCCAAGGAAGCATGCTCTAAACACGCTTTAATACATTCCAAGTGCATATTTGTTGTTGCTTCAGTAACATCATCACCTTGGTCCTCATTACAAAGCCAGAGAAAATCATCGCTAGATACTTTATAATTAAATTCAAGCAAGGTAAATAGTACATCATGAACCGCATTTATATCGCGCTGAGCTTCATTCCAATTAACCTCTAAGCACGCCTGAAGTGCAGTTTCATAATCATTAACCCTTGCATCAACATGGACATTTACACCTATTTCACAAAGCCTTCTGATGGTTTGAACATGTCCTAGCGTTGCAGCCTCAAATAAAGGAATTTTCGTATGTTTATCGATAGACGGCGGATTTATAATAGCGCCGTGCTGAACAAGCAAATCAATCAAATCTACAGGAAGCTCATTACGTGAACCACATAAATAAGAAAAACATGTTGCATTAGCATCATCAGGCAGGTCGCTTAAATTAAGGCCTTTAGATATCAACTTCTCAATAATAAGAAAGTACTTGCTTGGACGCTCTTCAATGTACATGTAATAGGCGACCAACTGAAGTAAATTGAACTCACCCTCATATTCATCCCCATCGGTATAACGGTGATGGATATCAAAATTATCTTCATACAAACACCTGATTAAGTATTTAGACGCACCACCCTCATCCTCAACCTCTTCTACAATACGTTCATAGTCTATATCTGGCATAAAAAAATCTAAGTTAACCAATAATCAAGCATGATAATGCTTTTCAAAATAAATGGCAATATTTTAAGCAGCAATTTCATTGTATGCATTACCCGCTTGTTGAGAACTTATAATCTATAACGACCTTGAATACAGTGTGCTCTTTTATTGTGATATAATTTTCAAGCTATATATATTTAAACAACAACCCCACGCGCCTATTTTACCCCCCTGAGAGATAAGAAGTATGCCAGTTTTGTCTGAAAATAATAAAGCTATTTTTGTTGAACTAAAAGCCGCTTATAACAACTTGCCCTGGTACAGAAAAATTCTCCCCTCACGCTCGTTAGCCGTCGAGATTAATAACATGGATGACTCAAACCCATCCCTTCAAAGTGCTTTTAACACGCATCGTGCTTTTGTAAGCCAGCCCTGGTTTTTAAACCCGCTTGCTGCATTTGCTCATACCCCGTTCAATCAAGCTCTTCAAATTCTCCAACAGATAGGCCTTTTATCCGGACCACACGCACAAGCCAACTTTAATGCTATAGCAAAGCACTCACAACTTGATTGGGCTGTTAAAACACTTAAAGCCCTTCAAGCTGCAGGACTTTTATCTGGAACATGGGCACAAGCTAATTTTGATGCTGTGGTCAATAATTCAAATATTGGTGGGGTTGCTAATGCCCTTCTGATTCTTCATGCCGCAGGTTTTCTATCCAAACACGATGCACAAACTATGCGAGATGCTGTAGCAGCACACCCAAACCCGAGTGGTGTCACCAACGTACTTCGAGTACTCCACAAAGCAGGGTTTTTATCCGGAATAAACGCACAAGCTTATTTTGATTCCGTAATACAGCATCCCAATCTATACGGCCTTGCCAGCATACTTCAAGTTCTGTTGAGTGCAGGACTTTTATCTGGAGCTGATTCAGAAGCAAACTTAACGGCCGCATTAGAACACCGAGCCCCATACGGTCTAGCCAGCGCCTTCCAGCTTACTCATGCTCTCAGTGCAAACACACAAGCCCAGTTTGATACCCTGATAAGCTATTCTGCGATTTTATTTTCTGAAGATACGCACCCATTATGGAGTCAAATATCCAGAGATATATTTACAGAAACGAACGGGAACCGTATCTTTCAGATTTGCCGGGCGAATCAAAACACCCCCGCCATGGGCCAGATACATTTAGCGCGTTATATAAACCAAGAGGTTCTCCAATTAGATCCTACAAAACCCCAAGCATTTAATACAAGGCAAAGCACCCATGTTGCCAGCGTCCATCAAACGGTATCTGAATCAGCCCTACGGTTACAGCATCGGTACGGGCATCATATAGCTGACTTAGAGTCAAAATTAAAAATAATAGAAACCTGGGTAAATGCACAAGAACAGCGCGCTATTGAACAACGCGCGATTCAACAACTCATTCACTCACCGTATGATTTTGTCGACCCAGCCTCGAAAATTACAACAAAAATGCTTATAGCGCTCAGTTGGGAAGCCATCCATGATGACCCCATGAGAGCAGGTAATTTAACATCTGCAAAAGTATTATTTTTACAAGGCCTGTTTGATATACAACGAGCTTATAACCTATCAGATACATTTGAAGATCGCGATGAAGCAGATAAAACGGCATGTGCATCAGGTACGTTCAATAAGTTTATTGAAAAATTGGTCGGTGTGCATCCAGACGCCGAGCTAAAATACATTACCAAACGTGGTGCCATGCTTAAACTTATACCGCTGATTCGTTTAGAAGCAACACTGTATTTAAACCGCGCAAATTATCATGTTTTATATAATTTAACCGTCGCATCTTTAAAAGAAAAAATTCAGCCTCGAGTACGGGAACAACTTCTTTTTGAATACGGGGCTTCGGTTGAAGCACTAGCTAAAAACTATGACACGTTTGAAAAACTTAAAAAATCTGATGATTACGCGCTCTTTCAGGCAGCACTTCAACAAGAGCAAGATGAAGGCCTTGAACTCATGATTGAAGCTAAATTGCTCACGCCAGATAAAGAACTCGATCAAGAACTCACAGATTGGATCGCAGCAATAAATACAAAAAATACAAAGCCGAAAACATATCAAGCGCTTCGAGAAACACGCCTCAAGTTTTTTGACTCAGGACGGGATGAATATACACATGATGGCCAGGCACCAGAACAAGAAATGAATATTAATTATTAATTATTAATTATTAATAATTGATAATTGATTGTCATACCATCAATTATCAACCATAATTAATGGTATGACATCACAATCATCAATCAAACTATGTTTTCTCGCTTATTTAAACTACCTCTTATACACCAAGATAGCTTATTTATTTTTGGTCCTCGAGGTACTGGAAAAACACAATGGCTGAAGCACAATCTGTTAGAGCACCCGAACACCTATATCGATTTACTTGATCCACTGACCTATCGAACCCTTAAAGCTAAACCCGAATCTTTGCGTGAAAAAATTTCACTTAAAAATAACCATTGGATAGTCATCGATGAAGTTCAAAAAATTCCTGAATTATTAGATGAAGTTCATCGATTAATTGAGCATGAAGCACAACGCTTTATTCTAACAGGATCTTCTGCAAGAAAACTTAAACGTGATGGAGTCAATTTATTAGCTGGCCGTGCTATTCGCTACCATATGCATCCACTGACCATTCAAGAATTAAACGATGATTTTTCACTTGAACACGCTTTAACCCTAGGTATGTTACCCGCAACGTATACCTATCAAGATCCTGCGGGTTATTTAGCAACGTACGTTGATATTTATTTACGCGAAGAAGTCATGCAAGAAGGACTCACTCGAAATGTTTCTGCCTTTGCACGCTTTCTTGAAGTGGCAAGCTTTTCACAAGGCGCTGTTATTAATGCTACAGAGATTGCACGAGAAGTCGGTGTTAATCGTCAAGTTATCCAAAATTATTTTAGTATTCTAGATGATCTTTTATTAGCTCATACTTTGCCTGCATTTACTAAAAAAGCAAAGCGTCGCTTGATCACAACCAACAAATTTTATTATTTTGATGCGGGAATTTATACGCAATTACGCCCCAAAGGCATACTGGATGCACCCCGTGAAATAGCAGGAATGGGATTAGAAACGCTTTTTTATCAATCGATGCTTGCTCTAATTGATTACTATCGCATGAATATTCAAGTTTTTTATTGGCGAACAACAACAGGTACAGAAGTGGATTTTGTTGTGTATGGAGAAGATAAGCTGCTTGCATTTGAAATAAAGCACACCCAAACGATTACTCCTAAAATGCTGCATGGATTAAAGCAATTCAAACAGGATTATTCTATGGCCGAATTGTTTATTGTATATACAGGACCCGACATCCTGCATTTAAGCCATAATATAACTGCATTGCCAATAACAGCAGCATTACAACAACTACCTCGTTTACTACAAACAGCGGACTCACATAAAACTAACGACCAAATCAAGCACAACCCGACTTAAATATTAACAAAAAGAGAAGGGTTAGTTATCATTCTCATCTGTATGATTTATTATCGATAAGAAGGATTTAATTTATGAAAATATTTAAAAATATATTTAACCTGATGATATTAAATAACAACACGGCACTCGAAGCACATGCTGCACTTACTGGCATGCAGAACAAAGTGAGCGAAGTTAATGAAACAATACAGATGATACTGGATGCACTAGGAGAGGCTCCTGAGCTTGTACTGGAAGAAAAGCAGACACAGGCCGACCCGCAACAAATAATAGAACCAATAGCAATACCAACAGCACTACCAACAATAGAACCAACAGCAATACCAACGACAATACCAATGCAAATGCAAATGCCTATAGAAATGCCTATAGAAATGCCTATAGAAATAGGCCGCCTAGGGTAGAACCTAGAAGCATGGCTGGCTAGCGTTATTTCTGATACAACGCGCGCGTTTCAATCACCGCGCCATCCAATAAATGATGAATACCGCGGCGCATAATATGCTTCGCGGTTTTTAAAACACCTGTATCAGTCCATACATCAGCTGCAATTGACAAAATATGTGCGCCTAAAAAGCCTTGCGTTGCGCTATTCGTATGGGCTAATGCAAAACCTTCACCCGGAACAAACGTATAATATTTATCTTCTTGAACAGCTCGCTCTGTATTTGCTTCTTCTGTGTATGAAATTTGATAACCCGAAAGATGGATTAAGTTACGTTCAAACTTCCGTAAAAGTATTTCGAGCTGTGTACGCTGAGAACAACGTACTAAAGCACGTATGGTGTGCTCATAGGTTTCATACAGCATGGGTTCTGACACATCAGGCTTTAATGCACGGTACAACACTTCGTTGATATACATCCCTGCCAGTAAGATCTCACCTTGTAGAAGCTCTGATGTTTCTGCAATCTCAACTTGTTTAACATACATACCGTATGAGCGCTCGTTAATTGACAGCCAGAGTGGTGTGAACGGCTGTAAAATTGCGCGCTTCTTAGGGGAGCGTCCGCCTTGACAGTAGGCGCGGACTAAACCGCGCTCACGTGTTAAAAAAAACACCTGTGTTGTACTGTTTTTAGCGGGTCGTTGGTGCAACAACCACGCAGACAAACCGTCAGTTATCATAGCCTAATTGCTTTAAAAGCCGTTCGTCATCCGCCCAACCGCTTTTCACCTTGCACCAGCATTTTAAAAACACAGGCTGTCCTAGTAAGTTTTCCATGTCCAAGCGTGCTTGGCTCGCAATCGTTTTCATTTTGCTACCGCGATCACCAATCACCATGCGCTTATGATTTTCTTTTTCAACAAGAATCAAGGCGTGAATACGTACTAGCTTCTCTTCTTCTTCATACACTTCAATATCAACCGTCGTCGAATAAGGCAGCTCTTGACCAGTAAAACGAAATATTTTCTCTCGCAATAATTCAGCACATAAAAAACGTGTGGAACGATCCGTAAACTGATCATCTTCAAATAAATGCGGCCCTTCGGGCATCAACGGTTTAAGTAAATTTTGAAGTTGATCCACAGAAAAGCCTGTTTTTGCCGATAACGGAATAATACTAGCAAAATCATGTTGCTGACTTAAATGCTCAAGCCAAGGCAATAATGTATTTTTGTCTTCGATTTGATCGACTTTGTTCACAACCAAAATACACGGAACTTCGGTGTTTTTGATATGCTTTAAAACACGCGCATCGTCTTCAGTCCAATGCGTACCTTCGACGACAAAAACAATCACGTCAACATCATGAACCGTTGCTTCAGCCGCTTGGTTCATCAAACGACTCATGTGTTTTGTGCCACCACGATGTATGCCTGGCGTATCAACGTATACCATCTGACAATCATCTTCGGTCAAAATACCACGGATCACGTGACGGGTTGTTTGAGGTTTACGTGAAGTAATACTTAGTTTTTGTTGTAAAATATGATTGAGCAACGTCGATTTACCGACGTTTGGGCGCCCAACGAGTGCAATATAACCACACGTGGTTGTCATGTATCACCAAAATTTAAACATAAAGGCGTCATTCTATCGAATAATACCAAACATGTACAAAGCTTTTTCAAAAAAGAATCCATAATTTGTTAAATGCAAACACAGGTTGACCTTTATAAAACCTGATTTTTGTTTTATAATATAAAAAAGTATTTATACATATGATGGTTAAACAGGAGAACGTTGTCATGGCGGCACCAAAAAACCCAAAATTTTCGGAAATAAAGCTATCCTCATCCCCGCTCTCCGATACGAGAAAAGAAACATTTGAAAACAAGGCAATCCAAACTTGGCTTTCTGATGCAACTGAAGCACAAAACTCCACAGAAATACTTAGTCGCTTTGGTTTAAAAAATTCTGATGATGTTCTCACGCTTCTTCGCTCTCCTGGAGGAAAAATTGCCCGTGCGCTGATTAATAAGCAAATGGAAGCCATGAATTCACAAAAAAACAACGCCAAAAAATATCAATTCGAAAAGAAAAAACTTACCGCGCTGATTTTAGGGCTAGCTTACAAAAAAGAAGCTGCCGCTGAAGCAGCAGAAGCGCGCATCGTTCGCCTCAATGAAAAGCTTGTCGAAAAACAGCTCGATGCAGGCGAAAAACGCATTGAAGCACAAGAAGAAAAAGCTTTAGAAAATTCAATCGCATCATCCAGAGAAGCAGAAGAAGAAGCAGATTACCATGACAGTATTAAAGCAATTGAAGCCGCACTGGAAGACCAAAATGATGCGTTTGACAGCCTCGAAAGTGAATTAACCGATCTTGAACAAATAGAGCACGAGTTAGAAGCACGTGGCAGTGTTGTTGAAAGCCTTATTGATGATATTGGAGCTTTTTTTGATTTAGCTTCAGAAGAGCAAGAGCAGTTTATTCACGATGATCGCGAACTCATGAATCGCTTTCCTAAAGAAAAAATCATCGCAAAAGAAGATGGTAAGTCGTATGTTTTAGAACGCGGACAAAAATTAGATAAAATTTCAAGCAAAGAAAAAGCAGCTGCACACCAAGACTACTTAAAATTAAAACCTGCGCTTGATGCCCTTCAAGAAAGAATTAAAGCCTCACATCAGGCCGATAAAAACCAACACGCCGAAAGAAAAGCACAGTTTATGCATAAAAGTTCACAAACACATCACGACACAACGTTCTTAACGCAAAAACTGGCACAACTGCAAGCTGCGCAACATGTCATTCAAAATTATACTGAAGCCCATCGTTTGATGCCTCAGCTCAGACCCGATGCACAACAAAAACTTAACCCAAACGCGCCAGAAGAACAGAACACAAAAGCGCAACAACAACGACAAATGAATACTCCCCAGAAGACACCTAACGCAGCCCCAGTTGCAGAGGCTCAACCTAACACGGCTGTGCTCACACGAAGCTTTAAACTCATGCTTCAACTTTTCCCACGAGAAACCATTGCAGCTCAAGACCGCGCAGGCACGAGGCTCATCCAACAAACTGAGTTTGGTATGCCGATCGAACGGCAAACGATGCGATCCCTTCATGAACACCGAGCAGGAAGAGCCGGTGCGACGGCTAATCGCAATTTAACCAACCCACAAGCTTTAGCGACACAAACCAACGATAACAAATGGACACCAGAGCCAGATTCTCCTAGAGCTCAAGCAAAGGCTGCACTCAAAGCAGAACTTCAGGCTGATTCTAAACCGACATCTCAACCCAAGCCTGAATCTGAAATTGACGCCAAGCCAAAGCCAACGACACCGTCGCCTTTTTCAATCACACCAAAACCTGAATAAAAAACCAGAAGAATTAGGAGAATAGGTATGTTCATAACGCATCGCATAATAAAAAAAGCGATTATCTTAATTGGCTTAATGTTATTTTCGTATCAAACCATTGCAGATCAACCACCCTGTAGAAAACCCGTAAGAGAATCTAAGTGCATCTGCACGAAGCAATGGGAACCTGTCTGCGGTGTCAATGGCCGAACCTACGGTAATATGTGCGAAGCAAATTGCGCACATGCTACGATTGAACACGAAGGCCCTTGTTCCAGAAAAGATTAAACACCGTCTAAATTAATTTTAATTTAGTCTAGGTGTAATGTTTTCGTCTTTTTCGTATGCATACATGAACTGATATCCCCTTGTTAACACCTAGATTCCACGTTAATATTTTTCTTTTTTGAATATTAACGTGAATCTTTATGCTTGAACAATCGCTACAAGAACTATCCAATCATCCTGATTATCAGGTTTTAAAACGTGTACCTGTCGCTCTGCCAGAAAAACCAGACACGCAAAACAGAACGTTTGTCGCCACAGTGATTGATTTAGAAACCATGGGGCTAGATGCCACGCAACATGAGATTATTGAAATTGGGCTACTTTCATTTATGTTTTCTAAAGAAGATGGAATTTTAGCTATCACGAATACTTATACCGAGCTACACGATCCAGGCAAACCTATACCCGAAGAAATCACCAAAGTAACCGGCATTCGTGATGAAGATGTCAAAGGCAAGGCGATTGATTGGGATTACGTTGCAAACGCGCTTCAAAGCACGCATTTTGTTATTTGTCATAACAGCCGGTTTGACCGAAATTTTTTAGAAATTCAAACACCTGAACCTGTTCAAGATGTCGTCAAAAATTTGCCTTTTGCCTGCACAGTTCAAGATATCAACTGGAGCGAGCGTGGGTTTGAGAGCACAAAGCTTGATTATCTTAATTGGAAGCTTGGGTATTTTTATGATGGGCATCAGGCGCTTAATGATTGCTGGGCGACGTTGAACTTGCTGATTCAAGAGCACGGTGCGTTCGATGAACTTAAACATGGTATTCGAAAAAAACAAACCTTGATTTGTGCTGAAAACGCACCGTTTAGTAAAAAAGATCTGCTCAAAGCGCGTAAATATCGATGGTCCGATGGCGCAGGCTCACTCCCCAAATGCTGGTGGTCGATGATCGATAACGTTGTATTTGATGAAGAGAAGGCTTGGCTGGATGCCGAAATCTATGGCCATACAGGCAAAAGCGACACCCTTCCACAACAAGAAATCACCGCTAAATCACGCTACTCGTTTCGGTCTGAGTGCTTACAATTCTCATGATATGGAAGGCTTTTGCTGGACGGTGTATTTATCATGATTCAAGCCATGATATTCATCTTCAAGTACACCAGAACATGCTTTATCGCTGGCTAACCTTAGGCAGCGATGCCATACAAACCTTAGTTAACCGCCGCCATCCCGAGCGCCCTGGGTTAAGCTATATCCCGCTCTTATCGCTTGCTGCCCGTATCAATCCTGCGCCGTCTTGCCTTCTTGGACTGGGTGGTGCAGGTGTTGCGCATGCATTATCCCCTTACTTGGGTACTCACCGATTGGATGCCATAGAGAACAATCATCATATAATAAATATATGCTCTCGTTATTTTCTTACCCAACACATCAATAATCTTAATATTATTCACCAAGATGCCTTCTCATACGTACAAAACACACCAGCGCGTTATCAGCACCTCATGGTTGACCTATTCACTGCAACGTCCTTTCCAGAAAACTGCAATCATGTTGACTTTTTTGGTCATTGCCGACGTCGATTATTACCCGGTGGTGTACTCGCGGTAAATTTAGCAAACCGACATGAACAAGCCCATATATTCTCGCATATCCGGACGCACTTCGAGCACTGCACGGTTTCTATTCCCGTCAAAGGCACGCAAAATATAATTATATTGGCTTATAAAAATTCTTTGATACAGCCATTATTAAACATGCTTGAAACACACAGTGCAAAACAACTCACATGGGATGCGCACTGGGGATATGTGTTAACTACAGGGTAGAACCAAGCATCATAAGCCGTATCACGTACAACACAGGAAACTCACACGAAAAAACCGTTTGATTTCAGAGCTTTTCTTCTGTTTATCCACAAATTCTGGGGATAAGACTGTGAAAAACCTGGTGTACTGTGTTAGCGAAGTCTAGGCTAGTTAATTAGCATGGCTTTTTACCCTGAGGGGCATCATCGTCCGACTCATCTGTCCGGGATCTTTTCTGAGAACGCTCAGCCTCATCACATAATGAAGCTCCAGCTAAATCTACACGAGCTTTTTTCTGAGAACTCTTATTCTCATCAAAAAATGAAAGTCTAGCTCTTGGTTTAGATAACTTAACAGCGGCATTTTGTTGCTCTTGATCATAATTAATAATCAACTGCCTCATCATATAAATTTCATCGGAACTTAGGGCGGAAAAGCCCCCATGCTGCGAGCTATGCATAATATTTCGTATTTTGATACCCAGTTCAGATTCTGCATTTACCATACCCGGCAGCTTGTCTTTCATGATATCGAGTAGGCGACAAAATTGTCTTTTATTTAAATATTCGCTCGTATATTTAAGCTCATAGATTTCATTTATAATATCAGGTAGTTCATCTTTCATGACTTCAACAACCACCGTACGCTGATCAGGCGTGAGGTACTCAAGTACTGCTCTAAAATTAGGTTCCGTGTTAATCATGCTAGGCAGCTTCTCTTTCATAGCCTCATAAATAACCGTGCGCTGCTCAGGCGTGAGGTATCGGAGTGCCGAGCCAAAATCTAAGCTTTTCTTAATGATTTTCGGCAAGGTATCTTTCATCGCTTCATAAACCACCGTACGATGCTCGGGCGTAAGAAGCTTGAGTACACCACCAAACTGATGACCGGTTTTCATCAGTTGGAGCATCCTGTCTTTCATGGCCAAAACAACCGCCGCGCTCTGCTCGGGCGATAGATCTTTTAGTACGGCTGCAAACTGACGGCCGTTTTTAATGATCTCAGGTAATTTATTGCTCAGGGCTCGAACAACCGCCTTACACCGCTCAGGCGCAAGGCCCTGGAGTAAAAGACCAAGATCTGCGCCATTTTTAATAATTGCAGCTAGCTTATCGCTCATAGCGAGAACAAACGCCGTGCACTTCTCAGGCGTGATTGACTGAAGCACAGCGCCAAACTGATGGCCGTCTTTAATGATTTCAGATGACTTCTCGCTCATAGCCTGAACAAACGCCGTGCACTGCAGAGGGCTAAGCCGCTTAAGCACAGCGCCAAACTGATGGCCATCTGTAATAATCTCAGATAGCTTATCACTCAGAGCTAGAATAACTGCCGTATACTGTTCGGACGTAAGGTGTGAAAGTGCAACGCCAAAATCTTCATCTTTTGTAAAGATTTTAGATAGTTTATCATCGCTCAGATCTAGAATTACCGCCGTGCACTGCGGAGGGCTGAGCCGCTTAAGTACACAGCCAAAATCATAGCGATTATCAATAAACTCAGGCAGCCTCTCTTTCATTGCTTCATAAACCGACGCGCGCTGCTCACGTGTAAGGCGCCAGAGTACAGCTCCAAAGTCTACGCCGTCCCCAGTGATTTCAGGTAGTCTCTTTTTCATCAGCTCATAAACTGCCGTACGCTGCTCGCGTGTAAGGTGGCAGAGTACAGTCCCAAAGTCTGAACCGCTTTCAATAATTTCAGGAAATCTCTCTATCATAAACTCATAAATCAACGTGCGCTGCTCGCGGGAGAGGTGCTTGAGTGCCGCTGAAAAATGATAGCCCGTTCTAATGATTTCAGGCAGTTTGGCTTTCATAGCTAGAACAACCGCCGTACGCTGCTCGGGTGTAAGAAGCTGGAATAAACGGCGAGCCTCTGAACCACCTGTAATAACGTCAGGTAGCTTATCAAGCATCGTTAGGATAACCGCCGTGCACTGCTCGGGTGTAAGATACTGGAGTGCAGTGCCAAACTGACCGCCGTCTTTCATGATGTCAGAAATCTTATATTGCATCGCCAAAGTAACCGCCGTGCACTGCGCTGGGCTAAGCCACTTAAGTAGGCGGCCAAAATCATAACCGTTGTGAGTGATGTCTGGCAGTTTATCTTTCATCACTTCATAAACTGACGTGCGCTGATCGGGCGTGAGAAACAAAAGTAAACGATCAAAATCATGGCTGTAATTAATAATATCTGGCAGCTTCTCTTTCATCACCTCATAAATCGCCGTGCGCTGCTCGATTGAAAGGTGCTTGAGTGTAACTGCAAACTGACGGCTGTCGTTCATGATGTTAGAAATCTTACCCATCATAACCCGCAGTAAAGTTTCAATTTTATCAACTTGAAGACTAATCAGGAGCCCTGCCAAATCGTTTGGCGTTTGGATAAGTGTGTAGACATGTGTCTCTAAAGCATGAAATACCATGGGTAATTTGGCATTCGGCGTGTCCATGACAAAAAGAACAAGGTCATCGAGTCTTATGAGCTGTTGCACCACCTGTGAACGAACATTATCTTGAGATAATACATCAGCTAGATCTTGGCCATCCATGCCCTGCACGATAAAATGTATATCAGCCAGTGATTCAACATGAACCGTTATGCCCAGTTGCTGCAATAACGCTGACGTCACACCAAGATTATCTACTCCAGTGTAAATACGCGTTTCGAGTGCATGCTTTAATTCGTCATGTGCTTTATCAAAGGCTTGTATTGAAGCTTCAATCAGTCCTTGGCGAACGCCCTCGTCTAACGATATTTGAGCAAGCAAGGCATAATGACCTTGCATCGCCGCATACAGCGCTTCACGCCTTGAACCAATGCAGGTTTGTATAGCGTTTTCAGCACGAACCGTACTATTCCTATTAAACGCGACATCCAAGAGCAAACTTATTTCTTCTTGTATACTACCCGGAATTTTTAATACTTCTTCTTCAGGAAGTGCTGCGTAATAATCTCTAAAATTAAGGATTGGAGCATAAGCCTGCCCTGCCGCATCTTCTTGCGTGCCTCGTCCGCCATGCGCATCATTCAATTCCAACTGATGAATTAGAATAGTGAGTTGGCTCAGTAAATGCTCATCTTCTGTGCTTACTTTTTGATATTGTGCCTTGGCCTGGATGACGGCATCAGTATGAGGTGAATGGGTTGTCAGACGATGCCATGCGGCTGAATTAATCTGTTGATCTGATTCACCTAACTCATAATCATAATAAGGGTTATAAGGCAGCGCCTCTTTTTCATCCATGAGTTTTAAAGCTGCTATCAGACCGACCGGATAAAGGTAACGCTTGCTGTCAGACAAGACATGCGATTCAAGCACTTGTTCAACAGGAAGATTTTGTAAATCAGGGTAATTATCTGAAAAAGACTCTAAAGCTATACCTGGCAGAAGTTTTTCAAGCGGATGGCGAGGTGAGATAAGCTTGGCTATATCTACAAGCACTTGCGTGAGCTCTGAATCAGGCATCGCGGTATAACTCACCGAGGTGCCCTGTATAAGCCGCCAAGCCTCTCGAAGTAATGCTTCACAATCTAATAAACATGACTGTTCATCCGCATTATCTTGAAAAATTTCACAGAGTCTCTCAAGTATATAGCGCTTCCAAGCCTCTTCAACATCTGTTCGAAGCGTACGCACGTCAGCTACCGATGTATTGCGTGCTAATGCTTGTATACGTGCTTTAATCTCTGAAAAATTCATGGAATATCTACCTAACCTAGGTTACGCTCGCCAATCGAACATTATATCACAAATAAATCATGATGCACTAATTTAGGGCATAAAAATCAAGGGTCACTATGGGGATAAGTATTAATAACAGGTTAAAACCAAGCAGAATCAGCCGTATTACGTATAACACAGGAAATTCACACGAAAAAACCGTTTGATTTCAGAGCTTTTATTCTGTTTATCCACAAATTCTGGGGATAACACTGTGAGAAAGCTGGTGTATGATGTGAGCTCCCCTCTTACTGCCTTCCTGCATTATAAATGCTTGTAACGACATGTTAAAAACATCTTCATCCCGATGTTTTTAACATGTTTGTTATACTTTACTTTTTATCGTGTCATCGAAAGTGAATCCGACGCAAGCACAGGCGATATAGATACAGTGTTGTCATCTTCAATGCGTAAGCTTGTCGCTTCTTGATTGGCTAGCTTGGGTAATAACTCGGTAAATAATCGTTGATGAGCATCCATGTCAAAACTAGAAAGAATGGCGAGCGATAAAACTCTCAAAGTACACGTTTTATCCTCAATACTTACTTCACGACACCAATCGATATCAGCATCCACGCTCTCTCGAAGGCAAAGTGCATTTAATAATTCATCTTTCTCTGGGTTATTAAATTCTTTATCAAGTAAGTTTAAGTACTGCTCGTGCCGTACAGAACCCGCATGCCCCATAAGTCCGAAAGGCAAAGCGAGAGCTATTAAAAAAAACATATTTCCATAAGAGCTGTAAGAACACTCAACACCTGGAACTGTCGCGCTATAGCCTCAAGAGACTCACTACCTCGTGAAAGATTCCGGGACTTCCAAGTCCCCGAAATCAACTCGCTAACGTGAGCAGTATTTTGGCCTCGACTGTCCTGCGTCCGACATTTTTTCGCTACGCGACAGGAAAAATGTCTTCCACAATGACTCTACGCCCTCTAAAGATTTTTTTAACATCCCTCCGGGCTGATTAAAAAAATCTCGGGCTATCTCGGACTACACGCCTCGGCTTTCAGCCTTCCCTGGCGTGCAGCGGATGTTATTGCTCCGTCATACTCAGAGACATACACATACTCCTCACATTTTCCTGAATCAATATTAGAACGAAGTAATCGAAAATTTTCATCATCGATAGGCTTTGTAATACTAGCAAGTGCGCACAACACGCCAGCAGCAATCGTAAGTTGAGTTGCTAACGCAGGTAGTCCAGTGAATTGCTCACCATGCTTACGTAATAGAGCATAATTAACGTAATCTCTCTTCTCTTGATACGCTTCTTTTAGAACAGTACGCCCTAGCGCTAGTTTAAGCAATGAGATATCTATCGACGAGCCCTTCATTTTTTCATCAGCATGCGTTTCAGCCTTAATGCTTAATGTATTTTGACCCAGGTTTATTTTTGTGGAGCTTCCTGTCGAGCCTAAACGAAAATCCCTTAACTGCGCAATTGATTGCAGCTGTTCAAGCGTATAATGCTCTTCAAAAAATTGCGTTCTTGGATCCTCAGAATCAAAAATATTAGATAATATATTTTGTTTTTCTGACGAAATATCTTGCTTGTATTGAAATAAAAACTTCATAAAATTCCTTCAATGTGAGTGCTTGAGCTTGATAACTTAACTAAAAAGTGACGCTCTGATGGGTTGGTTCGCGTTATTTTTGATCAAGCTTAGAAGGCATGCAATACCGTAGTTATACCGTATTTACTTGTAAAAATTAAAAACATACCATGGCGACTCAATTAACTTCATGGTAAATATTATGCCTTCCCGTTCAAATTCAGATTTATCCACATCAATTTATGGCGTTTTTAATAACCTGTTTAAATTAACCAAACATTTGGTTAAAAGCCCTCTTTCTTTGGTTGTGTATGCTTTGTCTTTACAGACACTTCTGGTTTCAGCATTTAATAAAAAAACATTAGAAAACATACGTGATCATTTGATTGAAAATCGATTATCCGTCACGTGGGAAATCAACGAATCGGGATTTGTCAGAATGAAAATGCCGATAGAATTAATAGACTTAAATGATACTTTCTTCAATCAAGATAACATCGGTGAGTATCGATTAAGAAGTAATTTTTGGTACAGTGGACCATTGGAAGGTGTCGTTAGTGATCGACTAGGGGATGCCGAAGCCCATGACCACCCTTGTGGCTTTATAAGCTATACCGTTCACAATGGTTATCTTCATGAAGTATTCAACGTCGTTTCACGCAATGCATCGGCCCTTGAATGTCAAGCCAGCCAGACCAATCAGACCAATCAGACCAATCAGACCGATGAATGCACACTACTCAGCTCTTATTACAAACCTGAAAATACAACAACATTCTTAGGAACTGCTCAGCTAAGAAAAACAGAGGAAAGTGGCGTTACCCCTGGCGATATCGTTATGTTTGATGACAAAGCTGTTCATCGAATAAAAGGATTTAAAGCCGATACGCTCACACTCAATGCCGTACGTCTAGATGGTGATTTAACGACGCATATTTATCTTCGCCCTGGGGAATCCAATGAAGTGAAACAAAGCCGGGTGAAACTCACCGGTGAAGCTGCGCATATGATTACGGATGAGGCTATTGAAATTTATAATATAGCAATCAGTCGAGCAGATAACTTTGTTTCAGATGCAAGCCGTATATTAAATTACACAGTCTCAGCCCCTGTCCAACAAAACCAATGCAACGTGTCTGAGACCATGGGATTATTTTCTCATGATCATAACAAGCACTCCGATGATCAAGATCACGCCATGCAAAATCAGTACATCATGGAATCTAAAATTTAATATTAAATATTTAATATACATAAACAAACAAAGGTGATGTATGTTTGAAGAAACAAATGATATTCAAAAAAGTAGCGCTCAAACAAAGAAACGGGTTGTTATTATTGGCGCTTCAGGAAAAAAAAGCAGTGAATATATTACGGCAATCATGAAGCGTCGTGACCTTGAGATTGTCGGTGCTGTCATCAATAAAAATACATCACCGCTTGTTGTAGACTTAGAAAGCCGTGGCGTAAGCATTATTCGGAATGGACGCATAGATCAACTGCTGACGGAAATCTCTTTTGATATTGCTGTTGTTAGTGTGCCGCACAGTGAACACAAGGTGATTACGCAAGCTCTTTTACATGCGGGTAAATATGTAATTAAAGAAAAACCTTTGGCTATGAGTGTGCCAGGTGCCGAGCAATATGACGCTACCATCCGTGCTCATCACATCCTTCCTGTGTTCACGACAGTACAACGAGACAGTCTACCTTCTTTTTTGAAGGCAAAAGAAGATCTTCATCTGATTGGACAACCGCTTAATTTCAGATATGACTATTGGTTCAATCTTCCTTCTGTTACAACAGGTTGGCGAGCTCGCAGGGTAACGGCTGGTGGTGGTGTCGTGTTAGATATGGGCTACCATGCCATCGATGTTCTTATCAAATTTTTTGGTAAGCCTGATCGTATTTCAGCATCTATGTCATATAAATACCAAGAAACAGAACAAGAAGGTCTCGAGGATTATGCTGAAATTAGCATGGAATACACTACGGATGGTTTGCAAGGCAAATTAGTTTTAGATAGACATGCTGATGTAAAAAAAGAATCATTTACGATACATGGGTCACATGGTTATATGGTGATTCAACAGCAAGGTTACCACGTGTATAATTTAGAAAACACACTGATTAAAGAGCTTCATTGCGCACTATCTAAAGATGAATTAACAGAAAGAATGTTCGAAAAAGCGATTCCTTTCGTCATGGATACAGAACAACTTAATCAAGATTTTATTCGTAATAGGCACAATGTAGAAACCATTGATCGTATCTATTCATGCAGCAAGACAAAACTAAATGAGCAAACTTCCGATGTTCACATCTATTCCCATTCCCATGCCCAAGCATTTATGCTTTTTACCCCAAAAACTGCACCAACTCATCAAGATTCTGTGAATTTAGATAGCGACGTGGTGATGTTAAATAATCACCATGGGGATAAGTATTAATAACAGGTTAAAACCAAGAAGAATCAGCCGTATTACGTATAACACAGGAAATTCACACGAAAAAACCGTTTGATTTCAGAGCTTTTCTTCTGTTTATCCACAAATTCTGGGGATAACACTGTGAGAAAGCTGGTGTGCGTTGTGAAAACTAGCAAGACTCGCGGCACCAAAAATCGTGAGACCAGTGCCAAATACGGACGTAGTTGATGGGCTAGCATGGGCAAACAAATCAAAAGCCGCAATAAAAATTGCGAATTGGATCGGCGGCATACTCAACATATCATGTGAAAACTGAAACCAGCTCGCGATGTATGCATCACGCGCTTTTCTATGCCCAACCGCCTGAGCACGCGTTTTTATCTGATGATAGATTGATTGTTCAGGTATATCTGATATAAAAGAAGCGATATGCGCGGTAACTTCGGGTGAAAACGTGACGTGCCTACCTACGCCAGTCACACCTGAAGTTTCCATCTGAACAAGTGGGGCAACAACGCGAGCAAGCTCCGGTTCACCGTTGCAACTCAAGTCTAACCGAGTACGCGCCTCGCCGAGCTCAATCAGAAATTCATCAATTTCTTGAGATGTTTTATCTTTAAAAAAATCATTGCTTTGTAAATTAATATATTTAATATGAAATGGTATTATCTGAATAAAATCATCTAGTTCTTGTGCGCTCATATGACCTAACTGACTGTTACTCAAATCAAGCGAAGTCACGCTTTTAGGAATACCAGCAAAAATCTGAACTAACTCTGCTCTCGTTCTTAGATGTATGTGATTACATCTCAAATTTAGTAATTGAACACCGGCCGGTATACCTGCAAGCGCTCGAGATAATTGAGCACTGGTTTTATGACCAAAACCATTGCCCGCTAGAATAAGTGTGTTAACCCCTGTTGAAATTCCCGACAAACCTAAGGCTAGATCAGCACTCTTTTTTTTATATAAATCATTTCCACTCAAATCAAGTGATTTGACCGTTTCTGGGATGCCAGCCAAAGCTCGGGCTAATTCAGCCCCGGATTTTAAATATAAATCGGACATAGAAAAATCAACCGACGTCACGTGCTTTGGAATGCTCGCAAAGGCTACAACTAATCCATCGCCGGATATATTTTCAAAATCATTCAGGCTCAAATCAAGTGAGATCACGCTTTTCGGGATAGCTTCAAACGTATACTCGAGCTTAGTATGATTATTTGCATATAACCCACCTCCACTTAAGCTAAGCTTGCTTACGCCAGCTGGTATCCCTGCCAGCGCTTCGCTTATGGATGTGTCCTGCTGAATGATTAGATAGTGATACACGCTATACCGCCGTAATTACTCGAACTCATCACATCATCATGTAAACTTTATCACCCAAGTTAGGTCAATTCCCGTACACAACGAACACCACTGGTGTTTTCTTTACCATCATGGGTTTGTTGGTAATTTTGAGCAAAGTAACCAACTGACCAGGCGTTACCAAACGTATTATCTAAGTTCGAATATTGCGTGGAACTCCAGTTAAAAGCAAACAATCCACCAACACCAAGTTCAAATAAATTAGACATCATATTCTGTATAACTGGAGCGTTTTGGGGCCCGCAGAAACTATCCACGGTTGGTGTATTTGGGCCAGGAATCCAATAGCCGGTTTCACAAATAGACGGCAGATACCAATCTTCAAACCCACCAATGCTTGCTTTGCAAAGCCCTGCTGCGTACAGATCGCGAGCTATGCCTAAATTATCAAAGTAATCAACAATAACGTTGGTGTCACATGCGCCATCCGTGTTCCCATTACAAGCATCGCCGGCGGCAGTTGTGGATGTTTCATTGATTCCAGGTATAACGTCATAGTCCGTACATGGTGCAAATGCATCAGGATCAAAGTTAGCAAGTCCTCCAGAATATGCACATGACGTGTCGCCATTCGAAGACCAAATCCGACCTAAAGGCCAAAATGGCACTTGGTTTGAAAGCGCAGCAACTTTACCTCCAACACTCGCGGTAATAGGTGTCACCGTATCATCAATTGAGAATACATACCCTGATTGATATTCAGAACCATAACTTAAAATATTCAAAGGCAGTGACAATGCGCTTGAGTTACTGGACCTGGTATAAAGTGTCGAACTAACTGCGGTTGCGCCAGGTTCAATAGTCAACGTACACGTTTTACCGGGAGCAATATCACCGCAGGATGATGGGGCAATACTTGCGTCATCTGGCAGTGGTGGTGCTATCACATAATTCACATCGGTGGCCGTTGCAGGACCTGAGTTCGTGATTTGAATTTCTCTCGGCGTGCCTGTTAATGCCGCGTTTAAACCCGGGTTTTTGACCGATAAAGCAAGTCCATTGCCTGAGAGTGTTGCGGGTGCATTGATTCGATCAATTGATACATCTAAAGATTGAGGGCTTTTAAATTTCCAAAATGGATTAATCGTAATGACAGGGTTTATTCTAGTATCTGATATCAGCCCTCCCGCCTCTATCAATAAACCTAATGTACAAGAGGCTTGTGGTGCTAAGGTTTGTGTAGCAGCACAGCTATTTTCTGTCGCAGGAATAATAGCGTTGAAACCTACGTTTAAACCTATAAAACCTCCTCCTCCCCCAATACTTTGCGGTTCAACACTTATTTCGAACGATTGAGAGCTTGTATCATGATTGGTGATAACATATAAAACAAGCGCACTTCCATTTTGGTAAAGCGGTATATTCGTACTAAATCCAGGCGCTAAATCAATAGAAATCAAAGACATCGCAGCACATACAGTTTGTGCTGAAAAAGAAAATATAAGAGCTAAAGCTAGGCGTTTAGCCTGTATATAATTGCATTTTTTACTAAGTATCAAAAACATCAAAATCCCTTTGATTAAAAATCATAGAAAATATTCAAACAGATCTAATTTCAAAATACCAGCTAAAGTTTGCGTGAATAATATCACTATCGTATGCGTGGTATACATGCTATAAATATTGAATCTAATCCAACCTGATTTAGTTTAAATTTAGTTTAAATAAGGTATCTATTCATGAAGCAACAACACCACTTTATCGGTTTACTCATTGCTACTTTTTTTTCTCAAACACTCCATGCGACAAGTTTAGCACTGCCTTATCCAACCGTTGTGACTTTGAACTTGGGCCCAGGCTGGCCTACGTCGACACAAAACGAGGTGATTGAGTTATTGCCTAATGTAAACAACCGTTATATCAGCTCAAGCAATACAGACGCCTTTATTGATGGTGAATTATTTGTAGGATGGCAAGAAAAAATAAATAGCTGTGCATACTTGGCAGAATCACAGTTGGGCCTTGCTTACATGGTCACCAACAGCGCTAAAATTAACGGTGTTATCTGGCAAGCCAATAATCCTCTTTTTGATAATGAAACCTATGCGTATCGAATCAAACATAGTCATGTTGCTCTCAGAGGAAAACTTTTAAGCACACCTAAAGAAACCTATCAAGGTTATGTTACGGGAAGTATCGGTATCGCGTTTAATACCTCCTATGCTTTTAAAAATCAGCCTGTGATTAACACGGTACTACCCTCACCTAATTTTCAAACCAATACCGAAACAGATTTCACCTACACGCTTGCAGCAGGCGTACAAAAAAGACTTAATCCAAACTGGGCCATAGGTATGGGCTATCAATTTGCAGATTGGGGTAAAAGTCGCTTAAGTCGTGCTCCAGGACAAACCATGAACACCGGACCTGGCTTCCATAATTTTTACACGAACGAAGCTCAATTTAATTTATCGTATAACGTAGCTTCTTAACTTGATTACAACACGTTCATCTATTATTCTAAACACCTAGTGGCGGAGCCCATGGAGAAACATATACGATGGATAATTTGAATATAACACAATCCCTTATTATTACACTGGATGTGGATGCCTCGTTATTTAGTCAATTAAAGCACATCGAAGATGCCGGATTCTCAGCCGTCGAATTAAACAATGCCGAACCAGCTATATTAAGCGATGCAATTAAAAAACATCCTAGCCTTCGGTTAGGCGTCAGTAATATTTTAAACACCGACCAATTACAAGCAGCTCAAAAAGCAGGAGCTCACTTTGGAAGCAGTCCTGGCTTTATGCCAAGCTTGATTCAAACAGCCAGTATTTATAATTTCCATTACCTACCTGGCGTTGCAACGCCTTCTGAAGCCATGCAAGCAGCAGCGCTTGGCTGCCAACATGTACGGCCTTTGCCGGCGACACCATCTTTTTGTGCGTTACTCAATAAATACTTACCCAACCTTCGTTTGTTTCCTGCGGATGTAACGCAAAAAGAAGCCGAGAAGCTTCTTAAGTTAGATTCTGTCTCGGCTGTAAGTATGTTAAACCCTGAGCTTCAGCTATGTGAGATAGCTATTTAACCACGACTTTAACCACTAGCCCTTGCCCTTGCTCTGTGAGAGCGACTCAATAAAGCTCGTGTTATCACTGGTCTCAGCATTAAGCTTTTGCAATGCCTGCTGTGCGCGTACACATCCATTATTTTCTGCTTTTTTTAGCCAAGCTTTAGCCTTAGCTTTCGCCTTACTCTTATCGCCTAAAGCACCTTGGTAATATAACATGGCTAATTGATACTGCGCATAGCCGTTGCCTTGCTTCGAAAGCTCTTGATAAAGCTCAGCGGCTTTCTCACTGTTTTGCGCTGTCCCCACACCCTCTTGGTGCATACGTGCCAAGGCAAGTTTTGCTTGCACATCGCCTTGCTCAGCCGATGCTTGATACTGACTCAGTGCAAACTCAGGGTCTTTTGAAATACCCATGCCTTTTTCAGCCAAGCGACCTAACTGATACATCGCGTTTCGATCACCTAGTTTAGCGGCTTTTTTGTACCATTTAACAGCTTTTCTATAATTGAGTAAGTTTTTATCATTGATATAAAGCCCAGCTAACTGAACCATCGCACGTGAATGCCCGCGCTCTGCGGCTGATTTATACAATTTTTCCGCTTTTATATTATCTACAGGACGCCCTTTGCCGTATTCATACACAAGGCCCAAATCAAATTCACCAATCACACTGAATTTATTTGCCGCGAGCTCATACGCTGTAAACGCTTGTTTATAATTATCATCCACGGTTTCATGAATAAATCCTAAAGCAACTGCAGCAGGTGCGTAATTACTCATTGCGCGACTATACCATTGTTTAGCTAAGACATAATTGGGTTGCTTTCCTAAATGCCCCAGTTGATTCAAGCGACCTAACAAATACTGCGCTGTCGCCTGACCTTGGTTGGCAGCAAGCTCATACCAATGAGCCGCTTGCTGCATATTCACTTTTCCACCAAGGCCCTGCTCTAGCAAATAACCCAGTTTAAGCTGCGCCTGTCTGTCACCACGTTCAGCTAAATTGTGATAAATACCACGCGCTTGTTTTACTTGCGCAGTATCTGACGTACCGGCCAACGAATAATCAGCCAATAACAAACTTGCTGTTGTATTGCCTAACCCATGCGCTTTTTCTAAATTAGGTAAAAATTCTTGGCCTTGGTTATGCTCCAAAACAGCCAGATTTAAATCAGCATATGAAAAGCCTGCGGCTGATGCTTGCCTTAACAAAACAGCAGCCTCTTCTTTATCCTGACTGACTTCATGGCCTTCGGCATAATACGTCCCTAAAATAAACGCACTCACTGGATTAGATTTCGCTTGTTTATACCAATGCACGGCGTCGCGCTCATCTTGCTCAACCCCTAAACCGCGATCAAATAGCATACCCAATAAAAGCGCCGCTTTTGGATTACCTGATTTTGCTTGTTCTTCAGCCACCAAATAAGCATGCCCTTGTTTTTCTTTTGAATCACTCATGGCATCAAAAAAAGCAAGCGGCAACACGGCTTCAGCAACCCCTTTAGAAGCAGCACCTTCATACAAACGCTTCATAAGCCCATGACGTTTTGTTTTTTCTTGAACACTCAAAACCGTGGCCTGATCGCGCACCATCATTTCAGCAAGACGATACTCACCTTTTGCATGCTGATTAAAAGCAGCTAAGGCATACATCGACATAGCACGGTCACGGTTAGGTTTAACCACCCATTCACCTTCGGGTGTTTGATAACCCCGCTCTAACAAGCGCCCTAGCATATATTGCGATTCAGGGTTGCCTTTAAATGCCGCATCGTTTAACCAACCTAACGCTTGTTGATAATCATGTTTACCGTCTTCACCATTAAAATAAAAAAGTCCAAGCGTGTACTCAGCTTTCAAATCTTGCTGTGCAACGGCTTCCATATAATAATCAACGGCTTTTTTTAAATCTTTTTTAACGCCATGACCTTGTTGATACAACTGCCCCAAGGCAAACTGTGCTGTGGGATCGCCTAAGCTTGCACGCTCTTCTAATAACTCAGACCATCGTTCTTCGGCTAAAGGATAGGTGATAAAATCTAAATTTTCTTGTACTAATTTTTGTTCAGAATGAGCCGAGCTTCGAATCAACATGTCATAATAATCCGTCAATGGAATTTTATTTGGTTTAACGAGTTTAAAATTCGGTTGATATAAAGCTTCACGACTGATACCCGCCATTTGAGGCGGCTGATTGTACTGATTCTCACGCAGTGCACTTGGATCGTTCCAAGCTGTAAAAATACCTTCTAAACCATAACCACTGTCAGAAAGTGTAGAAAACTTACCGCCGGTCAACCAACGTGCAGCCAATACCTCTGGTTTTTTTGAGATTTCAGATTTTGCTTTATCTGCTTTTTCTTGCCATTGTTTTTGAAGAGCTTCATCACCTGCATGTTTAGCTAAATCGGCTAAACCTTGCATTGCAGGTGAATAACCTTGGGCCAGTGCCAACTCAAATAACCGCTTAGCTTGCGCTATATCTTTAGGCTCCAATTTTCCGGCGGCATACACTTCTGCAAGTAAAAATTGTGCTGCAGGTTCTTTTTGCTCAACCGCTCGTTTAACCCAAATCAAACCTAAACGATTATTCTTGCGATGTCGGCTATCAAGAAAATGTTCAGCCAAACTTGCTTGCGCCAAACTATTACCTTTTTTTGCAGCCGCAATATCATAATGCCTTGCTTTATCTTCATTTTTTCGAACACCTAAGCCAAACCGATACGCTGCAGCACAATACATTTGTGCTTGCATGTCGCCTTGGTTTGCAGCTTTTTTAAACCATTTTAGCGCTTCGGTTAAATTCTTTTCTTGAATCAGTGCATAGCGAGCTACAATTTTTTGAGCAGGCAAATAACCCCGTGCAGCTGATGCTCTCAGACGATGAAGTGCACGTTGATTGTTTTTAAGTACACCGTATCCATAAAGATACATACGTCCCATATAGTCATCGCTAACAGCACCTTGCTTGGAGGCATGCATTAAATCATCTGAGGCCTGAATATAATGCCCCGAACGATACGCATTAATGCCTGTATTCGCATAAACTATTGGGGCACTAACCGCTGTGATAAGACAAAACCATGGCGTTATTGGTCTCATGGATATTCTCCTTAATAATTTATTATTTTTATCTATCTTAACGTGGAATAATCCCGTAATAGACCACTTGACGCACTGCACCATTCCTTGAGTTACCGTGAACAAGCCAATAATTTCCTCGATTGTTCATGCCGTATTTCACCCGGGCGTATTCACATACTTTGACGCTCTCAGCGCAATCCACAATCTTGCCATGACTCGTTTTTCTATCGTCGATGGTACATATATACTTCATACGCTCACTGCTGGATAAAACAGCCCAGCGATGCGGACGAATCACATGATTCAAATACACGCTCTGACTACTTTCCGACTGATGCATTTGATATAAATTAATCGCTTTATCGGTCTTGTTAAACATAAAATATAATGACTGATCGTCACCTACGCTTCGCGGCATAATTTGAAGGACGTTTAGATCAAATTTATAGCCCACATCTCGGCAACCCAGCGGACTACGACTGGCCGAATCTTTCTTACCTGCAAAACAAGCCGCGTCCATACCTAAAAACAATGCCGAGGCCATGAAACAAGGTAAGATTAACTTTCGATGATTTGTATGCATCATGTTCTCCCAACAGAATTAACCGTTCGAACAATCACTTTTGTGCCTTTTTGATCGTTCTCTTCGGTTGATATGTCAACAAACTCTTCGTTTAACCATTTGGCGTCACGCGTAAACATCCTTACGCAGCCATGGCTTGCCCGATATCCTGGAACATCACTTGATCCATGCATAGCAAAACCTTTGTGAAAATACATGCAGTACGGCATCGGCGCTCCCCCGCGCCCAACAGGAAAAACATCTGAGCTACAATGCGAATTCTCTTTACTAAATATTCTATATATTCCGGTTTGTGTACGACACGATTTATTACTATCAGAGCATTTATCACGACCAGAAGAGATAGGCCCCCAATTTAAAAGCTGCCCATGATTGTCATAAGCACCCCAAGCCAATTTATCTTGGTCAACAATGATTTGCTTTTCGTTTGAATCAATTTTTTTAGGGAACGGCGATAAATCAAGTAAACTTAGTTTTTTTAAATGCTTGGGTATGACAATCACTTTTCCTGCCCAAAGCGAGTTATAACTACGGTTGATGCGTTGAACAAGATCGCGTTGTTGTTCATCAGGAAATAAACGCTTCCAAGAATCTCCTCGTTTAATTTTGATGCACTCAAACTGAGGTTGGTTACACAGACCTTTTCCGTAATAAGGCGAACCACTCGCCCACACCGTTCCGGTGGAACACATGGCGCCTAACAAGATCATGGTATGACTAAACTTCTTCATCCGACTCTCCAGCTGTTTGCTTCACATTCGCGTGAATATGAATACGATTACTTACACTGTCGGCTGTGAGGTATAAAAGTTTAGAAAGTTTAATATATGATTTTTTAGACTCGAAAATGCTCATGTATACGCATAGCAAGTTCATCACTAATGCCATCCACTTTTGCAATTTCTTCGCGTGATGCTTTGGCAAGTTCACGCAGGCCACCAAAGCGATGAAGTAAAGCATGCCGGCGTTTTTCTCCCACGCCGGGTATGTTATTCAATGTAGAGCTTACTGCTGTTTTTTGACGTTTTTTTCGATGCGCGGTAATCGCAAAACGATGCGACTCATCTCGAATATGTTGTAATAAATGCAACGCGGGAGACTCAGGCGCCCAACTCATTTCCAGAAAATCATCGGCTAAGACCAAGCGTTCTAAACCCGCTTTTCGAGCAGGACCTTTGGCAACACCAAGTATTTTTACATTCGTGATACCCAAAGCATCCAAGGCTTGCTTGGCCATCGACACTTGCCCCTTACCTCCGTCAATTACCGCAAGCTCTGGCAAAGGTTTTTCATCACGTAATAAGCGTTTAAAATAACGCGCTACAGCTTGCTCCATGGCCGCATAATCATCCCCCGGCGTAATATTTTTAATATTTAAACGTCGATAGGCCGATTTACATGGTCCTTGCTTATCAAAAACTACGCATGAAGCTACAGCATCTTGACCTTGCGTATGACTAATATCAAAACATACCATACGTGAGATTGATGTTAAGCTTAGCGCTTGCTGTAACACTTCATAACGCTGTTCGATTAATAATTTAGAAGCGCGCCGTGCTGCAACGGCACGTTCTAAATTATCGTTTGCAAAATCAAGCCAACGCGCTTTAGAACCACGTGGATTAATTTGAATTTTACAGGCTTTCTCACGCCGAACACGCAATGCTTTCTCCCAAGCGGCTTGTTCTTGTACCGGATGATTTGTTAGAATCAGTGCGGGTATTCGTGCTGGCGTATCAAAATAATAATGCGCAATAAACGCTTCAAATACCGCTTGTTCTAGATCTTCTTGTTCTAAGCCTGCTTTCGGCAAGGTTGGAAAAAATACCTGGCTATCAAGAACTTGTCCGCCACGCACACCCACCCATTGAACACAAGCAAACCCAGGGCGAACATAACTCACCATGACATCCGCATCACCTTCACGCAACGTCATGCCCTGTTGTTCCTGAATAAGGCGTAAATGCTTCATTTGATCACGCAATTGAGCCGCTTCTTCAAACGCCATTTTATCAACCGCTTCGTTCATGCGCTGGCCTAACTCATTTAAGAGCTGTTGAGATTTTCCACGTAAAAATTGCGTCGTGTCTTGCACGGCCTGCTCATAATCTGCTTTTGATATGAGATCAACACACGGCGCACCGCAGCGTCCAATCTGATATTGCAAACACGGTCTAGAGCGTGTGGCAAAATCACCGTCACGGCAGTTTCGAAGCTTAAATACTTTTTGGATCATATTAAGTGTTTCGCGAACCGCATTTACCCCCGGATATGGTCCAAAATAGCCTTTTTCTTGAGGATTTTTTTTTGTTCGAACCATGCTAAGACTAGGATAATTATGTTTTAGACTTACATATAAATACGGGTAAGATTTATCATCCCGCATGAGTACATTGTATTTAGGACGTAAGCTTTTAATCAATTGACTTTCAAGAAGCAGCGCTTCTGTTTCGCTCCGAGTCACGCTTACATCAATACTTGCAATCTGGCGTACTAAAGCACGCGTTTTACTGCCTTGATCTGATTGACTAAAATAGCTTTGAACCCGTTTTTTTAAACACGTGGCTTTACCTACATAAATCACTTTGCCGTCCATATCGCGCATACGATACACGCCCGGCTCTAAAGGTAGGTTAGTTAATGTTAATTGTAATTCAGGTGAGATGGTCATGTTGTTCAAACGCACCATGTTTCATCGCCAAATGCGTGAGTTCCACGTCATTTTTGATGCCCAACTTTTCGAACATACGATAACGATACGTGCCTACTGTTTTAGGACTCAAAAACAAACGCTCGGCAATTTGATTCACCGTTAAGCCTTCCGTAATCATGAACATCACTTGCATTTCACGTTCAGATAAATCATCAAGCGGCGATGTATCCGTTGGGTTTAAGCTTTCGAGCGCAATTTTTTGAGCAATTTCAGCACTCAAATAACGTTCACCTTTAAATACTTTGCGAATAGCGGTGACCATTTCTTCAGCGGCAGAATCTTTGGTAAGGTAGCCCATGGCACCTAATTGTATAATACGGGTAGGCAGTGGATCGGTCGTTGCGGCGGTTAAGACAATAATATTAATATCTGAATGGCACTTTTTTAAACGTCGGGTCACTTCCCAGCCGTCCATGCCGGGCATTTTCATATCTAAGAGCACCACATCAGGTGCATAGGTTTTTGCTTGCTTTAACGCAGCCTCACCGTTTTCAGCTTCTGCAACAACATGAATATCAGGTAAATTATCCAGCAAACGCCGAATACCCATACGAACCAATTCATGGTCATCAACAATGAGTACTTTGATCAAGCTACACTCCTCAGGACGATTTTAACAATCTTAGAGTTGTACATGAAAGATGCAGCGATCGTATCAAGTCTCTTCCTTGATTACAATGCTAGGAACTTTAATTCCACTTATAATCCGAACACGTTATCCGAAGAACAAACTAAACTACCTAAGGCTGCAATACCTGAAAATGCCGTTGCGATCAGAATAGGAGCAAGCATGGGGGCTGTGCCCAAAAGAGCACAAACAAACACAGGGTGAATCGCTATGTTAAGGCATGTTGATCCAATGCCCGCGGCCAAAAATGCAAGCCCGCCTAGTTCTGCTGCTGACAAGGCAAATAAAGCCGAACACCAGCTATAGTCTCCGTCGTTCCATGCATTTCTTGCACCGTCTAATGTCCCACTCACTAAACGACGTGCACCCCAAAATGTTGCAGCACCTCCAATGGCACAAGCACCCACAACACCTAATGAACCTAAAGCACAAGTAGAAGCTGCCGTCGCCGGAGCAATAGAAGACCCAATACAACCAACGAGCGCTCCAGTAAAGAATCCGGTTGGCACTCCTGTTACATCTTCCATTATCAATACCTCAAACAAAAAAATGCATTATACCACATCTAGAGCAAAAAAAGAACAGGTCTTTATGCTAGCACGCCAAAATATGTATATTAGGATTCCCTTCGTCCACGGCAAAATATGGCGAGTATTCACCTAGTTCGCGAGCATGGGCGATTAACCCAGTCCAATCGTCTTCGACAAAATTATATAATGTTTTGTAATCTTCAATCACAAAATATACCGGCTGCAACATATCAATACGGTATGGCATACGAAAAATAGCTATCGGATCAAACAACACGCGCATGGCGTCGTGACTATCTACGCTATAAGGTGTTTCGCCAATGGAAGATAAAATACCGCCACCATAAGCTTTCACGCCTTGCGATGTCTGAATCAAACCAAACTCAACAGTAAACCAAAAAAAGCGTTGTAATAATGGCCAATCCGCTTCTGGAAAGGTTAATACCCGCTTAGCATAAGCTTGGATGAAATCAGCATAAACAGGATCCATCAGCATGGGGCAATGCCCAAATAATTCATGAAAAATATCAGGTTCGGTGACGTAATCGAGCTCTTCGCGTGCACGAATAAACGTCGCTGCGGGAAATTTTTTATGGGCTAACAATTCAAAAAAGGCACGTGCAGATATTAACGCTTCAACCGGTGAGACTTCCCAACCCGTTGCTGCTCGAAGATGTGCGCTCACATCAGGTAATTGCGGGATTTTTTCAGCGGATAGCGGAAGAGATGCAAGGCCTTGAAGAAATGCATCCGATGCATGACCGGCTAATAACGCTTTCTGACGTAAAAACAACGTTTTCCAAACATCATTTTCTTCAGGTGAGTAAGCTATATGTCCCTGCTCATCAGGTACGTGTGCAACATAACGACTTACAAATTCCATATATACTTCCTCCATACAAATCCTGGTTCAATCATCAGGGTGCGCGTGAATTCCGCAGCACTGAAACAGGAATCGAAGTCTCAGTGCCTTGTGTAATTTGCCGTGGCTTTCCTTTCCAAGCGTGGCCGTATAACACTTCGTAAGTCAAGGGATACTTACCTTCCGGTGTACGCGTTGTTTCAGCCATGGCTTTAAATGCAGCCCACTGCTTTTTACCCGTGAGCCCCTGATTACGTTTAGCATTAATATTACGAACACCTTGCTTTTTCAACGACCGTAATAAATCTGGCCATGTTTTATAGCGTAGTACAAGCTGCTCCATGTCAACAACTGGATCTAAAAATTGTTCGGCCAGTAAAATATCACCGACATCATGCATATCTAAAAAATCATTTGCATGCGCATACGGCTCACCTGAGCTTCGTAATTCTTTAAACGTATCGGGTCCCAACGTCGAAAACATCAAACAACCGCCGGGATTCATGACACGGTTTACTTCACGTATTAATGCAGGGTAATCAGATGACCAATGAAACACTTGATTTGAAAATACCAAATCAAACAAACCGTTCGCAAACGGTAAATTTTGCATGTTTGCACGAAGCCATTCGGGATGAGCACGCCAACTCTGATTAGATTGGGCTTCGCGTAGCATGGCATGTGCGATATCAACACCCACCACAATGGCTTTCGGATAGTATTTTTTGAGTTGCTTGGTTAATAAACCCGTTCCACATCCTAAATCCAACACATAACGTGGTTCGATTTTAAGATACGACAAACGTTCAAATAATTGCGTGCCTATGGCCCGCTGCGCAACCGCTGCTGCTTCGTAATCAGACGCGCGCTGATGAAAAGCATTGCAAATTTCTTCAGAAAAACTCATGATACCCATCAGGAAATAAAGCCCAACATCCAGTCCAACATCAAAATCAAGCAAATAATGGAACGTGTGAGCGCATTAAGCTATAAAATAAGCAGTATACCATATCTTTTACGTCTTAAAACGCCGTGTGCTTTGTGTCGTCGTCTACATCGCGGTCCATATTCTGTATGCACGTTCTGCGAACATGCACTCATACCTCTTGGCCCAGCTTGCCAGCATTGTGCAACGCCCTTAATAAACATTAAAAACAAAACTAAGCTAAAAATCTGCAGCCAATGCATCAAAAAAAAGCCAGCACTTGATCATGTATTTGCTTCCTACCGTTTTGAAGAGCCCCTTCGAACACTTTTACATGATTTTAAGTACCGCGAAAGCCTGCATTTAGCAAAGTTTCTAGTTTCCATCATGGGTAAAATCCCTCCAACCGAATGCCTAATCCCTGTGCCTTCGCATAAAAAACGCTTAAAAAAACGAGGGTTTAATCATGCTGTCATATTAGCCCAGCTTTTGGCAAAAAAAATTCAGCGGCCTTGCTTAACTTCACACATCCAAAAAATTGTAGATACCCCCTCACAAGCCAAGCTCGATGCTCCCGAACGCCGCCGCAATCTTCAGAATACATTCAAAATTAAAGCATTACCTTATCAGCATGTGACACTCGTTGATGATTTAATCACCACAGGGAGTACCGCAAACGAACTTGCCTTGCAGCTCAAAGCGCAAGGTGTTGCTCGCGTAGATTTATGCTGCATTGCTAAGACGTGTCTTGAATGAACTTAATATGAACTTCTAAGATTTAAATTACACTTTTTTGACAAACTGAGATTTTAATTTCATAGCACCCACACCATCCACTTTACAGTCAATATCATGATCGCCCTCAACCAAGCGAATATTTTTTACTTTGGTTCCTACTTTGACCACGGATGAAGAGCCTTTAATTTTTAAATCTTTAATCACAGTCACGGTGTCACCATCTTGCAGCACTTGCCCGTTCGCATCTTTGATCACAGGTTCATGCTCCGTGTTTTCTTCTACCGCATCAACCATCCACTCATGCTCGCACTCAGGACAAACAAAAAGCGTACTGTCTTTATAAACATATTCTGACTGACATTTAGGGCATGGCGGTAAATCAAGCATATTAAATCCTCAAGCTTTTATCTAAAATTATACAAACATACTATACTACATAATAAAGCACTCAGAGGCACAACCTTAAGTTCACATGGGAGATTCGGTGAGTCAACTAACAACCCAACAAAACAAGAGCCTAGAAAAAGCCTTATGGGATTTGGTTAAAATCAAAAACGAGAATATTTTTGATTTTATCACGCGTTCCATAGCATATTATTTGGGCGCTGATTTTGCCTTTATCTCGATTCTACCTGAACTCGAAAACGAACAAGTTAAGACAATATCTTTCTTTGCTGATGGCTGCATCAGCACACCTTATCATTACGACCTCAAAGGCACGCCGTGTGCCTTAGTCATACAACATTCAGATATTATTTCATACGAACAAAATATTCAGCATGAGTTTTTAGACGATCAAGATTTAATCGATATGGATATCCAAAGTTATGTGGGTGTTTCACTCACAGATGCCAATAACAACGTGATTGGCTTGATGTCCATCATGAGCCACAAGCCTTTTATAAAAACCCTTTTTGTAGAAAAAATATTTGAAGTCTATCGCTCACGTGCAAGTATTGAACTGGCTCGTTTAATTAACAAAAATAAAGCACAGAAGTCTGAACAAAACCTACTTAATATGATAGATAAAGACTCACTGACTCAGCTTCCCAATCATAGCTCACTCATGAATAAAATCTCCCGACTCATCACAAAAGAGCAGCTTCTTCATGCACGTGCTTCTGTGTTGTATATAGACATCGATGACTTTAAAAAAACCAATGAAATTTTTGGCCATGTGATTGGTGATCAAATTTTAATTGAAATTTCGAAAAGACTATCAGCATTATGTCGAAAAAAAGACTTTATCGCCCGCGTGGGTGGTGATGAATTTATTCTTCTTGCAGAAGACCTTGATAACGAACAGCATGCGGGCCAAATTGCCGAGCGTATTATTTCCGAATTATCTTGCCCCATGTTTATCCATCAAGAAAATATCAATATAAACGTAAGCATTGGGATTGCCGCAATTCGTCCAGAACCCAATATATCAACCAGCGCACTCATCGAATATGCAGGCGTTGCAATGTATGAAGCAAAAAAAACGGGTAAAAACAATTTTTGTTATTTCACGAAAACATTAGAATCACAATACAAACGCAAAAAAAACATTGCCAACCGGCTTTCTTCTGCATTAAAAAACAATGAATTCTCACTCGTTTATCAACCGATTATTGATATCACAAACAACACGTTATTTGGGGTAGAAGCCTTGCTGCGTTGGAATTGTCGTGAACTCGGGTACGTCGAACCCGAAGAATTTATTCCGATTTCCGAAGAAAAAAACTTAATACAACCCATCGGTGATTTTGTCCTTCGCTCAGCCTGTCAACAATTAACACAGTGGAACAAACAAGTTAAGCATCATGCGCTTAAATTAAACATCAATATATCTCCGTTACAGCTTGCTTACCAGCAATCAGACAAGCATATTTTATCGATCTTAAACAAACACAAATCTTTAAAAAAACAACTTGTTTTAGAAATTACAGAGTCAATTCTTATAGATAATACAAACTTAGCTCTCGATACGTTAAATACATTATTTAAACAAGGCATTTGTTTTGCTTTGGATGATTTTGGTACGGGTTATTCTTCACTCACCTACCTCATGAAAATGCCTGTAAACTATTTAAAAATAGATCAAAGCTTTATTCAGAAAACCACAACCTTAGCCGAGGCTCGAGCGATTGTTCAATCCACAATAAAATTAGCCGAAGTATTAAATATAGATATCATAGCAGAAGGGGTTAAAACAGAAGCTCAACTCAATTTTCTCAAGCAACACGGATGCAAATTAGTCCAAGGATATTATTTTCACAAACCCATGCCTGCAGAAGACATATCCAAGTTAATCAGTGCACCCCCTTCAAAATAAATAATGATAATCACTTGCAAGCGAGCCTACTTTCTTAGATATTAATATTCATACATACTTCTTGTGCGATTTGACTATGCCAACGTTAAGCTTTATTCAAACCCTCGCTGTATGGGTTGTACCTGTACTGCTCGCAATAACGTTGCATGAGGCAGCACATGCCTGGGCCGCTCACCGCTGTGGCGACAGTACCGCAAAAATGCTTGGCCGGCTCAGCATGAATCCCCTACGACATGTCGATCTCATCGGTACCTTGCTTGTTCCACTGGCTGTTGCTGTCATGAGTAATTTTCAATTTGTGTTTGGGTGGGCCAAGCCTGTTCCTATTAACTGGAATCAGCTTAACAAACCTCGACGTGACATGGCCTTGGTTGCCGCAGCAGGTCCTACCTCTAATTTTATTATGGCGTTACTCTGGGCTGTGTTATTTAAAATAGGGCTGATATTAAATCCCGCCACCTCAATATTTGCATTATATTGTGTACTTACAGGCCAAGCTGGCATACTGATTAATCTTGTGCTTGCTTTTTTAAACTTGCTTCCTATTCCACCGCTGGATGGTAGTCGTGTTCTCACATCTTTCTTGTCGCCCAAACACGCCTATCAATACAATAAATTAGAGCCGTACGGTTTTTATATTCTTCTTGCACTATTACTTACGCATGTTTTAAGCTGGATACTAAGCCCCCTTATTCTTGGAGGCATGAGCATTATCGCCGTCTTATTTAATTTGAGATAGCTTAGTTTACTTATTGGTTTCTAAAACCCATTCATGAGATTCGTCTGGAATGAATATGGTTGAATCAGAAGACTCGCTCCCTTGATGTATCGTTAAAAGTAACCATCCTTTGGGAACTGACAATCTACACAAAGACGCATAGTCTGAAGCTTTCACTTCTTCCCATGGAGAAATACACGTTGAATACCCAAAAGCAGCGAAAATGGAAGTGATGGGTAACATCAAGAACAAAAACAACATTTTTTTCATGGTTATACTCTGCCAACTTCGATCTAAGATGATCTATCATATCACTTGGTGATAAAATTGAAAGCAGTTAAACAGCCCAGCACGCCTTTCAATGTTTTGAGCTGGATATTAAGCCCCCTTGTTCTTGGAGGCTTGAGAGCATAATTACTGCCTTATTTAATTTAAGATAATTTATTCAGCTGCTACATCAACAGGAAAATCAGCATTACTATGCACTTCTTGAACATCATCGAGATCTTCTAATGCATCAATAAGTTTTTCCAGCGACTCTAATTTATCTTCTGGCAATTCAACCGAGGTTTGTGCGCGCATCGTAAGATGTGATTCTTCCACTTCAAATCCAGCTGATTCAAACGCAGCAAGCACCGCATGATAAGCATCTGCAGGGGTAATCACTTCAAGCTGATCATCTTCTAATAACACATCATCCGCACCGGCTTCAATCGCTATATCCATGGCTCGTTCATGTTCAGATGTAGGTGCAAGCAAAATCTCACCTTGTTTATTAAACAAATAAGCAACCGAACCGTCTGTTCCTAAATTACCGTTATATTTTGTAAACGCATGACGTACTTCAGACACCGTACGATTTTTATTATCTGATAAGCAATCCACTAAAATCGCAACGCCTGCAGGACCATAGCCTTCATAGCGCATTTCAATCATCTCGGCGCCATCAAGATCGCCTACACCACGTTTAATCGAGTTATCAATCGTATCGCGCTTCATGTTAGCTTTTAAGGCTTTACTCACGGCATCTCGAAGACGCGAATTGGCGGCTTCATCAGGACCACCTTGACGTGCGGATACCGTAATTTCACGAATGAGTTTTGTGAAAATTTTTCCACGCTTTGCATCTTGCGCACCTTTACGATGACGAATATTCGCCCATTTACTATGCCCGGCCACGTCCAAACCCCTTATTTAGATATTAGATAAGATATAATTTTTTTTGAATTATAGTATGCTTTAAACATAAGATATATAAGATATTAAGATGAAAATGGAGAGTAGCATGATGCTCAGCGGATTTGGAAACCATCATTCGACCGAAGCTTCAGCCGGAGCACTACCCAGTAATCAAAACTCACCTCAGCATTGCCCACAAGGCTTATTTGCCGAACAAATCAACGGCAGCGCATTCACCGAAGCCAGGCACCATAATTTACATAGCTGGCTCTACCGCCTTAAACCTTCGGTCGCTCATTATGATTATACGCTCTATTCAAAACAACCCACACAAGCCTACGCTTCCACCCAACCCCCGAATCCTATGCGCTGGTCGCCCCATCCAACGCCTCATACTACAGCTAATGATAAACATGATTTTATTGACGGATTGCTTCATCTTGCAGGCAATCAAAACTTAAATACTTATCTTTATCAATGCACACAATCCATGCATTTAAAACACCGTTTTTTTAATAATCGTGACGGTGAATTATTATTCGTACCTTATTATGGCGAAATTATATTACGTACTGAACTGGGTGTTTTGAATATAAAACCCGGTCAAATTGCTGTGATTCCGCGTGGCATAAGCTTTGCCTTAGATATAATAGATCAACATGCCGCTGGTTATCTATGTGAAAACGGTGGTGCGCCACTTAGACTACCCGAGCTTGGTCCTATAGGCGCCAACGGCTTGGCTAACCCCCGGCATTTTATGTATCCACCCGCATGTTTTGATAAGCCTGAAAAAGCAAAAATCAATCATCATGAACTTATCTGTAAATACCAAAATAAATTATGGGTATCTCAAAATAATAGCTCTCCGTTAGATGTTGTTGCTTGGCATGGTAATTACGCGCCTTATTGCTATGACTTAAGCCTATTTAATACCATGGGAACTGTGAGCTTTGATCATCCCGATCCATCAATATTTACCGTGCTCACATCACCGAGCAATACACCGGGTATCGCACATTTAGATTTCGTTGTTTTTCCTCCGCGCTGGATGGCAGCTGAACATACGTTTAGGCCGCCGTATTTTCATCGTAATATCATGAGCGAGCTGATGGGGCTTATTTCTGGAGAGTACGACGCCAAACAAGATGGATTTTTAGTGGGTGGCGCAAGCATTCATAACTGCATGACGCCACATGGTCCTGATGCTGATACCTATCGCTTAGCAATACAAGAAGCGCTTAAGCCTAAGCAATACAAAAACACCCTGGCATTTATGTTTGAATCGCACCAGCCTTGGCTTGTAACGGAGGAAGCTTGGCAGCATCCGATGCGTCAGCTTGATTACACAAACTGCTGGAAATTTTAGGGTGTGAAGCCAACGCCAATGCTGCAAACAACAAGAAAAAATAACCGGTTCCCGAATAAAGCAGCAGAGAGTCAGTAAAATTACCGAGTAACATCGGTAATAATACAGCAGAACCGAGCGCCCGTGTCTCAGGTGTGCGCCAACAACTCACACATAAGTTTCCAAGTAGCAAAGCAAACAAGAACAACCCCGTGATGCCTAATTCTGAAGCCACCATCCAATATTGGCTGTGAGGCTCTAAAAGCTTAGGATGAGTAGCGCTCCATTCAGGCACAGGGTTTTCAACCTGAAATTTATGTGAAAAACTTCCTGTTCCATTGCCAAACCACGGATGACGTTTAAATAAATCATACGCATACGTATGAAATTGCAGACGAAAACCAAGCGATGTGTCTCGTTTATGTTGATGATACAACGTCCAGTCATCTTTCACCTGATGCGCTAAAAATTGTATCGTAGGATTCATAGCATATGCACCGGCTAATAAAACACCGCCTAAGCCAGCTAAAATGAGCGCTTTTCGCCAAGAAAAAATCTGGAAAATCCACAGCGCTGCCAACAGTGCATACGCGATGTAAGCCATACGTCCCGTGCCTGTAAATAATATTTGATAGCTCAGTATAAACGCTAAACATCCGTAGGCAATTCGATGACGAAGGCATGATGCATGATAGGAAAAATAAGCAGCCAAATACGCCGCAAAAACCATCATATAGCCCGTCATAATATGATTGCGGAACATTTGACCGGGATCATCCCCCCCGTAATGAACCCAACCCACCGCTTTTAATAATAAAAGAATGCACGTAATCAGCATTGCCAATAAAAAAGCGTGCAGGGCTATACTTCGCGTACGTGGGTCTCGAAATACCAGCATAAAAAACGGCAAATAAATTAGCTTGCTGTACTTCTCGAGCACGGTCCATTGCTCATGTAAATTAGCTGGGCTCCAAAAGCAGGCCAATGCTGAAAATATAAAAAAAACGAAAGCGGTCTTCACCGCAGGGTGTTTACATAGCTGTTTTAATTCAGCAAGACGTGATGGGTCTATAAGCAATAAAATCACACTCACACTCACCCCAATACTTCTGAGCGTTGAGCTAATAGGGATCATAAACGCCGTTAAGACAATAAAAATCGACGACCAAAACGACAAATTCCGCACGTGCCCTGAATACATCTTATTCCATTTATTCAATAGATTGGTCGGGGTAAATTTGTTTAACACCACGATAAAAACTCCCCTGCGCATTTAAAATAGCCAATATAAAGCCTGAGCGGCCATCCAAAAAACCTCGTTGTAAAAAATAACAACGCAGAAACATCCAACCTGCGCTTAAGCATGCACGGCTTAAACTCATACGTTTTTTTTCAGTCAAAGCTATCTGTGCTGAATAAGAAGAATAACGATTCATTTTTTGAATGGCATGGTTTATATCTAAAAATGAATCATGCAGAAGTGGGATTTTTAATTGCCCAATACGTGCATCAGCTGGCAGTATAATTTTTTCGTGCACGAGATCATCGCTAAACTTTGCACCCTCGCGCTTAAACAAGCGTGCATGACGCGTTGGACTCGATGAATATCGCTGCGGCTTACCATAAAAACATAAACGAATCGGTACACGATAAGCATCATATTTATTATTTTGTACACTATTCATAAATAGTGTTTTAAGTTGTGCATCCACCCATTCATCGGCATCAAGATGAAGTACCCAATCGCCCGTCGCTTTTGATAAAGCACGTTGCTTTTGAACGCCGTAGCCTTGCCAATCAGTGTTAACAAAGACATGCGGAGTAAACGCTTTGGCAATCTCAACGGTTGCATCCGTACTACCCGAATCAAGCACAATAATTTCATCAGCCCAACGAACGGATTCTAAGCAGCGCGAAATACGATGTGCTTCATTTTTTGTGATAATAACTACACTGAGCATAAGAATATGGGGTACATCAACCAAATAACTAATAATAAATATTCTACATGAACCGCATAAAAATAATAAGACCGTCATGTCAAAACACATCCAGTTATCATTGACATTTGACCACCAATATGCATAATAACAAACCATAATATACTTAGAAATAATCATATGTCACGGCTACCTAAAAATTATCAACCTATTGCTACCCCAACCAATGCGGCTTCTATTTCTTCAGATGAATTGACTAAATTGCTTAAGACGTATCAAAAATCCATTCAAAAACGACTTAAGGGGAATGAGTTAGCTCTCGTACCTCCATCGATAGGTCAATCTATAGATAATACAATACAAGTGCTTATCTCATCAGAAAACAAGGATGATGATTTTAATGTCTACTTAGTAGAGCTACTCGCACGTCTCAACCTGCACCTTGCTCCCAAAATTTCCGATAGCGAGAAAGAAAAAAATACTAAGCAACTCAACCGATTATTAAATCAAAAAGTTGCCTGCATTGATCGAGATGTTATCTATGCACTACTCTATAGTACGGGTGTTGCCATACTTGCATCCATTGGGCTATTTGCTATTGCAGGGCCGGTTATATTGACCATACCGAGTAACCTAGGACCACTCATCCTTCCGGCTCTTAAAGCCATCTTATTAACGACTTCCGGATTGATGAGTTTATATTATGATAATCAACCTTGGCTCCTTGTAATCGGATTAGCCTTATCAGGTTATGCATTATTTGTATCACCAGGCATATTCCTCGCCACAGCAGGCACATGCCTTGCCATGTTCGCCACCTTTGTCGGTGTATTCAAAGGTATTTTTCATGGCATCAACGAAATTACCTTTTCCACAGATAATTATAAATTAAGATCAGATGTGAGTGCTTTAATAAACACCGGGATTTTTGCAAGCAATTCTTCGGAACAAGTTCCAGCTAATATGGAAAGAGCTGATAATGGCCACTCGGTACTGCATGAATCAAGCACGATAACTTCATCAGCCTAACGAACGGATTCTAAACATCGCGAAATACGATGCGCTTCATTTTTTGTGATAATAACAACACTGAGCATAAGATTATGAGGTACATCAACCAGATAACAATATAAATATTCTACATGAACCACATGAAAATAATAAGAGCGTCATGTCAAAACACAGCTTAATATAGCTAGGCTGCTGCTATCAGCATTTATTAACATTCCCATTACCATAATACGCAATTTAAAATAAATTTCAGGGAATTAATATTCTATACTCACCCTATGGCACAGACGTTACCATCGAAACTTCTACAGTATGACAGAGGTCTCTGCCTTGTTTAGCGAGTAGTTCATTGAAGGAAACACCGGAATCATCCGGGTAACGGATGCTCACGGCTCCGCCAGAAGGACTGTTTCCGTTATACACAGCTATACCATCCTCATGGCTCACAAGGAGGTAATATATCTTTGTCACCGCCGCTGTGACAATGACCACCCCTACAGCCAAGAATGCTTCTCCCAGAGAGAATCCATTAGGCATACATTCGCTGACTGTACTATCACAACTGCAATAATAGGTGGAGAAGTAGCTGCTGTTTATTGGTCCCGTAGGATTGGTCGTTGTCGCTAATGCAGCGCTTCCAACCATTAAACTAAGTACGACTACAGCGATTTTTAGGAGAGGGTTCACTATAATAAGATCCTTATTGTATTGCTTTATTATATTTACAACATCTACCCTGTCTATAACAAACCTACGTCATAACAAACGAAACACCCAATTTAAGGTCTGAAACATTAACGTAGCCGTCATCCTTGAGACAGTTGGTAACATCGCAATGCAGGCTACCATAGACATTGATTGCTTGGTTAAATGCGATAAATAACGTGGATTTTTCTGACATGTTACGATTAAGAGAGACCCTTACTTTAGGGACAACTCTCAATTTATTATCAATAGATAATATCGTATTAAGCCACTTAACCCAGGAAAGCTGAGCACCTGCTCCTATATCAACACTCCACTCCCCGGAATACCTTCCAGTGTAGGCAAGTAAATCGATTGATGAGGAATTATGCATCGTAACCGTTTGCAAAAAACGGCTAGATGCCTGGCTTGTTTGATTTATCCGTGCATCCCAAGAATTGTTCGAGAAAGACGCTAAGCCATAATAAATATTTTTAGCTTTATCATCCCTATAAACTCCAATACCTATTTCTCTAGCAATATCCCATGCTGAAGTGTCCATCACTTCATCATTTATATTGCGGAGTCCTGCACCAATAAAAACACGAAGATGATCAGTCGAACGATTCCATTCAGCATGACTGACCGAGCAAATCAAACCCAACATGGCAATAACAATGATTTTTTTTAATCTACAAAACAGCATAACAAATCAGTCCTTGATTAACATACGCAGATATTTTGACAATTAATCAATTCATATGCAATGGGATTTATACAAAAACAATTCTCTTTGCAAACAACCCTTCGGACAAGACTGATATTGAGAACGAGATATCTCATGATGAAAATATGCGTTCCAAAATGGAGTAACCGCTCCAATTTGAACCATTATTGACAACCTCAGGAATCCCCTCATATTAAATAGCACATAAAATATCCTTCCAAACACCAT
>JARGNP010000042.1 GCA_029210265.1 Legionellaceae bacterium
AGCCACTCGGTCCAGCACTCGGATAGCCGCTGGGCACGCCACTCGGATAATAGGTCGGGTAGGCACTCGGTACGCCCGTTGGGAAAAACGTTGGCACAATTGGTTGCTTATAGTTTGTCTGTAATAGGTTTTTACTTAAAGGAATATTTTCAATGTTGGTGAATGTGGCATTGAAAGGTTCCGCGGTGGTGGAGGGTGTGGAAATACTAACGACATTGGGTGTATTGAGTGTCAGGTTATTTGTAATGTCGACATATTTATAATCATCAGGAAGATCTAGGCCACTAAAATCTAGAGATTCAGGAACTTTGAAGAGTGTGGGTTCGTTATGAGTTGTGAATCCTGTGCTGCCTAAGAAGGTTATAGCGCTGTTGGAATATAAGGCGGCTTGTGCGGAGTCTCCTCGGGGTCCACCGAGATAATAACTGGTCGGTGTATTATTTGCCATTGAAACGATCCATGACTCATGCCCTCCAAAATCATCAATGTTGGCATGACCGCTCATGATGATTGTACCGCTGGGTAAAAACATAATGTCTTTAGGATGTGCCTCACCATTTCCTGTAAAGTGATGAAAACTGGTTACGTTTCCAGTGGTTTCATTGATTGTTGCTATAAAAGTGCCAATGCGATAATGCCCAGGAAGTATATATTGCCCTGTAATTGCTGTTAGATCATCTTGTGACGCACTATAATCGGTAATCATACGACTACCATCGGGCGCTATGAGTGTGTTGTTTTTAGTCACTTCGCCATCGCCATTGATGGTGACAATATGCTCTTTTCCATAAAGCGTGTATTCGTTCGTGTGCGTATTTGTTGTAATCGCGTGAAATTCTGGTGTGTGTGGACCCGTGAAGACAGGATGTAAATTTGCTGTATTTACTGTATTTGGATATGTATATTGCCATGATACGGTAAAGTTACTGGGATGGATCGCAACGGCAGTACCTTTTGAGTTTGCTGAACCTACAAATATTAATCGACCATCACTTGCGATTTCTCCTGAGTAGAAGGCGCTACTATTTCCAAAAAGTTCAAATTCAGAGCATCCAATAAACGTCCCATTGTTGTGTGTTTTACAAATGAGCCCATTACTTTGAGTGTCGTGATCAATTTGTCCTATGGAATACACGATATTATCGTAACAAAGAGCTGCTCTAAATAGGGTCGGATCTTCCAAGTTTAAAGTGAAATCTTGAATATAATTTCCGTCGGTATCATAGGTTGAAAGTGTTGCAAGATAGTTTGGCCAAGATACCCAAGAGTATCCCGGAGCATGTAAATAATCATTACCACAGTTGACTAAGTCAACGCTTAAGTATTGCCTACCTGTTTGGCCATTAACCGTAAACCAACTGTCTTCTGTGGAGAATACATGGGTAGAGGGTTGTCCAGATGGTACCGCGCTGGGTGAAGTACTCGGTTGTCCTGAAGGAGGGCCGCTGGGTTGACCGGTGGGTTGTCCGGTAGGTGCGTGTAACCATGTATTTTCAAGAGGGTGACTAACTGTAACTTGGTCTGTGATATCAGAAAAACTAGTGGTAGATGTAATGTCAATGGGGTTAATGTTGGAAGTAATATCTGTGTTGATTAGTGTCGGATTGTAGTTTATTTCAAAATTATTTGTATCGTCATAATAACCTAATCCAGGGGGAAGATCAGCGCCATTTAAAGTAAGGTTAGAGTCAAGTTTGAGAAGCATGGCTTTATGCTTATTTAAGTCTTCAGTGTAGCTCGCTGTGGTGCCCGCGATAATAACGTTTCCGTATTCATCTGAAAATACAGAAGTGAACAGATCATATTTAGCGCCAGCTATTCTAAATATGGACGTGATGTTATCAGATATTATGACTCCTAGTGCATCCTCTTGACCAAAAGAGTTTTTATTAGTAACACCAACGGCTAAGATACTGCTCCCAATAGATGTATGATCGTAGAATCTGGTTTCTGTACCACCACCTAATGTTAATGCGCTTATTGTATAACCTGTGGTGGAGTTGATTTTAATAATGCCTGCATTAATGGATGTACTATCTAAACGGCTAGATAGAGTAAGTACATCGTGTTGCTGTGTTATTGAATGAGGAATAATGTAAGAATTTTCAGGATTCGTTAGTTTACTAATCCAAATTTTTTCCCCATAGTTGGTTGTTTTTAACACAACCCCTTCAACATTAGTTCTTCCTGAAAAAATATATTCATTATCGGGTGTTTCTATTAAGGCTTCTGGAACTAAGCTATAGGAGGAGATAGGGTATTTAATAGCAAATTTTAAAGTGGTATTTGGGTACATCTCCACAAGTAAACCATTTTGGCCAGTAATTAAGAGATTATTATTTGTTGTTACCAGCATTTTTACTAATTGAGTGGTTCCCGAAATGCCGGTAAGCTCAAAGCATCCAATGAAGGTACCATTGAGGCTTGTTTTACATAGAAGTCCTTTCGTTTGCCCATCAATAAAATGACCGGTTGAGTAGATGGCATTTTCATATAAAATACTGTCTCTGAAAATACTGCTTGTTCCAATTTCTAATTGTACGTTGCTTGTGAGTTCACCTTTTTCATTCGTAGTTGTGACAACAGCATCATAATTTGGATTCCCGTTGTCATGAAAGCCAGATAAAATATAAGATGCGTTTCCATAAGGGGTGACACGTTTGGCATGATATTTTTCACCGCTAACTCCTTGAAGACTTACCCAGGTATTTGGATTACTCTGAGCTCGCGCATAAGGTAACAAACATAATAAACTCATCAGAGCAAGAGATTCAGGAGCGAGGAAAGCTGAAGCTAAACAGGCGCCTAATATGCATTTGATAGCATCTGATGATTTCATAATTTTTGTTCCTTAGTTATTGGACAATCCCATCATGCTTCTGGACATGTATTCCGTTCCACCTCACCCTCTTGGTGGTATGCCAGGTTCAGTGCTTTACTTTATTTAGAGTGCTCAAGGCGTTGAATAGCCTTTGGGATAGGTTAAAATATCAAGCCATGATTAGTTTAAGATCACCTTGATTTATTATAAGATGATTTAGGTTTTTTGTAAAGTAATTGTCCAACTCTGTGTTTGAAATAGTTTACATTGGAAGGTGTGTTTTATTGTTTTGTGGGAGGCGTTCGTTATTTTATAGTAAGACCTGTTTAGACGCATAACTGGACACAACTTTGAAACTTGAAAAACTGTGTTGGCCTGTAATAGCGACAGGGCCTGCCGTAAGCCAGGCGTGGGAGGCATATCCGCTAGGTTTATCTGCATCTTTTGTAAAGCCAATGTATAAGATATACGGTATTTTTAAGCAGGAGCACCAAAACTTAGCAACCATAGCTTGCGTTAAGCAATTGGAATCCCAGGGTGTGCATTTTGCAACGAGGGCAATGGAACGGCGCAATTGAATCGCGTGATTGCGTTGCGGGCGCGTGATTATGGTTGAGAAAATAATGTTTTTGTGGAGTGTTCCAAAGTAGGGGGCGAGGTATTTAAGTGGTAATAGATTAATCAATACACGTGCGATACCACAGAGCATAAAGTTAATAAAAAACAAGCATTTTAATTTAAAACGCATGTGAAAAAATAGTTGAGTTTTACGTTTGAGCACGGCTATCATAAAAAATTCTTTTTGATGTATTCTTTATGAATCTATATGTGTTTGCAAGAAAAAATCGTTTGAAAATCATCTGATAAGACTTATTTGGTCTAATTGAACCGCACATATTCACTTTAGATTTCAGGTGTTTTTAATGTTCATATCAAGCCATTTAATCACATGACATGAGCGAATAAATCCTGCTTTAATAGGATTTTTTGATGATTTATTTGATATTTTTATATAATACTACTACAGTAGGATTATAGTGTTTGTTGAATGCATAAATTAAATAAAACCTAATACACTAGGATTTATTATGGCAAAAAATATAAAAAAGCAAGACATACCTAATCTGGATCAAGTATTAACGCCAGAATTATTAGGGCAGGCCATTAAAGCAAGGCGTACACAGAGTAATTTAAGCATAGAAGATGCTGCAAGTCTTTGTGGGGTTGCCAAACAAACGTTAATGAACATAGAGCATGGCCAACATACGAGTCAATTAGACACGATATTAAAGGTTTGTACCGCATTGGGTGTTCAATTATCTATTCAGCCATGGCAGCTTGATGATGAGGCGCCTAATGTCTGGCTATGAATATAGATTAGATGTTTATTTAGGCACTAACGTAATCGCCAGGTTAATGCTCATAGACGATCAATTGAGTTGGCAGTACACCGAAGCCTGGCGAAATACAGGCTACGCTATATCGCCTCATGTATCACTTGATAGCGATATTCCGTCAATAAATGTTCAGCGGTTTTTACCGGTTTGCGCGTAAAGCCCCGTCTCTTCTAGGGCATAGCTTTATACATAAGTTGTGTTAATGCAGAGAATGAAACGTCTCCCAGGCTAACGCAAAGTCTTTCATTCTTTGCATTCCTATCCACATGACTTGAGCACCAGGAGCACCATCAGATTTTCGACCTAAAAAGCCACCTAATTTAGCGACCATTGATACCATCTCGCCGAGTTTGGGAGGCTGCTTTGGTGGCTTTTTTTTCTTTGTTACTGAGTATACTGCCCGCCATTCATTGTCATCAAATACCACATTGCAATCAATATCGGGAAAATTTCTCCCTAACATTGTTATATATAAAATACGCCATGCAACAATCATATACAAAGTAGTACAATTAATGGTGCCCTTGAGTGTTTCAAACTGTAATTCTTCTACTTTACAGCCAGATTTTAATACCTTAAAAAACATTTCAATCACCCAGCGGCACAAGTACCAATTGACTACCTCCATTGCGGCCTGCGCACTTTTTACGGGAAAACTTGTGATCAAATACCACTCAATGGGCTCTTCGCCACGAGGTATTTCAATTTCTTTGCAATGAACAACCTCAGCGATCCCCTTATTTTAAAGGTTTTTAGCTGCATGATCGCAACATAATAG
>JARGNP010000043.1 GCA_029210265.1 Legionellaceae bacterium
GGTGTTTGGAAGGATATTTTATGTGCTATTTAATATGAGGGGATTCCTGAGGATAGAGAATGGTCTGAAGCAAAAATATCTCTAAAAGAAGCGCGCAGACTTCAAACTGGGTTTGATAATACGTACAAAGATCTCATGGAAAACAAAATATCTGTTGATGACGCTTATACACAGTTTAATGATCTTGAAAAACAACATTATGAAGCTGCTGGCTACGGTTCGCCAAAATCTCAACTCTCAGCAGACGATCCCAACGCTATTGCTGTTGACTACTTTAACTACAAGTCAGATGATTTTGGCAAAAAACTTTACCCGTCAAGTGGTGTATCTCTCTTAAAGACTACGCATAAAGAAAATCTTCGGCATGCAAGTATAGGCATTAGTGAAGGTGTCAAAGACGGTAAAATCACAGCCGAGCAAGCTGAGCAGCTATATAAAGAATTAGATGATAACGTCACGAAATTAAAAAATCTCTCTAAATCCCCTCTATCTGAAGAAGAACAAGCTGAATCTGACGCGATAAATAACCGCTTAGCAGAAATACAAGACGAGTGTGGATATGTTAAACCTGAGCGTAATAACGCCTCATCATCATCCAATGAGGAAGCTTATGAAGCCTCTGAACAAAACAATGCTAGCCCTCAACAAGTTGACTCAAAAAACTCACCGATTCTTACTGGACTCGCGGTACTTGCAATAGCTGCACTTGCACTCTTAGCCATCATATTTCTTCCCATTGCTCTACCCGTCATTGTAGGTGCCGCAGCACTCACAGCCTCTGCAGTCATCGCCTATCGTCATGGCCCCGAGATCATGTCTGCGTTTAATGCTGAAGCACCGGCCAGATCCGCATCATCTTCAATGCATCATGATGCATCTAATATGCATAATGACACTCCAGAGGTTGAAAACGAACAAGAACTTGAGGCTGATATCAATGACGAACTTAATGCTGAATTCGACACACCTGAGATTGAAGATGAACAAGAGCTCGAAATCGATATCAATGAAGAACCTGAAATTGAAAAACCTGATGCTGACATAGAGAAACCCATTCCTAAGAAAGGTCTAAACGATTCTCCCACTCAAACTAAAGGTGATGACTTAAAAAATGCTCTGCATGAGATACCTGAGGCCTCTCCAGAAATATCATCAGAAGAAACAAAACCCACACAAGATAATGAGGATGATTATGATTCATCTTCATCAATGCGGCTATAAACACCTACATATTATAATCATGATGAGGATGGTAGGTACGCATCAAACCGTACGGTTTTTCCTTCAAGCACATAGGTTGGATTAAGCAACGGTTGGGCGCGCGTAGGCCATTTGACCACCACGCGATTTTTAACACGAGAACGTGCAATTTCAAGCAAACTTAAAGGATCTTCATCTGCGGCTAAGAATTCTTTCAATACAGGATAATTTTTTTTGTGCGGTGTAAGATGCAGTGGATCCATATAAATAATATCGGGATAATCTGCAGGCGTAAGTGCTTCAAGGTAACTCCGTGCATCAAACGCATGTAAAGCTAAGTTCAAAGATGCATCACCCTGGTCGCTCAAACGCTGAAGACCATCTTCCAGCAAAGCTGCGAGTACGGGCTCGGGCTCAAGCATGATGACATCCGCTCCTGAAGACGCCAACATAACGGCATCTTGCCCCCAACCTGCCGTTGCATCAATCACGCGCATACCAGACTCAGCGCCACAGGCGCGCAAAAGCGCCTTTTGTGTTTGTTCAGACTGTAATGACTCGCTAACCAGCGCTTGAAAATCAATATGCATCGGTAAACAATCTTGCATGCACAAAGCAAGTCCTGCAGCGCTCACCTCCAATCGAGGAAAGCGGCTATCATCTGTATCACCCAAAGGTACGTTCAATTCTTTTGCCAAGAATTCTGCTTGTGAATATTTAGCCTGTGTGGTGTAACTTACGCTCGCAATATTTGCCATTTTAAGGGCTCGCCAAAATGTAACAAACTTAATATTATTTTAATAATGTAACTTTTATAACGTTTAAAATCTATATTCTGGTGATACTACATGAAACCTAAGGCAATTTGATTTATCATAGGCATTTATAAATTTTAGATTTTTTGATTCTAGGAGCCCGCGTCATGAATGTTGGTCAAGACACCTTAGGTACACTGAGTACACTCGATGTAAACGGTAAAACCTATCACTATTACAGCCTTAAAGCAGCTGAAAAAAAACATTTCCAAAACATGGCACGTCTTCCCTATTCGCTCAAAGTTTTATTTGAGAATTTATTACGTTTTGAAGATGGTGATACTGTCACGACTGCTGATATTTCGGCCCTGGCTGACTGGCTTAAAACCAAAACGTCTAATCATGAAATTGCGTACCGTCCTGCACGTGTGCTCATGCAAGATTTCACCGGTGTACCGGCCATTGTTGATTTGGCGGCTATGCGTGACGCGGTTTCAGCCATGCATGGCGATCCTAAAAAAATATCACCGCTTTCTCCCGTCGATCTCGTGATTGATCACTCCGTCATGGTGGATCAATTTGCAACGCTTAATTCGCTGAGCATAAATACCGACAAAGAAATGGAGCGTAACAAAGAACGCTATGAGTTTTTACGCTGGGGACAAACGGCGTTTAATAATTTCCGTGTGGTGCCTCCTGGTACCGGTATTTGTCATCAGGTTAACCTTGAGTATCTTGCTAAAACCGTTTGGACATCAGAACAAAACGACAAAACTTATGCATATCCCGATACGTTAGTGGGAACAGACTCACACACCACCATGATTAATGGCTTAGGTGTGCTTGGTTGGGGCGTAGGTGGTATTGAAGCAGAAGCGGCCATGCTCGGCCAGCCCATTTCTATGCTGATACCTGAAGTGGTTGGCTTTAAACTCATGGGTCAGCTAAACGAAGGCATCACAGCAACCGATTTAGTGTTAACCGTGACACAAATGCTGCGTCAACAGGGCGTTGTCGGTAAATTTGTTGAGTTTTATGGCCCAGGTCTTGCAAATTTGCCGCTTGCTGATCGCGCAACGATATCTAATATGGCACCAGAATACGGTGCGACCTGTGGTTTCTTCCCTGTGGATAAAGAGACGATAAATTATTTAGAGCTAACCGGACGTGACGAGCAAACCATTGCACTCACTGAAGCTTATTCAAAAGCTCAAGGCTTATGGTATGACGCGGGTGATGCCGATCCTGAGTTTACCCACAGCTTAAGCCTCGACATGACTGAAGTTGAGCCATCACTTGCAGGCCCTAAGCGCCCTCAAGACAAAGTGACCTTAACCACTTTACCAATAGCATGTGATAAATTTTTGGAAGAATCTGGAAAATTAGCTGAAAAAGACACGGCCTTTTCAACCAGTGATGCATCCATTCAACTTCATCATGGTGATATGGTGATTGCTGCGATCACCAGTTGCACAAACACCTCCAATCCAAGCGTCTTAATGGCCGCAGGTCTTGTGGCGAAAAAAGCTCTTGAGAAAGGCTTAATGACCAAACCTTGGGTTAAAACCTCGCTTGCACCGGGCTCCAAAGTTGTGACCGATTATTTAGAACATGCAGGCTTACAAGCTTCTCTTAACGAATTAGGCTTTAATCTGGTGGGATACGGTTGTACCACGTGTATCGGAAACTCAGGCCCTCTGCCCGAGCCGATAGCTAACAGCATCACCGATAACGACGTTGTTGCATGCTCCGTGCTTTCAGGAAACCGGAACTTTGAAGGACGTGTTCATCCTCAAGTTCGCGCCAACTGGCTTGCTTCACCACCGCTTGTGGTAGCTTATGCGTTAGCCGGTACTGCACGCATTGATTTAAGCAAAGATGCGTTAGGCCAAGATAAAAACGGTCAAGACGTGTATCTCAAAGACATTTGGCCAACACGCGCTGAGATTGCAACGGAAGTTGCCAAAGTCAGTAACACCATGTTCCGTCGTGAATACGCGGATGTCTTTAAAGGCGATGATGCCTGGCAAGCCATCAAAACAGCAGAAAGTACGACGTATCCATGGGATAATAGCTCCACTTATATCCAGCATCCGCCGTTTTTCCAAGATTTAAAACCTACGCCATCGCCTGTTAAATCTATAAGCAACGCTTATGTCTTAGCATTACTCGGTGACTCTATTACTACAGACCATATCTCACCCGCCGGTGCAATTAAAGCCGACTCACCTGCAGGACGTTATTTGAGTGACGAAGGCATTGCAGCCAAAGATTTTAACTCGTACGGTTCACGACGTGGAAATCATGAAGTGATGATGCGTGGTACATTTGCGAACATTCGTATTCAAAACGAAATGACCCCTGAAATCGTCGGTGGCGTCACACAATATGTTCCGTCGGATGAAGGCATGTCGATTTATGATGCGGCCATGCGCTACCAAGCTGAGAACCATCAACTTGTCATTTTTGCAGGTAAAGAATACGGTACAGGCTCTTCACGTGATTGGGCTGCTAAAGGTACGTTGTTACTTGGTGTTAAAGCTGTGATTGCTGAGAGCTTTGAACGTATTCACCGGTCTAACTTAATCGGCATGGGTGTTTTACCGTTAGAGTTTGAAGCCGGAACAACGCGAAAAACTTTAGGCTTAACCGGTAATGAACGTGTCAGCATCACCGTAGATGATAGCTTAAAAGCAAAAGCTAAACTTCATGCTGTGATCACACAAGAAGACGGTACGGAGCTAAAAATTAAACTCAATTGCCGTATTGATACAACCAACGAGCTGAGCTACTACAAAAACGGTGGTATTTTGCAGTACGTTTTACGGAACTTAAGTTAAGCTTGATTTAATTAGGCAATAAAAAAGCCCCGATAGGGGCTTTTTGTTACATACCACCACGAGTTGCCTCATAAAAAATGTTACCGAAAGTAGGAAATTTTAGATTCGTTGCCT
>JARGNP010000017.1 GCA_029210265.1 Legionellaceae bacterium
GTAAATCAACAACTTTAAACATTATCTCAGATTTCAACTGCGTTTTTTAGGTTCAAACGATCGGCTTGATGCATTGCATGTTTATGAGAGATAAAGTCATCAAAGGTGGTTTGAATAGCTCGCAAAACTTTACGTTCCGGTTCTTTAAAGTAATCATTAATCTGACTACTGACTTGTACCTTTGAGATAACCGCGTGCAAATGTTCAATTAACTCCAGCTTATCATGCGCTGTGTGTAAATAAGGTAACTCGAGTGCTAGAGAGAGAATATAACGAAAGAAAACTTTCAAAACGCTTTGGCTTAAAGCATCCCTCAGCGAAGATAAGGTACTTATCTGTGTTACGATTTTAGCGCGCAGAGGGCAGTGTTTATACTGCTTTCCGTTAAAAGGCTCCTTGTCTTGAAGCGATTTAAGCAAACTGGTTATTGTAAAACAACTCTCTCGAGAGAAAACATAAACACAATTATGGCGTTCCTTATGTTCTTCAAACTGCCGCCTGAAATCCTCGTGAGTGCCTGGAAGTTCCGCGCTCATAGGCCTGATAATTTCATATAAAAAATTAAACGCCCTGATTGATTCCTCATCGCGCAGCGTATGCTTTTTATCGATTAACCAGTAACCGAAACGAACAACCCAAGGAGGCATATTGCTAGCAACCATGCGTGCACCTTGGGCGGCAAGCGCCCCTCCACCTACTTGAACAACAGCCCTTTCCACATTATCCACCAGAACGCCCTCAGAAAAGCAGTATAAAAAACAAAGAGGGCAACATTCTATCAAAAAAAGGCATAAAGGACAAATTTAACTCATAGTGCCCTTATAAACCCCTTTCCTAAGCTTGTTTGTGTGAAAAATCCCCTACAAGCCATCAACGCAACCTAAGCTCCACATATCAGTAAGCATGCGAATAATTGGTGTACTTACTGGTTCCACCACCCTCTCGCAGTACGATCTTGAGCTTGCTCTGCATTATCTTCTGAATAAAAACCTGCTGGGTAATAAAGCTTTTGTTTAAGCCCTTCATGTCGCACAAATTTAACATGAGCCGTATGGCTAGAATTTATTTTTTCTTCTGCATTAGAGTTAGATTTAGATGAAGTCGTTGCACAGGCCGTTAAACACACGAGCGTAAGCAAAATAATCATGCGTATCATATAAGCATCCGATCATAAACGTATACTTAACAGAGCGGCCATGTGCTTTAAAACTTAAATTTAAAATTACAACGCAAAAAAAAGAGCCTGTAAAAACAGGCTCTTAATATCATATGTTTAAACTGCACGTATGACTAACTAACTCGGCGTAGAAGAAGCTACTGGAGTAGTATTTTCTGATATTTGAATCAAATCAGAAGCTGCTGTATTAGTATTAAACAAACCAAGTGTACGGGCAAGCGCTACGCCACTCACCGCCGTAGCAACAACGCCTGCACCCAAGAGAACAGGGTTTGCCATCATGGTAGCTGCAACACTTAAGGCTATACTTGCCACAAAACCTGCACCCAAAAGACCAGCCTGAACCCAAAAAGACAAATCAAAACCATCAACAACTTGCTCTGCTATCGCGGGATTATTTCCCCTGGTAAAAGGTAGTGGTTCTTCAACTTCTGCAGTCTGTTCTCTAAGTGTACCATCAGAAGTTCTTACAGGAGCAATGTCGTTGTTAGCCAATGCATTATCGTCATTTTCAGAGCTAACGTCAGATTCATTTTCGCTGGCAACTGATGCCATTTCTTCATCTTCATGCTCAACATCAGAAGATCCGATTTCGTTAGTAGCTGACTCTTCAACTATTGGAGTCACCTCATCAACAGGCTCAGCCTTTAAGCCTTCCCTTATTTCATTTTCGAGCGTAGTAAGAGCTTCAGCACGGCCATCATACTTTTTCGCTAAATATGCAAAAGTGGTTTCCTTCATCTCATCTTGCTTATTGAACCTAGATTCTAATTCGGTTTGTGCTTTCTGAACAGAGTACTCAGAGGAGGCTGTACTTGGCTGAGCAATAACCGGTAATGCCTTCAATAGTGTTGAAAGAAGTTGAGATGCGGGGGAGTACTTGCTTGCATCTGTTGTGTTTAGCCCTTCTTCCACTGATTTTAATTTTGTTTGATATTGAACAAGCAATTCTTCTGCTTTAGTTTGTGTCATTGGCATAATAGTCACCTCTATTAAGTGTGCATGTAAAATCCGACCAGGTGCCTCATGATAACACATGGCGAGCAAAATAAAAACATATTTTACGGCGCAAGCATGACCCATACTGGAGCATGATCAGACGGGCGTTCAGCTGCACGCGGTTCTGCATCTATATTGCTCTCAAAACAACGTATTTTTAACGCATCACTTAAAAGCAATAAATCAATACGTAACCCATGATTTTGCCTAAAACCTGCCCCTCGATAATCCCACCAGCTGAATGCATCACGAGGTTGATCAAACAAGCGAAAACTATCAAACAAACCCAGCTCTAATAATTTTTGATAAGCTTCACGCTCAGGTGGGCTCACCAACACCGAACCTTCCCAGCGCGCAGGATTATGTACATCACGATCATCCGGTGCAATATTAAAATCCCCTACCACAACGAGGTTTGGGTAACGCACAAGCTCTTCTTGAATAAACGCGGTGACATGCTGAAGCCAATTAAGTTTATACGCATATTTTTCCGAGCCAACCTCAGAACCGTTGGGCACATATAAATCAATTAAACGTACGCCAGCCACGGTACACGCCATAAAACGTCGTTGAGGATCATCAAAACCAGGAACATCCATCACGACATCTTCAAGCGGGGTTCGACTAATAATAGCCACACCGTTGTATGTTTTCTGTCCTGAAAAAGCCACGTGATACCCACGTTCGATAAAAGCCTCAAGCGGAAATTTGTCATCCGTTACTTTGGTTTCTTGCAGTGCTAATACATCCGTATTGGATGCATCTAACCAAGCTAAAACAGGCTCAAGTCGTACATTCAACGAATTAACATTCCAACTGGCTATTTTAAGCATATTTTGCCTTATGTATTATATTCAATCATCAACGGCGCATGGTCAGAAAAAAACGGTTCGCGGTCAATGCGTACGTCCACGATGCAATCAGCCAAGCCTGGCGTAATCACTTGATAATCAAGACGCCACCCCACATTATTCGCGCGTGCCTGGCCTCGATTAGACCACCATGTGTATTGCTCTGGCTCTTGATTTTTAACCCGAAACCCATCCACAAATCCAAGTGGCCCAAACACGGTATCTAACCATGCACGTTCATCGGGTAAACACCCCGAGTTTTTTTGATTGGCACGCCAGTTTTTAATATCAATTTCTTTATGCACAATATTATAATCGCCGCAAATAATACACTCTCGACCTTGCGCCTTAAGCTCACGTAAATGCACTTCAAATTTTTCTAAGAAATCATATTTAACCGTTTGCCGTACATCACCCGTTGTCCCCGAAGGTAAATACAACGAAACAATACTTAAATTATCATAATCAAAGCGTACATAACGCCCTTCGTTGTCTGCGGTATCAAACCCAAGGCTTGTTGTGATAGCTACCGGCTTTTGACGCGCATAAATCGCCACGCCACTGTAGCCTTTTTTAACAGCATCAACATACTCACATGTGTAACCCTCAGGAAAAAATGCAGGATCATGCTCTAATTGCTCACGTTGTGCTTTAGTTTCTTGAATGCACAAGAAATCTATATTTTGCTGATGAAACCACTCAAAAAAACCTTTTCTCGCAGCCGAACGGATACCGTTGGCATTAAAACTCATAACACGCATGACATCATACTCCTACCTAGGCCATCAATTTTAAGGCTACCTGCGCTGTACGCGCACCTTGCGATTTAGCCAACGTGATCTCATCCCGTGTGAATGGAGCTTCACCCGAAGCACCCGTCACATGTGTCGCACCGTACGGTGTACCACCACGCTCGGTTGAGTTTAAAGCCGGTTCCGTATAAGGCAGTCCAAGCAACACCATGCCTTGGTGGATTAACGGCAACATCATGCTTAACAACGTACTTTCTTGCCCACCATGCATTGATGATGTCGATGAGAACACAGAGGCCGGTTTACCGACGAGCTCACCTGATAACCAAACAGGTGACGTGCTATCTAAAAAATATTTTACAGGGGCCGCCATATTTCCAAATCGTGTGGGGCTTCCTAACACCAAACCCGCACAGCCACGTAGATCATCCAATGACACATACGGCGCACCGTCGTTTGGAACCATAGGATCAACAGCTTCGCACGTCGTTGATACAGGAGGAACCGTTCTTAATCGCGCTTCCATACCCTCAACCTGAGACACGCCACGTGCTATGTGCTGGGCAAGTTCAGCAACAGCACCGTTACGAGAATAGTACAGCACCAAAATATACGGTTGTGTCATCATACACTCCTTAGGCTTAAATTTAGGCTTAGGCTAACCAATTAAATCCACTTTTTCTGCTGAGCGAACGGCAGGAGGTTTTCCTCCGTACGTTTTAGCGTAGACATTTAAAGCATCATCCGCGGCTTGCGTAAGATTTAAAGCTTTGTTTGCATGATAAAGCACACCCAGCGCCTCTTTTGTACTGGTTGCTTGAGGGTAGGTTTGAATCACATAGCTTGCACGCTCAGCAGAAGCCACAAACCTTCTTCGTTCATAATAATACTTTGCTACGTTGAGTTCGGTATTAGCGAACATATTTCGCAAATAAATCATGTGTTGCTGCGCATTTGCTTTGTATTCACTTCGAGGAAACTGTTGAATCAACGTTGCAAAATCAGAATACGCTTGTGACTGTGTGCCAGGGTCACGCCAAGATTGATCCATCGGTAATAACGTTGCGACAGGCCCGCGCGATTGATGAAAATTGGACATGGCTTTGATGTAATACGCATAATCCACACGTTTGGCACGCGGATACAGATGAATAAAACGCTCCGACGCAGCCGCGGCCGCAGGATATTCTTCTTTTAGATAATAAGCATAAATCAGCTCAAGCTCAGCAGCTTCGGCATCATCATGAAATGGATACATGATTTCCATGGCTTCAAGACGCTTAATCGCCCCTGTATAATCTTTTTTATTGAGTGCCGTTCGCGCGTCTTGATACAACTGCTTGGCGGACTGACCTTTATAAGGCCCCTCTCCCTCGTCTTTTTCTTCATTGGAACCAAAAAAACTTTTGCAACCTACAAGTGCTATCAAAAGCCCCAGTACCACAAGGTATTTTATTGCTTTCATCGAACGTCTCATCCCTAACTTAAGCATTTCATCAGAACAACCCAATAACCGGGCTTATTATACTCACTGGTGAACTTTTTGCGAATATAAACACACAAAGACAAATAAAGCCAAATTTTAAGGCAAAACCCTGTTGCAACGTTTGGAAGTTTACGCTAATATTCTCGGCTTCGGAGAGGTGGCAGAGTGGTCGATTGCGATGGTCTTGAAAACCATTGAAGGGCAACCTTCCCAGGGTTCGAATCCCTGTCTCTCCGCATTATTTTATTTTAAACCATTCAGAACAGCCATACCTCAATAATAAAGCTAGTAACCGTTTCTAAAAATAGATGCGTTTAGATCATACGTTTCTGTTTCTTCCATCAGTTTCTCAAACGTATTATGGTGCATATAAACACACCAAGCAGATTTTTCAATAGCAAAAAAGGCTTCATCAGACCAGGTTGGCGTGACTAATTTTCTGAAAACCTCATTAATTAAATCCGTGTATTCTGTGTGTTGTTTAAAATGAGTGTAATAAGGCTGGAACTCTCTAATTTCTTGATAACTCATCTTGGAAAATTGTACGTCCAACCCTAATTGAACAGACCAAAATGTTGCTTCAGAAACAAGCCTCAATGAATGGGCATCATAGCTCTCAAGAAACTCACAGCTCGTCACATAAGCATTCAACCATGCCAGCCTATCTTCATGCGTATGCACCTTATTATTAGCTTGCAACATGGTTGTCATTTTTTTTGGCGCATCCGCTTTGAAAAAACGGAAAGTACCGCCGTGGAGCATACGCATAAGTCCATGGTGAGGCATGTTTTTTCCCAACAAACTAAAACTCAACGTAAAATAATACCGCGCAGATTGAAGCTCATCCTAAAAACTTACACAAACTTATCCTAACTCACCATGCTTCTTAAACACAGCATCGATAGCCATCAACTGTTCGAGCAACGGCTTCATTTGGTCTAACGGCCAGCTATTAGGCCCGTCACTGAGTGCTTTTTCAGGATTAGGATGGGTTTCCATAAACAAACCTGAAATACCCGTAGCAACCGCCGCACGTGCCAATGCTGGAATAAATTCACGTTGCCCACCTGATGAACTACCTTGGCCACCCGGTAATTGAACCGAATGCGTGGCGTCATACACCACAGGGCACTCCGTTTCACGCATAATATGCAATGAACGCATATCTGAGACTAAATTATTATAACCAAAACTCGCGCCGCGCTCGCACACCATAATCGATTCGTTGCCTGTTGCTTTGGCTTTAGCGACCACATGCTTCATATCCCAAGGGGATAAAAACTGGCCCTTTTTGATATTTACAGGTTTATTGGTTGCCGCAACGTTTTGAATAAAATTGGTTTGTCGACATAAAAACGCTGGGGTTTGTAACACATCCACCATATCTAATTCGTGTAATGGCGTATCTTCATGTACGTCGGTCAGAATAGGTACGCCAACATCACGTTTTACTTTTTCTAAAATAGCCAAGCCTTTTTCCAAACCAGGCCCACGATAGCTCGTGCCTGATGAACGATTGGCTTTATCAAACGACGATTTATAAATAAACGAGATACCTAAATCTTCACAGAGCGCTTTTAAATACCCAGCAGTTTCAATCGCTAAAGCCTCACTTTCTATCACGCAAGGCCCTGCAATTAAAAACAACGGGGCATTCAGTCCTGCTTCAAAGCCACACAGTTTCATGCCTGTTCCTTTTGGTTTTGATCCTGATGATAAGCGCGAGCGGCCATAATAAACGATTGAAATAAAGGATGACCATCCCGCGGGGTCGACGTAAACTCAGGATGAAACTGACAGGCTAAAAACCAAGGATGATTAGGCAGCTCAACCATTTCGACCAACTCACCATCTGCCGATCGTCCACCAATCACCATACCGTGCTCAAGCAAAGCGTCTATAAAGTGATTATTGACTTCATAACGGTGACGATGACGCTCAACCACACGTGGAGCACCGTAGGCTGTGCTTGCAAGCGAGTCATCAGTTAACTCAGCCATTTGTGCACCAAGTCGCATGGTGCCACCTAAATCACTGTTTTCATCACGTAAATTAACCTGCCCAGCCTCATCCAACCATTCAGTAATTAAGCCAACCACAGGATACGACGTGTTTTTATTAAACTCCGTTGAGTTTGCGTCTTTAAGTCCCACAACATGCCGTGCAAACTCAATCACCGCGGTTTGCATACCTAAACAAATGCCTAAAAACGGTCGGTTATTTTCCCGTGCATACTGAACCGCTTGAATCTTACCTTCGACTCCGCGTGAACCAAAGCCGCCCGGAATCAAAATAGCATCGACCGCATCTAAAAGTGAAGGACCATGTTTTTCAATCAATTCAGCATCGATATAAACAATTTCAACACGTGTTTTCGTATGAATACCAGCATGCAATAAGGCTTCGTTGAGTGATTTATAAGCATCGCTGAGCTCCATGTATTTACCGACCATACCTACTTTAATCGTCATGTCTTGTGAGGCTTGTGCATCAAGCACTGCTTGCCATTCATGTAAATCAGCTGGTTTTAATGGACCTAAATTTAATTTTTTCACTAATAATTCATCCACGCCTTGCTTGTGAAGAATCATAGGGATTTGATAAATGCTTTTGGCATCTTCTAATGTAATCACACCTTCTTTTTCAACGTTGGTAAACAACGCAATTTTATTGCGATCTTGTTGGGTCAACGCCTTTTCTGAACGACAAATAAGGATATCCGGCTGAATACCAATGGAGCGCAATTCTTTCACAGAGTGCTGTGTAGGCTTGGTTTTTGTTTCGCCGGCAGTTGCAATATAAGGCACCAAGGTCAAGTGAGCAAAGAGCGCGCGATCACTACCAAGCTCTATACGCATTTGCCTTATAGCCTCAAGAAACGGCAAAGATTCAATATCACCTACCGTACCACCAATTTCGATCATCGCCACATCGTAACCTTCAGCACCCAATCGAATACGACGTTTAATTTCATTCGTAATATGAGGAATAACTTGGACGGTTCCGCCCAAATAATCACCACGACGCTCTTTTTTAATCACGCTCTCATACACTTTACCCGAGGTGAAATTATTAAGCTTGGTCATCGCCGTGCGGACAAAACGCTCATAATGCCCTAGATCTAAATCCGTCTCGGCACCGTCACGTGTTACAAAAACTTCCCCATGTTGAAACGGACTCATGGTACCAGGATCGACGTTAATATACGGATCAAGTTTAATCAACGTCACACGAAGGCCTCGCGCTTCAAGAATCGCAGCAAGCGACGCGGCTGTAATGCCCTTTCCTAATGAAGAAACCACACCACCTGTGATAAATACAAATTTTGTCATGATTTATTGTCCTAACCCGTTATCGTGCTCTAATGTTTGTAATATGTGATGCATACTGAGCGCACACGCCACAGCGTCATGCCCTTTATGTCCATGCGCCCCCCCGAGTCTATCCCAGGCTTGCGCTTCATTTTCTGTGGTCAAAACACCAAAGACAACCGGCACATCATACGCCATGGTTACCTGCTGGCAACCTGCACTTACTTGCTCACACACATAATCATAGTGCGTGGTCTCACCTCGAACAACCGCGCCTAAAGCAAGAATGGCGCCAAATTTATTTTGCTTGGCAAGCCGCTTGGCCACCAATGGAATCTCAACCGCTCCTGGCACTTCAATCAACGTGATATGCTCAGGTAAAAAACCGGCTGCTTCGAGCGCTTCAAGCGCGCCGTCTTGTAGTGCTTGTGTGATCGGACGATTAAATAAACTCACCACGATCGCAACAGGAAACACAGCTTTTTGCTCAGGTGTTGCTTTAATATAGTTCATGGCTTCATATCCAAAAGATGTCCTAGTTTTTCACGCTTCGTTTTTAAGTACATACGATTTTCACAACTTGCCTCAACATGCAACGCCAAGCGTTCCACAACGTTGATACCGTACTGTTCAAGCGCTTCGATTTTTAGAGGATTGTTAGTTAATAAGCGCACCTGGTCTAAACCTAAGGCTTTCAACATTTGAAAAGCAATCCCGTAATCACGTCCATCGACAGGCAAACCTAGGTGCTGATTAGCCTCGACCGTATCCATGCCTGTTTCTTGAAGTGCGTAAGCTTTAAGTTTATTAGACAACCCAATACCTCGACCTTCTTGTCTTAAATAAATTAAAACCCCACCTTCTTCGGCAATCTTAGCCAACGACAAATCGAGCTGTTCACCACAGTCACATTTAGTTGAACCAAATAAATCACCGGTAATACACTCAGAATGAATACGTACAAGCGGTGCGTTAACTGAGTTTTTTGATATTTTTGTTAAGGAAAAATGTTCTGACGTATCCATCTGGTTGTGAAAAAGTGTCATCGTGAAATCACCGTGATCCCGCAACGGTATACGACTGATCGCAACTTTCTCAACGAGCACTTCGTGACGAATACGATGCTCCATCACATCACGCACACTAATAATAGGAATGCTGTGCTTTTTTGAAAACTTGATCAAATCATCTTGGCGACTCATGGTGCCGTCTTCATTGATTAATTCACATATAACCGCCGCCGGTTTAAGCTCCGCGAGTCGCATGAGATCAACACTGCCTTCGGTTTGTCCTTGCCGCTCAAACACCCCACCATCACGAGCTCGAAGTGGAAACACATGCCCCGGTGAAATAATATCTTCTGGCGTAGCGCTTTCATCAATCGCCACTTGAATTGTATGCGCGCGATCTTGGGCGGAAATACCGGTTGTAACACCAGCAAAAGCTTCAATCGATACCGTAAACCCTGTGCCATAAGGCGAACGATTACGACTCGCCATCATCGGCAGCCCAAGCTTGTCAATTAATGCACCAGCCATAGGCAAACAAATAAGCCCCCGACCAAAGCGTGACATGAAATTAATCGCTTCAGGCGTTACATGTTCGGCTGCAAAGACTAAATCACCTTCATTCTCACGTTGTTCGTCGTCGACCAAAATAACCATACGGCCAGCACGAAGTTCAGCAAGAGCATGCTGCATCGATGAAAAATGGCTTGTCATAAAGGAACCTCGATGCCCTTGTCGGGCTTCTCAAAAAGCGTCATTATAGTCGAATCTGTCAAAGAACCCAATTGATGAACCAACACGCGCGCAATATAATCAAACTCAATATTAATACGTTGCCCAACAAACCAGGTTGAAAGTGTTGTTTTTAACAACGTATGTGGAATAAGCATGACGGTTATCGCATCATCTGTAACAGCATTAATCGTCAAACTTACACCATCTAACGTGACACTTCCTTTGGGACATAAATAGCGCCGGTCACTCGCATTAAACCCTGCAATCGTCACCTCGGTATATTCGCCTTGTTGTGTTATGCATTGTATTTCGGCCGCCCTATCCACGTGGCCTGTCACATAGTGCCCCCCGAGTCTGTCAGATGCCAGTAATGCGCGCTCTAGATGCACACCATGCCCCAAACCAAGTACTCCTAAGCTCGTTGCACGCAACGTCTCAGGTGATACATCAAAGGCAAGCTGACCTGCTAGAGCTGGCAGCAAGGTAAGGCACACCCCGTTTACAGCAATACTTTCACCAATAATTAAGTTCTCAAACTTCGCCTCAAGTATTAAGCGCGTTCCACCGGCATGCTTTTCTTGACTTAATACTGTACCGCATTGCTCAATTAATCCTGTGAACATGTTGATTCCTCTATAAAATTATCTTGAGTATTCACTTGCCAATCAAGCGTAACTTTGAGGTTATCCCCCATCGCTTCCCATGCAATATGCTTTGCTTGAGCTAAAAAATCTTTTGGTGTGTTTTGTGTATATAACGACAGTGCTTGCGAGCCTAAAACTTTGGGTACCAAATATAAATACGTGCGTTGCACTAAATTATGTTGATGCAAGTAATTAAATAGCTCCGCGCCCGCTTCAACCCACACATCGTGGTAACCGATACGTCCCAAATCATCAAGTATTGCGTGTAAATCAAGTTGATGCTCATCAGGCTTACCATGATATAGATGCAATTTTTTTGCTGTTTTATGAATATAAAGATGTGTTGAAGCTTCTAAGCTGCGCGTGCGATCAAGCACAGCAACAGGTTTCGCCACCACAGCGTCTCCCACGCGTGCATTGAGCAATGGATTATCTGCTTGAATTGTTTTGGCCGTTGTCAAAATCACATCCGTATGTAACCGCTCTTGATGTGTGAAATCAGCGCAGGCAGCATTGGATAACGTCGTGCGCGCACCGCCCTCACCTGCGATCTTGCCATCGAACGTTTGCGCCATTTTCACCGTAACCCAAGGTCGACCTGTTTTAAACCAAAACGTATAGCTTTCATAAAATTTATTAATCACAGGCATTGGGTAATGCAGTACATCAATACCATGTGCTTTCAGTAACGCGGGTGTATTATTTTCAGCAACGACAGGGTTCGGATCGGCGTACGCATACACCACTTGTTTTACACGACGAGCAATCAATGCATCGACGCAGGGTTGTGTCCTTCCCCAATGGTTACAGGGCTCGAGCGTCACATAAACCGTGATGTCTGAACAATCCTCAGGCAACATCTGAACTAATACCTGTTCCGCATGGGGTTGACCCACGCCAGGATGAAAGGCTTGTGCTATAATATTTTCAGCACGCACAGCAACAGCACCTACAGAAGGATTAGGCGCTGTTTGGCCACGTCGAAGACGTGCTTGCTCGAGTGCTGCTAGCAGAAATTGCTCGTGCATAATTCAGTCACTGTGGAAAAAGTATGTGTATGATAACAAATTATTCAATTTTTGAGTAGCCTCATGCCTCGATCAAAACAAAGAATAGGCTTAAACCATCGCATAAAATCATGCATGCTTGCTCTGGTTATACTATCTCTGCTTTTGAATAACACAGCCTTTGCTTTTTCAGCTTATTCAAATAGCGAGCTTGATGAGCTCGAAAAAGAATTTGTCGCAGAAATAAATCAATCCAACAGCGTACTTCGTGATCCGCTAAGCAATCAGTATCTAACGCAACTCGGACAAAAGCTTGCCACACATAGCGATCAAGTCCCTCCTACTTTTTTTATTGTTAAATCAGATGAAATTAATGCCTTTGCAGGACCCGGTGGGCATATAGGCATCAACAGTGAGCTCTTTTTATTAAGCGAGCATGAAAGCGAGCTTGCTGCTGTACTTGCGCATGAAATTGCACACGTTCGTCAACATCACCTCTACCGCATGCTTGAACATCAGCATCGCATGAAAGTACCGATGCTTGCCTCCATGCTCGCAGCCATAGCACTTGGGGCGATTATTCCCGGCATTGGAAATGGCGCCATCATGGCAGCTATGGGTGGATTTGCCCAAGACAGCATTAACTTTATTCGTTCCAACGAAAAAGAAGCTGACCGCATTGGAATCGACATGCTCAAACGCGCCGGATTTGATCCACGCGGCATGATTCATTTTTTTCAACGCATGCGAGAAAATGCACGCTATTATTCGGCCAATGTTCCAACGATCTTGCGAACACATCCCATGGATGATGACAGAATTGTCGAAGCAGAGCATCGAACCAACCTTCTGTCACCTAAAAACGTCCCCGACACGCTTGGATATCAACTGACAAAAGAACGTATTCGCGTTCTAACAGCCAAGCACAATAAAAAGTTATTAGATTACTATGCCAATCGTTGTCCGCAATCAGAAACCAACGATAATGCTTGTCTCTATGGGCGAGCACTTGCTTTACTTAAAACAAACCACTATCAAGCAGCCTATACGCAACTCCAAAGCCTGGCCGCTGAAGATCATGAAAATTTTTATTACGCACTCGCCATCAGTGAAGCTGGGGCTGGCATTGGCCACAGTGATGAAGCCATAAATCGACTCCATACCCTTCATGCAAACTATCCCGGAAACTACCCGGTGATCATGACACTTGCAAAAATTTTATCTGCAACCAACCATCCTGACGAAGCATCAACGGTGTTGCTTCAAGCAAGCCGAACATTTCCAACCGACTTGCCGGTATGCCATGCCCTTGCGCGCGCACAATCTAACAATCATCTAAAAGCCTATGCTTATTTTACTTATGCCCAATGTCATTTACTCCAAGGACAACGAAAAGAAGCCCGGCGGTTATTTAAACTCGCGAAAACACTGGTTAAACACGATCGATTTCTTCAAGCTCGTATCGATGCAAAACTCGATGAAATTAAAGAAGATATCAGGGCTGATAAATAACATAAGCCTTTTTTTTCTTATGTTTCTTCGCTGAATACATCGCTTCATCCGCATGCTTCAAAAGATGTTCAGAGGACCGCCCAGATTCAGGATAAACAGCAACCCCAATGCTTACCTTTATCATAATCTTCTTTTTTTCAAGATAAACCGGCATTGAAACGGCTTTCAATATTTTATCTAAAGCCGTTTGAATCGCTTCATCAGACGACGTTCCATCTAAAATCAAACAAAATTCATCTCCCGCAAAACGCGCAAAAAAATCATTACGACGTATCACTTGAGACACTGATTTAGCTAGATGCTTCAAAACTAAATCACCGACATGATGCCCGTATTTATCATTGATTTGCTTGAATCTATCACAATCTAAAAAACACACGGAGAAATGATCTGAACCACGGTTCGAGCGCCCTATAATCGTATTTAGATGCTCTAAACAATACCTGCGGTTGGGTAATTCGGTCAAACCATCATACTGCGCCAACCGTTTTAATCGATTGACATAACCTGAATTCAAAGGTATCAGTTTCCAGCGAAATTTTAGAAACCATAAAAGAAACAAACTCACAAAACCGCCAAGCGTCGTGCAAAAAAGAATATACGCACGCTTCACGCATGCTTCGACATATGCTTTGCTAGGATATATATTAATATCCCAATCAGCCCCCAAGAATTGAAAAAATTCTCGGTGAATCAAAGGAATAGTCCAATCCGGAGACACGATTTCAGGCGTTATTTTATCAGACAAAGCAAGAAAATAGCCTTTCATGATTTCCTGCTTCAAGTCTTCATCAAGAATTGTTTTTAAATTAAAGATCGCAAGCATCTGAGAACGCATATCATAAACACAAAGCGATCCACCCAAAGAAACTATTTTCATCTGCTGATAGTTTTTAATCAACTCAGGGTGTTTTTCCATCAGTTTGTCACATTGGCTTTTAGAGGTTAATGCGCCTGTTTGTGTGGTGTGAGGATTAAATAAAACAACCGATCCTTTAGAACCCACAGGAGGAAATACTATGGCTTCAAGCCCATGATTATTTTTAAACTGAAGATTTACATCATCCACAACATCTGAGTATGCTTGATAATCTTGATGAGTTACTTGAGAAAATATTTTTTTCACGGCCAGCAAATGATGTTCAACGTTCGATGAAAACGTTACACGAAGTTGTCGCGCGGTTGTTACCGATTCACGTTGCAGGCGTTTAATTTCATGAGGTTTGATCATAAATTGCCAACAAAGCAGTATAACCAAAATCCCTAGTGAAGCAACAAGACACGCTCTTGCTTTCCAAACGATTGAAGGAGACAACATTGGGCAGCACTCCTTGTCTGCATACTCATGTTCCTATAGTTTACTTTTTTTAGGTCACGACAACAACTTTTAGATTAAATTAAGCTCAAAGCCGTCATTTTTTATAAAATACTATCTTGTGAAAGCCAGGCCTCAGCCTGTTTAAGGTCTTCTAACGTATTAATATCTTGCCGTGGTGCTACGCAGGCTTCATCCACTTGAATTGCATAACCTGACCATAAAACACGCAATTGCTCCAGCGCTTCCACGGCTTCTAAAGAACAAACCGGCCATGTAACCATATTCAATAAGAAATCTTTCCTATATGCATACAAACCAATATGTCGAAACACATGCTTTAATACAACACCACCATCTCTAAAAGCAGGAATCGGGCTTCTTGAAAAATAAAGCGCTTGATTGTGAGCGTTCCGAATCACTTTGACAATATTGGGATTAACATACTCTTCTTCAGACTGAATCGGTGCACAAAGTGTTGCCATGGACGTATTATTTGAAGCAACCAAACTCATGGCTACTTGCCGAATGAGTGCCGGCGGCATTAACGGCTCATCACCCTGAACATTCACAATCACGGCATCCGAAGGCAAGCCTAAGGTATCAACCGCTTCGGCCACACGATCGGTTCCACTGGGATGCTTATCTGAAGTCATCACAACCTGTGCCCCAAAACGCGTCGCTTCTTCGGCAATCGCAACATGATCGGTTGCAATCGTTATACTTGCAGCGCCTGCTTGCTTTGCCTGCTCATATACACGCGCTAAGACGGTTTGTCCGCCAAGCGACATCAGGAGTTTTCCCGGGCAACGGTGCGAAGCATAACGCGCAGGAATCACCACATGAAAATCAGTGCTCACAATGCTTCCTTTTCATCAAGTGTAATCGAGCGCGCTTCTTGCTCAAGCATCACAGGAATACCATCCCGAATAGGATAAGCAAGCCTATCAAAGCGACATACAAGCTCATTTTTTTCTAATAATAATGCCCCTTTACATAAGGGACAGGCCATCATGGCTAATAATTTTTTATCCACGCGTTTATCCTCCGGTGACCTGTTGACGAACGTACGTAGGCATCGCAGCATCGGCTGTGACTGACGGAATACGACCTGTTTTCACCACCTGTATCATGGCATCTGCACGCGGAAAAATTTCGCGCGTACATACAATCGCATCATGTAACTCTGATGGCAGTGAGTCCAGATAAGCTTCATAACCCGTACCCACAAGATATATGGGTGTATTGGCCGGCACACATACTTCTTCTGCGGCACTTACGCATGGCATCTGCTCTGGTGACGGTTCTAATGATTCGGGATCGAACATCCAATACACTTGATTCATACGTGCATCCATCATCGCTAAGACGCGAGTATTAGGCGGCAAGGCCTGTGTTTTTATATCTGCTTTGGCAGCAATGGCGCGTAAACTCCCGACAGGATACAACGGCAAATCATGTGCATAGGCAAGGCCTTTGGCTACACTGCAGGCAATACGAAGTCCTGTAAAACTACCCGGCCCTTCGCCAAACACAATACCGTCTAAATCTTTAAGCTCAGTCCCTGCCGATGATAAGACACGCTCAACCATTGAAAGCAGCACGCGTGCATGCTCACGTATTTCAAACGCTTCTTCAATAAACATAGCGCCGTCAAATTCTAAGGCAACAGATGCCTGAGATGTCGAGGTGTCAATAGCTAACAAATTCATTTTTTGGGCCATGCTCGCTCTAAATATTGCAACTTACCGTCTTTTCCTTCCCAGCTCTCAGCATCAGGTGGACCATCTTTTTGTACGGTAATATTAGGCCAAACCTGTGCAAGCTCAGCATTGAGCTCAAGAAATGGTTTTTGAGTTTCGGTCATGTCATCTTCAGATATAATCGCATCCACCGGACACTCAGGCTCACATAAAGCGCAGTCAATGCACTCATCTGGATCAATCACTAAAAAATTAGGGCCTTCGTAGAAGCAATCAACGGGACATACCTCAACACAATCGGTGTATTTGCATTTAATGCACTGCTCTGTAACAAGAAACGTCATGACTCCCTCACCTCAACATAGCCTATATGATCTAGATAATCTATATGGTCAAAAAATATATGGGTGATTAAATCATATTCCATGCTTTCATGCTAGAGATAAACGAGAGATAAGAAAGATGAAGTATGGTGCCCAGGGCCGGAGTCGAACCGGCACGAGATTGCTCTCGAGGGATTTTAAGTCCCTTGCGTCTACCTGTTTCGCCACCTGGGCATACATCATGTTCTGGAGGCTGAGGCCGGAATCGAACCGGCGTACGCGGCTTTGCAGGCCGCTGCATGACCACTCTGCCACACAGCCAAGTAAAAAAAAAGCGACGGTACGTCGCGTTTTTTTGGAGCGGGAAACGAGGTTCGAACTCGCGACCCCAACCTTGGCAAGGTTGTGCTCTACCACTGAGCTATTCCCGCACTTGAACGAGATGAATTTTACCGGAAATCACGTTCCTGTCAACACCTTTCAACACTTTTAAGCTATTTATTTAGACTCTTTTTTCGTTAACTCAGACCAAGCCACAATCAAGTAAGCAATCATAGACCAAATCGTTAGGATAGCAGCTATATAAAGCAAAATAACACCGATCAAACCCAACCACGACATCATCGGTTTAAATGCCAATAATAAAATAACGGCGATCATTTGCATCGCTGTCTTAATTTTTCCAACATAATTTACCGCAACGCTGGCTCGACTACCGATCTCAGCCATCCACTCTCGCAACGCTGAAATAATAATTTCACGTCCAACAATAATAATTGCCGGAATCGTAATGTAACCTCGATCGCCTGCTCCTACGAGTAAAAGCAAACTCGAAGCCACCAATAATTTATCAGCGACCGGATCGAGAAACGCTCCAAACGAAGAAGTTTGTTTAAGTTTGCGAGCCAAATAACCATCTAACCAATCGGTGATGCTCGCAAGCACAAATATAGCCGCAGCAGCACTCTGTCCCCATGACCAAGGTAAATAAAACACGATAATAAACACAGGAATCAAAGCAACCCGCGTTAACGTCAATGAATTAGGTAAGGTCGTTAATGTCCTCGTGCTCATACTCATACTCATAACAAAGCCTCTTTTATTAGATTTAGGCAGGCAATCCAAGATAACGCCCCAGGGTAGAAAAATCATCGAAAACCTGCAACGCTCCCGCTGCTTTTAGATCGTCACCCTGCTGATAATAAAAATCAACGCCAAGACTTGCAACATCCAGTGCTGAGGCCATTTCGATATCAGCTGTTGAATCACCGATCATCAATGTATTTTCTACGGATGCTCCGGTGAGCTCTAAAATATCTTCGAGCATTTGTGGGCAAGGCTTCGCGGGCGCCTGATCTGCTGATCGCGTCACAGGAAAAAATAATTCCAACTCACTCACATGCAAAGCACGTTGCAATGCTTGAGAGCCTCGATTGGTTGCAATGGCTAGATCAATGCCGGCATGACGAAGTTGTTGGAGTAAATGCCTCACGCCAGGAAAAAGATACACAGCACCATGATTAGAAACCAATGCTTGCTGCACGCCCGCTAACAAACGTTCGTATTGATACAATGCTAAATCGGGAAAAATTTTCCGTACGGCTTTATCTAACCCCAACGCTACATATCGTCGCGCGCGTTGCACATCATAACCCCCTAGACCGAGCGCTTCTGACTCGGCTTTAAGTGCAGCATGAACATGACCTAAAGGATCACCTAAAGTCCCTTCCCAATCAAAAACAACGAGTTGATAAGGCATGTTCATGAGCGGATGTATCGCTTACATGGCACGGAGCATTTGAAATGCATGATCAAATTGAGCATCTAAGTCAGCCTGAAAACTATAGTGTTTTTCTTGCAGGTTAAATTGAATTGCTCTTGCATGCAAATAAAGCCGTTGTTTTAATACTTTTTTAAGCTCGGGCTTAATATTAATATTAGACGAGCAGGATTCTCCATATTTTTCGTCTCCCAAAATAGGATGCCCAATATGCGCTGTATGCACGCGAATTTGATGTGTTCGCCCTGTTTTTGGCTTAGCTTCGAGCCAGCATGCTTCTGCATAGTTCTCAAGTACACGCACTTTCGTTTGAGAAGCTTTGCCTTCGGCATCGACACGTACAATCCGCTCACCTGATTTAAGCGTATTTTTTCGAAGAGGTACATCAATACGCATGCTTTGCTTGCCATGCCATGCATTCGACGACAAGGTCCAATAAGTTTTTTCTATCTCACGGGCTTCAAATAAAGCTTGAACCGCGCGAAGCATACTTCGTTTTTTTGCAATCAATAAGCATCCTGAAGTTTCTCGATCGATACGATGGATAAGTTCTAAATAATTCGCTTCTGGACGCATATGCCTCAATGCTTCAATCACACCAAAACTTAAACCACTACCACCATGCACCGCCATGCCTGTCGGCTTATTTATCACAAGCAAGCTGTCATCTTCGTGTAAAATACTCGCGTTAAGTCGCGCAATCACAGCCTCACTTAACCGAAGTTCACCTGGCTCATCAGACGTTCGAACCGGGGGTATACGCACCATATCGCTTTCTTCAAGCCGCGAGCTTGCTTTGGCACGCTTTTTATTAACACGCACTTCGCCCCCTCGAATCAAACGATAAATATGGCTTTTAGGCACACCTTTTAGAATGCGAAGAAGATAATTATCTAAACGCTGGCCGTCTTCTTCTGATGTCACTGTTGTGTAGTACACCCCTTTCATCATACTTTTGTTCCCCAAACCATATTTTTTTGGTATCCTGTTAATAGAGCGGATTGCTCCGCAACAGAATTATAACGCATAAGCGAGTGAATGGCTTGAAAAAGCTGTTTTTATACAAACAATGCGCGCTTTCCTTGAGTCAATGATACTGAGATAAAGGCAACTTAAATCAGGGCCAATGTTATGTTGAAACGTAACCTAGTTAATCTCCTAAGATAACCACCCCCATCAAAAAAGGGCGTGTAAATCTATATTTTTGAGGTCCTAGGCTACGAAAACAACCGTGAGCTGCCAATAAGTCGCGATGATTTTCTTGATGATTGATTACCAACTAATTAATTATCGATATGAAAAAAACGGCCATCTTGCCTTTACGCTCGTTTCAACTCAAGACGACCGCGCCCTTGACTTAGAGGTCCCGATGTCCACCGTGGAAAAAATGCTCATCAATGCCACGCAACCTGAAGAAGTACGTGTCGCCTTGATAAAAAACAACCGCCTTTATGATTTAGATATTGAATGCCCTGCAGAGGCCAAGAAAAAAGGTAATATTTACAAAGCAACCGTAACACGACGTGAGCCCAGTCTCGATGCTGTCTTTGTTGAGTATGGCTCCAAACGCCAAGGCTTTTTACCTCTCAAAGAAATCTCACCAGAATACTTTAACAAAACACCCGCCGAAGACGAAAAACTCCCCATAACCACCTTGATTCGTGAAGGCCAAGAGCTGCTTATTCAAGTGGATAAAGAAGAGCGGGGCACCAAAGGTGCTGCACTCACGACGTTTATTACTCTGGCTGGTTGCTACTTAGTTTTAATGCCTAACAGCCCGCACTCCGGTGGTATTTCACGCCGTATTGAAGGCGAAGAACGCGATGAACTCAAAGAAATCTTGCAAGGCTTAACTTTAAGCGATGACATGGGCGTAATTATTCGCACCGCAGGTGTTGGTAAAAACCCTGAAGAGCTTCAAGCTGATTTAGACATGCTGTGCAACCAATGGCATGCCATTAAACAAGCTCAAAAAACCGAACTAGCACCTTCTTTGATCCACCAGGAAGGCGATGTTATTACGCGCTCTATTCGCGATAACCTCCGAAAATCCATCGATGAAATTATCATCGATGACTCGGCAACTTACGTGAAAGCAAAACAATACATCGAACAAGTTAAACCCGAATTTTTGCCGCATCTAAAACTTTATAATAACCCAACGCCTTTATTTACGTTGTATCAACTCGAAGGGCAAATTGAAACAGCGCATCAACGCCAAGTTATTTTACCATCAGGTGGCTCGCTGGTTATTGACCGTACAGAAGCACTTGTTTCAGTTGATATTAACTCAGCCAAATCAACCGGTGGTTCCGACATCGAAACCACCGCGTTTAATACCAACCTGGAAGCATCTGACGAAATTGCACGTCAACTGAGACTTCGTGACTTAGGTGGTCTAGTTGTCATTGATTTTATCGACATGAGCAGCAGTAAACATCAACGTGATGTTGAAAGCCGCCTCAAAGAAGCACTGAAAATGGATCGCGCACGCATCCAAGTTGGTCGTATCTCACGCTTTGGTTTGCTCGAAATGTCACGCCAGCGCCTCCGCCTCTCTTTAGGTGAAGCCGCACAAGAAAGCTGCCCACGTTGCGAAGGCCGAGGACATGTTCGAAGCTTACAGTCGCATGCGCTTGCCATTGTTCGCCTCATGGAAGAAGAAGCCCTCAAAGAGAAAGTATCCGAACTTCAAGTGCAACTGCCTGTTGAAATGGCCACATTTATTATGAATGAAAAACGTACGGCGATTACAAGCATTGAAAAACGACATCAGGTACATGTCGTCATTGTTGCGAACCCATACATGCAGTCACCGCAATATCAAATGACACGCATCAAAGATGATGGCACGGGAAAAAACAAAAAACCTAGTTACACGCTTGCCCAACAACCCGCCGTTGAACTTGTACGGACTAAACCCACGGTCTTGGCTGAAAAACCAGTCGTCAAAGCCTACAGCGGCCAATCACTCTTACGACCTGACGAAATCAACATACTCAAACGTCTGTGGCGTGCACTCTTTGGCTCACCTAAAGTGGTTGTCAAACCAGCTAAGCCAGCACCTGTTAGACATACACAACGACGCACAACATCACACAAAAAATCAACCTCAGCTTCCGGCAATCGCCAACGTTCGTCTTCGGATAAACGTACGTCAAGCAATACAACATCACAGGCAGCACGAAAACAGCCGCGCGCACAATCGGGTAATAATCAACAAAAAAACACCAATACGCGTAAATCATCAGGTAACACGAAGTCACAGCAACAAAAAAAACAAGCGGTGAAACAGCCTTCAGAATAAGTTTAGAAAACCCTCATCCGCCCTTTAGGCACCTTCTCCCGCTCGCGGGGGAAGGAACATCTCGAAGCATAAACCCCTTAATAGCATTTCTTAACTCAATAGGTTTATATTTACTTTTAACCCGATCAGCATACCGCAAATCTTTAAAAATCGCTTGATAACATCCTTGCTCAAATTTATCTTGGAACAAGCTAAACGTACTCGGAACAATACCTAATCCATCTTTTTTTCGATAATCATGAAATAGATTTCCAGGCGTATGCTTCGCTAAGTATTCACGTATTAAATATCGTCCACGACCATCATAGCGTTTATGTACCGTCGGTACTTTTACCATAAATTCAAGTAATTTTGGATGCAATAGAGGGTATCGATATTCAAACCCCATTTTTTTACTCACAAGACTGCTGTATTCAATGCGCATACGCACCTCATAGCTTTCAGCTCCTTGTAATAAAGCACATTCAGCGGCTCGCGCGTTGGTATAATACATAGCTTCATAAGGATGAACCCCTGGCACTTGATTCATCACGTTGGACCGGCCTATATTACCCAGGCGATTTTTAGCTATTTTTACTTTTAATGCATGCTCATACAGCTTAGGATGCATGTATTTAGCAAAGTGCAGCATTTTCTTAATGCTCTTCGAGCCATTAAGCTCATGCCAAGCTTCTTGATACTGGCCTTGATGCAACAGCTCTGGCATAAAAAAATTTTCCGGCAATTGCCCTGACACACATTGATCACCACCAAAGCCCGATAATAAAATCGGATGCTTTCCTGCTGATACAGCTTTGTGTATGGGGTTCGCAAACATAAAAAACAAATAAGGCGCAGGACCTGCAAACCAAGCCGCATATTGTTCAAATACTTCTATCGGATCAAAATCATCTGCTCCTATACGCTGAATATCGTGAAGATTAAAATGCTCAATAAACTGCTCTTCATAATATTTTACGTATTGATACTTAGAAGCTTCATTTGGAGAATCAGCATGCATATAAAGTTTAGGATAAATCTCACGGTGCGCCGCGGCACAATAAACCGCACTCGAATCAAGCCCAGCACTAAACTCAGCGGCTATATTGGTGTGATTATTTGTGGCATGACAGATACTTTCATCCATCAAACTTGAAAAGTGCTCCACATAATCGCGTGTGTCAGCATATTCCAACAATGGCCCATCGGGGTCCAGCTGCCAAAAAACTTGTTTGACCACGCTCCCGTTCGACTTGAAATGCATGATATGACCGGGTTCAACCCGATAAATTCCTTGATAGAGCGTTTCATCTGTATAAATTTTATTTTCAGAAAAAAGCATATCAATCTGGGATTCAAGCAAAGCCGGTGTGCTCGGTAACTGCTCTAATATCTCCGGGATAGATTGCCCAACGATAAGTTTTTTACCTAAGTAATGACAGTAATAAAGCGGTTCCAGTCCAAAATGATCACGGATAAGTACGACATCATGGGTATTTGAATCTTTGCACATAACAGCAAACGGCTGATAGTGCTCACGCCATAATGATGCATCAAGGCAGGCTTGATAAGAAGCTATCGCAGATATAGGCGAGCTTCCAAAATAATAAAGCTCACTTCCGTCTTGTAATCGCACGTTTGTGGCATGCTTTACAGGTTTTAGCTCCACGGGGCTCCCCTACCTCCTACGCATTCAATCCAATCATTTTTATTTTTCAATCGACCCCACCCATGAGTGCTTTAACTGAAATATCTTCATCAACTTTAGACCAATGTACTCCGATTCCATTACCAATCACACGCCAATCTTGTCGCTCAGCATCTGTCGCATCACGTAGTCGTGGAAACCATTCAAGAGGGGCTGATATCTCTCGACCGTCTGCTAATACAAAATGCACCGATGTTTTTGTGAAATCAACATCTACAGCATGATCATCAAATTTAATTGCCAAAGTGCTCATACCATTTCTCCAAAAATAACTCTTTATGCTCAATGACCAACAACCTAAATTTGCTTAATTCATGACTTCTAAAACCATACGAGCTTGCTAAACTTACGGGGTTTAACCAAAATTTACCGACCTTATCCCCATGTTCAATATGAATATAAAAGATTCGTCAAGAAGGATATACTATACGCGCCAGCAGTTGCTTATTAAACAACAACTCCCAGACAAAAACACCTACGTTCCGCGGTTTATCCGCGGAATGTAGAGAAATGCTTACGTCTTCTGCCCACCCGCATCACCGTTTAACCCTGTCGCAATCGGGGTAATACCCACATTAGGATTAATCCCACAATCATCCAGAATTTTAAGCAGATTATTGCCTTTTTTTGTTAGACTTTTGACACAATAAATATCTAAATAGCTATCTAAAATATATTTATAATCGGGAATCACCAGAATTTTTAAAATTTTCTCAGCACGTGCCAAATGATGAGGTAAAGCTGCGTCACAGGTTTGAAACAAAACCACACCTAAAATCGCCGCAAGACTTGCGCGTCGCGCCGTGTCAGCCAAATAAAAACGCTGCACGCATTCATCAATCGCGCGATCTTTATCCCAGGCAACCCAGGTGTGATACATCTCCATGGCCTCATTTTCTGAAAAAGGATGGAGAACACCAAGTTGTTGCATGGCATACGCAACGGGCACTAAGCCTTGCATATTCGCCCAAGAGCAATTACCTGTGATTTGTGCCGTGAGAGGCATCTTAAGCACAGGTTCTAAGCCTAATTGCTTATTAATCACTTGATGAAAGTAATGCCTGGGTTGGCGCTTATACAAAAAAGCTAATATAAAATCGAGTGTCAAAGCTTCAGGATGTTTCATGCGGTAGATATTCACCGTGCCTTCTTTCTTGCTATTTTCACCTCGGTCGATTTTAGCCCACCACTGACCGTAACGTACAAAGCACAACGCGTGCCCGCGACTTGCTGCCGGTAAAATCAGTAAAGGCGCTTGAATCAGCTGTACTAGGCGTGCGTGATGCTCTTGATTCAACTCAGGCTGACGTTGCAAACGCAAGAGCTCTTCAGCAACATCAAGACCATCCATGATGGTGTACAATAATGGGAATTGACGGCGAAGATGCCTTGTTGAATAACTGCTGGTAAAGCGCATCAACGAGTCACGAAGGACGGCGACGGTGAACTCTAAAATAAATCCTTCGTAATTAATTTCAATAAACCCATCATGGCCATTGAACACATCCGCATCGCCTTTGAGCTCAAACCGATGGCCTATTAATTTTGCCGCAATAAAATCCAATGCAAAATCAAGCTTGCCTCCATATTGATAGAGTAAATGCTTAATTTCATGCTGAGCACGTAACACGGGATACACAAGAACGGAAAGCCCTGCACGCGTATAAGCATTTGGATCGGCACCCGCTGCAAGCAAGCTTTTGGTTAAAGCAACATCGTCATTATCAACCGCCCAATGCAACGCAGTACGACCCGTTACATCCGGCTTATTAATATTCACGCCACGGTCAATCAGTGCGCTTGCAATACCTGCTTGACGCGCAATGGCCGTCTCAATCAGGGGTGTGAAGCCATATTCATCGATATCATCCAGCGACTCACCCTGACGAAGATAATACTCAAAATCTGGCATACGGCCTTGAATAATATCTTTTGCGATCGTCATACTCTACTCCTAGGGCCCTGGTGGCTTAGGTGCTGTATTCATGGTTGGTGCCATGCCTAACTTCAGCTGCTTCTGCAATTGCTGTTCGTTGCGTGCATTATCATGTTCGCGACGTGCTTCTGCGTCACTAAGCGGTGGTGCCGGGTTCACACTTGCATCAATGCCATCGAACTGCTGCTTATCTAATAACGGATGCTCTTCGATACCCGCACTCATCTGCTGCTCTAACCCATGCTCTTCTGTCTCCGCGGGTACCTCACGATCGTGACCTTGAACCGACATGCCCGACAAACGCCTCAACCCCGCTTGTTCTTGAGGACGTCGTTGATTCTCACGCTCAATCGTGTCATCGGCTAAATAGGTACCTGGCTCTGTCGGCTTTCTTATTCTAATCGTCATAATACTTACCAGTATAGCTTATAAATAATCACGCTGCAGGATTTCAGCGATTTGAACCGCATTGGTCGCCGCACCTTTTCGGACGTTATCTGCAACAATCCACAAATTAAGCCCTGATGGATGCGAGATATCTTGGCGAATACGCCCAACAAACACATCATCTTCACCGACCGCATCTTCAAGCGGTGTCGGATATTTTTCTTTCGTTGATGTACCCATGACTTTAATGCCGGGGGCTTTTTTCAAAAGCTTGCGAGCTTCGGCTGCCGTCATCGGCGCACCCAGCTCCACATGCACAGCTTCAGAGTGACCGTATAAAACAGGCACACGAACGGCCGTTGGGTTCACCATAATGCTTTGATCTTCTAGAATTTTTTGAGTTTCCCACACCATTTTCATCTCTTCGCGGGTATAGCCATTATCTTGGAAATCATCAATATGAGGCAGTACGTTAAATGCCATTTGCTGTGGATATACTTTTGGCTTTTTAATCGCGCGACCGTTTAAGAGCTCACCTACTTGATCAACTAACTCAGTAATTGCTTTATTACCTGTACCCGACACCGCTTGATACGTAGCAACATTGACGCGTGTAATCCCCACGGCATCATAAAGTGGCTTTAAAACCACAACCATTTGAATGGTCGAGCAATTAGGGTTTGCAATAATCCCATATTTTTTATAATCAGCAATGCGCTCTGGATTAACTTCAGGTACGACCAAAGGAATCTGATCGTCATAACGAAAGCATGACGTGTTATCAATCACCACACAACCGGCTGCTGCAGCCTCAGGCGCATATTTTTGAGAAACCTCACTGCCTGCGGAGAAAAACGCAATATCCGCCTCTCTAAAATCAAACTTAGCAACATCTTCAACGTCTAACTGCTTTTTCTTAAAGCTCACGGTTTTACCGGCTGATCGCTCACTTGCCAAAGGATAAAGCGTCGCGATTGAGAACTCACGCTCTTCCAATATATTTAAAAGCGCCTCACCGACCACGCCCGTTGCCCCAACAATTGCTATATTTAATGCACGCATACTTATTTATCCTCTTTTACTTCTCATATTTTATATTTTATATTTTATTTTGCGCTTTATGACGCAGTATATGGTCGATTAAAACCAAAGCCATCATGGCACGAGCGACTGGAACCGCTCTCATCCCCACGCATGGGTCGTGCCGGCCTTTGGTGACCACTTCAACTTCTTCATCCTGAGTATTTAAACTTCGTCCGGGGATCACAATGCTTGAGGTTGGCTTCAACGCCAAGCTTAATTTAAGATCTTGTCCTGTGCTAATACCCCCTAAAATACCACCTGCATGATTACTTAAAAAGCCTTGCGCATTCATTTCATCTCGATGTTCATGGCCTTTTTGTGTCACTGCATCAAAACCCGCGCCAATTTCAACACCTTTGACCGCATTTATCGACATCATGGCATGGGCAAGCGTTGCATCAAGTTTATCAAACACCGGATCGCCAAGACCGATAGGCATACCACGCGCCATCACCCCCACACGCGCTCCGACCGAACTACCCTCGCGACGCAATGCATCAATACTGGCTTCAAGCTCGGGAATTTGTTTGGTATTAGGACAAAAAAATGGATTATGATTAATCTCATCTTCTGATTCAAACTCAAGCTTGATATCTCCCATTTGCTCCAAATAAGCAATAATTTCAATATCATAATGCTCGCTCAAATACAGCTCAGCAATCGCGCCTGCGGCCACACGTGCAGCCGTCTCACGTGCTGAAGCACGCCCGCCGCCTCGTGGGTCACGATGCCCGTACTTATGATGATACGTAAAATCAGCATGCCCCGGCCGAAATACATCATGTAAAGCATGATAATCTGCAGGCCGCTGATTAAGATTCTCAATCAAAAGCATAATAGGCGTACCCGTCGTCAGGCCTTGATACACACCTGACATGATTTTTATTTTATCCGGCTCACGCCGTTGACTAGTATATTTTGAAGCACCTGGTTTTCGTTTATCTAGATATGGCTGAATAAGCGCTTCACTCAACTTCATGCGTGGCGGACAGCCGTCTACCACACAGCCAATCACAGGCCCATGGCTCTCACCAAACGACGTGACGGTAAATAATGTGCCTAACGTATTGCCACTCATGCGGTAAAATAAGCCTTCATTTGCTCGGCTGTTAATAAAAATACACCCGAACCGCCGTCTTCAAAATCCAGCCAAGTAAACGGTACATGCGGGTACGCCTCGACCAAAGCTTCGTCACTGTTACCCACTTCCATCACCAACACACCATGATCGCTTAAATACGGTGCTGCTGAAAACAGCATTTTCTCGACAATCGCAAGACCATTATTAGGTGCTTCGAGTGCAAGCTCAGGCTCATGGAGGTATTCTTTAGGCAACGTCTGCATTTCATCTCGCCCAACATACGGCGGATTACTCACGATTAGATCATATTTAGCAAACGGTACGCTATCAAAGCAGTCCGACTGAATAAGATTAAGCTGTTCTTGGAGCTCATGACGCGTGCGATTAATTTCAGCCACCGCAAGCGCTGCTTCAGAGACATCAACCGCGTCCACCGTCGCATCAGAAAATGCATAGCAACACGCAATCGCAATGCAACCACTGCCCGTACCTAAATCTAAAACGCGGGTGACTTTATCCGCATCAAGCCAAGGCGCAAACTGTGTTGAAAGCCCTTCAGCAAACGGTGAGCGAGGAATCAACACGCGTTCATCCACATAAAAAGGCAAGTCGAAAAAATACGCCTCTTGCGTTAAATACGGTACAGGCACATGCTCCACAATACGTCGTCTTAACTGCTCAGCCAGATAGTGCTTTTCATCCCGCGTTAAACGGGCCTGCAAAAGCATGGGATCAACATCATACGGTAAGTTTAAACTGCCTAACACCAAAGAGAAAATATCATCTCGAGCATTATCTGTACCGTGCCCATAATACAACGACGCTTGATTCGCACGAGACAAACCAAATCGCAAAAAATCCAGTGCTGTTTCAAACGAGGCGGTTTCTTCGAGGTAAGATTTCACAAAGATGCTCCCAAATGCTTTATTATACGCTAATAACCGCTTAAAGAGCAGATCTATATGTCCCCTTGCGATAAACATCTTTTTCAACAAGCAGTCACAGACGTGACACCCCTGCGTCCCTCAAAAAAACACGTATCACGGCCAACACATACACCACGGATACACAAATCAAAACCTCATCGATACACAGATGAAGCATACGCAACCCATACAAATACAAAACACTCAAATCATCCGACTCATACACTAAGCCATCCATGGGAAACATCTCATATTCATGCAGAAACGAGTTTAAGCTACGGCGAACACCACCTTCAACGTCAACAATTTCGTGATTTAAAGCAAGGAAAAATACGATGTGAAGCACAGCTAGATTTGCATGGGTTTCGAATTGAACCCGCAGCCGATGCGCTTGTGCAGTTTATTACACGTACTCACCGACAAAACCAACGATGTGTACGTGTTATTCATGGAAAAGGGGGCCGTTATGGAGAGGCCCCCGTTTTAAAAACCCACGTCAATCACTGGTTAAAGCAACTGCCCGAGGTTTTAGCCTTTCACAGTGCTTGCTCACGTGATGGTGGGTCTGGTGCGCTTTATGTATTACTTAAGCGCAATTTTTAGCTTTATGCATTAAAGCTACCATCAATATGTCCAGCAGCCTCTTTCACCTGGTCTACACCATCAGTAACAACCTCGGCCACATCAGCTTTAGATATATTTTGATAGCTAAAAATAGATCGCGCAGCAATGGATACGATTTGGGCCGGAAGCTCATACCCAACAAGGAATGGATACACCATCATTTTGATCGCACTTTCAACAAGATCCAGCGCTGCTTCACCTGCATTTTTTAAATCTTGGCTCAGCGATTCTCTTGCTTTATCAATCGAAGCTGAAACAGCTTGATGATCAGGTTTTGTTGGATCGCACTGATTTTTTTTGACTTCAAGATTGAGCCAATCAAGTCCAGCAACCATCAGATGAACAATGATTTCAACCATTTTAAAAGCAAATCGAGCTGCATGCCAAGCCCCTAAAAGCGTTAATATCGTTGGTTTGAAAAACAGTGCTTTTACATCATCAGTAAACTCGTGAAATGACTCAAAAGCTAAGGTCAGAGGCTTAGGTTTCATCACTTCATCGTCGTTACTTTCAGATTTATTCTCAGCTGTATCAGCATCATCTTTTTTTGATACAAAAGGATTTAACAAAAATGACAATGAATTAGGTTTAGTCACTTTATCGTCAGCGTTTTCAGATTTATTCTCAGCCGCATCAGCATCATCTTTTTTTGATGCAAAAGGATTCAGAAAACATGACGCCGTGAAACGTGTTGTGGTAAAAAAATCAGATTGCCAAGCTCGATTTTGCTCATCATCTTTAATTCGAGTTGTCGTTATAGATTTCTTTATTCCACCGACATCAGCTTCGCATGTCTCAGTAAGCGTATACGATGGCTTCGCAGCTTGATTATATAAATTTACGAGCTCTTCATTGGCATCGACCGTTAGTCGTTTTTCGAGCGCAGCGACAACTGGATTTTTTCTAATAGCGTCAATCGTATCTTTTGTATTGGTATCTGACATCTTTCGAATCCTCAAACTAAAGTTAAAAACAAAACGATTTAAAAGTACGTGATTATACATGAGAGCCAAGAATTGGACAATAATTGTCTATAATAAACATTTGGGCACTTGAATTCTGCGTGAAAACCTCGTACCATCTGTTCAAATTTTTTTTAGCTCAAGTCCATGACTCAACATAATATTATTTTAGGTATCACAGGTCCTTCCGCGTCAGGTAAAAGTTTACTCGCCAACACCATCGTTAATGGCTTGGGCTCTGACCAAGTCGTGGTTATTTCGGAAGATTCTTACTACAAAGACAACAGCCATATGTCGTTTGAAGACCGAGAAAATATTAATTATGACCATCCTGATGCATTTGATCATGCGCTGCTCGCCGAGCACTTAAAACGCTTAAAGCGTGGCGAATCTGTCGAAGTCCCTATTTATTCACATTCAAAGCATGTGCGTTTACCGGAAACACGTTCGGTCGGTGGGCATTCGATTATTGTCGTTGAAGGTATCTTATTATTCAGCGAAGAAAAATTGCGCTCGATGATGGATATTCGTATTTTTATGTCGGCACCGCTAGATGTTTGCCTCATGCGTCGTTTAACACGTGATGTGGTTGAGCGTCATCGTTCGGTTGAGTCTGTGTTACATCAATATGAAACAACCGTTCGTCCGATGTATTTACAATTTATTGAGCCTTCAAGCCGTTATGCTGATTTAATCGTACCGCGTGGTGGTGAGAATCATATTGCGATTGATACCATTCAAGCAAAAATACGTGAATTATTATCCAACGCACCGGCATAATTAACTTAATTAATTATGAATCATAAGGAGAAGTCTGTGGGAATTCTAAGTGGTAAGAAAGCACTCATTGTTGGGCTCGCCAGTACGCGCTCCATTGCTTACGGCATTGCTAAGTCATTTCATGAACAAGGCGCTTCACTCGCATTTACCTATCAAAACGACAAGCTTAAATCACGCGTCGAAAAAATGGCGGCCGAATTTGGTTCAAACTTAGTATTTCCTTGCGATGTTGCACATGATGATGCTATTGCAAACACCATGACTGAACTTCAAAAGCACTGGCCAACCTTGGATACCTTGGTGCATTCCGTTGCTTTTGCACCAGCAGACCAGATTGCAGGAGATTTTGTTGATAATGCTACCCGAGAAGGCTTTGGGATTGCACATGACATCAGCGCTTATAGCTTGGTTGCTTTAGCCAAAGCCGCCCTTCCTATGATGGAAGGTACCCGCGGCTCAGTATTAACACTAAGCTACTTTGGTGCAGAAAAAGCCGTGCCTAATTACAACGTGATGGGTGTTGCTAAAGCAAGCTTAGAGGCAACCGTGCGTTATCTAGCAGCAAGCCTTGGTTCACGTGGATTACGTGTTAATGCTATTTCAGCGGGTCCTATTAAAACATTGGCAGCAGCGGGTATTAAAGATTTTAGAAAAATTCAAAATGCTTACGCTGATGTTGCGCCGTTGCAACGCAATATTTCTGCAGACGAAGTCGGCAACGCCGCCTCGTTTTTATGCTCAAGCATGGCTTCCGGCGTGACCGGTGAAGTACTTCATGTGGATGCAGGTTATCACGCCGTTTCAGGTTGCAAGTTAAGCGAAGCTTAAATACACCAACGCTATTAGCTCATACTCGGGCTAATAGCGTCATGTTTACGTTTTTTATTATCTATATTTGATACGCCAACATCCCAATCCTCAGCTGCAAGCTCACATGTTTCCAAGGCTTCAAACACGGTTTTTCCAGCACAAGTATGATCTTCATGAGACAATTGTGTTCTCATATGATTAATCGCTTCTGGTGTTATACCTGCTTCTTTGAATGACGTGCGGACTCCTGTTGGATTGGAAGCTACCCATTCCGAGGTATCCATATTCGCTTCATGCTTAAAGAACGTCATTTTGGCGAATACTTGTAACGACGGTATAACTCGTTCAATTTGACCACCATCAACACCAAAATCTTCAAGAGCTTTAAGCTCGTCAGGCACAAACATCAACGGCCGTGTTTCACCTTGCTTCTGATAGACCGGACTAGACAAGAGGCAATCATGCAAAACGACTTCATCTTTAAACGCATGCTCTTGCTGATTGAGCGCTTGAAATACCTGGTAACGTAACATCAATGCCGGTGCATCCCATGGCTCTTGAGATAACAATGCATCCAAATCACGTAACGCGCCCTCATAGTTATCCTGTGTAACAAAAATTTCGCTACGACGATATAACCCGCGCCGAGAGTAGCTATGCACATTTCCATAAGATGCATGGCTTAAATGCACCTGATGAGGTGGGGTTAATAATGCGTTTAAATCATCAAGCTCTTGTTCAAGCTTACCTTGGGTTTTGAAAATTTTACTTCGCGCATCCAGAGAAGAATAATAAGAGCTATGTGCGCGACTTTCGTATGTTTGTTCAATGAGATAAGCTAAATCAGGTAAAGCTAAGTCAAACGCTTGTTGCCTCAGGTACACATCACGACGTAAAACACGCATACGAATCTGTTCATCGCGCATCTCAGGCGTTGAATAAGAAAGAAACACTTCTGAACTTAACAAGCTATTTAACGCTCTAAGCAACTCAGCATCATGAGGTGCTTTATAATGAGATGTAAGCCCCATCTTCAACATTTCAACGCGACGCAGCAACAGTGCTGGGTGCTCAGGAAACAATATCAATAAGGCATCAAGAGCTTGATGAATATTTTTCCCATATTCATACGCACCGCCCCAACTAAACCACTTATTATATTTTTCAAGCGCGCCTCGCTCCTCTGCGGACCAAGTACTGCTATTGGGTTTTAAATCGGAAAAATTTAAAGTCATGAATATCATAAGGGCCTCGTTATACTTTTTAATTGCCCGTCATGAGCATGACAGAGCGTCATGTTTACGTTTTTTATTATCCATATTTGATACGCCAACATCCCAATCCTCTGCTGCAAGCTCACATGTTTCCAAGGCTTCAAACACAGTTGTTTCAGCAACAGTACACGCTTCGTTAGACAATCTTATTCTCATATGATTAATCGCTTCTGGTGTTATGCCTGTTGCGTTAAATAGCGTTCGTACGCCTTCTAGGTTTGAAGCTACCCATTCCGATGTGTCCATGTTGATTTCATGCTTAAAGAACGTCATTTTTGCGAACGTTTGTAAGGACGGAATAACCCGCTCAATCTCATCGTGTTCAAAATCAATATGATTAAGATCTTCGTTACCCAACATCAATGGTTGTGTTTCGCCTTGCTTTTGATAGACAGGGCTTAACAACACCGCATCATGCAAATCAAGCTCATCCTTAAGTGCCTGATTTTTTTGATTAAGCTTTTGATAAACTTGATGACGTAGCATCAATGCCGGTGCATCCCATGACATTTCAGATAACAGGACATCCAAATCACGTAACGCGCCCTCATAGTTTTCCTGTGTAACAAAAATTTCGCTACGACGATATAACCCGCGCCGAGAGTAGCTATGCACATTGCCATAGGGTTCATAGCAAGAATACTCTTGATTTAAAGAAAACGGCGGGGATAATAAATCGTTTAAATCGTCGATTTCTGCTTTAAGTTGACCTTGCGCTTTAAAAATTTTGCTTCGTGTGTTCAACGCTTTATAATAATAGGGCAATAAATATTCTTGCTCAGACGAAGGCTCCACTTGCTCAATGATATAAGCTAAATCAGGTAATGCTAAATCAAATGCTTTTCGCTTAATATACACATCGCTACGCCAAGAACGCATACGAACTTGCTCATCAAACATGTCGAGATCTGAAAGAAAAGGCTGTAAACTTAAAAAGCACTCTAAATCAGCAAGTAATACTTCATCCTGCTGTGCTTTATGAGCAATGGATACACTTAGGATTAAAGCATCAACATGCGTGGGATCTTGGGTTAAAACAAAGGTTATATCAGCACGCGCAACATCAAATTTATCTTGCTCAAAATAGATTTGAGCTCGACGTAAAATAATCGCTTGATTCTGAGGAAATAACACTAATAAAGCATCTAAGGCTTTTTCGACATCTTTTTCATGAGCATAACGATAGTTTGAACTTACCCATTGATTATAATCATCGAGCACATCGCGCGCTTCTGAAGATAGCTCGCGGCCACCTAGGCTTAAATCGCTTGGCGATAACATCATTACGATCATAGTGATTTAACTTTGCTGACAAATTAAACCACATGATAACATAACAAGCATCAAAAAGCTCAATGCTTCACAACATGAGCTTGTTCTAATAAATTGCTGGTATATAAATCATAATCAACCGTCCCGTAGTTTGCGGCAAGTTGCTGTGAAATACTTTGTTTTTGCTCATTATCCAGCATACTCAATGTGCCATGGTTAACTTCGTTCAGCTCAACCACAACATAACCTGCATGATTTGATAAAACCTGTCCTCCACGGCTTCCAGCACGCGAAATAGTAAACGCTAAATCATTGATTTCTGCTGGCGCTATACTTGAGTCACGTGTGGCTTGCGTAGCAATATTCCATATTAAATGATGCTTTAACAACATGGCTTCATCCATAAATGCGCCTTGCTTATTGCTTTGTAGCGAGTGGCCTAACGCCTCAGCACGTGCTTGCGCTTTATTATGCATCAAAATTTCTTTAATTTGCGATTGAACTTCTGATAACGCTTTTTTTCGCTCAGCAATATGTTTTTTAACACGCACGACCACAATACGATCATCATCGAGTTGAATTGGCGCGCTATTATTACCTAATACTAAAACATCGTGACTAAATGCAGCTTTAAGTATGCGTGGCGAGCTTGTCATAAGCTCTTTACCGCCATCATGTGAAAACGGTACTGTTTTCTCAATAGGGAGCTTTAAGGCCTCTGCAACAGGCGTGAGTGAATCGGGCATTTGATAGCTGTTATCTGAAAGCTCTTCTTGTAGACGTGCATAATCAGCTTGGGCCCGCTCAGCTAACCAATGTTCACGTACCGTAGCATGAACGGCATCAAATGTTTTAACTTGAGCCGGCACATACGCTTGTAATTGAAACAGTTCATAGCCCGCTTCGGTTTTTAACGGTGGCAACAACTGCCCAACCGTTGTGAGCTGGAGCAAATCAGCATCAAGTGGAGATTTTCCGGCAACAATCCAGGGCAAAACACCTGCTTTTATATTTTTTTGCTTGGTATCGAGAATATGCTTGCTCTCGGCCACAAATGTATCCGGAGCAGCATTGACTTGATGATACAGCGCATCTACACGTGTTTTTATGGCTTGAAGATTTGCATCAGACACATCGGTAGGTATTTCAAACAAAATATGGCGTACTTGCCATTTAGCAGGCGCCATGTAACTTGCTTGATTGTTCTCGTAATACGTTTTTAGTTCGGTTTCTGAAGGATTTAGCTTAGCACGAACAGCGGCCATAGAAAGCGTAACAAACTCAAGGCTTACTTGCTCCGGCGCAATAAAGTCATCCGTATGACTGGCATAATATGCTTTCACTTCATTGTTTGAGACACTCACGTCTTTTAAAAAAGTACTGGTAGGGATCTGAAGATAACGATAATCACGTGTCTGACCATATAACTTAACAAAATTTTCAACTTCATTGGGTAAAGCAAACGCCGTACCAAGAAAAGCAAAATGCTGCTGATTTAATAACATCCCACGATAGATTTCTTGTTGAAAAGATTGAGGTGTGAACAAGGCTGCACTTAATACTTGCTCATAACGCTCTGGAGAAAATTGCCCGTCTTGTTGAAGCTGAGGAACTTGAAGGATGGATGCTTTAACCTGTTCATCATTGAGAAAAAATCCATAGTGAAGCGCCGCATTCATATTAATTTTTGATGCAATCATTTTGTCTAAAATTTGTTCTTTTAATTGCTTTTCAGTACCTGTTGTTTTGGCCGACATATCGAGCTCATGACGCACGCGACGGTACCGAAGTTCAAGGGCTTGTTTAGAAATAGGTTTTCCATTGACTTCTGCTTCAACCAATGAGGTGTGGCGCGCTTGAATGTAAGAGTCGATGCCGAACAATGCAAACGTCAACGCAATAACGCTCACAACTACCCAGGCCACAACGCCTTGAATTCGCTCATTTAATTTTTGCAACATGTCTGGATATCCATATTAAAAAAAACGCGCCCTGAGGCGCGTAAATAATGTTGGCGGAGTGGACGGGATTCGAACCCGCGACCCCCGGCGTGACAGGCCGGTATTCTAACCAACTGAACTACCACTCCATTTCGTGGTGGGTGCTACAGGGATCGAACCTGTGACCCTCGCCTTGTAAGGGCGATGCTCTCCCAGCTGAGCTAAGCACCCGAAAACTGTTTAAACGTTAACGGCTTCTTTCAGTAACTTCCCGACTTTGAACTTGGCTACTCGGGCAGCTCTGATTTGTATTTCTTTTCCTGTTCGTGGATCACGACCCGTACGTGCAGCTCGGTCACCCGTTGAAAAAGATCCGAACCCAGTTAATACAACTTGGTCGCCATTTTTTAAGGCACCAGTTACTGTGTTCATAAACGACTCGAGTATTCGTGCTGCGTCAGCTTTTGTTAACCCAGAGTCTTGGGACATTGCTTCAACTAATTCACTCTTATTCATCATCTTTCCTCTTCAGTTATGCTTCCCTTTAACCTCAAGTGAATTATTACCAATCCACTGCTGCCTCGTCAAGCATTTTCTTCTTCGAAGCCCGCCAGTCCTAAGCGACGACGAAAATATACCCCTTTCCTTAGCCGTTGTAAATATCTTTTTTCATTTTTTTAGTCTTTTTTTTATTCATGGTGCTTTTTTTTACTTTTTAACAGATTTTAATACCTCAAAAGGGTCTGATTGCAGGGCAAACTTCAAAACTTGCTCAATTGTCTTCACCGGTTGGACATCTAATTTATTTAAAATTTTCTCTGGAATCTCAATTAAATCTTTTTTATTATCCCAAGGAATCAAGACTCGCTTAATTCCTCCGCGATGCGCCGCTAATAATTTTTCTTTTAAACCACCAATAGGAAGCACTTGTCCTCGAAGTGTAATTTCCCCTGTCATCGCAACATCTGCACGAACAGGTATTTTTGTTAACACTGAAACCAAGGCCGTGCACATCGCAACCCCTGCACTAGGACCATCTTTAGGTGTTGCACCTTCCGGCACATGCACATGGAAATCATTTTCATCATAAAACGTTTCTGATATCTGCAGAGCTTTTGCATGACTACGTACAACCGTCATTGCAGCATGAATCGATTCCTGCATCACATCACCTAGCTGGCCCGTATGCATCGCCTTACCTTTACCAGGCATCATTGTTGCCTCAATGGTAAGTAACTCGCCTCCCACGCTCGTCCAAGCAAGCCCCGTGACCTGCCCTACCTGATCGTGCGACTCTGCAAGCCCATAGCGATATTTTTTCACACCTAAATATTGCTCAACCTTCTTCGGCGTTAGTTTAATATTTTTTACGCGTTTATTTCCCAATATTTCTTTAACAACTTTACGGCATATACTCGAAATTTCTCGCTCAAGATTTCGAACGCCCGCCTCACGCGTGTAATAATGAATAATTTCTCGAACAGACTCTGGTGTGAACTCTAATTCTTCTGGCTTTAATCCATTCACAATTAATTGCTTTTTAATTAAATAATATTCAGCAATATGAACTTTTTCTTCGTCGGTATAACCCGGAAGCCGAATAACTTCCATACGATCGAGCAAAGGCGCGGGAATTTCCAAAGCATTTGCTGTTGCAATAAACATGACATCACTTAAATCATAACTAACTTCAAGATAATGATCGGTAAATGCATTATTTTGCTCAGGGTCAAGCACCTCAAGCAAAGCTGAAGCTGGGTCGCCTCGAAAATCCATCGCCATTTTGTCGACTTCATCAAGCATGATCAGTGGATTTTTTACACCGGCTTTAGATAATTTTTGAATAATACGGCCGGGCATCGAGCCTATATATGTTCGGCGATGTCCGCGAATCTCTGCTTCATCACGCACACCACCTAAAGCGATACGAATAAACGTACGTCCGGTAGCATTTGCAATGGATTGTCCTAACGATGTTTTACCAACACCCGGTGGACCAACCAGACATAAAATAGGACCTTTTAATTGTTTAACTCGTTTTTGTACAGCCAGATATTCCAAAATACGTTCTTTTACTTTTTCAAGACCGTAATGATCTTGATCAAGTAGCGCTTCAGCTTTATTTAAATCAAACTGAATGCGATTTCTTTTTTTCCAAGGAACCGTCAGCATCCAATCCAAATATGTCCGAATCACCGTAGCTTCAGCGGACATCGCTGGCATCAGCTTTAATTTTTTAAACTCCGCATCCGCTTTTTCCTTCGCTTCTTTGGGCATGCCGGCTTGCTCAATCGCTTTTTCTAACTGATCAAGCTCACTACCTTCATCGCCTAAATCACCTAACTCTTTGTGAATAGCTTTAATCTGCTCGTTTAAATAATACTCTCGCTGACTTTTTTCCATTTGCCGCTTAACACGGTTACGAACACGTTTTTCGACTTGTAATAGATCAATCTCAGTTTCAATCAGTGCCATCAAACGATCAAGGCGCGTCCCAACATCCAGTGTTTCAAGTAGAATTTGCTTGTCTTCTAGTTTCAGCGTTAAATGCGCAGCTATGGTATCCGCTAAACGCCCTGGCTCTTCAATACTTGCAAGCGAACCTAAAACTTCCGGGGGAATTTTTCGATTAAGCTTAATATACTGCTCAAACTGCGACATGATTGATCGCATCATAATCTCAAGCTCAGGCTGTTTAAACGCTTTAGAGCATTCATCAACGGCTTCACAGTTCACCGCCATAAAATCACTTTTTTCAGCGGCAGGAGCTTCTACTTCAATACCCGTATGCGCAGTTTTAATCGAATCAAGTAGATAATCATTCGCGGTTGCACGCGTCTCGCCTTCAACGAGGACTTTGACAGTTCCATCAGGTAATTTTAATAATTGCAATAAACTTGATATGGTACCAAGCGGATATAAATTATCCAGTTCAGGTTCATCATCTGCTGATTTTTTTTGTGCAACTAAAAATATACGTTTATCATCCATCATCGCGGCTTCAAGGGCTCGAATTGAGCGCTCGCGACCCACAAAGAGTGGTATCACCATCCCTGGATAAATAACAACATCTCTAAGTGGCAAGACCGGTAAACTTACCGGTCCTGTTATATCCGCTGGGCTCAAGGCTTGTTTACTTGGCTCAGCTGCATGGTGCTCTGCTTCCTTAGCTTCATGTTCTTTCGACATCGTTTATGTCCTTTATGTTGCACCACCGGCTACGGCCGCCTGCTCAACTTCTTCATTACCGTAAATCAGCACAGGTGCTTGATTTTCCGTTACCGTTTTTTTGTTCACAACAACCGTTGTCACGTTATCCGTCGACGGCAAGTCATACATCGTATCAAGAAGTATGGTTTCAATAATTGAACGCAGACCTCGCGCACCAATTTTACGTTCAAGTGCTTTTTTAGCAATCGCGTGTAATGCTTTATCTCGAAACTCAAGTGCAGAGCCTTCCATTTTAAACAACGCCTGAAACTGCTTAACCAATGCATTTTTAGGTTGTGTTAAAATCTCGACCAGTGCATCTTCATTCAATTCATGCAATGTCGCAACGACGGGAAGTCGACCTACAAACTCAGGAATAAGACCGTATTTAACCAAATCTTCAGACTGAAGTCCTTCGAGCGCTTTCTCAGGTTTTTCAACCACTTTCTTGTTTTTAAGCGCTGCTGAGAAACCTATACCCGATTGGTCACTACGATTTTGAATCACCTTATCCAGATCAGCAAAGGCTCCACCGCATATAAATAAAATATTAGATGTATCCACTTGCAAAAATTCTTGCTGAGGATGTTTCCGCCCTCCCTGAGGAGGAATAGAAGCCGTTGTGCCTTCAATCAACTTAAGCAATGCTTGCTGAACACCTTCACCCGAAACATCGCGTGTTATCGATGGGTTATCTGATTTACGAGAGATTTTGTCAATCTCATCGATATAAACAATTCCACGCTGGGCTTTTTCAACATCATAATCACATTTCTGAAGCAATTTTTGGATGATATTCTCAACATCTTCACCCACATAACCGGCTTCAGTCAACGTCGTTGCATCCGCCATAGTAAAAGGCACATTAAGCAAGCGCGCAAGCGTTTGAGCAAGCAATGTTTTACCGCACCCTGTTGGGCCGATTAAAAGCACATTACTTTTACCAAGCTCAACCGACTCTTTTGCTTGATTTTGCATGCGCTTATAATGATTATAAACAGCCACAGATAACACTTTTTTAGCATGCGGCTGAGAAATCACATATTCATCTAAAAAATCAGAAATTTCTTTAGGTGTTGGAAGCGATGTTTCTTGAACTTCTTCCGTTTGTTTTTGTTCTTCTTTCATGATGTCGTTGCATAAATCTACGCACTCATCACACACAAAAACAGAAGGACCAGCAATCAGCTTCTTAACGTCATGTTGGCTTTTTCCACAAAATGAGCAATACAGCACTTTGTTTTCTTCACCACTTTCTGACTTGCTCATTTCTTACTCTCCAACGTTACTTACCTTCGGTCAACGCTTCACGGCTCTGAAGCACGGAATCAATAAGACCATATTCTAATGCTTGCTCAGGGCTCATGAAGTTATCACGCTCTGTGTCACGCATAATTTCTTCAGGCGTTTTATTCGCATGCTGCCCCATAATTCGATTCAATTGCGCACGCACCGCTAACGTTTCACGAGCATGAATTTCAATGTCCGTTGCTTGTCCACGGTAACCGCCTAAGGGTTGATGGATCATCACGCGCGAATTTGGCAAGCAATGACGCTTGCCACTAGCTCCAGCACACAGGAGAAGTGCAGCTGCACTTGCAGCTTGTCCAATACATAACGTACTGACATCAGGTTTGATAAATTGCATGGTGTCATAAATTGCAAGACCTGCGGTCACTACCCCACCCGGCGAATTGATATAAATGGAGATATCTTTTTCTGGATTTTCTGACTCCAGAAAAAGTAACTGTGCCACCACCAAATTCGCCATGTGGTCTTCCACTTCCCCTAAAAGAAAGATAATACGCTCTTTCAACAGTCGTGAATAAATATCGTACGAACGCTCACCTCGAGAAGTTTGCTCGACAACCATGGGCACAAGCCCGCTAGCATTTCGAATCACCTCTTGCCCGTGTGCTTTTATCATGCAGACTCTCCTTTGTCATTCTGATTGTTTTCGTCGTTGGCTTTAGGTGGGTTCATAACCTCATCATAAGCCTGCGCTTTTGTTGTAATAATTGCTTTTTCTGTTAATTTTTCAGCTGCTTTTTCTTCAATCACAAGCGCTTCAATTTCGGCCATGTGTTTTTGATCATTATGATACCATGCACGTACTTCATCAGGATCATCATATGATTCAGCTGATTTATTAATCATGGCTTCCACACTCTCTTTATCAGCCGTGATTTCATTCTGCTTGACAAAATCCGAAAATAATAGCCCTAAATGAACACGGCGTGTCGCACGTTCTTCAAATAAATGACGTGGAAAATCAGGAATCTTCTCATCTTCTGTATGTTCATGGCCAAATACTTGGTGATAAAATTCATGTCGTAAATGCTGAATTTCTTCGTCCATCAATGCTGTTGGCAAGTCAAATGGATTAATTTTTAAAAACGCATCAAACGTTGATTGGCGATTAAGTTCATTCACGCGACGCTCTAAAGCACGCTCCATGTGTGAACGAATATCTTTTTTCAGGGCGTCGATGCCGCCATCTACAATATTAAACTTTTCAGCAAGTTCATCATCTAATGCAGGTAAAACACCTTCCATAATTTGATGAACGGTGACTTTAAAGCATAACGACTTGCCAGCAAACGCAACATCATGCCAATCAGCAGGGAAATCAACGGTATGCTCACTTTTCTCATCTTTTTTAGCACCGATTAAACTTTTTTCAAGCTCAGGCAAGACGGCACCGGCACCTAAAATAAGTTCAAAATCACGACCACGGCCTTGCTCACCGAGCTCTTGCTCACCTTCGAAAACATCAAAGTCAATCACAAGCTTATCGCCATCGGCTGCAGCACGTGTCACGTCGTTCCATGTTTTATGCTGTTCACGCAATTTTTCAATGGTCGCATCAACATCAGCATCCGTTACTTCAGATGAAATAAATTCTAGTTGCGCTTCACCTAATTCTTTAATTTCGAATACAGGAAACACTTCAAAAAATGCGGAATAAGAAAAATCTTGGCCAATTTCAATAGGACCTGGCTCAATACGTGGCGCTGCTACAGGAGCTAAATCATGCTCTTTCAATGCTTCATACAATGATGGTTGCAACATTTCACGAACCACTTCCAGACGTACATCGTCAGAATAACGTTGCTTAACTAAATTCATGGGAGCTTTACCTGGACGGAAACCATCCATTTTTGCACGACCGGCCATAGATTTAAGACGCGAACTTACTTCTTCTTCAATTTTGGTTGTTGGTACAGAAACATTTACCTTGCGCTCTAAGCCTTCCAAGGTTTCAACAGAAACAGTCATTTACTCACCCCATTGGTGTTATTATATTTTGACTCAAATTATCTTAAGTATAAAAATGGTGCGAAAGGAGAGACTCGAACTCTCACAGGTTACCCTACTGGATCCTAAATCCAGCGCGTCTACCAATTCCGCCACTCTCGCAAGTAGATGTGAATTATCTGATATGAAGCCGGGCTTGTAAAGTAGAAAACCTCACAATATCCCATAAACTTTATGTATTTGATTTAAATTTCTAAAAAAACTGCAGATATAATATAAACTGGGGTGAACGATGGGGCTCGAACCCACGACCACCGGAATCACAATCCGGGGCTCTACCAACTGAGCTACGCCCACCACGACGTGTTTATTTTTTGTAACTGAACTATCCTACTTGACGTTTGGTACGCCCGACAGGACTCGAACCTGTTACCCTCGGCTTAGAAGGCCGATGCTCTATCCAGATGAGCTACGGGCGCTCATTATATTTGGTCGGGGTGGAGAGATTCGAACTCCCGACATCCTGCTCCCAAAGCAGGCGCGCTACCAGGCTGCGCTACACCCCGAAAAAACTATCACCAGGACAGAAGTCACGAATGATACATAAGGCCTGAACCCAGGTCAACTAGTTTACGTTACTTTTTCATAATATTACTCGAGCAATGCAAAACCACTCGTACCATCCCATGTTGATTCCGTTTGACTTGTACAACTCGTAATTAAACGCGTCGAAGTATCAATTTGACATGTTGCGACAGTAGTCCTGTCCGTTGTGAAATAAGCGATGGTTTCAGTATCGTTTAAAATAACATTTACACCGTCTAATATTTCGGGGACACTGGTCGCAATACAGTTATCTAACAAACGATTATTAACATCACACGTCGTTACCGTATCAAGTCCTGCAATGTAGGCTTTAAGATTGTCGGATGTTAATGCAATACCACGGATACCGCCCGAAGCTAACTCGGTTGCCCCTGTATCTTGACAAGGATAACTCAGTACTCCTGTTTCAGTATCTACCTCACAAGAAAGCACAATATTCGGCGATCCAAAGTTAACAAGATAAGCTAAATTGCCAGCTGTATTCAATCCTATACAGGGCAAACGCATGAGTGATCAAAAAATACCATCCATCACCTGTTGAGCATACT
>JARGNP010000044.1 GCA_029210265.1 Legionellaceae bacterium
ATACAAGAGCATGGCATGAAAATGGTGTGAAAGTTCAACTCAATGTGAATCTTGGTTAGATGTTGAGTCTGGGGATAATCCGGAAAATAATATTGGTATTGTAAAAATTAATAAATGGCGGAGGTGGCGGGAATCGAACCCGCTACCATGAGTTTTCAGCTTTTCAGGGCATACCATCAAAGACTATGAAAGCTCATATAAAATCTGGGCGCAGTAGGGTAGTTAGCAGTGATGCTGTGTTGTCTTTGATCGTTCTTAATTGTCAGTAAATAAACCCGCAATAAACCCTTTTGTAATTCTTATTAAACAATAATAACGTCCTGAACCTCGGGCTTATAATATTCTGCTCCACCGGCTCTAATTTTTAGATTATCAAGAAAGTCGATGGATGTCGCCGTATGTGTATGACCGCACAAAACCAAAAATTGAACATTAGCATATGTTCTAGCAGCAGCCATGATGACATCCCCTGTTGCCTTTGAAGCAAAGTATGGTAACCAGTCCTTATCACTGGGATGATCTTTGTGCCAGCTGCATTCTGGAAATGGTGGAACATGCGTAGCAATAATGACTTGTTTGATATTGGCCGTAATTGCTTTCGTTATGGTTTCTTCAAGAATCTTGGCATCCTGATCGGCTAATTTCTGCATTTCATATTTCAATGCCGATTTGCTTAACAAAAATGCTTGATATAATTCGGCAATCAAACGGCTGTCGTTCAAATTAATCGGGCTGTGCTCAAAGTCGCCATAACGCGCATCAGCCCAGCCATCGTGTCCAAGTAATATTGCGTCATTACTTAAAGTTACAACTTTAGGTTCTCCTAGCCAGATCAACTTCTTATTTTGTTTGCATAAAGCAGTAATTTTTTCTCGTACATGCGCGACACTGTTGTGATAGTAATCATGATTACCCAGAACAAAGTAGATAGATTTTCCTGTGACTTCGACGAATTCCTGAAGTAATTCACAGACATTCGTCGCCTCAGCAATATCGCCAGTAATTAAGATTTGATCAGCACCTGTTTCTATAACGTGCTTATAAAATTTCTTTCGTGCAGCCGATTTTAAAAAGTTGAGATGAATGTCAGTTACCCAAGCGATTTTGTTGGTATTCATTTACTCTCCTAAACTCATAATCGTTAGTATTCGAGATTTCACTATCTTCAGGCGCCCGTCAGATTGACCCGAATCGTTTAAGTGCCCAGGTAATGCTTGAATAAATTGGATGTTATTCATCAAGGATGCAAATTCAAATGCGAGATACTGCTTTAAGTTATCAGATACGATTGCTATGTCATTTACAATTTCTGGCCGACCATCAATCAGTGAAATAATATCTTCTAAGTCATGGCTCAATAAAAAATCCTGTTTACCACGATCTTTAAATGCTTCCAGCTTGGTCGCCAGAAAGTAGGGTGCAGAAATAAGTTTTACAGTGATATCGTCTGTTAGTTTCTGATTAAGGGCATTAGCTTGAGCATCTTGATACCATCGATTAGAGAATCCTAAAATGCTTTTATCAATGGGCATCACATCAATTAGAACGCCATCACAATCCCAGCGGCAGATTGGATGATCACCAAATATCATTTCTTTAAAGCCTTTTTTACGTAATTTTTCTGAAAATGCATAATAACCCGATCGTGTGATGACATTAATAATGCAGTCAATATCCATGGTAAACCGCACGTCAGGCGCAGCCTTATCTGTTATCAATAGGCCCATAATGGATCCACCAACAAAGGTGACATCATCGCATAGCTCTTCAAGACGATGAGCTATGAGCGTAAGTGATTCAAGGTTGTGTTGAGCAAAGCTTTTATTCATGTGGCACAGGCACGCTTGATTTCAGAATGTTAGATAATTCTTGGATGGCAATTTGTTTTTCTCGTGCTCGCCCACAACGAATGGCATCGAGCAATGCTAACATATTATAAAATAAAGGATCGGGGTTTTTGATCACGGCTGCAGGAACCGATGAGTATAAAGGTTTTAGGGCTAAACCACGTACTTCGCCGTCAGCATAGGGCCAAACAGGAACGGGATCATGTCCAGCTACAATGTGCTCATTAAGGATTGGGGCTGCATAACTGGTGGGAACACCACGGGCTATTTCACCTAATTTTGCAGGAAACACATATTTTAGGCCGTGTATAAAAAATTCTTCGCAGGCTTGAATAATGGGTTGCGGTTTACTTGGTGGATGGTAGGGGGTCATTAAGCCCGCGGTGACCAGTCGCTTAAAGGCCATGTTGATTTGTGATGGACTTAGGCAAAGTTCACGGGCGAGGGTATTCTGAGACCAAGGTATATCGCTTTGGTTAGCGAGGATTTTAACTAACACCACAATATCTTGGGATTTGATACTCATGCTTTCTACCTGTTTATTTCATATTCCGCATTCTAGATTCTAGAATATAGAATTGTTTTGGTCAAGCTTAAAAGAAGTGAACGTGTGAAATGAACCCTTTGAAATAAAGGGTGTTTAAAATCTTGATGTAAATTAAGAAGTTAGTTGGTGGAGGCGGCGGGGATCGAACCCGCTACCATGAGTTTTCAGCTTTTCAGGGCATACCATCAAAGAGCATAGAAAACTACGCGGATACTGGTTTGTCGCTCGTCTCTCAAAAGGCACTATGTAGTCGTTCAAGGGCTAAAATTGTCAGTAAATGGTACCGGTAATTTTTCCGCAACAATAGAATCGGCAGATGGCGTTGATCAGAAAGCCAATGTGTATCTTTCCATATAAGGTGCTAATATCTACAAATATTTTTCAGCACTATATTGGCTTAATTATCATTTAGTGCTGCAACGATGATTTAAAAAAATATTTCAGCAAGTTAATCAGATAGCCCATTACAAAATAATCACGGGCAAAGATATTGAAGAGGAAGCCGTAGCATGACTCCAAAACTCCCCATCAACATCAACGATCTCTAACATCGCCGTGCCGTTGAGAGTGAGCGTATTGAATACAAAGAAGGCTGGAATCCTGAAGTAATTCTTCATACCTTGTGCGCTTTTGCCAACGACTTTCATAATCTGGGTGGAGGGTATGTGGTCATTGGCGTGGCTGAAAAGAATGGCCAGCCGCAATTGTCGCCCGTCGGTTTAATGCCTTCTCAAATTGATGCCATTCAAAAAGAGCTGTTAAATCTAGGCCATTCGGCCATTGCCCCGCATTTTCACCCACTTACCGCTATCTATGAAATTGAGGGAAAAACCATTTTGGTGTTGTGGGCGCCCGGTGGTGAAACACGCCCTTACAAGGCCAAAACCAGTCTAAGCGGTAAAAAGAACGACTGGGCTTATTATCTGCGAAAACAATCCAGTACGGTGAAAGCAACAGGCGAAAATGAGCGTGAACTCATGAGCTTGGCGGCCCGGCAGAAATGGCCTTTCCCAAAAATGTGGGGTTGCTGTTTTTCAATGAGCATCCAGAGCACTTTTTCCCGGCCACTCAAATTGATGTGGTGTATTTTCCTGATGGGGCAGGCGGTGACCGTTTCGAGGAAAAAGAGTTTCGCGGCCCATTGGGGCGGATTACACGCGATGCAGTAGACTATATCGGACGTAACTACCTGAAAGAAACCGTCGTGAAACATCCCGATCGCCCCGAAGCAGAGCGATTTTGGAATTATCCTTTGGCTGCTATTGAAGAAGCCGTAGTCAATGCAGTTTATCACCGTTCTTACGAGATTCGCGAGCCAATAGAGGTGCGTCTTACGCCGGAGGAATTGGTTGTGCTGAGTTTTCCAGGACCTGATCGATCAATACAGTTACGTGATTTGCAAGCAGGTCGCGCTGTAAGTCGCCGATACCGCAACCGTCGTATTGGCGAATTTCTTAAAGAGCTGAATTTAACCGAAGGGCGCTCGACAGGTGTGCCCAAAATTTTGCGTGTTATGAAGACCAATGGTTCACCGGCACCTGTGTTTGAAACTGATGATGACCGCAGCTATTTTTTGATACGGTTACCGGTGCATGATCCTAAAAAACGCAGTTGAAATCTGAGATAATGTTTAAAGTTGTTGATTTACTTGG
>JARGNP010000018.1 GCA_029210265.1 Legionellaceae bacterium
AGGCAAATTCTAATGATTTTTACTTATGAGGCAAGGGGCGGTGCGTAAGGTGAGTTACTTATAGTTGTCCTCCCGCTATTAATTTTTCTCTTCTCGAACAACCCAGAACAAGATACACTAGCTCGTTCAAGATCTTCAAACATCAGAATCTAACCGTAACTTGGTGAATAATTAATATGTTTTTAAATAAGCTTAATGCCAGCCACTCGTTAGAAACTAAACCTATAGCAAAAAACAATGGTAAAATTTTGCTGTTTAGCTATGCTTTTCCGCCCATGCAAGTACAAATGACACCGGCAGTTTTTAAGCCGATGGCTGCTTTTTCACAATTAGGTTATCAAGTCGATGTCTTATGCGCTGATTCCTTTTGCCCTCATTTATCAACAGATGTTACTTTATTACCTTTTGTCGAATCTTATTTTGGTCAAGTTCATCGTTTAAATCCTCATATAACTGGGTGGCGCAGAATTAAGGAACGTGTAAACATAATTAATCATGTCCCTGATTTAATGGAATCTTTACACCAGCCTGCTTATGAATATTTAATGGACTTGGATTTATCTCAGTATCAATGTGTTATTACGTTCTCCCCGTTCCATTCGATTAACGCAGTTATGGCACGAGTGAAAAAACATCGAAACCAAGTGCGCTGGATAGCTCAGTTTAGCGACCCTTGGGCAGGCAACCCTTTAGAGGTAAGAGCGCTAAATAAACTGTGGAATTATTGGCACCAGCCACATTGCATAAAGAAAATGGATCATTTAATTCATGCATCGCCTGACTCTCTTAATCTTATGGTTAAAAGAAAAAGACAGAATTTTCATCATAAAACAACTGTACTTCCACACGCCTATAGCGATTTTCTTTACCCGAACAGACCTAAAGCCCATAACGCCAAAATAACGTTACGTTATGTTGGTGCTCTTTATGGCCGCCGCTCACCAGAGCCTCTTTTTGCAGCGCTACTTTTACTACTAAAACGCCGGAAAACATGGAGCAATCAAATACAAATCGAATTGATAGGTCAGGTTTCTTCTGATATGCTAAACACAACAACAGCAAAAGCCTTGCCACAAGGTATGATCAGTCATATAAAAAACGTAAATTATCTACAATCGCTGGCACTAATGTATGATGCCGATATTTTGCTCTTGATCGACGCTGACATTAAAAAGAATTTATTTTTAGCAAGTAAGCTATCTGACTATCTTGGGGCAAATACCCCTATTGTTGGGTTAGTTCCTTCAGGTAGCTCGGAAGATATACTTTCCAAACTAGGCGCTTATTATGCTCACCCCTCGAATATTGAAGGCATAAGCGATGCTTTAGAAAAAACACTAGATACAATTATTTCAAACTCTTCAGGCCCACCATTGCAGGAGACGTTCCGACAATCATTTAAAGATGTCAATATTGCACAAAAATTAATACAGCTTATTCACTAATTCCCAGTGAGTTATAATGCGATTATCATCTAGGCAGCTTCTTTATGGGTTCAACGCACTAAAATATTAATATTAAATAAAAGACATGGGACGAAGCTACAGAACTCTATCGAGGCAAAAAATACGTAGCTAATTTCAAGACAAATTAAATGCAAAGGTCCTAAAGTCAAGGTGTGCAGCTTCAGTTGAACCGAACAAGTATTACTCACATTTCAATATTGTCAAACACTTTAACTGAATAAAACAATCGAGCCAAGAATGTATAACAAAAAACCGATGAATTGAAACTCGTAATTTTATAGGCGATAAGTATATACTACGAGCCTAAATTGACACAAAGGACAAATCAGACGTGAAGATACTCGTTTTAGGTGCAACTGGAATGCTAGGGAGCACTATATTTCAACAATTATTTAATCATTCACAACATCAAGTATGGGGAACCATACGTAATAGCCATAACTTAGGTTATTTTCCAAAAAACACGCATCAAAATTTAATAAAAAACATCGACGTACTCGAGCACGATGCCTTAGTGTATGCCTTTACACAAGTAAAACCCGATGTCGTAATTAATTGTGTGGGTGTCATTAAACAACTTGCACACGCCAATAACCCACTCACGACACTCCCCATTAATGCGATGCTGCCTCATCGCCTAGCCTCACTTTGTGAACTCACCAGTACTCGACTCATACACGTCAGTACAGACTGTGTTTTTTCGGGTAATCAAGGCATGTACGTTGAAGAAGATGTATCCGATGCAACCGACCTCTATGGTAAATCCAAGTACATAGGTGAGCTACATGATTGCCCATCAGCTATTACCTTACGTACATCAATCATAGGTCACGAAATTAACTCAAACTATAGTTTGGTCGACTGGTTTCTTTCACAAAACAATGATATCTCCGGCTATGATAAAGCAATTTTCTCAGGACTTACGACATTGGAGTTTGCGCGTATTATTCATGATTTTGTTATCCCGAACCCTGAACTATCAGGCTTATATCATGTCGCAGCACAACCCATAAATAAATTTGATTTATTATCGGTTATAGCCGACGTGTATAAAAAAGAAATATCCATAAAGCCGGATAGTGCGCTTGTTATTGATCGCTCGCTCAACGCACAACGCTTCAACCAAGCCACGCAATACAGCCCACCTGATTGGACAACGTTAATCACAGCTATGCACAAGGACTATTTAAATACACAAGAAAGGAATCTCCATGTTTGATAACAAAACACTATTAATTACCGGCGGTACAGGCTCGTTTGGTCACGCGGTATTAAAACGATTTTTGAATTCATCCATACAAGAAATTCGTATATTTAGTCGTGATGAAAAAAAACAAGACGACATGAGACGTAAATTTAATAACAAAAAAATTAAATATTATATTGGTGATGTCCGTGATTATTCATCCATTAGCGACGCAATGCGCGGCGTTGATTATGTCTTTCATGCCGCTGCACTAAAGCAAGTGCCTTCATGCGAGTTTTACCCCATGGAAGCGGTACGTACCAATGTATTAGGTACTGAAAATGTTTTAAATGCTGGCATCAATCATGGTGTGCAACGCGTCATTGTTCTAAGTACGGATAAGGCGGTTTACCCCATCAATGCGATGGGCATGTCCAAAGCCATGGCAGAAAAAGTCATGCTCGCAAAATCTCGACAAATTATTGATTCGAAGACCTCAGTATTTGCAACACGCTATGGCAACGTCATGGCATCACGCGGCTCTGTTATTCCCTTATTTATAGAACAAATTCAAAACAAACAACCCTTAACGATTACCGACCCGACCATGACACGTTTTCTCATGTCACTGGAAGATTCCGTTGGGCTCGTATTGCATGCATTTGATCATGGAAAACAAGGTGATATTTTCGTACAAAAAGCACCTGCAGCAACAATCGGTAATGTTGCACAAGCTTTACTCGAAATTTTTCGTAGCGACTCTGAAATTCAAATTATTGGTACACGGCATGGCGAAAAAGCCTATGAGTCGTTGGTTTCACGCGAAGAAATGGCCATGGCTGAAGATATGGGCGCCTACTATAGGATTAAAACAGATAACCGTGATTTAAATTACGACAAATACTGCGTGGAAGGTGAAGAAGAAGTCTCTCGACTTGAAGATTACACATCACACAATACACAACAACTTAACATCGACGAAATAAAAACCTTATTACTCAAACTAGATTTCGTTCAGGAGCAACTCGATGCTTAATATTATGACCCTCGTGGGAACACGACCAGAACTTATTAAAATGTCCCGTGTTATTGCAGCGTTTGATAAACACTCAAATCACACACTGGTTCATTCAGGACAAAATCATGACTATGAACTCAATCAAGTTTTTTTTGATGATCTAGAAATACGTAAGCCTGATTATTTCTTAAATATATCCCCTGATTCCCCAGCAGATGCCATTGCCGATGTCATCTCAAAATCTGATGCGTTATTTAAAGAAATAAAACCTGACGCTTTACTTTTATACGGTGATACCAATACCTGTTTAGCGATCATCTCGGCTAAACGCCGAAAAATTCCGGTTTTTCATATGGAAGCTGGTAACCGTTGTTTTGACCAGCGGGTTCCCGAAGAGTTAAACAGAAAAGTTGTCGACCATTTAAGTGATATTAATATGGTTCTAACAGAACATGCCCGCCGCTATTTAATCGCCGAAGGGCTCCCACAAGAAACCATTATTAAAACCGGCTCACATATGCATGAGGTGCTGGATTATTACAAACATAAAATTACCGAATCAACTATTTTAGAGCGCACTAAGCTTCAAGCTGACCGCTATTTTTTAGTCAGCGCACACCGTGAAGAAAATGTTGATTCAGCGAGTAACCTCCGCGATTTATTAACCGGACTCAACGCGCTTGCTGAACATTACCAATACCCTATTTATTTCTCGACACACCCAAGAACACGTAAACGTCTCGACAATTATCCCAAAGAAGATATCCATCCACTCATCCACTTCACCAAACCACTCGGTTTTTTTGATTATATCAAATTACAAACCGAAGCTTTTTGTGTGTTATCCGACAGCGGTACCATTACCGAAGAAACTTCGTTACTCAACTTACCCGCAATCACCATACGTAATGCACATGAACGACCTGAAGGCATGGATGAAGGAACACTTATCATGAGTGGTCTCACAGCAGATAGAATATTAAATGCCGTACGCATCGTCACAGAACAACATGCAGACAACAACAAAACATCGAAACTTATTCCCGACTACGATGCAGGAAAAGTTTCACAAAAAGTACTGCGAATCGTTACCAGCTATGTCGACTATGTTAATCGAACCGTATGGTCTGAAAACACGATAAAACAAGAGGAAGCCTCCTGTGTCTGATCTACAAAAACAAACGGCTACAAAGCAACCCTTTGCTCCGCTCGTATCCATTGTTATTCCTGTGTACAACGGTGCTAATTATATGAAAGAAGCGATTGATAGCGCTTTAGCACAAACCTATAAAAACATTGAAATCATCGTCATCAATGATGGCTCCAAAGATGATGGTAAAACCGATGCTATCGCAAAAGCTTACGGTGACAAAATACGTTACTTTTCAAAAGAAAACGGCGGTTGTGGCTCGGCCCTAAACTTAGGTATCGCTAAGATGCAAGGCGACTACTTTTCATGGCTAAGTCATGATGATAAATATCATCCATCTAAAGTAGCACGCCAAATTGATGTTTTATCGAACTTAAATGATAAAAAAACGATCATTTATGGTGGCTATGAAGTTATTAATACAAAATCAGAAATAACCGATACCGTACACATTGATACAACATACCCATTGAATAAACTCAATACGCCACTCTTTTCATTGCTACGCGGCCTAATCCATGGCTGCTCGCTATTAATACCATCCGTATATTTCACAAAGGTTGGTGTCTTTGATGAGGCATTACCCTCAACGCAAGATTATGCGCTTTGGTTCGATATCATGCGTATTGCTCCAATACACTTTGATAACAAAATCCTGATTCAATCAAGACAACATCCTGCTCAAGGTAGCAATACTATTAACAACATTTTTGAAGAAAATAATGCCCTATGGTCAGAGTTTCTACGCAAGTTAACCCATGAAGAAATGACCAAGATTGATGATTCACCGCTTTTATTTTTAAAAAAAACAGCCTCAACCTTAGCAAGAACGCCGTTTAAAAAAGCGGAAGCACTGGCCCTCTCTATGGCTAGCGACATCCTAAAAACAGAAATTATAGAATTAAACACGGAACTGACTAAGTTAAAGCGCCAAAACAGAACATCTAAAGGAAACATTTCCAGAAAATTCTTGAGTCGTTTGTGCAACAAAGTAAATAGGCTTTTATCCTGCGAAAAAGTAACTTAGGACATCTCTCGACTCTGAAAAAGGATAACAATCGAAATGGATACGGTACACAAACAAAATTTTTTAATTAGCTTTTTTAAAAAATTATTAATACCGTCTAAAGCAAATATGTCTTTTGGCTATCCTGATCGCTGGCAGCTTCAAGAATTCGCGCCATCTGCTATAAAGCAAGCTAAAGTAAACGTACTCGTTATCTCCTACCTATTTCCCCACCCCGATCAACCAGGACTAGGCTCTTTTGTTCTAGAACAAATAAAAGGACTACAGAACACGGAACAAGACATTAATGTTCGTGTGATATCTGGCCGTCCGTATCATATAAGTTTAAAGCAAATACGAAATCCCTTACGTACATTAAGGCATCCTAGGTGTATGTTAAGAAAGTTATCCCACGACATTTATAATTTTGTACGAGGGCTACATAACTTTTTTAGTTATTATAAAGCCTGTAATCAATCATGGTGGTCTATTGAGGGAGTATCTGTTAAGTATTTGCCTTATCCTTTTTATGGTGATTTCTGGACTCATGGATGGGGCTACCAAAAGTCACTCACAAAAAGCATAAAAAAGCTTAAAGAAACGTTTGATTTTGATGTTATTCATGCACATACAGGATATCTTGATGGCAATGCAGCTCGAAAAATAGCTTCAACGTTTAATCGACCTTGTATTATTACGGAACATACAGGGCCATTTACCATCTTGACAGAACACCCATCTATTCGAAGAACGACCATAAAAGCATTAAACAATGCGCAACATCTTGTTGCTGTTTCAGAAGCGCAACGTCAAAATATTTTATCATGCTTAAAAGACAAACAATCAAAAGTCCACGTCATTCCTAATATCGTAGATTTTGACCGATTTTATCCAGCATCAAGTTGGACTCCCGACCCTGCCGCGCCAAAAATTCTTTTTGTGGGCTACTTCACGCCAGTGAAAAATATATCTCTTCTTTTAAACGCATTTCAACGCGTGCTTATTGAGAAGCCTTTAGCAACCCTTACCTTAGTTGGAGGGGGTTATACACTCGCCTTGAAGTCAGCTTTATCTAATAATATAGAGCAAGCAGAAGCAGGCGTAATATACTTATCTGAAGAAGGACCTGACAACTACCTTGTTCGTGATTGGAATGGCATCATACAAACAGGACGATTGGATGGTGTTGATTTAAGCCACCTGGAACTACAAAATTTAAATGATTTAGATTTCAAAACAAGTATTCTAATGGTGACATCAGGAGCAGCTCATACAATTGGAGGCGTGCATCCAGCCGATTATACCCAACAAATCATGCAAGAAGTAGATACATTAAACCTGACTGATTCAGTTAAAGTAACAGGCCCTGTTCCGCATGAGGAAGTATCCAACTTCATGAGAAATCATTGTGATATTTTTGCATTAAGCAGTGTTTCTGAAAGTTTTGGCTGTGTTGTTGCAGAAGCATTAGCAAGCGGTAGACCTGTCGTAAGTACACGCTGTGGTGGGCCAGAAGATATTATTACAGAAGACTGGATGGGCGTCACATGTGAGAATCATAATCCAGACGCCTTGGCCGAAGCAATTTTGAATCTTTCAGATAGATTGCCAATGATCGATCCTAATCGACTAAGAAAAAGTGCAGAGGATCGATTCTCAGCTAAAGTTATTAGTGAACAATATATGAAGTTATATCAACCCACATAATTCAACCTAAAAAAAATCAAACGCCTTGCACCATGCTTGAAAGTTGAGTAACGACCAAATCAAGTAGGTATTGTCCGAGCGTTTTGAAAAATGATCATCCAAAACAGATTGGATGTATTTAGGTTGGAAAACACCTTGTTTTTTAATAATATTAGTTGCTAATGCCTTTTCTATCCATGGTCTTAATTTACCCCGGTACCACGCTGCATCAGGTGGTCCAAAGCCCATTTTAGGCTTTTTGTAAATTTTTTGAGGTACCCATGGTTTTACGGATTCACGGAACAAAATTTTGCCTACATTATCTTTGCAAAGATAAGAAAAAGGTACGTTAAGAACAAAATCAATCAGCTCATTATCTAATAGCGGAAGACGTGTTTCTAACGAATGCGCCATAGAAACTTTATCTTCAAGCGTAAGAAGCCCCACAAGATAGGTTTTAGCGTCCACGTAAAACATAATGTCACGCCAATCGTTGCTTGGGCACTGATTGATGAAATCATCCATGATGTCACTTGCGTTAAATCCACCGGTTGAACGTATAAAATCTTGCGTAAAAACTTGATGATATTGAATCGGATTAAATAACGGGTTGAGTATTTGTTTATAGACCATTTTACGCTGAACATCGGTCATATGTGCTGGGTTCAAGCCATCTTTGCGTAATATTTTTTTCAGAATCGTACGCATGCTAGGACGAGGTGGCTTCGTGAGTCCTAGAGCCGCATAGCGCCCCACATAACCGGCATGAAACTCATCACCCCCAGTTCCTGACAACACCACTTTTGCATCTTCAGCAACACGTCCTGCGATTAAATAATTAACGTAGCCCATACCCATGCGCAAATCTTCTAATGCATACACATAATCATCGAGCGAATGGCTTAATGCATCTTGATCAATCGTATATTCTACGCGATCGAGGCCTGCATGTTTCGCCACTTGCCTTGAGTATTCTCGCTCATCAAAATGACGTCCGTTAACCACACCTTTTAAATCAAAAATACAACTGTATGCTTTAACACTCGGGTCTAATTGATGTGCTGCCATGGTAATCGCTGTGGAATCGATGCCACCCGATAAATAGCTCGTGACAGGTACATCGGCTGCGAGCTGTCGTGTTACAGCGTTTGTCAAAATACTTCGGTGTTGTTCGGTTAAATCAGATAAACTTCGATTAGATGTGGATGAACGCTCAAATTTTATATCCCAATACGTTGATTTGGTTAATTTATTATTTTTCCATGTTAAACACGTGGCAGGTTCTAATTGTTTAATGCCTTTGAACATGGTGTCATCACGCCAAAGGTTTTGAAATGAAAAATACTCCATGATTCCAGACATGGATGGAGCTTTATCCACCAAGCCCGATGCTAAAATCGCTTTGATCTCCGAACCAAACACCAAAGCATGTTGAGCTGTCTCAGCATAATACACGGGTTTAATCCCGTACCTATCTCGAACTAAAATAAACGTATCTTGCTTTTCATCCCATAGTGCAAAAGCGAACATCCCGTTGAGTTTATTAAACAGCTGCTCGCCCCACTCTTCCCAGCCATGTACCAACACTTCTGTGTCAGAATGATCGGTTGCAAAACGATGGCCTTTTTGTATGAGTTGCTGACGAAGCTCGAGATGATTATAAATTTCGCCATTAAACACCACCCACACCGTACCATCTTCGTTGGTCATCGGTTGTCGGCCATGCTCAATATCCATAATGGAGAGGCGTCTGAATGCAAACCCAACCTGGTTACCTAAATAAAATTGTTCATCATCAGGTCCTCGATGAACAATGGCATCCGCCATCTGTTTCAACGATGTTTTATTTGGAGGAACACCAATAATACCTGCTATCCCGCACATGTTCGCACCTCGTGTATAAAATCAGATTAAAACATCACTGATTGATAAATATTAATAATATTGGATGCAACGACGTGGGAAGCATACCTCTGTTCTGCTATTTTTCTAATATCAATTTTATTGAATTTATTAAAATTATTGGACTTATCACCACCTGATGCCATATCTAGCATGCCTTGTGCTAATGCCTGGGTTGATTGCTCAACAACAAGACCTAGCGATGCGAGATTCACGATCTCACTCGGACCACCACAGTTTGTGCTCAAAATAGGAAGTCCACAACTCATGGCCTCAATGGTGACCACTGAAAAGGTTTCTGTTTCACTAGAAACCACTAAAAAATCACTGGTTTGATAATGCTTAACAAGACCCTCTTGATTAGACCATCCTACAAATTCAACGTGCTCTTCTAACGACAAACGATCAACCATACGAACAAAATCATCTTGGAGTGCACCGTTTCCTAAAAGTTTGAGATATAATCTTGGTTCTGTTTTGATGGCAATCGCTAAAGCTTCAAGCAACCTATCCACACGTTTAACTTCTACAAAATGCCCCACCCAGAGCATGCGTATTCTGGCATCAGATATATCACATGTTTGTGGCGCAACTTGAAATAGTTTGGTATTAACTAAATTAGGTAAAACACAGGTATTCGAGGGCTGCTTAACACGTACTTCGGAACAAATATCACGTAAAAGCGTGTGACTTACAGCAATTAATTTTTGAGAGGCATTGATAGCCAATTGCGTTTTTCGTTTACGTAGAAAAGTATTTGTTAATAACTTAAATGGTCCCATATGCTCGGTTATAACAAAAGGAATATGATATTTCTTAGAAATCTTTCGAGCTGCTGTACCATCAAGATAAGAGGTATGCGCATGAATGATTTGAAACTTAAACGTAGATTTTATTCGCGCAATGCATTGCAGTGCCCCAAAGGCATACGTATCAGCATCAACCTGAAAAGAACGAAACGAAAGCCCTGCCAAATAAGGAAATTTTATAACAGGAACGCCATCGACAAGCTCCCAGTCACAGATATTATCACGCATCCAGCGTCGATAATCTTGATAAAAAGAGCGAGGCCCAGAAGGCTCCCCGGTCAAGACCCTTGCATCAATACCTTGCTTTCTTAATGCTTTCACTTGCTCATGAACAAATATCCCACCGGATGGATGTGATTCTCTGGGATACATGTTTGATAAGATCAAAACAACGGGTGGCTCATCGATACTAGCCTCATCCGAAGGCTTCGTTTGTGTACGCATACGCTGTCGCGTCAAGATTGCTCTAAAGCCTAACATGTCATGTCATTCCTCTTTGCATGCTTACATATTTACATGAATAAAATACTTTAGGTAAGTGCTGGCAAAATTACAGAAAATTTGTTGCTTTATCAAGCTCTCGTTCATGATTTATTATAATTATGAACATCTTAATTTAATCACCTGATTTAACCTCCCGAATAAAAAGTATATACTTCCCTGCACTCATATAAAGCATGCAAACTGGAGGCCGCTTGAATTCCATTTTTAGTGAAGAATTAAAATCACTTAGAACACATTGGCAAATGTGGTACCTGCTTGGTAGCCAAGATATTAAACTACGTTATCGTCGCTCAACCATCGGGCCCTTTTGGCTCACCATCAGCACTGCGGTAACTATTTATACCATGGGCTTTTTGTATTCTTATTTATTCAAGGTCAACATTCATACTTATTTTCCATACCTTGCTTCAGGTATTATCTGCTGGACGTTTATATCGACCCTCGTACAAGAAAGCAGTTCAGCGCTCATCGAATCCGTCACCTATATTAAGAACCAATCATCTTATATTTCTATATTTTTAATGCGCTTGATACTTCGAAATTGTATTGTGCTATTTCATAATTTGCTCGTTTTTATACCTATCGCCATCTATCTAAAACTTGGCATCAACTGGCAGACCTTTTTAATCATCCCCGGTCTTGTTATCCTGTGTATTAATGCCTTTGCATGGGGTGGTGTTATTGCCATTCTAGGAACGCGATACAGAGATTTCGATCAAATCATCAAAAGCCTCATGCAAGTGGTTTTCTTTACAACACCCATTATGTGGCTACCGACACTTTTGCCCGAGGAATATCACTGGATTATTGCTGTTAATCCGTTTGCTCAATACTTAGCACTTATTCGTAACCCCTTGCTCGGTCACGGCTTTGAATTAAGTACCCTTATCTCCATAGGCATACTTTCCTTTGTAGGACTTGGATTATTTGCTTTGTGTATCAATAAATACAAACATCGTATTGTTTTCTGGTTATAGGTGCCTTATGTCTTCAATAGAATTAACAGATGTCTCGTTAGATTATTTAATAAAAACAGGTACTGCTTCTTTGAAGCAAACACTTTTGTCTTTGTTTAACCCGTCTAAAAACAAACACATCAATATTAATAACTCAAAATTTCGCGCCTTAAATGGCATTAATTTAAAAATTAACAAAGGTGATCGTGTTGGGCTTTTAGGTCAAAATGGCGCAGGAAAAAGTACGCTCTTGCGTGTGATGGCAAAAATATACGCCCCAACCTCCGGAAGTTTGCATATCAATGGTGAAATTTCTAATTTATTTGATGTGAATTTAGGACTCAATGTTGAAGCAACAGGATATGAAAATATTTTGAATCTAGGCATCATGAGAGGATGGAGTAAGCAAGACGCTTACAGCATCGTCGAAGATATTGAATCGTTCACAGAGCTGGGCGACTTTCTTAACAAGCCCGTCTGTACCTATTCAACAGGCATGCAAATGAAACTGGTGTTCGCCGTAGCAACAGCGCGCCCACCTGAAATCGTACTCATCGATGAGATCATTGGAGCGGGTGACGCGCGATTCATGAAAAAAGCAACGCAACGCATCGAAGACATGGTGAACAAGAGCCATATTCTTGCCCTTACCAGCCATTCAAATGAAATCATTCAACGCTTCTGTAATAAAGTCGCTATATTAGAAAAAGGGAAAGTCATCTTCTTTGGCGACGTGGCAGAAGGCATCGACACGTACCAAGCAAGCTTAAATTAACTCAAACATAGCGGCTTATATCACGCCAGCAATGCATCATAATCTTTGATCATGGTGCTAATTGCAGCTTCCCAATTGTAGGTGTGATGAATACTTTCCTGCCCTCGCTTGCCCATCAAATTCGTTTCAACACGATTGCTGTCTAGTTTAAATAAAGCATCCGCAATGCTCTGAGGATTGCTAGGCTCAAATGTGATGCCGTTTTGCTCCCGCTCAATATGCGCCCGCACATCAGGAAAGTTTGAAACAGCCACAGGAAGTCCGGCTAAGCTATACTCAAAAAATTTATTCGGATAAAACCAATAGAAATTTTTACAAAGATTTTCAAGCATCACAATACCACAATCTGCGCCGTTGCTCGCAGCAACCACATCATCACGCCCAACGGCCGGTAAAATAAAAATACGATGTTGGATATTAAGTGACGCTGCGAGTTGCATATATTCAGGGCCATAAAATTCTACACCAGGACCACGAATTACAAACACAAAATGCTCATCAAGCTTAGCATGTGCTTTAATCACATTTTCGATGTTACGGCCCGGGCCAACACCACCAATATACAGCGTAATAAAATGCTCTGGTGTTAAATTCAAACTACTTTTTAACGAGTCAAACCCACTTCCATCGTGTGCTAACGAAGCAATATCCGGATAATTAGCAAGTAACTTGGGTCGATATTGATGACGACGCTCATATTCATCTAAGATAGATGCACTCACAGAATAAAATAACGTAACGTCCCTCAAAAGCCGCCCTTCTAATTTTTGATAGAAAAAACGCTTTCTCGCCTGCATTTGAACATACTTTCCATTTTTATAGGTAACATTCTCAGACCACATTTCATGAGAATCATAAACGAGAGGCACGCCACTTTGTTTTGAAATAACCCAACCCGTAGCCAACGTTGTCAAATCATTGGCATGCACAAAATCAAAGTCAAAATCAGCACTTGCCTTTACAAAATGTGATTGATAACTCATTTTAATTTTTTGCGTGAGATGTGTGGCTTTAATTCGAATATATTTGATATTTTCAGCAATATCCTGAATCACAATCGGTTGATCTTGATTAGGAAGTTCTGGGCAAAAAATAGTAACCTGATAACCTTTGGCAGCAAGACTTGATGCTACTTTATTTATTCGACAATCAATCTCGATCATACTGATTGTGAGCATCAGTATTTTTTTTCCTAAAGGAGCTTTAGGTTTAATCTTACTCTTTTTATGGGATGTCTTGAGCATCAAGTAGGCCACTTTTTTCAAGTTAAAAAGCTCAACGCCATCCATGAGAATTGCCAGTGCGGCATTATTTAATATAAACTTTTTTAAAGATAATACGCTTTTATTAAACATGTTTTCTAAATCCTTGGTTACGCTCTATTTAAACATCAAGAAAATCATACAAAACTTCAGCAATGTTCTTAGCTGCATTGCCCGTGCCATAAGGCTTTTGATTCATATCACCCAAATGCGTTAAGGCATACTTAACTGCTGGTATAATTTTAGATTTTTCTTCGGGTGAAACAACCGTATTCCAACCTAAATCAACAAGTTCTTGCCACTCGGTCTCATCACGTAACGTGACACAAGGCACCTGATGAAAAAAAGCTTCTTTTTGAACGCCACCCGAATCAGTCATAATAAGAGAAGCATTTTTTTCTAGCATAATCATATCTAAAAAGCCGACAGGCTCAATAATTTGGAGTGTATTTACAACATCATCAAACAAATTATATTGTTTTAAAAAAGACTGAGTTCTTGGATGCAAAGGTAGAATAATTGGCATTTCCTGACCAAGCTCCATCAATGCTTCCATAATATTAACTAAGCGCTTTGGATCATCTGTATTTTCTGCGCGATGAACCGTTGCTAAAATATAAGGTTTATTTAACACATCAAGATGCTTAAGAATTTGACTTTCAGCTTCTGCCTTTTGCCCGAAATAGAGCGCGACGTCATACATAACATCACCAGAAAAATGTATTTTTCCTTCTGGACAACCTTCATGATTCAAATGAATATTCGCGCCTTGCGTTGGGGTAAATAGCAAATCAGATAGTTGATCAGCAACAATACGGTTAACTTCTTCGGGCATTTTTCGATTAAAAGAACGCAATCCTGCTTCAACATGCGCCACAGGTATATGCATTTTTGACGCAGCTAAAGCTGCCGCCAAGGTGGAATTTGTATCACCATAAATTAAAACTAAATCGGGTTTTTCAACTTGAAAAACTTCTTCTAAACCAGCAAGCATTTCCCCTGTTTGTTTACCATGACTTCCCGATCCTATAGCTAAATTATAATCTGGTTTTGGAAGCTCTAACTCACTAAAAAAAATATCGGACATGTTGTTATCATAATGCTGTCCTGTATGCACAAGTATTTCGGTCAAATCTTTTTGTGTAGAAAGTACCCGAGTTAAAGCCGCAGCTTTAATAAATTGCGGTCTTGCACCAATAACGGTTACGATTTTTTTCATGGCAACTCACTTTGTCATTGCTGTATATTAAATAACTTCAAATAATCACGTGCTAACACCTGATAATCATATTTGAGTTCCACCGCTTGCTTACCACGAGCGCCCATGGCCAAGCGCTGCTCATCGGAAAGCTCTTGCATTTGCAAGATAGCGTTCATAATAGCTAATGGATTCGCAGCATCACAGCGTAAACCACATCCCAAACGCTCAATCATGCTATCCGGTGCACCACCCGACTCAATAATCGGTGTTTCAGACATCATGTAGTCAAATATTTTATTGGGACTCACACCATACTCATATAAATCAACTGCATTCCAACCAAGATAAAGCACATCCATTTGATTCAAAAACCCCGGCACTTCATGTTTAGAAATACCATTAAAAAACGTAATATTAGCTAAATTTTCTTGCGCAGCATACGCTTCTAAATCAGCTTTTAACGCGCCCTCTCCAAGTAAAAATACATGAATGTTGTGCTGCTTATCAGCTAAAAGCTTCATGGCTGAAATCAAATATTTTAAAGCATTGGGCTCACCGAGCGCACCGGCATATCCCACTAAAAAAGCACCGCTTTGCTTCACCGCTTGAATGCAATCCACCATGGCTTCGGGTAGCTTTTCAGGCAAACAAAACAGGTCTGGATTCGTGCCATTCGGGATCACATAAAAACGCGCAGGGTCTAGGCCTTTGGCTTTCATATAAGGCAACGCCTTATCCAGCAAAGATACCACAGCATCAGCATGTTTATAGGCATATTTTTCAATCGATGCAATCCATTGTGATAAAGGATGCAAGGGATGAAGTTTGGCTAATTGAATTAACGAAAGTGGCCACAAGTCACGCACTTCAAAAATTAATATCGCGTCATGCTTTTTCGCAAATTTTTCCAGTGTTTTAAAATGAAAAGGATGCGCTGACGATACAATAATCACGTCCGGCTTACCGGTAAGCTTCATGATATTTTTTTTCTGGGTGCGAAATTTAAACGCATACTGAAGCATGTTCATCAAACGGCTCAAGCCGTTTTCCCGATAGGCACGCGTTTTTAATAAAACAAACGGGACGTTTTCTATCATTGTTTTCTTAATTGCTTCCTGCTGAGGTTCAGAGGCTTGCTTTAGATGATGATGACTCGCGCTGATCACATACGCTTGATGACCGGCCTGGTTAAATGCTTGGGTAAAATAATACGGCCGATAGGACATCCCAAGCGATGGTGAGCCTGCGTAATGATGACAGTACCAAATAACTTTATTCTTCATACGCTCACCTAGAGTTTCTCCGCTAACCACAAAGCCGTGGTAAGTTCAGCAAAACGATGTTCTGACTTTTCAAGCTGAACTGGACTAAAATAATCACATGGCTTTTCTGTCATAAATGCTTCTAATACAGGCGATGCTTTTCGGACATGTTTATGTAACTCAAGTCCGAGTGTTTTACGTATGGCTTGATTTTTAGTTACATCAAAGCCGCGCTTATAGCGCGCTTTGCAAATTGTGGCGGGTACCTGTTTTTTCAGCAAGTCACGGAGCATCCATTTGCCATAACCGTTTTTTAATTTTTGCCGTATAGGTAAGGCACAGGCAAGTTCGATCAAACGATAATCCATAAAAGGCAGCCGGGTCTCAATGCTATGCGCCATCGAATTACGATCTTCATAACGTAACAGCGTCGGCAAACTAAACTGTAATATATCAGCTATTTGCCGGTCACGGACATCACTTGAAGCGCCCACCTGAAGCGCGGCCATATCACCGGGTAGATTTAGCCCCACCGCTTGTCCTGAAGCCTGTGTGTATCGCACACTGTTTTTCAAAAAAGTCGCCATCTGACGCTTTTCTGCCCACAACATTTGACTCAGCCCTAAACCAAACGAAGCAACAGACGTCCACTCACGCGCTTTAAGCAATTCTTTGAGATAAAAAAACTGATATTTTCGATAACCAAGAAACGCTTCATCGCCACCTTGGCCGCCTAGAATAACTTTGAACCCTGCATCCTTAATTTTTTTGTAAAGCAAATGCTGTGCCATCACACTTAAGCTTGGAAACGGTGCATCTTGATGATGTAATGTTTGCCAAAACGCATCACTCCACTCATCAGCTTGAGGTGCAACAAAATGCAGCTTAATATCATGCTGAGACGCGACTTGCTGAGCAAGAAGTCCTTCAGACTGTTTATCTTGTAACGAGCCAAAACAAAACGCCTCAAGATGGACTTGTTGCTCTTTTGAAATAGCCGCAATACCTGATGAATCTAGCCCACCGCTCATAGCAACCGCAACCGGTACATCAGCTCGTAGACGCAGTTTATTCGCGTCATACAATAACCTACAGACCTCATCTTTAAGTTGATTTTCCGTAAAGCCTTGAATAGCCTCACGGGCAGATATCACACGTGCTTTCAAATCGTAATAACGTATAATCTTAGCTTTTAAATTTTTGTCTAATAATTTAAATTGCAGTACATGCCCTGCTGGAACGGCATGCAAATTTTTATACGCCGTTCGTGAGCTTGCGTCTTCATACACCCCATACTGAAGACCTTGTTTTAAATACATAAAATCAGGCGCTAAACCGCAATGCTTAGCAACAGGTGCCGTAGTCGACGAAAAGATAAGGCGTTGATTATCGAAATAATAAAAAAGCGGTTTTACACCAAAACGATCACGTCCTAATAACAGCGTATTATCTTGTGTATTAAAATAAGCAAAAGCAAACATGCCATTGCATCGTTGAATACCGTCAATTCCCCAGTGATTTAGCACATAAAACAACACCTCGGTATCAGACGTTGTGCGGAACTCAATGCCTTCACGCTCCAGCTCTATTTTTAATTCTCGATAGTTATAAATTTCACCATTAAAAACCAAATAGCCTAAACGCGATGCGTTCTTAAACGGCTGGTTGGCTTCATCGGATAAGCAAATAATTTTTAGGCGATTATGACCTAACTGTAATATTTTTCCATTAGATAATAGATGCGCTTCTGACGCAACAAAATCTGGACCACGATGCATTTGTGATGCTAAAAAATCATCAATAGGGATATCAAAATTATAACTACCGACTATGCCGCACATGCTTCGTAAACCTTTTGTGTTAACGTTGCAACGTATTTAGGATCATGCCATTTTTCAACAAAAACTTTAGAGCGCGCGCCTTGCTCTACAAGCATTTCTCGATGTTTAATAATACGCTCAAGCTCATCTAAAATATTATTTTTTGTCATGTTTAGAACAGGAATATCTTCCGCAAAACCAGGAGGCAAAAATTTTAAATCATCCGGATTAATATACGCTGCAACAGGAATACCCATTTTCATCACTTCAACCGCTAAGCCACCGTACCAACCAATGAGAAGCTGATCAATCACTAAATCTGCGGTTTTATAAATAGCCAGAGCCTCGTCATAAGGCATATTTTCGACAAGTTTAAAATTAATCTGATTAGGAAATTTTTTCTGTAAGGCTTCGACCGCTTCAATCACATACGCACTACCTTTGGCAACACGCTGCGTGGGTGCATGAACAATATTAATTTTATCATGCTCAAAAAACATATTAGATTTAGGTTGAATCGCATCAAAATTAGGTATGGTATAAGGCAAAAACGACGATTTATCTTCCGGAAGAAAATGTAATAAATCCGGATTCAATGCAAACGCATGATGGCAATATGACATCATTTTGTTAATCGCACGTCGCCGTCGTTCATCACGCTTACCTGAATTGCAAATGCCATCATGACAGCCATCGTATAAACATGCCGCGTGCTGGGGAGTTCCTGTTCCCGCGTTAAGGCGCTCCATGGTTCCGTATTTTTGGCGTGCATCGCATCCTTGATAGGTCACTACTTTAATCGCTTTTTTACGATAAAAAGGCAAGTCGGCAAGATTTAAACCTAAGCTTAAATAATGAATCAGGCTTGAACCAAAATTAAAATGATACACATCATAAGCCGTACGTGTTTTAAAAAAAACGCGGACTCGATGATAGAGTTGACTTAAAAGCGTATTTTTCGCGGGCATAATCAAGTCGCTAGGAAAGTCATACACTGATTTTCCAATAGATAATGCTTTTGCATCCAAACCTAGCTGACGCTCACCTTGAGCAAGACCAAAGGCATTTCCCGCGACGTTTGAAGGTAGGTGTAAAACTTTCATGTTTTTTTCTCAAGCAACGGATGATAAAAATTAATTAAATCCACATCTTTATTTTTAAAGTATATTTTTCGATAAATTGCTTCAAACATATCGGCTGTAGCTGTATATGAATGCCGGTGTTCTACATAGGCGCGTGATGCCCTACCCATCGTATCCCATGTTTTTCTCTGAGCTATGAGTTGTTTTAATACATCATAAATCGTATCTGGATTTGCACTAACGATAGGGCACTCGTTGAGATAAGAGAAACGACGGAATAAGTCATATTCAGGACTATTATCTAATGCGCTTATAACAATTTTTCCAAAAGCAAGGCCTTCAAGTGCAGCTTGAGCATAGCCAAAAATAAGTTGATCAACATAGATATCACAGGCTTTGATGCGCGCCAAAGCTTCTTCATTAGGCACAGCCTCAATAATATCCAGCTGCACATTAAAACCAGCATCAACTAGGCGCTCCACGGCATCAATTAAAAATACTGATCCTTTCACACCACGATGATTACACGCATGTGCTATACGTATAGGACTATTTTTTTTAGTCTCAGGATACACAGGTTCAAAGCGCTTCGTATCTACGGGATAACACGTGAGAGGCAAAATATCCCAGCGGGGTAAATTAATACAATGCACCAAACACGCAATAACAATATCGGCCGACGCCGTCATACGCCTTATTTTTTTCTGAAGCATTGCTGCTGTATTACCAAAGCGACTGTACTCAATCATCAAGCCATGCCGCCAAAGTACATTCGGTATCAAATCATACACAAAAGCATCGCTACCGTACGGCAACAAAACGATTTTTTTTCGACAAAGTTTTAATATACTTAATTCGAGCCTTGAAAATAGCGTATGCCTCAGTAAGCCCCCATCAAAATAATAATGGAACACGTCATATTTCCAAAGCGCGCGCATGAAAAAACAATAGGCCATCAAATTACCTAAACACAGCTTCATAATTTTGGGATAAGCACCTTCGGGTGACAACACCACATCAAACGTATCTCTCGGGTAAATAGGTGATTCAACCAGAACAGCTGTATCACTCACATAACCTCGCTCTTTAAGCGCACGAGCCATGTACGCAATAGATATAATAGGTGTTACACCAAATAACAGCTTTGGTTTTTTATTTTTGGCAGGAAAAAAATTCAAACCCATTTTAATAATCAAAAACACACATAAATTAAATGGCAACAGAGTAATTGCAAGCATGGCCCAAGGCAGGTCAAGAACACATCGAACCAATGTTTTTATATGATTATTCATGTGAATCATCAAGCAAGTACTTCAGCCCCTCATCTAACGGTGTAAACTTAAAATGACCTGCATGGCGCATAAATTTATCCAGATTAGGAATAATCGTAGGTGCAGGCGTATCCGGCCGGTATTTAATCTTCGCTTGAACACCCAACTGCCCACCGAGCATATCAGCTATGACCGCTAAACTTGATGCTGTTGGATTTGCAAAATTAAATATACCAACCAAGTCTTTTTCAATCACTAATTGAATGCAATCGGCCACATCACGCGTCAACGTTGGTACAAACCGCAAGCCTTGGCTATCAGCTCCATCAATTACAATTTCTTCGCCTTGTTTTACACGATTCACCAACATATTAATCAACGTATGTTTAGGTGTAACACTCGGACCATACAAAAAAAACAAACGTAATACCGTTACTTTAAAATAGGTTTCATAAGAAGCCAAAAGACGCTCGGCAATTAACTTACTGTTCGCATAAAACGAAGTAGGAGCAAGTGCAGCAGATTCCAATAATTCACGCTCATAAGGCTCGTACACACTTCCCGTTGATGTGAAAATAAAATGCTGCACTCCTGCTGCTCGGGCATAATCCAATAAACGCGCCGTTGAATCACAATTTACACGGAATACGTGCTCAGCTTGATTTGGAAAATCTCTATAATGTGGTGATTGCGCTAAATGCACAATTATATCGACGTGCTTAGGCAATAAAGCAACATCAAATGCTTGTGATAAATCACAGGTTATATATTCGATTGCATCATCTTTGATTTCAGGCGTAGCTCGCATCAAAGCTATCAACTGATGATTATCAGATAATGCGTGCAATACTTCTGGGCCTAATAAACCGTTTGAGCCTGTGATTAAAATTTTCATATTACTTTTTATGCATCCAAATAAGTCGTACAAAATTGCTCAAGCGATAATAAAGACCAAATCATCAACCGATGGTTAACTTGACCATTTAAATGCTCAGACACCTTGTTCTGAATATATTGCTTATCTAAATAATGATAAATATTGGATCGATCATTAAACACAATATTTTTAACATACTCCATACTTTCGCCCTGAAACCAACTCGCGTCGGGAGCAGAAAAACCTTGTTTTACTTTCTCAACCACATCCGTTGGGAGAAACTTTTTCATCATGTCACGCAAGATAAGTTTTCCATCCCGCGATTTTTGTAAATAACGTGAAATATCTTCTTGCTTAGCACCTGCAGATACGACCTTGTCCAAGCAACCTAATTTAACCGATGTCGGTAATTTAAGTGCAAAATCAACCAAATCATTATCTAAGAAAGGTACCCGTGTCTCTAAACCATGCGCCATCGATAGCTTATCTTCTATGACCAGCAAGCCATGCAAAAAGGTCTTTGCTTCAAAATACAACGAATGATTAACCAAAGTTTCGGGCGTGATTTTTTGGCTCGATGAAACGCCCTTGAAAACATCTTTAAAAGCATCAAACGGAGAAAAATGACTGACGTTGTTCCAAATAGGAGAAAACGCTTGTTGATGGTCTTGCTCTTTAATAATACGTTGCCAATAGCCGTAATAACTTTGCTGATAATCATCAAAATTCTTATGTTGGACTTGGGGGTAATAACGCCATGGATACCCTGCAAAAATTTCATCCCCTGCGGTTCCCGCTAAAACCACTTTCCCAAATTTACTGGCTAGACGTGAAACATAATAATTAGGATAACATTGCCCAACACGTGGCTCTTCAACGTGATACGCCAAGGACGGCATGCAACGCTCCATATCACCCGCTTTAAGTACCATTTCATAATGTTCTGTTTTAAACAAATACGACATGCGTTCGGCTTCACGTCGTTCATCAAACGTTTGTTCGATACCTGATGCCGAACTTAAATCAAAGCCACATGTAAATGTCTTGATGTACGGCAGTTGTAACGAAGATATCGCAGTGATTGCACCAGAGTCCATACCTCCTGAAAGATAAGCCCCGAGCTCTACATCACTCACCAATTGACGATTAACACTTTGACGAAAAAGATATTCTAGTTCTTCAATATATTCATCTTTTGAAAGCGCTTGCTCAGGTTCTTCATAAGCAAAATCCCAATATTTAAATAATTTTTCTTCGGTCTGAGTCACCGATAGAATTGCTCCAGCAGGCAGCATGTTGATATTTTTAAACAACGTGCGATCAGAAATAATATTCTGGAACGTCAAATATTCAACCAGGGCTTCTTGGTCCATGTCAGCAGCAACACGTGGATGCTTGAGCAAGGCTTTAATTTCAGATGCAAAAACAAAGCTGTTACCGGCCATGGTGTAATACAACGGCTTGATGCCATAGCGATCACGCACCAGCATCAGTTCAGATTTAGTTTTATCCCAAATTGCAAATGCAAACATGCCGTTAAAGCGCTGAACGGCGTCAAGCCCCCATTCAGCAAAGGCATTGAGAACCACTTCGGAATCCGTCGTCGAATGAAACGCATGCCCTCGTGCCTCAAGTTCAGTTCGGAGCTCACGAAAGTTATAGACCTCGCCGTTATAGGTGAGCACGAAACGGCCGTCGCGTGTCACCATAGGCTGATGCCCTTGCGGACTCAAATCAATGATGGCCAAACGCCGATGCCCTAAAGCAATCGGTCCATCAGACCATACACCCTCACCATCGGGACCACGGTGCTCCAACGCGTTGGTCATGGCTTCAATCAAACGCGTTTCAGCTGGTTCGTGGTTACGATTAAATAATCCAGTTATCCCACACATGGCATTTAGTCTTCAATGCCAACAGCTTGTTTACGTGCCATGACCTCAGACTTATGGTTATCACGCCATGCCATCAATCGAGCCAAACCTTCGGGTAATCTCAAATCAGCTCTAAAACCGAGATCTTTTTCTGCTTTTTTAGGACAACCAATACGATTTTTAACAAACGTTTGCCCTGCAGGCTCAAACAAAATACTGAGTTCAGACTCGGTTAACTCAAGAATAATTTCAGCTAACTCTTTGATACTCGTACGTACGCCTGTTCCAACGTTATAAAATTCATCCGTTGCATCGGCTTTCATGGCGCACACGTTGGCTTTGGCGCAGTCTTCAACATAAATAAAGTCATACGCTTGGCTGCCGTCACCGTATAAAACAGGCGCTTTGCCTTTATCCAAGTTATCTAGCATCTTCATGATCACCGCAATATAAGCACCCTGGTAATCTTGACGTGCACCATAAACATTCATGTAGCGCAAGCCCACGTAATCAAAATGCTGCTCTGTATCTTTATAACGGTGATACAACGAACGACACATGTGCTCACCCGCAATTTTTGTCGCGCCATAAAACGTTTTGTTATTATAAATATGGTCTTCTGTCATCGGTTCTGCGACCGCATCACCGTAGACCGATGCGCTTGAAGAATAAACCAAACGCTTTACGCCATGATTAACCATGGCTTCTAAAATATTAAACGTGCCAGCAACATTAACTTCAAATGCTGAACGCGGGTAATCATAGCAATGCAGGAGCCATAACGCTGCAAAATGAAACACACCGTCAATGCCACGCATGCTCGCATTCAAAATATCACGATGCATGATATCGCCACCCAGTGGGAAAATTTTTACCCGTGGATCTTTAAGTGCTTCTCGTAAGTTTTCTTCGCGGCCTCGCGTAAAATTGTCATAGATACGAACTTCGCCAATATCTTCTTTTAATAAAGCATCAACCGTATGTGAACCAATTAAACCAGCCCCACCAATCACTAAAAAATTCTTGCCTCGTATATCCATGCTAACTCCAATAGGTATTATTTAGTTCCATTTAAGCAGGTACGCTTTGCTCTGTTTCTAACAACCCAACCACATAATCCGAAAAGCCAAAAGCGCTGGTAAATGCAGGCGAAACAGCATTCAAAATATGTGTTTCATGGGCGGTTTTTTCGATTAAAAAATCCATAACTAAACGGCAGCTGAGTATATCAAGCAATTGAGCTCGTATGCCAACTTTTCCGCTCAAAGAAAGATCGCCTGAAGTTAAACTCGGAACCAAAGCTTGTGCTGTATTCACAAACTTAGGTTTTAAGAAATTAAGTACTTCTCGATGCGTGTAATTTCGAAAACCTTGCTCGTTGTTTTTATACTGTCTTAATAAGTGATAAAGCACGGGCATGGTTTCTTTGATGTTCATATCTTTGATGCCACGATATTGTTCGCGCCCTAAAGCTGGCACGGCGGTGGGCCCAACATAAACTTTCCCAGACACGCTTTTTGTTAAGTGAACACCCAAGAAAGGCACGTTCATATCAGGTACGGGATATATCAAATGATTAATTTTAATATCAGAAGCAGGTTTTACTTCGTAATATAAGCCTTTGAACGGCAACATGGTGTAGCGATGGCTCAATCCACACGCTTTTGCTATCCTATCAGCATATAAGCCTGCGGTATTGATCAAATGCTGATAATGCCACGTGGAGGCTCCTGCACACACGGTTCGTGTTTTAACATCCACCTGTTCGCAGCACGCATTAAAATAAAATTTTACGCCACGCGCAGCTAAGCTTTGATGAAGGTGCAGCATAATCGCTTTGGGATCAACCACGGTGGTTTCAGGAACAAGTAACGCCCGACCCGTCGCAGTACGTGCCAACGGCTCTAATTCTGCTAACTGCACTTCATCAAGCCATTCCACATGCACGCCATTCACCAAGCCACGCTCATATAGCATACGTAAAGTATCTTCGTCTTCGGCTCGTGTCGGAACAATCACTTTACCGAGTTTATTCCAAGGTAAGTTATGCTCTTGGCAATACGCGAGCATCGCCTTGGCGCCTTCGCCGCATAATTTAGCTTTCAACGAATCAGGGGGATAATAAATACCTGAGTGCAATACACCGCTGTTTCGCCCACTGGCATGCTCGCCAACAGCCCCTTCTTTATCAAGAATCGAAATCTTCGCACTTGGGTAAGCATCTAATAATTTTAACGCGGTCGATAAACCTAAAATACCTGCACCGATAATAATAAAATCAGTAATATATTTATTTTTTGAAGCTTGCATAAAGCTACGCACCTACAATTTCTGTCATCCGTACAAACCCATCAGGGCTTAATACATACAACTCGCCCGTATGCTCACATACTGCATTTGCCTCACCTACAAGAGGCAAATTCAAACGCTCACCAAAGCGACTCATCCAGCCGATTTGTCGGGCTGGAACACCGGCCATGAGCGCATACGGTTTTACATCACGATTGATTACAGCGCCCGCCGCAACAAACGCATACTCACCCACCGTGACACCGCATACAAGCGTACAATTAGCACCAAGCGTTGCGCCTCGTTTGACTAACGTATTACGGTATTCGTCTTTTCGGCTTACCGCTGAACGTGGATTATAAACATTCGTAAACACCATGCTTGGGCCACAAAACACATCATCTTCAAGCGTTACGTTGTCATACACCGAAACATTATTTTGAATCTTAACGTTATTGCCAATTTTAACTTTATTTCCGACGTAAACATTTTGACCCAAGCTGCATTTTTCACCAATACGTGCACCCGAGCTTACATGAACCCAGTGCCAAACACATGTGCCTGTACCGAGTTCAGCTCCTGTATCAACAATCGCTGTTTCGTGTATATTTACTGTCATAGCTACAAATCCAAAATTACAACTCTAAAGGTAAATGAACCGTTTTATCATCTCGAGCTGAGCGATAGGCTGCAATCAACAACTCCAAGCATGCAAGCCCCGAACGACCGTCTGTAATATCCGCAGGTTTGCCCTGAAGGCAATCAATCACATTGGCATAATACGGAACATGCCCGAAACCATACACCGATGTGGTCGCATAATTTTCAGCCTTAATATCAGCATCTTCGGGCCGCTCGTCTTCAAACTCCCAGTGTTGCACTTCATTGACAGCTACACCACCAATACGTACCGTGCCTTTTTCGCCCAATAACGTAATCGAACCTTCATAATTTTTAGGATACGTCAGCATAGTTACATTCACCGAACCCATGGTACCTTGACGCCAACGTATGTTTAATACACCGCTATCTTCTGCCTCAATTTTACGCCCTAACGTTCCCATCATAGCCTGAACAGAGTCTACAGGGCCCAGTAACCATTGAATCAAATCAACATAATGACTTGCTTGGTTCATGAAAGCGCCACCATCCCATTCCCACGATCCACGCCAGCCACCTTGATCGTAATAATCTTGCGGACGCGTCCAAAACACATTGACATTGGCCATATGAATACGCCCAAAACGTCCTTCGGTAATCGCGCGTTTTAACGCTTGAATCGGTGCATTGAGTCGATTTTGTTTTACCACAAATAAACGAACTTCGGCCTTATCACATGCCCGCACCATGTCCAAGCCATCTTGCCAGCGAGTTGCCATCGGTTTTTCCGTCAGCACATGCCGACCTGACTCGGCCACTTGAATCGCCTGCCTTGGATGAAGACCGCTGGGTGTACACAAAATCACTAAATCAATCTCAGCTTCTGCAAGCATCACATCAAGATTGGTATATACGTCAGCGTTATGATCTTTTGCGACAGCTTGAGCCGCTGTTTCATCGCGATCACATACGGCGGTTAAGTTCAAACGATCTTGGTGTTTAGTTATCGCTTGAAGATGGTTTTTCGAGATGCGACCACAACCCACCAGTGCCACATTAATTTTCCGATCGGTAATCGTCCAAGGGGCTCTTTTTATCATTATGCGCTCACAATGTTGTCATTTTTATGCGCTCTAAACGCACCTCGTGTGTCGACAATCAGCTTCGCGTGCATCGCTATCATGTCATAATCAAAGGCTTGATGCGCAGTCGCAAGCACCACACAATCGTATTGCGAGATGGTTTCTGAAGTCAACGGAACACTATGTAAATCAAAATGATGGGACCTCATCGCAGGAAAAACAGGCACGTGTGGATCGGAATACGCAACTTCTGCACCTTTATCTCGCAAGAGCTCCAGCATTTCTATCGACGGTGACTCACGCATATCATCCACATCGCGCTTGTAGGCAATCCCTAAAACCAACACTTTGCTGTTTTTAAGCGCTTGTTCGCGTGTGTTTAACGCATCCGTTATTTTATGAAGCACCCAGTGAGGCATTTTACTATTAATTTCACCTGCCAGCTCAATAAATCGCGTATGCATTCCAAATTCACGAGCCTTCCAGGTAAGATAGAACGGATCGATGGGAATACAATGCCCTCCAATACCAGGTCCCGGGTAATACGGGACAAATCCAAACGGTTTGGTTGCAGCGGCATCAATCACCTCGTGAATATCAATGTCCATGCGATCAGCTAATAATTTCATCTCATTCACAAGACCAATATTGACCGAACGATGAATATTTTCTAAAAGCTTGGTCATCTCTGCCACACGTGTAGACGAGACTTTGACCACATGATCAATCACAGAATGATATAAAGCATGTCCTGCATCGAGGCAATTCGCAGTATCTCCACCACATACTTTAGGAATGCTTGCTGTTGAAAAATTCACATTGCCTGGGTCTTCACGCTCAGGTGAATACACCAGAAAAATATCTTCGCCGACTTTAAGTCCTGTCGCCTCAATACGTGTTTTAAGCTCTTCTTCCGTGGTTCCAGGATAAGTCGTGCTTTCCAAAGACATGATTTGTCCTGAACGCAGATGCGGCACAAGCGCCTCAACCGTTTGCACAACATAACTCAAATCAGGCTCACGGTATTTATTTAGCGGCGTGGGCACACATAAAATCAAAGCATCCGCTTCATTCGCCGCTGAAAAGTCATGCGTCGCACGTATACGGCTTTGAACCGCAGCAACATTTTCAGACGGAATATGTTGTATGTAAGATTTACCGGCGTTCAGCAAGTTATTCTTACTTTCATCCACATCAATCCCAACAACGCGATAACCAACATCTGCAAAACGAAGCATCAGTGGTAACCCAACGTACCCTAAACCAATAATTCCAATAATTGCTTCTTTATTATGTAGCTTTGCAATCAAATCATGTGGCATGATTTGGCACTCCATTTTGTTATTTTACATCATTCCGTTGAAGCGCTTAAACAGCAAGCGCTTCTTTCTGCAGTGCATCTTGTAATGCAACCATCACTTTATCTTGATCAGCGTGTGTTAAATAAGGATGCATCGGCAAACTTAAAACATGCTTCGCTGCATCTTCAGCATGTGGAAAATATTGCGCTTCCGAATAAGATGCTTCAAAAACGGGCTGTTTATGAAGCGGTACCGGATAATGAACAGCCGTTGGTACATCATGCTCACTCAGTGCTTTTTGTACCGCTTCACGATCGGATACTTCAATCGTGTATTGTGCAAAAACGCTGGTATTATGAACTTGAACACAAGGTGTTCGAACAAACTCAGATAAACCTGCGGCATAACGTGCGGCAACCTGTTCACGAAGCTTAATTTCATTCGGGAAAAGCGTCAGTTTTTCTAACAAAATAGCCGCTTGAATCGTATCCAATCGCCCGTTAATACCAAAACTGGTATGCTGATAACGCGCACTTTGTCCATGCACACGTATAGATCTCATGCGCTCAGCCAAGCCAGCATCATGTGTAAAGCATGCGCCACCATCACCGTACCCACCAAGTGGCTTGGATGGGAAAAAGCTTGTGCAACCAATCGTTGTTAATCCACACGAGCGCTTGCCGTGATACATTGCGCCAAAGCTTTGTGCCGCATCTTCAATCACAGGCAATTTATATCGCGCAGCAATCGCATTGATGGCATCATAATCGGCACACTGACCGTACAAACTAACCGGCATAATTGCCTTGGTTTTGCTCGTAATCGCCGCTTCAATAAGACTTGCATCAATATTATACGTATCACGTTCAATATCAACAAAAACAGGCTTAGCACCAAGAATCGCAATCACTTCAGCCGTCGCAAAAAAGCTAAAAGGCGTTGTAATGACTTCATCCCCAGGCCCTACATCAAGTGCCATTAAGGCTATCAGCAAGGCATCTGTACCGCTGGATACACCGATCGCATGGGGAACACCAACAAACTTTGCAAGCTCGGTTTCAAGCTCAGATACTTCTGGCCCCATAATATAGGCACCATGCTGTAGGACCGCTTTGATACGGTCCATCACAGGTTCTTCGATAAGTGCATGTTGTGCTTTTAAATCAATAAACTGCATTGCTCTTTCCTTAAAACTAAGCCCCAAATGGATCTCGTATCACAACCATCGCATCACGCTCAGGTCCTGTGGACAACAAATCGATCGGCACACCCAGTAACGCTTCTATACGACGTACATAGGCACGTGCATTCTCCGGTAAAGCTTCAATCGACGTGCAGTCTTCGGTTGACTCCGACCAGCCAGGTACGTCTTCATACACAGGCTCCATCGTGTCGTAATCTTCAGCCGCTTGTGGTGGATATTCCAAAATATTACCGGCTTTATCTTTGTAAGCTACCGCAATACGAATTGTTTCTAAGCCATCTAAAACATCGAGCTTAGTCAAACACAGGCCTGATATGCTGTTCAGCTCAATCGAACGTCGTAAAAGCACGGCGTCAAACCAACCGCAACGGCGAGGTCGACCTGTGACAGCACCAAACTCTTTACCGCGCGTCGCTAAAAACTCACCGACTTTATCATGCAATTCTGTTGGGAACGGACCACCACCCACACGTGTGGTATAGGCTTTGGTTATTCCTAAGACATAATCTAATTGACGTGGCCCCATACCTGACCCCGTACTCACACCACCTGCACATGTATTCGATGACGTTACAAAAGGATAGGTTCCGTGATCAATATCTAAGAACACACCTTGAGCACCTTCAAATAACATATTGTCACCTGAGCGTGCATGCGTTTGCACGTCTGCAGCAACATCTCGAACCATTGGAGTTAACATCTCAGACCATACTTTAGATGCAGCCAATACTGCGTCTAATTCCACCGGCTCTTGATGATAGTATTCTTTCAACAAAAAGTTATGGTATTCCATAAGCTTGGTAAGTTTTTCAAGAAAACGCTCAGGATGTAATAAATCACTCACACGTAACGCACGCCGAGCTACTTTATCTTCATACGCTGGACCAATGCCTCGACCTGTGGTACCAATGGCTGCACGACCGCTTTGTGCTTCACGTGCTTTATCTAAAGCCACATGTGACGGTAAAATAAGCGTACATGCAGGGCTCACAAATAATCGTGACCGTACATTCAAGCCTTTATCTTCAAGCTCTTTTAATTCAGACATCAACGCATCAGGCGCTAAAACCACACCGTTTCCGATATAGCATTTAACACCGTCATGCAAAATACCCGAAGGAATCAAACGTAAAATCGTTTGTTCGCCTTTGATTTTTAATGTATGACCTGCATTATGTCCACCTTGATAACGAACAACTGCTTGCGCATGCTGCGTTAACCAGTCAACAACTTTACCTTTTCCTTCGTCACCCCAATGCGTCCCTAAAACTACCACGCGCTTACCTGACATGCGTACTTACCCCGTTTTTTTGACTACATTTGATTTAGGCATTGCTCCATGCGCACCACCCAAACCTTGTTTAAAATAATCAAAGAAAGCGCTGCTTTGATCCAAAACCAGCATACTATCTTTGTTCTTAAAGCTTTCTTCATACGCTTGCAAACTTCGATAGAAATCAAAAAAGTTCTGATTTTTATCAAATGCTTCCGAATAGATTGCGGCAGCCTTTGCCTGTCCTAATGCACGAACTTTATGACCCTCACTTCGTGCCGTTGCTAACGTCACCGTAACCGTTGCATCCGCTGACGCTTGAATCGCTTCAGCAGCACCTTGACCATCTGCGCGATGTCGATTAGCAATTTTTTTCATATCTGCTCGCATACGCTGATAAATGGCATTGCTCGTATTCGCCGGCAATTCAATGCCTTTGATACGTACATCAACCACATGAACACCTAATTTGCTGGCCTGTTTTTCAGCCTGTTCACGCAGCACTTCCATCACGTCATCACGTCCACCAGAAACCACATCTGAAATCGTACGGCGTCCAAATTGGGCCCGTAGCGACGTATTGAGCTGTTGCTCTAATAACGTTTCGGCTTTAAACGCATTACCGCCTGTTGACTTAAAATAACCGGCCAAATCCAAAATACGCCATTTGACATAATAATCAACAAGTACATCTTTCTTTTCTTTGGTCACAATCCGTGAAGATTTAATATCCAATGTTTGGATACGTGTATCAAAAATGCGTACATTCTCAGTGAAAGGCATTTTAAAATGCAATCCAGGCAACAGTACTTTAGCCTGATCCGTTGACGAGTCTTGAACCAAACGACCCAGGCGTAACACAATACCTTTTTCACCTTGGGTCACCGTAAACACTGAGCCCATAAGCAATATCAACATAAAAAATGCAATCACCATGGTTGTTAATTTGGTAGCTTTCATGAATTTGTTCTCCCGAAACGTCCTGTCGGCCTTGTCGTTGCACGACCATCCAACACACCTTGACCAACAGACGGGTTATTTGGTGCATCTTGTTGACTCATCACAACGACCTCTTCAGTACTAACAGGCCGTGTTGTACCTGCCCCAAGCTTATCAAGTGGCAAATACAGAAGATTTCCGGCTTTTCCATCGACAACAATCGTGCTACTACGCCCCAGTACACGTTGCATGGTTTCTAAATACAAACGTTGCGACGTCACATGCGGCGAACGCATATACTCAGGAAGAAGCGCTAAAAACTCAGCTACGGCACCTTTAGCGCGCAAGACAGCTTGCTCAGCCCCAGCTTTAGCTTCAGCCATAATACGCTTCGCGTTTCCTTCTGCAATGGGTACAACACGCGCTTCATAGGCACGCGCCTGTTCTTTAAAGCGCTTTTCATCTTCTTGTGCTTTAATCGCATCATCAAATGCATCTTGTACATTTTCTGGTGCACGAGCAGGCTGTGGTGAAACGTTCACAACTTTGATACCTGTTTTATAGCTTCCTAAAATACTAACCAAAGATTCTTGAACATTGCTTCCCCACAACTCACGTCCTTCAGTAATAATCTGATCAAGACTTGTGGTACCGACAACTTGTCGCAGAGCACTCGAGGTCGCCTGCTTTAAACTATCAACAGGATCAGCCACGTTAAATAAATAAGCCTCTAAATCAGCAATCCTGTATTGAACCACCACAGCCACCGATACAAGATTTTCATCACGTGTAAGCATTTGCGCAGCATAAGAATAATCTAAAATCCTATCAACATTGACCACAACTTTTGAGCTGATAATACGAGGAATCCAATGCGGTCCTGCGCCAACTGTTTCAACATATCGACCAAAACGAAGAATCGCGGCTTCTTCGGCGGGATCAATAATAAAAATACCTGATAGAGCCCACAGTACAACCGCACCAGCCGCAAGCAAAATAAAAAGTAACGGACTACCATCGGAAAGCCCTGCACCAGCACCGCCTCCTGAACCACCTTTTTTAGAACCTGAAGGCCCAGTCGATTTTGGCTTACCGTTTGAAAATAATTTTTTAAGTTTGATTTGCAATTGCTTGAGTGCTTCGTCTAAATCAGGCGGCTGATCTTTCGAACGCCACGGATCTTTACCATTATCAGGCTCATTCCATCCCATAACCAACTCCAAACATTGCCAAAAGAAAATAAAGTAGGATTTTAGGGGTGTTCATGACTGGACGCAAGTGATTCCTAAATAATTCGTGTGAACATCAAATCCCAAGTTCCATGACCTAAACGCTGTCCACGAGCCTCAAACTTAGTCAATGGGCGCCTTTCCGGGCGTGGAAAAAAAGAAGAATTCACATCTTTATTTTCTAACATCGATTCATTGGATAGCACTTCAAGCATTTGATTTGCATAATCTTCCCAATCGGTTGCGCAATGAACAAACCCACCGATTTTAATCGCCTGAAGCAACACACGTACAAAATCAGTTTGAATTAAACGCCGTTTATGATGGCGCGCTTTATGCCATGGATCAGGAAAAAATATTTGAACACCATCAATGCTTTCAGGACTTAAGCATGTGTTAAACACCTCTACAGCATCATGAGCAACAACACGAACGTTTGTCAGGCCTAAATCATGCACGTCAGCAACTAAGCTGCCAACCCCTGCCCGATGCACTTCGATGCCTAAAAAATTAATGTCCGGCCGTGCTTGCGCCATCTCAATCAGCGACGCGCCCATACCAAAACCAATCTCAACAACCGTCTCCGCCTCACGCCCAAACGCTTTAGCTAAATCCCATAACTGCCCCTCTACCGGCAAAACATAATCAGGGAGCCATAAATCGAGCGCTCGTGCTTGACGTGGACTCAGGCGCCCTGCGCGTAACGTAAAACTTTTAATCGTACGAAGCATGTTATTGTCCTTGTAATACAAATAATACAAACTTAAATAAACTTAATAATGGCGTATTTAAGACCATACCTCGCGCGTTGTAAACAAAAATCAAAAACATAAATTTATTGCATCGCGCTGTATTATTTGGTATAAAACGCACCTCAGATTAGATTTAAACATTTTTGACGTTATACAAAAGCGTCGGGAAACAGTTTGGAGCAGCAACATGTCACGAATATGCCAAATCACAGGTAAGCGCCCTACAACAGGGAATAACGTTTCGCATGCCAATAATAAAACAAAACGACGTTTTCTTCCTAATATTCAAAGGCACCGTATTTGGGTTGAAGAAGAAGCACGTTTTATTACATTGAAAATAAGCACCAAAGGTCTTCGTATCATCGATAAACTTGGTATCCAAACCGTGCTTGCTCGACTTCGCGCTAAAGGCGAAAAAGTTTAAACCCATTTAGATTAAAAGAGGAATGCCATCATGAGCAAGGCTATTGCTGTCAAAATTAAACTCGTATCAACCGCTGGTACTGGTTATTATAAAACGACAACCAAGAATCCGCGTAATACCCCTGACAAAATGAAAATTCGTAAATATGATCCTGTTGTAAGAAAACACGTCATATTTGAAGAGAAAAAAGTAAAATAATTATTTTATTTGTTTCTTAATATAAAAAAACCCGCCGAAGCGGGTTTTTTTATATTTATAAATAATCCATCATCCATCCAAATCATCACCATGCTCTACATGATGATCCGCATGATGAGCCACACGACTATCTGCGCGATGATCAGCTATTTTTTCCTTGTGCTTAATCAACTGCCTATCAAGCTTACCTACTAACTCATCAATCGATGTATACATATTGTCTGATTCAGAGCTCGCATGTACATCACCGCGTGCGATATGCACCGTTGCATCAACGATTTGTCGAAGTTTTTCCACATTGAACGTCACATGAATACTTGTGATGCGATCAAAGTGCCGCTCTAATTTCCCTAACTTTTCTTCCGTAAACGCTTTCAATGCTGGCGTAACGTCGATGTGATGACCTGTAAAATTAATTTCCATAATAAACTCCTTACAGCGATTAGCGATGAATAGATGATGAATAGATAACGTGTCTAAATCTCCTACCTATACTTACAGTGTAACGGATTTTTACTGATTAGCAATTGCTTTACATCTGTATATATAATAAACAGCCTTGCTTTTACTCAAGTGAGCATGATAGATTGACCGGCATGAAAGAAAATCAAATAAGAATTATCAACAAATTAGGCCTGCACGCACGTGCATCAGCTAAATTCGTCTCAATGGCAGGTCGATTTCAAAGCCATATTGATGTCACCAAAGGCACACAAAAAGTAAATGGCAAAAGTATCATGGGTGTTATGATGCTTGCCGCCAGTCAAAACAGTGAACTCACCTTACAAATTGATGGTCCTGACGAAGACAGCATGATGGAAGCACTCACCACGCTCATCCATGAGCGATTTGGTGAAGCAGAGTAATACTTACTTTGTTACTTACTTTCTTGTGACTTAGACGCACGAGCTCGTTTTCCCGGCGCTAGGCTGCGACGCTTTACTCGCGCTTTTTTTAAGCCAAGAAGCGTATGTAACGGCCCTGAAAGTGCATAACCTAATGATGTAACAAACAACATGATTGCAGGTGAAATCGCAATCGCTGCAAACACAAGAACAATCACAAGTACGTGTAAAAATGGAATTTTTCCTTTTAGATCCAGTTCTTTAAAACTGTAATACCGTACATTACTAACCATAAGTGCCGCCACAGATAATAAAAATCCGATAGCAATCCAACCCGCAAACAGCCCGGCGCCGCTTCCGGTATTACAAACCCATACAAACGATGCAACAACAGCTGCAGCGGCAGGACATGCAAGCCCTTGGAAATAACATTTATCAGCTGTTTCGAGCTGTGTATTAAAACGCGCGAGCCTCAACGCTACCGCAGCTGTATAAATAAACGCAGCCAGCCAACCAAATTTACCTAAACTCCCCAATGCCCAGCTATAAAGCAAAACAGATGGCGCCACACCAAACGTAACCATGTCCGACAAACTATCGTACTCTGCGCCAAAATCGGTTTGCGTATTGGTCATTCGTGCAATGCGTCCATCAAACGCATCCATCACCATGCCGACAAAAATGGCCATGACGGCAATATCATACTGGCCTTTTAAAGACGCAATAATAGAATAAAAAGCAGAAAACAAACTTGCCGTTGTAAATAAATTAGGTAATAAATAAATGCCATTATGGCTGTATTTTCGTTTCATTATGGATAACCTCAGTGACTTCATTCAATCAATATTCAATCATTCGAGGTGAATTCTACCACAACACGTGATGACGTGACCATGCACCACATGATAAGATAGAATATACGGTGCTATAATACTAGACACACTGATTTTATCCTGTGATTGCTATGACAAAATCGAAAAACAATAAGAACGACAAGAATGATAAGAAAAAAACCATTGTTATTGAGGGCGTAACCTCAGAAGGTGAAACGTTCCGCCCCAGCGACTGGGCTGAGCGTATGAGCGGTGCGCTCGCGAGCTTTAAAAAAAGCCGAATCCATTACTCACCTTTATTACAGCCCAGCATTAATCACGACGGCTATAAGTGTGTTTTACTCGATCCTAAACTCAAAGAATCAAGTCCTCACATGTACCAATCTATTCTAGACTTTGCTAAAGCCAACAACTTAAATATTTGTGACGAAAACGACCCCCCTACCAATTAATAAGATTACTTTTGAGATCTGCTAGCACTGAAAAAAGATAAGTAAACATAGAATCTAACATCCCAAATGTCGATTCAAAGTTCATGGCAAGAATCCCCGACAAAATAAACGTCAGGCCTTTAGAGCCGTGTTTAACACCCGGTTCACTTGAATGCACGAGCAACATCGAACCTCGAAGAAACCACAGCACACCTGCTGTTTGCATTAAAAACGTCATCATCGACATCACGGTCGTGTCGCTAGGATTTGAATATGCAAGAACACTTTCAGCACCAAAAAACGTGTTTGCCAGCACAGAAAACGACGATGGCATAAAGATAAGTCCGACGCCAATGGCCAGATAGGTTACAGGAACAAAAGGTTTTTCCTGTGACGGCGACTGATGCCCCGCATTTGCGATTGTTTTAAACTTAGTGAATGCCGTAAAAACCAAAGCAAGACCTAAAACATACGAAAACCCCGTGAGCATCTTGCGTATCGGCACTAACGATGCATGAAGATTTTTGAGTATTTCAATTAAATCAATCATTTTAATTAAGTCTCACGCTTAAACCTTACAGCACCAGAAATTAGATAATTATATATAATATAGATATTTAACACTTGCAATTTGATGATTTTTAGTGCATATTGAAGGTCTTAATCATTTCTCTAAAAAAGCACCTATTATGCAGGCTAACACCTTTGACATCACCTTGGAAGAGGCTTACATGCTCTCTCCACAAGTAAAACATTTTGTGTTTACACCCGCCACGCCCATTGAATATACCCCAGGGCATTTTATTACGTTTCACATCGAGCACCATGACAAAACATTACGTCGCAGCTACAGCATCGCCAATGCACCTCGTGCCAATGGCCAAATTGAGCTTGCTGCAGGTTTTGTCGAAAATGGTCCTGGTACGCAATTACTTTTTAATCTTAAACCAGGCGATACGCTCAAAACAACCGGCCCATTTGGGCGCTTGCTCTTAAAAGAAGATAATCCTAAACGCTATATCTTTCTTGCTACAAGCACAGGTATCACGCCTTATCGTGCCATGTTGCCTGAACTTACTAAGCGCTTAGAGCAGGATCCTGAACTTCATGTTGCTATTTTACAAGGCGTTCAAACACGTGCCGATCTTTTATATCATGATGAATTTATTGCCTGGGCGAAAACATCTCCTCGTGCTACGTATCGCGCTCAGTTAAGCCGCGAAGACGTATCACGATTAGGCGAGCACGAACATGCTGGATATGTCCAAACAGCATTCTCAGATCTCCACCCAAATCCTGAAGAAGACTTAGTTTACTTATGTGGAAATCCTGGTATGGTAGACAATGCATTTTCTGAGCTCAAAGAACGCGGGTTTGCGGTGCAGCGTATCGTGCGTGAAAAATATATTTCTCGCTAGCATTCATATTTTTTTGTTTTTGTTAAGGAGCGACACACACCATGTATCATGACGAATTATCAAACACGATTGATCACTTATCCCAAGCCGGTAAAGGCCTCTTGGCTGCCGATGAAAGTAACGGCACGATTGGGAAACGCTTTGACAATATCGGTGTAGAAAACACCGAAGATAACCGTCGTGATTATCGCTTGTTGCTTGCGACAACACCTGATCTCGAAGCCTACGTCAGTGGTGTTATTCTTTTCGCAGAAACCTTTAGCCATAAAAACGCTGATGGTGTGTCGGTTCCTGAAATGTTCACCCAAAAAGGCATACTACCTGGCATCAAAGTTGACCAAGGTCTGGTTGATCTTGCCAACACAGAAGGTGAAAAAACAACGGCTGGTCTCGATGGCTTAGAAGCACGCTTACTTGAATTTAAGAACCAAGGCGCTAAATTTGCAAAGTGGCGTAATGTTTATAGCATTTCAGATTTTACACCAAGTCTTATCGCGATAAAATCAGGCGCCGAAAATCTCGCTCGTTATGCTGCAGCCTGTCAAAAGGTCGGAATTGTGCCTATTGTGGAACCTGAAATATTAATGGACGGTGATCACGACATTGAGCAATGCGCAGAGGCAAGCGAAGTTATTTTACACGAAGTATTTAATGCCTTATTTCTTCATCAAGTAGCCCTTGAGTGTATTATTTTAAAACCAAGCATGATCACATCCGGCAAAGATGTTACGCCTTTTAGTGCACCTGAAGAGATTGCAGAATACACCCTAAGTGTCTTCCGAAACCAAGTGCCTGCAGCGGTTCCATCCATTAATTTTCTTTCCGGTGGACAGACGCCTGAGCAATCAACGATTAATTTAAACGCGATCAATAATTTTGGCGACCAACCTTGGATGCTGAGCTTCTCTTACGGACGAGCACTTCAAGAAACCTGCCTCGCCGCTTGGGGTGGTCAAGCAGAAAATATTCCTGCTGCTCAAGCCGCGTTACTTAAACATGCCGAAGCAAACAGCCAGGCAGCCTTAGGTGATTATCAAGCCTAATTATTCCCTACTCAACCCGTCATGATTAAGAAACATAGATAATGACGGGTTTAAGCTCTTCGAAAAACAATAACTTGGGTCTAATCTACTTCTAACATGCTGCGATCTTCGTATATATAGACAAGCGCATGTTGTTCTGTCATAATGCGTTTTTATTGCCTGAAAAAGTGTACTTTTGTGCGAAAAATTCTCGTTCTTAATGGCCCCAACCTCAATCTACTCGGTTTACGCGAGCCTACGGTTTATGGCACACAAACATTAGATGGCCTGAACAAACAACTCATCACAAAAGCACAAGCGCACGATGTAACGCTTGAATGCCAGCAACATCAGGCTGAAGCTGCACTTATTGAGGCGATGCATCAAGCTCATCGTGACACGATAGATTTTGTTATTTTAAACCCAGCAGCCTTTACACATACAAGCATTGCTCTTCGTGACGCAATGTTAGCTGTTAATATTCCATTTATTGAAGTGCATATAAGCAATCCTTTATCACGAGAATCATTCCGCCACACGTCCTATTTTTCGGACATTGCGCGCGGTGTTATTACAGGCCTTGGCACCTACGGCTATCTATTAGCGTTAGATGCTATTATTCATGAATTTACACAGTGAGACTTATTAACCATGGACATTCGTAAAATCAAAAAGCTGATCGAGCTCTTAAACGAAACTGGCATCTCAGAAATTGAGATTAAAGAAGGTGAAGAATCACTTCGTCTAACACGGAACCTCAGCCCGAGTGCCCCACAAAATACTCAACATGTTATTTCGCCGGTCCATCATCACGCTGAACCTGCCCCCATCAGCGCACCAGTAACAACAACAGAGGCACCTAAAACACCTTCAGTTCCAGCAGGCCATCCTGTTTGCTCCCCGATGGTTGGAACATTTTACAGCGCATCATCACCCGAGAGCGCACCGTTTGCTGCCATTGGCCAATCAGTTTCTGTAGGTGATACGTTATGCATTATTGAAGCCATGAAAATGTTCAACGAAATTGAAGCTGATCGCACGGGCGTGATAAAAGCCATTCAATTTGCCAATGGCGAGCCGGTTGAATATGGCGATGTACTCTTCATCATCGAATAAAAAGGATTCGTCACATGCTAAGTAAAATTGTAATCGCCAACCGCGGTGAAATTGCGCTACGCATTTTGCGCGCCTGTAAAGAACTTGGCGTTCAAACTGTTGCCGTACATTCCGATGCCGATAAAGACTTGCTTCACGTACGTCTCGCAGACGAAACTGTATGCATTGGCCCTGCAGCCTCACAAAAAAGCTATTTAAATATTCCTGCTATTATTTCTGCGGCTGAAATTACCGATGCTGTCGCTATTCATCCAGGTTATGGTTTTTTATCTGAAAACGCTGATTTTGCCGAAATTGTTGAACAAAGCGGCTTTCGTTTTATTGGCCCACGCGCCGAAACCATTCGTATGATGGGCGATAAAGTGTCTGCCATTCAAGCCATGAAAGAAGCCGGTGTTCCTTGCGTTCCAGGTTCTGATGGTCCTTTAACCGATGATGATGCTCGTAATTTACAATTTGGCCGCGATATTGGCTACCCCGTGATCATCAAAGCCGCCGGTGGTGGTGGTGGGCGAGGCATGCGTGTGGTTCATAGCGAATCCAATTTGCTAAACGCTATCGCATTAACACAAAGCGAAGCGAAAGCCGCGTTTAATAACCCCATCGTGTACATGGAGAAATTCTTAGAGAACCCTCGCCATATTGAATTTCAAGTCTTAGGTGATGGTCGAGGTGACGCGATACATTTAGGTGAACGGGACTGCTCCATGCAGCGCCGCCATCAAAAAGTCATTGAAGAAGCACCAGCACCTGGAATTACCCCCAAGATGCGTGAAGAAATGGGTGCCTGCGTAGTCAACGCGTGTAAAAAAATGAACTATCGTGGTGCCGGTACGTTTGAATTTTTGTATGAAAACGGTTGTTTTTATTTCATCGAAATGAACACGCGTATTCAAGTAGAACACCCCGTAACAGAATTAATTACCGGCGTTGATCTCATCAAAGAGCAAATTAGAATCGCAAGCGACCTACCGCTTGCCTTCACACAAGATGATATTAAAATCAAAGGCCATGCCGTCGAGTGCCGTATTAATGCTGAAGATTCAGAAACATTTATGCCATCCCCTGGAAAAGTTGAACACTTGCATCAACCCGGCGGTCCTGGCATTCGTTTTGATTCGCACCTGTATAGCAGTTACACCGTGCCACCGCACTATGACTCGATGATAGGCAAACTCATCAGTTACGGTAAAACACGTGAAGAAGCGTTTGCTCGCATGCGTGGTGCGCTGGATGAAATCATTATTGATGGTATTCGAACCAATCTTGACTTACAACGCCGCCTTCTCAACGATAAAGGCTTTATCGAAGGTCAAACGAATATTCATTATCTTGAGCAACTGCTCAAAGATTAATACGGGATCATAAATACGGTGTTTGAATTACATATAAAACCCTGCACGTCTCATGACGTTGATATCATCAGTGAGCAACTTGAAGAACAAGGCGCTTTATCTGTAACGGTCGTTGATCAACATGATGATCCCATTCTTGAACCAGGCCCTGGCGAAACGCCGCTTTGGCCGACGTCAATTATTCAAGCGCTTTTTGCTGATGCCATTGAAGCACAAACGGCCTGGGAAGCGCTTGCGCCCGAATATCCAAATCTCACGCATACATTACAAGACATTCCCGAGCAAGACTGGGTACGAACGTGCCTTGATGATGTTCAACCTCAGTCATTTGGTGAACGCTTGTGGGTTTGTCCATCATGGCACACGCCTCCCGAAGCTGATGTAATAAATCTCATGCTGGACCCAGGCCTTGCCTTTGGTACAGGAACGCATCCAACCACAGCCCTGTGCCTCACCTGGCTAGCTCACGCTGACCTTGAAGCCAAAGCCGTGATTGATTATGGATGTGGCTCGGGTATTTTAGCACTTGCAGCCTTAAAGCTTGGTGCACGCCATGTTGATGCGGTCGATCTTGATGACCAAGCTTTAATTGCCACTCAAAGTAACGCTGAGAAAAATCAAATTTCTAACGAAAAATTGCGATTAACCCAACCTGAACAGCTTACTCAGCCGGTTGATATATTACTCGCGAACATTTTACTCGCTCCACTTTTATCACTCGAACCTCGCTTTCAAACGCTCTTAAACAGCCATGGAGTTTTAGTGCTTTCTGGTGTACTTGCCACACAAGTCGAGCAGCTAATCCAAGCCTACACCGCGCCGGACTGGGTGCATCAAGATACACAGATTCAAGGTGAATGGGCTTTAGTTATCTTCAAAAAACTCTAAAACCTCATCACTCAGAAATCAGGATTCATTTGGCGGCATTGTTATAGTAACAAGGCCGCGAGTAATCCAAAAAGAAAATAAAATTAATAATAAAACGATTCCAGCCGTGATTCCTATGCTTATGATTTGTATAAATCTAGCTTTCGAGTTAACGTTTTTCACAACCGTCACAACATGTTCGTACCACATGTTTTTTACCTGCGCCACAAGCCCTGTTATTTGTTGTATCGCCTTTGTACGAATACTTTCATCCAGTGAACGACTAAGGTTCGATGCTACGGTTTGCGATGTGTTGTGTTTATAGCTCTTAATATCAGGGTAAGACGTGTTGAGCCATCTCAAAAATGTACTTTCGACCTCTTCTAGCATTTTATAAGCCAGCGGCAAAGAAATTAAACTTTGCTTCAGTGAGTATATATTCGCTTTGAAATCTTCAGATGACTGAATAAATTGCTGCAAAAAAGGTATTTGTGCTGTGGCGGCAAAGGCCTGATCAGCATTCACCATATTCAACATAGACCGATGTAATTCGTAAAGATCCCTTGAAACATTTCTAAAATCAAGAATAACGGTTTGAAGTTTTTTGTTTTCGTTTTGTAAAGTGCTCAATGACATAAGATTAAGCATCATAAAAAAAGTAATGATCACTGAAAGGAACAGTATCTTTTTCCTAATTATAACCTTCATCTTGCGCTCCTTGCTGTAATCATGGCGATGATATCTATTTTAATAATAGACATCCTACACCTATTTTTCCAGCAAAAAAACAAAACGGAGATCACACCAGGGCAAACGCATGAGTGATCAAAAAATACCATCCATCACCTGTTGAGCATA
>JARGNP010000045.1 GCA_029210265.1 Legionellaceae bacterium
TTGGATGATGACTTATATCACACTGAAAGCAACCAGGCGCTCGGTGCTCATAGCGGTCCTGAAGATTTAGCTTATGTGATTTATACGTCAGGCTCTACGGGAAAACCTAAAGGTGTGATGGTTGAGCATCGTAGCTTATGTAATTTAGTGTGTAATCAAATTGATTTTTTGAATTTAACGACGGCCAGTGTGATGCTTCAGTACGCATCTCTTGTGTTTGATGCTTCGGTTTTTGAGATCTTTACGATTTTGAATGTGGGTGGTTGTCTTTGTATTACTCCGGAATTTATTCGGCATGACGCCGTGCAACTTTTAGATTATTTAAAAGCTTATAAGATAAGTGTGGCATTTTTTACGCCATCACTGTTAAAAGTATTATCGAAGGACATGCTTCCAGATCTTAACACCTTAGTGATTGGAGGGGAGGCGTCTGATGTTGCTACAGTAGAAACGTGGAAGAACGGACGTTTGTTGATCGATGGTTATGGCCCGACGGAAGGTACCGCTTTTTCCACGATGTATATTTACCAGGAAAACAGCTTGAAGCCAAGCATTGGGAAACCACTGGGTAATATTTGCACCTATGTTTTAGATGATGCTTTAAATCCAGTGCCTTTAGGTGTGACCGGTGAGCTGTATATTGGTGGTGCAAGTCTTGCTCGTGGATATTTAAATCAACCAGAATTCACCGAAGAGCGATTTATTTCTAATCCATTTTTACTTGATGGTTCACGTATCTATAAAACCGGTGATTTGGTTCGCTTGTTGTCGGATGGGAACTTAGAGTATTTAGGGCGTAATGATTTTCAGGTCAAGATTAGAGGTTTTAGGATAGAGCTTGGGGAAATTGAGTCGGTATTATTAAACTTCCCAGGTATCATTCAGAGTACGTTGTTGATGAAAACAACAAAAGGCAGTCAGTATTTAGTAGCCTATTATGTTTCAAATGTTGTGATAGCACAGCAAAAACTCGTTGAACACCTATCGTTTACACTTCCTGAATATATGATTCCACATGCATTTGTTCATCTTGAAGCTTTTCCTCTGACGATCAATGGAAAGCTTGATCGAGCAGCATTACCTGAGCCTGATTTTAACTCAGAAGAAGTCAATTACGTTGCACCTCGGAATGCATTGGAACAAAAAATATGTTTGCTTTGGGCCGAGGTGTTAAAGGTTCGGCGTGTTGGTATACAGGATAATTTTTTTAGAATGGGTGGCCATTCTATTTTGGCGATTCAGCTTGCACATCGTATGTCTAATCTTTTAGAAAAAACCTTTCATGTAGCAGATATTTTTAAATATAAAACTATTTTAGATCTTTTGGGTAAGGTAACGGTCGGCTCAGATTGTATGGAGATAGAGCCAACACCTGATTTAGTTGCACCTTTATCTTTTGCCCAGGAGAGGTTGTGGTTTATTGAATGTTATGAGCAGGGAGCCGATGCGTATCATATTCCTTTTGGATTTGAGATGGATGCAAGTATTGATTTATGTGCATTAAAGGCTGCTCTACAAGCAATTGTAAAAAGGCATGCAGTGCTTCGAACATTGTTTTTTCAAGACGAACAAGGATTTTATTACCAATCCATTCAAGATAAACCGCTGTTGATTAAGGCGTTGAGTATACAAGAGGTTGATTTGCCCGAAGCATTGTATGCAGCCAGTCATACGGTCTTTGATTTGACGCAAGACTATCCTATAAAAGCTTGGTTATATACGCTGAATACAAATCGGAATATTCTTATGCTCAATATTCATCATATTGCATTTGATGGTTGGTCAAAAGATATATTTCTAAAGGAATTAACAGCCTATTATCAGTATGGTAAAGACGGTAAAGATGTTGAAGAGGTTTTACCATCTCTTGCGATACAGTATAAAGATTTTGCCGTATGGCAACGAAACTATTTGTCGGAAGCGCGTTTAGCTGATTACTTAGCATATTGGACGGAAAAACTGACGGGATATGAGCAAACAGTATTATCAACAGATTACCCAAGGCCGCCAGACTTAGATTATCAAGGTGAGAACTATGTTTTTTTATTGGATCAAGAGTTATCGTTGAAATTGCGGCGTTTAGCGCAGGCACAAGGGTATACGTTGTATACGGTTTTACTTACAGGTTTTTTTATTTTATTAGCTAAGCATACAAGACAGAAACGGGTTGTACTTGGCTCGCCTATGGCAAATAGGCATTATCCAAGCATTGACGTACTTATTGGCTTTTTTGTTAATCTTGCTGCATTAGAGTTTTCATTGGATTCTGAAGCAACGGTTTTAGATTGTTTAGATCAGGTTCATCAACAATTAATTGAAGTGCAAGAATACCAAGCGTTGCCTTTTGATGTATTAGTTAATCATTTAGGTGAACATCGTGATTCATCTCGTCATCCAATATTTCAAATTTTATTTGATGTGGTACATACGTGTTCCTACGAAGATTATGAGCAAAAGATACCTTCTTTCAGAGCTATGGCTTTAGAGCATTATGATACGGCAGCAAAATATGATTTGAGCATTATTATTCATGATGAAGGCGATGATGTTTTACGAGGGGTTATAAATTACGCGACCAGCCTGTATAGAGCAGAATCTATCAAAAATATTTGTTGCTCTTACCAGGAAATATTAAACCAAATGGTTCGGTGTTCCGATCTCAAGCCATGTAAATTTTTATTACAAACAAAAAATGAATATTTAAAGGTTGTTTTTGATTGGAATAAAACGGAGCGTTCATATCCTCATACCAGTACACTTCATGCTTTATTTGAAGCGCAAGTAAGAAAAAACCCACAACATATAGCCTTGGTTTACGAAGAGCAAACATTAAGTTATCAAGCACTTGATGAGGAAGCTAATCGTTTAGCTCGTTTTATACAAAAATATTATAGTAAGCGCCAGCTCACCTTAGGCTCCGATACATTAATTGCATTATGTGTGAGTCGTTCTTTTGAGATGGTGATTGGTATTTTAGGAATTCTAAAGGCAGGTGCGGCTTATGTTCCGATGGATGTCTCTGCCCCAATAGAACGATTACACTATATGCTTGAAGATGCTGGTAGCTTACTTTTGTTAACAGAACGTCGTCTTATTGATTGTCAGCTTTTTACTGCTGGGCTACCACTTGAATCAATTTTTTTGGATGATAAGCCATATCAATATGAGCCATGCTCTTCGTTGTCTACGTGTGGTCAGAGTACAGATTTAGCTTATGTTATTTATACATCAGGCACGACTGGCAAGCCGAAAGGTGTCATGATCGAACACCGAGGTGCTATTAATTTGGTGCAAGCCCAGCATGATATCTTTAATTTGTCACAAAAAAGTATTCTTGCAAATTATTTTTCTATTGCTTTTGATGCTTCCGTTAGCGAAATTTTTTGTGCTTTAATTTTTGGTTGTACACTTCATATAATACGAGAAGAGATTGTTAGAAATCCTTTGGATATCGTATCTTATTTAGCTGAAAATAAGATATCGGCCATTACTTTACCTCCCGCATTATTATCTATGATGGATTGGAATAAGTTACCGGATTTACAAACAATTGTTGTTGCCGGTGAAACGTGCGATCAACGAACCATGGAGCGTTGGGGTAAAGATAGATTACTAATAAATGCCTATGGACCTACCGAAAGCACCGTTTGTTCCACAACGCACGTATACGAACAAGGGCAATTATCTACTTTTATTGGCCGACCTATAGATAATTTAAAAGCATATGTTTTAGATGAATATGGGGCTGTTATGCCTGTAGGTGTAACGGGCGAGCTTCATGTTGCAGGAGCGGGTTTAGCCCGGGGGTATTTAAATCAACCGAAATTAACGGAAGAGCGTTTTATACCTAACGTGTTTGCCAGTGATTCAGATAAGGCCAAAGGCTATACTC
>JARGNP010000019.1 GCA_029210265.1 Legionellaceae bacterium
AAGTAAATCAACAACTTTAAACATTATCTCAGATTTCAACTGCGTTTTTTAGGTTAAAGGATCCTTGGTTTATGGTTGATTCTTTTTTTGTCAAAACCAGGCGTAGAATTGAAGCATTAATGATGATTATGACGCTATGCTTGTTAGTTTATAACTTTGCTCAATACCGTGTTCGAAAAAATTTAAAAGACAATAATGAAACACTGCCTAATCAACTGGACAAGCCTATCAACAATCCAACCGTAAAATGGTTATTTCAGTGCATGGAAGGAATAGCAATCATCAAAACAGGCACTGAAGCGCTGATTACAAATCTTGACGACCTTAAATGTAAAATAATTACACTTTTTGGTACAACTGCTTGTCAAATTTATGGAATCGACCTGGAGATCGCGGGAATGTAGGTTTAAATGCATTATGCAATTAAATCTAAATATTTCAGGGTGAGTGAGCCCAGGGAGCTTCTCTTTTAATAACTACAGAATGTGGTGCATATTTACGCAGAGGCGAAAATAAAGTATAATCCTGTTTTGTTTTAACACTTAAAAAAGGTACGTCATGAAATTATCTCCACCCATTGAAATACCTCCCTTTTTTTCTCACGACACGCCTATAGATGTAGATATAGAGCATATCGACGCGCTTACTCAAGATTATTTCGAGCCAGTTCGCACGCCGATACACCAAAATCCTGATATCAATCTATGGCGAGAACGCTTTACTCAACACAGCCTACCTTCGATTAAGCAAGAAATAGATACTTTTATTGAAAAATATGGTGTGAATTACATGTTTGTGAAAGATGATTCGCCTATCTGTCTCTTTTCAGTGCAGCGTTTCTCATCGCATCCAGTCGAATTGGGTACGTTGCTACATATCGCCGCCGAGCACGCCAAAGACATTAATATTCTGCAATATCTAGTTGAAGATAAACAAGCGGATGTCAATTTACCTATGCACAAAACTTGGCTACCTCTACGGTCAGCAATATCTGCTCATCACTTTGAGCATGCCTTATATTTGTTAGAGCAAGGCACTGAATTAAAAGATGAACCCTTTGCCTATAAAAATATATTGGACGCTGCGTGCGTCCGTGGGGATCAACCTAAAAGTCCAGTTCCTGAAGATCAACTCACCCTCATCCGTGCTTTATTAAAACGTGGGCAGTATCTTCCTAGCGAGCAATACATTAAAAACGACCGTAATATTGACCTTGCTGCATTACGTCAAGAAATACTAACTAATCACCCTTATTTTAGACAAAAAGGTAATCAACTTATTGATCCCACGCAAGAACTTATGGACGCTGTGGCTTTATTGCTTAAAATACAAGGACATACTGCGTTTTATTGTATGGAAGCCATCCAACCTTCTGAAACAATCAATGAGCACACACTGAGCGTATTTATTCAGGCATTAGAAAATAGAAAAACACCGCTTGCTGATTTAGTTTGTGGTTTATTACTTGAAGGCTATATTGAAAATACGATGCCTGATAGAGCTATGGATACAGAACAATATATGGAGAAAAGAACACAAGACGCCTGTATGTTTTATACTAAAGCCGCACGTGACGGTAAGCTAAAACCCGTCACCGATATTTTACTGTGGCAACAAAAAACACAGGGGCCAGAGTCTGTATACACACGTCTCAAGCAATACGATATCTCTTCACCCACAGCAATCATGCCAAGTTGCGATGATTTTGCGCAACCCAGCATAACCATGCCCCTGTATAACGCGTTTTAACTAAACGCCCTCATGATACGCTGGGCTCAAAGCATGTACTGCATCCACCATGGCTGTTACGTGCTCTGGCGGAACATCAGGGGTAATCCCATGCCCCAAATTAAAGATGTGGCCTGAGCCCGAACCAAACGAGGCCAACACACGTGCCACTTCAGCTCGAATGCACTCCGGTGAGGTCAACAGTACGGTTGGGTCTAGATTACCTTGTAGAACCACGCGATCGCCTACTTCGCGTCGTGCCCGTGCCAAATCACAGGTCCAATCCAAACCTAAAGCATCACATCCTGTATCAGCCAAAGTAGACAGCCATTGCCCCCCCCCTTTGGTAAAAAGTATGATGGGTATTTCTGGATGCAAGGCTTTGAGTCGCTTCACAATATGATCAAGATAATCACACGAAAATGCTTTAAAATTGGGCGTGGTTAATACCCCACCCCAGCTATCAAACACCATGAGAGCATTCACGCCCGCATCCACTTGCGCACTTAAATAATCAATAATAGATTCTGTAAGTTTGCTTAAAAGCATATGCATAGCTTCAGGATGCTGATACATAAAGCCTAATACCTGCTTGAAATCTCGACTTCCACGCCCTTCAATCATATAGCTTGCGAGTGTCCATGGGCTGCCAGAAAATCCAATCAACGGCAAATCTTCGGGCATATCTTGCCGAATTCGTGCCGCAGCTTCCATCACATAACCTAGCGATTCAGATGTGTTTGGAACGCGCAAAGCTTCAACTTCAGACACCGAACGCACAGGCCGCGCAAACTTGGGGCCTTCGCCCTCAGTAAACGAAAGCCCAAGCCCCATAGCATCAGGAATGGTCAAAATATCTGAAAACAAAATCGCGGCGTCTAAATCAAAGCGCCTTAAGGGTTGAAGTGTTACTTCAGAAGCAAGCGCTGGCGTACGGCAGAGCGTCATGAAATCACCGGCTTTAGCACGTACTTCGCGGTACTCAGGCAAATAGCGCCCAGCTTGCCGCATAAACCACACAGGCGTACGTGATACAGGTTCGTGTCGCAATGCACGTAAAAAAATAGAGTCGGAAAGCATGGTTATCTTCTTGTTATCAAAAATTATGCTCAAGTGTACCAATCAAGCGGCAAGGCCTCAAAACTTTATTCTTGAAAACAACCAAAAAAGAACTACATTTAAACTATTAGTAAGTTTTATGGCAATATTATATAAAAGGTACTTATATGACCAAAATATTTTTCTCTTTTGCTGGCACAGGTGGCACGGCAGAACAGGAGCAAAAAAATATTGAACGCTTCGATGCTTTTGATGACGATGTCGTGCGTGTTTATTTTAGTGGTTGCCAAGATCGTCGCATAGGTGGAGCAAGACTCACGGGTTCAATTAGTCCTAATCTTGATGTTGTTGCCGCAGGCGTTAGGCAAGCATTTGAGTCTAGCGATACAGGCCCCACTCAACTTTCACTTAAAATACTAAAAGAACAGTTCGGTGATGCCATTCGAATCGAACCTGAGACAGCGTTTGAAGAGGATAAACATCACGTTGAATCCATCAGCTTGAATGGTTTCAGTCGTGGCGCCGTAACAACTTTTGCCTGCGCTAGGACACTAGATAATCTAGGGGTGCCTATGTCGCTCTATGCTGAAGATCCCGTACCTGGCAACAGCCGAACGGATGCTGAACGTTCGGACTCTCAATATGCTACCAATGCCGACTTATCTGAGTGTAAAAATCTAAAACGCGCCGTAGTCATACCGCACCCGCGAAGCGGGTGGCTTGACGGTTGTTAGCAGCCCAAAGGGCTGCCATTGTTAAAGTTCAGTTTTTAATTCAAAAATTGCCTTCTTCATGACTGCCCTGAACGTCAAGTTGCTCCTGATTACGGATGTAATCTTTAATTTTTGCTTCTTCAAATCCTACTGTTGAAACCGCATAACCTCGAGCCCAGAATTTTTCTCCATTAAAATTTCTTTTACGCCCACCAAATTGACGTGCAACAGAAATCGCGCTCTTACCTTTGATATAGCCTATAACCTCTGAAACCGAATATTTTGGCGGGATCGCAACCAACATATGAACATGATCCTGCACCATGTGCCCTTCTATAATTTTACAATTACGTTGGCTTGCCAATGCATGAAACAACGGGCCAAGATACTTACGAATCTTTCCATATAAAACCTTCTTCCGATATTTCGGAACAAATACAATATGGTATTTGCAGTCCCATTTAGAGTGACTTAAACTCTCGTACGATGATAGTGCCATTTATTTACTCCTGTGTAACCGTCAAGTCCACAGGCGAATTTTGGCACCATCATCACTAAATCTAAAGGCATAGCCTTGAGAGTCTCACTAGTCAAACTAGTGGCTTACTTTTCACAAAGTTACCGTAGGCACGTATACAAAAACTCAAGCTGGACTCCAAAATAAATATTTCAGACAAATGACACCAAAATTTAATGACACAACCGAGGCACATATTTATACCTCACCTAAAAGCCACCACATGGAAACCGATATCAATCAAATAAACCAACGTTTGAATTTCTTAAATGAACAGGATATTTTTGATAGACCCCTCAACCGAGTACTAAATGATCCGAATAAAGAAAGACTCTATGCGATACCCAAAGTTTTACAGCAAAAATTTCACTTAGGTACGGTTGGTCGCACATCCATTTTACCGCGCTATAAAAAAAAAATTAGAGGTCAATTAGAAAAACTAACTAAACATAACGAAGAAAACACCTCGTTTAAGCAAGGTGAAGCGAACCTCGCCCTATACAGTCGATACGCTAGCGCTGCTGAAATACCTCAGGAATTAACAAAAACCAACACGGATACCTCGCCAAAAGGCGCTGCCGTACGTGATTTTATCGTTGAAACACATGCCATCATGAAATTTAGTCTTGAGAAAAAACCAAGCATGCTTGAGCGTTTAATAAAATATGCCCTGGGAGATAGATTCGAAGAAACTTATTCAGACAAAAATATTCAAAAATACACTGAGACTTCAGATAACTACCTAAAAAAAGTTGATCAATTACTGATAAATTTAACAACTAAAGATAAGCCTTCACTGGATGATTACAAGCAATTTGAAAATAATGTTCTTAAAGAATTATCCGGATTAAAAAATACGATTCCTTCCGGTAGTTTTAAAGTAGCGCTTGCATCCACCCAATTATATTTAAAAGAAGCGCCTTTAACGCACCCTGGACTCACTCAATTTTTAGATGAGAGTGAAACCTTCTCTTCGTCACAACCTGAGCGTCCTGCCCATGCTGTAGCGCTTGATGCTCAAGCAGAAACCGCCGAACAATTGGCTTTTAAATTATATGTGAGCTCCGGGAAAGAACGAAAAAATATTTTCAAAGCCTATCAATCAGCCCTTCCAAGCTTAATTAAGAACGTACAAGACCTTGCAAATATTGCTCAATTTACAACAACAAAAGCATTAGGAACCATGCTTGCTCAACAAACAATATTAGATAAAATCACATCGGTTGATGATGTTTGTCATATGATGGAACAATTGCCCTCGTATGAGCACAGAAAAGTCTTATTTAAAGCGCTTGATCTTCAAAAATTAAATCCTACAGACAAACAAACAAAAGATTTAAATCAATATTTATCTCCGCACAAACAACATGCGCTTAAAACTGCGCTCAGTAAAATAAAAGAAGATGGTATTGATAACAACAAAACTATTGATATGAGCACCAAGCCTTTAGGCGATACGCCTAAAACTATACGTCCAGACACACCGTCCACACGTCCAAATACACCGATAGACAGTGATTCAGACGATGATAACGAGTTTATTCCTATTGACCGAAATTTCTCTTAAAATGGCTAAGTTATCTGAGTTACCTTTATTCGATTGAACTCCCCTGCTATGCTCCCACACAAATTCTTCTAGAAAAAAAACCATGAACTTATTACGCATCGAAGCCCTACGTACAACCACCCGCATAGGCGTGCATGCCTGGGAGCAAAGCATTGACCAAGTTTTATTGCTTGATATTGATATCCCCCTGAGCTCAGAAAAACTCGAACAAGCCAACGATGCAATCGAAAATACGCTTGATTACGACGCACTCTGCCAACATGTTACAAATTTAGTCGAGTCGAGCGCTTTCAAGCTCATCGAGACGGTTGCTTTGCGTGTCATCAGCTCCATCCAAAGCAACTTTGGAGTTCAAGCCATAACCGTGCGTGTGAGCAAACCTCACGCCATTGCTAACGCTAACAACATCAGTATTACCATGACGCGCACCTAAGTTAGGCTGATTAGGTTGAGATTGAGGAAAAATTTCAGGCGCGTCTTCTAGAATAAAGCGGTATACATTTGCAAAAATCAAGAGTGTCTGAAGCATCATGAGCGCAGCCCCAACCGCGGGGCTCATCATTATTCCTGTCCCAAATAACACCCCCATAGGGGCCAAAACCGCAACGACGTTATAAAGCAAATTAAACGCTAGATTTTGATTAATGTGTTCAACCGTTCGCTCAGCCGTTTTAAACACATTGAGCACCGAGAGTAAGCTATCATCATGGATCACCGCAGATGCAGCCTCTTGAGCCTTCACATGGCCTCCTACGTGCGCGATAGCCAGACCAAAATCACTCGAGGCAACCGCGCTGGCATCATTTGCATAATCCCCAACCATGGCCACCGTATACCCTTGCTCTTGTAACTCTTGAACATAGCCTTGTTTTGATTTATCTCGGGTATGACCTGCTTTTGTTGTAACATCTAAAATTTGTATTTTAAACTGAGTATCTTTTAGTTTCTCCTCTAAGTTTGTTAAATCCATATCTTCGGGTAAAAATACGGACTCGCTCATGTCTTTCACAAAATATGCTTTAGGACTGTCACTTAAATAAACAACCCCTTCTTTTAAATTCTTCAGATCACCCTCTAATGAGGATATCAATTTAAATTCATACCCACTCTCTCTATCTGGCGCACAATCATAAGAAACATGCTCCACATCAATATTAAGCGCTCTCGCGTAACGATACGCTGTATCTTTATCTGATCCTGTACATAGTCGTATATTTTTACCCGCGTCTTGCAACGATCGAGCCACAACACCGGCTTTGCTACGCAGTTTATCTTCTAAAACAACATGCCCCATAACAACGCCATTTGTAGCCAAGTAAATGACATTTTCACGCGAACCAACCTCAGGTGCCTCAACTGCAATACTCGCTTGCTTCATCATGCTTTGATTTCCAAGCACATATTCCACATCATCTAGTTTGACACAAATACCCGTTCGTTCACGTGATATCACCTTACGCTGACCTTCGACACGCTCCCCCGTATAGGCTTCTCGAATTGCGCCGGCCATTGCATGTGACTCACCTTCTTCGAGCCTAGCCATGAGGGCTAGTATTTCTTCATTCGTATAATCTTGAACTTTAGGCTCACCTTCCGTGAGTGTGCCGTTTAAATCAAACACGACACAATCAACAGCCGCAGCGGCTTCTAGATGCTCAGGAACTCGAAAAGATACATCGTCTTTCTTATCATCTTTTTTAAATTGATTAATACCTACTTGAATCACAAGCGGAGTAATCAATCCAAACGTACACGGACAGGCGGCAACTAAAACCGACGAAACGCACTGCAAAGCAAGCACCCATGAAGAAAAATACACACCAACAATCATACCCGAAAGTAAGGCAACAGCGACCACAGCAGGAATAAAAAATTGGAGCATATATGCTGTTGTATTAGGTTTTGGAGGCGGATTTTCTTGGGCTCGTTTGATCTTAGCCTTAAGGATCCGTGCATCTTCTTGAGCCAAAAAAGAATGGCGTGCCGGAGCACTTGCTTTAAATAAAAGCGAGTCCCCATCTGAGACAGACATGAGCTTTGTGCCTGCATCAAGTTTTTCATGACAAACCAAAGCCGTTAAACGCTCGGATCCTTGCTTATATTTATTCGACGTAAAACCTGCTCCCGACACAAATTCACCGTCCACGGGTAAAATTTTACCGGGGAACACATGAAAAACATCATCTTTTTTAATCTCATTACGTGAAACAGTGCTACCGTTCTCGCATCTCACGTCTGAAGGTAATGCCGTATCGTCTTGAAGTCGTGTTGTTGTAGACAAATTTGCTTTAAACGCTTCTTCAATCGCAAGGCCCGCATGTCGAAAACCAAAAATTAATAAACCTGCTTCAAACATCATTGGCAAACCAGGAACAAAAAGTGCCGCAACAGAAACCAGTAAAATCGTCCCTGTACTGATAGAAAAAAGTGTATCCATCGTCCAGTTGCCTTTCCATAAACCAAGGTATGCATGACGATAAAAGGACCAGCCTAACGCGACCGTTAGACCAAGGCTCGCTGACGCAAGCATAACGGTCAAAACCCAAGGCATACTGGTGATAAATAACGGTAATAATAATAAGAAAAAACCAGACACTAGTCCTAATGCGCCTTTATACTTATGGGGCCACGCTGTGACTTCAGGCGCATCTTCTTCAGCCTCAGATGCAAGTTCAGATTCAGATTCAGATTCAGGCTCATCTTCTTCAGGCTCAAATTCAGATACATCATCAAGAAGCTTCGAAACAAAGCCTATTTCATCCAGCATATTAAATACGCGTGCATGAACATCACAATTCCTACGTAATTTATCGGTATCGAGTATTACGGTGTGTCTAAGGTCAGAGATTAAAACATCACAATCACCCAATAACTCATCGTTTTTGAAAGCGTTCTTAACCCCTTCAACACAACAAGCACCCATGTCAGGTACAGAATAAGTATAAATCAAGATCAGTACATCCTACGTCATGCTTAGCTTATGGTTAAGCTAAAAAATTACGACTCCATTCTTCGAATAATGCCTGAAATACGCTCGCTCTGAGCGATGGCACCCTGGGCTTTTTCTGCTTGAATTTTTGAAGAAAAAGGCCCCATCACCACACGATGCCATGCAGCACCTTGTTGTGTGATGGTTTTAATGTTTGCCTCAAATCCTCGCATCACAAGTCCCGCGAGCATCTGCTCTGCATCTTCACGTCGCTGAAAAGACGCAAGCTGCAAAACATAAGGCTTTTGATGTTTATTTATTTCTACTGTTTTCGCTATAACAGGTGCAGCAACCAAAGGTTGCGTCTTCGCAGCCGGAGGCGGTGCTTGCTTAGATGGTTGAGATTTTTCTTGCGTCAATAACGTATAAAACTCAAATTTAGGCTTGGGCAACGCAGCGATATCTACATCTGAGTTTTTAACAACAGAGGATTGCCCAAAATGTGTTTTGAACCAGTTTGTAACAAGTACGGGGCTAAAAAACCAAGAGAAAATATAGCCCAACACAAAACCAAGGACTATTAATTTAGCCGCATAGGTTTTGGATTGAGTTAATACGCGTCGTGAAGAAACCGCTTTTTTTCTATTTGGATAATTTGCCATCACATGCTCTCAGGGTAAGAAACACCAAGCAAGGCTAGCCCATTACGTAATACCTGGCGCACGGCAGACAGCAAGCTCAAACGCGCACATCGCAGGGCTTTGTCCTCACACAATAAAGGCACGGCATTGTAATAAGCATGCAGTGCATTCGCCAACTCTCTTAAATAATAGGCTATTTGGTGCGGTTCGCAAGCTTGAGCGGCAGTATTAATCGCATCGGGGTAACGCCCGACTTGCGTAATCAAGGCTGATTCATGTTTTTCGGTTAATAAATTTAGGTTTTCCAGACCTGTTTTTTTATCCCACGCCATATCGCGCGCGTCTAACTGACGAAATACGCTGCTAATACGTGCATGTGCGTATTGAATATAATAAACCGGATTATCACGCGATTCGGACTTAGCTAAATCTAAATCAAAATCCATGTGTTGTTCAGGTTTACGCATCACATAGAAAAATCGTGCTGCGTCTGTCCCGACTTCGCTGCGCAATTCACGCAAGGTGACAAACGATCCGCTTCGCGTCGACATTTGTACACGTTCGCCTTGACGGTACAAAATAGCAAATTGAACCAAGCACACGCGCAACGCTTCATCATCATGCCCCAGTGCTTTAACCGCAGCTTTTAATCGTGGTATATACCCATGATGATCGGCGCCAAAAAGGTCAATTACGCGATCAAACCCACGTCTATATTTATCCCAGTGATACGCAACATCTGATGCAAAATACGTCGGCTGACCGTTGGCACGAACAAGCACCCGATCTTTTTCGTCACCAAACTCAGTGGATTTAAACCAAACAGCACCTTCATGTATGAACGTATAACCTGCGTTTTTTAATGCATCCACGCCTTCATCTATTGCCCCTGAATCCAACAAACTTCGCTCAGAGAACCATTGGTCATAATTGACACCAAACTCACCCAAATCTTGCTTAATATCATCGAGTACAGAGTTAAGTGCTGTCTGATGAAAAACTAAGAAGCCGGCATCACCTAAGTGCTGTTTTGCATACTGAATCAGTGCGTCGATATACTTTTCTTTATCACCACCGTCCGGCTCATCCAGGGGTAAATTAGAGCTTATATCAGACCAAGCCGCGCGATAAGCATCGTTGTGCCCAGCATATAATGCCGCAGCAATATCGCTCACATAATCGCCTTTATATGCGTTTGCAGGAAAAATAATTGATTCGCCGGCACAGGCTAAATAACGGAGCCATACGCTCACAGCGAGAATATCCATTTGACGACCCGCGTCGTTGACATAATACTCACGCGTAACAGCAAAGCCTGCAGTTTCTAATAAATTAGCAAGACTCGCTCCAAACGCAGCACTTCGACCATGCCCGACATGCAAAGGCCCGGTCGGGTTTGCAGATACATATTCGAGCAAAACACGCTCAGCATGATTCTTTGTGTTTGAACCATATAATTCTGCTTGTTCAAATACGCGCTTTAAAATCAGCGATGCGCGATTCGCCTCTTCCATAAAGAAATTAATAAAGCCTGGTCCTGCGACTTCCACGCGCTTTAATAATTCGTGTTCGGGCAAGGCTTCAATAAGTTTTGCAGCTAAAACCTGGGGGGCTTGTTTGGATGGCTTGGCTAGCATCAAAGCAATATTTGTAGCAAAATCGCCGTGTTTCGTATCTTTTGTAGGTTCTACTTTAACAAAAACCTGAAGATCGGCGGGGATAACAGCATTGATTTTTAGCTGTTCAAGGGCTTGATTAATTAACTGCTCAACAATAGATTTCATGGTTATACGTACGTCGTGATCTCAAAACTGCTATTATGCGCTCTTTCGCACCGACTGAAAAGCAATTCTGACTTGCCTTATGCTTATAATCGCTGGATAATCCGACCCATAGATTTAATTTTTAGGTAATTTAGGTAACTTATGGCAAACCAACTTCAAGAATTTGTGCTGCATCACTGGGAATTATGGCTCGCACTCATGGCTGTATTAAGCCTGCTTCTCATCAACGAACATGTTACGAAGAAAAATGGCCCTCAAGCACTTTCAACTGCTGAAGCCATTGATGCCATCAATCATCAAGACGCTATCGTGATTGATACACGTGAAGCCACCGCGTTTCAAACAGGTCATGTGGTTGGATCAAAAAATCTTCCCGGTGAACCGTTAGGAAAGCTCGAGAAATACAAAGAGAAACCACTGATTCTTGTTTGTTCTCGTGGTTTGCAATCTTCAGCCCTTGCCGTTAAATTACGTAAACAAGGATTCACGAACGTCATGCTTTTAGCCGGTGGTATCACCGCCTGGAAAACTGCAAATTTGCCATTGGCAAAAGGTAAGAAATAAACACATACAAAATTTTTTATATTTTTGATTAATCAATAGGAAAAATAGATATCATGGACAATGCAAACAACACAGAAAATGCAGCACAAGGCAGTCCCGACACACAATTTGTGATTCAACGGGTTTATGTAAAAAATCTTTCGTTTGAAACAACCAATACGCCGGCTATTTTTCAAGAAGAATGGACGCCGGAATTAAATCTTGATTTGAATACAGCGCACACAGCACTCGACGACCAAGGCGCTTATGAAGTTGCTTTAACCGTAACAGCGACTGTAAAAAACAAAGATAAAACGGCGTTTCTTATCGAAGTTCAGCAAGCCGGTATCTTTACGATCACAGGTGCAGAAGCCCCTCAGTTAGATCATCTTTTAGGAAGTTTTTGCCCGAGCATTCTTTTCCCTTATGCACGTGAAGCAATTACAGCCGAAGTAGTGCGTGGAAGCTTCCCACAATTGGTGTTGGCTCCAATTAATTTTGACGCCATCTACATGCAACAACAGCAGGAAGCAAATCAACCTGCCAATGAAGAGACAACACACTAAATTATGACAAATACAACGCTGGCTATTTTGGGTGCGGGCTCTTGGGGTACCGCTGTTGCCATTCACTTAGCACAAAGTGGTCAGCGTGTGTTGTTATGGGGACGTAGCCCAGACCATGTTAAAAGTATGGTTGATTTACGCGAAAATCAACGTTACTTACCAGGAATACAATTCCCAGAGACACTTATTCCTGAACCCAGTCTTGATGTATGCATTCAACAAGCAGATGATATTATTATCGCGGTGCCATCACATGCTTTTGCTGATTTACTTACTCAATTGCCAGACAAACTTTCAGGCCTCGCCTGGCTCACCAAAGGCATTGATCCCAAAGAATATGCCTGCCTAAGTCAGCTCATCTCCGAGCGCTGGCAAGATACGTTTCCGATGGCTGCCATCTCAGGCCCGTCGTTTGCCAAAGAAGTCGCCAGCGGCCTACCTACGGCCTTGGTGATTGCTGGCAATGAATCCGAGTACATGCACAAGCTTCGTGATGCACTACACCATAGTAATTTACGTGTTTATTTAAGCCATGATTTGATTGGTGTGCAATGTGCCGGCGCGGTTAAAAATGTGTTAGCGATTGCTTGCGGTATCAGTGACGGTCTCAAATATGGCGCCAACGCAAAAGCGGCGCTCATCACACGCGGACTCGCTGAAATGGGTCGTTTAGGTATGGCACTCGGCGCCTCCCCCGACACCTTTATGGGACTTGCTGGCTTAGGTGATTTAGTGCTTACCTGCACAGATAATCAATCCAGAAATCGTCGCTTTGGGCTGCTACTCGGTCAAGGACAAGAAATTCTAGATGCAGAGCAATCGATAGGCCAAGTCGTTGAAGGAAAATATAATGCAGCGCAAGTATGCGCGCTTGCAAAAACATATAAGTTAGATCTGCCTATTTGCCAAGCCGTTGATGGCTTACTTCAAGGAAATATAAGCGCCGAACAAGCAGCTCAATCGCTTTTGGCACGGCCTCCTCGAGACGAGGAAGCCTGGTGGTCTCCGTAAACACATACCTGTAACTAACTGCGACGAAGACTAAGTTCTGATCCTAATTCTTCGTCGGGATAATCCCACGCTTCATAACACATAGGAACGTGATGGTTATATGAATGAAATACTCCCTGATAAGAACGAGCACGTAAGACCAAACATTCCTGACGCTCTAAATCATCATTATCCCCGATAATAAATTGATGTAAAACAAGTGCTTTTGTTTCAACTTTATTTAGGTACCGCAAATCATCCATGGCTTCAAATTTATTTTGCTCAAGACGATCAAAAGGAACGCTGCTAATCTTATAGCAGGAAGACTCACCCCAAGGGTCACATATCACTGCATCTTTATTCCATTGAGATGGGTCATGAACTGGCGTGTCTTCGTGCCGTCCTACGACAACAAAAAAATGATCTGAGAATGGATTGTTAAATAATTCAATATTGACCTGAGATAACGAAGGATGAGTGTTTAAAAAATTAAAAGCCACACAGCTTTTCTCACAGCAATTCCCAACGCTGTGAGTTTTTGCAAGCTCGGCAATTTCAGTAATCCATTCCGAAGAATACTCATCTGCTTCAATAGGTATTAAACGCATTTGATTTAATCGCTGTTCACATTGACGCTGTAATTCACCGTCCATGTTGCATTCTTGATTACTGGAAAACCGCACGACTTCCTGCGTGTGCCTCAAGGCAATCTGTGCAATATCAAAGCTTTCTTGTGTATTACTTTCAAAAAACATAGGCATAAACAATACAACCAAAGAAAAAACAAGACCTTATTTTACCACAATGATCCTGTTTAATACACACAAGTGTTAAAGCTTAAGTTTTTAGAAACTAAACCAACGGCAACGCTTCATCTTCTGTCACATGTAATATACCATGATAGCGTGCAAGACTTGCCTCAGACCATGGGTTGCGCTCATCATCCAGCAAATGCGTATCTAAGCCTTCACTGAGTTGTTTGGCAGTGTCCATCATAATTGAAAAGCGTTCTAAATCGATATTGGCGTTATCCGATGTCTCCATAAACATACACAAACCATGAACACTAAAAGCACCCATGTTTTGTAAATCAAACGTACCGTCCGCAGTTGCCGTTGCAAGGCTACAAATAACAGGTCCTTGTCCATTAGCAAACTGATGTCGATGGAATAATTGTCCCTCCCCAAAACGCAAACCGGTAGCAAGAATAGTTTGAAGAAGTTCATACCCCATGAGCTTGCGTTGTTCTTTCGCTAAAAGAAAAACAACCAATAACGTAGGTGATTTAGATTTTTCTTGTATATTTTCTATAGGTTGAATTTCAGCAGTTATTTCTGAAACAAATTCTGGTTGAGCCACGGGTTCAGACTCAATTTTTCGAACAGCAATGATGTCATCAGAAAACTCAGGGGTAGCACCTGGGGTCAATGCTGGCTCAAAACGGCGAGGCCTGGGTGCCGAGGCTCTACGCTTCATTTGAATCATGCGAACAATGGCGAATACAACGCCTGCTAATAAAAAGACGTTGAGCATGACACTCCAGTTTGTCATAAATAAATTTCCTTGTTCAATATTCAATATTCATTCAATAAAATTAATTACGCCATTGCAGTTCGTGGTACGTAACTCTTAATTTGCTCGGAAAACTGACGTAACACATCTACACCTGATTCTTCCGCCTGTCGACACCACGCTTGCAAAGCTTCGATTAATTCTTTTTGCGAGCTGGCTGTTTTTAACCAAATATCTTGTAACGACTGTCGGTAAGCATACACCATTCGAAGCCGTTCGTAACGCTCAAGTAATGCTTCTAATCGAGAGGTTGATCGCGGCGAAAGCAAGCCTTCACGCCGACGGAGTAATATACCCGCACGTTGAAGCAATGCTTTATCATCTTTATTCATTATGCGTTGACGTTTTTCATGTTTTAAGCTCGGACGAACAACACGTTGGTAATAGTGCGACATCACTTGAAATCGATTACCAACAACCGCGCGAACCGTTTCTAAATCAACCTGAAGTTTGTGCTTATTACGTGCCAAACGAGGCGGTAATTTTTTTACTTTCGCTAAACCTAAAAACGATAAGCAACGAATATAAAACCAGCCGATATCAAATTCCCACCATTTTATCGAAAACTTGGCAGACGAAGCAAACGTATGATGGTTATTATGTAACTCTTCACCACCAATCCAAAAAGCCCAAGGCATGATATTGGTCGATGCATCTTCGGTCTCAAAACTACGATAGCCCCAATAATGCCCAATACCGTTAATCACACCGGCCGCCCAAAATGGAATCCAAAGCATTTGAAGCGCCCAAATGCTTATGCCTGGAATACCAAATAACAAGGCATCAATAAAAAATAAAATAACAATGCCTGTTCCGCAAAATCGTTTATATACATTTCGCTCAAGCCAGTCATCCGGTGCCCCGTGCGAATATTTTTCTACAAGCACTTTATCTTTTGAAGCCGCGCGATACAAATCAACGCCTTCCCACAGCACTTTTTTAATGCCCATAACTACCGGGCTATGCGGATCCCCTTCTTTCTCCGTTGCTGCGTGATGTTTACGATGAATAGCAACCCACTCCGAGGTCACCATACCAGTGGTTAGCCATAACCAAAAACGAAAAAAATGACTTACAATAGGATGCAAGGTTAACGCGCGGTGCGCCTGGCATCGATGTAAATATATTGTCACGCCAGCAATCGTGATTTGTGTGACAATCAATGCCGCTAAAATATATCCCCACAACGACAAGTTTAAAAGACCAAACATCCTGACTCTCCCATGTCATATTCCAACATATTACAATATTACATAAAACATACATTATACACGCTTTCTTTGCATCCAGATCAATTCTGGAGGATAATTCTAAATTCAGTCTCTTTATTAGAGTAAATTTATGCCTCCTTCAATCAAACAGTTCTTACAGCAGCTCCCTCCATTTATACTTGTCGGTATATCCATAGCTTTAGGCGTTGGAATTTTTATCGTATTTTCCTACGTACTGATTTGGGGAATTTTAATCGGCGCAATTTTATGGGGTGCAAACTTACTTATAAATTATTTAAGATCAGCCAATATTATACCGACAAAAAATCAAACTAAAACATCATCCACATCAACATCTAAAGGACGTATTATCGATCATGACAAAAATTAAATCATCTGCACATAAAAATAAAGCCGGTCTTTTTCGTACCTTGTGGGTTGCTTTTGCCTCGCTCTACTACATTTTCGCCACCTGTTCGCGCGCGGTATTGCGTAGTTATTTCGGTAAAACAACACGTGCTTGGGTTGATGCACGCATGCAATTATGGGCCAAACAAACACTGAGTCTTTGGAATATATCTTGCTCGGTGCATAACCCTAAAAACGTACATCCTAAACCGGGCCAACCTACGATTATTATGTGCAATCACAGCAGCCTTTTTGATATTCCACTCACGTACCATGCTTTTCCCAAAACCTCGCTGCGTATGCTCGCTAAAAAAGAAATGTCTCGATACCCTATTATGGGGCGCGGCATGCGTGCATCCGAATTCCCATTTGTCGATCGAAAAAATCGACGCCAGGCAATTCAAGATCTTGAATACATACACGGATTATTAGAAAGCGGGATTGTGATGTGGATTGCCCCCGAAGGTACACGTGCTATGGATGGACGTGTGGGTCCGTTTAAAAAAGGCGGGTTTATTACCGCAATTCAAACCAAAGCCACGATCATACCGATCGGCGTGCGTGGCGCTTTTGATATTATTCCAGCTAAAACCTACGATTTTTATTTAAACCAAACCGGCGAAGTTCATATTGGTGAACCCATTGATGCCTCTCAGTTTAGTTTAGATAACAAAGAAGAGCTGATTGAACTCACACGCAAAAGCATCAAAAAACTTGCCGGCGATGATAAGCCCTAGTTTGATACCTTGAGTGCATCAATCACAGCGGGTGGTACAAACTGCGACACGTCACCACCCAACGCAGAAATTTCACGTACGAGCGTTGATGAGATAAACATGCACTCCTCTGCTGGAGTCAAAAAGAGCGTTTCTATCTGTTTATCAAGTTTTCTATTCATGCCAGCCAATTGAAATTCATATTCAAAATCGGATGCAGCACGTAGCCCACGAATAATCACTTGAGCATCTTGTTCCCGAACAAAATCGATGAGCAGCTGACTAAAACCTAAGACACGGACACCGGGCAAATGCTCGACAGCGCGTTGGACGCATGCAATTCGTTTTTCAAGTGAAAAAAAAGGATGTTTCGGCTGACTGTTTGCGACCGCAATCACCAAGCTTGGAAAAAGCTTTGCAGCTCGCGTGATTAAATCAACATGGCCGTTGGTAATCGGGTCGAACGTTCCTGGATAGATAGCTTTTGTCATGATTATTGATGATTGTTGAGATGGATTGAACCTAAACAAAGTCTAGCGTATTGTTAGTAGAAAGTAACTATCTATACACGGCCTGCCCGCATGATAAATTGGAAAAAGCTAATAACAGTTAGTTTGGTTTTATTAACCGGCTGTGCGCCACCAGAAACGCCCGATGCAGCGTTAATATCTCATGAGCCCCCTCAAGCATCTAAGACGCTCAAAACACGTACGGCTAAGCAGATATCGTCTTGGACCATCAACGGTGCGATTGCTGCGAAAAATAAAACCGAAGCCTGGACAGCATCAATTAACTGGAAACAAAACGGCCCAAATAATTATCAAATTCGTCTTTTTGGCCCCCTTGGCGGGGGTAGCATGTTAATTGAGAAAAAAGGGGGGGTTGTGACCTATCAAGATGCTCAGAAGCGCACAAAATCATATAACGCTGATGAGTTAATGTATCAACAAACAGGTATTCGTATACCCATTAAAAATTTGTATTATTGGATTAGAGGTTTACCCGCACCAGGTACGGTCCAATCAGCTCAGTATGAGCAATATAATCAAACTAAGCGTTTGAGTTATTTAAAACAAGATGGATACGCAGTTAAGTATTTAAATTACACAAACAACGAAGATATTAGTCTTCCTTCTAAAATTTATGTGCAAAGCTCAAAAGGAAACTTAAAAATTATCATAAAACGTTGGAAAACCCATTGACAAGCGCCTGATATACCGTCAAAATACCGAAAAATTTGCAGCGTCACGTTGCAATGCAAGTTCAGGGAATGAACAACGATATAATTGGGGTGTCGCCAAGTGGTTAAGGCACAGGGTTTTGATCTCTGCATACCTAGGTTCGAATCCTAGCACCCCAGCCACTCTCTTCTTATGTACTAAACCTGAAGGCGCTTCACATGTCTAACATGATGATTTTTACTGGTAATGCCACACCCGATCTTGCTCATAATGTTTCTTCACACTTAAATATTCCCCTTGGAAAAGCAACCATCAGTACATTCAGTGATGGTGAAACCATGGTAGAAATTCTTGAGAACGTGCGAGGAAAAGACGTTTTTATTATTCAATCGACCTCAGCACCAGCCAACGATCATCTCATGGAGCTGCTTACCATGGCGGATGCGCTTAGGCGTTCGTCTGCTGGTCGTATTACGGCTGTCATTCCTTATTTTGGCTATGCAAGACAAGACAGACGTGTTCGCTCAGCACGCGTTGCAATCACCGCTAAAATTGTTGCTGATATGCTTGAAACCGTCGGTATATCTCGTATTCTTACGGTAGATTTACATGCAGATCAAATCCAAGGATTCTTTTATATTCCCGTGGATAACTTATACACCACACCTGTATTAATCTCTGATATTAAAGCCCAGCAGCTCAGTGATATCATGGTTGTTTCGCCGGATGTAGGTGGTGTTGTGCGAGCACGAGCCATCGCTAAGAAGTTAAATGATGCTGAGCTTTGCATTATTGATAAACGACGAAGCGGACCCAATAAATCCGAAGTGATGCATTTGATTGGCGATCCATCCGGCCGCAATTGTATTATTATCGATGACATCGTTGATACAGCAGGAACACTCTGTTCTGCAGCTGCAGAACTTAAAAAATCAGGCGCTAAAAGTGTAACAGCCTATATCACCCACCCTGTTTTATCGGGCGCTGCTATCGACAACATCAATAACTCGTCACTGGATGAAATTGTTGTCACAGACACCATTGCAGGTTCAGCGGCCACAATAGCTTGCAGTAAAATTAGAGTTGTAAGCCTTGCAACGATGCTTGCTCAAGCCATAAAACGCGTAAATATCGAAGAATCTGTAAGTTCGATGTTTAATGAGTAGTTAAGCTAATTAATAAATTTAATTTAAATAAAAAAAGAGCTTCAAATCGAAGCTCTTTTTTTTGAACAGCAATTTGTAATAGCTTAATCGCGTGTTCCAACGTATTTATCATCAAAATAACGACGAAGTTTTGTTCGTAATGTTCCTCGGCTAATACCAAGCATAAGAGCAGCACGTGATTGGTTGTATTTGCAATGCTCCATAACAGCACGAAATAAAGGTGTTTCTACTTCTTCCAAAACAAACTGATATAAATCAACAGGATCTTCGCCTCTCAACTCAGAAAAATACTGCTGAACTGATTGGGTAACACTTGAAGCCAGAGAGACAGAGATCTCTTTGTTTTCATTTGTAATACTTGTCATGCTATGTAACTCCTTCGTTTTCTTTTCAAAGATAATTAATTGTCAATCATCGACGGTTCGAACAACATACATCAAAATCATACGACGTCATGAACGACCCACAGGATTTTAAAAATTCAGCATCCCCGAATTAAATGGATGCCCATTCACCAACAAACGCCCAGCAGAGAGCTTTAGATCCAATACATAATCACGCTCTTTGGCCTGAAAGGCCCCTGCTCGAATCAAGTCAGCCAACTTCTGATCTGCTTGATGGATTGCTTGTTGATCTAGGTTAACCGGTGCTGTATATGCTTCATCCGGTTTTTCAGTAACGGGTGAGTCGGCATTAATTGATGCCATCAGTAATTTTTGTTTATATGAGCGCACAAACAATGATTTCACAAAGGCTGCAGGCATTTTTAGTTGTCCTGCACCTTCGACGTTTGGAAGTATTTGAAGAGGTGCATCTGCTTCAGTCTCAGGAAAAGCAATACGTAACGATGCGTCCATTAATCCATCAGGTAACTTGATTTTAAGCTTACTCATCTCAAAAACAGCGCCTTGACTTAATAACTTAGGAACATCTGGCAACAAAGATAAAAGAGCTTGCTGCGCTTGAGACCGATTAACTCCAGCCTGTTGTAATTGATGCGCTTGATTATTTAAATTAGCTAAAACCTCTTCATCTAAATTTTGAGTCGACATATCTAGTTCAGCAGGACCGTATGTTTTATCATGCATGATTAACGTCTCAAACGAAACGTGCAGCTGTGAGGCAAAAAGCTCCCGATCAACCTCACTATTTGAAGACACATCAAGCTGCTTTATTTTAAGTGTTCCGTTATCTTTATTTGAAAGTTGAAGTATAGGAAGGTGAACACGAGCATCTCCTAAGTAAAGCCCATTTTCGGCTCGATACATATCATAAGAACTGGTTAATTTTTCAAAAATTAGTTGTAGCTGCTCCCCCATGAGGTGCAAGCCATCAACGGCAACATCACCTTGCATGCGTGCACGTTTAGGAGAAAACACAAACGAGCTATTCATGCCCAACCATTCAACATGATTTTGATCGTCTTTGGATAATAACTTAAATGCCGGAACATCAACTTCAAGCTGAGTTTTATTTAAATAAGTAACAAACGCATTAAGCATTAAATGAGGTTGTGTTGAGTTTGATGCAAATGTTTTATCAAATTCGTTAAGGTAAGTTTCAGGTAAAGAAAGCTCGCCGTGGGCCATGCCTAAACCCAAGTGGATATGTCCATGCTCAAAAATAATTGGGCCATGGTAAATCGTAAATGGCATATCAAAAATATAACTTTTCGGCGGAACCACGAGCGAGCGCCCATCTTCTTGATGAATGATTTTTTCAGGTGTTTGCATCCGCCAAGATAATTCAGCTTCCGACTTCAGTAAGCCACGATGATATTCGGTTAACTCAACAGAGAGGAGGTTAGCTTGGTTAAACGTACTCACGTTCTTTTTTAAGGTATTTTCGGTCACGAGGCCCGTAATAAAATAGCCGCTAAGAACAATCACCAATAATAAAACCAACACACCTATAATTCGTTTCATTTCTCTCTCCGTATTTATCTTCATGCTCAAAAACACACACGTTTGGAGCATAAGATAATCAGCCTACCATTAGAACATGAGAAAGCCTTAGTGAGAAGCCTTAAGCTTCACTTTTCAGTGGGTTACAATAAGTTTCTTTCAACATCAGCACTAAGACAAGAGCAACTAACGAGCATGCCGGTAATATTTTTAAACCATACTGAAAATCTGACAATAAAATATGCTCGACATTATAAGCCTGCGCTCCTGCAATATGGTCGACTAATCTACCAACAACCGGCTGTAAAACAGCCCCCACTAAAATAGATGCCATGTTGGTAAAAGCAATCGCCGTGCCAATTACCACACGTTGATGCAACTCAGTTGAAAGCGCATAAGCAATCGCGACCCCTGTATTCGTAAAGCCTAATAGAAAACATAAAACATACAGCATTGTTTGATCTAGGTCGGGGTAGAAAATAATCAGCGATGACAAAATAAAACCCGAGATAGCTGAAGCAATCATGATAGGTTTACGACGCCCCATTCTATCCGACAACCAACCGGACAAAGGTCCTCCGATGCTCCAACCAATAAAAATAAGACCGATTGAAAAAGCTGCTGCATGCGCATGAAGTCCTCGGCCATATTGTAAGTAGGCAGCTCCCAAAGATTCACCAATCACAGCCGTTGGTCCAAATAGAAATCCTGCGTATAAAGCATTGATCCATGTTTGTTTACTTGAAAGCACGACACGCACACCAGAAAACAAACTTAAAGCATCATGCTGCTTAGGCTGAAACTCACATGCTTGTGTCATGGGTTTGTCACGAATATATTGATAAAGCAGTGCGGCTAACAAAATAAAAAGAAAAGCAATCACGAGCATACTATGACGCCATCCAATATTCTCAACTAAAAAAGAAACCGGAGCTTGACCAGTAGCCGCCCCAAGCATACCCAGCGCCTGCGTTAAACCCGCTAATAAGCCTAACATGCTTGGAGGAAACCATGAGGTAGCCAAGCGTAAAGCTGAAATCATCGCAAACGCCGCACTCAAGCCAATCAGCATTCGTCCAACCGATGCCATGCCTAAACTATCAGCAAGACCAAAAACACAGCACCCAAAAGCAGTAAGTAATGACATCAACGTCAGAAGCCAACGAATACTCACTCGGTCAACCATCAGGCCCACAGGAATTTGCATTAAAACATAAGGCACATAAAACGATGCCGTCAAAATACCAAACTGCGCTTCATTCATACCAAAATCAAGTTGCAAATATCGATGCATAACGCTCGGCGTAACGCGCGCCATGTAATCAGAAAAATAAAATGCGGCCGCTAATCCCCAAATTAACCATGCAAAACCAAGTTTTTTCTGAGGGCTATTCTGACCTATAACTGAATTTGAAGTAATACGCATATATCCACGGTTTATACAGCAATTAAAAAGTGGGTATAGACTGCTCGATTTATTCCCAAAAGGCAAGCTTTTCTAGACAAATACGACGTAAAAACAACAGATCATTTCCCTTACTGCCTTCACCTCGTCATGTGTTCACGAGATAAAGACGGTAGGAAACAAGTAGAGTTATATCTAAATATTAAGCAACTAAATCAATCACTTGGTAACCAAGAATAGCTGACACAGCAATCACGCTTGCAATTTCTAATGCTCGAAGCAAATAATTCTCACATGCACCATGGAACGAATGATCATTTGCTGGCGCTAAAACAGCTGCATTATCTTCTGGATGCTCTGCATCAAAACTAAACAGCGGTTGATCTTCATAAAAACCAGCCCACCAACCTTCACTCCATTGCTCATAATTATGAGAGCTTACTTCATAAGGATTATCGTCTTCTGCTACATCAGCTCGTGCTGACTCATACCCGTAGGCATAGCACTCTTCTAACGTTGGATATTTCACATGAAAACGAAATTTAACATCAGGTACCACATCCGTTAGTTCATTCATAATCGAGTACTCCTTCTCAATATTTTTCTCAGAAGATAAAACAATCCAACAGCTTACTCTCCTGTGTAAGATCCAGTTTATGTCAGCATTTTAAAAATATGAGGGAAGTTTTTGTTTTTTACACTTTCTTAACAATATAAAAAGTTTAAGGCGCAAGTCGGCATATTTTCCATGATTTACCGTCTTTAACATATAAAATACGATCATGTAGACGGCTATCTCGCCCCTGCCAAAACTCCATTTCATCCACTGAGACAGCAAAACCACCCCAATGAGCAGGTCGTTTAATTTCACTATTTTCATGCGCTTGCATGAGTTTTTCAACCTGTACATCCAAATTATTCGGCTCTGTTATGACTTGACTTTGGTGCGACGCAATTGCACTGCATTGGCTTTTTCTCGGGCGAGAAGCAAAGTATGCATCTGACGCAGCATCACTCACACGCGCTACAGGACCTCGAATACGTACTTGACGTACCTTGCCAGGCCAATAGAAATTTAACGCCGCATACGGGTGTGTTTCGAGTTGTAGCGATTTGATACTGTTATAGTTCGTATAAAAAACAAAGGCATTGTTTTCAATGCCTTTGAGTAATACCACACGAGAATCAGGACGACCCGTTGCATCCACCGTCGATAAAATCATCGCCGTTGGATCCAACGCTTCACTTGAAACAGCCTCATCAAACCATTGATCAAACTGCACCATAGGCGAATCGGCCACTTCTTGTTCGTTTAAGCTCAGCTGTCCATATTCACGTCGGTTAGACGCGATAGCTTTTGAATGCGTCATTTAACTTACCAGCCTGTTACCTCAGCAATAGCATCACCTAAATCAGCCGGTGAACGTACGGTTTTAACACCTGCAGCTTCAAGTGCCGCAAATTTATCAGCCGCTGTGCCTTTACCGCCTGAAATAATCGCACCCGCATGGCCCATACGCTTACCCGCTGGAGCAGTTACACCTGCAATATAAGCTACGACAGGTTTTGTTATATTTGCCTTGATAAATGCAGCCGCTTCTTCTTCCGCTGTTCCACCAATTTCACCGACTAATATAATCGCTTCGGTTTGAGGATCTTGCTCAAACAATGCAAGCGCATCAATAAACGATGTTCCTGGAATAGGATCGCCGCCGATACCCACGCACGTGCTTTGGCCAAAACCTTTATCTGTTGTTTGCTTCACGGCTTCATACGTAAGTGTACCTGAGCGCGAAACAATACCTACTTTACCCGGAAGATGAATCGAACCAGGCATGATACCCATTTTACATGCACCTGGCGTAATCACACCTGGGCAGTTAGGACCAACTAAACGACTGCTCGTGTTATTTTCCAAATAGACTTTAACTTCGAGCATGTCTAATGCTGGCACGCCTTCAGTAATACACACGATTAATTCAATACCAGCATCAGCGGCTTCAATAATCGAATCTTTACAAAAAGGAGCCGGAACATAAATAACCGTTGCCTCTGCACCGGTTGCTTCAACAGCTTCACTAACGGTATTAAATACAGGCAAACCTAAATGTGTTTGGCCACCTTTACCCGGTGTAACACCACCGACCATATTCGTACCGTATTCAATCGCTTGCTCAGAGTGAAACGTACCCTGTTTACCTGTAAAACCTTGGCAAATAACCTTGGTGTTTTTATCTACTAAAATACTCATATCTAGCCTCTAAAATATCATCGTAACGATCGTATCGTAAGGTATTACGCCGTAGCTGCAACAATTTTTTTGGCAGCATCAGTTAAACCATCTGCAGCAATAACATTGAGATCGCTTTTATTTAAGATCTCAGCGCCGGCTACAGCTTGATTACCTTCTAAACGAACCACAACAGGCACATCAACTTGCACCTCTTGTACAGCCGCTAAAATACCTTCGGCAATCAAATCGCAACGCACGATTCCACCAAAAATATTAACCAAAACGCCTTGTACGTTATCATCCGACAAAATAATCTTAAACGCTTCAGAAACACGTTCTTTCGTAGCACCACCACCAACGTCCAAGAAGTTGGCTGGATCGCCACCGTGGAGTTTAATCACATCCATCGTCGCCATCGCAAGACCTGCGCCGTTAACCATGCAACCAATATTGCCATCTAACGGGATATAATTCAGTTCCCAATCACGCGCCCGGTTTTCACGCTCATCTTCTTGACTCGCATCACGTAAACCTTTGAGTTCAGGATGACGATATAATGCATTTTCATCCAATGCGACTTTACCATCTAAGCAAATTAAATCACCCGCGCCTGTCACAACCAACGGATTGATTTCGAGCAAACTCAAATCACACTCAACAAACAACTTACCTAGCGTCATCATGATATGTGTTAATTGCTTGATTTGTGGGCCTGTCAGTCCCAAACGAAAACCAACATCACGGCATTGATACGGCATAATACCTGTCATAGGATCCATATCAACTTTGATGATTTTCTCAGGCGTGTTTTCTGCTACTTCTTCAATATCAACGCCACCTTCGGTCGACGCCATAAAAACCACACGACGCGTGGCTCGATCAACCACAGCCCCCAAGTATAATTCACGTGCAATATCGCTGGTCTCTTCAACTAATAATGCATTTACTGGTTGGCCTGCCGCATCAGTTTGATACGTGACCAAGTTGGTTCCTAATAATTTTTGAGCAAAAGCGGTTAATTCTTCTGGGGTAGAAAGCAATTTTACGCCCCCAGCTTTCCCTCGTCCACCTGCATGAACTTGTGCCTTAACAACCCATGTTGGGGTAGATAAGGTTGAGGCCACTTGCAAAGCATCCTCTACGTTGTAAGCAACATTTCCAGGAGGAACGGGTAAATCATAACGCGCAAACAATTGTTTAGCTTGGTATTCATGTAAATTCATGGTCGATACTCTACTTCAATCAAACATTTAGTAACAAGCGTGCAGGATCTTCTAATAACTCCTTCACACTCACCAAAAACTGCACGGACTCTCGTCCATCAATCAAACGATGATCATAAGACAACGCCAAATACATCATCGGACGAATCACAATCTCACCGTTTTCAACAACAGGTCTATCTTGAATTTTATGCATACCTAAAATACCCGTTTGTGGCGGGTTCAAAATAGGTGTTGCTAAGAGTGAACCAAATACCCCACCGTTGGTGATGGTAAATGTTCCGCCCTGCATATCTTCCATCCCTAATTTACCGGTTCGTGCACGACCCGCTAAATCACCGATGGTTTTCTCGATACCAGCCATACTTAAATTATCGGCATCGCGAAGAACCGGAACAACGAGACCACGCTCGGTTGAAACAGCAATCCCAACATCATAATACCCGTGATACACCACATCATGACCATCAATCGACGCATTCACCGATGGAAAACGTTTCAGCGATTCAATCACAGCACGTGTAAAGAACGACATGAAACCAAGTTTTACACCGTGCTTTTTCTCAAACGATGTTTTGTACTCGGCACGCAAGTCCATCACGGCTTTCAAATTCACTTCGTTAAACGTGGTTAGCATTGCGGCATTATGTTGCGCTTCTAACAAACGCTCAGCAATACGTACCCGCAATCTAGACATAGGCACACGGCGTTCTTCACGCGCACCGGCAGGTGCGGCTAAAGGTGCCGATGTTGTTGCAGGTGCTGCGTTTTTACTTGCGCCACGTGATGATGCAATAAACGCATCAACATCTGCTTTGGTAATTCGTCCATCTTTACCTGAGCCGGTAATATCCGCAGGATTTAAGTCATGCTCTTCCATCAAGCGTCTTACCGCTGGACCTGTGGACGGTTCCGCATCTAAAGATGCTTTTTCTGGTGCTTTTTCAGATGCTTTAACAGCAGCCCCACCTGCTTTTAATTTTGCAAGAAGCTGCCCGGACTCTACCGTATCACCCACTTGAAAAAGACACGCCTCTAATACGCCATCGGCAGGTGCTGGTACTTCAAGTACCACTTTATCTGTTTCAAGATCAAGTAAGTTCTCATCACGAGCTACCGTATCACCTGGCTTTTTATGCCAAGCTGCAATGGTAGCATCCGCCACTGATTCAGGCAGGACAGGTACTTTGACTTCGATCGACATGATTTCAACCTTTTTTTATTCAAAATTCAATTCAACGAAAAAAAACAAGCAAATAACAGGATCATACATATCATGCTACTATCCTACTAATGCTTGCTCCACTAACGCATGTTGTTCTTCTGCATGAGTACTCGCACTTCCTGTAGCAGGCGAGGCTGCAAACCCACGTCCAGCATAACGAAGTGATTGCTCGGCCAACAAACAATCTTGCATATTATGCTGCGACGAAAACCAAACACCCTGATTTTTTGGTTCTTCTTGACACCAAACAACTTGTTTTGCTTCAGAATATTTTTCAAGCTCAGCTCGAAGCGCTTCTTTAGGAAATGGATACAACTGCTCTAGGCGAATAATAACCACATCGTGCTGTTTATTTTCCCGGCGCTTCTGAAGTAGGTCATAATAAACCTTTCCTGAACATAACACCACGCGCTTAACACCATCCGGTTTAATTGGATCAACTTCCGGAATAACATTATAAAATTTCCCATCAACCAAATCAGAAAGCGGTGACACAGCTAATTTATGTCTAAGCAAACTTTTCGGCGTCATGATAATCAATGGACGACGAAACGGCCGTATTAACTGACGACGCAGCAAATGAAAGATTTGGGACGGCGTGGTTGGCATGCATACTTGAATATTTTGTTGCGCGCACAATTGCAAATAACGCTCCAAACGAGCGGACGAATGCTCCGGACCTTGACCTTCGTAGCCATGAGGTAACAACATAACAAGCCCGCACAAACGACCCCATTTTTGCTCTCCCGAACTAATAAATTGATCAATCACAACCTGAGCACCGTTGGCAAAATCACCAAACTGCCCTTCCCATAACACTAAAAATTGTGGTTCAGACGATGCATAACCGTATTCAAAAGCAAGTACAGCTTCTTCAGAAAGCACAGAATCAATCACTAATGCAGGTTTTGTTTCATCTGCGACTAAATTCTCTAAAGGAACCGTGGCTTCACCCGTCTCCATATCATGTAAAACAGCATGGCGGTGAGCAAACGTACCTCGACCACAATCTTGACCTGACAGACGCAAACCATAGCCTTCGTTTAATAAGCTCGCATAAGCCATGGTTTCAGCATAACCCCAATTGATAGAGATCTCGCCTTTTGCCATTTTCTCTCGTTCGGCTAATAAACGCTTGACCACAGGATGCACCTGAAAGCCTTCCGGCAAAGTCTGAAGCTTTTTAGATATTGCTTGAACGGATTCTAATGAAATGGATGTATCAACTTTAGCATCCCATGCAGTACCCCAATAAGGCGTCCAATCCGTCGCTATTTTACCTTCATAATTTTCGTGGGTGGTTTGGACTACACCTTCACCGCGATCCAATTTATCGCGATACGCGTCCATAGCATCGCTCACGCTGGATTGTGAAAGAAGCCCTTCTGCAATCAATTTTTCAGCGTACAGCGCACGAATCGGTTTAATTTTTTTAATCGCTTTGTACATCAACGGCTGTGTTACAGATGGCTCATCTGCTTCATTATGGCCATGACGTCGATAACACACTAAATCTAACACCACATCACGTTTAAATTTCATTCGAAAATCAAACGCCATCTGTGTGGCAAAAATAACCGCTTCAGGATCATCGCCATTCACATGAATAACCGGGGCTTGAACCATCTTTGCAACGTCAGTGCAATAGAGCGTTGAGCGTGAATCCAGCGGGTTACTTGTGGTAAAACCAATTTGGTTATTAATCACAATATGAACCGTTCCACCCGTGGAATATCCTCGAGCTTGAGAAAAATTAAACGTCTCCATCACAACGCCTTGACCTGCAAATGCGGCGTCTCCATGAATTACGACAGGAAGCACTTGTTGTTTCTCAACAAGATCACCTCGTCGACGCAAGCGCGATCGCGACGATCCTTGAACCACAGGCCCAATAATCTCAAGATGGGATGGATTAAACGCAAGAGCCACATGTACAACACGATCAGAGCTCGTAGGTAAATCTGAAGAAAAGCCCATGTGATATTTTACATCACCTGTACGTTCACCGTGTGAATTTTTTCCTTCAAACTCTTGAAATAAAACTTCTGGTTTTTTACCTAATACATTAACGAGAACATTAAGACGTCCACGATGCGCCATACCAATAACAACTTCGCGAACCTCATTTTTTCCGGCCTCACGAATAATTTCCTTCATCATGGGAACTAAAGCGTCGCCACCTTCCAGTGAAAAACGCTTTTGCCCAACAAAACGTGTTCCCAAATAACGCTCTAATCCATCCGCAGCAATCAGTTCATCCAGCAATTCTTTCTTTTTCTCAGCCGTCAGTACGCGTCGCCCACGCCCCGACTCCATTTGCTGCTGAATCCACGTGACTTCATCGGCATTGGCAATATGCATGTACTCAATACCAATACTGCCACAATACGTTTGTTTTAAAGCATCACGAATCACAGCTAAAGAAAAAGGCTCGTCAGAAAAACCTTTCCCTGCAAAAAACGTTTGCTTGAGATCTGCTTCAGATAAATCATGATAAGCAAGATCAAGACTCGGCGGAGCATCTCGAACCACCATATTTAGCGGGTCAAGATTTGCCATAAGATGACCGTTTGCCCGATAAGCATTAATAAACTCAGATACTCGCGCTTGTTTATCGCCTCCGTCTGATGACGCCATAACAACCGCTTGTTTAGGAAGATCTGCTTGAGCTAAAAAATAATCTCGCAAAGCGCGATGAGAAACGTCTGATGCTACACCATCAACAGCCGGCAAGTTTTTAAAAACCGCAGCCCAGTCATCCGATACAGAATCTGGATCGGCTAAATAATCTTCATACAGCCCATCAATATAGGCCATGTTACCACCTGATAAATAAGCTGAATCCCAGGCTTTTTTTAAACTATCACTCATAATATTGCTCTCCAACGAACAGGTACATCAAGTTTCGTCGTCCAACATTTGCTTTCGAATTTCACTGATAGCATGTGTTGGATTAAGTCCCTTCGGACAAACAGAAGCGCAGTTCATAACACTGCGGCAACGGAAAACACTGAACGGATCCTGCATTTCTTCTAAACGTTTTTCGGTTGCTGTATCTCGACTATCCGCCAAAAATCTGCGTGCCTGTACAAGCCCCGCAGGTCCGACAAATTTATCAGGATTCCACCAAAACGACGGACATGAGCTTGTGCAGCAGCCACACATAATGCACTCATACAAACCATCAAGCTTGGCACGGTCTTGAGGTGACTGCAGGCGCTCTTGTTCAGGCGGTGCTGTATCATTTTGTAGATAAGGTTTAATACGCTCATATTGCTTAAAAAAAGTCGACATATCTACAATAAGATCACGTACCACAGCAAAGCCCGTTAATGGACGCACAACGATCGATGTTTTGTTCATGGATGACAACGAGGTCACGCATGCTAATCCATTGGTACCGTTTATATTCATACCATCTGAACCACACACGCCTTCTCGACAGGAGCGTCGAAATGACAACGTTGGGTCTTGCTCAGCTTTCAAACGCTCAAGCAACGTCAATAACATCGGATCATTCGCTGTTGGGACACTCAGCTCATATTTTTTCATGTATGGCTTTTCATCTGTCTCAGGATTATAACGATATATAGACAGGTTAATTATTCGACTATCAGTCATAAGTGTGTATCCTTATCAATATCAATAAACACGTTTTTTCGGTTCAAGTGGTTCGACATAGCTAGGTGACTGATTAACAGGTCGATAATCAATACGGCTATCTTCCTCAAAATACAGTGTATGTTTAATCCAGTTCGCATCATCACGCTCAGGGTAATCTTCACGACTATGAGCACCACGGCTTTCTGTACGTGCTAAAGCAGATTGCGCTGTTGCACATGCCGTTGCCATTAAATTATCAAGTTCAAGTGCAGCCACACGTTCGGTATTAAAGACATGACTTTTATCCATTAAACTTGCAGCATTCAAACGCTCACGCAGTGCTTGCAAGCGTAAAATACCTTGCTCCATCACCTCACCCGTGCGAAACACACCGAAATCTTCTTGCATCACACGTTGCATCGCATCACGAATAATGGCTGGACTCTCACCCGTTGTTGTCGAACTTTCCCAACGTGTATAACGCGCGAGTGAAGCATCAATAGCTTCATCACTCACATCGGCTAATTCAGGTAATTCGTTAGACTTCCACATCTTCTCAATATGTATACCTGCAGCACGACCAAATACCACCAAATCAAGCAGCGAGTTACCACCCAAACGATTGGCGCCATGCACAGATACGCACGCACATTCACCGACAGCATATAAACCATCAACAACTTTATCTTTGCCTTTATGATGGGTGACAACTTGCGCATGAATATTCGTTGGAATCCCCCCCATACTATAATGACAGGTCGGTACCACAGGAATCGCATCAACAATGGGATCAACACCCGCAAAGGTTTTAGATAATTCACGAATACCTGGCAAACGTGATTTAATTAAATCTGCACCTAAATGATCCAATTTTAATTTAACGTGAGGAACGCCATCAGGATCAAAGCCTTTTCCAGCCCGAATTTCAAGGGCAATGGATCGTGAAACAACATCTCGTGAAGCCAAGTCTTTTACATGCGGTGCATAACGTTCCATAAAACGTTCACCGTCTTTATTAACTAAGTACCCACCTTCTCCTCGACATCCTTCTGTTACGAGCGTACCTGCACCTGCAATCCCCGTTGGATGAAACTGCCACATTTCCATGTCTTGAAGTGGTATACCGGCACGCGCCGCCATACCAAACCCATCACCGGTATTAATATGTGCATTCGTCGTTGATTGATAAATTCGGCCTGCACCACCTGTAGCTAAAATACAAACCCGCGCTTGGAAAAAAACAACCTCGCCTGTTTCCAGGCAAAACGCTGTGGTACCAACCACACGTCCGTCAGCATCATGTACTAAATCAAGAGCAAACCATTCGCTAAAAATTTGTGTTTTGGCTTTAATATTTTGCTGATACAGCGTATGCAATAATGCATGACCTGTACGATCGGCTGCAGCGCACGTACGTGCCGCTTGCTCACCACCAAAATTTTTCGATTGCCCACCGAACGGACGTTGATAAATTTTACCGTTGTCCATGCGTGAAAAAGGCAAGCCCATATGCTCAAGCTCATACACCGCCTGAGGGCCTTCTTTACACAAATATTCAATGCAATCTTGGTCACCAATGTAATCGGCACCTTTTACGGTGTCGTACATGTGCCAACGCCAATCATCTTCATCTGCATTTCCTAGCGCTGACGTAATACCGCCCTGCGCCGAAACCGTATGTGAACGTGTTGGGAAAACCTTCGATAGTAACGCGACGTTTAAACCCGAGTTTGCCAATTGCAGTGCCGCACGCATGCCCGCACCACCCGCTCCAATAATTACCGCATCAAATGTCTTTCGTGCCACAGTCATCGTTATTGTCCCCAAATCATCATGAAGCCCGCAATCAACTGGCCGAGCAACACGAACATCACCGCGCCTTGAACAGCCAGTCTCAGTCCCGTGCTTTTAATATAATCCGTTGTTACTGTCCAAAGCCCTATCCAAGCATGGAAGAGCAATGTAAATAGCGCAAGAGCCGTTGTTAATTGAAACCATGGTGTTTGGAACAAAACGGTCCACGTCTCGTAAGTCCATGGTGAAGATGTACACCAGACAACAAAAAACACGGCTGTATACATAGCCAAATAAATAGCCGTTCCCCGCTGAATCAACCAATCTTTCAGGCCGTTCCCGGTTAAACTTGTTACACTACTGACCATAAATATGCTCCAAAAAGAAGAGTTCCAACAACAGAAAGTCCAATCACCACCAACGAACTTCGACGTGCGGCCACGAGTGATTCGCCCAACCCCATATCCATAAGCAGATGTCTAATGCCCGCAATTAAGTGATAAATGAGTGCAGCAGTAAATGCAAAGATACCAATCTTATACCACGCACACGTGGCCATAAGCATATGCAGATGCTCAAATGACGCAGCTGAAGCAAGCGATAATTTTAAAAGATAAAGCATCAAGGGCAATAACAGAAAAAGACCGATTCCTGAAATACGATGCAAAATTGACACAATGGCCATAGGGGGAAACTTCAAACTAGCAAAATTTAGATCAATTGGTCGCTGATGATTCACAAGTCATGCCTTCTTTATGAGAAACAACCTGAAGTATAGCACTCTGTCTGCAAAAAGTTGACCCTTTAACCTCCAATCATTGTCGAATTTATTGAAGTTGGATGACGATACGTATCGCGTGGCGTTTCTGTTGGATAACCATAGCCCTGTTCCGATATACGTTTAACGTTCTGAAGATATTTCTCACCCCATGGACCGGGATCAAAATTAGTGACAACCACGTTGTATTTTAAATTAATAATGGACTCAAAAGCTTTACGCTGCGCGAACTCGTGCCCACCAAAAGCCACTTGAACCTCAGCTTCTTCGCCAATACCTTCGTCTTTAATGCGCTGAACTAAAACCGCGATCATTTTCTCAATTGTAAAATATAATTTACACATTGAAAAACCAGCCGCATAAAAATCTTCACCTTTCGAAGTACTCAGCTGATCGCCATAATCCGTAATCGAATACACATATTCAAGTTGATTAGAATCAGCTAGCTTTTCAGGCAGAATAATTTTAGGCGGTGAAAAGCGCTCCAGTACGGGATGCGTCACATAGAGATGAAAATCAGCACATTGCCACCATAGTAAAGCAACGATCTCTATCTGAGATAAAAAATCAAACTCATCACCGTCCATCAGCGCTTGACGCTGCGCTTCTAAGGTTTGAATCAGTGTTTCGTCTGAAAGATGATGTTCTGCATGCTCGTCGGTCATCAACGCCACCGTTATTATCTCATGATATTTACCATCTTAGCCGAAATAACACTCGAGTAACAAGCAACTAAAACGGAATAACCAAATCATCATCCATCGCTTGCAACTGTGTTTTAAACAGTGCTTGGATTTCATTCAAACTCACCGCATTCTCCGCTTCAAAACGCGCAACCAGACATGGCGTTGTATTTGAAGCTCGGATTAACCCCCAACCATGTGGAAACTCAACACGTAAACCATCAATCACAATTAAGTCTGCATCAGGAAACGCAGCTTCCGCTGTAAAACGCTTCATGAAATCAAATTTTTGGGCATCATAAATAGGAATTTTAATCTCAGGTGTATTTACGCTATTGGGAATCGCATCAAATACCTCACCGACCGATTGCTCTGTCGCACTCACAATCTCAAGCAATCGAGCCGCACTGTAAAGCGCATCATCAAAACCATACCACCGGTTTTTAAAGAAAATATGCCCGCTCATTTCGCCAGCCAAAGCTGCTTGTGTTTTTTTCATGACACTTTTAACGATGGAGTGGCCGGTTGGACACATGTTCGCAACACCACCCGATGCTTGAATCACCGATGCTAAATGACTTGAGCACTTCACGTCATACACAATCGTAGCACCAGGTTCGGCGGTTAAAACTTGTTTTGCAAACAACATCATCAAACGATCGGGCCAGATAATATCACCCTGATTCGTAACCACACCTAAACGATCCGCATCGCCATCAAACGCTAAACCAAGATCAGCTTGATGTGAAGCAACCGCCGCTTGTAAATCAATCAGATTTTCTTCAACCGTTGGATCGGGATGGTGATTAGGAAAGCTACCATCCACATCACAATACAGCTCAATAACAGTACAACCTAATTGCCTCAAGACATTGGGAATCATCGGCCCAGCAACACCATTACCGCAGTCAACCACAACACGCATCGGTCGTGTTAATTTAATATCACTTACAATACGCTGAATATAAGCATCAAGAATAGCTAACGGCATATCTTGGCCTGTGCCTGAAATAATTTTTTCTTCACGTACAAGCTGATGCAGATCCTGAATATCTTCGGCAACCAATGTTTTACCTGCCAACACCATTTTGATGCCGTTATAATCTCCAGGATTATGGCTGCCTGTAACCATCAGGCCACTATCAATACCTGATGTCTGGGTTGCATAATACATCACCGGCGTTGGTACTTCGCCCAAATCAAACACATCGATGCCGCTATCCAGCAAGCCTTGTTTTAACGCTTGTGTAAGCTCTGGACTGCTCAAACGGCCATCTCGAGCAACACAAATTCCAGTGCGATCAAGCGCGTGTAATTTATATGCAATGGCTTGCGCTATCATATAGAATGCATCCGCATCCAATTCTTGCCCAATCACGCCACGTACATCGTATGCTCGAAAAACCGTGCTTGGAATATCACGACGTTGATATGTTTTAGGCGCAACCATAGAATCATCCATTTGATTAATTTCTCCCTGAACTTCCAAAACCACCTTCACCACGATCCGTCTCATCAAATGCTTCGACAAGCTTAAAATCAGCGCGTACAACAGGTATAAATACTAATTGTGCTATGCGATCACCGGGCTCAACCGTAAAATGCTCTTGCCCACGATTCCAACACGAAATTTTAAGTTCGCCCTGATAATCAGAATCAATAAGACCCACCAAATTACCAAGTACAATGCCATGCTTATGCCCAAGCCCTGAGCGCGGTAAAATAACAGCAGCCAAAGCAGGATCGGCAATATATACCGACAATCCAGTCGGTAAAAGAACCGTTTCACCGGCTTTTATTTGCAACGGCTCATCAATACACACACGCAAATCGATCCCAGCAGAACCAGGCGTTGCATAGGTAGGCATAGGAATACTATCCCCCACACGGGGATCAAGAATTTTAACTTGAATAGGATGGCTCATCAGTCAACTCAGGAATTAATTTGCCGCTATTTTGCAAGCTTGCAGCAATAATTGCAACCAATTCCCCGGCCAAGCGTACTTTATGTTTTCTAGATAACTTATGCTCTTTTGTAGGCGTTAATACCGTGACCTCATGTTGGTCCACATCAAAGCCCAAGCCCTCACCAACCTTATTAGCAACAATGCAATCCAGTTTCTTCTTCACCAACTTATCACGCGCATGTGTGATTAAATGATTTGTTTCTGCTGCAAAGCCCATCACAAACCGTGCTTTTTTGCTCACAGCGACATCTGCTAAAATATCGGGATTTTGCTTTAAGTTAAGTACCAACTTATCGCTCATTTGTTTTTTGATTTTAATATTAGACGGCGCATCAATGGCATAATCAGATACCGCAGCGGCCCCAATAAAAATACATCCTGGTTTAAGCGCATCCATCACGGCGTGATGCATTTCGGCTGCTGTTTTAACGCGTTTTAATAACACACCTTCAGGTGGTGTTAAAGCTGAAGGGCCTGTAATTAATATCACCTCGGCACCTGCAATACGCGCAGCCTCCGCCAGCGCATAGCCCATTTTACCCGAGCTGTGATTACTCAAATAACGCACCGGATCAATTGCTTCTCGTGTTGGGCCCGCCGTAATCACCACGCGCTGCCCCAACAATAAATTGCTTGTATTCTGCAAACGTAATGCATTGATTATAGATTGCACTTCAAACATCCGTCCTAAGCCTTCATCACCACAGGCTTGTATACCTTCACCCGGGCCTATGATTAATGCACCACGATCACGTAATTTTTTAATATTTTCTTGCGTTGCCGGGTGGTGCCACATGCTTTGATTCATCGCAGGACAAATCATCAACGGTATTTTAAGCACGAGCGCAAGTGTCGAAAGCAAATCATCCGCTATGCCATGCGCAAGCTTCGCTATTGTGTTTGCCGTTGCTGGTGCTATCACACAATAATCAGCCCAACGCGCAAGCTCAATATGCCCCATCGCTTGCTCTGCTGCTGTATCAAATAGCGCTGTTCGCACCTCTCGGCCGCTCAAGGCTTGCAGTGTCATAGGTGTAACAAACGCCTCTGCTGATGCGGTCATCACCACTTGGACTTCGGCACCTAATTGCGTTAACTCACGTACAAGCTGTGTAACTTTGTAAGCAGCAATGCCACCACAAATACCCAATAATACCCGTTTGTTTTTAAAATCTTGCATATATTTGCCTTACTTGCTTTATTTATCAGCCCAATGCCAGACGGGTTCATCTAAAATGCCCTGGTTAATCACGTAGGTTTCTCCACGTTCTTTTTCTAAGCTCAGCGAATTACATATAGGCGATTGCTCAAGCGTCGCAACCAAACGATTTGCATGAGACACCACCCAGATTTGTGTTTTTTTCGCCGCGCAAATAATCAACCGCCCAAGGGCCGGTAACAAATCAGGATGCAAACTTGTTTCAGGCTCATTTAAAATCATCAATGGCGGTGGCCGCGGTGTCAAAAGAGCAGCGACCCACAACAAATAGCGCAAAGTGCCATCCGATAATTCTAAGCCGGTTAACGGCCTTAATAACCCCTCTTGATGTAATTCTACCGCAAAATGCCCACTTTCTTGAACAAGAATATTGAGTCTGGCTCCAGAAAAAGCATCTGATATTGCTTGATCTAATGCTTGCTCATCGCCAATTTCTCGAATCGTTTGTAAAGCAGCCGCTAAATCTCGGCCGTCATGATGAAGCACAGGCGTACGTGTGGCGAGCTGTGGAAGCCTCGCTGGAGCGTCCCTATCAGACCTAAAATGATCATAAAATCGCCAGTTTCGAATCTGTTCTCTTAAGCTAATCACTTCAGGCGCTCTTACCGGATCGGCGATTTGACTAAACATGCTATCAAAAGCACTTGCATACTGCGTCATCACATCCCAAGATCGATTAGAACGGACTTTGATAACCGGCCCCTCGCGATGAACAAGCGCACTTGTAGGTCGAAAGATACTGCCGGCCCAAATGCACTCTTGCTTAATTTCAGGATCTAAAGCAAACCTTGATGTAGACGGCGGCGGAAACCCTAATGAAATAGCGTAACCAAAATCATCATTTGAAAAACCCAAACGCAAGCGTGAATTTTCCTGTTTAGGGCCGCCCTGGACTGGCATTTGTCGATGCGAGGCATATTTGGATATTTTTTCTGGACCAGCCCAAAATGTGGATTCCAGACCGCCTTCTTTCGCCAAAGACTGAATAACCCCACCTTGTGCTGTCTCCGCTAATAATCTTAATGCACGATACACATTCGATTTCCCACTCGCATTTTGTCCTGTCACAACATTCAGTTGTCCTAACGGGATAATAAGATTACGCAGGGATCTATAATTTCCTATTGCAAGTGTCTTGATCATCTAACCACTTAATTTAGTTTAATCTAATCTAATCTAATCTAATGTCTGGCGATAGCGCTTCACACCAATCAACATCACGACAAGCATAAAAACTAAGATTGGAATTATTTCACGCCAAACATCTAAAAAACCACTGCCTTTAAGTAAGATACCGCGAACAATGATCAAAAAATGCGTTAATGGTAACATATTTCCAATCGCTTGGGCCCATTCAGGCATACCCCGAAATGGAAACATAAAGCCAGATAGCAAAAGAGATGGAAGAAAGAAAAACATCGCACCTTGAACCGCTTGAAGCTGGTTCGTGGCTACGGTCGAAAACGTTAACCCCATCGCGAGATTCGCCGCAATAAATGGCAAACACAGCACAAGTAATAAAACCACGCTGCCTTCCATGGGAACATGAAATAAAAATTTAGCAAACAGTAAAATTAAACCAACCTGCATATAGCCTACAAAAATATAAGGCACGATTTTTCCGACCATCACTTCAATGGGTCTAAGTGGCGTGGCAAGTAAATTCTCCATGGTGCCCCGCTCAGCTTCACGGGTAATAGCCAAAGCTGTAATAATCACCAACGTCATGGTTAAAACCACACCTAATAATCCTGGAACAATATTATAAGCCGTAATAGCCAGGGGGTTATAGACCGAATGGACCATAGGAATATACGGTGGTAGCTGGGGTTTCAGTTTAGCTAAAACGCCTTCAAAATCTGGATTTAATACTCGGTTTGCGAGCTCTTTAAAAACATTAACAGCTCCAGATGTTGCCGATGGATCGCTCGCATCCGCTTGTAAAAGTAACGATGGATGAAGCCCTCGGACTAAATCTCTTGAAAACGTAGGGGGGATATTAACAATAAACTGAACTTGGGCTGTTTTTAATAAGTGTTCAGCCTCTTGCTCTGTGACAGCCGGAGCAACAAAACGAAAATAACTGGAATGCTCCATAGCTGACAATATTTTTCGGGTATACGTACTGTTATCTGAACCTACTATTGCTGTGGGCAAATGACGTGGGTTCATGTTGATGGCAAACCCAAATAAAATAAGCTGAATCAGTGGAATACCCACAATCATGCCAAACGTAGCTTTGTCCCGTCGCATTTGTATAAACTCTTTGGCCATCACAGCTTTAAGTCGACATCCCCAAAGAAAATTCATCCCAATTCTCCTTGCGTCTGCTCAACCAAACTAATAAAAGCATCTTCAAGTGTAGGTGTAATCCGTTTCCAGGTTATATCTATTGTTTTTGCAAGCTCATCAAGCCCAGCTTCGATTAATAACTTATCAAGTCCTGAAACATGTATCTGACGACCAAACAAAGCCGCTTGATCTACACCTTGAATATGCTTTATTTGTTGAAGTATATGCGTGGTTAATTCACCTTGAACTTCCCATGTATTCAATTTTGTAGCATCAATCACATCAGCCACGGTCCCCGTGACCATTAAGTCACCGTACGCCAAATAGGCCAAGCGCGTACAACGCTCAGCTTCATCCATGTAATGTGTGGACATCAACGTTGTGACGCCTTGTTCGCTCAAAGTATGGATGGTGTCCCAAAATTCACGACGAGCTATCGGGTCAATACCCGCCGTTGGCTCATCCAATAACAATAACGCAGGATCATGCAACAAGCATGCGGCTAAGGCGACACGCTGCTTCCATCCGCCTGAAAGCTCACCGGTCAGTTGCTTTCTACGCCCACGTAAATTCATTTGCTCCATAACACGCATCACCGCATGTTTTTTTTGAGCAACCTCATAGATATCAGCAATAAAATTTAAATTTTCCTCGATGCTTAAGTCCGTGTAAAAGCTATATTTTTGTGTCATATAACCCACGTGCTGCTTAATATCTCTCGACTGGGTTAAAATATCATAACCCAAGCACGTACCTGTACCCGAATCAGGAACGAGCAAGCCACATAACATACGAATCGTGGTGGTTTTTCCGCTACCGTTAGGCCCTAAAAAACCAAAAACTTCACCTCGATTCACGTGTAAATCTAAATCACGAACCGCGATATGATCACCAAACGATTTTCGTAAGGCTTTTACCTCAATAATAACATCATTTTTCATGTTTAAATCCCGTGATCGTCACGGGCTGCCCTGGTTTGAACATGTCTGGTTTCACAGGTTTTACATTAATGCGATAAACCAGCTTTTCATAATTATCTCGACTATAAACCAAGGGTGGTACATATTCAGCTTCCCGAGCAATATAGCTAACTGTAGCTTCATTTTTAGAAGAGCAACCGGCACAGGTAAAATATACCGTTTGGCCCATCTTCATCTTGGGTAAGACAGCTGCTGGCACGAAAAATTCGATAAAAACATGTTTTGGAAGAAGTAAAGAAAGAACGGGAGTTCCTGCTGCAACCCATTCGCCTTCTCGATAATAAATATCAAAAATACTACCATCACCTGTCGCATAGCCTGTTTTTTGAGCGAGTTGCCATTTTGCGATTTTAATTTTTTCTAAAAGAAATTCAACACGTGTTTTTTTCTCTCCGATCTTATCTTTTCGTCCGCCTAATTTTAAAAGCTCTAACTCAGCCTCACGTTGTATTTTTAATTGCTCCAGCTCAAGCACCCGTTCTCGAGCTTCATCCGCCCGATCTAAATTACCTGCTCTTTTTTGATAAAGATGTTTATAACGTTCTTGACGTAATTTAGCTAAGCGTAAACGGGCCTCAACCTGAGCTATTTTAGCCCTTCCTGCTTCAATCTCAGGTTTTCTTCTTGGGTTTTCTTGATCTTGTAGTACATATCGACTTTCTTCTAAAAGCAAACTCTCGGCTTGAAGCTCTAAAGCTTGGGGGTTTGTATCCAGCTGAAATACAATATCATCTTGATGAACGTCAGCACCTCGACCAAAAGGTAAGCTAATTAACGTTCCTGAAAACGGTGCTGTCAAAAAAACATTGTTAGCTTCAACATAACCTTGATATATATTTTCATGACCTCGATCACATGCCGCGAGTGCCATGAGCAGAAAAAAAGGTAGGTATTTTTTTATTTTTATTCTCATACTGCAGCACTTTATATTATAAATATATGTTTAAGTATATCCTAAATATGAGAAGAGCCAATCAATATAAAAATTTAAGTAAAAAAAAGCCCCTTAGATTATATAAACCTAAGGGGCTTT
>JARGNP010000020.1:0-31720 GCA_029210265.1 Legionellaceae bacterium
CATTCGTTCCTGCAGCTCCAGTCGCACCTGTGGCCCCATCGGTTCCGTTGGTTCCATTGGTGCCGTCGGTCCCGTTTGTACCATTGGTACCGCTTGCGCCGGTTGCACCCGTAGCTCCGGTCGCGCCTGTATCACCTTTGGGAATGGAGCTAATTGCTGCTTGTAATTTGGTTTCAGTTATACTGATTTGTTCACTCACGAATTCTTCAGAAGCTGGATTGGTTGCAAATAGATTAGGCGCTGCAAATGTAGATGTAGAAAATATACTGAGTGCAATAAGTATATACTTCGCATCTATGCGTCGGGAAAAAATATATAACAAAGAAGAACCGAGCATGTACATGTAAAAGCCCTTATTTAACATGATTAGAGCGTTGATAAAAAGTAACGCCGCGTTCTTAGCGTACGTTAACACATTTATACCCATCGCACTTCAAGATACGAAATTTATCCAGGGCAAACGCATGAGTGATCAAAAAATACCATCCATCACTTTCTGAGCATACTCAGTCTGCAGCGTTGCTTTGAAGCGTTTAGCTTTCACGCCTTTTTTACAGATTTTTTCCTTACGCAAGGCATTCATGGCCACGTGTCTAAATACCCCAAAATTTTCAGGAGCATTATCACGTCTCACCCTCGACTCATCCTCTTTAAAAGAAACATTCAGCACCCAATGTAGCTGATTTTCAATAGCCCGATGCTTTCTAACAGTATGAGCAAAAACTTTCGCATCAACTGCTAACGAACTGATAAAATAACGTATTTCAGATGTAGTTTTCCCATCAATATATCGCTCCTATTCAACCATTCCGATACTACATCAAGAGACTCACTACCTCGTGAAAGATTCCGGGACATCCCTCCGGACTGGTTAAAAAATCTCGGGCTATCTCGGACTACACGACCATGACCTTTATGAGCCTCTTCAAAAAAATCGATTATTTCTTCATGAAGTTGCTTTTGATTGCCTTTCACTGCTAAGACATAATCGGCTTCTTTGGCAACGATTTTGTCTACAATTTTCTCTTAGCAGCCCATGGCATCTATCGTCACAATACAACCCTTTACGTCCAGCAGATCAAGCAGGGCTGGAATGGCTGTGATTTCGTTTGATTTAAACACAGTTTTTCTTTGACCAAGCACAACACCGTTTTCGGCCGCAAAGGCACTTACCATATGAATGGCTGCTTTACGTTTCTTTTTGTCGAAAGAATGTCTTAATGTTTTGCCATCAATCGCGACGACTCTACCCTCAGTTGCTCTCTCCACAGCGCTCATCCAATTGATAAAACAGTGCTGTAATTCTTCTGGGCGAAGCTGCGAGACAATCCTGGCAATCGTATCATCAACTGGAACCCCATTTTTTAACAAACCCCGCTATTGCAGCCAATTCAGCCGAGCGCGTCCTACTGTTTCTATGTCTTGCCAACCCTCAGCACCACAAATAACTCCAAAAACACATAATACGAGAATATCAATTAATTCATGATCAATTTACTTTCTTGACGTGGGTCTTTGATGACTGAAAAAAAATCAACTAATGAGGTTGTGTCCATCTTAAATTGATCCTTTTATTACAAAGGAGATATAAGATCACATTCTTGGATTAATTTAACGTCACACGTGATCTCGCCCTGGAAATTTATCGATGATTCTGTTCACTATATAGAGCACAGTCTTTTTTTTCAGGTAAGGTTCGGCCTTTTTAAGGCGATTGAAATACAAGCGAACGTAACATTGAAGTATGTCGGCAATATCACGCGCACTGGCCCTGTGCATCCGGCTAAAAACACCATCACCACTGTTCCATAATCCGCTAATTTACTAATGCGCAGCATGTATTTACTCGTCACGACTTAATTTATATTTTTTATATAGGACTATTTCAGTTCCATATCAAAAACAACCGCCCGTATCATACACGGACTCAAGTATTTTGTACAATGACATCCTGCTGTATGTTGCCAAGGAACTTAAGTGAGGTACGTCATGATTAAAGAGTAGCCGACGCTAATCCTTCTTCATCGATGGATCAGATCTGGGTTCATCTGTATCAAGCCCTTTAGGCTGCTGTGGCTTCCGGAGCGCGTTTTTAAAACCAGAGATCATGTATTTTGCAGCCTGGCTTGTCATTCGGGAGCAAGTCGGCTCATCCTTTTTTTCAATTTTTGCTTTGTTTTTACGCTTTCTTTCATTCTGTTGGGCCACAGTTGGCGCAGGTGGTGGTCGGTTAGGCGGTGGCGGTAAATCTTTAACTTGTGGGGTTCTATCTATAACCAGAGCCTCTTGTTCTTGTTCTTGTTCTTCCTCTTCCTTTTCTTCATCAATAGTCGGAAGTATATTGGGTGGTAAAGGACGTCTAGCTCGTGCATGTTCTAGTAAATAATTATTTCTTGTATTACGCTCATTTAGATCTTCAAGTTGCATCACTGTCGTATTTTCATCAGCAGCTAAACGATTAAACTCTACACGTAATTTTTTCTGTTTCGCTTCATATCGTTTTACTCGAATATCTATTTTCTTTTTTTTGCTCATGTTGAGCCTCGTTTTTATCGTTTTCCCTAATAGTAAGCATAGACAATATCTAGATGAATTGCGGTTATGGCAACTATCTTGTAATCAAATTCCAGTTACAGCATAATTTTCAGGAGGCTATTTAGGGAGAGTCACCATGCTTGGACGCACTCGAAAGGTTAGATTTTCTGAAGACGAACCATTAAAATGCAGGCATGTGAACATCCCTTGGGGGCCAGACAATCAGCTTAGTCTGTTCATTGAGGCAACACATGAAGAGTTAGATACGCTGCAGCAGATCATCACGCAACTCAGCCTCCCATCCATCCGATTAAGATCTTTACCCACACATACAATTAAACAATTTATAGAACAAACCAAACGACTTCTTGAACTTGATTGCATAAAAAATCACCAAGAAAATATTCTAACAAGCATACGCCATGCGTTTTTTCATGTTCTTCATCAGAGACCCTATCATCCAAATACACAAGAAATAGAAAGCCTGGATGTCAAGCTTGCACTTATTAATTTTGAATTAAATCAAATGGGAGCAATCAACACCTACTCCGTACTCACACGTCCCAAAACACCTGAACCTTATGATCCTAGCCTTCCTCAACTTCCTCAAACATTACCTGAGTTTATGCGTAGCATTGATGTCACCATGCCCGAACGCTTGTATGCATGGGAAGAACATTTGAGTACGCTTCCAATTAACACACTACGCACGTACCTTGAAAAAATCACCGCTTCGATTCAAGAACTCACCGATGAAGATGAAGTGATGACTATTCTCAACCAACTTAATAAATTTATCACTTTTCTAAACAAGAGCACTTATCGCCTTCAACATAACATGTTTAAAGATATAGAAAGCCATGGTAATCGCAGCCCCCTACGCAGCCCTCAAGACGTATGTAATAAACGCTTGAAAGACCAATTAAATCAACTTATGGCCCCAGTCCATTCGAAGCATGATCACTTTAATCATGATTTTTATGTTTTTCGTCAAAAAATATCCCTTGCTAAAAATACGCCATATGTACAACTTGATAGGCTTATCAAATCGTTAAATACTTATCTTTTAGATCAATTAGAGAAAAACATAGGTCATGCATCAACACGTATCACAACTTTACGGCGCTACCTTTCTCAACGTCAGGATCGTATTGCACATCCTCTACCCGATCACCTTCAAACAAAGCTCGATAAGCTTTTACAACTTTATGATGTCGAACATAACCATTCAGAGTCACTGCAGAAACACTACAAGCATTTATTTTTAACCACCTTGCGTGACACAATCCATCGGAACCCTGAAAAAACATATGCCGAGTGCTATCGCCTTACAGAAAGCACCGCGAAATTTGCGGTCGATGGTTTAAGAGCTGACAGCAGGCACTTAACCCTTTTTGGAAAACATCGTTTTAAACATTTTATTGCTGAACTCTTAAACGCAGAACCCGATTATGAACAATCCGTTCCGCGTCAAAACACACATCATGTTCGCGAAGACTGCGCATCCCAAAGAATTTAAACTAGAACGATAAAATAGAACATAAATCGCGTTTAATTTCAGCTTCAGGTTCACTTATTTTATGACCAAACCATGTAGGCTGAAAACACGGAGCTGCTACAGCAGCACCGCAGTTAAATCGCTCAATGCTGGCGAATAACTTTCGTCCATTATAAGGGGATACAAGACCATACAACGCGGCCATCTCTAATAAAACAATATATACGGGTGTTAAAATAAGATGTGCAATTTGCTTGATTAAATCAACACCATCTTGCAACAACGCATCTTGATTTCGACACGCCTCTTCTGACTCAACCGCTGTATCGAAAGCTGTGTGAACTATCAAATCATATAATGCACTTATGATATCGATAACATCTAGAATTATCTTTGTCGTATAAAATATAGGCATAGAAACCAATAGCACGATGCACTTCAGGCGAATCACACAAAACTCCTCATATAGATAAGAATCACTCGTACGTGTATCAAAAATCTCGTGACGGTATAGTCCTGTGTGCTTAAATTCAAACGAAGATATCGGATAAAAATGATTCAAGGACAATGGATACTTACGGTTACGTGCATGTCGCTTATGTCTATCATGGCTATGAATAAAAAAACACATATCACCCCTGCATCTCTTGCGCTTTATTTTTGCACATTATACATAAAAAACCAATTAACCTCAAATTCATTCACTTGGAAAACGCTTAGAAAGCAGACGACGCAACCTATTTCTCATGTTAAACTACACCTCATAGCCTAGAGGAACCCACTGATTATGTCTGAACAATACACAGCTGATGCCATCGAAGTCTTAAGCGGACTCGACCCCGTTCGTCGTCGTCCAGGAATGTATACCGATACAACACGCCCCAATCATTTAGCCCAAGAAATTATCGATAACAGTGTCGATGAAGTGCTGGCCGGCTTTGCTGATAAAGTCACCGTGACGTTGCATGAAGATGGCTCCATCGAAGTCGAAGACAACGGCCGTGGTATGCCGGTTGATTTGCACCCCAAACTTAACGTCAGCGGTGTTGAAGTGATCATGACCAAACTGCATGCCGGCGGAAAATTTTCCAGTAAAAATTATACCTTTGCTGGCGGCTTGCACGGTGTAGGTGTCTCAGTTGTAAATGCCTTGTCGCATCAACTCGATGTGAATATTAAACGCCAAGGCATGCATTATCATATGCGCTTTGAAAACGGTCACAAAGCCTCTGAGCTCGAAGAAATAGGCACCGCAAGAAAACGTGATACAGGTACAACCATTAGGTTTACGCCTGACGAAAGTTATTTTGACACCACGCGTGTGGCGATCAAACCACTCAGCCATTTGTTGCGTGCAAAAGCCGTTTTATGTCCCGGCTTATCCATTACCCTGATTAATCACCTTAATAACGAAACCACCACCTGGTGTTTTGAACATGGGCTTAGAGATTATTTATCACAAACATTAAACAGCGAAGCACATCTTCCTCGCGAGCCGTTCACCGGTGAATTTAAATCCAAAGAAACCATCGTAGAATGGGCATTGGTTTGGGAAAGCTCCCCTGTTACGCCGCTCACCGAAAGTTATGTAAATTTAATTCCCACCATTCAAGGTGGTACACACGTTAATGGCTTACGTTCAGGCTTATTTGACGCAATGTCTGATTTTTGCACGCTTCGTAATCTACTTCCTCGAGGCGTTAAGCTCACCGCAGATGATTTATGGGAGCCTTGCCAATACGTTTTGTCGCTTAAAATGCAAGAAGCCCAATTTGCAGGTCAAACCAAAGAACGCCTCACTTCGCGCACCGTCGCATCACTCGTCAATAACGTGGTTAAAGACGCGTTTGCGCTATGGCTCAACCAACATCGTAGCACCGGCGAAGAAATTGCTGCACTTGCAATTGAGCGCGCGCAAAAACGTTTACGTCAATCCAAACAAGTGACGAGAAAACGTTTAACGCAAGGCCCTGCTCTCCCAGGAAAGTTAGCCGACTGCTTGCAACAAGATCTGGCTCAAGCCGAACTATTTTTGGTTGAGGGGGATTCGGCTGGTGGCTCTGCAAAACAAGCACGCAGCAAAGATTTCCAAGCGATTTTGCCACTCCGCGGTAAAATTCTAAACTCATGGGAAGTGGATTCATCCCAAGTCCTTGCCTCGCAAGAAATTCACGATATTGCGGTTGCTATGGGGATCGACCCAGGCTCTGATGATTTAAGTGGGCTACGTTACGGTAAAATTTGCATCTTAGCCGATGCCGACTCAGACGGTGCTCACATCGCTACGTTGATTTGTGCCTTATTTCTTAGGCACTTCAAACCGTTGGTCAACGCGGGCCATGTCTATGTTGCCATGCCTCCTCTTTATCGTATTGATGCAGGTAATATTGTGCAATATGCCTTAGACAACGACGAAAGAGACAGCACCATCAAACTGCTCAGCAAAAAAGGTCGCACTAAAATTAACGTGCAGCGCTTTAAAGGCCTAGGTGAGATGAATCCTGCCCAACTTCGTGAAACAACGATGGATCCGAATACTCGACGCCTCGTACAACTCACACTCGAAAACGAACCTGAAGCCATGGCCATCATGGATATGTTACTTGCTAAAAAACGGGCATCGGATCGAAAATCATGGCTTGAAGACAAAGGTAATCTTGCGGTTGTTTGAGGCGTTCCGCCCGAGACCGCCCCAAAGGGATAGCTCAGATACCTCAGCCCTCATCCGCCCTATCGGGCACCTTCTCCTCCCGCCCGCGGGAGAAGGAAAATCAAGGATTGCTTAGATGCTATCGATCATAGTTTCACTATTTAACGAAGAGAGAAATCAGTATTTACAGCAAATTTTGACGCAATTTGAAAACGAACCCGGTTTTGAATTAATTTGTGTGGACGGTGGTTCCACCGATAATACGCAAGCGCTTGTGCGCAAGCACAATGCAGCGCTACATATTTTAGAAAACTCAACACGTGCAGCGCGTTTAAATCTCGGCATACAACACGCAACGCATGCTCATGTCTTGCTGTATCACCCGCGATCGCTACTTTCACCTGACGCCCTCGATTTTTTAAAAACACATCCTGCCTTACCTGATTGGGCAGCATTCACCCATCAATTTGATCATGCGCACTTCTTTTTAAAATATATTTCGTGGTATTCAAATCATGTGCGTATTCTTAAAAAAAATATTGTGTATTTAGATCATTGCATCATAATAAAAAAAACGTATTTAGACGCGTACGCTATTCCAGATATTGCTATTTTTGAAGACACGGCGCTCTCGTTTCATTTACAATCCTACTGCAAACCACGATTATTAAGCCAAATCGCGACAACATCAGCCGTTCGGTTTTTAGATCGAGGTATTTTCAAGCAGTTTTTTCTAAACCAGCTGATCAAAGGCTTATATCACTGGGGATGTGATCCTAAAAAAATTAATAAGCTTTATGAGCAACATCTTAATTTAAACCAACATAATTAGGCGTATACAACACATGACTGATAGCTTACAACGATTTCTATTTCAAGATACCTGTGTTCGAGGTGAAATTATCCGATTGGATAACACGCTTGACGTGATTCTTAAGCAAAACAATTTTCCACCTGAGCTGTGCGACTTACTGAGCCAAACACTTTGTGCAACAAGCTTACTCTCAGGTATATTAAAATATGATGGTCAGCTTACGCTGCAATTTCAGGGCACGGGCCCAATCAAGATGCTCGTTGCTAAATGTGATAATCAATATCGTATGCGTGCGACCGCCCAGTGGGATGAAGAAAGCCTACCGAGCCAACTGCACGCTGATTTTGAAAACGGGAACTTAGTGATTACCATTCAAAATAATCAAACCAACCAAAATTATCAAAGCATTGTCGCGATTAACCATCAATCGATTGCACAGTCATTGGAAAATTATTTCATGCAATCCGAGCAATTAGAAACGCGCTTATGGCTTGCTTATGATAAAACCAGGCAGCATGCCGTCGGCTTACTGCTTCAAAAATTACCGACCGAAAATCAAACAAACCAAGAAAATCAAGATATTATAAACACATGGCAACATATCCAAACGCTGGCCAACACGCTCACAGATGCGGAGCTTTTAAGCTGGGACAATAATACGCTGCTGCATAACTTATTTTGTGAAGAAACCATTCAGCTGTTTGAGCCTCATCCGGTTAAATTTCACTGCCCTTGTAGTGCCGATAAAATGCTTAACTCCATTACACTACTTGGCGAGAAAGAAGCGCTTGAAGTACTGGAGACGCATCGTTATATTGAAGTTACGTGTGAATATTGCAAGAACCAGTTTCAATTTAATCACGATGAAATCAATCGATTGTTTACGAAGCATTAATCATGACGAGTGAATAAACCATGAAAAAAATCAGCCAACTCTCTGTACTCATCACCTTCATTGCCACGGCTTGGACGTTTCATGCCAAGATTGCCATGATGATTTTTTGGATACAAGGTTTGGGCTGGTTAGCACCTATTTTATTTATTTTGCTGTTCAGCTTTAGCACATTACTTTTTTTACCGGCCGTACCGTTTGTTTTAGCAGGTGGCGCCATTTTTGGGCCTGTTTGGGGAACTGTTTTTAACATTATGAGCGCAACACTGGGTGCCATAGGCGCGTTTCTTATCAGCCGTCATTTAGGCACCGACTGGCTCTCACCAAAAAAAAGCGCGGCACTCGAACGCTTGAGTCATCGCATTAATCACCACGGCTGGAAGTCTGTTGCTGTGATGCGTTTAACCCCTACGCCGTTTAGCTTGGTGAATTATGGCTTTGGACTCACGCAAATTAACTTGCGTCTTTATGCCCTAACTACCTTTCTTTTTTTGATACCTTATAAAATTATCGCTACGTACTTTGGATATTTTAGTATGATTTCATCAAGTTAATTATTTTTTTACGTTTTCATATCTCTATAGAAATTTTCATGTGAGCCCAATTTCAAAAGGGTCAACGTGACCGTTTTTTCTTGGTAGGAATAACCAAGCAGATATTGCTGATGATGTATTTTAAATTTATGTACACGCAAAAAATCCAAGTCCCCTTTTTTTGGCTCTCCTAACAAAGGATGCTCAGCAAGTTTTTTAACTTCACCGTCCACAATGATCTTGGTTTGTTTTGATAGCTTTTTAATTGTTTTTTTAAACTGAGTCGTTTGCTTAATCTTCAAACTTATAGTCCTCAACCAACCCAGAGTCTAATTCTACCTTTGCAATTAAAGCGTCCTTAATAAACTCATACGTTAGATCAGGATTATCTTCAGCAATGCGACCTATTTTGGCCCAGTGCTCAATTTGTCTTGCACCTGAACGCGACATAACATCACCCACAGCTTGCGCTTGTTGAACCAATGCGCTTGGAAGTCTTACGGATTGAGGCATGATTCTCTCCAGAAATTACTTATAACTTAATTATAGCATGCGAACGCACTTAATCGTAAATAGCGATCGTAGAGGCCTTTAGCTTTAATTCAAAAGCATGAGTTGACATCCTCGTCTCTTTTAGGTCGAAGAGGATGTCAACGGCGTCCTGCTTCAAGAGAAAACTGTGAGCTGTCACTGTCAGGTTGTTTTTCTTCATCATCACACACCGAAAAAAATCTTTGGTTTATTTCCGTGCAAACCTGCTTTGTGAACCTTACTTTAAATTCAACTTCCTGCCTTAATACAAAATCACGAATTAAATCTCTTATAATAACGTTGGTTTTATTTTGAAGTTCAAAAAAATAAACCGGATATTTAGTGGTAGGGCATGGGCGTGTTTCTGGATTGTGCTGTATTTCAAAGTATTTCTTCAAAGATGCCCTATCGTATGTAATGCCGCTTGATAGCGTAATCGGATCGGTCATAATTTCATGAGAAATAGGATCCATATACCGGGCATATTCCACTTTTTCTTTATCACTGAGTTTGTCTTTATCAAATCCAAGAGTATTCAAATATATCGGAGGTATCTTATCTCTGAATCTTGAAGCTCCTGCCTCTACAAGACGTTGAACAATCGTTGCATAACCTACGCTTGATGCATAAATGAACGGTGTTGTTTCCCTTTCCCACGTTAGCTCGTACTGAAAAGTTTGATTAACATCACCACCAATCGATAATATGTTATTCACGGCATGCACATTATTAGAAACAATAGCGAGTGCCAAAGGAGTCATCTTCGTCTCACAATCAAGTGTATTCACCATGTCATTAGTCAAACCATAGAATACAAATATATCAGAAAGACACAGAGATGTTTTTATACAAGCTAACGAATAAATAAATTTTACTTGTTGATTATTATACTCCCCCTCTTGAAAAAGAGCGTGTATCGATGGCCAAACCATATCGTTCTGCTCACCATCTATAAACCTCTTTTCTATCCAGTGCGAAAGTTCATCCATGATAGAAATATCACCTTGATGCTTTGCCAGTAACATACCTCGTCTATAAATCGCTTTAAGCATGTTTTCTACTTGCTCGTCCGAAAGTAACTCGAGAAGCCAACGTAACATATCACAACGATTTGATTTAATGATGATATCAATCATTGGAAATAAAAACCCTTCATCATTATTAGATGCCAAAACCAAAGCTTGCATACTTTCCTGTGAAATATTTGCTAGCGTCTCAACCAGCAACTGAACAATATCCCAAGCAGAAGTTTCAGCAGCGATCAAAAGGTTGGTATTGTTATAACCGGTAATCATGCTTGTTATGATAGTTTCCGAATCACACATTAATTCGGCATCAGTAATTGCTTTACGAACAGCACTAATTTCCTTATTCTTTACGGCTTGATGAAACGCATCCACCATCGTTGCAACTACCGTGTTCGTTGCTAATGATTCAGGAAGAGAAAACTCTGGGTGTATCCTAGACGACTGTTCGGAAGGCAGCCTATCAACATGCTGTGCCGTAGAGAACCTCACCGTATATAGCCAAATAATCATGTGAAACAACGTTGTATTATTCGAGAGTGCAGCAGTAGATGCTACAGTTTGCTCATGCTCAGTAAGTTTCACCCCTGAAAAGTAAAGCATGAGATGCATTTGAAACGACCAATCGAAATAATTATACCTTGCTTTTAAATCTTTGATTCTCATTGTATCAGCTCAATTATAGCGAGAGCTTATTGTACATGCAGAAGCCACTGCGATCAAGTTAGACTCATGCCTGTGTAAAGCTTACAACCCCAAATTATCCCGCTTAAACACCCTATCCGCACGATAACTTGAACGAACTAACGGTCCAGAAGCCACTTCGAAAAAGCCTTTCTCTAAACCAATTTCTCTAAATCTATCAAATGCTTCAGGCGTGACATAGCGCTCAACGGGTAGATGATTTTTTGTAGGCTGTAAATATTGCCCCAAGGTTAGAATATCAACCTGATGAGCAATTAGATCATCCATGGTTTTTATAATCTCTTCGTCGGTTTCGCCTAAACCCAGCATCAAGCTTGTTTTTGTATATACTTTGGGATTATGTTTTTTAGCCTCGGCTAAGACCTCGAGTGTTTGCCAATAGCCTGCACGGTTATCACGTACCGGATGAGTTAAGCGCTCCACCGTCTCAACGTTTTGTGCAAACACATCAAGGCCCGTATCAAGCAACACCGCGACATCATCATGTCGACCTTGAAAATCAGGCGTGAGTACTTCAATACGCGTTTTAGGTGAGGCTTGTTTAATCGCAAGCACCGCTTCAGCATAATGACGTGCGCCTCCATCCGGTAAATCATCACGATTAACCGACGTCAGCACCACATAATCTAAATCCATGAGCGCAACGGTACGTGCGGTATTCTTAGGCTCATCTTTATCAAGCCAGCCTTGTGGGTTGCCCGTATCGACAGCGCAAAAACGACAAGCACGTGTGCATACCGCCCCCATCAACATAATCGTCGCCGTACCATGCGACCAGCACTCAGCGATATTCGGGCACTTGGCCTCTTCGCATACGGTCGCAAGCTTATGCTTATTCACTTCAGATTTAACCGCAGCATAAGCCGGCGTGGTTTTATTTTTAATACGCAACCAAGCAGGTTTGGGCAGGCGTGTGTGTTCCACCCCTTTGTTTTTTACCCCGTCTTTAATCGCGACAAAACCATGATCGGTTGTGTATTTACGACCACTTTCAATCACTACAGGAATATCGTTTAATTTACTCATAAAATTTAACCATCAATTTCTTCTATAAATTTTGGCGCGTAGCGCTGTAATACACGCTGCAGAATCCGCACCTCAATTAAAGCCAGATAAGCAGCTGTCAAAACATCACTGACATAATGCTGCAGTAATAAAATTCGTGAGATACCTACGGCAACACCTAGGCATAAAAATAACACGCGATGACGCGGTAAAATAATACACAAGCCAAACACTAAACCCATAATCGTTGTTGTGTGCCCCGAAGGAAACGAGTGATACACATGCCCGTGCTTAAGCCAATGAAAACCATACAACTGCTCTTGAAATAATAACTCTGGACGCGCACGTCCAAATATAAACTTAAGCCCTACAACAATCAGATCAGGAATAAATATACAAAGCCATACAAACCAGGTTTGATAAGCTAATTTGATGCATTTAAAAACATAATGCAAAACAAGCGCTAACACAGGTAAGCCCAGCAAATAGGCTTTTGATAATCCGAGCCAACTCAAGGCCTTCAAAACTATAATTCCTGACCCGAAATCTTGTGCATGCACAGCCTCTGCAATAGGCCTATCCCAATACATAAACGAGAGTACGGTTAATACAATATAGCTAGCCATCACCCAAGGCCGAGTCATGTTCTGAAATAGACGTTCAAAAGAGGTTTTCAACACAAGGTCCTTATTAGATCAAATTAAATTACGCATCACAGGTGACTTGATGATAATCATCCCCTATTGCAAAGTCCAGCACGGCAGCCAGCGTATTATCAATAAAAATAAGCGGTATCCTATCACGCTCCCAAGGCGGAACGCCCCAAGCTTGAAATAAGGCTTTTAAACTTTTCGTTTGGCCATTCAACTTAAGCCTTTCTCCACCCACACGAAAACGCACTTCAACCTGCGCGCCTTCGGGTATGCGTAGAGCCACAGGCAATGCAGATAATGCTGATAAATAATCACAGGCTTTAGGTTGCTCACCATCACGCATCACATACAAAACATCGCGATAACGGCGTATAGCAAGCTTTCCGAGGCGCATCAACGGCATCGCATCGGGTTTTGTGAATACAACATCTTGGATTAAAACCTCAAGCTGTACTGCTGAGAGCGCTTTGATATCTTGATTTTTAAACCACACACGTAACACCTGCTTTAAGCGCCTTATCGGCAAATCACGCAAATCCGTAAGCGAAAGCTTTGGCTGCTTTAAAGCAAGATCAGGGCAGTCTAAATACGCTAAATCATCTAAATTAGCTTGTGCTTCTTGGCAACGCGACGCACATGCGCTCATGCTTTCAATCGCACGCGGCCATGTTTCTTGTAATCGCGGCATAACTTCATGCCGGAGATAATTACGTGAAAACCTCAGTTCTTGATTGCTTTCATCATCCACCCAAACCAAGGCATGCTGTTTAGCATAAGCTAGAAGCTGGTGCTTGCGTGTATCTAAGAGCGGCCTAGCCAGATAACCCCGACCAAACGGTCGATAGACTTGCATCGCTCCCAAACCATCGACGCCTGAACCGCGAAGCAAGCGTAATAAAAGTGTTTCAGCTTGATCGTCTTGATGATGTGCCAGCACTAAACACGCGTTAGATTGAATACATGCGTCAAAAATTTTAAAGCGCGCATCACGTGCCGCTTCTTCAAGATTTGATTGGTTTTTATCGAGCTGTACGTGCTGAATTTCTAACGGGATGTTCAGTGCGGCACACGCTTCTTCACAATGTGCCTGCCACGCATCTGCTTGCGGGCTTAAACCGTGATGAACATGTACTGCATGAAGTTTGGATGCAAGTGCCGGTTCACATGACAAGGCATGCAAGAGCACCATAGAATCGAGGCCGCCACTCAAACCAATCCATAAGCGTGTGTGGCCAGCAAAGCGCGTTAAGTGCTTTAAATTAATCACAAGCCCCGATCGCCATAAACTTATCATATCGATCAGCTAAGAGCTGTTCTACAGGCAAGGCGCGAAGTGTTTTGAGCTCATGCGCAATCACCCCTTCGAGTCGTGTCATGACTTCAGTCGGGTTACGATGTGCACCACCTAAAGGCTCTTCGATTAAATCATCCACCAAGCCGTTTTTATAGACATCTTCGGCCGTCACGCCCATAGCGCGCGCTGCTTCAGAAGCCTTCGCCGCATCTTTCCACAAAATAGAAGCGCAACCCTCGGGAGAAATCACCGCATAGACCGAATATTGCAGCATAATCACGCGATCGCCTACACCTATCGCTAAAGCACCACCGGAACCGGCTTCACCGGTGACAATGCAAATCACGGGCGTTTTGAGTTTTGACATTTCAAATAAATTACGTGCAATCGCTTCCGACTGATTTCGCTCTTCGGCACCAATGCCTGGGTACGCGCCTGCTGTATCAATAAATGTAATCACCGGCAAATTAAATTTTTCGGCCATTTGCATCAAACGCAACGCACGCCGGTATTCTTCAGGACGCGCCATACCAAAATTACGATGAACTTTTTCTTTGGTGCGTTTGCCTTTTTGATGCCCAATCACCACCACCGGCTCGCCTTGAAAGCGTGCTAAACCGGCAATAATGGCAGGGGCTGATGATTCATGGCGATCACCGTGCAATTCTTGGAAATTGGTGAACATGCCTTCAAGATAATCACTGGTCTGCGGACGACGTGGGTGTCTTGCCATTTGCACCACTTGCCAAGGCTCGAGCTTTGAAAAAATTTGCTTGGTTAATTCAAGCTTTTTGAGTTCAAGTCGTGAAATCTCTTCGGTTAGATTAACCGAATTATCTTCACCCACCATACGGAGGGCTTGAATTTTTTGATTTAACTCTTCAATCGGTTGTTCAAAATCCAAAAATTGTCGGCTCATAATACATACTCATTTGGTCAGCACATGTTCGTGCGTTATACTGGGCGCGTCCAAATTAACGCTAATCTTTCAATTATATCACAATGAAGCCCATTCAACATAAAAATAGCTTATCTAACACATACAGCTTGAACGCCAGGCGCATTGATATCTGGTCGTTTGCACTGGACACGCCATTGCCACACCCAGGTGCCGCATTGCTCAATGCCGAAGAACAAGCACGTGCAGAACGCTTTCACTTTCCGCATCATCAACATCATTTTACGCGCGCTCGTATGATGCTCCGCCTTATTCTTGCGCGTTATCTTAATATACCTGCAGATCAACTCGTGTTTGATTATGCTGAACACGGTAAGCCGTTTTTACCACACTATCCCGAGCTTCAGTTTAATTTAAGTCACTCCGGTAATCAGGGCTTGCTCGCCATTGGTAAAACACATGCTTTAGGTATAGATATAGAAAAATATGCCGACAGGCCGTATGAAGGCATTGGCAGTCATGTGTTCTCAGACCAGGAAAATGCCACGCTTAAACGCATGCATCCGAGCTTAAAGCCCATGGTGTTTTTCAATTTTTGGGCGCAAAAAGAAGCGTTCATCAAAATGCTTGGCCTGGGTTTATCTTACCCCACCACACGCCTGACCGTCCCGACCTATTCAAGTACACATAACACCGTACATGATCCCGTCTATTTAGGTACATCAAAAATTCTGGCCTTTATGCCAAGGCTGGCTTACTGTGCGGCCTTATGTCACCATCCCAGTATCCAGGATATCACCTACTCCGAACTAAGTTTATGAAAGCATTCACACCAACACAACACACCCTGGTGAATAAACTCGCTGATGGCCTGTGCCATAGCGGTCAACACTTAGGAGACGCGCTAGGCATCTCACGCACAGCAATTTGGAAACATATCGAACGCCTCGAAGCCTTAGGCCTTGAGATAGAGCGCATACCCAAACAAGGCTACCGCCTTAAACGTTCTTTTATTCCACTCAGTGAACAAGCAATTCGAAAATATATATCACAGCCGTTAAATCACGCATTGAATCTTCAGGTGTTGGCCTCGGTTGACTCCACCAATCGTTTTTTAAAAAATCAAGATCTAAAACCAGGCCTTACGTTATGCGCCTCTGAAACACAAACCACCGGTCGCGGACGGTTTGCACGACATTGGCACTCACCTTTCGGTGAAAATATTTATTGCTCTCTTGCGTGGCGTTTTGAAGGCTGTCCATCCAACTTATCAGGCTTAAGCCTTGTGGTGAGCCTTGCCTTGCATGCAGCCATTCAAGAATTTAATCAAGATATTGCCATAAAATGGCCCAATGATTTGTTATGGAATCACAAAAAACTCGCGGGCATCTTGATTGAAATGACAGGTGAAGGCAACGGTAATACAGACGTGATTATTGGTATTGGCTTAAACGTAAATGCCATCGCAGAAAAAAACACACCCATCGACAAACCTTGGTGTGCCTTACGCGATATGACCAAACAAGCTATTGATCGCAACCCACTGCTTGCACGGCTTATAACACAACTGGATCAACACCTTCAGGGTTTTTCAGAACACGGTTTTCAAGCGTATCAAGCGCAATGGCAAAAACTCGACTATCTTTTTGATCGTAGAATAACGGTATCCAGACACCATGAAAAACTCACAGGTCGAGCGCAAGGCGTAGATAACGCGGGTCATTTACAACTCATCGATGAGCGCGGAGTTACACATACATTATCATCTGGAGATACATCGTTGGCCCAGAAGAGGTCCTAGGCCGATAAGAACGAACAGCTTAAAACTTTTTGATTACGCATTACCTACGTTATCATCAGCATCTTCTTGGTTATCAGATTCTTCACTACCATCACTGCTTGTACCGTTTTTCTCTTGCTGAATGCGTAAATAAATTTCTTCACGGTGAACTGAAACATCTTTAGGTGCATTAATACCTAAACGTACTTGATTTCCTTTAACGCCTAAAACGGTAATATTGACATCGTCACCGATGATTAATGTCTCACCGATTCGTCGAGTTAAAATTAACATATTGATGATCTCCCTCATCTAACTGACCACTTTGCCCTTGATATTATTATTTTTGAGACAAAACGACCTTAATAAAAACAAAAAACTCACTTACTTCGCTTAATTGTACTACATTATGCTTAAGAAAACCTTAAGCACGTCTGATTTATTCACACCGCTCGTCCCGCCTTAAATATAAAAGCTAATATTATCAAAGGTGTATAAGCAATAAGCAAACCTATAAAACCTTGCAAATAACCAAGCCCAACACACAAAGCCATAGGAAAAAGCCAGGCCACGTTCATCAATAACACACCGAGCGTGACCGGTTGGTGACGCCCAAACCGACGCGATGCATGCTGATAAGCATGCGTATCATGTGCTTGATAAATCTTTTCACGGCGCACGCCACGCAAAAACAGCGTAACACTTGCGTCCACAATAAACACACCTAAAAGTATCAACCAGCTCCAAAAAAACACAGGATTCACATGTGCTGCTTGAATCGATAACACGCCAAAAACAAACCCTAAAAAACCACTCCCTGCGTCACCCATAAAAATACGCGCCACAGGAAAGTTCCAACATAAAAACCCGAGCACACTTGAAGCCAAAACCAAAGGCAAGACCATCAAACCCGGGTTCCCCGTAAGCCAATACAGGCCCGCCATGCCCACACAAACACTTAACGCCTCCATGCCGGCGAGCCCATCGATGCCATCCATAAAATTATATAAATTCAACAACCACACCAAATAAAAAAGCGCGAGTCCCTGACTTAATACACTCGGGTTAAGCTGCCAACCCAACACCGCAAGCGATGGCAGACCTCCAACCCAATAAAGTGCTAATGCAGCAGCCACCGCATGGCCCAATAACCGCCACGCCGTGCCAACATGTCCGTGATCGTCTAAAAACCCAAGGCTCGCAATAAACACACCCGCACACACCAGCGCAACGCTACCGCTCGGCACAAGAAAACCAAGATACCCTAAATAAGGCACCGCAATCAGCACAGCCACCACAAAGCCAAGCCCACCCCCACGTGGTGTAGGCTCTGTGTGTGCACTTCGGCTATTAGGAATATCTAAAACATGCTTGGCTAAAGCATAACGGCGTAACCCCCAGGTCAAAACCCAGGTTAATATAAATACCGCCAACAACGAAAAGGCCATATTGAGCGCCACAGAATCTCCAAATATAGGATAAAAAAAAGACGTGCGTATCATGAGGTTTTTCTACACAAGGGTCAATAGAGCTCTAATCAAAAAAATTAATCAAAAAAAAGCGGCCTTCGATAAAAAAGCCGCTCAGTATCAAGCGCATGCTCAATAAATTAAGCTATTTTTTTTCGACTTCTTTTTTGGGTTTAGCTTTAGGTTTAGCCTTAGGCTTCGCTTTAGGCTTGCTCAGAGCTTCGCAATCAGCTTCTGTATGGCAATGAGCATGTGCATGGCAACAAGGGCATTTCATTGCATTATGCCGACACAACATAATACCCACAAAAAACATACCTAAAATGCCTAAACCGTTCATGGTAAGCAGGGTCAAAATGGTTGCAACCACAATAAAAACCACACCCACCACGCCAGTACAACACTTCACATCACCCTCACATTTTTTCAGATTAAAACCTTTCATTTTATTCTCCCTTAAGCATTCAACCGTCAGCCAGTACCCATCAATACTATTGCACTACTATTACAATATTAGACTAATAATATAAATATTCAAACAGCTTGACCTAATCTCTCTTAACTTGAGCTTAACTATAAAGTCAAGCTATCTTCCTCTTCCTCATCCTGTCCCGACTCATTTCTTGGCGTGTCTTTTGATAACGCTTCTTGATAAGCGTCCTTGAATTTTTGGGCATACCCTTCAGCTTTCGGCCCAGATGCTATATCTCGCTCTGTCTCTAGCTTTATTTCACGCACCTTTAATGCACTGGGTATAGCACAACCAGCCCCGGCCAGAGTAAGTGGTAAAAACAAAAGCAACGACGTGCCCATGCTTGGTCCTGCAAGTGCTAATGAAACAACCACCGTGGCGACAATCGCCATCGTGGTTAGCGATAAACCAAAGATTGCTTTCTTTCTGGCGCTGGCATACTCATTGTCGCCTCTCATCCCACCGATTTCCGCCCTTTCCTCTGCTGTCCTCGTTCTTATTGTACTGGACTCCATCTTATCTGTGACAATTTTTTCCCATACATTCTGCTCAATGGGCTCGCGCTTATTTACCGCAACCGCTAGCTTGTGAGCCACACCCAATAATTCAATCGCGTCATTTTCGGTTAGTTCTTTCTTAGCATAAGCCTCCTGTACGTCCTTCACGACACCAGCCACTGTCTCCCCAAAGGCTTTTGCCAACGTATCGACACGCTTTATCGCTTCCGAATCTCCGTTCGCCTTATCTCTAAGCGTATAAAACACGTTATTGCATTGGTCATATTCCATCTTAAACTTATTTAACGCTTTTGAGACTTTATCTTCTTTTTTCTGAAAGCTCATGGTCATACCTCTCTAGCTCAAATAAACACAACGTGTATGTTTAATCTTAGTTGTTATATCTAGATTTTCAAGAATAGGCACGTCATAGGCTGTCGGCGTAAGATAAATTTCTATAAAATATCGCAGAAAATTTTTTGATAGATTCGTCAATCATTAAATCAGTTTAGGCGAGCTGTTGCGCTCGTCTCCGCCTTCAGGACCATACTCATCCTGAGTTTTGGGTCGTGCTGTCTTATAAGCATGATGCAATTGTTGTGCATAACCTGAAAGTTTAGGATTAATCTCAACTTCAATCTTTTCTGCCTCACTACTTTCTGCTCTTAAATGGAGTCGACGCCCTTCTCGTGCAAGAGGTATACCACAGCCCGCTCCACTTAGGGCCAAGGGTAAAAGAAAACGCAACGAGGTGCCCATGCTTGGCCCTGCGAGCGCTAATAAAACAACCACTGCACCAGCAAGAGCTATTGTGGTTATTAACCCAATAATTGCGTGTTCTCTTGCTTTTTTGTACGCCAATTTGGAGCTTGTCTCATCGACATTCACGGTTATGGTTACTATGAATAATTCTGCCCATATTTCTGCTTTGCTACCTACGCGATGAGCTATATCGGCCGCTCTAAACAAAAACAAGGTAGCCTCATCAATTGTTATATCTTTTTTATCAAAATCAAAGCGTACCTGGGCAATAACATGGCTAACCGTATCCCAAAAGCTGTTTTCTACCACGCGAGCATGACCCAACGCGCCTTGGCACTCAGTTATGATTTTTTCAACCTCAGTTATCGCACGTAAAACAGCAGCATCTTCATCTGCTTTATTTTTTCCCATGACTAGCTCCCTCTGGGCGCTCGCCTTCAGGCTGCCCCTCTTCTTTTGGCAGCGCGTCTTGATAAGCTTTCTGCAAATCTTGCTTATAACCCGAAATTGTTTTTTTAGATACTTGGTGTTTTGCTGCGTTCTCTGCAGCTGCATGTTCTCTTAAAGCACTAGGTATGCCACAACCTGCCCCAATCAAGGCTAGTGGTAAAAGACAAAGCAACGACGTTCCCATGCTTGGTCCTGCAAGCGCTAATGCAATAACAACCGTCGAAACAATGGCCATCGTTGTTAGTAAACCGTAGATTGCTTTCTGAGAATAAGCTTGTTCCACCCGATGAATAAGCTCTGTTACTGTATCTACAAACGTTTCTTTTAATACATCCGCGTTACTCTTAAGTTCATTCAACACAGGTTTGCATGCTCTTAATGTCTCTTTGAGAACCTTTACCCTATACGCGACCTCGTCATCCGCATTCTCATTTTGTCTTGCCATGCCTATACCTATGCCTATGCCTATAGCCTTTGCTATTTTTATATTTAATAACTTAATATTTTACATATATATTAGTCGTGATTTATTAATTTACAATCAAATATAACTATCTATAGAATATCGCAAGAATATCGCAGCAAACTTTTTGATACCTGCTACGCTCTTATTATACAACTTAAGTTTACTAAGGACACACCATGTCACGACTCAAATCAACCGCCCTCTGCGTGCTGTTGTCTTCACTATTTTTTAACCCATGCTTCTCAGAAACTACAGCAAAAGCTGCGGCAAAAACACCCGAATCAGCACCTATTCGAGAAATAGCCATCACACTCGACGATCTCCCGTTTGTAGGCTCAGCTAACTACAAAGCAGCTGCACTTAAACGAGAACATGACCGCTTTATGAGGATTTTAGATACGTTGGTTGAAAACCAAGTTCCTGCAACAGGTTTTGTGATTGCAGGCTCTATCGAACAAGGACAGTGGGAATTACTACAAGCCTTTCATGATGCAGGATTTACGATCGGTAACCATACGTTTTCACACTTAAATTTAAACCACACCAGCAGTGAGAAATACATTGATAATGTCGCGCATGCCGATAAAATTCTCGTACCGTTGATGTCTCATCCTAGATATTTTAGATACCCTTATCTAGCTGAAGGACGTGGTGAACGCAAAGCCGAGGTTCAGAATTACCTTGCCAATCATGATTATATTATTGCTCCGGTGACCATCGATGCCAAAGACTTTAAGTTTAACGAACAACTTTATCGCGTTGCTTACCGTGCACGCCCTAAGTATCTGCCCCAACTCAAACGACGCTACCTCGCCTACATGTGGAAACAAACCCTACGAGCCGAAAAACGAGCCAAAGGCAAACCTGTAAAACAAATTTTATTATTGCATGCTAATTTGCTCAACAGTCATTTTATCGGTGATATTATTAGTATGTACCGTGAACACGGCTATCGTTTTATTACCTTGAGTGAAGCCTTAGAAAAACCAGCGCAACCACTGAACGAACCCAGCCAAGAACACGCGAAAGCTAAAGCCACCGCCCCTTCAGATGTTTAACTGAGGGGCTGTAAAATCACCACGAGCCTACCAAAGCTTACTAATCAAACAAAACAGAACTAAGATAATCTTATAGCCGTCTATAATATAATCTTATACCGCCTTATGAAAAAATTCTTAAGATTTGCTGAAAAAAAAATATATCAATCACTCAAAGCTTTTCCTGTAACTTACATTGCAGGCCCAAGGCAATCCGGTAAAACAACCTTGGCCCAAGGCATTGCGAGCGGATCGCATCCTTTGCACTACCTTACGTTTGATGATCTTCAACTTCAATCGTCAGCACAACGTGATCCAGATGCTTTTCTAAATAGCTTCAACAAACCTGTTGTCTTAGACGAAATACAAATGGTTCCCGAACTGTTTCGGCCTTTAAAAATAAAAGTTGATGAAAACAGGGCATTAGACCAGGGTGGACGAGGGCAATTTCTTTTAACAGGATCGGCAAGTGTTTTAGCCCTTCCTAAACTTTCTGATGCACTGGTAGGCCGCATGGCCATTCATACCTTATTGCCTTTTTCAGCGACTGAGATCAGTCACAACAAACCTTATAATTTTATCGATCATGCCTTTCAAAACAATTGGGAATTTGAACAGCTTTCACATCATAATCTTTTAGAGATGATGATAAGCGCATCGTATCCCGAGTTACTCACACTCGATACGTATGCTTTGCGCAACATGTGGTGTAATGGTTATATGAATACCATACTTCAACGCGATGTTCGTGCACTTGCTGAAATTGAAAAAATAAATGCTTTACCTGATTTGCTTCGCTTAATTGCCGCACGTACAGGAGGGCTTTTAAATGAAGCCGGACTTTCCAGAGATGCCAACCTCAATCATATCACGCTCAAAAAATATCGAACCTTATTAGAAAGTCTTTTTTTAACACTCTCCATTCCCGCGTGGTCAAAAAACCTAGGAAAACGACTGATCAAAGCACCTAAGCTCTATGTTCATGATATTAATATATTGCTCTATCTTTTAAATACGGAGCTCGCACATCTATCTACATCAAATACAACGTTATTTGACCAAGTGCTTGAAACGTTTGTCGCCATTGAGCTCACCAAACAACTCACGTTCTCTGAAACAGCAGCCAATCTTTATCATTTTCGCACGGCCGCAGGCCAAGAAATTGATTTTATTCTAGAAGGACCCAATCAAAAAACAATCGCCATTGAAGTCAAAGCTAAAAGCAAAGTCAGTCTCCGTGATTTTCAGCACATAGAAACACTCCAGCTTGAGATTGGTGATGCTTTTCATCAAGGATTTGTTGTATATCAAGGCAACGATGTTTTATCATTCGGAAAAAACATATGGGCTATTCCATTCGCTAAATTATGGTCGTAGCCCACCTATGTTCCGATTTTTCTGAATATTTTTAACAACAAACGCAACATCGATCAGAAACAGAAAGATTGGCTTCTTCGACGTGCAGGCGGTTGCTTTCCCTCTACTTGCTCTTCATCTCCAGTGTTACGCTCAAATAAACCAGGTGTTGTTGTAGCCGCAGCTCGTTCAGTCGTAAATTTGTTTTTTAGCTCCTGCTGCGTAGCTTTTCTATTCGCAATAGTCTGAGTCGTAATACCCTGCTCCACAGTCAGAATAGATAGGTCTACTTGAGCTTCAAGTTGATTCAGCACATCAATAACAGATTCAGGTATCGAATCTCGATGCGTTGTTTTAAGATCAACTAATTTTATCTTAAGCTCTTTTAATAAAGCTAAATGCTCTTCAGGAGATAAAGGTGCTTCAGGTTGAGGACGAAGCGTGGGCTCATCATTTTGAATCGGACTTGATGATGAGGATGATGGAGACGGCGTCACACCAGCGGTTGTTGTCATTGCAGAAGCTGATTGTGTAGGTGTTGTGGGTGCATCATGACGTTCAACAGGCCTTGTTATTGGTATACCTGCCTCCTGCGCAGCATCCAACATATTTTTCTGAATATTTTTATAAGTATCGTTTGTTTTTGCCAGAATATCTAAGATCCTCATCACATCTTCAAGAGCGGCGATCATCTCTTTCTGTTTCTCCGCAACTTCACAATAAGCACCCTGCTTCTCTAGGCTCGATTTTTCTTCTTGGGTCATTTTCGGCTGATTTTCTATATCATATGGTACATATTGCGGTACAGGTTGTCGCGTAGGAGAGCTATTGATTAGTGGGCTATTAACAGGTACCTGTTGCGGTGGAGCCGGGTGCAAAGGCGTATCATGTTGAACATAACGTGATTTATTCTCGGTCGTTACATTTTTATCCGCTGGAACCGGCATGATTATCTCCTAAATAAGCTTTAAAATAACGTGTATATTAATTATTGAGCTGGATTATACACGATTATTGACTAAATGTACAGTTTTAATCCACTCAAACATAGCTTCAAATTTTTGATATGATATATCATATGTGCCAGTTCTTATGCGTTGTATATTAAGTTGTGTACGTTAAAGGAGTAAATATGCGCGACGTTACCTTTGAATGGGCTATTATCGGTGCAGGTCCCGCAGGTATTGCTGCGATAGGCCAGCTGCTCGACCAAGGTATTCATCCTAAAAAAATTGCATGGATTGATCCCGAATTCAATGTCGGTGATTTTGGTACGCGATGGCGCAATGTATCCAGTAACACACGCGTTGGATTATTTACCCAATTTTTTGAACGCTGCGCGTCGTTTAACTATGCATCGGCTCCTGATTTTGAAATCAATCATATCAATCCCGAGCACACTTGTTATTTGGCTTTAGCGGCCGAGCCTTTGCAATGGATTACAGAGCATCTCAAACATACCGTGCATGCAATTCAACACAACGTAAAGCACTTAAAATTATATAACCGTCACTGGCATCTTCAACTGGAATCTCAAACCCTTCAGGCGAAAAATATTATTTTGGCAACAGGTGCCGAACCCAAAACTTTATCTTACCCAAACATAAAAACAATACCGCTGGATATTGCTTTAAATCCCGAGGCCTTGGCATCAACGTGTCATAAAAATAACACGGTTGCGGTATTTGGCGCATCTCACTCAGCCGTGCTTATTATGCAATCGCTATTAGAACGCTGTGACGTAAAACGCGTGATTAATTTTTATTTATCCCCTTTGCGTTATGCGGTTTATTTGGATGATTGGATTTTATTTGATAATACAGGCCTCAAAGGTAATGCAGCGATTTGGGCACGAGAGCATCTTGATGGAGAATTACCAAGTCAACTCACACGTCTTATTTCAAACGAAGAAAATATTCGAGAACATTTACCGCAGTGCACACACGCTGTTTATGCGACCGGTTTTCAACAACGTCAGATTTCCATCGAAGGCATGCGCAATTTAGATTATAACGATCGAAGTGGCATTATCGCACCCGGCTTATTTGGTTTTGGCATTGGCTTCCCTGAGGCCAAAGTCGATCGCTTCGGCACGCTAGAGCATCGCGTAGGATTATGGAAATTTATGGAATATATTGAGCGTGTATTACCCGTTTGGTTGAAGTATGGCTGCTAAACCATGCTTATCAGGTAATCCCATGAATTTTAGGCGTGATTTTATCCAATGCCCCGCTCACACTTCTTTTTTTGAAGAGCAGGATGTGTAGATGCCAAATAAAAAGATAGAATTGACACTCCTCTGCGAAGTTTTTATGATAAAAAATATGTTTTTGAGTTTATTCGCGTAAGGAATTTATGATGGTATTCCAACCTAATTTTACGAGGGATACGGAAGGAAATCGCTTATCGATCACGGTGGCTTCAAATGATATTGAGATCACGGAAGATACCCGTCAACCTCCCTTTTGGCATCAGCTGATGAGATACCTAGAACAAAACAAACAGATAACCGAGTTATCCCTCGTGCTGGAAAACCAGGCTACATATAGCGCCTTATTTCCGCAAGGAGAAGAGTTGAGTTGGGTTTTTGTACTCAGTAATGTACGACATTTATTGCTCTCAACAAAACCACAAGCAAAAGATAGAATATCCAAAAATCATAAAGAAACGAATATAAATGGAAATAAATGCTTTCTTTATCCTCCCTTATCAACCCGAAATAGAACTGTTAAAGATGCTGTAGTGTCCTCTTTTATCACGCAGTATAATACGATTAAAGAACCAGTATCCTCGGGTGAGGAACATACTTATCAAACAAATCAAACATTACCAGTGATTAAGACGGAGTCAAATGCTTCATATGAGGCTGATATGGAAAGTTGGATGTCATTTTTTTTACATAATGTAGCCATGCCCGAAGTCTATTTTCTTCCTCTCGTGATTGGTTTTATCGCGTTGCTAGCAAGCAATGGCATGGGTATGGCCATCATAGGTGGCGGTATATTTGCGGTTGGAGTTCTAGGCGCCGGGTTGAATTTTTTCTCACCGGGCGTGGATGAATTTGAAGATAGATATTATACCAATCCGTATCATCAACCTAATTGATATTAGCATCACAGAGGGCCCTTTGGCATCCTCCCTTCCTTAAAAGTGACGCGGTTTTACGCGCCGCATGATAAGCTACGGCATCAGCCCCTTTTTTGAAATAATCATGAATTACGATATTAACGCACTTGCATTTGCATTAGAAAAACCACGAACTTATGGAGTATTCAAAGCATCACCCGAGGATTTTAAAGTAGGCGAGCACTTAGGCTTTGAACTGACAGGTTCAGGAGAGCACCAGTGTTTATACATTGAAAAACAGGGGCTTAATACCGAGGAGCTCGTTCGGCAATTATCAACGGTTTTGTCCAAGCCCACACGCTTAATTTCCTATGCAGGATTAAAAGATAGGCAAGCCGTCACAACTCAGTGGATATCTGTACATTGCCCTGGAGAAACCATCGAGGGTGCAGCCTCACTCAAGGGAGATAAGTGGCGTGTTGTGAAGGCTAAACGCCATACTAAAAAAATTAGACACGGCGCAGTTAAATGCAATCGCTTTGAGATGATCATAAGAAACGTAAGTGATACTCAAGAACTTGAAGACCGGCTTTTTAAAATTAAAGAAACAGGTGTCCCAAACTATTTTGGACCTCAGCGATTTGGAATACAGGGCCAGAATATTGTTAAAGCCGAGAATATGTTACTGAAAAAAACTCGCGTAAAAGATCGTTTTTTACGCGGCATATACATTTCAGCAGCGCGCTCTTTCCTTTTTAATAAAATATTATCAGCGCGCGTTGCATTAGGTAATTGGCAAGAAGCAATACCCGGTGATGTCATGCAACTTGCGGGTTCTCAGAGTTTTTTTCATTCAGAAGTGGTAGATGCGTTAATCAAACAACGTATCAAAGACAAAGATATATCACCTGCTTCTATTCTCTGGGGTAAGCAAAAATTGTTAGTTACCGCTGATGCATTAAGTATTCAAGAAGAAGCTCTAAAGGGCTTAGAACATTTTTGTGAGGCGCTTTTGCTACATGATTTAACACGTGGTTACCGTGCGCATAAGCTTGATGTAGAGCAATTATCATGGGAATGGGATGATGACCAATTGAAATTATACTTTACCTTAACAACGGGTGGATATGCCACAAGTGTGTTGCGTGAGTTGATAATAGCGCCCTAATATGTGAAATTTTTTCTTAGCTTAATAACAAACAATCGACTTTTTAAACTCACTCAACATGATAAAAAATCATCATTTATGCTTATGATTTAAAAGTCAACAACGAGGCCACTGCTCTAATACGCGCTTGGATTATAAGTAGAACTGTCATCATCATCGTTATTTTGACCACTCTCTTCTTCGATGCCAGGGTTAGAAACAACAGGACCCGATGGTGTCAGTGGTGTCGTGATCATATTTGATGTCATGGGTCTACCGTTCTCAAGTTGCTCCTTGTACTGTGGTGTCGTCAAGGTATTTTCAGCCTGATAAATAGAGTCATGCACCGCACTGGAGAGATCGTTTAAAACATCAGACAAAGGTCTACTTAATTTTTCCTGATGCTCTGATAATAATGTGTTTATTTTGCCCTGAACCGCCTTTAATATTCTAATATTTTCTTCTATTTTCTGAGTTGGGCTTAATTTATCAACTTCAAGCTCAATGCCGACCTGAGGTTCAGATCCAGTTATAGGAACCACCGTATCCAAGCCGGCATCAGGTGCCACGACCGTAGGCTCGGGCATGTCGACTTGTATGTCTGTTATACCTGCTTGTTTCATGGCAAGCTGTAATGCTTCACGCACCTGCTTGAGCTGAGGTTCATTACCTTTCAACCCAGCTAAAAGCCCATTCATTGCTCGCAGCATCTCAATGACTTCTTTATGTGAGTCTTCTGAGCTGAGTGCTGGGTCATGGTCTAGGTCAGACTCAGGCTCAAGAACAAATTCATCGTTCGGTGGTGAAGGAAATTCCTGCACAGAATCTGTCATTGTACTTAAAGTATCACTCGATTCATCACCATGCTGACCTCTAGGTACAGAAGTACCCAAACCACCTATTGGGTTTTCCTCAAGTGATCCAGTCGATGACTCTGTGTTGGTGTCGGAATTATTGTCGTCCGGGTCAAAATATTGTGAGGGCACAAAAGAGCCTTGTGGTGTTTCCTGAACTAAGGAGCTCGCCCTTGTTTTTCTCACGGGTTTGATAAACTTACCCGCAGCTTTTAATGTTGCCCCCGCTGTCCTCAACGTCATTGCTTCATAATCAGCAGCCGTTTCCTTTTGAAATGTTTGGCGTTTATTCGTTTCGTCTTGTCTGATTTTATATAGCAAATCTGATGATAGCTTTGGATTATCCTGCGCACCAGGGAGCCCCTTTATCCAGCTCACCTCCTTCTTACTTAATTTAAATTGTTTATTAAACTTAAATTGTTGATCCACACGATAAGATAGATCAGAACCACCAATATTGTAATAAAATCTATCTTTGTGCTCAAAAATACGATAACAGATCTTGTCTCCGGAAGCCCCAAACTTAATTTCTTTGACAATATCTTTAGGCATCTCACCACTCCAAACTTTTGAAATACATACCTATCTAAATTATAGGATACTTACACAATTATGCACAAAAAATAAAAATAATTGTCTTTTTATCATCAATAAACATCAAACAAAAAAAACGGGACTTATACGTCCCGTTTTAAAGTGACAAACTTATTTAAAAGGTATAGCTATCACTATCATCTAGCTCAGAATCCTGGACCTTAGTAGGATCCTGAAGTTTCAACAAGTTGATCTGATTATCAGCCTCTATCACCTTATCGTTCGCCTCAATCCATGCATCACTTGTTTGATCACCATACTGATCGCGAAGCTCGACCAGTTGCTCTTTAGCCGTTTCAGCTGCCACCATTTGCTGATCAAACTCCTGCTGCGTCAGTGGTTTTGGCTCAGGTTGCTCTGGGTCGCTCTGCAATATCTCCTGATTCTTATGTTTAAATAGCCGTGTTAGACCGCTAAACATACTTTTTCTTTCTTCAGGTTTAGTGTCGGAAGTCACCAGATCGCCAACTTCCTTATTACCCCAGCCTTGAGTATTTCTGAACCTCCCTTGCTGATCATCCAAATCATCACTGTCATATTGCAGAGCATCTATAGATGGATCCCACGTTGACGACGTATCAAAATCATTATCATCAAATAAGCCCTTTTCCGCAGCCTCACTTTTCTTAAACAATGGTTTCGCCCACCACTTAGAAAGCGCTTCACTTATCCCTTTGAGGAATCCTGCCTGTGATTCTTTCTCTGGTTTTGTAGCCTGCGCTTCTTGTCTAGAAGCGATGACTTTACGGGCCATTTCAAGGGAGTTGAGTCCTTTATTAAGATGCTCTAACTCGAGTACTAGCGCTGGATCCCGAAGTTGATTGTAAAGCTCCGTATTACCTGTATTCCAAGCTTCATCAATCGCACCCACCTTAACCTGAACTTCCTTGATATCCTGTTTAGCCTCTCGAATCATCCTATCTTTTGCATCGAGCAGCATTACATCATCAATCTTACTCTCGTCACCATGAACAAACTCAAACTCTCCCTTAACCTCTAATAGACAAGCAAGCGTTCTCATTTCCATGCGCAGTGCTCTCGCTTCCGACTGCAGTGCTCTTGTAACAGCAACATCGCTACCGCCATCAGTTTTTAACTGCTCCTGTACCGCCTCATGCTGAGCTTCTAGCTTACTATGCTCAGCTTTCGTTTTAGCTCCATTCCAGTTGACAGACTCTTTAAATGACTGGAGGAACGTTGGGGATTGCAGTTTGAAAACGAGTCTTTCAGCTGCTTTAATTTTATCTGAAAGCTTATCAAGCTTCTCGCTTCTCTTATTCAGAGCTTCATCATCCAAAGTATCTTCATATACATTATCCAACAGCTGTTGATGTTGCTTACTTAAAGAATCAACCTCAGCCTGAGCCTCCTCTAAGGTAAAACCAGCAATTGTTTGTCTGATTTTAGTTCCAGTAGCTCTTGCCTGATCACCCCGTGTTGGTGCTGCATGTTCTTGCTCAAGCTTGCTAACTTCCGTCATTGACTTATTCATGTTTTTTTGTGCTTTAGACAGTGAATCTTGAGCTGAAACCAGGTTTTCCTTCGCCGTAGCAAGACGCTCCGTTGCTTTTTTGTTTTTGTGTTTTTCAGCTACTACGATTTTCTGTAAATCATCATTTTTAGGATCTTGTTCAAGAGCCTCTTTCGCTTGTCTAAGCGATTCGACTGAGGCAGCAAATAACATATTAGACGCCTTAAAAGCCTTATTTTTTTGTTTTACATTCTCCTCAGCCTCACTCACTTTCGCCCCTAAACGGCCAACTTTGACCCGCGCATACTCCAAGTTATGTTTAACGCTGTCTTTGGAAATACCTCCTAGGGCAACTCTTTTAATAGCATCTAAAACAGCAGTTTCTGCTATATCAAAAGCCAATGCCTGTTCTGTGACGTGAGTGGCATCAATTTCTACCTGTAATGATTTTCGCAAAAGTTTAATTTGTCCTATTGTTTCCGGTGATAACTCACCATGATGCTCAATGACAACTCGGTCTAAGTTATATTTTGCGTCCTTCAAATACTTCAAATGCTCCTCAACTAATTCTTTTTGCATTTTCTTATGCTGTGTTGGAGCAGTAACTTTAAACAAACCGTCCTGGCTGTCTCGAGAGCAATGCGGTTTATTGTTATGAGCAGCAATTGGAGCATCAATTCTATTGGCAGCTCTAGTAGCTGCGTAGTTAACCTTTTCGAACATACTGCCTTTGGGTTCTATCTTCTTCAATAAATCTAAATGTTGTGATGCCCCGTGATTAGACACCCTCAAAGCCACAACGCCTGATAAAACAGCATCTTCAATTGCTTTAAAAACCTTTTCATGCCCCTCTTCTAAAAATTTATCCGACGTTCCAGATTTATAATGACCACGTTCTAGACGCATATGCTGTGTTTGATGTTTCGCACTTTTCGCGACCATACTCACAAGACCAACGGTACCCTTACAAAAATCAACAAAACCTTTAGCCGCAGCTTTACTTATCTTACCGTGGTTAAACGCAAAATCTGTCGCTACAAGTAGCCCAACACCAAGGACAACAACAGCCCCTATACCTGTAGCAGTTAGAGCACCACCTGCGGTTAAAAGACCAAAACCGATAAGCCCAGATTCCATTGTTAAACCAGCACCAGTAACCCATGAAAGAGCACTACCACCCCAACCGCCCATGGTTGAAACAGCACCAGAACCCCATGAAAGAGCACTACCACCCCAACCGCCCATGGTTGAAACAGCACCAGAACC
>JARGNP010000020.1:31820-40873 GCA_029210265.1 Legionellaceae bacterium
CCATGACGAAGCACTACTACCCCAAGAACCCATCGTTGCACCAGCACCATTAAACCAAGCCTCCATCGCTGCTGTATCAGAGATGGCATTTGCAGTTGCAGTTCCTGAAGTAATCCATCCGTACATGAAGTAACCTGCCGTAGCGACGGCTCCAGCCGTTAATGTTCCACCAGCTACTTTTATCTTGTTATTGATTATGCCTTTTTCAAAGTTTTTAAGACGCACACCAGCCGCTGCCATTTGCTTGCTTATTGTCTCCATACCAGACTTCTGCATATCTAAAAACTGTGCTGACTTCATACGTGGATCGTATGCTGCATCAACAAGAATTCGTAAGCTTCGCTCCATGACTTTACAATCTTCTATCTGAGCTTCAAGCTCTGCTCTATCCCGAACTTGTGTACCTCCAGAGGCATTTCCTATACCGACGAGCTGACTTTTTTTAGATTTTATTTGAGCTTTGTAATAATCAGGTAGATCTTTCATTACTATCATTTTTTGATCAATACCGGCAACACCAACCGTAACTTTCTGAGCTAAGAATGCCTCTCTCATTGCATTAGGCGCAAGTTCTTTAAATTGATCTTTATAGCTCTTGTCTGCTCTATCTCTCGATGCCAAATCACCAAGTCGTCCAAACAGACCTTCGTTTTTTAAAATAGCAGGTTTGTTTATTTCGTAGGCAGCTTCATTGATAACTTCCATTTGTGCTAAATAATTTTTAAACATTACTTCATCATTGAAGTCTATAGGAGGAAAGGTATCAACGTTATAATCAATGTATGTCGTATTAAGATCTCTAATTACTATATCTTTTACAGCTTGAGCATCAGATAAATCTGTATCATCATCTAAAAAACCTGACGTTAGTCCAAGGCCATTAATAAAAACTCTATATTGACGTTTACCTGTATCTTTATAATTAGACACCGCTATCTCACCAGGCTCTAACTTTTCTTTTGTTTTAGTCTCTTTGGTCTGATCCTTAACCACTATAGACTGTTCTTCCCACTCATTAATGAGAGCGCTGTTACTTCTATTGAGTGCTTGATTACTTTCTTTTAATTCAGTGATAGCTTTTTTACCAGCTCCAAAAATTCCTCTAAGCTCATTTTCAGTATCTTCGGATATAGGGCTGTCTCTATGAGTAGAGCCATCAGAATGAGCCTCTATAGCTTTATTATTACCATCTTGCTCAAATGAATCATCACTGTTAAAAGTACTTACTGACTCATTGTCGTCATCGACAGTGTAATTGCCAGCATTCCACTCACCCATGGCGACGTCAAATGCAGCTTGTTGAGCATGATAATTATCCTGAGCTTGCTGATTCGAACTTGATGGCAGTGGTGGTGCTGGTCGTATGGGCTGACCAGATGCTCTGCGTTCAACTAAACTCTCGTCGTACTCTTGCTCTACAGTTAAGCGAGCTGACTCTGCGTTCTTGCGAGCTGCAATCTGTTCTGCGGATGGTACTGGTGGCCGTCCTCGTGGTGGTGGTGGTTGTTTAAATCCACGACTATTTTCGCTGCCTACGTTGCCATCATCATTTTTATCATCACTCATGTCCATCTCCTGAAAATTTGATCGTCAGGATAAGTATAGACCATAACCACAGAAGTCAAATTTTTGCTTTAAAGATTTATTTTAACGCTAGTTGGTTGTGAGTTATTTTAGAGAGGGAGGTGTGTGGAAGGGGCTGTGACGTGAGAGAAAGCCTACATCTGGTGTCACAACAACTTTAGGCGTCATCGTTGCGAGCAAAGCGTGGCAACCCAGTTTTTATTTTAATATTTTAACCCCTGGTTTGCTTCGCTCTGCTCGCAACGACGGCATAAAAAAGGCAATTTTATTGCATAACACCACATTTAGTCATGCTATTTAATAACATATACCGCAAATAGTTTGATTATGTTTAAGCGAGCATTAAAATTAGACCTACCAAAAAAAACAATCCATTTTCCTCTGGGGAGCTCGCCAGACGGGGAAATCATCTTATCTAAAAGAACATTTTAAGCAGTCAGTTTATTACGACTTACTGAACATACATGACATGCTACGCCTGACTAAAGCGCCCTTTCTGTTAAAAGAAGAAATACTCGCCTTAACCGCCAAAGAACGCATTCGACCAATTATTATTGATGAAATTCAAAAAGTTCCGGCCTTACTCAATGAAATACACGGGCTCATCGAAAATGAATCCATTCAATTTATTCTATGCGGCTCAAGCGCTCTTGACATCCTCCTCGTCTCTTTAGGGCGAGGAGGATGTCAAAAGCGTATGTTGATGTTTATCTCACAGATGAAATTCGAAACGAAGGTTTAGTAAGAAATCTTGCAGGATTAACCAACACCCAAATGATCAACCTCAATAATGTTGCACGTGATTGCGGAATCGATCGACTGACCGTACAAAATTATTATCAGATTTTGATAGATACCCTGTTGGGATATTTTATTCATCCTTATCAAAAGAAAAAAAAACGTGATCTCATTCTATCTAAACCTAAGTTTTATCTATTCGATGTCGGTGTTGCAAACCATCTCGCAAAACAACCCGTAGTGACACTACAAGGGGAAATCGCTGGCAAAAGTTTCGAGCATTATATCTTTATGGAGCTTACCGCCTGGCTGAATATGAAACAAAAACGACTTGATATCACCTACTGGCGAACCAAATTAGGACTCGAAGTTGATTTTATTCTTGGCGATGCATGTGCGGCTATTGAAGTCAAAATATCAAAACAAGTGCATCAACAAGATCTCAAAGGCCTCGTGGCTTTTTGTGAAGAGCACCCAAAGGCAAAAGCTATTGTCGTATCACTTGATGCTCGCCCACGAGACTTGGTTATTAACCCAGAGACAACCATCTATATTTTGCCCTGGAATGTATTTTTAACGCGACTATGGGCTGGTACTTTAATCTAAACAAAACAAAAACCACAGTTAAACATTCAGTCCATCGCGTAAATAAGCATCCAACGTCACAATACGTCCGGGTATCTTCAACTCAGCCATCGCGGCAGCCAAGGCCCTCTCCTCTCGCTGCTTTGTTTCGAGGTTAGTCATATCCCAGGTCACCTGAATCAGCTCTTTTTTCCCCTGGCGGGTGTGGACCAAAAAATCCACTTCATAACGCTCTTGGGTTAAATAATAATAAACGGTCGCGCCCTGTCGACGTAAATCAAGGTAAATTAAATTTTCAAATAACCGCCCCAAATCTTTTGTATGTTCTAAGGTCATCGCACGAATCAATCCAGTATCAATTGCATATATTTTTTTAGGGTTAACACGTACTTTACGAATTGACTCTGAATACAAAGGCACTGAAAAAGCTAAAAATGCGTCTTCAATATGCTGTGCATAATCATACAAACTGTCTTTGTTAATTTTATAACCCTGACTTTTTAAATCATTATAAAATTTATTAATCGAAAACGGTTTCGCAATATTCGCTATCATCGAAACAATCATGTATTTGATCACCTCTGGATTAACAATGTTGTAGCGTTCAACAATATCCCGATAGGTCACAATGGTGACATAATCCTGCAACGTTTGATCACGTACACCCTGATCGTAATCCGTCACTTCAGGAAAACCACCCACCTCAAGATAATGACGAAAAAGTTGCATTAAATTATCACGTACTTTTGCACCATAAGGCTTTGTTTGAACCGCATGATGCTGAGCCACCAAATATTCACGAAAACAATAAGGCCAAATCTCTGTCGCTAATGAACGACCACGCAATGATGTCGCAATTTCCTTACTTAATAATTTTGCCGATGATCCCGTTAAATAAATCTCAACCGGCTTACTATCAAACATACGTCGAACAACAAGCGCCCAATCATCAACGTTTTGAATTTCATCTAAAAACAAAAAACATTTTTTCTCATGATTCTCAGGGTAGAGTGAATAAAAAGAATCTAATAACCCTGCTAATTTACGCTGAGTCAACGGCAACAAACGATCATCTTCAAGATTAAGATACAAAATTTGTGTTTGTGCAACACCTGCTTGTATCAATTGTGCTATTTTTTGAAAAATAAAATACGTTTTACCTGTACGGCGCATGCCAATGGCTACATTTATTTTGTTTTCAAGCTCGGGAAAACAAGCATCACGCGGTACAAAATCATGTAATAATTTAAATTTATCATGAAATTCTGCTAACAATAATTCGAGTAAAGCTTGATCGTTCATACACTCACCGAAATTTCTTCCTGTTTTAAAGGAAAGAATAGCTTATTTTCTTCATGAATAAAAGGTAACTCAGGAATCTGGGGTTATGCTTCCGGTATCTATTGCAATACAGGTTGCAGCAATGGGCATTGCGTAAATAACTCATAACTCATAACTCAATATCTCGCATAAGATTGTTGTCGCGTTCTAACTCAAGCTCTACACCCGCCAAAGGTGATTGCCTTAAAAAAGACGTAAGTTTTTGCTTGGGTTTTTTTAGTTTTTTATATTGTTGTGTCGATAAAACAACAACGGTTGGCCTACCTCTTAACGTTATTTCTTGAGGTGCGCCAGAAGAGGCCTTTTTCACCAACTCGCTTAAATGAGCTTTAGCATCTTGTAATTGCCAAGTCTTCACCGTTCATCTCCTTAACTAGTCTAACTAGTTTTAGAGCCGTAACTCAATGAAATCAAAGCGGCGCGTCACGAACTTCAAGCGCCCTGCTCGTCCGCACAATACGCTCTAAATACTTTAGCTGTTTTCTCCGCGATGCCATGCAAAATATGCTCGCTTTCAGCAATGCCATCCAACCATCTCGTAATTCGACCTTTGTAGTCTTTGATGGCAGGTGACTGATAACGCATGCAAAGATGAATGGTACTTATCAAATTTAATTGCATTTGTATGGTTTCTGCATGCTTGGCGAGCTTCAACAAGCCTTGGATTAAATGATGTTCGCTTATCATCGTGTCCGCCTGTTGTGCTGCTCGGTGCAATGTAAGATGTTGGGAGCTCAACATAAGATAATGCTGTTGATGCTGCTCCGGTATTGCCTGGAAACCTCGCTTATGATTTTTAAAACCTGCATCAAATGTTATATCTGCACGCTCAAAAACAAAGGTCTCTAGATGCGAAAGTGTGTTCTCCGGTTGATTAAAATCAAACGGTAAGGTTTCATGCGCTTCTGTACCGGCTGCCAAATCCCAATAGGTCATCTTGAGCTGATTGGATGTAATCATCCCTGTAACAACACCATCATAACCTTGCTCTGCCAGGGCCATGATTTGCGTGCGTGGTGGAGGCGTGCTGTATAAAACATACGCCTCAGTTTGATCTTCACTCACAGGAAAAACCACGCTCGATGAAGCGTTCGTGCCATAATAAATCGCTTCGAGTAAATAAAGCGGTATGGCCCGGGCCAATCTCCCTTCGGTATCTTCAAGCTCACGCTTAAGCGGTGCTGATGATTCTAATACTTCTGATGATGCTTTTGATTCACAGGAGAACTGTATGATTGCAATTTTTTTACCTGACTGAGACGTATCAAAACCGTGTTTGATATTCCAGCCATAACACCATAGCGGATAATGAATAAACTCAAACTTAATTTTTAACCCTTGTTCTAAATTTTCTTCAGAAACTGATGCGCTCGGTTGTTCTAAATTTACGAATTCGATTTTATACCAATCTAAATGCTCGGCAACATCAGGGCGATTCAGCGCATAAAGCTCATGTAATAATTGCTGACCATCGGATACTTGTTTTAATTCAAGATAAATTTGTAAAAGATTAAGTCCCGTCTCAATATCATGCTGTTGTGGGTTGTAGCGCGGCACAATAAGTTCAAGCGCTTCATGAAGAAATCCGTTTTTACCCAAATCAGATGAAATACGGGTGAGTATATGCGGCTCAAAGGCTTGCGCTAAAACTTCGTCATAATATGTTCGAGCGGTCTTGATATCGTTGTTTGAAATAAAATATGCGGCTAGCCATAATTTAGCTACCCAACCACCAAAACGTTGGTTAAGTTCTTTATAAGCGGCTAAGTTGGGCTGCTCGTGTGTTAGACCTTCTGATGCAAGCTGCTCTGTTCGAATGTCCAACCACCACATGGTCGCGTTGTCTTGATTGGGATCGGCCATGACCGATTCTTCCAGCGTAATAAGCGCCTCAGCTTTTTTACCTACACCATCTTGAGCTTTCGCTAGGTTAGTAAGTACATAAGGATGTCGTGGGTTATTTTTTAAATAATCTAAAAATAAAATTTCAGCTTCAGCATCCCGCTGGGTTTGTAATAAGACCGTTCCGTACAAGCAAACCGCGCGCTCAGGAATCGTATCAATCTCCATCAAACGCTTCGCCGCGTCTTCAAGATGCGCATGAAATTCATCATCAAATGAATTAATGATGGTCGAAGCCAGCTCATCAGGCTTATCCCAATGCTGCTGGATCATGTCGGGTAATATTGTCTTGATGTATTGCGAACGAGTAATAAGAAATTTTTGACCCGCTTCACCCACCATTTCAATCATTGCATCTTGATTCATAAACGTTGACACCTTTGTCGACTGTATGTGTATTATGGGAGTATAACACGATTTCTTCATAGTGCTTTTTTTGACCTAAACGCTTCATGAAAAACACAAACCTATGTTGTGATCTTTTTTTATGCTATTATGATTTTTATTTATCTTCTTTATTCGGAGACATGCACATGCGCTTATCTTCAACGATTCGAAAAAAACTAGGCCTTCATCCCCGTTGTTTTTTAGAGCATGATGCAGACACCCTTCAAACAACGCTTGCTTCAAGCTTACGTCAACAAGCCATTCAACACCTTCGTCAGTCTGAGGACGTGGTTGCCAAAAGCTTTCGTGGTGAATACATCAGGTCTGGTTTAGGCTACCCTCACACATTTTTAGATGCTCAAGCTAAAAACCACACATGGGGCACCTACCTTGAAGCTACGGCTTTAGGTGAGCAGCTCGGGTGCAATATTATTGTTACACCGGTTAAAAAAGGCGTGCATCAAAAACCCATCTGTTTATATCGAGCAGAAGATAAAAACGCAAAAACCATCCATCTGTACAACAGTAATAATACCCACTGGTACATCGATAACAAAACGCGCGGCGATGGCAACTGTTTGTATAATGCATTCGCTCAAGCCTTACAACAACATGTCCAAGCCGAAAACCCTCAGCCTCAAACACCCAAACAATCACATGCAGGCTTATTTCAAATCAAACGTGATCTTGCGCAGAGTCTCGAACAACAAAAACATTTATTAGAATCTATACAAAAGCAACAAACACCCGAAGAGCGCGAAGTCATGTTCAATCAGGAGCTAGCTCGAATCAATCAGCTTTCACCTCAAGAAAAACAACAAATCCAAGATGATCATATGCTTGCATTACAACTTGCTTATCATGATATGGGGTATGCACACGCGAACCCAACGAGCCTTAAGGCCGTGCTAGAAGAGATATCAGAAGAACAAAATTTTATTGCATATCAATAATTTTAATTCTACTCTTTGATAAAATAAATAAAATACGCTACAAAAATACACGCGACTTCATATGAACCGAACTGATTTAATCAACAAGCAGTTTTATACACAGCTCACAACACTGCCTTTTGTTGAAAAGATCATCCTCTATGGCTCACGGGCGCGCGGTGATTGTCAACCACGTTCTGATATTGATTTAGCGATAGACTGTCCGTATGCGAGTATTCATGACTGGCAAAAAATCTTAAACATTGTTGATGAAGCCGATACTTTATTAGCGATCGATTGTGTACAATACGATACGCTAGCTCTGAATAATCCACTCAAACAAGCAATCGATCGCGATGGAATCATGCTCTATGAAAAAAATGTCACATCATGACAAGCTCACATTATCATTTCAACAAGTAGAGCAAGCACTCGTTGCACTCAAGCAAATGGTTGATAAACCCATGCAATCCGACCGTAGTAATATTGATGCGTGTATACAACGCTTTGAATTTACGGTTGAGTTATTCTGGAAATTATTAAAGCGTATTATTGAGTCTCGTGGAGGCACCCCCACCTATCCCAAAGATGTTTTACGTGAGGCATTTAAAGGCGAACTTATCCATGATGAGTCCATATGGTTACGTATGCTTCAAGATAGAAATTTAACATCACATACGTATAATCAAGATTTAGCCGATGAAATTTATCAGCGCATCAAAACCTATTATCCCGTGATTCATACAACCTACGGGCAGCTTAAAGTTTATCAAGCTTAACAACAGCCTAACTTTTATATGCACTTTAAATCTGTTAGCGTGTAAAGCTACGCTAATACCTCCATCATGTTGAATAGGGATTTTTTCATGCTCGAGCACGCTTCTTCTATGTATATTTTATCTCGGCGCATGGCTGTCAAATATATACTGTTCGCCCTCACCCTATGTTCAACATCCACATTTGCAGCGCCTAACTTATTTGCAACAAACCCTGCATCTGAAGAGTTTGTAAATGAACAAATCAGTATAACTGAAACCAAATTGCAAGCAGAAATCAGCTCCATACCCAAGGGCGCGACCGGAGCGACCGGACCAACCGGTGCGGCTGGAACAAATGGTGCCAAAGGTGCAACCGGGGCAACAGGTGCTACCGGTGTCGGTACAACAGGAGCCACAGGCGCGACCGGCGCGACCGGCGCAAGCGGGACCAATGGTACAAACGGGACCGACGGAACCAATGGAACGAACGGCACAGATGGTGCTACAGGCGCGACCGGAGCTACCGGCGCAACCGGCGCAAGCGGTACCAATGGTACAAACGGAACCGACGGAACCAATGGAACGAACGGCACAGATGGTGCCACAGGTGCGACCGGAGCTACGGGTGCAACCGGCGCAAGCGGTACCAATGGTACAAACGGAACCGACGGGACCAATGGAACGAACGGCACAGATGGTGCCACAGGTGCGACCGGAGCTACGGGTGCAACCGGCGCAAGCGGTACCAATGGTACAAACGGAACCGACGGGACCAATGGAACGAACGGCACAGATGGTGCCACAGGTGCGACCGGAGCTACGGGTG
>JARGNP010000021.1 GCA_029210265.1 Legionellaceae bacterium
GTTAGTATGTATATTTTCTCTAACAAAAGTGTCCAATTCAATTAGACCAGAACATGGCGTATTATTTGCAGTAAATACTTTGGCTGGTGATTGAATGTCTTGGCCATGTGGCGCGCGATTAACGTTGGTGGATGAGTTCATTTCACCGATATTATAAGCACCCCAAAAGTAATAATTGCTTAAGCATAAAAATTCTAAGATAGCATCTTCGCGCTCACCGGCAAGAATACGCGTGGCCATGTGGTCAACGCCTTTCATGAGAGGTTTAATGCCTGTTTTTTTTGTAAACGCATCAATACTATCCAATTCTTTTTGTTGTGCGTTGGTAAGGCTAAAAGACTGGCCTAGGTCTAGGCGGTCTAAATTTTCAAAATCTCGTAAATCATGTTGGGTATAACCCATGCTATTAAACGTATGATTAGACATGCGTGTGAACGCAATATGCGGATTACAGTAAAATTTGTTTTCGGTAATATTAGGATCTTGAAAGTTAAAATCATGGCTTTCTAATATTTTTTTTGTTTCACATAAATCTTTGCAGTGAATAATCTCACCGACGTAACGCGCATTAAATTTCTCACGAGCATTAGGGTACATTTTGTTAATACGTGTAATATCATCTTTAAAATGAAAATCGAGCGGTTCTAATATAATAAACAGCGGTGCTTGCTTTGTATTTTCTAAAATATAAACCCGGTGTGTTTCGGTAAGAAAGCTTTTACTATATCTATACGGCATCATGGCATAGAGTTCTTTGAGATAAGCAAAGCCATCGCCGGTTTGAACTTGGATGACTAAGGCTTGTATATTACCGAGTAATTGATTGAGCCCACTGGATTGTCTGCGCTCATAAATTTTAATTCGATATTCGTTGAAATAATCCGAATTTTTTTTATCGCCTTTAGGATTATATGTGAGTGGATTAATCACGTGTTTGCTCCAATATCAATCATATGCATTTAAGCTAAAGCATAGACCTAGATTGAAAAAAAGCACATGATTAAGCTTTATATCTAGATTAGAACCAAATTAGAACCAACAGTTCGTCGTGGTTTCGTAAGGTATATGGCTTAAGTCGATAAGAATGGCTTGATTGGTTTTTTTTACCTGAGTGATACTAAAGCTAAACGAGGTATTATCAGGATGAGGCGATATTTTAGAGTCCGTAAATTCATGCAATATATCGATATTACTGATATCTGAGAACCAAGAGTATGTCTCAACAGCATATGTGTTTTCTATTTGTCCGAAATTACCTGACTGCGGTACAACATAAATATACTCACCTTCTTGACTGTAGTAATACCAAGGTAAAGATATGTGGCAATGCACAACAACTTCAGCTTTATTTGGAATGGCGTCGGTGGTAAATACTAATTGACGGTGTTCAAGATCAACGGCTCCAGGGAGCATATCAAGGCTTGCTTTCTCTGCGAACACACTAAGACTTGTGGCTAACAAAACCGTTGCGCTTATACGTCGTATCATGTTTTCTATTCTCAATAATTTAATATTAATAACTGCAGCTGACAGTGGTATCGCCTGGCATGGTGCTTAGATCCATAATAATGGCTTCATTATTTTGATGAACGTGCGTAATGGTGAAAAAGCTTGAGTTATTGCTTGATGAGTTTGTGGTATAGATTTTTGAACCGATAACTTGCCACTCACTTGTTTCTTGTGGGATAGCGCTCATATGACCGATGTCATATTTCCCCCTGATAGCTCCAAAATCACCGACCTGTGGAACAACATAAAAATTGAACTTCGATTTGTAATAATGCGGTAGTGTGACAGCGCAATGAACGGTTACAGCTGCTCTTTCGGGGATATTCATGGTCGACAGCATAATTTCTTGTGGGTGATTTCCTGTACTCACGGGAAGTTCTGTTATTCCTGCTGTAGCAGCATAAGTAGCAATGTTAGCTGACATAAAGGCGATCGAAATTAAAAGTCTTATCATGGTAGAAATCTCTTGTCGAGTTGAAATCAAATAATTTCGGCATTGTACATAAAATAGACGTGTTTCACAACGTGGGTGTATCTGTGGGTGTATCTGACGGTGTTGGTTTTGTATCTTTGTTTTCAGGCGCTTGGGGTAGTTCCCAAAAAGACGTTTGTCTTCTGATGATGTAATGGTTACTGGATTTTTGTGAGTCGGTTGTTTCTTCTCTTGATTCAATCATCAATAAGCGCGCACCTTTTAATCTTAATAGCTCGACCATTTCGGTATTATTTTGTTTTTGTGCAAAATATAATAAAGAATGATTCGTCCATTGTTCGTATTCAGGCAAAAGTGTTGATTTATTTAGTATCGGAACGTGCACGAGGGTATCGTCTTGTTCGAGCAAAAAATAGATAAAAGCATGTTTTTTAAGCGACATACAGGTCATTATAAAATGACATAAAAATGACTTAATGTCGGGATCTATACCGATTGTGGTTGATTGCTGCCTTAGTTCTTGATTTAAACAAACAACCAGCTCATCAGTGAAAAGCCATAATTCATTATCAGATTGACGTGCTATTTCCTGCCAATTTGCTTGAAATTGTTCGATGAGATAATCAAATAGCTGGGCTTTGTTGTTGAGAGTAAAATTACGCATGTGTTCTAAAGAAATGATGCTATATAATTTGGGAATGCTGAGCTCGATTGCGTTGAGCGCAATATGTTGCATGAGCTCTGAGCTTATCCGAGAATGAGACACATAGCGCACGTAGTCTTTGACGTGAAAAAGTCCTCGGCGCGCTATCCAAAGCAACCATTGTTCATGTTGGTGCTCTGAAAGCATACCAATAAATTTTTCTTTAAAATGAGTTATTTTTCTGACGAAGTGCTGATTAAAATCGGGGTTGTGTTGTTTTAGTGTCACTTGCCCGAGGTGTTTTAGCATAGGCATGGGTGTTAAGAAAACATGCAAAGCTGTTTCAAAAAGTTCAAACTGAAAGAGTTCTCCCAGTGTGAAAGCGCGTGGTGTTGTTTGGTCATCTCCTAGCATAGCGGCCCGCCACCATGCTGCGCATGAATCAGTGCTCGCTTCAGTATCTGCACGAAGAGATAGAGCACGCGCCAATGATTGTTCAAGAGAGTCCTCTACTGCCAGGAAGTCATAAGTATGGATAGGGTCAATATAATCAGACCAAAATCGACCGCCTTGCTGTATAAAAGAATAACTTCCGGTATACATATCCATCATCACGCTGAGTGATGTGGGAAAATCTTGATTGGACAAAAGTAAGTTTAATAGCGTGAGTGCGCCTAGGTTGCTCGATTGTCCACTCACCAATTGCTGGTGAATGGTTTCTGGAGAAATACTGGTTAAGGGTATTGTTTGCGATTCATGATGCTCTGATTTACCTGTAGTCCAAAGACGAATCAGTGCTAATGCAAAGGCATCGGCGTTTTTTTTGAATTGAGTCGTTTGGTCATGACTAAATTCGGGTAAAGTTTGGCGTCTATTGGTAGGTAGCTGAACTAATAAAGTAGCTGTGCCTCCCCGTAAAATAGGTGTGTGGTTCGTTTTCATGGCATGTATTCCGTTACAAAATTATTAGTGGGGCAGTGTGAGTGCACAAAATTTTTGCCCATTTGAACGTATAATCACGCATTTATCAATTGTTTATATTGATATGAGGCTGCGAAAATTTCAGGCGTTATTTTTGGTTTGGTCTATAATAACTCTATTAGTCCGTTTTTTTTGAAGGTTAATATGGCGAATGACTCAGAGCAAGGCAAAGCCGAAGCCGCCTACATGCAAGGTTTGATCCAGGAAGCTGAGGCAAAGGCAAATGAAGAGCAAAAAAAATTACACGATGTGCACGGTTCTTTGTTGGTTCAGGTAAAAGGCGCGTTGGTGCGTTTAGATCGGCATGAAGACAGAAAACAAAGCGGTAGCGAGCTCCCACTCCAAGATGAGTTTGCTTTCCACTTAATGCTGGCAGCTCGTGTTTATGAAAAAATTGCTACCGATCTGGATCTAGAAACAGATCTCCAAAAAATAGAAATAGCACGCCAAGCCGCGATGAGGCGCGTGAATCGTTATATTAAGCGCGCTTATCGTGAGGCAGAAAAAGTAGCGAATGAGCCGGAAGGATTGAATCTTGCAAAGTTTAATGCCTCACTTGATAAAGCAAGAAAAAAACTTGCACCGATGGCGCATACGATTTTAATGGAAAAAATTATCGAAGAAACCGGCATTATATTTACAGCAAAAAATTTAGAAAACGCTAAGAAGATTGCAGAAAAGACGCCTGCGACGACGCAAGATATTTTATATGTTAATAAAGCAGCAGGGCTGGTGACACTGATTAAAGGCTCTGAACACACCGCGCATGATCGTGTTGCTGGCAAAAGTAAGTTTGCACACCGACAAATGATCACGTGTCGTAGAAACGAAGATGGGACGATAAGAGCAGGACTAAACCCACGCATTCAAATACGCACACCTTCACCTGTGGTTAAAAAGGGCTTAAAAGAAAAAGCGATTATTTCAGATGTTGTTGATAAGTTATCAGAGGTTACCGAAGTTTATGATTTGGGTCATAAGTTATCGAGTGATAAACCTAAAGCGTTTATTTACAACCGATACACCGCGATTGGCGATAAGCTAGGGGATATCAAAGGTAATTTACAAACACAAAGTGCAAGGCATATTTTACGAGGCGCTCATGAATATAATGCTAAAAATATAAAGGGCGATAATGGCGTTTTTTGTTTTGTTCAAAATATATCCGTTAATGGCTTTGGTAAAACATTAAGCCATACGAGCCGTAATCCATTGGTGAGAGAATCTACGTTAATGGCTGAAATGGCTTTGATGCATACGTTGTGTGATGGAACAGAGTTCGAAAAATTATTTGATAATTATAAAGAATATTTAACATACTCGCCCAAGGAATCTTATTTTTCAGAAACCCAGTATGGGGATATAGCTAGAACTAAAATTCAAGAGATAAAAGCACAGTGGCAGAATAAGGAGTTAGCACAAGTTACTGAGGTTGGTTCAGAAGATGAAGAACTCGTTTCATCGGTCAAAGATAGTTTAAAAAAACTTGTTGCGCATGATCTGCATTGTACGCATGAATATGCAAAATTAGTTCAAACATTATCTGTATTTTCTGAGAAAGCATCTATCGGGGGCTGTAAAAGCGGTAATGAACGAGCGCAGGCAATTAATGGCCGGGTATTGATGTTAGATGGCATGAAACCAAGCAGTGAAATTGCCCTGAAACTTGAGGACTTAGCTGGTGCTCCCAAAGACGAAGTTAGAAGCAAGGCCGAAGCATTAAATGAATGCATTCATGAACAATACAATAAAGAAGGACTGTATGCCGCCGCATCGGTGATTAGTTTGGTGGATCAAGGGGCATCAGCGAAAGTTGAAGCAAAACCAAACATAGTAAAACCATTTAAATTTTTAAATAAGTTTATTTCTAGAAACTTTGCGGAAGAGTCTGCTGAAATCATGAAGAACTTAAAGCAGAGCAAAGCGGGTGCAATGCAGGCACATAAAGGTCTTACAAAGTCTATGAAAGGGGCTTGGTCTGATCATGCAAAGTCAGATTGGTCTTATATGAGCTCAAGTTCGGCAGGCGTATTGGGCGCTGTAGCCGCAACCGTGACGGTCGCACCTGCAATCCTTGCTGTTTTAAAAAATAAGCAGAAGAAACAGCAAAAAATAGAAGCGAGGATGCAGCACAACGAACGCATTAAAGAACTTGAAAAATTTGATCCCGAGAATAAAGAAATAATTAAAGGTTGGCTTAAAAAAATTGGAAATTATAAGGTTAAGGTTGAAGAAGATTCTAAAGGTACAAAAAAAATTGAAAAACCTGAGCTTCATTTATCCGGTCAGGAAAAGAAAGCGCTGTATCGCGCAACACATCAAGGTACGACACCTAAAGGCGAACGAGAGGATTTCATTCGTTTTTTAGGCTTAAAATTTTTAGCGAAAGGTGCGCTTGATAATGCTGAGGATAAGGACGGTCAGACGGTTAAGCTAAAAGACTTGTTAGGTGATGAAGGGTTTCGGTTATACAAAAAAGCCATCAAAGAAGAGGGTAAAAGTAGATCGTTTAGACGAGCTGTTTTTGAAAAATCACGTGAGCATGTGAAAGGCCCTACGTGGTCAAAACGGTTGATTCTGTGGGTAGGTGGCCCTTCAAGCTCAGGAAAAACGTACTCTGCAATGAACGTGCTTAAGTTTTTAAAAGAGAAACAACCAGGCCTGCTAGGCGCAAATAAAGAAAAACCGTCGGGTAATGATGTGGTTTTTGCTGATGGTAGTTTTGAGCGTGAAATATCACAAATGCGACAAATGGTTCTTCAATGTGCTCTTGCATCAGGTTATAAAGGAATTGAAGATCTGCATAAACATAGCGAAGCACTATCAGTTAAAAAATACGTAAAAGAGACGGTTTTAGCGAGTAAAAGATTTCATATGGTGATTCCGGAAACGTTTGTACGCTTTGGTGCGTTTAAAGAAATGCTTAGTTATGAATCATTAAGTAAACAAGGTAAATTTTTGGGATTAGTTAGTGAAATTAAAGCAGAGGAAAGTAAGGATAAAGATACGCAAGTTAAATATGACGAGCGTTTTAGAACGACCGTGAGAAATATGGGAGAATCAAGGGCGTGGCGCACCAAGCCTTTTTCGGCATCGGATATTAAGATGAATAATCTAGATATTGATTGTGAATCAAAAGTTTATCAGCCGAAATATTTTAAATTAGGTCGGAAAATAACGAAGGTTGCTAAAAAAATATATAAGGAATTTAGTCAAGATAAAGTCACGCTAAAAGTTACGAATGATTTGATGTATCTGCAAAAGGATAAGCAAGGAAACTGGAATGAATGTAAATTTAAGGATGATTTATCCAAGAAAAAGAAAAATGAAGGTTTTGTTTTTATGCCGGTGAGAGCATATAACGCTTGGTTGAAGGTGAAAGAGCAAGAGCCTGATTTAGTGGCTTGGTACGAAAAAAACAAAGAAGATCCAGATTTAACAGGGTCTAAAATTGAGTTTAAATATAATGCGGATAACCCTAAGTATACGAGCTTGATTTCAAAGGGCATTGGATTTTTTACTCAGAAAACAGGGGGAGCCGACGTAGCGCCTGAACAAGATAGCAGCAATAAAAAAGTACCACCAGCTTCTTAAATAGCTAGCTCGACCTAAGGCCCATCATGACGGTTGTCTTTGTTCGGTTCACCATCATAATTATTATTTTCTTTTTTTATGATCTCTTCGGGATCATGTTCTCTCTGCTCTTTGTTTTCTTGTTTATAAGCGTGTTGCAATTGTTTTGCGTTTTCTAGTTCAAGGTTTTCGGGTTGGTCGGATGAGGGGGGTATTTGTTTGTTTTGAAACAAGCTTTTATATGCCTCAAATGCATCGGGTAAAAAAGAAACTAAGGCCGCTCCTATCTGTACACTTAAACCAAGAGTCGTGCCTGGCCCTGGAAATATAATCGTAAGTATAGTCGTGGCGAGGATGGCCATTTTTTTGAGTAATTTAATGATCGCGTTTGTTTGAGATTTTTGATGCTGCACTTGAGCTTGATGAGTAATATTATCGCTGTTTATATCTAAGATCTGCTCTACGTGTTCAGGTGGAATAGGTTTTTTTTCGCTAACATGACGTGCTATGTCATTTGCTGTATCCAGAATATTATATGCGACTGTGTCACTTACAGCCTGGTTTGAGTGAGCAGTTGTTAATTGTTCACACATCTCTGTTGTGGTAGACACAAAGCTATTTTCGAGCGCATTGAGCTCGGCCTTTTTGTGTTCATCACGCTTATCAAAATCATCAAACATCGTTTGGCATTGGGATAACGATGTTCGGAGTTCTTCTATTTTTGATGGAATATCTTGAGATGCATGAGGAGGCATGATGCTAACCATATAATCCATGTAGAGTATATGCTTAATATTAGCTTAGATTTGTTGTTATTCAAATCAAGCCGAAGTAAGTAAATATTTGAACTTTTCAATAAGCTCGAGCGCTTGTTGCTGGTTTAATCGTGGGTCGAGTAGGCTGCGATACGCGGTTTTTAAATCAGCTTCGGAAATATGGGCTTTGCCACCCAAGCACTCAGTGACGGCGTCGGGCGTCATTTCGAGATGAAGGCCGCCGAGGTGGCTGTTATGCGTTTGGTGAATGTTAAGCGTGCGTTGTAGTTCTTGCCAAATCGTATCCAGATGACGTGTTTTAATGCCGGACTGGGTGCGTTGGTTGTTGCCATGCATCGGGTCGCATGCCCATGTAACGGGGTGGGCATGTGTTTGTGTTGCTTGAATAAGCGTCGGTAATAAATGCTCTACGTGTTGCACGCCAAGGCGTGTAATGAGTAAAATTCGGCCTGTTTCACGCTGTGGATTTAAGCGTTCAAGTAAGCTTATCAGCCAGTTAGATGTGGCATCCGGGCCGATTTTGATGCCGATAGGATTTGCAATACCACGTAAAAACTCAACGTGCGCGCTGTCCAATTGTGACGTACGTATGCCAAGCCAGGGCAGGTGGGTTGAATAATCATACCAACGGCCTTGCTTGCAGCGCCGGGTTAAAGCCGACTCATAATGAAGATGAAGCGCTTCGTGTGAGGTATAAAACGCGGTGGTTTTTAGTTTTTTGTTTATAAAATCAAGCGTTATGGCCGCGGAGCGGTAGCCTTTGATTAATCGTTCGGGATTGGGTATACGAGCGTTTGTATTGAATTCTGTGGCGTTGATGAGATCGCCTCTATAACTAGGTAACTTAACGCCTTGTTGCTGTTCATAAGGTGACGAACGAGGTTTTGCGTATTGGCCTGCAATGCGCCCAATAGGTACAACGGGGCCGTTCATATGAGGCGCGAGCATACTTGCCATGCTCATAATTAAATTAAGCTGGGCTTGAATTATGGCAGGACGGCAGTCGTTGAACGACTCAGCGCAATCACCGCCTTGAAGTATAAAGGCTTGACCGCGACTCGCTTTTGACAATAATTTTTTGATTTGATTAATTTCAGCTACGCGAACCAAGGTTTTTTTTTGATGAAGTTGTGCCACAGCGCGACGTAAATGTACCGCGTCGGGATAGGTTGCTTCCTGCGGGTAAGGGCAGTTTAACCATGATGTAGGGGTCCAGGTCTCTGGCATATAAAAAACGAGCTGATGTTTAAGAGGGCTAATTATCAACGTTATTGCTCCAATGAACAATGAAAAATTGCATAATCATTATAAATCCCTTGAATTTTGAGCAATTGACCCCATCTGAGAGCTAGCTGTTTTGTTCAATGCGAGGAATTTTATTATGAGTAAGCAAGAAAAAGATTGGGGAAAAATAAAAGAAGAGCTGGAATCGGCAGAAGCATCAGCGGAATCTGTGACTGAAGAAGGCTTAGATGTACCTACAGAACCGTTTTTAGATATAGATACAGATACAGATATAGATAAAAATATAGATGCATTAGATCATCCATCGTATGAAGCACTTGAGCAAAAACTTACAGATGCTGAGCAAAAAGTACATGAGAACTGGGAAAAAGTCGTTCGGATAACGGCTGAAATGGATAATTTACGTCGTCGTTCAGAGCGTGATGTTTCAAACGCGCATCGTTATGGGCTCGAAAAATTTATTAAAACGTTATTACCTGTGGTTGATAGTCTTGAGCAAGCCGAGCTGTTGGCAGAGAAACAAGGCGATTCAGCCATGCACGAAGGCATTCAACTGACCATGAAGTTATTGGTGGATATGTTAGGTAAGTCCAATGTTGAACAAATGAATCCGGTCGGGGATGTATTTAATCCAGAGTTACACGAAGCAATGACGATGCAAGCATCACCTGAAGCAACACCTAATACGGTATTAACGGTTTTTCAGAAAGGTTATAAGCTCAATGATCGCGTGATTCGAGCTGCTCGTGTGATCGTGGCAAAATAAAAAACAACGAAGCCCTTGATATAATAAAATTACCCCTTATATATGAAAGCCATAGGGGTAATTAATTTTAGCTATTAATTAGATAAACTCAATTGGAGTATAAAATATGTCAGTATCAAACGTTATTATTGGAATTGATTTAGGTACCACAAACTCATGTGTTGCTGTGATGGAAGGTAAAAATCCACGCGTGATTGAAAATGCTGAAGGTCATCGTACTACGCCATCGATTGTTGCTTATACAAATGATGATGAAGTGTTGGTTGGGCCAGCTGCAAAGCGTCAAGCGGTTACTAATCCAGAAAATACATTATTTGCAATTAAACGTCTGATTGGTCGTACGTTTAAAGATAAAATCGTTCAAAAAGATAAAAAAATGGTGCCTTACGAAATTGTGAAAGCCGATAACGGTGATGCATGGGTTCGTGTTAAAGGTGATGATAAAGCGCCACCACAAATTTCAGCTGAAATTCTTGGTAAAATGAAAAAAACAGCAGAAGATTATTTAGGTAAAACAGTGACTGAAGCTGTGATTACCGTACCTGCATATTTTAACGATTCACAACGTCAAGCGACAAAAGATGCCGGTCGTATTGCTGGGCTTGAAGTTAAACGTATTATCAATGAGCCAACCGCTGCAGCACTTGCTTACGGCATGGATAAAAACCGTGGTGATTCAACCGTTGCTGTTTATGATTTAGGTGGCGGTACGTTTGATGTATCGATTATTGAGATTGCAGAAATTGATGGTGAGCATCAGTTCGAAGTGTTGGCGACGAACGGTGATACGTTCTTGGGTGGTGAAGATTTTGATTTGGCATTGATTGAATATTTGGCTGCTGAATTCAAAAAAGATGCGGGTATTGACTTGCATAGCGATCCACTGGCGCTTCAACGCTTGAAAGAAGCGGGTGAGAAAGCAAAAATTGAATTGTCATCAGCGCAACAAACCGATGTTAACTTGCCTTATATTACGGCCGATGCAAGTGGACCGAAGCACTTAAACATTAAATTAACCCGTGCCAAGCTTGAGTCGTTGGTTGAAGAGCTGGTTAAGCGTACGATTGCTCCGTGTAAAACGGCGTTAAAAGATGCGGGCCTGAGTATTGCGAAAATTGATGAAGTTATTTTGGTTGGTGGTCAAACACGTATGCCTTTGGTTCAAAAAACGGTTGAAGAGTTTTTTGGTAAAGAACCACGACGTGATGTGAACCCTGATGAAGCTGTGGCTGTAGGTGCTGCAATTCAAGCGGCTGTATTGTCGGGCGATGTGAAAGATATTTTATTGTTAGATGTAACGCCGTTGTCTCTTGGTATTGAAACCATGGGTGGTGTGATGACAAAGCTGATTGATAAAAACACAACGATTCCAACCAAAGCGAACCAAGTGTTTTCAACCGCTGAAAATAATCAAACAGCAGTAACCGTACATGTATTACAAGGTGAGCGTGAGCAAGCGTCTGCAAATAAATCATTGGGTCGATTTGACTTAGCTGATTTACCGTCGGCTCCTCGTGGTGTGCCACAAATTGAAGTGACGTTTGATATTGATGCGAACGGTATCTTGAATGTATCAGCTGCTGATAAAGCAACAGGTAAAGCGCAATCGATTGTGATTAAAGCCTCAAGTGGTTTGAGTGATGAAGAAGTTGAAGCGATGGTACAAGACGCTGAAGCGCATGCTGATGACGATAAGAAATTCAAAGAATTAGTTGAATTACGAAACCAAGCGGATAGTTTGATTCATAGCTGTGAAAAATCACTGACAGATTTAGCTGATGATATGGCGGATGATGAGAAGACAAGCATCGAAGAAGCTGTCTCGGAACTGAAAGAAGCGCTCAAAGGCAGTGATAAAGCAGAAATTGAAGCAAAACTTGAAGTGTTAAACAAAGCATCTGCTTCTATGGCTGAACGTGTGTATGCAAAAAATTCAGCTGAAGGTCAAGCCGCTGAAGGTACTGCTGATGCCGGTGATGCAAGTGACGCAAGTGATGCTGCTGAAGATGATTCGGTTGTTGATGCTGAATTCGAAGAAGTTAAAGAAGACGACGCTAAGAAATAAGTCACGCACCGAGAGAGTAATTCATGCAGCAAAAAGATTATTATGAGCTCCTCGGTGTCGCACGCGACGCCGCTGAAGCTGATATTAAAAAAGCCTATCGTAAATTAGCGATGAAGCATCATCCGGATCGAAATCCGGATGATAAATCAGCCGAAGAAAAATTTAAAGAAGTTCAAAAAGCCTATGCCGTGCTGTCAGATAAAGACAAGCGCGCGGCATATGACCAATTTGGACATGCAGGCGTTGATGGTTCGGCCGGTGGTGGCCCAGGTGGTTTTGGCGGCGGCGGTTTCGGCGGTGGCGGTTTTGGTGGTTTTGAAGATATTTTTGAAAACATTTTCACCGGCGGTGGGCAACGTGGTGGCGGTCAGCAATCACGCGCACAGCGTGGAGCTGATCTACAAATTAACGTCCAAGTGACGCTTGAAGAAGCGGCTTCGGGCAAGTCTGTTGAAATTAAAGTTCCGCGTCATGTGACCTGTAAAGGTTGCAGTGGTTCCGGTGGAAAAAAAGGAACAAAACCTATCACATGTGAGACGTGTGCAGGTGTCGGACAAGTCCGCATTCAGCAAGGTTTTTTCTCTATTCAACAAACCTGCCCTAATTGTCATGGGGAAGGCCAAACGGTTTCTGATCCATGTACAGACTGTCATGGTAACGGTCGTGTACGTGACACAAAAACACTGACGGTTAAAATACCTGCCGGTATTGATGAAGGTGATCGCGTTCGCTTGAGTGGTGAAGGTGAAGCTGGATTACATGGTGGTCCGTCTGGTGATTTGTATGTTCAAGTCGCGGTGAAAAAGCATGCGATTTTTGAGCGTGAAGGCAAAGATTTGCATTGTGAAGTGCCGATTGCTTTTACAACAGCCGTATTGGGTGGTTCGATTGATGTGCCGACGTTAGAAGGCCGTGTGGCTTTGAAAATCCCCGCAGAAACACAAACCGGTAAATCATTTCGCTTGCGTGGAAAAGGTATGAAATCAGTACGTGCTCATGGTTCGGGTGATTTATTATGCCGTGTTGTATTAGAAACACCGGTTAAATTATCACGAGAACAAAAAGAGATGCTCACAGGTTTTCAAGCATCGTTGGATGAAAATCCAGGCGCCCATGCGCCTCGCTCGGACTCATGGTTTGGTCGGGTGAAGCAATTTTTTGAGGATATGTAAGTATTTATGAATAACATACCAGCTCGACTTGTTCTCGCGGATGGCTCAATTTTTGAGGGTATCTCTGTTGGTGCATCAGGACGAGCTGTCGGTGAGCTCGTGTTCAACACGGGCATGACCGGGTATCAGGAAATTCTGAGCGATCCATCTTATGCTAATCAAATGGTCATGTTAACCACAGCTCATGTGGGTAATACGGGCTGCAACCAAGACGATATGGAATCATCTAGGGCCTGGGCTTCGGGGTTGGTTCTTCAAAATGATGTCTCGCTATCAAGTAATTATCGTGCCGAAATTACGTTGCCTGATTGGTTGAAAAAACATGATGTGGTTGCTATTGCAGGTGTGGATACGCGTGCTTTGACGCATCATCTGCGTGAACATGGCGCGATTGCTGCCTGTATTGTAACGGGCACAATAGATGCTGAGAATACTGATGAAGCGTTAGCGGCTGCCAAAGCTTGCCCAGGTCTTACGGGTGTAGATTTAGCGCGTGTTGTTTCTCGTAAAACGGTTGAGCGCTGGCATGCTGGACGTGGTGCTTGGGCCAGTGAATCAAAACCTGAGCGCTTACATGTCGTGGTGTATGATTTTGGTGTGAAGCACAGTATTTTAAGACGCTTGCGTGATAAAGGGTGTCATATTACGCTGGTACCAGCACAAACTTCAGCAGAACATGTCATGAGCTTGAATCCGGATGGTGTTTTGTTATCTAACGGCCCAGGTGACCCAGCTGCGTGTGACTATGCTATTCAAGCCACACGTGAATTACTAGAGCACGATATGCCGCTGTTTGGCATTTGCCTTGGTTTTCAAATTTTAGGGCTTGCTTGCGGTGCAGAGGCTGTCAAAATGAAGTTCGGACATCATGGTTCAAATCACCCGGTTGCAGAGTTAGCATCATCAGTAGCCGCAGGTGAAAAACAACGCGTTTTAATCACGAGTCAAAATCATGGATTTGCTTTGGATGAAACAAGCTTGCCTGATTGTTTACGTGTGACGCATCGCTCCTTGTTTGATGAAAGCCTGCAAGGTATGATTCATCAAAGTAAGCCTGCCTTTGGATTTCAGGGACATCCAGAAGCCGGGCCCGGGCCACATGATGCGGCGTGTCTTTTTAATCAATTTATTGAACTTATGTGTAACAGGGAGTTAACGTTGTGAATTCGAATTATATGTTTACCTCAGAATCTGTATCTGAAGGCCATCCCGATAAAATTGCAGATCAAATTTCAGATGCTATTCTTGATGCGATTTTAGAGCAAGATAAACATGCTCGTGTAGCGTGTGAAGCGTTTGTTAAAACCGGTATGGTGCTGGTCGGTGGAGAAATTACAACGGAAGCGTGGGTTGATGTTGAAGAAATAACACGCGGTGTGATTCGAGATATTGGTTATAACAGCTCAGCGATGGGCTTTGATTGGGAATCATGCGCCGTACTTTCAGCGATTGGTAAACAATCGTCTGATATTGCACAAGGTGTTGATCAAGTTGAAAAAGCTATTCTAGGTGCAGGTGATCAAGGTTTAATGTTTGGTTATGCGACCACCGAAACCAATGAGCTGATGCCGGCTCCGCTTGCGTATTCTCATCGTTTAATGGCAAAACAAGCAGAGCTTCGCAAAAGTGGTGAGTTAGCTTGGCTGCGACCTGATGCAAAATGCCAGCTGACGTTACGTTATGAGAATGGTAAGCCTGTGGCTGTTGATACCGTTGTGTTTTCAACACAACATACACCGGATGTTAGTCAAGAGCAGATTATTTCAGATGTTAAAGAAGCGATAATACATCAAGTGATTCCGAAGGCATGGCTTACTAACGACACGCGTTTTTTAATTAATCCAACGGGTCGTTTTGTCATTGGTGGGCCTTTAGGTGATTGCGGGCTTACGGGTCGTAAAATTATTGTTGATACGTATGGTGGCATGGCGCGTCATGGCGGCGGTTGTTTCTCGGGTAAAGATCCATCTAAAGTTGACCGCTCAGGTGCCTATGCTGCGCGACACGTGGCAAAAAATTTGGTGGCAGCAGGTATTGCCGATAAATGCGAAATTCAAGTATCGTATGCGATTGGTGTGGCCGAACCGACATCTATTTTTGTCGATACGTTTGGCACCGGGCGTTTAGAGTCCCAGGCCATTATTGAATTAATTAAAGCCAATTTTGACTTAACACCCGCAGGTATTATTAAGCATCATGATTTGCTGCGTCCTATCTATCGTCAGACAGCAACCTTGGGTCACTATGGACGTGATGAATTTCCTTGGGAGCGTCTGGATAAAGTAGAAGCATTACGTTCAGCCATTTCTAAATCGCAGGTTAAGGAGAGCATGCATGAGGGAACCCAATGATGCGAATGATTCGAATGACTACCGCGTTGCGGATTTAACACTTGCCGAATGGGGCAGAAAAGAAATTGCCATTGCTGAGACCGAAATGCCCGGTCTCATGGCACTTCGTTCTGAATTTTCTTCATCCCAACCGCTAGCCGGCGCACGTATCGCCGGCTGTCTTCACATGACCATTCAAACAGCTGTTTTAATTGAAACGTTGATAGCTTTAGGCGCCGAAGTTCGCTGGTCGTCCTGCAATATTTTCTCCACACAAGATCAAGCCGCAGCTGCGATGGCTGTTGCCGGTGTGCCAGTGTTTGCCTGGAAAGGTGAGACAGAAGAAGAGGCTTTGTGGTGTATTCAGCAAACCATACAAGGCCCAAACAACTGGACGCCTAATTTATTATTGGATGATGGTGGGGATTTAACTGCGCTTGTACACGTTGATTACCCTGAGTTATTGCCTGAAATTTATGGCCTGTCTGAAGAAACAACCACCGGTGTTGCACGCCTGCATGAAATGGCTAAACGCAGTACGTTAAAAACACCAGCAATCAACGTCAATGATTCGGTCACCAAATCAAAATTTGATAATTTATACGGTTGTCGTGAGTCACTTTTGGATGGTATCAAACGTGCAACGGATGTGATGATTGCTGGTAAAATAGCTTTGATCTTAGGCTACGGTGATGTGGGTAAAGGTTGTGCTCAAGCATTACGTGGGCAAGGAGCTACGGTTTATATAGCCGAAATTGACCCGATTTGTGCCTTGCAGGCAGCGATGGAAGGCTATCGGGTGGTTTGTTTAGAAGATGTGGTTGATCATATTGATATATTTGTGACAGCAACAGGCAATTATCATGTGGTTACACATGAGCACATGAAGCGTATGAAAGACCAAGCGATATTATGTAATATTGGGCATTTTGATTCTGAAATTGATATCCAAAGCTTACGACAATACACCTGGGATAATATCAAACCGCAAGTTGATCACGTTGTTTTTCCTGACGGAAAACGCCTCATCGTTTTGGCTGAAGGTCGGTTGGTCAATTTAGGCTGTGCAACGGGACATCCGAGTTTTGTGATGTCGGCTTCGTTTACGAATCAAGTGCTAGCACAAATTGAGTTGTTCCAGCACCGGGATAAATATCAAAATCAAGTCTATACGCTGCCTAAAAAGCTCGACGAAAAAGTGGCACGTTTGCACTTGGAGCGTATTGGCGCCAATCTTACTCAACTTACAGAAGAGCAGGCTGAGTACTTAAATATTTCTGTCGATGGTCCGTATAAGCCCGTGTATTATCGCTATTGATAAGGCTAAATTTTTGATAAAATTAGAAGCATAAAATAAAGACCTGGAACATGTATACATGCGACCAAGGTTGTATGAATACATGAGTCGAGGTTTAGCGTATGGCATTTACATCTTCAGACAATTCAACCAAAGCAATGTTGGTCGGGATTTTAGGAACAACATTGCAATGGTATGATTTTGCTATTTTTGGATATTTTGCCCCGATTATCGCGGCAACGTATTTTCCACATGATAATCCCATTGCTGCATTACTTCAGGTCTTTGGTGTTTTTGCTGTAGGCTATTTATTAGCGCCTATGGGGTCCATGATTTTTGGCTATATTGGGGATCGTTACGGTCGAAAACGCGCATTAACCTTGAGTATTTTGGCGATGGCCATTCCAACATCGATGATTGGGCTGTTGCCTGGCTATAAAACAATTGGCATAGCCGCGCCTATCTTGATTACTTTACTTCGGGTGGCTCAAGGGTTTGTTGCAAGTTCAGAATTTACGGGTTCTGCTGTGTTTTTGGTGGAGCATGCAAAGCCAGAAAATAAAGCATTTTATGGTTCTTTAACCAGTTCGGCGTACAGTGCAGGGGTTATTTTAGCGGGATTAATGACGTCTTTACTGACCGCATCGTTTATGCCTGGCTGGGCTTGGCGTTTGGGTTTTGCTTTGGCGCTGGTTGCGGGCGTAGTGATTTTTTATTTACGTCGACGTGTTTCAGAAACGCCGGTGTATCAGAAGATTGATCATAATAAAAAACCTAAATATCCTTTTTTAACAGCTTTGAAAGACGTGCCGTACGCCGTGATTGGTGTGATTGGTTTAGCATGGCTTGTAGGTGTTGTTACGTTTGGTACCTATGTTTTTACAGCAAGTTATTTACATAGTTATTTGAATTTTTCATTGAGCTCCGCGACATTGATGATTACGTTAGCGCTCGCTGTGGATGCTTTGCTTGAGCCGTTCATGGCTATTTTAGCTGACAGAATAGGGCATTTACGCGTGCTTATTACAGGCATGTTATTGATTTTATTCTTAAGTTTTCCGGTGTTTTATTTATTGGCTTCTGGTCAAATGCTCTATGTTATATTGGGTATGGTTTTGATGTCTGTACTTATTGCGATAGCGTTCGCACCTATTAATGCTTACATGGTTAGCTTGTTCCCAGAGGTATGTCGATACAGTGGTTTTGGTGTATCTTTTCATATAGGTATTTCATTATTTGGAAGTACAGCGCCTTTGGTTTTGATGTGGGTAGTTAATAAAACAAATAATTTCACGGCACCTGCATATTATTATATGCTGGTTGCGTTGATTGGATTGGGTTCGTTAATTATTTGTGAAACGGGCCGTCGTAAGGCTCGGCGTTTAAATACGGTGGTAGCTTAAGATTATGCAACAAGCTGAAGCGTTAAATTTATTAAAAATGGGGAAGAATGTTTTTCTTACGGGAGCGGCCGGTGCCGGTAAGACCTATATATTAAATAAATACATTCGTTACTTGAAACATAATGGTGTGAAAGTTGCTGTGACCGCTTCAACAGGTATTGCTGCAACGCATATTCAAGGAACAACGATTCATGCATGGTCGGGTATCGGTGTTCGAGATCATGTAACGCAAGATGATCTCGATAAATTATTAAAAATACCACGCATAAGAAGTAATTATAAAAAAGCACATGTGCTGATTATTGATGAAGTTTCTATGCTGCATACCTATCAGTTGGATATGGTCGACGCGATTGCTCGCTATATGCGTAATTGTGATGAAGCTTTTGGCGGGCTTCAATTGGTTTTATGCGGTGATTTTTTTCAATTGCCACCGGTATCGCGCGGGCCTATAGCCGATAAAAAGCACTTTGCGTTTGAAGCCGAAGCTTGGGTCAACGGCGATATGCATGTGTGTTATTTGGAAGAACAGCACAGGCAGAGCGAAGATGAATTACTGACGGTATTAAACGATATACGTAGCGGTATGGCGGGAGAACATACACGTGTTCCGTTACGTACCCGTTACAAAAAAGAGCCCGAGGGCAATATAAAAGCAACCAAATTATATTCACGTAATATCAATGTTGATGTGATTAATGAGCGCGAGTTACGCAAAATCGAGGGGCAGGAAGAAGTTTTTCATATGCAGACCGAAGGTTTTGATATGTTGGTGGAAGGACTCAAAAAACATTGCCTTGCTCCCGAAGCGTTGATCTTGAAAGTGGGGGCCGAGGTGATGTTTATTAAAAACGATCCACTCGGTCGCTATGTTAACGGTACGCGCTGCGTTGTGATAGGGTTTGAAGAGAGTGATGAGGGCTGGCCTATTGTTCGAACGTCTTCAAATAGAACAATCGTGGTGCCTCCAGAAGAATGGAATTATGAAGACAATGGCGTTATACGTGCGACCCTGATACAAGTTCCGCTTCGCTTGGCGTGGGCGATTACGATTCATAAAAGCCAAGGTATGACGTTGGATGCGGCAGAAATTGATTTGGGCGATGCGTTTGAACCCGGTATGGGCTATGTGGCTTTATCACGCGTGCGTAGTTTAAGCGGTCTTAAACTTATGAATTTAAACCAAATGGCATTAACCGTACATCCAGATATTTTACAGCAAGACACGGTGTTCAAAAACAACTCGGTAGATTGGGTTCAGTATTTAAAAAAATTACCCAAAGAAGAGATGGCAGCATGTCATAAAACAATTTTAGAGAAGCGTTTTTGTGGTGGAATAATTAAAGTAAAAAATAAAGCAAAAAAAGCACCGGCAACGCCAGCACACGTAAAAACGCTGAGCTTTTTAAAAGAAAAGCTATCGATTGAAGCCATGGCGGAAAAGCGTGGCGTATCGGCAGTTACGATTATTAATCATTTGGATAAACTCAAAGGTGAAAAGAAAATAGGTGTTTCAGATATTGCTCATGTTAAAAATATGCTCGCAAAAAAAGAATTTGATAAAATTTATGCTGAATTAAAAAAATCGAAGGATGGTAAGCTTCAGCCGATTTATGATACGTTTGATGGAGAGTATTCCTATACCAACATTCGATTTGTGAGATTATTTAGAAGTTAACTGTGTTTATATCGAACTAATTGTTTACAAAAGGCTGTTTTGCTGTACAATAAAGCTCTATGCATTTATTTGGAGCGATATAATGCCAGTAATAACACGAAAAAACGATGAACGACGCTATAATGAACTATTAAACGCGAGACGTACCTCGGTGATTGAGGCTGCTAAAATTGTCTATGAAACGAAGCTGTGGATAGCAAATAAAGAACAGGAATGGGAGCCCAATAGCAAGCTCCAGTATGACATGGAACAGAAAGTTGCTGAAGGAATCAGCGTAGATCTTTCAGATGAACGCATTGTTAAACAGCATCAGAACAGAATACAAAAGCTCAATAATTTTAAGAGGATGTTGGCGAAATTTGAAGAAGAAATACGAGCCTACAATACGCTAAGTCAACCGGTTGAACTGAGCTGGAATAGTGGCATGGATTGTTATTACCCTCGTACGCTCGTCTCATTTAGCAATTCACTTAGCAATAAATTTTTAGCGGATTGGTATCATGAGCAAGGTTGTAACGTATCAGGTATAGAATTTTATGATTCGCTAAGAAATGAATCAGAAATGGCGAGGTCAAGCATCTACTATCCAGGCGTGCTTGCTAGGGTTGGTATAGTGCTTGGGTGCTTTCTTGCCATTGGCGGAGAACTTTTGGGCATGTTCGTCAACCCCGCATTCTTTGTGCTTATGATTGTTGGTGTAGTACTTGCTAGCTATTCGTCAGTAGCGTCGGACAAACACCGCCAGTATCCTGTTGCAGATAACTATATTGAACATGAAGCGCCTGTTGTTTCTGATAGAGAATTGGCGCATATTTTGAAAACAGGCCAAGCGGAAATTACTTCTTCACTAGTATCACGTAGTATCTTTGGAGTTGATGTTGAGCCCGTTAATGATGGAGTTATTCCTGAGGTTATGTCTAACACGTAAGGCAGGTTATTTCTATTATAGTAATATAGCCAAGGTGCCCAGACAATGACGGCACCTTTTTTTTTGGTTAAATCATCGCAAGATCTAGCTAACTTATGTTAAATTTGAAGGACGCTATTCTTATCCCTATTCCTATGCTGATATTCGATTTGTGAGGTTGTTTAGAGGTGTTTAGAGTTAGATAGGATAATATATCAGCAGCAGGGAGTGCGCTGGATTAATGATTTATTTATTAACGTTTGTTTTAGCTTTTTGTAGTATTGTTTATGAGCTTCTTCTAGGTCAATCGCTGTCTGCATTTTTAGGTAATACCGTGCTGCGTTATAGTGTGACGATTGGGCTATACATGTTTTCAATGGGCATGGGGTCTTTGATGGCAGAAGGAAAGCTTGTAAAAAGTTCTGTCACCGCTTTGCTTAAAATAGAAGTCTTGTTGACCGTGATGGGCGGATTTTCCGTTATTTTTCTTATGTTTTTTGATGCATGGGGCATGTCACCTGTGCTTTTCTCCATTTTTGCTCATACTTTAATCATGATTATTGGTGTTCTAACGGGCTTTGAAGTTCCCCTGCTGATGTATCTTAATCGCGTAGAAAACGATTATGCCGAAAGTTTGGTTCTGGGTGTGAGTTACTTGGGCGCATTTGTTGGCACGGTGGTCTTTGCTTTTGTGCTTTATCCTTGGATTGGACTGATTCCCACTGCATTTTTTGTAGCTTTGTTGAATGCGGCCGTAGGTGTGGCTTTGTTAACTCAGGCTAACAAGGTTCAAGCAGCTGATGACAAAAAGTTTCGTGGTTTGATCGCTGTGCAGTCAAGCTTGTTTATTATCTTGATGCTGTGTTTGCTTTTTTCGAGTTCAATTAATGAGCTTTTCTTAACATATTATCTGAAATAATGAGGGTAAAAAATGCAAGCAATCTCTGGGGTTGGTAAGCACTATTTGGTCGATTTACGTGATTGCGATCCCGATATTATTACATGTGTGAAATTGACTCGGGATATAATCATGCATGCAGCCAAAGCATGTGGAGCAACGATATTAAACGATCATTTTCATCAATTTCAGCCGATAGGGGTGAGTGGGGTGGTGTTGATCGCAGAGTCACATATTAGCGTTCATACTTGGCCAGAGAACGGTTTTGCTGCGATGGATATTTTTACCTGTGGTCATATGAAGCCTCAGGTTGCTATTGATATTATACAAGAGGGTTTTCGTGCGAAAGCAGCATCGATGTCATTGAAAGTCGTCACGCGAGGGTTGATCGATGCCGACTGAAAGCATGGGGGCCGAAACAAACGCAAGCACACGTACGAATATAATTTCGCATGCATCCGTGGTGAATGTATATATTTTATCGTTGATTCTTTCCGCGTGTAGTTTATTGTACGAGCTTCTTATTGCACAGACGGTGACCACGATTGTCGGAAATATGGTGATTTGGTACAGCCTCACGGTTGGGACGTATCTGGCGGCCATGGGAATAGGTGCGATTTTCTATAGCTTAAATGAGCGTTTTCGAGGTTGGCAGTGTTTATTTCACGTTGAAATCATATTAAGTCTAGTCGGTGCGCTTGCGGTTATTTTATTAAGATTTGCTCATTCAATATATATCATGATTAATTCAACGACGGTGACCGTGGCTGACGCACATCTCGCCTTGATTGCTTTTTTTGCTTTTGCATTTATTCTGACGTTTTTGATCGGTTTTTTCACCGGAATGGAACTGCCGCTTTTGATTAATCTTGGTCATGTTTTAGCTGGAAACCGGCATATCACGAATCGAGTTCTGGGATGGGATTATATGGGATCACTTGTAGCCGGGGTGGCGTTCCCTCTTTGTTTATTACCTTTTTTTCAACTGCATATGATTGGATTTTTAATCGCGGCAATTAATTTGATGGTAGCTGTTTATATTTTATGGCGATTTCTTTCGCATACATCCATGCTTAAGTTACAGATGAAACAGAGTATGTTTTTGGCTGCTATACTTGTGATTGGGTGTTATGAAAGCGATCACATCGAGCAGTATTTTCTGAAAAAATACTATTATACCAATACGTTGCTTAAAGGGCAGGGGTATTTATTAGAGCCTTTGAGCGAGACACCGATGATTTTCCATTCAAATTCACCCTATCAAAACATTGATATTGTTCATTTACCCAATTTAGATAATCATTTGATGGAGGCTTATTCAACAAAATTTGCTTCAAACACGAAGATGCTGCGTGATTATGCTCTTTTTCTTAACGGTGATTTTCAGTTTTTTACTAACGCAGAAGAGCTTTATCATGAGTGGCTTGCGCATATTCCTATTGTTGTTCATGGCAAGGTGCCTAAACGTATTCTTATTTTAGGTGCTGGTGACGGCATACTTCATCGTGAGCTTCTTAAATACAAACAGGTTGAAAGCATCACGCATATAGATATCGATCGGAATTTAATAGAGCTTGCCAAGACACATCCTATACTCACGGCTGTTAACGAACATTCGTTTGATAATCCGCGTGTGCACACGATATTTGGCGATGCGTTTCAGTATCTCCGTCACTATGACGGTGAACCTTATGATGCGATATACATGGATTTTCCAGACATCACTGATTACAACTTGTCTAAGCTTTATAGTCGAGAGTTTTTTCATTTTGCAAATATGCAACTTAAAGAAGATGGGTATTTAGCGCTTGATGCGCCAGACGTATATTATGGTGCGCCGCAGGGTACGAGCGATCTTTTACCAAGGCATCGAGGCGATTGGCCTATGTTGTCGAATACCATGCGGCTTGCAGGATTTAAAACGCTTTTGCCGTTTTATACGATGTTGGAAACGGATAATCGCAAGGCTTATGAAAAGCTTTCGGGTTCGGATGAACAAAAAAAATGGCGTTATCTCAAAAAATACAGCGCAGAGATGCAACAAGGGTTTATTTTGTTACGCAAAGATGAGCGATATGGGCCGTTTAAATATATGAATTTGGGGATTAAGTTACATATTTTAAATGAAAAGCGTTTTCATTTATCGTTTCCTGAGGTATACAAACCGATGGGAAATGTGGATTTCAGCCAAGTGAACTCCATACTTCGTCCAACGTTACCGGATGGAAAAATATGGAATATTCGAAATTTGAAACACGATTGGGAGATATCCAAGGGGATATGTGAGCCCAAGATTTAAGTTTAGATAAATTAGGATTTTTTTATATGAATAAAACAAACTCAAAAATTCATAAATATACGTATGTGATCAAAGAAACATGCCTTGATTCGTTTGGTCATGTTAATAATTCGGCCTATTTGACTTTACTGGAAGAGGCGCGCTGGGACTTAGTCACAAAAAACGGTTATGGGTTAGAGGTGATTAAACAAACAGGTTTAGGACCTACGATTTTAAGTGTTACGTTGAATTTTTCGAAAGAACTGTATGCACGGGATGAGGTTATTATTGAAACGCAAATGGATGCGTATGACCGAAAAATTGGTAAACTTACACAAAGAATTATCCGTGATGGCGAGGTTTGTTGTGAAGCAAATTTTGTAATCGGGCTTTTTTGCATGGCTAAAAGAAAATTAGTTTTACCAACGGATGCATGGCTCCATGCGGTCGGAATGAATTAAAAATATTAAAAATCAAAATGTTAGTTTTATTTCGGGTTTAATTTATATCAATTTAGTTTAGAAAAAGCGCAAAAAAGCTTGCGTCAAAGCGCCTAAATGCAGTACAATAAGGCAGCATCATGCTCTGTCTTTGGGTTTGTTGTAACTTTATTGTTTTGTAGAGGTATGACTTTATGAATATGATTAAATCACGAAATTTATGGAAACAAGTAAAAGAAATTAAATCAGCTGTGGCACGGAAAGTTATTCCGGAAGCTTGTTTTAAACGCTCTTTAGGTAAAGCCATGCTTTGGTATGCGATTGATTTAAGCATCTTTTTGTTTGGAATGGCACTTGTTTTTTTTAATCCGTATATAGGGTTAAAATTAGTCGGCGGTCTTATTTCTGGTACCGCGACAGCGATGTTATTTGTTTGGGCGCATGACGCCGCACATGGTACGTTGTTTAAAAGCAGCAAAGTGGCTGAAGTGCTGGGTACACTCGTGATGCTGCCGTCGTTAAATATTTATCGCATGTGGTCTTACGGACATAATAAGGTCCATCATGGATTCACATCGTTCTCTCCCATTGATTGGATTTGGCGTCCGTTGACACCCGCTGAGTATCGCGCGCTGTCGTTGTTCCAGCGTATTTTGTATCGTTTGGAACGCAGTGCTTTTACTTGTGCGTTTCATTATTTACGTCGTATTTGGTGGTCGCAAATGCTGCAGTTTAATCCTGGAAAAGATGCGAAACAACGCCGATATTATCGTAATGGAAAGCTTATGGTACTTGCTTATGCCGTGCTTGCATCTGCTGCTGCTTATGTATTTGCAGGTGGCTTGGTAGGAATTCTGATGGCCGTGGTGGTTCCGTTTATTGTATTTAATTATTTTATTTCGATGATTGTGTATTTACATCACACGCATCCGAATATTCCGTTCTTTGATTTAAAACAAGAATGGTCGCACTCGATTGGTGCCTTGTATTGTAGTACAATTATCCACTGTTCAAAATTGTCGAAAGCATTGTTACATAACATTATGGTGCATATACCACATCACTTGGACACACGCATTCCGTTTTATCATTTGCCTGAAGCTTATGAAGCACTGAAAGAAAAGTACGGTACGTACTTTCATGAATATCAGTTTAAATGGAGTTATGTCGGAAATATTTTCAAAAAATGCAAGTTGTATGATTTTGAAAAGAAAATATGGATGACGTTTGAAGAAGGTGAGCAATATCAAAATTAAGTAAGCTCAGCCTTTATTTTAATCCCGCAATCTATTTGCGGGATTTATGTTTTATATAATGAGATTTTATGAATTTTAATGAGTTTAAAGATTTTAAATTATCAAAGCCTCTGCTTGATGCAGTCAAAGAGCTAGGCTATACCACACCGTCACCTATCCAAACCAAAGCTATTCCTAAGATTTTAGCGGGCTCGGACATCATGGCTGCGGCCCAAACAGGCACAGGTAAAACCGCCGGTTTTGCACTTCCGATTTTAGAAAACTTAAGTAAGGGAAAATGGGCTTCTGCTAATCAAATACGCGCTTTAATTTTGACACCTACGCGAGAGCTGGCTGCACAAGTGGGCGAAAGCTTTAAAAAATATGGTAAAAATTTAAAGCTCAACTCAAACGTTGTGTTTGGTGGGGTTAAAATTAACCCACAAATGATGAAGCTTCGAGGTGGGATGGATGTGCTCGTCGCAACACCCGGTCGTTTGATTGATTTGTATAATCAAAATGCGATTAAATTTGATCGTTTAGAAGTTTTAGTTTTAGATGAAGCTGACAGAATGCTTGATATGGGGTTTATTCGTGATATTCAGCGTATTATTAGAGCTTTACCTGAAAAACGTCAGACGTTATTGTTTTCAGCTACGTTTTCAAACGATATTAAGGCACTTGCCAAAAGCTTATTAAAATCACCCGTTGAAATATCGGTAGCACCTAAGCAAACGTCCGCGGCTACAGTAAAACAACATGTTTATCCCGTTGATAAACAGAAAAAGAAAGAATTGTTGACGCATTTGATTCGTGAAAATCAATGGGAACAAGTGCTTGTTTTTACAAAAACAAAACATGGCGCCAATCGTTTAACAGAACACCTGCAGAAAAAAGCGTTTAAAGTCGCGGCGATTCATGGAAACAAAAGCCAGAATGCACGAACTAAAGCCTTAGAGAGCTTTAAAAGCGGTGAGCTTGATATTTTGGTTGCGACAGATATTGCAGCACGTGGTTTGGATATTAAAGCGCTGCCACAGGTGATTAATTATGAGCTGCCACAAGTTGCCGAAGATTATGTGCATCGCATAGGTCGAACAGGTCGAGCCGGTCGAGAAGGGAACGCATTTTCACTGATTTCTGCTGATGAAGCCGAGATGCTTTTTGCAATTGAAGCGGTGCTCAAGAAAAAGTTAACACGAGAATTAATCTCAGGTTTTGAGCCTAAACATGATGTGCCAGAGACTTTGGTAACAAAACCACGAGCAAGCTTTCGACCTAAACCTTCACAAGGTCGCTCAAGCAACCCGAACAAAAGTAGCGCGAATAAACATAGCGTAAAAAAAAGCAGTGGGCAAAGAAGTCATAGCAACGTAAATAAATCAAAGCAAAGGTCTAAATAGTTACTGAGAAGTTATGGCGTGGGGTCATGTGATGACTCCGCGCCATGTTTATCTTCTTTATCCTGCTTTTGCTCTGGTTCACTGGACAAGCCCTCCCGTGTTTCCGCTAAAGACTCACGCATTGACGCTTGTTTTTTAGCGGAGTATTTCGTTTGTTCCTGAGAGAGTAGGTTATTAGAAAGATCTGCGTGTTGCTCGGGTGTAAGATATTCTCGTATCATACCTAGGTCATCTGGGGTTTGAATGATGGTGTATACATGAGATTTTATGCTCTCGAAAACAGCTGCGCGTTGCTCGAGGTTGAGTGGCTTGAATGCCCTATTAAAATCATAACTGTCTTTAATTATACCAGGGAGATTATCGTGCATCGTTTTAACAACCGATATGCACTGCTCCGGTGTAAGGTAGTTAAGTGCGCGACCAAGACTTCTGCCATTTCTGATTATGTTAGGTAAATCCTTTTCTATAGCTTCATAAACAGCTGTGCGTTGCTCGGGTTCTAAGCTCTCAAGTACATTTTTGAAATCAAATGTGTTTTTAATGATGCTGTTATGAATTAAAATTTGGATAACCTCAATATCACCATCGTTACATGCTTGAGTGAGCATTCCTCTGTTTGGACTGATTATACCTTCATCAAATAAGCGTTGGATAAGGCCCATATTATTTTGCTTGCTAGAAGTCGAAATGATGTCTTGGGGCCCAATGATGTTGTTATGGAGCAATGCATGAATGACATGAACGATAGACGCATTATCTGTTGAGCATATTTGTAAGAAGGTCTCAGGAGCTGGTTTCACACCTTGATCGATTAAGTCCTCGCAGAAATCAAATTTATTGTCTAGGACTGCCTGGTGAAGAATGCCTTCGCAATTATCTATCACGAGCTTGAGTTTTTCTTCATTCTCTAGATATCCTAGATATTTTATGAGTTTATTAAAATCTTCGTTTGATTTGATGAAATTTTGAAATTCGCTTTTTATCGTATGAATAACATCAGAACATCGCTCCAAGGTCAACCAAGTAAGTGCATCTGGTATATTGTGAGGTGAACCAATGATGGTGGGTAGCTCAGCTTTAACTTGATTGAAAATGTTGTCATATTGACTTGGTAGTAGATGACCCATGGTCCTTCCAAAAGTGTCAGCGTCTTTAATCATGTTTGGTATTTGGGGCTCTATCATATTAAAGACAATTGTAATCTGGTCTTCTGATAAATACTCTAAGGCAGCATAAAGATCATAGCTTGATGTTATAATCTGGGGCAATTGGTTTTGCATCATATCAAAGACAATCGTGCGCTGGTCTTTTAATAGATACTCTAGAACAGAGTTGAAATCATGACCTGATGTAATAAGATGGGTTAATTCAGGTTTTATTATGTCAAAAACATATGTTAGGTCCTCGAGTGAGAGGAATTCCATCAAATGGCCAACTTGAGAGCCTGTTTTAACAATGTTTAAGAGTTGAGGCTTCATCGCATTAAAAACAGCTGAGCATTGCATTTGTGAAAGATTTTTAAACGTTTTTATGATTCTGATCGGCGCCATAAAAAAAGAAGGCAAGCTTTCTTTCATTGCATCACAGAAAATACCACATTTTTCTGGCGATAAATGCTGTAGGACTTGACCAAAAGTGTTCCAATTTGTCATGTTAGATAAATGTTCTTTCATAGCATTGCAGGCCGTAGCGCATTGCTCTGGTGATAGGTGACGCAGAAGCCTGATAACATCATCAGGAGATGTAATAAGTTTGGGCAGTATTTGATTAAAGATCTCGTCTTTATAATTTCTTGATAAATTTTCTATAGATTCTACTAGAAATGAAAGGCTACGAGGCTGCTCTAAAGCTGCGTGATGAACTAAGTGGTGCCGTAGCGTTGTGTCTGATAAACACTCAGAGAGTGTATCAGATGTCATAAAAGGTATGATGGCAAGAAGTGTTGGAATATCTTGCTTGAGTTCAGGTAAAAACTTTGCGCCTTGCTTCTTGATAACCTCATCTTTGATGACGCGATTGTCCATTGATTTAACGATGTTTTTGAACGCCTCATATCTTGAGTCTTCTGTCAGTTGCTCAAGCTGATGGCTTAGAGATTGTTCTGCAGCTTGGGCTGGTGGGTTCAAATAATTAATTGCCTGAATAAGTTCTTGAGTTGTTTTAAATATTTCATGCAAGCTCCAGTCTTTAGGTAATACATGAGGGTCCATGAGCATATCTATGCGCGCATCTTCATGGTTTGTAAACTCAAAATAACGGTGTTCTTTTATACCCTGCCATAGCATTTCTTTGATATTAGGCCAGTTGATGTCTGTAATGCCTTCATTCATACCATCGTCATCTTTTTTTACAACGAAAAGCTTGCTCTCAAACGCTTGATTTGCTGCCGTGAGTCTGTCACGAGCGCTTGTATCGAAAGCAGCTATCTCCCTCATGTAATTTGATTTAATTTTTTCAAGTGCTTCTTGGTCAGCAGCAGAGATGGAATCAAGCTTTTCTTGTAGTTGTTTTTGCAATATAGGTAGCTTGTTTGATGGATTAAGAAAAACCTGTATATTTCTTTTCGAAAGGCCCATGTTTTCTAGGGCTACTTCTACATCATTACCCAATGCTTTTTTCAGATAATCTTGTTCATTTAAGGTGTCTTGTGCTGCTTGAAGTTCAGCAATAATAGAATTATCTTTAAAAAGTTGTTTTAATGCTGCTTCAATTTTAGTTTGTTCATCTGAAGTGTAAGGCGTATCTTTGGGGCCCACATAACCCGTACTATCTAACTGACCTCTTAACTGGCCTTCTAGGCCTTGAAGCATAAAAAACACACGAAATTCTTTTTCAAACGCAGCGCTTAAAGCCTGTCCAATTTTGTCATTAGTTATCACGCCAGACAAATAGTTTAGATGATGATCGTCTCGATTTAATGCATGCACCCCATAACCAAGGTTTTCTGCCAGAACAAAACAGCGATTATTGACATGAACATCATCTGATAATTGAGAGGCCACGCGGGTGACAATGTCTTGACGTACGCGGGAGAGCAAGTCGTTGATGTTTTTAGCCGCATAAAAACTATCGACAACAGCATTAATGCCGTTATGAAACCCAGGTGTACATTCTTCAGCTCGTTCTTGTAATTTGAATGCAATAATTTTTTTTTCTGACTCAGTTGTGTTTGGGTTTTCGAACTTATCGTAAATGACTTTGAGACCTTGAAGTACCGTGTCTTTTAGAGCGTAAGTGGAACGACTGCCCACATGATTCTCCATGCGCGCCGAAAAACTTTCACGAACGGACTCATTCATCAGCTGACTAGCCGATGTAATTAAGGCATCTAATTCAGCTTCTGTTATCTTATCCCCTGAGCGTGCTTGGTTATCTTCATTCAGGGTAAATGCAGTGGCTTTGTTAATTTCAATCATGAGAATATTATCTCTAATTATTACACTGTTGTTTTATTATAGTATGCTGTGGCGTTTTATTTGATGGTGTGAAGTATACGAAAAAAAAGCTTTATATTGCCTTGCCATAGCCGTGACTGTTACTCTGGACGAGTTGAATCAACTGGGACGTTGCTTTGAGCAAGGCAAAAAATCATAAGAAAGAATCATCAGCGGCACTAACGTTAGCAGCACTCGGTGTTGTTTATGGCGATATTGGAACCAGTCCGCTGTATGCCATGCGCGAGTCGCTGGAAGGCTTGCCGATTAATGTCACGGATGTCTTGGGTGTACTTTCGTTAATCTTTTGGTCGTTAACGCTGATTATTTCGATTAAATACTTATTTATTTTATTTCGTGCAGACAATGATGGCGAAGGTGGTATCTTAGCGCTTTTAGCTTTAAGCAAGCATAAGCGCGCGCATCGTGCTCGCTTTTTTTTCTTGTTAGGTATTCTGGGCGCGGGATTGATGCTGGGTGATGGTATGTTGACGCCTGCTATTTCTGTGATCAGCGCGATTGAAGGCGTTAATGTTGCGATCCCTAGTTTATCATCCGCTATTGTGCCGATTACATGCGTTATTTTGGTTGCGTTGTTTGCAATCCAATCGCTGGGTACAGCACGTATAGGCATTGTATTTGGTCCTATGATTATTATTTGGTTTGTGACCATTGCTTGGCTGGGGTTAATTCAAGTGATGGATAATCCATCGGTATTAAGAGCTATTAATCCGATGTATGCGTTACACTTTTTTCTAGAAAATGGCTGGAAAGGCTATGTACTACTCGGAGGTATTTTTTTAGTTGTAACGGGGGGAGAGGCGCTTTATGCTGATTTAGGGCATTTTGGGAAAAATCCTATTCGAATGAGTTGGTTTTTTGTGGCGTTTCCTGCGCTTATTTTAAATTATTTTGGTCAAGGCGCGTATTTGTTGCAGCACCCAGACGCGATTGACAACCCATTTTATTATCTTGCGCCGACATGGTTTGCTGTGCCGCTCTTGGTTATCGCCACTTGTGCGACCATTATTGCCTCGCAAGCCGTGATTTCAGCCACGTTTTCATTGATGCGACAAGCGGTTTTATTAGGGCTCTATCCGCATTTATCGATTGTTCAAACATCGGGTACGCAACGTGGGCAGATTTATATTCCTCAAGTCAACATGATGTTAGCTATTGGAACGTTGTTATTGGTTCTGCTTTTAAGAACATCGAGCAGCATGACGCATGCGTATGGTATTGCTGTGAATTTGGAAGGCTTATTAACGTTATTATTGGTTGCGTACGTTGCCGTTCGTTTGTGGAAATGGCACTGGGCTAAAATTGCATGCGTATTTATATTTTTTGGTGTGATTGATGTGGCGTTTTTGGGGGCGAATATACAGAAGCTCTCAACCGGTGGCTGGATTCCCATTACGTTTGCAAGTTTTGCGGCGTTTATTATGTATACCTGGAATAAAGGGCGTGTTTATCTCAAAGAGGCGTTTTATACTAAAAAAGAAGAAGTATCTAAGCTTTTAAAGCAGTTTGAGTATAAAAGTTTGACGCATTTGCCTAAAACAACAGCGATTTTTATTACGGATATTTATGATCAAAGTGGTGGAAGTTTTTTACGATTTTTAAAACTTAACCGCGCGTTACCCGAACATATTCTTTTGGTTAATTATCGTGTTGAACCGATACCTTATGTTGTCTCGATGAATCGGTTTGAAGTTTCGTGTTTAAAAGAAAATGTATGTGAACTTACATTACATTATGGGTTTATGGATGTGGTTTCGATTCCACAAGCACTTTATCTTGCGAATGAGCGTAGATTATTGCCGTTTGATATTGATGTAGAAAAAGCCATGTATTTTATTGAGCTACCTAATGTATTCGCATCACGTAAAAAACGCACGCTATGGTTTCATTGGCAAGAAAAGCTGTTCGCCTTTCTTGCCAGAAATTATTCACCTAATTTAAATATAGAATTTTATCAATTGCCGTATGAACGGACGATTTCTATCGGAACTTATTGCTTGATTTAACCGCAATTCTTAGCTTCTGGGCTTTGAGGTACAATAATTTGTATGTTGATACCACGAATGGTAGGGCTTGTGCGCGCTCGCTCTAGATAGCTAATCAGAGACATATCGCTGACTTTTTTCTTGAGAAGTGAGGCGTGTCTAAAGCGTAAGTCATCTTCTTTTCGAAAAACAAAACCCATGTGCGAGACATTAAGACGTGTGCCAATACGTGTTGCTAAGTTCCAGTTAGGGCGAATGATTTCAATGATTGCACCGTCGGGTATTTGATCGAATAGCGCTAGATTGGGTTTACCTTGTGTGTCAAAAAGTGCCGTGAGTGGGATATACGGTGTGTTTACACGCTGGGCTTTTAAATGCTTGCCTTCACGTCTTAAAGCGTTGAGTTGTTTAGACTGCTCTTCGGGTAAGGCATGGGGTAGTCGAATACGCTCTTGGTCTAATTGCTTGTACCATTCAGGCTTATTAATCAGTGCTTTTGCGTACCGTGCCGCAGGCTCACCTTTTTGATTGGTAAGGGTTGTTGTAATGTCTTTTAATATACCGGCGTGTTGATTATTTTGATTCCAGTCAAGTGAAGCAAAATGGTTTCGCTTGGTAAAAGTAACGTCGCCATCAGCATATCTAATGTTTTTTATGCATTGTGTGAAGTGATTAAGGTCCGGGGCAAGTGCAAGCGCAACAACGGTATCAACATAGGTTTCACAGTCGAATGCATCGACCCGATAAATGGGAGCTTGGTCGTAGGGGGCGCCTGGGCCTTCACCTAAAGCATTGCCTTCATAGGGTTGATTTATAAAACGTTGGCTTATGGCGTCAAGACGCGTGGCCATGGGTGTCGGCTTGGCATCAAGCGTATGATATAGTTGACGAATTGTTTGGTCTGCTTCAGCATCTGAAAAAGCAGGTTCACATGCGAGTACGAGGTATGATGTTAGAGCTAGAGTGTAATAAATATGTTTGCTTGGCATGTCGTGTTCTTATCTTGAAGACGTATGATATAGCGAACGTTAACAGAAAGGGGCAAATATGTTAAATGCTATTTGGCTCTCCATGATGGTATTGTCTGTTGTGGTGGGAGCCATCGAAGGGCGTCTTGGTTTGGTTGTGCAAGCGATCACAGCTTCAGCGAAGTTTGGTTTTGAAATGGCCCTTGGTTTAACAGGTATCATGGCGCTTTGGTTGGGTGTTATGGGCGTTGCTTCGGCATCAGGATTGATTCATAAAGTTGCGCGCTTATTACGTCCTATTATGCTTTGGTTGTTCCCAGAAGTACCCGAAGATCATCCTGCAATGGGCGCCATGATTTTAAATTTATCAGCTAATATGCTGGGCCTTGCCAATGCGGCAACGCCGTTTGGTCTTCAAGCCATGAAAGAATTGCAGCGTTTAAATACGCATGTACATACAGCAAGCAATGCGATGTGTACTTTTCTGGCGATTAATACCTCGAGCGTTCAGCTTATTCCTGCAACAGCGATGGCATTGTTGGCGGCAAACGGTTGTGCGCAACCCAGCAGCATTATTTTGACGACGTTGATTGCGACGAGTATTTCAACGATCGTAGGGGTAACCTCGGTTAAATTATTAGCCAAATTGCCTTGTTACCGCATGAAGCCAGAGGATATTGAATAATGGGTATTTTTCTTTCAGAGTTGCTGAACTGGATCATGTTATCGTTTGTGGTTGGCATACCGCTTTATGCGACGATTAAAAAAGTGGATACGTTCGATGCTTTTATTACCGGTGCCAAACAAGGCTTTGAGCTTAGTGTGAGCTTAATTCCGTATTTGGTCGCGATGATGGTGGCGGTTGGTATGCTTCGAGCATCCGGTTTTTTTGATTTAATTTCGAGAATACTTGCGCCATATTTGACCGCATTAGGTATACCCGATGAAGTCTTGCCGCTTGCTTTGGTCAGGCCGTTTTCGGGGAGCGCTTCGATGGGTGTAACAGCAGATTTAATGCGTACGCATGGGGGTGATTCGTTCATTGCTAAAACAGCGGCAACCATGATGGGAAGCACAGAAACAACGTTTTATGTGGTTGCTGTTTATTTTGGAGCGGTAGGTATTCGACGCACGCGACATGCGATTCCTGCCGGGCTATTGGCCGATCTTGCAGGTATTCTTGCATCGATTTATGTGTGTCGTTATTTTTTCCTCTAAATTGCCCAGCTGGTTTTTAGCTGAGTTTTTTAGGTTCTGGTGTTTCTAGCTTAGCAATATTGGCGGCTTCATATAATTGAAGTTGTGCGATTTGTGTTGCGGCATGCGTTTTAAACTCAGCAAGCTCTTTGGCCGGTACCGAAAAGGCTTGTGGAAGTTTGACGGTGGATGGGTTGAGTGGCCTATCATTGAGGCGCAGCTCGTAGTGACAATGAGGACCTGTTGCAAGCCCTGTTTGTCCAACATAGCCGATAACATCGCCGCGCTTAACTTGGGCTCCGCGGGCGAGGCCTTTCTTAAATTTCAGCATGTGCCCATAAATGGAAGTATAATTGCCAGGATGCTGGAGTTTTATTTTGTTTCCGTAACCATTTTCATAGCCGATGCTTATCACACGGCCGTTGCTGGTTGCTTTGATCGGGGTGCCTATAGGCGCTGCTAAATCCACACCTTTATGAGGGCGTCGCTGTTTTAAGACCGGATGCATTCGTGATAAATTAAACATCGAGCTAATATAGCTAAATTGCAACGGATAGCGCGTAAACGCTTTTCTGACACTGGTGCCTTTCGGTGTAAAATAACCCACGCCATATTCTGCGCTTTTATGCTGAATCGCTTGGTGCGTTTGGCCGCGGCTGGTGTATGAGACAGCCAGAATATCACCCGTATGGGTTAGTTCGTTTTCGATGTAATGTGCTTCGTAAACCAAGGTGAATTGATCACCTTCACGAATGTCACGTGCAAAATTAATTTCCCAGCCTAAAATATCGGTCATCTGCCGAATAAGCGTGTAGGGAATGTGGTATTGCTTGGCTGTGATGTAGAGCGAATGATGAACAATGCCAGTGGCTGAGCGTATTTGTACATAGGTTTTATGGTCATGAATTTTTGTTGAATACGTGTTTTCGTTTTCCTCGCGTCGAACCGTGAGTGTCCGTGTCGGGCTGAGTGGTAAAATAAGTTGTTCTAATTGATGGTCATGAATTAAAAATTTGATACGCTGGTTGGGTTGAATCTGTGTTAATGATTTTGCTTCGGGATTTTTATCCATGACGGCATGTAGTATTGCAGGGCTCAGCTCCATGCGTTTAAATATAAGTGCGAGTGAATCACCGGGTTGCGTCGTGATTTCTTGCCAGAGTGCTTCGTCTGGGTCGAGTGGTTCAATGGGGGGTATCGTTGTTGAATCGGGTAAACACAGTGTTTCATGTATATAATTGGCAGACTGATTTGTATGCGTGTAAGTTTTGATGATACTCAACGAAGCTAATACAACCAATGTAACAACGGTAAATATCACAACTTTTTGATAAGCGGCTAAACGTTTGAGCAGTAAAATTGAAAGTGCTTTCATACGGACCTTGGCTGTGGTCATCAAAATAAGGGATGGCCTGGAGCAAATATCCGAGCTAAGATACCGTCTGAAAGAAGTTAGGTCAATCTATTTAGAGTAACTATTAAGTAATTTATTAAAGGATAATTTAGGTGATAAAAGAAGCGGGTACTATCCCAGAAGAGTTGTTGCGCGGTGTTGAAGAAGTGCTTCCAATCGATGCTTTAGCGGATAAATTAAAAAAAGGTATACCGCTTAAAATCAAAGCAGGCTTTGATCCCACAGCGCCTGATTTGCATCTGGGGCATACGGTTTTAATTAATAAACTTCGTCAATTTCAGCTGCTTGGGCATGAAATCTTATTTTTAATCGGTGATTTTACAGCAACGATTGGCGATCCAACGGGCAAATCTGCAACACGCGTGCCGCTTACACCTGAGCAAGTGGTTATCAATGCTAAAACCTATCAAGAGCAAGTGTTTAAAATTCTTGACCCTGCTAAAACAAAAGTTGTGTTTAATTCATCGTGGCTCAATAAGCTCAGTGCGGCGGATTTGATTCAGTTGGCACAAACACATACCGTGGCTCAAATGCTGGAGCGCGATGATTTTAGCAAGCGCTATCAGGCGGGTCAGCCGATTGCATTACATGAATTTTTGTATCCATTGATTCAAGGCTATGACTCGGTTGCATTGGAAGCCGATGTTGAGCTTGGTGGAACGGATCAGAAGTTTAATTTACTGATGGGCCGTGAATTACAAAAAGAACGTGGGCTTGAAGCACAGGTAGTGATGTTAACACCATTGATTGAAGGTTTAGATGGTGTCAAAAAAATGTCTAAATCTTTGGATAATTATATCGGTATTCATGAGCCGGCTGATACCATGTTTGGAAAACTCATGTCAGCGTCTGATGATTTGATGTGGCGCTATATCGATTGTTTAAGCTTTAAAACCAATATGGAAATCAAGCAATGGAAAGATGATGTGGCTGCAGGCGGTAATCCACGTGATGTGAAACTTGCGTTTGCAGAAGAAATTGTTGCACGCTTTCACTCGGTTGAAGCTGGCGCCTGTGCACGGCAAGCTTTTATTGAGCGTTTTCAAAAAAAGATTATTCCAGAAGACTTGCCGTTGCAAACATTAGAGCTTACTGAGCCTGTTTTTATCCCTCAAATTTTAAAGCAGATTGAGTTAGTCGCAAGTACATCTGAAGCCATGCGTTTGATTCGAAGTGGTGCTGTACGCGTTGAAGGAACAAAGGTGGAAGATACTAAGCTTTTATTACCTTTAGATAGCACGTACTTAATTCAGGTCGGAAAACGGCGTTTGGCGAGGTTGAAATTAGTTCAGATGTAGTCATGTTGCATTTTGTTTGTGCTGGTGGTATAGTATAGGCCACTTTGGTTTTGTTGGATGTAAATTATGATACAAATGCAAGCCCCCGAGCAAGAAGTAGTCGTTGACGCGCGAAGCGCCACGCGGCGGCAAACCCCACCGCAAACGTGGTATTCGTTTTTTACTGAAATGCTACCGAGCGTATCACTGGCTGCACCGCAAACACGCCAGCTTCAACGTCTACCTGATGTTGGTGTAGAAAGTGTTGAAATGTACCGTGTGCACGGTGTGGCGCTTTCAACAGGAAACGTATGGCAATTATTAGCTCTACGTATTTTGTTTCCTGATCGAGTATTTAACTCACCTCTCCAAGAAAATAATATTGAATCTTTTAAAACTGAGTATCAGAATAGCAATGTTTGGCGTTTTTTATATTGTTTTGATGACAGCAATGAGGAGTATCTGCGGTTATTAAGAAACCTCTTGGAATGTTTTCGAGGAGAGTTAGCGACGTATGATGGCATAAACTCTGATGATGATTTACCCACAAAAATAGCGAAGACGATTGCCAATACTTATTATAAAGAGCTTGAGCTGACGGTAGCTGATATTCAAACGGCGATTACAAGTCACTATAATGAAGAATTTAAACTTGATCATATTAATGATGAGTTTGTTAAGTGTATTACTCATGTCATGATTGATAACGGACGAATGGAGTTACGTACGCTATTGCCTTATGAAGAGATTGTTAAGGTTGCCGTTGATGAGTTAAAACATCCTCCGTTGACACTTGAAAATGCTATCGCATGGATGAAAGCTGTTTTGGAGCAGCTTGCTGAGTGGTTTACCGACTGTATTGGATACGATGCTTCGCCATCTAACCCATAATAAAGTCATCTTTAGGCCGGTAATTGTCATCGTGATAGATTGCCGGCAAAAAATACATGGTAACAAAAGGCGGTCATGCACACGATGAACATTTGTATTTAAAGACTTGCCTAACTTTTTAAATTCCTCTTTTAGCTTTTTAATTCTAAAAAAATCACTTGGTAGTCAGTAGCTCTAGAGTCATATGTTTGATTCAATATAGTGCTGTACGTGTTGAAGGGGTATAACGAGCTTATATATATCATTATATAGCGCGTAAGTAATTCAGGCCGAAAAGTGATATTTAGCATAGATGTATAATGTTACTTGATGATGCTCCGTGTGATTGGAGAGATGTGAGCTTTCTGGCGATACGGATTTATACTGTTTTTGCTATCTAATCCATAATTAAGTGCTCATTAGGGCGGCAATCTTTCACTCTGAGAGAATGCTGTCCAAAAATGGATGTGCTTGAAAAATAAATGAAATAAAGTTCAAAAAAAGTGAATAAAGGCGTTGACTCTTGGCTAATATCGCGTAGAATGCAGTTC
>JARGNP010000022.1 GCA_029210265.1 Legionellaceae bacterium
CTATGCAGGAGTTAAATAATATGACTTGTTAAGGCGTCCTGTGCGTAAGGTGAGTTCTTCAATAGCAAAATCCAATAACGACCCAGCTGCAATGACATGCAGCTCCGGTAGTTGCTCATAAAAATATCGCAGAGCAAGCATAGCCTGTGGGCACGCTTGTATCTCATCAAAAAAAAGTAATGTCTTGCCGGGGATGATTTTTTGCTCGGTCATGAGTTCGAGATCAATCACCAATTGTTGGGTATCGAGATTTTTCTCAAAAAGAGCTCGCCAAGCCACCGCTGCTTCAAAATTAATTTCAATAAAATGAAGAAAAGACTCGCCTAAGTTTCGCACCGCAGTGGTTTTTCCTACTTGACGCGCACCACGAAGCATTAAGGGCTTACGATGAGTTGACGCCTTCCAGTCTTTTAGATTTTGATCAACGATACGTTTCATTTTTGGTTGAAAATCCAAGCAGTTTCTTTATATTCTGGTTGAAAATACAACCAAAATCAAGGCGTGCTCCCTGTTACCTGCTTAACAACCACCTCAGCATCATTATTAGGTGCTTTAGCGCCCCCATTAAAACTCAGTAAGCCTTTTGTACGCGCGTGCAAACTTGCAAGACTTTCCGTAGCAGCAAACTTAGACCCTGTTTGTTTATTAGAATGCGTATCAATCAGTTTTTGAAGAATCAGAATACGTTTTTCTGCACCTTCAATATTTTGAGATAACTCATCATGCGCTTTCATCAGCCGCTCTTTTTCTGTCTCAGATGCCAGTGAAATATACTCAAAATCTTCTTTTTCATCTTCAAAATTTTGCACGGCTGCTACGCTTTGAGATTGTGTCGCAGGTTTTGATTTTTTCTTAGCTAACAGATCAAATTGCGTGGTAAGCACACTAGCTTTTTGATTCAACTCTTCCAACTGAGTTTTCAGTGCTTTATTCTGAATAGACAGCGCGTGGTTTTCAAAGCGTTGCCTGATATTACTTTGAATCTCGGTCTCAGTGCTTCCTTGAGAAAGCTCCAGTACGGTAAAAAAGTCCAGAAGCAATGTTTTAGCATCTGCATTCGTATAACTTAAAAGAGCAATCGATAGGCTTTCACCCTCCTCAATAGGAACACTCAATGAGCGCGGCCAAATACTGAACGTTGTTGTCGTGGTCAAAAGACGCTGAAGATTTTGAATAAAGTTCGTTAATTGCGTTTGATTGCTCCGAATCTCATCCGGTGTTTCGGCACGTGCAGCTTTTCGTGCCAATAAAACGCCAAAGTGCATATATTGAAGAAAAGTTCGACGTGAGCTATCACTATAAACACCCGTTGTGGCGTTGTCTATTTTGTCTTCAATCTTACTATCTATCTGTTCTGTCGTACAATTCAACATTTTTTCGAGGGTATCTAAGTCCTCCGATGGCAGCAAAGAAGCTTTTGTTTTGCAAGCGTGATAATTAACAATAACGCGTGCCATAGCACAAGATAACGCTTCAAAGCTCATAGATATTCCCTTATAGACTAACAATCAGATTTAGGAAGTCGAAATTAACACGGCACCAAAAAAAATACCATCACGTTCAAGCCACTATATACCGATAATACGTGGGCGCATCACCCTCACACTCCCCACATGCTGTCGCACACGAGATTTTTTTCTTCCCGACTTCATCCACTTGGATCACACCTCGTGCGACCCAGACATCCAGCATCGGCAACAGCGCTGTTTTATCTATTTTAAACACACGCGAGAGTTGATCAAGACTCACATACTGCTCTTTCGCAAGGTAATCACGAAGTTGTAACAACATGCGAGCCTCCCGAAAAATTCGCTGAGCGCATGTAGGCAACCAACAAACCAAGTACGCTCACAATACTTAAAAGCCAAGCTACCGTCTGCTCAGGGTGCCTGTAGGCGGTACCTAGCTGATAAAATAACACGGCTGAGCCATAAGCAAGCGCACTGGACCAAAGCACAGAAAACCACATCAAACGACGACCCGCTTCAGTCCGAATCACCGCAACGGTTGAAGCACACGGAATATAAAGCAAAACAAAAAGCAAATACGCATAGGCACCCACAGCCCCATCAAACGCCTGAGCCAAGCCTGTAAACGACCCCATGCTCGCGTACATACTGTTGAGCGAACCGACCACCACTTCTTTAGCAAGCATACCTGTGATTAAACCAACCACCGCAGGCCAGTTGTCCGGAGAAATACCCATTGGCGCAAACAACGGTTGAATCCATTGTCCAAAGGCCGATAAAAGTGAAGTTTCGGGGCCTACAGGCACTACTTGCAGCAAACCAAGTACCGCACATACCGGTAAAATAAATTTGCCTGCACGCCATAAAAATACGCGTAATTTACGCACGGTTCCCCGTAATAATACACGCCAAACCGGCCAATGATACACCGGCAATTCTAATAATAGCGGTGAAGCTTGACCAGGAAATACCGTACGGCGAAGCAATAGCCCCGTTAAAATTGCAATAATAATACCCAAGACATAGAGCGAGAATACGATATTTTGCCCTCCGCTCGGAAAAAAAGCTGCAACAAACACCGTGTAAATCGTAAGTCGCGCACTGCACGACATGAACGGACTCATTAAAATAGTCAAACGCCTGTCACGCTCAGAATCCAACGTACGCGCGGCCATGACCGCAGGAACATTACAACCAAATCCTACAATAAGCGGCACGAAGGCCTTGCCCGGCAAACCTAAAAAGCGCATGAATCTATCCATCACAAACGCAACACGGGCCATATAACCCGATTCTTCAAGGCATGCTAATAAAAAAAACATCAAGCCCATCACAGGAATAAAGCTCAACGTTGTACTTATTCCCCGACCAAGACCGTTCGTGAGCCATGCAGTTAAACCACCCGGACAACCTAAATACTGTAAAACATGCGCAGCACCTTCAACAAATACCGCATCACCCAGCACGGTGAGTTGATCTTGAAAAAAACACCCAACACCAATCACCACAAAAAACAGCGCATACATCACAGAAAAAAAGAATGGAAAAGCCCAGAAGCGATGTAATAATACACGATCGAGCTTCACTGTAAATTGCTCGCGAGCTTCTGCTGCTCGATGCTCAACTTGCTCAACCAATTTATGGATAACTGTATATCGCTCATCCATCATCGCAAGCTCATCATCTGCGCATACAAGCTTTAACGCTTTGGGTTTATAAAGTGCTTGTTGAAGCACGCGCTTGAGTACGTCACACTGCGTGTCTTGCGATTCAGCAATCACAGGGCACCCCAGCTCATATGACAGCATCTTGGCATCAATTTTAATACCACGCTTTTCTGCTTGGTCCATCATGGTAAGTACAATCACCATAGGACGTTTTAATTCTAAAAGCTGACTGGTTAAATACAAATGCCGCTCTAATTGCGTTGCATCAATTACATTTATTAAACAATCAACTTGACTCGAAGCGATGGACTCCGCGGCTACTTGCTCATCTCGACGGTCAGTATTTGAAACATCTAAAGCATACATGCCAGGAAGATCAATTAATTCTATGGGGGTTTTGCTATTATCTACGCAAAAACTCGCCTGTTGTTGTGTAACCGTCACACCAGACCAATTGCCGACACGCTGACACTCGCCTGTTAATGCATTAAATAACGTTGTTTTTCCTGCATTGGGGTTACCTACGAGCAAACATTGCATCAAACATACTCCCACTCAAGATGCATGGCCTCATGTGCACGTAGCATAAGAGCCGTACCTCGAATATCCAGCTGTATAGGGCAGCCAAGCGGCGCTCGACGAACCACACGTGCTTCAGCTCCTCGCGCAAGACCAAATGAAAACAAACGTCGACGATAAGTAATATTCGTATCGCCAAAACCAATCAGACGAACGTGATCCCCGCGCACGAGATCGGCTGTTTTTAAAACGCTTATTTCATCTTGAAGTTCGAACACTGAGTTAAGTACCTCACAATAAAACATAAATAACACGGGCTATATTTAGCATTCTAACACAAACGCTATCGAGAATCATTCTCAAGTTAATTATATTTTAATCACTTTGGCGGCGTTCGTTCCGCCAATAATCCGCAGACTGCATTTCCTGAAGTCGACTCAACGTACGTCGAAACATCGTGCTCATCGGCCCGTCAACATAAAGCTCATCTAACGGCACGTCAGCTAACAAAACCAAACGAACGCCTTCGTCATACATCACATCCACAAAACGAATAAACAAAATAATACGCGCCGGTTCATCGGCGCCAATAGCCGGTACATCACTCACACAGACCGTATCAAATTGCTCTGCAATCTCTAAATAATCCAACTGACTACGTGGCAAATTACAAATCACATCAAAATCAAACCACACGGCGCGACCTGCGCGGTTTAAATACGGAATAAAACGCTGCTGAATACTGATCTCACCCGCTTCATCAGGCACAGCACCAGGATCAGCCACGGCTTTAAACTGCGCAAGCATATTGGCTGTGTTTTTTGCATTCACCGGATAAAAATAAGCTTCCGGCTGCGTGTCACGCCCCAGACGATAATCACGCTTATCATCCAAACACATTTCATCACAATGCTGCTTAATCAAATCAATCGCCGGCAAAAATCGCTCCCGATGCAAGCCATCCAAATACAATTCATCAGGCACTGTATTCGCCGTAGCAACTAAAATCATGCCATGCGAAAAAAGCGCACGTAAAACTTCGCCCAGAATAGAAGCGTCGGCGACATCTTCGACTAAAAATTCATCCAAACACAGCACATGGGCTGAACGCGCTAAGTGCTTTGCAATTCGACGTAATGGATTGCGTCGCCCTTGATGATGTCGAAGCTCATCATCAATATATTGCATGAATTTATGAAAATGAAACCGACGTTTATGTGATTCAGGCACGTGCCCGTAAAACAAATCCATCAGATACGTTTTACCCGCTCCAACCGGACCATGTAAATACAGTCCCTTTGGAGGCTTAGCTCGCCGCCACCATGGCGCATGATGCGCGACATCTACCGCATCAACCACGGCTTGTAACTTATCAAGCACCGCACGCTGATTGGGCGAATCATCGATCTTGCCTGCCGCCACCGCTTCTGTGTAATACGTACTTAATGCTTTCATGCCATTATTTCACACAGCATATCAAGCAGCTCAGCGTGTAAATCAATCAATTTACCATGAAAAAAATGTCCCGTTTCAGCAAAACGAATCACCGAAATATCGCGTTTTTCAGCAAATTCAAGCACAAGATTCGATGGAATTACCTCGTCGTTATCGCCTTGAACCAACACCCAAGGCGCAGGATCATCAGGAAACGCCGTAAAATCAAAGTGATTCACCGGCGGCGCCACGGTGAGCAATAAATCATGTTCAATTTGTGAGGCAGCACGATAAGCTACAAACGAGCCAAACGAAAAACCTGCAAATAATAATTTAGCCTTGGGCAACGCTTCTTGGCACAACTCAGCTAAATCCAACATATCATCACTTTCACCAAGCCCGGCATCATAAAGCCCCTCTGATGCCCCGACCCCTCGAAAATTAAACCGTAGGCTTGGAATCCCGAGAGTTTTAAATAATTTTGTGAGCGTCGTGACGACTTTATTTTGCATGCTCCCGCCTTTCAACGAATGCGGATGGCCTAATAATGCAATATATTGCCCGGTGACTTGCTCCGGCACCGTTAAACACGCCTCAAGCGCACCTGCGTGCCCAGGCAAAAATCCTCGGTGCTCCCCTGGTTGATGGCATAAGTCAGCTAAATTCATCATGTATATTTTGAGTTTGTTATTATCAATCCATCATAACAAGCCTTGCCTTGGAGCGCTATTTGCATTTTTTCACCAACCGTTTATGATCGCTCGTACGCATCGACTCACGCCGTGAGCGGTGACCATTATGAGGAATTATTATGAATATCGTTGACTTCAAACACAAAAAATCTGCGCGTGAAAAAATTAGTTTTATTACCTGCTACGACCACCCTTCTGCGCGTACCGTTTCAGAATCAAACATTGATGCTGTCTTAGTCGGTGATTCGGTCGCCATGACGGTTCATGGCCACGATACGACCGTTATGGCCACCATGGACATGATGACACTCCATACAGAAGCCGTTGCCCGAGGTCTTGGCAAGCAATTTCTTGTCAGTGATTTACCTTTTTTGGCGCACCGCGTCTCGACCGAAGATACGATAAAAAACGTTCGTCGTTTGATGCAAGCGGGTGCGCACGCCATCAAACTTGAAGGCGCTGATGCGCACACCTGTATCACCATTGAAACCATCGTTACCGCCGGCGTACCCGTAATGGGGCATATTGGTCTAACACCGCAATCCGTACATCAACTGGGAGGCTATAAAGTCCAAGGCAAGCAAGAAGCACAAGCCGCAAGCCTGATCGAACAAGCGCTCGCACTCGAAGCCGCAGGCTGCTTTGCATTGGTCATTGAGTGCGTGCCAGAAAATCTAGCGCAACGCATCACCCAAGCACTCAGCATTCCAACCATTGGTATTGGTGCTGGCGTGCATACCGACGGCCAAATTTTAGTTTGGCATGATCTACTTGGCTTACAAACCGAGTTTCTACCTCGTTTTGCGAAGCAATTTATCCAAGCCAAACCTCAGCTGCTTCAAGCCATCAATGCCTATGCATCAGATGTGACCCAAGCTGCTTTTCCAACACCTGAACATACCTACTAAAAACTAATAAGCTAATAAAAGGCCAATATTATGCAAATCTTTGAGCACACGCTCGCCAACTGGCGAGCTACGCGTGATGCCCTACCCCAAAACACGTCTCTTGGTTTTGTCGCCACCATGGGAAATCTACATGCCGGTCACCTGAGCTTAGTCAAGCAAAGCCAACAAGATAATCATAAAACTGCGGTTACACTTTTTGTAAATCCTACACAATTTAATAATCCCGATGATTTCACACATTACCCACGCACGCTCGAAGCAGATTTGGCTTATTTAGAACGCGCTGGTGTTGATTATTGTTTAATACCAAATCAAAAGCTCATGTATTCCGATAACTATCGCTATCAACTCGAAGAAACACAATTAAGTCTCGCCATGGAGGGTAAGCATCGCCCCGGACATTTTACAGGTGTGCTGACTGTTGTAATGAAATTATTTAATTTAATTCGCCCCACGCGTGCGTATTTTGGTGAAAAAGATTATCAACAATTAAGCCTCATCCAAGGCATGGTCAAAGCTTTTTTATTAGATATTAACATCAAAGCCTGCCCCATTATTCGAGAACCAAGCGGTCTTGCCTACAGCTCTCGAAACTCACGATTAAGCCTTGACGGACGTAAGCAGGCCGAGGCATTTGCACGTATTTTCAATCAAGCCACATCCTGTGAAAACGCGATAAACGCACTCAAAGCAATCGATATCAATATTGATTACATCGAAGAACATGAGCAGCGTCGATTTGCTGCTGTTTTCATAGAGAATATACGACTTATTGATAACTATGCATTAGATAAAAACATCTTGAAAGAATAGCTTCCCAGTCGAATATTATTTTGTTACGATGAGCAAAACCTCTGTTGATTGAGCTGTGTGTTATGCGCTTCACCGTTGCAGATGTAGAAAAGTTTAAGAGCTTACTTAATAACGCTGAACCAACGTATCATAGGTGTATGCCACCTTCGGACCAGCTGTCGCCCCCTCCTCTAGATACGTGCTATACGCTTTATTCAGTCCATAAATTTAACGAATTTCTCAAGGCTTTAAATAAAGATAATGAACATATGGGTCGTTATGTACTTACGGCTACAGGCCAACTTTGCTTTGGGCGCGAAGGCCAGCCCGGAAAATACATTCCTGAGCATTGGCAAATGTCAGGTGAAGAAACAATGATTATTGCTGCAGGCAATATATTTGTGAAAGACGGAAAAATCACAAGTTTAAACGACCAAAGCTCTTCTCCAACAGGGCTGCTTAGCCTGATCTATACACTACGTGCTTTACACAACAGTGAATTACCTTTAGCAATGCGTTTGGAGCTCATACAAAGCACGCCTGATCACAACGGTGAATACAGCGCTTTTATGACACGAGCGGATCTTCAAAACATCATCGGTTATCACGCTGATTCTGAGCATGATACCGACGACGAACTTCTTGAAGAAGAGATATATCTAGATCTAGATAACATACGAGAGCCAGCCAAGCTCTCAGAGCGCGCACCCACACCCCATCCATCCGGTCGGTTTGGCTTGTTTTACAATCAAACAACCGACGAAAATATCAACATTAAACTGCGGCAACCGCCAAACTACGAGCTTACCGACGCGCCTGAAACCAAGACCACAACAGTGGTGGCACCGACATGGTAATCAAACCCAAAACAAGTGTGATTTCATAGCTACCAATACCACCGACATCAATACCTTCGGGAGGCATAAAACTCACCACAAGCGTGGTGATAACACCAAGTAAACCCAAGCCCGCTACCAACAACATGCCCGAAATTCCTCCTGGAATACAAAACGGACGAGGTTGATTCGGTGCCTTTAAACGCAATTTAATCGCTGCTAAAAACATCATCAAATACATCAACATATACAATTGAGCAGCAAGCGCCGTTAACAACCAGTACGAACCGTTCACGCTCGGCATAAACAAAAATAGCGTCGACAACAGCGTTACCAAAATAGCTTGCGCAATCAGTAGCACGGTCGGTGCGCCTGCTGCATTTTCACGCTGAAAAAACTTCGGCAAATTGCCATCCTGTGCTGCCACAAGCAAACCTTTTGTTGGAGCAATAATCCAGTTATTAACGCCACCAAGACCACCCATCACCAACATGACAGCCATGATCGGCATCAACCACAACAAATGATAGCGAGCAAAAAACGCATGAAATGCCTGCATAATACCGGCAACTAAATTAATATCGCCTTGGGGCAAAACCACGGCAATAGCAAGCGATCCAAGAATCAACGTACCCAAAATAATCAGCACAGAATAAGTCAACGCCCTTGGAAATGCCCGCTGTGGATCACGCACATCATTGGCATGCACCGTTGCAATTTCAATCCCACAAAAAGAAAGCATAATGGCTGTGAGCGATACCCACATGGCATGATCATGAAAATGCGGCACAATACTTGGAAGATCAAACTTAATCTGAATAGGATTACCACCGGCTATCCATAAAACCCCTAAACCAATAATCAGCCCCATAGGCAAAATAAGCCCCGACAAGGCACAAAGATTACTAAAAAAAGCCGAGGATCGCATGCCTCGCAAATTAATCAGCGTAACACCCCAAAACGCAGCAACCACCACAGCCCACAGAAAATAAGGGTTCGAAGCCAGTTGTGGATCAATCAAATAGCCCACGGTTCCAGCCACAAAGGCCAGAATAGTCGGATACCAAATCACGTTTTCAATCCACTGCAACCAAATCGCCAAAAACCCCGCTCGCTGTCCAAACGCTTCTTTGACCCAAACATAAACACCACCTTGCTTAGGCCAGCCGGAAGCAAGTTCAGCTGAAACTAACGCCGTTGGAATCAAAAAACAAAGCGCGCCAAGCACAAAAAAAGCAATCAGCTGGCTTCCAAAAAGTGCTGTCGCTGGCAAATTGCGAATACTATCGACGGAACCTACGGTTATCATCGTCAATGTAAACACGGTTAATGCGTGTTTATTCTGCTTCATGACGTTTCCTTTGAAAAATTAAAACACATCTTAAAAATTTTGGCTTATTGTATCATAAATGAACGTGGCTAGTGTTGATTACAGAAATATCTTTATTTTTTTATTAATACCCAAACACAAGCCAGACCAAATAAAAACCAAACAGAGTTAATAACTTGCAACACAGCAAAAAATGCTTTATGGTTGCCCTACTCAAGGTTCTTTATTTAAACAAATTTATTGTTTTTTGATTCGCGAGGTCTTATGAATAACTTGAAATCAATTGTTTTATGCTTAGCATCTATATTACTAAGCCATCAGGTCTTCTCTGATAATTTGACCTTCGTTGGCACAACAGAGCAAACCATAACACCAACCCATCTCAATACGCCACTACAAAATCAGCTGCTCTCCATCACACTACCTGAGTACAAGCTCTCTGAAGCAACCCAGCATCTAATTTATCAACGCGCTCAAGAACTTTTACAACAAAAAAAATCGGTAAGCTTTTCCCCTATGCGTAACCCATCTAAGAAAAAACAATTAGGCATGGACAACGTTCCTGTGCTCAATCAAGGGGCACATGGAACATGCGCAACATTTGCTGTAACCGCAGCAGCAGATGCTCTGATCAATCAAGGTGATCGTATCAGCCAATTATGCTTACTCCAACTAGGCAACTATTTAGAAACACAAAATCTTGGCCGCAGTGGTTGGGATGGCTTAAGCATTTATACAGCTTTAAACCGCTTAATAAACGATGGCTTTATTACCTCTTCAAATCAAAAAAAATACGGTTGTGGCGGTCTAAAAAATTATCCATTTTATAGCGTTGATAGACCTTATTCATCCATATCACGCGACGCTTATGCCCAACGTCGCGAACCATCATCTGAGAAACGTTTCACACGAAAAACAGTCTTTACGACATTTAATCGCTCGGCAATCGATCGCGTTCATGCAATCAAAGCTTCAATCGACGCAGGTCATCGCCACCGGGGCCTGTTCAAACTTAGGAACTCATGGGGCAGCTGGGTAGGTGACGGAGGTGATTTCTACATGTCTTATGATTATGCGGCTATTCTAACCAACCGCGGAGAGCAGTTATTGGATAGCGCTGGAAAGACTTCGGGCTAAAATTTATTTGAGCTTTGCCGTTTACCTTTCTTTAAGCTATTCTTTGAAGCCTTTCAAATTCATGATCAAGCGCTTGATTAATCAGTGAATTTAAACTTTTACAGCCTGTCTCTCTAACCAAAGGCGCTGCTTTTTCATGCCGTTCGCGACCAATCCTAACATTCAATGAACCTTTAAACGGCGTGTCTGGTTCAATACCACGCGCAACACAGCTATTAAGATAATCATCAACGGCTTCTTTAAATGCAGCATCAATTTCTTTAGCCGTTTCCCATTCCAAACTAACAAGTGCATAAATAAAATATTGACTCAACCTTACCTAACCCGCGCACCATCCAACACGTGATAGATCTCACTCGGCGCCGTATTACCTCCTAAATCTCCCGCCACAACACCGGCAACACCATCTAAGAGCATATGCTCAAAATCAGCTATATTTTTTGCTGGATGAGAGCCGGTGAGATTCGCACTGGTCGACACAAGCGGTGCATGCAGACATAAAGCTCGTGCTATTGGATGCGCCGTCATGCGAATCGCAAGGCTATCATGCTCGCCACTTAACCAAGCCGGCACCGTGTCAGACTTAGGAAAAATCCAGGTCACAGGCCCTGGCCAGGTTTGCTTCACAGCCTCGAGTCTCGCTTCAGGAACATCACCGACTAAAGGCCAAACTTGCTCCCAGTTAGAAACCAGAATAATCAAGCCTTTCGAGACCGAACGCTGTTTCAGATCCAATAAAGCTTCAACCGCCTGCTGATTAAATGGATCACAGCCCAGACCATAAACCGCCTCCGTAGGATAGGCAATCACCTCTCCGGCTTGGAGTAACGCGCGTGCTTTATTTATATCAACAATATGCTTACTCATGCAGGCTCGGCAAGAATTAAGTCTCGCATTTGTTTGCAGACATCATGCAAAACATGAATATTATGAATACTTGCAAGCGCCGTAAAATTTGGAGATTTTTGTTTAAACAAATGATGCATGAACGCACGCGAATGATGCGTACAAGTATAACATTCACAACTAGGCATGATAGGCGATAAATCTTCTGAAAAACACGCTTTTTTAATTTGAATACGCTCGTCTTTATACTCACTTTCAAATTTCAGCCAATTATTTTTACGTACGACCTTACCGCAATACAAGGCGCCATGACGCGCATTACGTGTAGGCGCCACGCAATCAAACATATCAATCCCTTCGGCGACCACATCTAATAAATCTTGCGGTGACATGCCCACACCCATGGTGTAACGCGGTTTTTCTTCAGGTAAAATATCATACACCCAACGAATCACTTCAACAGTTTTGGGCATATCAAACCCCACCGTCTCGCCCCCTAAAGCAATGCCATCAACAGCCATGCCAGCTACAAACTTAGCACTTTCGCGTCGAAGCTCAGGAAAAATACTGCCTTGAATAATACCAAACAAAGCTTGCTTATCACCGTAACGAGAATTTGGATGTGCCTCGTGATACGCAACCGACTGCCTAAGCCAGCGATGCGTGCGCTCCATAATAAATTTAACTTCATCTTCTGAGCAGCTATCTGGCGTGCATTGGTCAAACGCCATAATAATATCGGCACCGATGATTTTTTGTGTTTCAAGCGACATTTCAGGGGTCATATGAATGGTTTGATTTGAACCCGGCAGCGTAAAATGCGCACCTTCATCATCAATACGACACAGCTCTTGGTTTTTAGATAAGCTAAATACTTGAAAACCGCCACTGTCGGTTAGCATGGGGCCGTTCCAACCCATAAATTGATGCATACCACCTGCAGCTTCAATCACCTCCATACCCGGTGCACACAGCATATGATACGTATTACCGCCTAGAATAATTTGGCTATCCGCATCCCACAGCTCACGAGGCGTCATGTTATTCACGCCGGCACGTGTTCCAACAGGCATAAACACAGGCGTAATAAATTCACCGTGCGGCGTGGTCACTCGTGTTACGCGCGCTCGTGTGTGGGCATGTCGCCCAATAATTTCAGTCTGAAATGCGGTCATGCTTACATAGCCCTATTAAAAACAACGTACTTATTAAACCTATTATTCCAAAATATAACGCAGACCATGCTGGCATAGAAAGCCCTGCAAACGTCCAATCAACCTCGCCACAACCGGTTGATCCACCCCAAATAAATGCATGAACAACATCTTGCCAAGGCAATTTATGCATCAATGCCTCAATACCTGGTAAACACATACCTGTATCAGCAACGGGTAAACTCTGAAGCCAAAGCTGACGGAATGCAAAAAACATCCCCCCTGCCGTTAATAACAATTCTGAGAAAAGCAAAACATAGGCACGACGTCGTGCGAATCCAAACACACCGATAATCGCAAAAAACAAAAGCCCAAACATCATAAAGCGCTGCATTAAACAAAGCGGACAAGGCTCTAAATCTTTGACGTATTGTAAATAATACGACAGCATTAATACCAACATCGCGAGCAACGCAAGTACGCCCTGTTCTACTCTAAATAAACGCTTCATGATTCTAGTCCTCACTAATTACGCGCACCAAACGGCGTCGTATAAGGTAGCACACAGCTTTCGTTGATACGAAGCAATTGATTATATTTAGCCATACGATCAGTACGACAGAGCGACCCGGTTTTAATCTGGCCACATCCAGTTGCTACAGCTAAGTCAGCAATAAATGCATCTTCGGTCTCACCCGAGCGGTGGGACATAACACATCGATACCCATGCTGTGTTGCTAACCGTATGGTTTCGCGTGTTTCTGTGAGCGTGCCAATTTGGTTAGGCTTAATCAGCACCGCGTTACCCACGCCTTGCTCAATGCCTTGGGCCAGAATATGAGCATTAGTAACAAACAAATCATCTCCCACTAATTGCACAGCTGAACCCAATTGCTCAGTCATGTATTTCCAGCCGTCCCAGTCGGCTTCATCCAAGCCGTCTTCAATACTTACAATGGGATAATGCTTAACAAGCGTTGCGTAATAATCCACAAGCTCATGACTCGTAAGCTCTAAATTTTCTGAATGCAACCGATACTTACCGTCTTGATATAACTCCGATGCCGCCACATCCAAAGCAAACACAATTTCTTCGCCAAGCTTAAACCCAGCTTGCTTAACCGCATCGGATAATAAATCTAACGCTTCGCGATTTGATCCTAAATTAGGGGCAAAACCACCTTCATCACCAACGGCTGTGTTTAATTTTTTATCTCTGAGTACAGCTTTAAGCGCATGAAAAATTTCGGCGCCCATTTGCAAGGCCGTAGGAAAATCTTTTGCGCCCACAGGCATGATCATGAACTCTTGAATATCGACATTATTGTCAGCGTGCGCGCCGCCGTTTAAAACATTCATCATCGGCACCGGAAGGGCCATGCTTTCACCTAGATTTAAAGCCTCAAACAAAGGCTTCTTTTGTGCTTCTGCCGAAGCGCGTGCGGACGCAAGCGATACCGCTAAAATAGCATTCGCACCTAAACGAGATTTATTATCTGTTCCGTCCAGCTCGCATAATTTTGAGTCAAGCAGTGCTTGCTCATCCACCGACATGCCTTGCAACGCTTGATTTATCTCGTGATTAATATATTCAACTGCTTTAAGAACGCCCTTACCACAAAAACGCTTTTTATCATGATCTCGTAATTCACACGCCTCCAACTGCCCTGTGGATGCACCCGACGGCACACTCGCACGCCCCATCACACCGCTTTCTAAAATTACATCGGCCTCAACCGTTGGATTACCTCGAGAATCTAAGATCTCACGTGCTTTAATACTTGCAATACGCATGCTTTATCCTTGCTTTATGTCTGTTATTCTAACTTGCCCCAGCGCTTCGCCCAAACGCACACTCACACCTGCTTTGAGTTCCGGCGTCCATTCAATACGGCTATTTTCTGCAAATAAAACAATCGCGGTTGAACCGAGTTTAAAATAACCCACTTCATCCGCTTGCTTAAGTTCTCGCTCAGCAGGCGCCGGTAAATTATGCTTAAAATCTTTAATTTTTTTAACACGCGGCAAATCCCCATGCCAACAGGTCCCAATTTTACCGACAATCGTCGCCCCAACCAAAATTACCGCCATCGAACCAAAGCTTGTCTCAAAAAATAAAACCACACGCTCATTACGTGCAAACAACCGTGGGATATGACGCACCGTATCGGGTTGGACCGAAAACAATGTTCCCGGCACATGAATCATGTCTTGAAGCGTACCGGCCATAGGCATGTGCACACGATGATAATCACGTGGCGAAAGATAAAGCGTTGCAAACGAGCCGTTCTGAAACGGCGCGCTTTTTTCTGCATCACATGCCAGTAATTCATCCACCGAATAATAACGTCCTTTGGCTTGCAAAAGCTGGCCTTGTTGAATATGACCTATTTCACTCACGCACCCATCAACAGGCGAGACCACATCAGCATCAGCAATAGGTCGCACGCCAGGCTTTAAATACCGCGTAAAAAAATCATTAAAATTCACATAATCTTCAGCATTTTCTCGCTCAGCTTCCTGCATAACGACATCATAGCTTTGAATAAAACCACGAATAAAATAATTTTTAATTTTAGTTATTTTAATATTAGCAAACATGCCTGCTATCACTGACAGCATGATCTTAGGTGCCGTGTATTGTAAAAAAAGCTTAACTCGTATCGAACGCATAGGGCCTCAATATAAAAAATCTTGGCGCGATCATACCGATAAAAAACAAAAAGAACCAACATTGTTCCCTACATCATCTTCTTGTATGCTCGATACATCTTTTTTTTCGGGCATCTATCATGAACAAACTCCCTAATTTTTCAAAATTTAATCCTACAAGCTTTCCCGAGCAGTTTAAAAGCTTACTTAAGCACAACCTAAGTGCGATTGATGCTTTAGTAAAAGCTAATCCCTCGCCTACTTGGGATAGCCTCATGCACCCCTTAGACGATCTTGATGACGCGCTTTCAAAAGCGTGGTCGCCACTCGCGCACCTAAACGCCGTGATGCATTCACCCGAACTAAGAACAGCCTATCAAGCTTGCCTCCCTGAATTAAGCGCTTATGAGTCAGCGATTCATCATAATCAAGCTTTATTTCAAGCCATCAAAGCACTCGATACAAAGCAACTTGATGCAACGCAACAAAAAATTATTGCTGATACATTACGTAATTTTGAGCTCGCCGGCGTAGCCTTGCCTCACGATAAACAAGAGCGTTTCGAAGCTATCAATACCCGTTTAGCCGAACTTTCGAACCAATTTGATAATAACGTATTAGACGCAGTAGCAGCTTATTCACTTCATATCACCGATAAAGAAAAACTAGCAGGGTTACCCGAGCACGCCATACAACGCGCGAAAGCCTGCGCCGAAGAAAAAAAAATCGACGGCTGGGTACTTAATTTAGAAATCCCATGCTATCTCGCTGTGATTACTTATGCTGACAACCGTGAGCTTCGCCAAGCCATGCATGAAGCCTACGCCACACGTGCTTCGGACTTGGGCCCTAACGCTAAACAATTTGATAACACGGATCTAATTCACGAAATCTTAGCCTTACGGCATGAAAAATCTCAATTATTAGGTTTTACAAACTATGCTGAGCGATCTTTAGCAACAAAAATGGCTAAAACGCCTGATCACGTCTTTGATTTTATATCAAACCTTTCCAAGCGAGTTTTGCCCGAAGCAAAGCACGACGTCGAAGCACTCAAGCAATTTGCTCGCGAACACTGCGAACTTCAAAATCTAGAACCATGGGATATTAGTTATATATCTCAAAAAAGAAAAGAAGCAGAATATGCCTTAAACGACGAAGCCCTACGGCCTTACTTCCCGTTACCCCAGGTCATGAGCGGCATGTTTGATACCATCCAAAAGCTCTACGGCATACAACTTAAAAATATCACAGAATCAGTCGATACTTGGCACCCCGATGTGCATGTTTACGCACTGTATGACGAAACACAACAGCTCCGAGGCTATGTGTACATGGATTTATTTGCGCGCCCTAACAAACGTGGCGGAGCCTGGATGGATGACGCACAGAGTCGCCGAAAACTAGCCAACGGTGATATCCAGCTGCCCATTGCTTTTTTAACCTGTAATTTTGCAAAGTCTGCAACCTATTCTGTACCAACGTTGTCTCATGATGAAGTCGTGACACTTTTTCATGAAATGGGCCATTGCTTGCATCATCTTCTAACTCAAGTCGATTATTTAGGTGCCTCCGGCATTAACGGTGTTGAATGGGATGCGGTTGAACTCCCTAGCCAGTTTTTTGAAAATTTTTGCTGGGATCCTATCGCGCTCAAACAACTATCATCACATGTCGAAACAAAAAAACCTTTGCCCGATGATTTGTTTAACGCATTACTTGCCTCAAAACAATTTCAGGCAGGCCTACATCTAATTCGACAGCTCGAATTTTCATGGTTTGATTTCTTACTGCACTCAGCCTACCCCGGCGAGCAGGCTGACTGGATTATCCAAGCGCTTAATAAAGTACGTGAAACAACACAAGTCCTACCGCAAGCTGCTTACAACCGCTCACCACAGAGTTTTTCTCATATTTTTGCTGGCGGATATGCCGCTGGTTATTACAGCTACCTTTGGGCTGAAATGCTCTCGAGTGATGCATTTGCACGTTTTGAAGAAGAAGGTGTATTTAATGCCGAAACAGGTCGTGATTTTCTTGATTGCGTCTTAGCCGTTGGAAGCTCTCAAACCGCCAGTGATTTTTTCGAAAATTTCCGTGGGCGAGAAGCCACGCCCGACGCGTTTCTCAGGCATCATGGTATCAATTAATATGCGAGTATCTGACGAACTGTACACCATTCCATTTAAAACCATCGATGGTGAAACAACCACACTTGCCCCGTACCGGGGCGAGATTTTATTGATTATCAACGTTGCGAGCCGATGTGGTTTTACGTCGCAATATCAAGAATTGGAAGCACTACACCAAACCTATGCTAAAAAAGGTGTACGTATATTAGGATTTCCTTGTAATCAATTTTTGAACCAAGAACCGGGCGATTCCAACGCCATTAAGAAATTCACAACATCATGCTTTCGTATTACATTCCCGTTATTTGAAAAACTATACGTGAAAGGCTCCAATCAATCTCGACTTTATGCTTATTTAGCCAAACATATCGAGAAAAAACCTTGGATATTTGTACCGTGGAATTTTACTAAGATTTTAATTGATCAAGATGGGCGCGTACTTCAACAATTCTTGCCAACCACGAAGCTATCCGTGGTTAGCAAAAAAATTGATGCTTTACTAACTACATAGACATCACATTCATGCCCATTTTGTCGTATAAATTAAACATAATCCACATGGTTCCAATCACCAACACCACGGTCATAAGCACAGTAAACATGAAGCTTATAAGATTCCAGGAAGAATTTGAACGCGGATTCAAATGAAGAAAAAACACGGTTTGAACTATAAATTGAACAATAGCTAGAAACCCTACTGTCAAATACAGTGCTTTCGGGGCCATCACTCCCGAATAGACACAATAAAAAGACAGCAAAGTAACAACGATCGATAACACAAAACCTATAATATAGGATTGATGCGTACCGTAGGAAGCACCTGTATCGATATCAAAATCAGATTCGTGTGTGGTCATGTTATATAGCTCCCATCAAATAAACGACTGAAAAAACAAAAATCCAAACAATATCCAAGAAATGCCAAAACAAACCTAGACACGTAAGTTTTGTTTTTGTTTCAGGTGTAATGCCATGCTTATTAATTTGGAATATAACCGATAACATCCAAATAAGCCCTGCAGTGACGTGCAGTCCGTGCGTGCCGACCAACGTAAAGAAGGATGACAAAAAGGCGCTTGTGGCCCATGTATGCCCTTCTATATACAGATGATGAAACTCATGCATCTCCATGGCAATAAAGCACAGTCCCAAAATAAACGTCACCCACATCCAGCGCGTCACAATGGCCGTATTATTACGGCTGTTGCGTGCAAGCATTGCCAGGCCGAACGTAAAGCTACTCGTCAAGAGCATCATGGTCTCAACCAACACAAACGGCAAGCTAAACAATTCTTTAGCGTGCGGTCCACCAAACGTATGTGTATGGAACACGGCATACACTGCAAATAACGTCGCAAATAAGAGACAGTCCGTCATAATGTACATCCAAAAACCGAATACATTTTTAGAGCCGTCAAAATGATGCGCGTGCGCTTCTTTTGTTAATGTCTGATTCATGATTTCACTCTCAAAAGACCTTGTTTATATTTCATTTCCGTTGCTTCAACATCAGATGCTTTCACATAATAATCCGTGTCGTAATCAAGCGATCGGATTATCAATGTAGCAATCATTGCTGTCAATCCGACGGTAGCAAGCCACCAGATATGCCATACCATGGCAAAACCAAAGATAAAAGAAAATATACCGATAATAAAGCCGACAGACGTATCTTTTGGCATATGAATATCTTGGTACACCGTTTTCTCTGTTTTCGGTTTGCCTTGAATATCTAAACCTTTTTCTTTTTGATCCCAAAAAGCATCAATACTTGTTACAACAGGTGTATGCGCAAAGTTATAGAACGGCGCAGGTGAAGACATCGCCCATTCAAGCGTACGGCCATTCCATGGATCACCGGTTACATCAAGATAACCCTCTTTGTTTTTATTTTTAAGGCTTACAATAATTTGAAGCACTTGAAAAACAACACCCAGAGCAATAATTCCTGCACCAATTGCTGCAGTAATTAAAAACGGTTGGAATCCTGTGGCAGCATCATAATGATACATACGACGCGTCATGCCCAAACCACCAACGATATAAATCGGAACAAATGCTACGAAGAACCCAACAAGCCAGCACCAAAAAGCACATTTACCTAGTTTCTCATTCAATCTGAAACCAAACAGCTTAGGACACCAGTATGTCAGCCCAGCAAAATATCCAAAAACAACACCACCAATAATCGTGTTATGAAAATGGGCAACTAAAAACGAGCTATTATGTGCTTGGAAATCGATTCCAGGAATCGCCAACATCACACCTGTCATACCACCTATAGTAAACGTCACAAAAAAGCCCATGAGCCAATACATGGGTGACGTAAACGTAATGCGACCTCGACACATGGTAAACAACCAATTGAAGACCTTCACACCCGTAGGTATGGAAATAATCATGGTTAGAATCCCAAACACAGCGTTCACATTAGCCCCAGCCCCCATCGTAAAGAAGTGGTGAGCCCAAACAATAAACGACAAGAACGTAATCGCTACGGTCGCCCATACCATGGTTGCATAACCAAACAATGGCTTTTTAGAAAACGTTGCAACAATTTCAGAGTACACACCAAAAGCTGGCAGAACTAAAATATAAACTTCGGGGTGTCCCCAAATCCAAATCAAATTAACATACATCATTTGATCGCCACCGAAGCTGGTGGTGAAAAAATGCATATCCATATAACGGTCTAAACCAAGTAACGCTAAGCTTACGGTTAACACCGGGAAAACTAGCATCACTAAAATAGATGAGCATAAAGCTGTCCATGTAAAAATAGGCATCTTCATTAAGTTCATGCCAGGGCAGCGCATCTTAATGATTGTCACGAAAAAGTTTATTCCAGACAGTAAAGAACCAACACCCGAGATTTGAATCGCCCAAATATAATAATCCATACCAACCGATGGACTGTAAGCAAGCTCGGAGAATGGCGGATATGCGAGCCAACCTGCATGAGCAAAATCACCAATCAACAAAGATACATTGGCAAGCAAAGCACCTGCAACAAATAGCCAGAAACTCACCGAGTTCATCATCGGAAACGCGACATCGCGAGCTCCAATTTGTAACGGCACAAGCAAGTTAAACAAGGCAAACATAAGTGGCATCGCGACAAAGAAGATCATGATTACGCCATGAGCTGTAAAGATCTGGTCGAAATGCTCAGGAATAAGATAACCGGTCGATGCCCCCGAAGAGAGCGCTTGTTGGATCCGCATCATCACCGCATCTGAAAATCCCCTGAACAACATCACAAGAGCAACAATCAGGTACATGGCGGCAATACGCTTATGATCGACTGTTACGACCCATTCCTTCCAGAGATAGGTCCACTTTTTGAAATAGGTGATTCCTCCAACAACGGCAACACCCGCCAACACGATAAACGCCAACATCGTGAAAATAATAATCTGCTGGCTCACCGGCTCATACAGATAAGGAAAAACTTCCTTAAGACTGCTTAACTTACCTATTAATGCATATAACATGTAACTTTCCTTTTGTTAAGATTTACGCTCGTTCTTAATCTTGCTTGCTAGGCATCATATAATGCATGACAATTTCATCAAACAATCCATCATCAACACGACCAAAGTAATGAACAGGATCATCGATTGATTTAGCCATCAACTGATCCCAAAAGATAGTCGATGTCAGTTGATCTGGCTGTGCTTTAACGGATTTCACCCACTCATCAAATTGCTCAGGAGATGTGACGTCTGTATCAAAATGCATGCCCGAAAAACCAATACCTGTGTAGTTCGTTGCAAGTCCGCGATAAACCCCAGGAACATCAGCCATCAAATGCAATTGAGTTGTCATACCGGTCATTGCATAGATTTGCCCACCCAGCTGAGGAATAATAAATGAGTTCATCGGAGATGCCGCAGTTATTTTAAAGTTAACCGGGGTACCTACAGGTAATTTAAGATAATTAACCGTTGCTATTTTTTGTTCCGGGTAAATAAATAACCATTTCCAATCCAACGACACAACTTCAATGGTTACAGGCTTGGTTTTAGATTCTATTGGCTTGTAAGGATCTAAACTATGCGAGGTATACCACGTAATTGTTCCCAAAATTAGAATCACAATAATAGGAATCCCCCACCAGATGATTTCTAACAACGTGCTGTGTGTCCACTCAGGGGTATATTTAGCATTATTTCCTTCGCGATACCGCCAAGCAAACCAAAGGGCCATGAAAATAACAGGGATGATTACGAGCAACATGATGCCCGCCGAAAGCATGATTAATTTTAATTCTTCTGTCGCAATGATGCCCTTAGGCGCTAGTGCCCCAGAATCACACCCACCTAGAAGAAGCAACATCACAGAAATCATAACGGCAGTCACAGGCCGAAGCATTCGCTTACACGCGACGCCTGATAGTAAATCAGATATTAATTTGGTTGTTTTTATCATACCTTCGGTATCCTTTTTTTACACGGATCAAGACAATAATTAGCATTGAATATTTTACATGATTCCTACAAAAACAACAGGCCATGCACAAAAAATAATACAATAATTATGAGATATATTGAGATATATTTGATGTTTACATGTTTTGATGCTTAAGATGGTATTAAATAAGAGATATAAGAGAGTATAAAAGAAAGGGCCAATCAGTGTGTCGCCAATTGACCCAGTGGAATGACACATAGCAAGTCCAACCTCGCGATTGAAATATCGCACAGCTTAAGCACCGCTGTCAATGTGTTTTATGTGTTTTAAATGTTTAATTGCTTAAATATGGAGTTTTTATGATAAATCGAGATGATTTTCATTACATGTGGCGCGGAAAACCAACACGACCACTGCCTAAATCAGAAATAAACCGCCTCGATCCGGTTCATATTTACGGTAATAAACACGGGCGTGCACTGCTTTTACTTCACGGTTTTTCATCATCACCAGCCATGTATCGTGCCATGATACCTGCCTTAGACAATTATGATGCCTTGGTATGCCCAGCCCTACCAGGACACGGTAAGAACCTAGCAGCCTTTACCAGTGTTAACGCCGACGAATGGGTAACTGCTGCAGAAACGGCATGCGAGGCGCTTATAAAACAATACGAAACGGTCGATGTGGTGGGTTTATCGCTCGGGGGTCTGCTGGCCTATCATCTTGCCAACACCTATCCGATTAACCACCTTTATCTTTTAGCTCCAGCTTTCAAACTAACGTTTAGTCTAAAAGGCGCGACACTACTTGCGCGTGTGCTCCATGCCTGCGGCTTAAAGCATATAACAAATCGCGCAGGTAACTTATATACAAAAACACATGATGAGTTAACTTACCGAAAACTACCTGTCCGCACAATTATTGAGTTATTTGGATTAATTCAACAACATAAGCTCACGTCTCTGTCTTGTCCTATTGATTTATTTTTGGGAAGGCATGATGACGTTGTTGACTCCGCTTTCATCGCGAAGCAATTTGAATCCAATCCAAACTGTACAACACATTGGCTTGAGAACTCAGCACATGCTTTGCCTTTGGATGGTGATCTTACAGAAATAATTACGTGTATTAACCATCAATGATCATACATCTGGCCCGGTTGTATTAGCTGCAACTCTTCCGAGCGCATGTCTAATACAGCAGCGTCACCTTCCATATAATCCGTGCGACGTGCCGGGCGATTGTAATAATAAATATCACTTGCGCCCTGTGCTAACGTATGTTGATCATTAACGGTAGAAATTTCTGCAACCGCTTCACCATTCGTTTTTATAAACGTTTCTTTCGCCCGTAAATAATGTCCATCAAAACGTGTTTTTCCTGAGAAACAACCATCAAGCAATTCAACCGAGCCTGCCAACGATAGACGTGTTGACCCGATTGAGCGAACCACGACTCGCCCACCTTTGACCCAATAGAAATTTAACCAACCATCTCCCTCAGTATAAAGATGCCGCAGATTTGCCTCGCCTCGCAAAATCACATGGGGGCTTCCGGCTAATTTCACATTCAAATTAGGACTATTGATCCCAGAAATATTCGTGTTGCCTTGGCCTTGAAGTACTAAATAACGCAAACCAATACGCCCACTCCACGTTGAATTCTTCGTATTATCAATCGAGATATCCAGTGGGCTCGCATGAATTTTGTGTGCTGTGATTACACCTTGCCCTTGATAAGCAAAACGATGGAAGTTAGGTATATTAATATCTAAATCAGCAGATCCCATACGTAAGCGCGGCTTACTACGAAAACGCTCACGCTTTTCATAAATCTTAACGTATAAAACATGTCGTTTAACATACGTTTGGATACGCACGAGATCCATCACATCACCTCGTACTTTGAGACCAGGCTTATGTTTTTTATTGGTATGCAAACGTACATTAAATGGCCCGTCGATATGCACTTGCGTAAACGAAGGAACCTCACGAATTTCTTCTTTGATCTGAATGGGCGGTGGCGGCGAACGTAACGATGACGACGGCATAGCAACGGACGGAAGATAACTTCCGACAAGCCAGATGCAACACATCAACGAAATGTAACGCGCCAACATAAATAATCACCCTTAGAAGTAGATTCATCTAACATAGAGGAAGTAACCGCCAAGCGCAAGCAAATTGAACATGTAATCCACTGGTAGAAGTTCGCTGTCGCTGCTATGATCACGGCTTAAAACTTTTTTTCATTATTCAACATAAAGAAGGACGCATGCTATGGCATGGATCAAAGCTACCTCTATAATAAAAAAAAATCTATGCCTTTTGTTATTTATAATCACAGCATGTGCTCTTCAAGCACCTTTGCATGCAGCTGAATCCAAGCTGATTGACGGCTATTATGCCAAATACCCGCCAACAACACCCACGGAAGGTGTAAAAGCCGAGCAGATTAAGCACGGTGAATATCTGGCAAAAATGGGTGATTGCCTAGCCTGCCATACCGACGTAGCAAACGGCGGTAAAGCTTTTGCCGGCGGTCTTAGCATTGCAACACCATTCGGTACTTTTTATAGCCCAAACATCACACCAGATATAGAAACAGGCATAGGTTCATGGTCCAAAGCTGACTTTATTCGGGCACTTAAAGAAGGACGCAATCCTAAAGGACAAAACTACTTTCCTGTTTTTCCCTTTGCTTATTTTGCTAATATTTCGGATGAAGACGCAGGTGATTTATATACCTATTTTATGAGTATTCCTGCCGTCGAACGCAAAAACACCCCGCTTCCCTTTCCATTTAATATTCCTGGCTCACGCCTTTCTCTATGGGGTTGGAAAATGCTCTTTTTCTACCCGGAATCACGTCTAAAAGAAGATCCCAAGCAATCTTCCGAATGGAACCGTGGACGCTATATCGTCGATGGACCCGGTCATTGCAGCATGTGTCACACGCCACTAAATCCATTAGGTGCACCTAAAAAGCAATATTATTTAACCGGTGGCTTTATCGATGGTTACTGGGCACCTAATATTACAAAATTAGGCCTTGAAACAGCGACCGACCAAGATCTTATTGATGTCTTTGTTAAAGGCGAACTGATTAACCATGCAGGTCCTGTTGCAGGCCCTATGGCTGAAGTTAATCATAACAGCTTGAGCTACCTAACCCGAGAAGATCATCTCGCCATGGCAACCTACCTAAGAACGGTTACCAGTGAGGAGCCTCTTGGCCTTCCTCCATCCGATGCCCCACCTAGTCTTGAGCGAGGGCGCGAAGTTTATCTAAAAGCATGTACTGTTTGTCATCAAAACGGTGAAATGACAGCTCCTCGTATTGGCAAGGGTGCCAACTGGACCATGCGACTAAAAGATGGCGGCCTAACCGCACTTTATAAAAATGCGATCAACGGCTATAACAGCATGCCTCCTAAAGGCGCATGCGTGACCTGCTCCGAAAACGATATTATGTCTGCCGTCGATTATTTGTTAAACGAATCACTCTCGCGTTCTCAATGGCTCGATGTGAAAGCAAATCAACTTGAACCCGCACCCTTGACCGGAAAAACACTTTATGAGACAAAGTGCAGCGTTTGCCATAATAATAACAATTCAGGAGCACCAAAACTCAAGGATGTGACCGCCTGGAAAAAAATCTCGGGTAAAAATCTTGATGTTCTTGTTCAAGAGACCATCAATAGCGAGCACCATCCTAAAAATGGAGCCTGCACCACATGCTCCACCGATGACATCATTCGTGCTGTCAAATACATGCTCAGCGAATCCCAATCCGAAGGGAACTACAAGCTGTGGTAAACCATTATCCAATAGAAACAAAGAAAGGAACGGGGATGTTAAAACGATTCAACACCGTTAAGAAATTAATATTAATTAGCCTCTTAACGCTGCTTGTAGGGCCTGTCAACGCTGGTATTGCACCGGACCAATGGCAAATGAACATGTACAAAGGTGTTACGCCTGTCAGTCAAGATATTTACTGGCTTCATATGGTTGCCATTTGGGTCTGTGCTGCGATTGGCGTCGTGGTTTTTGGGATCATGATTTACTCACTGATTCATCACCGCAAATCAAAAGGCTATAAGCCCGCCTCGTTTCACGATAACACCCGTCTTGAAATTCTTTGGTCCATTATTCCTTTTGTTATTTTGATAGGCCTGGCTATTCCTGCCACACATATATTAGCCCGCATGGAAGACAGCTCGGAGGCTGATATCACCATCAAAATTGTAGGGCATCAATGGAAATGGCAATATCAATACCTCGATCAAGGGATCAGCTATTTTAGTAATTTATCCACGCCTTATGCGCAAATTAATAATCAACAAGAAAAAAATGCCTGGTATTTGCTTGAAGTCGACAAACCGCTTGTTCTACCTATTCATAAAAAAATTCGCTTTCTTGTGACATCAAACGATGTGATTCATTCTTGGTGGGTTCCGGAATTAGGCATTAAACGCGATGCTATACCAGGCTTTATGCATGAAACATGGGCACGCATTGAAGAAGCCGGTACCTACCGTGGGCAATGTGCCGAGCTCTGCGGAGTCAACCATGCATTTATGCCCATTGTGGTCGAAGCAGTGAGCGATAAAGCCTTTAAACAATGGGTTGCCGAGCAATCAAATATGACTCCTGAAGAACCTAAAGTTATGACACGAAATGCGCTCATGACACTTGGCAAACAGAAGTATGACATGTTGTGCTCAGCGTGCCACCAAGCGGACGGTACAGGAATTCCTCCTTTGTATCCTGCACTCAAAGGCAGTTCTATTGCTGTTGGTCATCCCATATCTAGGCACATTGATCTTATTTTAGATGGCGTCCCAGGCACCGCAATGCAAGCCTACCGAGAACAACTTACCAACGAAGAAATTGCTGCAATCGTTACATATGAACGCAATGCTTGGGGCAATAACACTGACGAAGACATACAACCCCATGATGTGGCACAAGCTCGAAAAGAACTTGAACGCCCAGCCATACGGGTGAAACAAGCACATGCCGGAGGTATACAATGAGTCGTACGTTAGCACCTGAATCAGCCCATGATGATCACGATGATCATGGCCCACACCAATACAAAGGCATCATTGGCTTTATTAAACGTTGGGTGTTTACAACCAACCACAAAGATATCGGTACGCTCTATCTTTTGATAGCCCTGTTTAGTTTTTTCTTGGCCGGCGCCATGGCATTATTGATTCGTGCTGAACTATTTCAACCGGGTCATCGCTTGGTTGATCCCAACTTATTTAACCAGCTAACCACGATGCACGGGCTTGTCATGCTCTTTGGTGTGATCATGCCGGCTTTTGTTGGTATGGCCAATTGGCAAATCCCAATGATGATTGGTGCGCCCGATATGGCTTTGCCAAGACTTAATAACTGGAGTTTTTGGATTCTTCCTTTTGCGTTTAGCTTGCTCTTATCCACCATGTTTCATGCAGGTGGCGGTCCAAATTTTGGCTGGACCATGTATGCACCGCTTTCAACGCACTACGCCCCTCCCAGCACTGACTTTATGATCTTTTCGATTCATATGATGGGTATTTCATCCATTATGGGATCCATTAATATTATTGCAACCATCTTAAATTTACGCGCGCCAGGCATGACCATGATGAAGATGCCCATGTTCGTATGGACTTGGCTCATCACCGCGTTTTTATTAATCGCTATCATGCCCGTTTTAGCGGGAACCGTTACGATGATGCTTACAGATAGGCATTTTGGCACCAGTTTTTTTGAAGCCGCAGGCGGTGGCGATCCTATTTTATTCCAGCATCTTTTTTGGTTCTTTGGCCATCCCGAAGTTTATGTCTTAATTTTACCTGCCTTTGGCGTGATCTCCGAAGTCATTCCAACCTTTAGTCGCAAGCCACTCTTTGGTTATCACTTTATGGTTTATGCGACCGTTAGCATTGCACTACTATCGTTTATTGTTTGGGTGCATCACATGTTCACAACCGGGGTTCCACTCGGTGCGGAGCTATTTTTCATGTACACCACCATGCTGATTGCAGTACCAACCGGCGTTAAAGTCTTTAACTGGGTCAGCACCATGTTTCGAGGCGCGATGACGTTTGAAACCCCAATGCTATTTGCAGTGGCTTTTGTTTTTCTTTTCACCATAGGTGGCTTCACAGGAATCATGCTTGCTTTAGTCCCTGCTGATTTCCAATATCAAGATACTTATTTTGTTGTTGGACATTTTCATTATGTGCTGGTGCCTGGCGTTGTGTTTTCGCTCTTTGCAGGTGCCTATTACTGGCTTCCGAAATGGACCGGTCATATGTACAACGAAACCCTAGGAAAATGGCACTTTTGGCTATCGGTTATTTCAGTCAATATTACATTTTTCCCGATGCACTTCTTAGGACTCGCGGGTATGCCACGTCGAATTCCTGACTATGCACTTCAATTTACAAACTTTAACGTTGTGGTTACGGTGGGGGCATTTATTTTTGGTTTCTCACAATTACTCTTTCTCGTGAACCTCATTCATACCATTCGCAAAGGCAAGAAAGTGGATGCTCAGGTTTGGGAAGGCGCAACAACACTCGAGTGGACACTGCCGTCTCCTCCGCCTTACCACACGTTTACAACACCGCCAACGATTAACTAAGGTATGCATAAAAAAAAACGAGCACGCAACGTTCCACTGCTCTTAACCGGCATGGCCGTTGCTATGTTTGCCTTTGGATTTGCCTTGGTTCCTATTTATAATAGCCTATGTAAAAATTTAGGAATCAACGGAAAAGTTGATTTAAAACCCGTCGCTTTTGATGCCTCCCAAGCGGCGATAGAACAAGATCGTGAGGTACTTGTTGAGTTTGTAGCAACCAATAATTCAGGTGTCCCTTGGGCTTTTTATCCCAAAACATCCAAGCTCAAAGTACATCCGGGAGAAATTGCACGCTTGGCTTTTTATGCGGAAAATAAAACAAATCACCGCATGACCGTACAAGCCATACCGAGTATAACACCCGGCATTGCAGCAAAGTATTTAAAAAAAACCGAGTGCTTTTGTTTTGAACAACAAACACTAGAAGGCCACGAAGGAATGAACATGCCACTTTTATTTCATCTGGATACCGACCTTCCCAAGCAGGTAAAAACAATTACATTGGCATACACTTTATTTGACGTGACCGGACGCGTCACCCATTAGGAGAATCAACGCATGGGCGCACACCACAGCACCTATTACATCCCAAACCCAAGCCATTGGCCCCTTGTTGCCTCAAGTGCACTTACAACAACCTTAGTCGGCGCGGCTTCATGGCTTCACGACGACTGGTATGGGCCTTATATTTTTAGCATAGGTCTTATTCTTATGACCGTGATGCTGTTTGGTTGGTTTGGTCAAGTGGTGTATGAAAGCCAAAAGAGCCTCTATGACTTACGCGTTGACCGTTCGTTTCGTTGGGGCATGTGCTGGTTTATTTTCTCAGAAGTCTGTTTTTTTGGGGCATTTTTTGGAGCCTTGTTCTACTCTCGCTATTGGAGCCTTCCGATGCTCGGCGGTGACTTATCGCTTCATCCGATGACGCATATAACCCTATGGCCTGAATTTAAAAACGCATGGCCTCTTTTAAAAAACCCTGATAATCAAACCTATGTCGGCGCTTATGAAGCCATGGGAGCTTGGGGCCTAGCTGCCATCAATACCGTCATCTTGCTCACATCCGGTCTTACCATCACCTGGGCACACTGGGCTCTCAAACTTAACAAACGCACGCAGCTCATCATTGGTCTGGCCCTTACCGTGGCACTTGGCGTACTATTTTTAACACTGCAAGCCTATGAGTACCACGAAGCCTACACCGAGATGAACTTAACGCTGGATGCCGGTATTTATGGCACCACGTTCTTCATGCTCACCGGATTCCACGGTCTACACGTGACCTTAGGTACCATCATGCTTATCACGATTCTCGTGCGCTCTATCCGCGGGCATTTTACACCTGAGCGCCATTTTGCCTTTGAAGCGGTCGCCTGGTATTGGCATTTTGTCGATGTCGTCTGGCTGTTCTTGTTTATTTTTGTCTATTGGTTATAAAACACTATCGGAGCATACCTGCTTTAGCGTATGCTTCATGACATGAAAGACAAAAAAACAAGCGGTATGGCCCATAAATCTCACCAATTTGAATCTGCAATTAAGAAATATCAAACGATATCCTGGTATAAACACATCCAAACGCTACTTTCATGGGTGGTCGTCTGTACGCAAATATTAAGCTTAATCTATTTAGTGCAAACCTACACGGCACCCAGCTTCGCGAGTTTTATCATCACACTTGTATGCGCTTATGTAGCCACCGATTTCATCAACGGCTTGGTGCATATGTTTATGGATAACAACACGCAGTACGCCTCATGCATTGGACCGTTTATCGCGAACTTTCATCTGCATCACTACAAATTAAGCTATCAGCAAAAGCACTCCATCAAAATCTATTTCACCGAATCAGGCTATAAAGTTTGGTTGGCTTTTTATTTATTGCTCTTGGTTTGCTTACAACATGCCCGTATCTTGCCATGCAATCTTGAGCTCGGCCTGGTTGCTTTTGGTATTTTATCTTCTATAGCTGAATTATCTCACTATTGGTGCCATCAACCCACAACCAATCACCGCGTGATTCGTTTTTTGCAAAAATATCATCTACTCCTTTCTTTAAAACATCATCGCCAGCATCACATCCATGACAATACGCATTACGCCTTTCTCAATGGGATCAGTAATCCTCTGCTCAACATCATTGCGCGCAAATATTTCAAAGGCTACAAACATTACTCCGACCAATATGTACGTGCGTATTTCAAACAAAAAAACGTTTTTTAAACCTAAAATCCGTATTCTATTTTGCCTTTATGGTCAAATTAAGCTAATGTATAGAAGAAATAGTCACTATATATCACTCACGTAGCAATCAAAGCACGATGATGGGAGTATCCGAAACCATGCCAACTTTAACTAATTTTCATCTCAAGCAAAATGACACATGGACGAGTGTGACGTTTGATAAAACAAATGGTCACATCAAAAATATTCAAAATGATGAAGCTTTAACCCTTGAGCCATCTTGTGTTTATGCTTGTATGGATCATGGTGGCCGACAAGTATTTTGGATCATCAAGCATACTGAAGATGATATTTTTCGCGTGGACTGGCTGCCACATCCCAATCATGATACGCCAAGCAACTGGATGCGCTGGAAAGATGATAAACGCTCAGCTCTCCCCGATGAAATAAAGTCTTTATTTTCAGAAGTTGCTTTGGAGCCAATAAGAGCCTCTTATGAAGCATCACGACACGAGCCCGTATTGCCCATAGAGAATACAGATGGGCAACGTGAAGTTGAACAAGGTGCAGTTCGCCCGGCTGATTCCGTGCAAACTGAGCAAGATGTTCGCCCGCCAGATCGCGTGCGAACTGAACGCTTGATTGGTGGATATGAAGATCATATATATCATCACGAATCGATTTCACAACCCGAAATCACTGATTTCGATTCACTGGTAAACGCCCTCCTGGATGACAATGAGTCTCCGGATAGATACCCTGTTTTATTCTCAACCACCAACATCCAACTCTCTGCAGAGCAACTAAAAGCGCTTTTGAACTTGCTCGATCATAAATTAGAGATCATTGAGGCATTACAAGATAAACTTCCTGGAATCATTCAAAACGGACCTGATCTTACACAGGTCCTGGAAGAACTCGCAGACGAACCATCTAAGCGTATACTTAACATCATGAAAGGAAAGTTACCCCACATGATGACTCAAGATATTGACGTTGATCAAAAAATCAAAACAGCCTTGGAAGGCTCCAAACAAGGCTTTTTTGCTACCCCAAGAGCTGAAAAAATCAATGTTGGTAGTTTGACATCCAAACTTGAAAAATATATTGAGACACGCAAAAAAGAATACAGCTTTCACTGGGATTTCTTACACATCATGACCGCTTTAAACTGGTTGTTTGGTGAAGCCTTTGTTCAATCCAAAGAAACAAAACTGAATGCCGCACATTATGCATTATTGTCTCATACACATCCCGAGCAAAGTTTAGTAAAACTTCAGGCTTTGCAAAACATGCCGACTGAAACGGAGCTTAATGAGCAGCATAAAAACAGCTACTTGCTCATAACAAACCATAATGCACCAAACACGCTTTATTATATTGATTATGAAGGAAAATCAAGGGAAGTGCGCGTCCAAACTTTATCAGAAGATGGCTTGGCGCAATTTTTCAGGGACCGTGTCGATCAACACTTAACCTATCAAGAAATCAGCCAAGACCTGAAAAATATGGTTGCGCACAAGCTGCCGACAGATGCACAGCTTGAAGCACTCAAAGAAGGCTTACTAGGTGATATCATGACAGGTTCTGAGGAAGGTGCTATTTTAAACGGCACACACCGCCCGTCCGCACCCAGTGCAAATGAGCAAAACACGCTGTAGTCATCTTTTTAAACTTGGCGAGGGTTCAAGCAGCTGATGCTTAAGCGCTAAAATGCGATCGCGTACAACAGCTGCTTCTTCAAACGCTAAGTTTTTTACATGCTCTTGCATTTTATTTTCTAATTGATGAATACGCTTGGTTAGCACGGCGGCTGACACAGCTTCTTTTTCTGGTTCACTGGGTAACGCAGCAGCTTCTGGCGCGTCAGGCACTGCTCGCTCCAACACATCCACCACCAATTTTTTTATGCCCTGAGGAACAATACCGTGCTTTTGATTAAACGCTTGCTGTTTTTCGCGACGACGATCGGTTTCGTCTAACGCACGCTGCATCGAACCTGTAACTTTATCCGCATATAATATCGCACGACCTTCTAAATGCCTGGCAGCACGTCCAATCGTTTGAATTAAGGCCCTGTCTGAACGCAAAAATCCTTCTTTATCAGCGTCTAAAATAGCCACCAGCGAGACTTCGGGCATATCTAAACCTTCACGTAATAAATTAATTCCGACCAACACATCAAACACACCGCGTCGCAAGTCACGAATAATTTCCATACGCTCCAACGTATCAATATCTGAATGCAAATAACGTACTTTAATCCCGTGCCCTTGATAATATTCGGTAAGATTCTCAGCCATACGCTTGGTCAGCGTCGTAATTAAAACACGTTCGTTTTTAGCAATATTACTGCGAATTTCAGATAATAAATCATCCACTTGATTGGTCACCGGCCTAATCAAGACCGTTGGATCGATCAATCCCGTTGGACGTACAACTTGCTCGACCACACAGTCGGCTTCCGCCATTTCACGAGGGCCAGGCGTCGCAGATACATAAATCGTCTGCGGTGAACGTGCTTCAAATTCTTCATAGCGAAGCGGCCGATTATCTAAAGCCGAAGGCAAACGAAAACCATAATTAACCAGTGTTTCTTTGCGTGACCTATCGCCTTTATACATACCTCCAACTTGTGGCACCGTCACATGAGACTCATCCATCACGAGCAACGCATCATCCGGCAAATAATCAAAGAGCGTTGGTGGTGGTTCGCCTTCGCCTCGACCTGATAGATGCCGTGAATAATTTTCAATCCCAGAGCAATAGCCAAGCTCCTTCATCATTTCGAGATCAAAACGCGTACGCTGTTCAAGTCGTTGCAACTCGACTAATTTATTTTCAGCCTTAAAGACTTCAAGCTGCGTTTCAAGCTCGGGCTTAATCAAATCCATTGCTGTAAGCAAGCGCTCTCGTGGTGTCACATAATGTGTTTTAGGAAAAATTGTGACGCGTGGCAAACGCTTAATAATTTCACCCGTCAGTGGATCAAACATCGCGATGCTTTCAACTTCATCATCAAATAATTGCACACGCACAGCATCTTTTTCCATATCCGCCGGAAAAATATCAATCACATCACCGTTCACACGAAATTGCCCGCGTGATAAATCCAAAGGCGTACGTATGTATTGCATCTCGGCCAATCGTTTTAAAATATCACGCTGATTAATTTTTTCGTCACAAGATAAATGCAATACCATATTTAAATACGCAACGGGATCACCCAGACCATAAATAGCTGAAACCGAGGCAACAACAATCACATCTTCGCGTTCAAGCAAAGCTTTGGTGGCTGACAAGCGCATTTGCTCGATATGCTCATTAATCGAGGCATCTTTTTCGATAAACATATCCGACGATGGCACATACGCCTCCGGCTGATAATAATCATAATACGATACAAAATACTCCACAGCGTTATCTGGAAAAAAAGCTTTGAATTCACCATAGAGCTGGGCCGCAAGCGTTTTATTCGGCGCCATAATCATCGCTGGACGTTGAACTTCTTGAATCACGTTCGCAATGCTGTAGGTTTTACCCGAACCAGTCACACCCAAAAGCACTTGGCGTGCCAAGCCATCCTCGAGTCCTTCGACTAAACTGGCAATGGCCGAAGGCTGATCGCCTTTGGGCTCAAACGTAGAACACAAACGAAAACGCTCACTCATAAAAAATCCCATGCAATTATTATAAAAATCAGGTTAAATAAGGCCTATTTTTTATTTTGAGAAAACATACCATGCTAAAACTCGCAAAACGCCTTGACCCCGTAAAACCATCCCCGACGCTTGCCGTTGCTGCCAAAGCCGCAGCCCTGCGTAAGGCAGGCCGAGATATTATTGGCTTAGGCACTGGAGAGCCCGATTTTGACACTCCAAACCACGTCAAGCAAGCGGCCATTCAAGCAATTGAAGCAGGCTTTACTAAATACACGCCTGTCGACGGCACGCCAGAGCTCAAAGAAGCCATTATTGCCAAATTCAAACGTGACAACGGCTTAGACTATCAACCCAATCAAATTTTAGTCTCCGTCGGTGGCAAACAAAGCTGTTTTAATCTCTGCCAAGCGCTCTTAAATCCAGGTGATGAAGTCATTATTCCAGCGCCTTACTGGGTGTCTTACCCCGATATGGCTTTGCTCGCCGGCGCAACACCCGTGGTAATTAGCGCAACGACTGACCAACACTACAAAATCACGCCAGAACAACTCGAAGCCGCGATTACCCCTAAAACCAAACTGCTTTTTTTGAACAGCCCATCCAACCCATCCGGCATGGCCTACACTCACGCCGAACTTCAAGCTCTGGGTAATATACTCCTCAAACACCCGAATATTATCATTGCAACCGATGACATGTATGAACATATTCTATGGTCTGGGCCGTTTATTAATATTTTAGATGCCTGCCCCGAACTCTACACGCGTACCGTCGTTTTGAACGGTGTATCAAAAGCTTACGCCATGACCGGCTGGCGCATTGGCTATGCCGGCGGACCCGCTGATTTGATTAAAGGCATGAAGATCATCCAATCTCAATCCACCTCCAACCCCTGCTCTATTTCTCAAAAAGCTGCGCTTGAAGCACTCAATGGTCCTCAGGATGTGATTAAGACCATGCTCGAAGCCTTCCATGAGCGCCATAATTATCTTATCGAACGCTTAAACGCCATGCCTGGCATCCAAGTTCTGCCGGCTGATGGCACGTTTTATCTTTTTCCTAATGTTCAAGCCGTAATAACACGTCTCGGTCTTGCCGACGACGTTGCATTTGCCGAAGCCTTATTAGAAAAAGCAGGTATAGCCCTGGTGCCTGGTACAGCATTTGGAACCCCTGGTTGTATTCGCTTATCTTTTGCGACTGATTTAGACACACTCAAAACAGCCATGGATCGCCTAGAAAGCTTTATTCAGGCTTAATTTTTGTTGCAGAAGCATTTTTTCCCATGCTTCTGCAAATATCCCCTTGACCAAGGCATAAAATCCCTTTACTATTGCCCCCGGATTCCCCGATAGCTCAGTTGGTAGAGCGGATGACTGTTAATCATTAGGTCGGCGGTTCGAGCCCGTCTCGGGGAGCCATACACATCGTAAATTCTAGTAAAACTTTTTTCTTAATAAAATCCACCCCCCTCTAAGCCTCCATTAAATTTAAACTCAAACCAGATCCAATAACCATACTTCTGATTGATTTAAATAAAAACACCTACTATACCTAAAGTAAGCTATTTTTAATTGCGTTACGTGCATGGCCTACTTTTTGATTAAAAACAAACAAACAAATCAATCCATCATTATGCCGTTAACGCACTCGGGATATCATTATGTCTCATCCAACCCCAACTTAGTAAAAAAACCAATTCAAGCATGCACTTCGCATGAACTTATAGGTTTAACAATCACCGATGAGAAAAAACAACGTATAGGTATTTGGCCAAAAGCCAGCACACTATTTCCCCCTAATTTACTAAAACAACTAGGGGATGCTGTGTGTCAAGATAACATGCATGCCTTAGAGCAAGAAGCACATATGCTTTTAGAAAGTGCATCGGGTCAAGCCGAACTAGAAAAAAATTGCTGCCCTACAATGAGTATTCCGTTAACACTCGATCGTTCTTTAATCACGGTTGTTATACCAAATACTCAGAACAAACCCCATCAAATAGCGCAACACCTCCAAGATTACGTGCAAAAACCTGAGCTTGTATCCCAGCTGGGCGTATCCAGTCTTCCGGTACAGTGTATCAACTTAAACTCAGTGTATTTAGCTTACAGCGAAGAGCTAGAGCGCGGTTATTCTCAAGATACAGAGCTCAGCGATCCCCTTATTTTAAAGGTTTTTAGCTGCATGATCGCAACATAATAGA
>JARGNP010000001.1:0-159741 GCA_029210265.1 Legionellaceae bacterium
ATAGCAGATCTAAACCTAATGAGCTAGATGCTCAAATATTTCGCGTGAATGTCGGGTGTAAACTCCATCGCATAACTTATTTTGATAAATTTAATTAACATGTTTTTTAGCGAACTGTTCAAAAAATTAGAGTTAGATCTAAGTAAGCCTATGCCAGAAGAAGAGCAAAACCGTATTTTAGATTCGATACGACCCATGAGTCCTTCTGATCGTCCCTTGGTACTAGAGGGATACAACCCACAGGGATGCAACGGCTATGTACAAAAAAGCTCTCGAGATGATTTAAAGGATTTTAATCTAAACACGACCCCTATCTGGAACGCATATAATCAACATAACTTGCCAGGTAGCGTTAATCCATCACTTGATAATACAGCTCTTTTTTTTGACCAAATCCCTCATGCTGCTCGCGAGAAATTTTCATCGTATGAAACCATCGTACAATTGGGTATAGGTCTGGGTAGATACTATATCGATCAGAACTTGACTGAGACAAAAAACATTATTGGTTATGATTACTCCATGATAGCCGCCAATTTTATTCAAAAAGAAGGTATGCGGGCCCGGTTACTTGATTTAAATAAAATAAACCTGGACCAGCTTGACTACCTTCCGCAATTAGAGGAAGACTTATCAGAACCTTGTGCTGTTGTTATCATAAGAACATTGGAATATCTTGATAACAGTGCCATAACCTTATTAATGTTTGCTCTAATGAATAAGATGAAGCCTGGCTCAGCTTTTTATTTTGAAACACTTCATACAGGTGAAGTTGAACCAGAACGAAATGATCTTCCTGTTCACTATATTCATTCTTTCTTCGGTGCCCGTACAGATATGGCAACGTGTTATCACGACGATACAATTCAACCAGAAGATGCGTATTCAGGACCTGAGGCTCAAACTGAACGCCTTGTTGTCTATAAACGCTAATCATTCCAATGATTAGCGCACAGGGAAAAGCCGAACATATTTTGATGGTGGATCCGATGAACACCACCTTTCGGTCCTAAGTTCGATTTTTTGCAAATAAAGCATCGGCCAATATATTCACGGCAAACAAGCATTGTGTTATTGAACATGTGCGGAGTATACTGACCGCTTCGCTTGCCGTGCAAGTTTATTATTCTATTATTTTATTATGAGTGAACAGAGTGAATCATGTCTAAATCACAACCGCTAATTTCGATTACACGTCGGCACGCGATTATTTTTGCTATTTTTCTCGTGACGTACGAGTTTTTAACGTATATCTCAAACGACATGATTATGCCCGGCATGCTTGAAGTCGCTAAGTCGTTTCATGCCCCAGACTCCGTGGTCGCACGTTCGTTGATGCTCTATTTGCTTGGTGGATCCACGTTGCAGATTTTTCTTGGGCCACTGTCTGACCATTATGGTCGTAGGCCTGTGATGATTGTTGGTGCTTGGATATTTCTTATTTTTACGGTGTTGATTGCCTGCACCGGAAGTATTAATCAATTTTTGGCGGGTCGCTTTTTTCAAGGCATGGGTTTGTGTTTTATTGTGGTGGTGGGCTACGCAACGATTCAAGAAATTTTTGAAGAAATGGAGGTCATTCGGCTGATGGCCATCATGGCGAATGTATCTATTTCGGCACCGCTTTTAGGCCCACTTGCGGGTGCTGTCTTTGTGAGTTATTGGAGTTGGCGTTGGATTTTTGTTGTGATAGCGGTGCTTGCAGCGATTACGTTATGGGGGCTTTGGAAGTTTATGCCTGAGTCGGTCGGGCAAACCAAACGTGATGGCGAGGTGATTCCTCGGGCCGATTTATCGTTACGTGAAGTGACTGGTCGATATAAAGCTTTACTTCAAAACAAAAAATTTATGTTAGCCTCTTTTGCATCAGGATTACTTGGGCTACCTTGCGTTGCATGGATTGGGCTTGCTCCTGTGGTTATTGTGTCTGCATCAGGTGATTCTTTGGTGAATTATGGCTTATGGCAAATACCGGTGTTTGGTGCAGTTATTTTGGGTAATATTACATTGCATCGTTTGACCCATCATTTTAAATTAAAGCAAATGATCATGCTGGGCTCTTCGGTTGTTGGGACGGGCTTATTACTGATGCTAGCCTTGCCGTTATTGATTAATAGTACGTTTATTTGGCTTATGCCTGGTTTAATTATTTATTTTTTTGGGTTGGGGCTTACAGGTTCACCGTTAGGGCGTTTTACGCTGTTCTCAACAGAGATTACAAAAGGCACGGCGTCTGCCATGATGGGGCTTATCTTAATGAGTCTTCAGGCAATCGGTATTGAAGTGGTGAATCATTTGTACGCATCACATCATAATATTATTTTTGGATTATATTGCGCGAGTGTTGGGGTGATGTATATGCTGATGATGGGCGGCATTTATATATTTGCTCAAAAAGAAAAAGCCGCCCTGTAAAATAGCTGGTTGATGTGGTGGTTTATTGTTCTATTGCTCGGGTGTGTCTTTTTTGCAACATCTAACAAAGCAATTGTAGAGCCAGGCAATCAAGGCGCCACCGACCAAGGCATCAATAAAGCCGAACATAGCGCCGATAGCACTTCCCATAAGAGATGGCTCGTAACCTATGTAGACCACGCCAACGGCCGTTACAAAGCCTTTGCCGTACGCAAAAAAATGGGCTAACAACCCCATAAGAAGTACCGAACTACCCCAAACAACGCCGAGTGATAATCCAAACGCTAACGGACTTATTCTACACTTTGTCATGGTGTGCTCCTTATTCTTATGACTTGATGTTTTAGGTTACCCAGGTAAAACATGACCAGGGATAACCTTACTTTAGCTAATAGATAATAATTTGTCTATATATTTTAAAATTTTCACATATTGGAGTTCGATGTGTATATTGCCGGTGTGGATGAAGTGGGGCGAGGGCCTTTAGCTGGAGCTGTGGTTGCTGCTGCTGTTATTTTTAATGATCCTATTGAAGGTATGACTGACTCAAAAGCTCTAACGCCTAAGCGCCGGGGTATGTTGTCTGAGCTGATTAAGTCAAAAGCCCTGTGTTATGCTTTTGGCCGGGTTGAAGCCGAAGAAATTGATCAAATTAATATTCATCAAGCAAGCTTATTGGCGATGAAGCGCGCGGTTGAAAATTTATCGGTACGTCCTGAGCATGTATTGGTGGATGGTAAGTACTGTCCACCAATAGATATACCGTGCGAGGCGATTATCAAAGGTGACGCATTGGTTGATGTAATAGGCGCTGCGTCTATTTTAGCTAAAGTTGTTCGTGATGACGAAATGCAGGTGTTAGATAAGCAATATCCCGAGTATGGATTTGCAAAACACAAAGGCTACCCGACGGCTTTTCATCGTGAAGCGCTTAAGCGTTTTGGGCCGTGTGCTATTCATAGAAAGAGTTTTGCGCCAGTACACCTGGCGCTACAGAGCATGAAACAAAATTCTATGAGTTAAATGGATGGCGCTTCCTCAAATGTAGATGAAGTTTGTTTTACCAGGCTTTCAAATCCTTTTTGTACAACAATATGTTCGCCTGTAGCTGGTGGTGAGAAATCATCTCCCTGTAGCACCAGTTTGGCTTCATACTCGTTAAAATAACGGGCTTGCTTCTTAGGTGATGTCATCATAATGACATCCTGAACGTTAAAGCGATTAATAATGCTTTCGTGTAAAAAAGGTATGGTGCTGTATGGCGGATTCGAGATGATGGAGCACTTCGTCGTGTCAAAATAATCAAAATTTTCCAAAGTAAAATCACCGATTTTAATTTGGAGTCTGGGGTCATGACGACATCTTTGACTTAATTGTTCTGCCAATGATTGATTGAGTTCATAAGCAATGACTCGCTCAGGATTACGAGAGAGAATAAGTTCGGTTAGCACACCGTTTCCAGCGCCAAATTCAACCACCGTCATGCCTGAGAGATCGGTTTGATTCAACAACGCGCGATAAGCGCTTGTATTAGCTAGCATATGTTCTTCAACGGGTTTGAAAAGCGTATGAGTTGCTCGAATGAGTGTTCTCTTTATCATACTTTACCTTTGCGACTATTTTTTGATCTAAGTTAGTGTAGTATGAGCTTAACCTGTGATATTATCAAGCATCTATTCTTTAATATATCGGAAAGATTTACTCGCATGTTTTCCAAAAACTCACTACAAGCACGTGGCTTTTTTTCATATCTTTCACCAAAACCTAAAACAGCTGTTTTATTACTGGGGCCTCCTTGTGCCGGAAAATCAACACAATTAAAAAGCTTAATGGAAAAAAATCCTGGTGTTATGTGTATTTCAACAGGTGATCTTGTTAGAAAACTGGATAAAAAGATTCGCGATGCACAACAGCCATTGAACGAGATTGAGCGACTTGCAGCACATTCACTTGATGAAATGAGATGTGGAAAATTGATGGATGATGATGCTGTGTATGCCTTACTCATGGCATATATTTCTTCAGGTGGTGAAGGACATGAAGCTTATTTACAGGCGGACATGGTTATTTTGGATGGTGTCATTAAGGCTCAGCGCAACCTGTTGCCTTTTGACCGTGCTTTACAAACGTTCAATACGAGAGCGGCGGTGAAATTTGTATTAGAGAAAGTGATTGTTCTTCAGGCTTCAGAGGAGGATCTTATTTCACGATTTCAAACTCGGATAACATCGGCGATGCAAATGGGTCAAGCACAACGACCTGATGATGAGCTTGAAATTTATCAAAGACGTTTAAATAGTTACATGGAAGAATGTGAAAAAATACTCAACCACTATCGTGAAATTCTTCCCGTGATCGAAATAGATAGTTCAGAAGGCATAGAGCCAACCTCACAACAATTATTGGGTGCGCTTGAATTGCCTCATAGCCCTTTATCAAGGAGTATCCCATGATGTTTATGCGGAAAGCAGCAACACAATTTTTTTTTCAGCGTCCTCAAAATAACAGGAGATTATTATCCAAGCCTTTTTCTCTGGCACAGTTTTCATCTGTTGAGCTAGGTGGGTCAGGTGAGCCTGGTATCTCTATTTCTTACAGAAATAATCCTAAAAGTAATGCGCTGCGAGCTGCTGTCATCACCACAAACCAAGATAAATTTAATGAGTTTCAGGCTCTGTTGGGTGATGGCTATGGCATGGATATCCAGCAATATATTCCTGAAGCAAAAGATGATCTTGTCAATAACGCGTTTGCAGTATGTAACAAAATCATGGAGCAGGCCTTATTTTCTCCTCATTATATTCTAAGGGAGGAATCCACCCTGACGTGTGCTGAGCAGTCGAAAGAGCTTAATTCCACTTTATCGGTTTATAAACCTCGATGGACAGGTCAAGCAGATAAAACATTGTCCGGCTTTACATTGAAGCACTTTGAGCAACATCTTCCTGGGCATACAAAATATTCTGCTAGACAATATACAATCAGCCTGTTTATTGAATTTCACCTGCGATATAAACATCTCTCTGCCATGGCGTATCATAACCTGCCATTAAAAAAGCCAGTAGATTTTGGTCAAGATTACATTCATCTCACTCAGTTTGTTCAGAAGGAGAAACACTTATCCAACCCATATGTTGAACGATGGGGAGTCGAGAAGTTACGCAATGCAGTTATTAATGAGGGGCTGTTCTTTAAGGCTGCACGAAGCCGTCCGGTTAAAAACTATTTTTCACCTCCGCTCTCAGGATTACCACTGACTAGAAAAAAAGATGAGGCCGAAGAGACCATTTTTATGACGCATGACATGATGCATCATTTGATTCCCGATCTGGTGTGTGATCAAACGGCTGATAAAAAATATTTTTATGTTTATAGCGCATGGCGCATGATAAGCGAGGCTTGCACGTTGGTTTTGGCCGATATGCTTTATGCCGATAGCTTGATTCAAAACGGTGTTGAGCGAACCTGTGTTGATAAGCATATTTATCCTTTGTTTGAGGCCATCAAAATTAGCCAGAAATGGTCCAATCCGGATGACATGTCAGATGAAGAGAAAGTTGTCGTGCTGAGACAATTACTGTTTGCTAATGTTCGTTACGCTTTACTGGGTGATGATTCGGAATGGCAACGGTTGTTGGCCAATGAGCAAGGCGAGATTTTGCCAGAACATGTGGAGAAGCTCGATGCCTATAAACGACATTTCGAAAAATTCTTCATTGGTGATAATGCCTGGACTCGGGCTAATTTTGAAAATATGCACAAACATGCAGATAGTTTACAGCAATGGATTGATTTTGTTGGAAGAAAAACTTTCGTTCAAGCCGGTATTCCTTTACTGTCAGAGGTTTGTGAAAAGCTTCAATCAAACAAAGTTGATTTCGAGCATTATGCTAAAATAGCTGATGCTGTTTTCAATCTTGTTTTTAAAACAAGAATTGAACCTCGCTTGTTACAAGACAAAGTTGAATTTGATGAAGAAGATAGGATTCAATCTAAAGCATTCAAGCGATTTTTGATTGGACAATGCAGTATTTTCTCACGTTATCCAACGCCGCCTAATCTGGAGCATATTCCACAACGTTTGTCTGCCCGGTTACGATTGGATAAGCCGTTTACTCATGTAGAACAGGATGATATCAGAGCGTTACTTGAGCAATATATTTATGGACTCGAAGGCTTGGGGTTGATGTTGCGCGCTGATGCTCTGAATGCGATTGATTGCACAACGATTTTTCCAGCCATATATATTTCCTATCAAGCTATGCAAGAAAAATATGGCTCTCTTGGTAATTGTGTTAGTCAATGTATTGAAAGTTATGACTATGTGACGCCACGAATTGCAAAACAGAATTTAGTCCGTACGATCAATGGCGTGACGTTTATTGATGCGGTTGCGCTGGAAAAAGCAATCGGTAAACATGTTCCTGCGTCAGATCGCCTGCGTCAGAAAATGATGCTGATTGGTGTGGAATTTTGGGATGATGAAAATACGATCGTTAAAAAACCAGTCGTTGGAATTTCTTCAATAGGTAATTTTGCAGTTAGTCTCGAAGGTAATATTCCTGATGATATGATTAAATTATATATAGGTGCTGTTTCGAGTGGTCCATTAACACCAACAGCCATCGTTGATGGTTTGAGAACAAATATGGGATTGCAATCTACACATACTTATATGAATCCTCATGGCAAACATCCCCAAGATTTGTATGATATTACGGTTAAGCATAAACATTATTCAATCGCGCATGCTGGCGCGATGGGGATGCACGTGTTTGGATTGTCGAAAAAAGCTGAGATTGAGCTTGATGTCAAGCGTGATGAATTACATCTGGCGCGCCATACCTCTGCACGTGATGCTTCTCAAGATGAACCTTGTTTAGTTGCAATGACAAAAGAAGGTGCTCTTGCGACAAAACGAATTCGTGCTCAGGTGATAGCCGAGCTTAAAACCTTTGATAAAGTAGGTAATCAGCGTGATTGGCGCGAGGAGCGAAATTCATTGTTTCCTTTCTCCGCAGCACTGTCGCTTGGTGTGAATGCAACGTTGCGTAATTTTATGAAAGTGGTTTCTGATATCGGTGGTGATGGTAAAGAACTGGAATATCGTAATATTCTTGCGCTCATGAATGATTCATTAGCAGGACTTTTTCCTGAGTTGTTTAAGCCTTCGAATGCCTATCATCATGTTTATCCTTCTGCATGGGCGGAAGAAAGCAAGTCTATTTCGTTATTAGACGATTCAGGTCTTGGGTTTCATGCCCGGAAAACCAATCCAATCCGTGAGTCAAGTAATGAAAGTGAATCAGATTTAGTTTCTAAAGCTTCTCATAGGCCTGAAAGTCCATCGTGAGTTTATGCGGCGCTTGCTCATTCGTAACCGTTTAATTTATACTTTATATTTGATTGATATACAGGATTGGAATGCAAACTGTACAGCATATTGTTCATGCCAAATGGCTTTTATCGGGTGTTCCTAACCAGCCTGCTTTAGAAAATCATTCTTTATGTATAGCAGATGGTAAAATACAAGCCGTGCTACCTACGGCACACGTGAAAGAAAATTATACTTCAACTCGGGTTGATAATTATTCAGAGCAACTCATCATGCCCGGTATTGTCAATGCCCATACGCATGTTGGTATGAACTATTTTCGTGGATTAGGAAGTGATTTATCGCTGATGGATTGGCTGAATAATCATATGTTACCAACGGAAAAAAAGTGGTTGAGTCATGATTTTGTGTATGATGTGTCTTTGTTTGCTATGGCAGAAATGATTCGTAGTGGAACAACGTGTTTCAACGATATGTTTTATTTTTCACCTGCAACCGCAGAAGCAACAATAAAATCAGGCATGCGAGCAGGTATTGGCTTAACGGTTATCGAGTTTCCGACTAAGTGGGCTCAAACAACAGACGAATATTTTGCAAAAGGATTGGATTTTTACGAGCAATATAAAGATAATTCTTATATAACTTCAACTTTAGCTCCACATGCACCCTATACGGTATCTGATGAATCGTTTAGACGTATACAAGAATTATCAGAAAAGTTTCAACTTAAGATTAATTTACATTTACATGAAACGCTTGATGAAATTGACCAATCCATGAAGCAATTTGGAAAGCGTCCTATTCGTAGACTTTATGATTTAGGTTTATTATCTCCAGAAATGATAGCCATTCATTGCGCAAATTTGAATGAAGAAGATCTGAGTTTACTTGCTGAAACTAAACCTAGTATCGTGCATTGCCCTGAGTCAAATATGAAGCTTGCAAGCGGCATATGTCCTGTGGGAAAATTAAGAGATGCTGGGGTAAATGTAGCGTTAGGCACGGATAGTGTTGCCAGTAATAATGATTTGGATATGCTATCAGAAATGCGCAGTGCGAGCTTACTTTCAAAAATCGCTACGTTAAATCCCGAAAGCCTAAAAGCTCACGAAGCGTTGCAATTAGCAACGATTAATGGCGCTAAAGCCATGGGCTTAGATAAAACAATAGGGAGTTTAGAAGTTAATAAAGCAGCTGATTTTATTGCTATTAATATGAACGATATTGAAATGTTACCTGTTTTTGAACCCGAGGCACAAGTTGTCTATTCGAGTAACCGGCAACAGGTCAGTGATGTTTGGGTTAATGGTAAGCAATTGATGAAAAACCGTAAGTTGTTGACCATTGATGAGCAAGAGCTGAAACGAAAAGCTGAATTGTTTAGCAAAAAGATTTTATTGTAGGGCTGTGTAGCTAATTGCTCAATCTTGCTTTATCGGTTTTAAGTAGCCTATGTAAAACCACGCTCGCATGGCTACTTGAAACCTGAAATGGCATTAAACAAAATCCTATGCGAGCTAATAGACATCATAATACCGAAGCCCGCTAAAAACGTAACCATGGCTGTGCCGCCGTAGCTAATCAGTGGGAGAGGTACGCCAACGACGGGAAGAATACCCATCACCATACCCATGTTCACAAACGCGGATAAGAAAAAACTCATGCTGAGCCCTGCTGCAAGTAGCCGGGTATAGCTGGTTTGGGTGTTTTTAGCGATATACAGGCAGCGTAACGAAATGCACAAAAATAGAAAAATAAGGCTTGCTGCACCCATAAAACCAAATTCTTCACCGGCGACAGAGTAAATAAAATCGGTGGCATGTTCAGGTAAGAAATTAAGATGCGCTTGACTGCCTGAAAGCCAGCCTTTACCAAATGCACCGCCTGAACCAATCGCAATTTTAGATTGAATAATATGATATCCAGAGCCAAGAGGATCGCGTTCAGGATCAAGCAACGTCATGACGCGTTGTTTTTGATAATCATGCATGAGGTGCCATAAAAACGGGGCTAATATGGCAAGGCCACCAGCTAACCACCAAACTGTGCGCATGGCGATACCGGCTAAGAAAATAACAAAAATACCACCTGATGCAACCATGATAGCTGTACCTAAATCGGGTTGTTTGGCAATAATCAACGTTGGTATAAAGATAATAAGCACGGCGGTTATCAGTGATTTAAAATCAATAGGAAGCGATTTTTTATCCAGATACCATGCAGTCATCATGGGAACCGCAAGTTTCATGATTTCTGATGGTTGAAAACGGAAAAAACCTAAGTCGAGCCAGCGTTGTGCTCCTTTTCCAATTTTACCCATGATCATCACGGCTATAAGCAGCAGCAGGCCTAAACAATAGAGTCCTGGGGAGGCATATTTATATTTATGCGGTGGAATAAAAGATAAAGCAAGCATCACGGAGAAGGCGAGCCCTAGTCGCATGGTTTGTCGAAAAATCATGCTGAGGCTGGCATTCGAGGCGCTGTATAAAATACACAGCCCAAGCGTCACAAGCAGGATCAAGAGACCAAACAAAGGCCAGTCGATGTGGAGTGCTCGGCGTGTAAGACGGTAGATAGGTTGGGTGCTGGCATGGTTCATGATGTCACCTCATGCTTTTTTGATTCAAAATAAGTATCCATGACTTGGCGCGCAATATTCGGTGCAGTTGGATCGTGTTCAACAAGTACGGCAATCGCTATCTCGGGTTTATCAGCAGGGGCAAAGGCTATAAATAAAGAGTGATCACGAAATGCCTCAGATACGGTTTGAAAGCGTTTTTTCTCATCTTGGCTCATAGAAATAACTTGAGCTGTTCCTGTTTTTGCTGCGACGGAGTAGTCGGTGTTTCGTCCGAAACGATGCCCGGTTCCTTCTTTGTTTTTGACGACAGCTTGCATCGCATCGGTGATAAGGCTCCATGATTTTTTATCGCTGAGGTGTACGGGGTATTCTTCAAGCGGCATAAATAAATTTGGTTTTTCTTGATCATCCGTCCATTGTTGTAAAAGGTGGGGGCGAAATCGCTGACCATGTTGACTAAGGGAGGCTGTGGCATTGGCTAGCTGCAAGGGTGTCGCAAGCATTGAGCCTTGACCAATGGCCGTAATTAAGGTGTCACCGGTGTACCACGAAACACCTCGTGTTTGTCGTTTCCACTGCGGGTTTGGAACAAGCCCGGGGATTTCTTCTTTTAGATCCACTTGAGTCAATTGCCCAAAACCAAAGTGAATAAGCATGTCTTCTATCGCGCTGATTCCAAGCTTATTACCTAAATGATAAAAATAGGTATCACACGACACGGTGATGGCGCGTTTTAAGTGCATGTTTCCGTGTCCGCCACGCTTCCAATCTCGGTAGGTATGAGATACACCAGGCAAGCGGAACCAGCCCGGATCATATATTTTACTATCTTCGGTAATCACTTCTTTTTCAAGACCTGCCAGAGCAATAAACGGTTTTATAGTCGATGCAGGGGGGTAAAGTCCTCGGATGGCCCGATTAAATAACGGCTTTTCAGGAGCATTGACGAGCTTGGTGTAGTCTTTTTGCGTAATACCATGAACAAATAGGTTTGGATCGTAACTCGGCACGCTGACTAAGGCTAAAATAGAACCGTCACGCACGTCTATTACGGCAACGGCACCTTCTTTGCCTTGTAATGCTTGATGAGCACGTGTTTGTAAGCGCGCGTCAAGCGTTAGCTTAAGTTTAGCCCCAGACACCGGCGCTTGTTTACTGAGAACACGAACGGTTCGTCCACTTACATCGGTTTCAACGTGCTGATAACCTACGCGGCCATGCAGCTTATCTTCATAAAAACGCTCAATGCCTGTTTTCCCAATAAAGTGCGTGGCACGATAATTCGTGCTGTCGATACGTTTTTGCTCGTCTGCGTTAATACGCCCTACGTAGCCGAGAACATGCGATGCAATATCACCCAATGGATAGGAGCGCATGAGGTGTGCATGAATGCTCACACCTGGAAAGGCGTATTGATGAGTCGCAAAAATAGCAACTTCTTCTTCGCTGAGTTTAAGTTTAAACGGCACGGGAAGGTAGCGACGTGTTTGTTTGCGAATACGATGAAAATGCTCAATATCATCGTCGGTAATTGAGGGAAGTAATTGTTTGAGTTGTTGTAATGTTGACTGCATGTTTTCAACATGTTCAGGCACAATTTCGAGTGCATAAACGGGGGTATTTTCAGCAAGTACCACGTTGTTTCTATCGACAATAATACCGCGTGTAGGTGCAATGGGGGTAATGCTCATTTGGTTTTGAAGCGATAACGTCGCAAAACGTTTATATTGTGAGAATTGTAAGTAAGCAAGACGCAAAACCAAAAAAAGTGAACAAATAATAACAAGTGTGACCAGTATGTTTAGACGTAATTGATGCAGAGCCGATTCGGTTTGGTGTGAAATAATGGGGTTATTTGATCGCATGATTCAGCATGATTTAAAAAATAAAAAGTCCAGAGCTGATTTTAGCGTAAATTACTACTTGTGGTAAGGGTGATTTGTTAAAATAGACCAGGCACGATAAAGCGCTTCGAGCAATACAACACGTGCAAGAGGATGAGGTAGTGTGAGGGTTGAAAGCGACCAACGCTCACGACTTTGTTCAAGACAGCTTTTAGGCAAACCTTCAGGACCGCCAATCACAAAACACAGGTGACCCGTGATTTGTTGAAGATGATTGAAATGCACCGAGAGTTGCTCACTTGAAAAGGTTTTTCCGGTGAGATCAAGTGCAATCAGGTGCGCATCGCGCGGAATAGCGGCGTGTAAGCGTGTGGCTTCTTTTTCGAGGACACGTGTAAGATCGTGGGCATGACCACGGCGTAACAGAGGTATCTCGACTAGATGAAGCTTAAAGGCCTCCCCAAGACGTTTGATAAACTCTTGGGAGGCCTCGTTAACCCAACTAGGCATTTTATTGCCCATAGCAATGAGCGTAATTTCAAGCATGGGTTTAGATGGTATCTTGCCAGAGACCTTCTAAATTATAGAAGGCACGGCTTTCAGGTTGCATAATGTGAACAACAAACTCACCAAAATCAATTAATGCCCAGTCACCTTCGGTCAGGCCATGTTTACTTAAGGCCGGCATATTTATAGATTTCATGTCGGTCATAAGATGCTCAGCAATCGCACGTAAATGGCGTGAGGCACGACCAGAACAAACCACCATAAAGTCGGTGACGCTGGTCTGTTCGCGAACATTAATCACTGTTACATCAATCGCTTGATTATCTTCAAGTGATTTAAGAAGTGTTTCGAGCGGTATATTTCTTGCCATATTTGCTATTGACTTATTCGTAAAAAGTGGCAAAGCATACCAAAAATAGGACTTGAACGCAATGTGTTATAATCAGACTTGCATTTTCCGATGATGCTCATGTGGTAGAAAAATTTAGTAACAAATGCTAATCATGGAATTAAAATACAAGGAGAGCGTAGCATGTTCCAGGATTCACAGGAATTTATAATTTTGAGTTGCGCAATTGTTGCGCAATGGGGTTATTTTTTCAGTAGCGTCTATACTTATAATAATTGAAATTATAAGTTGGAGAATATGATGAGTCACTATAAAACCTTAGGTGTTTCGCCTGACGCAACGCCCAAGGACATAAAAAAAGCTTATCAAGCTGGGGCCCTAAAGTACCATCCTGATAAAACAGTCAATTTGCCCGAGGATGAAAAAAAAGCAGCTAACGAAAGGTTTAAAGCGTTAAACAACGCACATGATATATTAATAGATCCCAATACTCGCAAAAAATATGATAAAAAATTAGCAGGAGCTAACAAAGCTAATACGGGAGCTAACAAAGCTAATGATAGTATCTCGCCTAGGGAGATAAGAGAGTTTGGAAATACTGTGTTCCCCTTGCTTGAACAACTTAGAGCCGAACTTTTTTGGTTAGAACGTGTTACACAACCTGCCAATGATTTTCATATAAAATTGCAGGAGATAATTGCCACGATTGATGAAATGAAAGACACTTTAGCTCATAATGCTCGCAATAGAGGGAATTCACCCATCCTGGACACGAACCTGGAAACAGAAATAGAAACGGTCCTTTTAACGGTGGATGAATTAGAGACGCTACTCAAGTCTGAACCAGCACAAAAAGCAAAAGAAATCACACAATTCTTGGGTGATATATCTCGCGGTCTACAGAAAATTCTCAATTACTTCCGAGAAGAGTCTCATAAAACACCTATACAAACTACGGCCGCGAGACGTATCGATCATACGATAACTAAGACGATTGATGCTAAAGATAAACTACAGAATTTTAAAGACGCTGTTGAAGCCAAGCACAATAAGCAAAGCAATAACGACCATGACGACAGGCAAGAAAGTAATAGGCGACCAAGCTGACGTCAAGCCGAAGCTTCGCTTCTTATGCTTGAAGCAGCTGATCTATTTTTGCAGCGCAAATAAAATCATTATGTGACAAACCGTTGAGTGCATGCGTCATAAAGTGCACATGGCAGATGTTATAACCTAAATTAATATCGGGATGGTGGTTTTCTTGATGTGCAATCCACGCAATAGCGTTCATAAAAGCCATGGTCTCGTGAAAATTTTCGAACGAAAATTTACGATGGATTGTGGTCGCATCATCAGAAACCTGCCAAGCATCGTCCAGTTGCGGACGCAATGCGTCGATTTGTGTTTGATTCAAGGGCTCACCAATGCCTTCGCAAGGCTCGCAATGTTTTTGATTTAAGTTGCTCATGCTGGGGTTTCCTTTAGGCATAGGGCCAGTGTATTTAAAAAACGTGTGTTTTGCTCGAATGTGCCAATCGTAACACGGAGATGTTGTTCTAAACCATAAGGATCTAGAGGGCGAATTAAAATACCTCGCTTTTGTAAGTTATGAGCTAGTGCTATGGCGTTTTGGCCGCAATCAAACGTAATAAAATTGCATGCGCTCGGTAAATAAGTTAAGCCTAAGTGATCAAGGCCTTTTTGAATTTGTTGTAAGCCGTTGGTATTAAGTTGCACGGTTTCTTGTACAAAATTTTGGTCTTGTAGGGCTGCCATGCCTGCGATTAAAGCGGTTAGACTGACACAAAACGGTAATTGTATGCGGTATAACAACGCAATAATATCGGGGTGAGCAAGCGCATAGCCAAGACGGAGTGCTGCCAGGCCGTAAGCTTTGGAGAACGTTCGTGTGATAATTAAATTTGGATATTTGGCAAGCCACGTGGGAGCATCCAAGCGCTCAAGTTCGGGTAAGTATTCGTAATAGGCTTCATCGAGTACCAGCAGTGTACTTTCGGGAATATGATCTAAAAGGTGCTTAATTTCAGAAGGCTGAATATATAATCCCGTTGGGTTGTTTGGGTTTGCAATAAAAATCATCGCTGTATTTTCAGAACAGGCTTGAATCATGCTGTTTATATTTACGCGCCAGGCGGTATCTAAAGCTACTTTTTTTATGGGTATACCTAGTGTATTCGCCTGCACTTCGTAGCTAATAAACGCATAGTCATGCGTTAAAATATGTTTGTTTGTATGCAACGCAAAGCATTCTAGTAGCATATGAAAAATAAAATCAGAGCCGTTACTTAAAAATACGGCTTCTTGATCGAGTTGTACATGTTCGGCTAAATGCCCACGTAGGGGATGGTCTTTTGTAATTGTATAGGTTGCAAGCATATGTGGTGTAAGCTCTACCAGAGCTTTAATAACAAAAGAACTGCATCCTAGCGGATTTTCGTTGCTTGCAAGCTTTATCATATCCGTTGTGCTTTTTGCTTTGCCGGGAACGTAAGGATGGAGTCCACGAATACCTGAGTGGGGAAGGGTATTAAAATCACAGGCCATATGAACCGTCCTTGTTTTTTGTTTATACATGGTACTGAGCTTGTCTTCTGACTTTATCATATCTTGTTCAGGCTTGGTATTTACAGTAAACTGGCAGTAGTTTTGAGCTCCCTCTTATTTATTATTTTCGGTCGAATAAACATGATCAAGTTACCTGTTATTGTTGGAATGGGCGGCATGAATGCTGCTGGACGAAGTTCTGGTTTTCATAGTTATAAGCGCCTGGTATCCGATGTGTTATCAGATGATGCGATGGAAAGCACGTGGCTTGATTTAGGTCGGCGTATGGGCATGTCAATCGAAGGCAAACCTACAGCAGAACAAATCGAGGCGATTAAAAACGGGACGTTAGTGCGACGTATCGAACGTTTTGATCCAGATAACGTGTTGTGTCATCAAAAGGCGAAGCTTGATACAACCGGTCCCGATGCGACGGGATCGTTTGTGATTAAAAAATCCAAGCTTCCTGAGCAATTACCCGAGTCTTATCGTATCGAAGAAATTGATCAAAAATACGTGCGCGTAACGGTGAAAGGTGAGCAAAAGATTTTATTACCCGATCATGTTCGCCTGCCTGTATCGAGTGGAGGTGGCTTGCCGGCAGGTTTTGATCTCGGGGCGTTATACAAATCACATCACCATCCGCGTGGGCTGCAATTATCGGTTTACGGAATATCAGATGCGCTGAATTCTATGGGGGTTGAATGGGATGAAGTGCTCGAGCATATCAAGCCTGATCAAGTGGCGGTGTATGCCGGCAGCGCGATATCTCAAGTGGACGAGCATTCACTTGCAGGTGTGATTGCACAACCGTTATTAGGTAAGCGTATTAATTCTAAGATGATGGCGTTGTCGCTCTCTGAAATGCCAGCTGATTTTGTCAATAGCTATGTGATAAATAGCGTGGGCATGACCGGTCACAATGTGGGGGCATGTGCGACGTTTTTGTATAATTTAAAACAAGGTTTAGAAAGCATTCAGTCCGGTCAAGCGCGTGTAGCCATTGTCGGCGGTGTTGAAGCACCGATTGTTCCTGAAATTGTCGAAGGTTTTCGGGTCATGAGCGCACTTGCAACCGATAAAGAACTCATGGAATTAGATGGCCTGATGGAGCCTAATAATCGACGCGCATGTCGGCCTTTTTCAACCAATGCAGGCTTTACCCTTGCTGAAGCATCTCAATTTGTGGTGCTGATGGATGATGAGTTAGCGTTAGAATTGGGTGCGCGTGTGTATGGCAGCGTGGCCGATGTGTTTATTCATGCAGACGCGAATAAAAAATCGATTTCTGGCCCCGGTGTGGGTAATTACATTACGGTTGCTAAAGCGGCTGCGTTAGCGAAAAGTATTTTAGGGCAGGATGGCCTAGAGCAAACGTATGTTCAGGCACATGGTACAGGCACACCTCAAAACCGTGTCACCGAAAGTCATATTCTTAACGAAGTGGCAAAAACGTTCTCCATCAAATCATGGCCTGTTGCAGCCATTAAATCTTACATTGGGCATACGGTCAGTGCGGCTGCCGGCGATCAACTGATTGCATCGTTGGGCGTATGGCAACATGGTTGGGTGCCTGGTATCAAAACGATTGATCATATTGCAGACGACGTTCACGATTCTAATCTTGATATTCTGATGGATCATCTGCCTGTGGGTGCGAAGGGCGAGGACATGAAAGCTGTGGTGCTTAATTCCAAAGGCTTTGGCGGCAATAATGCGAGTAGCTTAATTTTGTCACCTCACCAAACCATGGATATGCTGAAGAAAAAGCACGGTCAAGCAGCTTTAGATGCTTATTCTCAAAAGCATACACATATTCAACAACGCATTGATGAACTGGATGCCCAAGGCGTGGCTGGTGATGAGCGTATTATTTATAAATTTGGCGAATCGGTGATGGATGAAACCTCGGTTTCGATAACACCTTCAGAGCTTAAGCTTTCAGAGTTTAAACAAGCGATTCCATTACCTACAGTTAATCCTTATTCGGATTATTGTGAAAGCTAAGATTTTTTACAGCTTAAATTGGTCGTGCGTAGATCTATTTGATTTCTTGTGGTGTAGTTGCGTTAATTTTAATGTAAGAGTTTAAGTGTTATGCGAATACACCGTGATTTTGAAACAACGCTCGATGCGGCACCATCAATAAGAGAGTCCATTCAATTACAAAAAAAGCTTGAAGAAACGGCAACAGCGTTTACGTAAGCAAGTCACGATTGAGGAAAGCAACGCTGCCATGGAGTATGCGGAACAAAGCATGGTTGCCGTCGGAGTAACTGGATGTGCAGTAAGCTTTTTTTCATCGCGTGATGCTTTAGAGAAAAGTGAAAGCAGCAGTTCCTTATCGTTGGAAAAATACAATCCTATCTAAAACCTGACGAGTTTTTAAAAATCAGTTGTGGCACGTAAGGTTATTATACCAATATTCATATGAATGCACGTGTGGATTACATAATAAAACGTTGTTTCATTTCACGGAATCATGTATGAAAATAACGCTTAAATATGAGCTTGGAGAAATATAATCATGCCGGATTTTACCCAATCAAACGATAAAGTATTACTGCTTGAAAACCCATTATTCCAAGCACTGATGGCCTCAGGTGAAGTGAGCTTTTATGAAGAAACAGGGGGTCTTATAGTACAGCAGCATCTTTTAACAGATATGGAGTATACAGCTGGACTATGTGCTCAATTACAGGAACTACAGGCTTACATAGGTCAAGATCCGCGTGCATATTCAGAAGCATGGATACAAAATATGACACTTGTACGTGTTGCAAGCTTTGCGGGCTATAAGCAATTATTTACGTATGGAATTTTGACACTGCATGAAGTTCTTGATTTAAATGCAGAACAAATGAAAAGCATTGATAGGCTAGAAGCGTTTGTTAGAGAAAGTTTAGACATCGAATCAAGGGGCATCCGTGGCATGTTAGCGAGTGTTGAGACCGTCGCTCATTGTATTCTGCAAATGCTCAAAGACCATGTTATTTCTCAAGAATCCATGTTGGACTTTCCTTATTTTACGCATACTTCTCCTCCTTTTTGCGCATTAATTGTCAGGGGTAAAATTTCGCTTAAGCAAGCTCAATTATTCACCGCCCAGACAAAAATTCACTTCAGTGGCTACAATACATATTATTTAATTTTGGCAGATGTTTTGACCATCAAACAGGTTTTACAATTGAAGCAAGATAAGCTTTGTCAAATCGAACGGCTCAACCTACGTGAGATTAAAGTAGATGATGCTTTTAATAAAAGCTTGCGTCTTGCCGTGCAAGAAGAAGCGATTGAGTTTATAAAAAGCTTGTGTAACCCTCAAACTTCGCAAAGCTTTATGTTTTTTAATCAAACCATAATGGATATGGAGCGGAGGCATATAAATACACACGTTTGGCATCAGATTAAAGAACGTGTAGCTACACGTATGTGGGATAAGTTTCATTTTGCGTTTTTAAGTCTGAGCGATCCTGGTTTTATTGAACGTATTGATGCTGGCCAAGATATAAAATTAGCTCGAAGCTCTGAAGTTCAGAGGCTTATGGAAAATTCAGAAGGTTATTGTGAGTACTGTCGTCATACGATGTTTTCTAGTTGTTTATTACGAAAGCAATCATGGGCTGAAGAGCCAGGCACCGATGCTGAATTGTCTTTTCAATGAATCTTAAGGTATGACCAACGATAAGCTTGAATAATCATGACGCGAAGTCCATAATAAAGTCATGATGACTATATATTGCCGTGTGGGTTTATGCCTTATTCTAACTTTTTTTCGACGAATGACTATTTTGATGCTCAGCATATCATATATGAGTATTTAACTTCAGAAGAGTTATTTGAAACACTTAAAATATTAAACAAAAATCAATACTGCTTGGCTGCGCTGGTTCTATTTTCAAGATTAGAACGCGAGGATATCATGTATCAGCAGGCGATGATGCGTGACGATACACTCTTGCCTATATTTCAAGCCCAAGCCCAAATGGCTGATTCGGGAGGTAGTTTAATCCCTATGCTTGAAAAGCGACTGCTGAAGAGCATGCATTCGAAATACTCGGATACCGTACACAAAACTCAAGTCATGGTTTTTATTGATACATTACATAATAATATGCAACATGGTTTGAGTGACCAACACTTAACGAACCTTTATACGGCGTTGACGTCTCCGGTTTTAATTGAATATCCTAGAATCAGTTCAAAAAGAAGAAGAATTGACGCGCTTAATTCACTGGCTAGATTTGCACCTCAGCTACACTCCTCACAGGTGAATGAGCCTTTATTGTTAGCGCTCGCCTCAGCAATAACAGCCCCAGATGATAATGGGCCTTTTGAGGAGCCGGGCCCTACCTCTGTGTCGGTGGTAGCATCAAAAACATCGGGTTGTTTTTCATCGCAAATATCGCCAGATATTTCAAATAAAATATTTCAAGATGTCGTTTCGGTTTTTGAGGAAGAAAATTTCACGGGGGGCAATGTTCATCAGATGATTGCCAAGCTGTATGTTATACGCGAAGCTTTAGATGAGGATGAGTGTGCTTGGTTGCTGTCACAGGTTATAGATAGAAGGTGGTTCAATATTGAACGCGGGCTGGGTAGAACGTTGGTTATTGATGTTGTAAAACACGCGTACTTAACGTACGGAGCACTTTTAAATACCTATATACAAGACCTGCATGAGGTCCTTCAAAGTGAAGAGCTCACAAAAGAACAAAGGTCTAAGCTTATGATGTTAGATTTTACATCTTCACTTTTACCTCAAAAAGAAATTATTTCACTCGTCACTCAGGCACTGGAGCGTATCAACAGAGCTACGCTTAGCCAGGAGCAATTAGAAGTTACCATGGAGGTGTTAAGATTTTTATCGCCACATCTTCATGAACAGGAGCACATGGAGCAGGTGATTGATGCGATTCTTCCTCATTTTTTAAGCGTAAGTTGGAAGTTTTATTGTGACTGCAATGAAGTATTTTTACTGCTTACAGCCAAAATTGGTACAAAAACAAGAGACAAAATAATTGATGTTTTGATATCGCATACAAAGCCAAGCGGCGCACCAACCCAGCCTGATCAAGAAAGTTTTAGCCGTCAATCAAATCAGGAACTTAAAATCATTCGGACCTTGGCAGAGGTTGTGGATGAAGAACAGGCTACGAAAATAATACTAAGGTATGGTACTTATTATAAAGAGTTGTATTTCAATCATGATATCTCTGTGAAAGGTTATATTTATCATCAACCAAAATTTGATGTGGCTGATCTTTATTTAGATAAGGTTCGTGATGAGGTGATTGCATTGCTACTCAAGGATTATATTAAACCAAGAGATTTTCATTTATTTGATGAAGACGTGGTTCGTGCTGCAAATTTCTTACTTCACTTGAGCGAGCGTTTGAATTCTGAGCAACGCACAGCGTTATGCAAGACATTTTTACAAAAAGGCTTTTATTTTCATCGAGATATTCATCAAGAGAGTATAGATACGCTGTCAGACTTGCTTAAACAACCGCAGAGTTTTGATGTAACGCCATTATGTGATAAAGCTGTCGATGATTACTGCGCAACGCATTCGGATCCGATAGAAAAAAAATCTTCGGCTGTGGCATTCTTAGTGAGATTTTATTCTTCACTTAACCCAGCCCAAATCACAAAAATAGTTTCGGCAATCAATCAATTGATGGATTCGTTTTTGCAGCTTAGACATAGAGATTTAGAGAGCGATCATCTTGAAACGTTACTTCCGGTGATGATGAATCAACTACCGGAACACGATAAAGAGCAATTAACTAACAAATTAATTGGTATGTTATCGGTCAATAATCATAGTGTGGTCGATATAGCTAAGAAAACACTAAGCGCATGCAATGACGTGCTGCCGGATGCAGCGAAAGAAGCCGTTTTAAGTGCTGTACTTGCCAATATTTCTCAACTCAGCAATGATCTAACCATTATGGAGCCAGGAGGGTGGGGTGCATTATCATTGCCACAGCTAAAACTAAATGCACTTCTAGAATATCTCGTATGCCTGAATAAAACATCAGCTCCCTGTCAGGCTATGATCGAATCAAACCATCATTTAATCGGGCGGTTTCTCGCTCACCCTGATCATGGAATTTATGATAATGCTTGTAAAACACTGTGTGGGTGGCTTCCAAATATGTCTCCACACGTCGCCACTTCTACTTTTGAGACGCTTTTGGGTATGTCCCAGGCTGAAAACGTCAGTGTTTTAACCAAAGTCAATATTATGGATTCGTTGATGAAGTGGACGATTGCAACCAAAAATACAGAGAGACTACAACAGCTACTTGATATTTTAGTGCAAATTCTGATCGCAAGGCCCGGAGTAAATGATGGCATCTTTAATGTAACAACAGACATTCAAATCATGGCCTTGAGAGCCATCGAAGCAGCTTTAGAAATAGCTACAGTAACACAGCAAGACTTCATTTTTCAGGGGATTGTTATGGCGTTGAGTCATGAAGAGGCAGGGGTTCGTCAGTCTGCACTCGATGTATTACAGCCTTGGTTAGCACGGGTCTATCAAGATGAGGTGCTTGTTGAAAAACTTCAAAAAGAGATTGACAATTTACCGGATAAAAACCTGGAAACAACGCTTTTGAAGTTAGCCATTGAACGTATGCCTGGGTATGAAGCCACACATGAGCAGAATGAGGCACCGGGTCTTTAAGTCACGAGTTCAATTGGATCCCTAGCTTGTTGACTGCGGGATCCAGTTGAGCATGGCTTAAGGTACTGTAGGACTGATATTTGAAAGCGCTTCTGGGTCAGTGGTTTGATTGTAGTGCCATAGCCCAACCGCTGCGAGACTGACGGCTAAGACAGGTGCTGCCACAGGGAGTGTGAGCACTTCAAGCAAAACCAAAGCCACAACCGTACATGTACTCACCGCGGCTAACGTCAGAGCAGCTTGATTGTATTGATTTTGTAATGCTGTGACTGCATCGGTTAAAGCAGTTTGAGCTTCGGAGCTTTCTTTATTGAGATTAGTCAGTTGAGTCTTTTTCGTCTCTATATCGCTCTCGATTTCTTCTATTTGGTGCAGCAAACCTTCGCGGTAAGCCGCAATATCTTCTTCAGTTAAAGATTCTGCTTTTTTGGGAATCTTGTCAAAGGAAGTGATGGTTGCTTCGGCGGAAGACTGTTGGGTTAGAGCTCGACTATATGCATCAGAGGTCTCATTTTTTTGCTGTTTTAGTGCATTTCGTCTTTGAGGTAACGTGCGTTCTTCATCTGATTCATGTTGAAGAATAGTTTCTTTTAGTTCTTGGATGGCACGAGTTAAGACATTTTTTTCTGCCTGAGCTAACCTGAGTTCCTGCGAGATATTTTCTTTTTCTATTTCTGCAACCGTTTCATCGATGCTGTAGTCTTTTAATGATAAACGACGGTAATAAGTACCTTCTGCTGCTCGTAATCTAGTTACAGGAGAGTTAGATAAAATTTGACTTAGAGCATCCGATATATCGTTGCTATGGTGTTGATTCAGAACATTTTCAATTTTAACAATTGCGTCTATGGCATTATACGCGTTTTGCGGTGAAAACGGGTTACTCCTGTTGCCAAAAATGTTTTTCTTAAAACCTATATCATTTAAATGAGTCTGTAAGCCGTTCAAGCTGTTAGCTAAGCTCTCAATCCGCTCGAGTATGTCTTGTTGAGTCGCGAGTTGCTCTCGTTCTGCAAGGCTTGAGGTGATTTTAGGTAGTGCGTCAATTTGTTCTTGTATGTCTTGCTTTTGTGTATTCAATGCAGCTAATTCTTCCGTAGTCGCTAATTGTGCCGCTACCGCCGTGTTGAATGCTTCAATGCCACCGAGTCTATTCAATTGATTTAATTTTATTGATACACAAGATTTTTCGGCGCGCAGTGTCAGCAATGCCTCTTTATTTGACTTTATCTCGCGATTAAGGCGGGTGTGTTCATCATGGGCAGTTGTAACCGCGTTGATGGCGGTGTCAAAATTAAACAAAGGCATATAAATTCTCTCGAAGATAAAAGTAAGTTGCCGCAATTGTATCATGTGTGACCATTGTGTCAATGTGGTAGCTAGTATTAAGTGGTTTGATTGGTACAGGTTTAACGTCCACAAACCGTATACTGACTCTTAAATGGCTCTTTGTGCTAGTATTACGCGCTTTAGAGTGGGGTGTTTATTTAGGGTGTTTTGTCTGTGTCTGTTTTTAAGTTATACAATTTTGTAAGTAAGCATCTTGATGTATTACGTAGAAAAGGCTTTGATCTTGAAGAGGCACGTGCGCCACGGGAAGCATTCTACGGTAATCTTACTGCTGCTGATGCAGTCTTTGCCAAACAAGCAGAAAGCGGTTTATGGACGTTTGATTCGCAGCATATCACCATTGAAAAAAATGTTGATCCAGATAATCCAGCGATGGGACCGCATTGGACGTTAAGGTGAAGAGGCAGGGGTTCGTCAGTCTGCACACGATATATTACAGCCTTGGTTAGCACGGGCCTATCAAGATGAGGTGCTTGTTGAAAAACTTCAAAAAGAGATTGACAATTTACCGGATAAAAACCTGGAAACAACGCTTTTGAAGTTAGCCATTGAACGTATGCCTGGGTATGAAGCCACACATGAGCAGAATGAGGCACCGGGTCTTTAAGTCACGAGTTCAATTGGATCCCTAGCTTGTTGACTGCGGGATCCAGTTGAGCATGGCTTAAGGTACTGTAGGACTGATATTTGAAAGCGCTTCTGGGTCAGTGGTTTGATTGTAGTGCCATAGCCCAACCGCTGCGACGCTGATTAATAATACATGAGGTGCGACAGTGAGTGTGAACACTTCAAGCAAAACTAAAGTCACAACAGTACATGTGGTAAGCGCGATTAAAGACCCGGCGCATAGATCGTATTGGTTTTGTAATGCTTTAATGGCCATGGTTGTATTAGTATAAGCATCGGAGGATTGTTGCTCGAACTTATTGAGCTGAGTTTGATTTATTTTAATGCTTTGATTAATCACTGCTAGCTCATGCCCTAAATCTTCGCGGTAAGCCGTAATATCTTTTTCAGTTAACGATTCTGCTTTTTTGGGAATGATGTCAAAGGCAGCAATGATTCCTTGGTGAGCTTGTTTACTTCTTTCTCGCGACTGTATTGTTTTATCAATTGTCCAACGTTCTTGTTCAAGTCTGCTTTTTGTTTCGGGTAAGGTGCGCTCTTCTTCTGATTGATTTTGATTTATAGTGTCTTTTAATTGCTTAATTAAATGACCTAAGCGCGTTGTTTCTTTGTCTGCTAAGTCTTTTTCAGTGGAGAGGTTATGCTTCTGTGCTTGTGATTGATCATGATCGATTAGGGCCTGCCAAGGTGTGAACGAGCGAGAATTTTTAAATATCTTAGCCACAGGAGAATTATCTATAATTTGCTTAAGGTCATTATTTATTTCATTGTGATGATGTTTTGTGAGAACAGTTTCGAGCCTGATAATTTCCATCATGCACATGTAGGCAGTTTGGCCTGAGCTGCTGGGAATATTATTAGGTTTAGGACTCTGATTATGCATAGTATCTAATACTGTCTGTAAATTTCCCAGCAACTTAGCGAACCGCTTAACCTGGGGGTATATAATTTCTTGAGCCGCAAGTTGTCTCCGTTCTTCAGGGTTTGATAGCTCAATCTTGGACAGCTTATTGAGTTGGTCTTGTATTTCTTCGTTTCTGATGACCAATTCATCCAACTGAGTTTCGATGGATGAAAGTTGTGTTTGCACGTGATTAAGTGCTTTAATGTCACCGAGTCTATTCAGTTGCTTTAATTTGCTTGAGACATGATCTTTATCCTTATCCAGTGTCCGCAATGCTTCTCGGCTTTTCGTTATTTCGGGAGTAAGGCAAGTGTATTCGGCATAGGCAGTTGTAACTGCTTTGATGGCTACATCAAATAAAGGCATATAAATTCTCTCGAAGATAAAAGTAAGTCGCCGAAATTGTATCATATGTAATCACTGTGTCAATGTGTTGGTTATGAATGGATGGTTTGATTGGTACAGGTTTAACGTCCACAAACCGCATATTTACTCTTAAATAGCTCTTTGTGCTAGTATTACGCGCTTTAGAGTGGGGTGTTTATTTAGGGTGTTTTGTCTGTGTCTGTTTTTAAGTTATACAATTTTGTAAGTAAGCATCTTGATGTATTACGTAGAAAAGGCTTTGATCTTGAAGAGGCACGTGCGCCACGGGAAGCATTCTACGGTAATCTTACTGCTGCTGATGCAGTCTTTGCCAAACAAGCAGAAAGCGGTTTATGGACGTTTGATTCGCAGCATATCACCATTGAAAAAAATGTTGATCCAGATAATCCAGCGATGGGACCACATTGGACGTTAAGGTATCGACATAAAAAAGATCCGGCGCTGATGTGTGTTGTGCATGCTTATTTTAATAAAAAAATGGTACCGAATGGTTGTTATCAGCAGCGTGTGATTCAGACGGCTCAAGATGGTACGGAAATAGTGATATTTTCGGATAAGTATCATGAAGGAAAAATGGCGGGTGATTCACCTTATCCTGGTATTTCGTTAAGCCTATATCAAATCAAAGATTTGGCGGCTATCGGTGCTCGAATGTTTACAGCATTGGATGCCGAGAGGGCAGAAAAGTATGTTGAACTTTATCAAGAAATACAAATAAAAGAGAGCGAAATAACAGAAATATTGCATCACAAAGCTGAAGGTTATTTAGACAAGGCATCTGTAAAAGTGGGTGGTTTACGTCCGGTCATTGATGAGCTTAATCTTTACACGGATGGACAAAAAGATTTTACCGATGTTCCGATTATACAACAGATTCAGGCACTTAAAGACGCGTCTACGCGTCGTGTTAAGCCATCAAGTCAGCATGTTGCGGTCGAGAGTATTGCATGGGAAGAGCAGGAGCAAACGACTGCTCAAACCGTGCCTAAAAAGCAAACTCAAGCTCAAGAGCGAGAGAAAATCGAAAAAGAAAGCATGCAAACACAACTGCTAGATTTGCTGAATCACGTGCTTCAGATGCAACAAGAAAATGATACGGAGACCCATAATTTTTATCATAACCTGCAAGAGTTTAATGCTTTATGCATGTTGTTTGAATTAATACATGAAACGGCAGAAGATAAAGCTTTTCTTGCGACGCAACGTGCGCAGTTGCCAGAGACGTACTTAAACTTATCTGATCATTTCAAACAGGCTATTTATACAGGTAATCTTCCGATTGTACAGGCGATGTTTGGTACGGTTAGGTTAGATATGGATTGGGTGCTTTTGTTCTCAGAATTACTCGATATTCTTGAGTCGGGGAAAAATGATGATTTATGTGAGTGTTTGATTCCTGTTGTGTATTATCTTCATGAGCACTCGGATTTGCTACAAGCTTTTGTTCTTTTTAAAATGACGCGTTTGGAGTATTCAACGGAGAAAGGGTTATTTGATGGTAAATTTCAAATTAATTTACTGTCGATGATGTACTGGAATGATAATTTCAGAGCATATCGTTTGTATTTAAACTTGGGGTGTTCTCCAGAAGGCTCGCATGCCCGCTGCGGCCAGGTTGCTTTTAATGCGCTGCAAGCGCTCATGTTAATTTCAAATGACGCATCAAACAGGGAGCTTTATGTAGAGGAGCTTTTTAAGCACGGTGCGGTAAAATCAATCACTCCTCATCTTATACCTTACGATCTTGTGTCTCATGCTATTCTGAAAAATACACATGTAGCAACAAACCCAGCAGCAGTCTCTACAACGTTATTTCATCATACGCATCAACAATCACGGAAAAAAATAAAAGCAAGTAGAATAATCAATAAGTCAGGTGTTAAGACTGAGTGTCTTCCGGAAGATAAGAAAAATCTCGAATTTTTGATGAAGCAAGAAAATATTCTTGAGTTTAGTTCGGTATTGTATCAAATAAAAAATCCTGGTGTTGTAGGTCTTATGGCGCGTTATTGTGATATGAAAACATGCTTATTAGAATTTTCGAATCTCATCGTGCACGATTGTTTTACAATTGTGTTTAGGGCCTCTACACAAGGTGGTGCTGCATTTCATTTGAGTGATGCAAGTCTTGAGCGAGATAGCCAAAATCATATGAATTTTTTAGATACGGATAATCTCATGATGTTCACTCAGGGCGCTTCAAATCAAGAGCCCATATGGCTGGCTCAACGCAAAACCATGCGGGCTTATGTGACGTTTAATCCTAAATATCCGATGAGTGAAAAAGAAAAGGAAGGGTTGCTGAGCAGTACTGAATTGGTCTATCAGGAATTTGAACGATCGTTTCAGATTTTATCTGACGAAGAAAAGCGTTGTTTTATTGAGACACTGATGAAGCTTGTGGTCCAACGTAAATTAGCAGGCGCTTCGTTGGTTGAAACCCTTAAGTTATATTTAGCTGTTATTACTTCCAATTCTTTAATTAACTCAATGGTTGCAGAGGATTATCGTCGAATGATTAAGTTCTTTTTGGGTTATGGTAAAGCGTTTGATGAGTTAACAGAAGAGCCGACTTTAATCCCTGTTCAAACTTATATTAATTTAACGAATATGTTTATTGATTCGGGACTTAATCCTAAAATACTTGAGGTAATTTCTACTGAGATAATTGACATGTTTAATTTGAGATCCGCTAGAATGGCAGAGTGGTCGGACGGCATGGCACTTAAGTGTTCTCTTTGATAAAGCCAAGTGTGGTTTTCTAAATGCGATAGGCTGAAGCCATGATTGCACCGTCTTCTGATGCAATCGTTTGGGCATGTGCGGTAACAGGCGTAAAGTAAGAGGCTTCCTGTATCCATGGGCAATGATTGGCGTCATATTCTAGAATTTCGGCCACGTTTTTTTGTTGCGCTAAATTTGCTTTAAGCCCCGGAAGGATGTAATTCAAACTTTTTCGTATGTTTTTAAAAGGATCGCAGGTTATTTCACGCCTAGAGTCGATTCTAAAGAGTCGGAGACTGTCATGGTTTACGAGGTTTAATATTGAATCCGTGGTGTGTTCTTCCATGAATATTTTAGTTTGTTGTGAAATAAGGGTCGGGGTACGATGCCAACCTGTCGCGTCATGCGTTATTTTAGGTAGACTCGTAGAAAATAGGCCGTTTAGCTGGGCAATATAAATATCACTTTGATTTTGGGTTGGGTTATACCCACACGTTTCCAGTAAATCTAGCTTGAATGCATTAAGAGCTGGAATGGGTGCTGAATTCGGCAAAGAATGCATGAAATATTCAATGAAATCGTCCATTTTAGGTTGGAATAGTTTTTCATCTCGAAGTAAGACACTATTATATTTCACATAATGCACGCGATTATTTTTTGTGGCAGGGATGTTATCCATATGCTGCATGTCTAAGTGGTTACAAATAGCTAAGCTTAAATCACTCGGGCAAGCTTTGCCGCGGCTGGGGTTTGCTTGAATAATATCTAAGGTATATTGACCTTGCATTAGTTGAGCTTCGCGTTGAATAAAAGCCAGATCAGTAGAGTGACTTACATGAGTGATGCTTGCGTTACCGCGCTTATCTTGAATAATGATAGCAACAGCATGGAAAAGGCCTACGGCCATTAAGTCAATGGTTTGTTCTGCTGTTTTTCTAACGGTTTGATTTTCACTGGCTGTAATGATTCTTCTAGGCATGATTTTTCCGTGATTAATCGATTAATCGATTAATCTAAGTGTATTTAGGTGGTTAGATATTAAAAATCTAATTGTAAAATTGATGGCTGATTGTACTTAGGTGCCCCATCAGGTTCAAGCCGTGTTGATGCTTATTTTGGCTTTGTTAGCTCATATTTAAACTAGATGTGTAACATGGGTTTTTGTACTATATTTTAAGGCATGTTCTTGTGCTTATTTTGGGATGTTGATAGATGCCAATCTTTAAGTTGTATAATTTTGTAAGCAATCATCTTGATACACTTCTTGACATCCTCCTCGCCCTAAAGAGATGAGGATTCTCGCGACACTAAGCCGCGAGTGGTTCAGGTTTCATAGCCGCGCCTAATGGCCCAGCTCCACCCGCTAAAACGGCATGCCCTGCCGCTAAAATGTTTTTTGCTGCATTCGTATCTGCGTTTTCATGATAACCGCAACTCACACAACAAAATTTTGATTGTGACACTCTGGATTGCTTATCAATATGACCGCAAGACGAACATGTTTGGCTGGTGTATTGTGGGGCGACTGCAACCACCACGCCACCACGCCAAAGCTGCTTATACTCAAGTTGACGTCTTGCCTCAAACCAACCTTGGTCGAGTATCGAGCGATTTAATCCAGACTTAGCCCTTACATTTTTTCCCGGCTTTTCAGCGTTACCTTTTGCTGACGAGCTCATGTTTTTAATTTGCAAATCTTCAATCGCTACCATAGCGTGGTTTTTGCTGATTTCAGTTGTAGATTTATGCAAATAGTCTCGTCTGCAACAAGCTATCTTACTGTGCAAGCGGCTAATCTTTCTTTTCTGTTTTTTCCATCCTTCGGAAAATTTTTTCTTTTTAGATAATCTGCGCTGAAGCGAAGCCAATCGTTTTTGATGCGTTTTAAAACTATTGACAGGTTCCTGGTGCTCACCGTTTGAGTAGGCAAAGAGTTTAGATACACCCATATCAATGCCTATATCACGACTTGATGAATGTAGTGGCTTATCAATGTCTATTTCGGTTTGTACGCTCACATACCAGTGACCGGATGATTCGGTGACGGTGACCTGCTTAGGGGTCCCCTCGATTACACGTGAATTAAAATAGTTAAGCCAACCCACCTTGGGCAGCTGTATGCGATTGCCTTCAAGTTTGAATTGGCTTGGTTGAGGGATGCGGAAGCTGTCACCCATACCGCGTTTTTTAAAGTTAGGAAAACGTTTTAATGGCTGCTTTTTATCAAAAGCATCACGTAGCGCTTTACCCAAATCTTTTAATTTTTGTTGCAATGCGCTCGCAGGTGAATCGTTCAGCCAGGCCAGCTCTTCGGTCTGCTTCCATGAAGTGAGTGTCTTACAAAAGGATTCGTATCTTTCACAAGGCAATCCTTCATCTAATCGTTTTTTCTGCTCAGCAAGCGTTAAATTCCAAACTTTACGGCAACAGCCCGCGAACTGCCTTAGTTGCTCAGCTTGCTGCTCATTCGTTTTTAGTCTGAATTTAAAGGCTTTGCGAATTTTCATACGACCATGATACTATTGGCCTATGGATGAATCAAATGATTTTAGAACCGGTAGGCACTGTGTTTTTAAACTGCACGCTCATTTAGTCTTTGTGACTAAATATAGGTACAACGTGCTTGAAGGACACATGTTTCCTACATTAAAAATGCTTTTGAAAAAGTCTGTAGTGACTTTGAAACGGAACTTGTAGAATTTAATGGCGAAGAAGACCATGTGCACCTGCTTGTTCATTTCCCACCCAAGGTTTCCATTGCCAAGCTCGTGAATAGCTTAAAAGGCGTTTCAAGCAGAAAATTAAAACTTCATCACCCTGAAGTAGCGAATCGCTATTTTAAGAACGCTTTATGGAGCCCAAGTTACTTTGCTGCAAGTTGCGGTGGTGCGCCGCTAGAAATCATTAAGCAATATGTCGAGCAACAAAAAACGCCCCACTAAATCGTCGCATTGAAACTAAGCGCTGATATCCCCGCCCTAGAAGAGACAGGGCTTTACGCGCAAACCGGTAATAAAGGTTTTGAAATCGATGTTGCTCGTGCACCTCGAGAAGCATTTTATGGCAATATCCCTCTTGCTGACGCGGCGCTTGCAAAGCAAACAGAGAGCGGTTTATGGGTTTTTGATTCGCAACACATCACCCTTGAAAAAAATATTGATCCAGATAATCCAGCCATGGGACCGCATTGGACGTTAAGGTATCGACACAAAAAAGATCGAACTCAAACGTGTGTTATACATGCTTATTTTAATAAAAAAATGGCACTGAATGGTTGTTATCAGCAGCGTATTATTCAAGTTAACCTAGATGGGACGGAAAGCACATTATTTGCGCACAATTATGTCGGGGGGAACATACGGGTAGATACACCTTACCCTGGTGTACCGTTAGCCATTCATCAAATCAAGGATTTGGCTGCTTTTGGAGCCCGAATATTAACAGGGCTTGATGCAGAGAGAGCAGCAAAGTACGTTAAACTTTATCAAGAAATACAAGCAAAAGAGCTTGAAATAACAGAAATTTTGCATAATAAAGCTGAAGGCTATTTGGAACAAGCTTCTGCCAAAATAAATGACTTAGGTCCTGTTATTGATGAGCTTAATTTTTACACGGATGGTAAGAAAAATCGCACGGATGTTTTGATCCAGAGACAAGTACAAGCGTTTAAAGCTCTTTCTACTCGTTGTATTAAACCACGAGAGGAGAATGATGCAATTGTTGATGATGCTGTATCGATAGCACAGCCTGAAACATCGAGTTTAGTTGAGCAAAAACAATCTAAAGTTGATCCTGAAGTTGATCCTGATAAAGAACCAATACAAACACAGATAAGCGATTTGATTGAGCAAGCTAAAGCTGAAAATGGTTTAGAATCTGAGACGTTTTATCAGCAGCTACAAGCGTTAATTACAGCGCTTAATTTGTTTGAGTTGATGTATGATTCGGCCGATGATGAAGATTTTTCACGTGCGCAACGCGCACAATTACCAGAGACTTATTTTAATTTGGCCGAGCATTTTAAACAGGCTGTTTTGACGGGTAATTTATCAGTTGTGCAAGCTATGTTTGGTGTGGTTGAATTGCATATGGATTTAGTGGATTTGTTCTCAGAGTTACTTGAGATTATTGAGGCAGGTCAAGACGGTAACTTATGCGATCGTTTAATTCCTGTGGTTTATTATCTACATGAGCATTCAGATGTATTTCAGGCTTTTGTGGTTTTCAAAATGACGAATTTAGAATATACAATATCAGATAATCCATCTGAAAATACTGTGCGATTTAAGTTACTGACTTCGATGTACGCAAAGGATAACCTCAAAGCGTATCGTTTGTATTTGGATTTAGGATGTTCTCCAGAAAGCATACAAGCCCGTTGTGGTCCGGATGCCTTGAATGCACTGCAAACGATTTTGTTATTTCGGAATCGTGATTGCAATAGAAAACCTTATGTTGAAGCGCTATTCGAACATGGTGCGTTGATATCAACAAGACCACGCATTTTGCATTCAATCGTTCAGCGTCGTGTTCCAGTTGGTGTAAGTAGAACGAGTAACGAAGCAACATTCTTCCATGCTTATAAGTCATCCTCGGGAAAAAAAAAGGATAAGATGTCTATCCAAAAGGGCGAGCCCAAATCCACACGTCCCGCAGAAAATATACCCACTTTTGATACTTTGACTCAAAAAGAAAATATTCTGGCATCAAGTTGGGCTCTGTTTCAGTTTAACGCTCCTGATGTGGTTGATCTCATGGCCAATCATTGTGATATGAAAACGTGCTTATTAGAGTTTACAAATATCGTAGCACAAAATGATTGTGGCTTTACTTTTCTGGCATCTACATTAGGGGGTGCCGCATTTCATATCAATCAAGAGAGTTTGCATAAAGATGCAAGTACGCACCAGAAATTTTTAAACTCAGATAAGAGTACGGTGCTGTTGGCTGAACGTAAAACCGTACGATTCTATGCGATGATCAGCCCAACGTGTCAGATGAGTGGCGAACAACAATCAAATGTGCAGGCAAGTGCTCGGGCGATTTATCAAGCATTTGAACGAGCATTTCAAGTTTTACCCGACCAGAAGAAGCGTTGTTTTGTGACAACACTAAGGAAGCTTGTTGTTCGGAGTAAATTGCAGAATGAATTGGAAGGTAAGCCGCTAGTTGAAACGCTTATTTTGTACCAAGCCGTTATTATTGCACATTCTTTAATTGAGCAGATGGTTGTGAAAGATTATCAATCCATGATTAATATCATTTTAGATTATGGAAAAATGTGTGATAAGGCGAACGGAGCGCGGACTGAATCTTCTTTTCAGATGTATGCGAATTTGAAATATTTAATTGAGAACGCGCTTTCTTCTGACATGAGTGTGGCACTTGCGCCTGATATGCAAGCTGTATATGAAGCGATTGAGTCTTATAATGCAGGGCTTTCGGGCGGTGTGGCACTTAAGTAACATTCGTATATTTATAAAAAAGACCTGGCGACGGTACACAAACTCTATGATAAACTAATTTTATTATCTTATTCGTCAGAGTTGCTGAGATTTCTATGTTAGAAAGTGATCGTTTAATCAGTATGGAGGCACAACCTTCAGAAGAAACGGTTGATCGCGCCATACGACCCTTGAGTTTGGATGAATACATTGGTCAAGACGATGTGCGTTCGCAAATGCGCGTATTTATTGATGCCGCACGCAAGCGTAACGAAGCGCTCGATCATACGCTGATATTTGGTCCACCTGGGCTTGGTAAAACCACGCTTGCTAATATTATTTCGCATGAATTGGGGGTGAATTTACGACAAACCTCAGGGCCTGTATTAGAACGCGCAGGCGATGTCGCGGCAATTTTAACGAATCTTCAAGAAAATGATGTGTTGTTTATTGATGAAATTCATCGTTTAAGCTCGGTGATTGAAGAGCTATTATATCCAGCGATGGAAGATTATAAACTTGATATTATGATTGGCGAAGGGCCTTCAGCCCGATCGATTAAATTGGATTTACCGCCGTTTACTTTAGTTGGAGCAACCACACGTGCTGGAGCGTTGACTTCGCCGCTGCGTGATCGGTTTGGTATTGTTCAGCGTTTAGAATTTTACAGCGTCGAAGCGTTGACGTCGATTGTAAAACGCTCGGCAGATTTACAAAACTTAAAAACAGAGCCTGATGGCGTGTTCGAAATTGCGAGACGTGCGCGTGGCACGCCGCGTATTGCGAATCGTTTGTTACGGCGTGTACGTGATTATGCCGAAGTGACCGGCGAAGGGGTGATAACCCATGATATCGCGCGTTTTGCTCTCGAAAAATTGCGTGTGGATGAACACGGCTTTGATCTCATGGATAAAAAATTATTACTTGCGGTGATTGAACGTTTTGATGGCGGGCCCGTGGGCGTTGAAAGTATCGCGGCTGCAATTGGTGAAGAACGCGCAACGATTGAAGATGTGATTGAACCGTATCTCATTCAGCAAGGGTTTTTAATGCGTACGCCAAGAGGGCGGATAGCAACATCGCTGGCTTATCAACATTTCGGTTTGCCAGCAACTGAGTCTAGCAAGCTATAAAAATATATAAAGGAGATAAAACACATCATGCAACACACCAGCGTATTAAGTTACTTTGTCGGGGCCGGTTTTGTGGTTAAATCGGTGATGTTTATATTATTAATCGCTTCGATTATATCATGGACATTAATTATCCAACGCGCTTTGTACTTTAAGAAAAAACGTGAGGAATATGATGCATTTTCTACACGATTTTGGAGCACACCTGATTTAAGTTTGTTATATAAAGAGCTGAGTAATCATCCTGATCGCCAACAAGGCTTAGCATCTATATTTCATGCAGGATTTAAAGAATTTTTACGCATGAGCAAACATGGTGTGGTATCGCTGGAGCCGATTGAGCGCGTAATGCAAATTAAGCATGCCAAAGAAGAAGAAGCGTTCGAGAAGCATTTACCATGGTTTGCATCGGTTGGGTCGATTGCGGTTTATATTGGTTTATTTGGAACGGTGTGGGGCATCATGACGTCGCTTCAAGACCTAGGGAATGCACAACAAGCGACGATTGCTATGGTCGCTCCGGGTATTTCGGAAGCGTTGGTTGCGACTGCGCTGGGACTTTTTACGGCGATTCCAGCTGTTCTTGCGTATAACCGTTATCGCACACGCGTTGAGATTTTATTGAAACGTTATGATATTTTTCAAGAAGAGCTGTTGGCGTTGATTGTTCAGCAAACCCCTTCGGCGCAGACAGAAGTAGAACCCGTTCCAGTTGAGGTTACTCCCGCATGAGTCTGAAAAAAAAACGCGAACGTGCTTCTAAAGGTCATATTGTTGAAATCAACGTCGTGCCTTATGTAGATGTGATGTTGGTACTCATGGTGATTTTTATGATCACAGCACCCATGCTCACACAAGGTGTGACGGTTGATTTGCCGAAAGCAATCAGTAAATCGTTGAAAACCAGTTCACGTGAGCCGATTGTTGTGTCGGTTGATAAGGCTGGCAGTTATTTTTTAAATATCCATGCAAAACCGAACACGTCTATTCCACCCCATGATTTGATGGTGCGTGTGGCGGCAGAACTGACGCTTGCGCGAGAAACGGGTGAGCCGGCACATGTTTTAGTCAAAGGTGATCAGGGCGTGGCTTATGGAAAAGTGGTAGAGGCTATGGCGCTTCTTAAACAAGCCGGGGCTGAAAACGTAGGGCTTGTGACGGATTCGACGGGCATGATGGCTTCAGGAGATAAAACCGCATGAAATATGACAAGTCTTACCGTGCAGCACTGATTTCGGCGGTTTGTTTGCACGGACTTTTATTACTGGCATTAATCATACACCCTGAGTCATCAAGGCGTCCTGTGTTGCAGCACGAAGCGAAGCGCGATGTAACACCGTCTGAATCAAAAAAATTAGAAGAAAGTTTGAAAGAGCCCAAAATTATTCATGCGGTCAGTGTAAACTCAAAAGAAGTGCAAGAAGCGGTGACACGTCTTAAAACCGCACGTGCTGAAGAACGACGTGTTGAGGCCAATCGACAACGTAAACTCAAGAACGAAGCGGATGCAGCACGACGCCTTCGAGTGAAAGAACAACAACGACTTCAGCAACTCAAAGCCGAACAAGCGCGCGTGGCCGAAAAACGTCGCAAAGCTTTAGCTGAAAACAAAAAAATGCTCCAAGACATGAGCAAGCAAAAAGAAGCGGAAGAAAAACGTATTTTAGCGATGAAGCAACAGCAAGCAGAGCTTCATAAACAACAAAAAGAAGAAGCGGCGAAGCTTGCTCAACTTAAGCAAGAAGAAAAAGAGCGCGAAGCACGCGAAAAAGAGCAAGCACGTCTCGATGCTGCGCGAGAAGAAGTCGCACAGCGTGCGCGTATGGCAGGAGTGGTTGATAAATATAAAGCTTTAATTCTAGGCGCGATTGGTCGACAGTGGATTTTACCTGATCAAGTCAACAATCAGCTTTCGAGTCGTTTTACAATTAGGCTTGCACCCAACGGCAGTGTGCTTGATGTTAATTTAACGCGAAGCAGTGGCGATCCGATTCTCGATCGCTCAGCACAGGCGGCTATTTATAAGGCTTCACCGCTGCCCGTTCCTGAAGATCCTGCTGCGTTTAATTTATTCCGTGAGATAACCCTCACGGTTCGACCTGAAAATGTGAGGGGGTAGTATTATATGATGATTCTTATTCGCCTATTACTTATCGGTTTGAGTTTGTTCTCGAGTGCTGTCTTTGCGGTTAATTTAGAGTTAACTCAAGGTGTAAATAAAGCATTGCCAATTGGTATTGACGGCTTTGGACAAAGCTCCGAGGCACGGGAATTTTTACGTGTAATTGACGGTGATTTAAATTTGTCAGGACAATTTAAATTGATACCTGCTCCGCGTTCGTGGCGCGATGAAACATCGTTGAATATATGGCAAGATATGGGTGTGGATAGCGTACTCTCGGGAAAAATAACCGCCACAGAGGATAAAAAATACAAAGTTGATGTGGAATTATTAGACGTGGCTGCGCGCGGTGCGCCTTTATTGATTCAAAGCTATCAGGTTGAAGCTCGTGAGTTACATGCCTTAGCGCATCATATTAGTGATGAAGTTTATCAAAAGCTGACGGGAATACGCGGTGTTTTTTCAACACGTATTGCCTATGTTCTCGTGAAGCGGAAGCGTAATAAAGAGCAGTATTCGCTTGAAATATCAGATATGGATGGTAGTAATCCACAAAGCTTATTAATTTCACCCGACCCGCTTATGTCACCGGCATGGTCACCTAATGGTCAAGAAATAGCCTATGTGTCGTTTGAGAAAAAACGGGCACAAGTTTTTATTGTGTCGGTTGAGACCGGCGAGCGTCGATTGGTGACAGATTTTCCTGGTATCAACGGTGCTCCGGCATGGTCGCCTGATGGAAAGCAGTTAGCCGTTGTGTTATCAAAAGGCGGAACGCCTAAAATATACAGTGTTGATCTTACATCAGGTCATATGAAGCAATTGACGTTTGGTAATGCAATTGACACAGAGCCCCGTTATTCTTCAGATGGTCTTTCTCTTTTGTTTACATCAGGTCGAGGTGGGGCGCCACAGGTGTACCGGCTAAATTTAGCTGATGCTGATGTGAAACGCATGACGTTTGAAGGTAATTATAATGCACGAGCTTCGTACACCCCTGATTTGCAACAGATGATCATGCTGCATCGTGAAGATAAAAAATTTAATATTGGCGTGCAAGCGCTTGATACCGGTCGTGTGACAGTGTTAACTGATTCTGAGGCTGATGAATCGCCGTCACTGGCACCTAATGGACGTTTTGTGATTTACGCAACCCATGTGCGAGAACGAGGTGTGTTAGGCATGGTATCGGTAGATGGCCGTGTTCAACGTGCTTTTCCGGCACGAGATGGTGATATTCAGGAGCCTGCATGGTCACCGTTTCTCGGATAAAATGCTCTCATGCTTTAGCTGTTTTATTAGGGGTGTTTTCACCCCTTTTTGCTTTTGCATGGAACGCCGAGGGGCATCGTGTAATAGCTCAGATAGCGTATAATCATATGACACCCACGGCCAAAAAGCGCTTTCAGGTAGCGCATCCTACTTTAGATAAGCATAAAAAACCGCCTTCGTTTATTGAAGCAGCTACGTGGCTTGATAACTTACGTAACGAAGAAAATTCGAAAGCACTCGGTGCAATGCATTATGTAGATATCCCTTTTTCAACCGATGGTACGCATGGGCCTAAGCCTAAATCTATGAATGGCTTGATGGCTTATAACCAATCTCTTGCGTTGCTCTCAGCCAATCATGCTTCATCACTGGAACGCGTGTTTGCTTTACGTGTATTGATGCATGTCGCCGGTGATTTACATCAGCCGTTGCACGCGGCCACACGTGTAAGCCGCAAGTATCCTGAGGGGGATGCCGGAGGTAATCGCGTGGACTTACCTAAGAATAAGATTGCACAAAATCTTCATGCGTATTGGGATCGAGCAGGCGGTGCGTTGTTGTATAGTGTTGCCTATGAACGTAACCCTGAAAAACGAGCCCGTCAACGTGCACGAGCGCTTGAAGAGGCTTGGCCTTGTAAGCCAGAGTTTGTTGATAAAGACCCCGTGCATTGGGTTGCTGAATCCCATGATTTAGCTGTGTCAGAAGCTTATTCCATCACAGCTAAAAATTTTTCCAGCGGCACATATCAACACACCGTATCACGTACTTCTGAAAAACGCCTTGCGCTTGCGGGTTGTCGTCTTGCTGCAGCTTTAAACCAACTTGATACACAACTTTCACATGCTTTTTTGTGATGTGATTAGCTGTATGAAGTTTGAGAGGATGATAGAGCAAAAGCTTGCTCTATCGCGGCTTTGCTTTGTGCTTCGAACTCCTCAACCGTGGTTGCATTTAAAAACTCAAGTTCGTATCTAATCGCGGCCTGCGCACCATCAAACATTGCTTGAGTTATTTCATGGTTTTCAAAGCGTAATATTAAATCGCTTATCATATTTTCTGCCTCTAATGTGCATTCGTGCTCTAAGCTTGCTAAGTTTTCTAGATTGTTTAAATCAACGCGTTCAGGTGTAAAAAAACGAACGCTACTTTCGTGGTCATAGCCTTGCGTAAAAGCTGCTAATGTTTGCATATAGATGTATCGCTCATCCATGAGTGCTTTAAGTTCCGCGAGCAAGTTTGTGCTGTCTTCTTGGTTGAGACTCCCCATGAGGCATTCTTCAATGACTGTAATCTCTGCTTTATTTTTATCGAGTTGAGCTAGGGCTGACGCTCTGTTCATATAAACCACCTTAGGTGTAATAATTATCGATTAGGTTCGGCGGCTATAATGCTGAACACCATGCGCAAAAGCAAGTATTATCATGCTTGCAACAATATCCAAAATATAATGCCAGCCGAGCAATACACACGATATCACCATACTTACATTGAGTAGAAGTAGAGCCCTGAAGGCCCACTTCCAATCACGCACAAGCCACACGCAAAGCCATGCCCAAATAACATGAAAAGACGGGAGTGCGATCATGCCTCCTTCCAGTGTGGTTGGTTTGATGTGATGATGAATTTGTTTGAATTTAAGCTCGGTTGCATGTTGCGCTTCAGTAAAATAAGGGCTGTCAATCACGCTTGCTGGGGCTGTGGTGGGAAAAAAATAATAAAAACCATACCCAATTAATGCTGTGAATAAAAGTAAAAAATAATACTCGTGAAGGCGTTCGAAGCGCCCTAAAATAATTAATATTAATGGCAAATAAGTGAGTTGATAGGTGAGCGATGCGTAAATCCATTCCATGGCAGTATATAGCGTTGGGTGCGCATGGCTCCAGGTCATTACGTGTGTGAAATCAACGTGCATCCACTCTCCCCAGCGTAAAATTTGGTGATCAATGGGAGAAAAGGGTGTGAATTGAATGGCATTGCTACCTAAAATGATGAGCGCCATGCTACCAAAAAAAAGAAAGAGTTCTTGCACTCGTTGGGTCAAGTGGTGGGTTGAATGATATTGAAGGCAAAAACCAAGATAAATCAAAATTAAAGCTGTTGTAATCCAAACCACACTAACTGGAAAATAATTGTTTCCAACGTAGTGCGTGTAGGTTGCATTGATGCTAAGTACAAGCACTGAAAAACTAAAAAACAGTAAACTAATCACGCAAAAAAATAGATGACGTGTGGCAAAAGAGGATGCTTGATTTATATTTTTTTTAAATTGAGCTAACTGCACACAGAGCCAGCCTCTTCTTCTTGTTTTTTGATGGCGAGGTAAACTTCTTCACGATGCACGTTGATTGAACGAGGCGCATCAACACCAAACTTAATGTGTCCGTGCTCTTGCGTTTTAAAAGCAACCACGCGAGCGGTTTCGCCGTCGACAGAGAGCATTAAAGGTTCTTCGAAGCTGACCGTTATAATATCCATTTAAAACCTAAATTCGTTATTTATTAATATGTTATAACGTATCGATTTAATAAAATCAATGAAAACGTTCAAAACACATGTTTGTTTCTTGGGGCTGTATTTCGCTGGATAGATTATTTATCCACTCAATAAGATTGTTTTCGCTACAAGATTTCACCTGCTTGCAATGGCGTGAAAGGACGTTTTTTGAAAGTGGTGCTATAATTTATTTCATAAAGATTGATTTGGAGGCTTGTTATGCCTATTGATTACTCAAAGCCTAATCCTTTACGAAATCCTTCGGTAAAAATGTCAGATTTATCTATCGAAGTTGTTCACCAGGAGCATGTTGAGATTGAACAACATGTTGAAATTGAGGTGGACGTAAGTCAAGACGTACAAACAACCCAAACCATCACGCAGCAAGTTGAAGTAACGGCTACGTATGTTGGTGATCGGGTCGATTATGCTGCTTTTAATACGGATCATTATCAACAGATGACGCGCAATACGTTCTGCGGAATAGATGAAGCTGAGTCTGAAATTAATCAATTATATAAATTAATTGAAAAAGAAAACTTTGCTAACATCCCGCGAGCGATAAAATACTTCTCCCCAGCTGCTGCGGAACATGTTGCTAGGCACTTAGCCACGTATGTTTCTATTGATTTAGATAATTTACCCCAAGGATTTAGTTGTGCATTAACACATACTGGAGAAATAGTTTTAGAGTATGATGAGTACGCTGCAGAGGAAGAAGAGCAAAATGCTCCGCCTTTTAGCTTGCATGTTCTCGAGCAAACGTTGATGCCTGAAGGCAACTCTCTGGAGATGGAGCGTCGTGAATATGTAGGTTTTTTTTGGGCGGCAAAGCAGGACGATTATCCCGATTTTTCACTTGGAATGTGTCGTTTGGTTGATAACAAGCAATACGAATGTTTCAAGACTAATTTACAATCTACAAATCAACGTTTTTTTAGAGATCCAAGATTTCAGTTTATATATCAACATTACTTGCGGCACTTAAGTGATTGTGAGCCGATCACCGATGGCGCATTTTATAAAAGAATCCATCGCTATGAAGACCAAAAATATACGTGTTTAACCCGGTTTTTAACCAATACGGGAACATCGGGTCATGATATTAACAAGACATTGGATGATTTCGAATTTTTTTGGGAGCGATTAGAAATTCTCTGCCGTGAACGAGGTGTTGATATTGCTAAGTTTGAGGCGAATTGGCAGGTACCCGAGGGTGGTCATCCAGCCGTATATATGCAACGACTTTTGTATATTCTAACTGCATCGCGTGATTTAGAGGAGCAATTTATCGCCTTGAAAGATGTGGGTTTAGGGCAAAATGGTGCATATTATGCGATGCGAAATGAAGCATTTCACGTTGTTTCCGCAGGGATGAATTTATCCTATTCAGCAATAAGGCAAAATAAAATTCCTTTTTCTGCGACGAGGGATGTGTATCGCGTTTCTTGGAGTGATTTATTTAATACGATTAACAGGCCGAATGAACTGGTTAAAGGTCATGCGTTTGCAGATTTATATCGAATGATTGCCGAGCAGGATCATTCGATAGACGTCAATCAGTTACAAAAATGCTTTGATGGTTATTGTAAAAAAAGTGGCGTATTGGATGGTTTAGAATATAGCAAGCTTCCGGCTTATACTTTTCTGTTGTTTAGCGTTGCGCATCAAGGATATTTGGATGAGAAGCAGGTTTCTGGCTGTTCTGACGAGGAGCTTATTTCGGGTGGTTTTATTCGTGATGCTGAAAACGCAATGAATGATAGAGGTACAAATAGTGTGGTTTTAAAACACCTGCTTGATCTTTTTAATGATGATATAAAATTTAATACGAAAGCTTTGTCGGCCGTGACAAGCCTGCTCAGTGGTGTTAATTCTCAAGAAATTGAACGTTTTGGGGGTAGTGAGTTTAAATTACAGCTTCTTGAAAGGCTTTTTGTAGCACTACGTCAAGATAAATACTCAGCATTAAGGTTTTTGTATTTAATTAAAGAGCTTGGTGGTAACTACAAGAAAATACCCATTGATTATTATCTTGATATGGCAGATTTTCTTGCTCATGATGAGGGTCGTATCGCTGCCTTATATCAACAAGATTTGCTCGTGCTTTCGGCAATGCTCTTGGGTGAAGAGACTCAGTATTCATGCAGGAAACAAAAAGATACTATTCCAAAGCCTTTGCAGCAAATCAAAACGATACTGTCTCAAGCGGCATCTGATGAGCCACAAGCTGAATTCATGCGTTATGCAATTAGACATATTATTTTGGCTGGTCAACATGTTGAGTCAGGCAGTTTTCTGAATGCGCTAGACGAAATCAAGCAACTTCCTGAAGATTCTCCATTGAGTGCAGTCAATAACGTGTTGAATAAGCATAAGCTTTATCAAGAAGCGAGTCATGCAATCGTTGTTTCTTTAGATACGGAAGATCTTCGTCATGCGCTGCTAACAATTATTTTTAGATTGCGTCAAGAAGGCGTTTTGTATGCCTATCTTCGTGATAATTTTCATGATCTTCCAGAGAACCCAACGGATGATGATTATCACACAATCATAAATGATCCGAATCAGTTAAGTATAGACGACTTAGGCGGTGTTATAACAACAATTTTAGAAAACGCCAATCCGCAAGAACGAATGCTGTATCAACTTTTTCTTACGAAGAGTTATAATGAATATAGGGATACACAAATTGTTCAGTATTTCACGCAGCACTCAACAAATATTACTCGAGAATTAGCGGATACACGATTTAAAAATTTACATTTTATTCAATCCATCACTGATTTTGACGATTTAAAACTTAAGCTAGAGGAAATGAAGAAAATTTCAGTGCTGTTCTCAAAAATTCTAGAAAATCAGTACATTGATGCTAACCAAGAAGAGTTACTCAACGTTTTAAGTGCAATGAAGACGGATGAAATCTCTCAAGAATTTTTATATCAATTATTTATGCTGGGCACCAAGCTCAATAAGATGGAGTTTTTGCCTATCTTTGCTGCGTTATTAAAGCTACCACAGCATACTGATATTGCTGATGTGTGCGTATACATCCAGCAATTAGCGGGGAATGGTTTTCCGGTACCTTACATAGAACAATTTATTAGCATTTTTAATGCAGATGAATTTAACGAGGCCACTTTTTTAATTTTGCGTGAAGTATTCCAGGCAAATCCTCATGATCCAGTTTTGAATAGGTTGTTTGCGCCGAACTCATCTTATACGTTGTCTCAAATACTTCAAATTGTTCCGTGCTTACCGGGTCAAGATGTATCGATAGATAGAGAAAAATTAGCGGATTTTATTGATACTACGGGTTGCATCGACTTTTTTTTAGAAAACAACCCAGATGACTCAGACAGAGTAAAAAAATCGCTTATGATCTTAACTAAAATCTTTGCACAAAAGGCCAGCGAAGGTTTAGAAACAAAAGATTATCAAGATTTGATCCAGCGGTTAAATGCTCTGAATCCCAACGAATTAAACGCATTACAGCAACTGTATACTCAATCCAATGTTAGTTTTATTTGTTTACGTGATGGTTTAGCTACGAAAGAAGCGAAAAATTTAAATTTTGATGCGTTACTCATTGAGTTTGAAAAAAATCCGTTTGGTGCGCGGAGCAAATCGTTACATGATAAATCCCAAGTAGAGCGGGTTATTAATCAGCTATACGATCGTCTAAACGATAGCGTGTATCCCTATCATTATCGAAAACAAATCATGGAAGCGTTTTTGTTTGTTGATGCTTGCGGTCATAATCTAAAAGTATTTTCTGGTAAGTCTGCAGAAGAATTAACAAATCAAGAGCTTCAAGGCGCATTTCAAAACTTGAAAGAAAATGAAGATAAAACCTTTGAAGCATGGTTGTTAGGGCTTGCTTTAATTCGTGAGGCGATGTACCGAACATCGGGTAAATATGCTTACTCTACGCAGATAATAGCTTTAATTGAAAGCATGTTGCATGATGGTGATGCTTTAACCAATATTGAAACAGGCCAAGGTAAAAGCATAACCGATGCGATGCATGCAAGCTTATTATGGCTTGGCTCGGATCACGTTACGGTAACTGCACCCTCGCATGTCGATTCAGGACGCGATCTGGTTGAGTTTTCAGGTTGTTTTAACTTACTTGGTATTAAGCATGCTCATAAGCCGTTAACGTCGACAAGTGGTTTGGATGAATTTTCAACCGATGGCATTAATTACATCGCTTTTTCGCATTTAGGTTTATTAGTCAATCGAGCGCGAGTCGCCGGTAAACAGCTCTTGGGAAATGATGCAGATAAAGCATCCTTGATCATCAACGAGTCAGATGACACGATCTTAAATGATCGCGTGGTATGTCGTCTTGCACTTACCGATATTGAAGCTCCAAGCCCAAGTCAATTTTGGATTTATGATGAAATTAATGATTTTATTGATGGGTTACTTAATGATCCTGGTAATGATCAAGATGTTACCGTTACGATGGCCGAGGATATAGCAAGTTTACGACAGCGCTTGAAAGAGTGTGCTGTGAGTAGGCGTGTGAATCAAAAGCAATGTGATTATATTGATAATCTAGATGATGATAGGCTCTGGATGTGGATGTGCTCAGCTAAGCGAGTGAATGATTTAAATCAAGCGGGTAAAGATGATTACATTATTCCTCCAGAAAAAGAGTACAAAAATATTGATGGTACCATGCGTTTGACCCATGTGGTTAAATTAGTGATGCAAGATAAACAAATTAATCTAGAAAGTCAGTATGGTGAAGGTGCTATGCAACTTTTGTATGCAAGATTGAATCGACAGGCTGATACCACCGGTCAATATTTTGTTATCCCACGCGAGAGTAAAACAGTTTTATCCTCGACCAATCGCGTGTTAATTAAAGAGTATCAGAAGCATCAAGGGGTTGTGCGTGGCTCATCGGCAACAACGGGATCTCATGATGAAATTGTTTATCAGCATAAGCATTATGGCTTTGGGGCAACGACCATTCCGCCCCATCAGATCAGTAAGATGGTGGTGCATAAGCCAGTTTTTTCAAAAAATGATAGTGAAAATACGCATAAAATTATACAAGTTCTTAGAAAATCACCGAAGAAACGTCCTAAATTAATCATTTGTGCGAATATTGCTGAGGCTCAGGCCTTGTATAGGCAGATACAAAATGATGGACGATTTCCTGCTGAAAATACGCAATTGTTCACGGGTATGCCGAATGAAGAGCAGCGTGTTATTGATGATGCTGCAAAACCAGGCATGATAACCATAACCACACCTGCTTTGGGGCGGAATAAAGATGTTCGTTATTTACGTAAGATCGGTATGGACGTTATTCATACCTCAATTCAAGAAGATAGAGTAGAGATTCAAGGTAATGGACGTACTGCGCGTGAAGGATCGCCTGGTGATGTTTATTTTTGTTTGGATACAAGTAAATATGACAAAACAAAAGAAGCGATCAAAGCCGAGTTAGCTGAGACGAATGAACGTGCGCGCGAAAAGAGTCAATGGATACATGATTTATTGAATTATTTGTTAGTTACGTGCGATCCTGCTCCTGGTGCTGATGATGTTGCCGAAGATTTTTTTCATAAAGATTGGAGTGTTTTTAGTAAAGATTGGGAGGCACACTATCGAGAATCTATACGTGATAAATCTCCAGAAGAAATGCCTGATGTACAAAATAAGTTTATTACCGATATATGTCATGCTTACAATTCTGATCCTAGGTTTAATAATATAAACATTGATATAAATACACTTCAAACGTTTATGGATGCTAAGCATAAGAAGCGAGAAGAATACTTGACGTATAAACAAGATGTTAAAATGGCAGATTGTATGCAACCCGAAACGCTTAAGTTAAGACTTCAAAATCAAGAAGAGGGAGGGTTGGTTGGTGACGTAAACGACTCTAAATTGCTGAGGAACGCATTTGAGGCTTCACGCAAATCATTTTGGTTTCAAACACCGCTCACTTATCTCATGCAGGATAAAAACGCGCTGCGTATGTTTAGAGAAATAGCTAATCGTAGTGGTCAAGAGGATGCTCTGAGCGATGCCAAAGAGGGGGCGGCGTTATTAATGAAAGAGTACTTAACTGCAAATTATTTTATGAGTCAAACTCGCAAAGACAAAGCAAATTCCCTTATCAAGGAGCAGATCCCAGCGGTTACTTCTACTCAAGGGCTCTATGATTTAATAACAAAAACCCAAGTTGAGTTAGCTGAAGGTGACATTGATGCTAATAAAACCAGATGGCGATCAATCCATTTTTTTGGACGAAGTCGTTTTCAAGAGAGTTTAAGTGCGGCAGTCGTGTTGGTTAGAACGCTGGATAAAAATATTAAAATACCTCAACACGCATCTGAATCTGAATCTGAATCTGATACGGATACTCCAGAACATATTTCTAAATTCAAATACAGTGCTTATAAAGGTTTAATGTTCAGCGATAAAAGTAATGCCAAAGTTATTCATAGGAGTATCCAAGAGGAAGACGTGTTCGAGCAAGAAGATGATCGTGATAAAAAACCATTTCGTCCGCGAGATTAGTTTGGGGGGTGTAAATTTAAGTTCTAAGTTGAAGCGTTTGACCAGGCTTTAATATGTGTTGTGCGGCGTGAGGGTTTAGGCTCAGTAGTTTTTTGAGTGGAAGGTTATTTTGACTGGCTATACGGCTTAAATTATCCCCTGCTTTGACCACGTAGTCGCTGGGCATGCGTTCTCTCCAAATAAGTAACTCTTGTCCGGGTTGAATAGGGTGTTCTGCACCGAGGTGATTCCAGGCACGCACTGCTTGTTCTGGCGCACCGTATTTTCGGTTGATGGTTTTAAAAGAATCATTTTTTTGAACTATATGTATTACTTTATAGGTTTGATGGCTGGGTAGATGCACGGATGCTTTTTTGGTGGCTGTTTGAATAGGCGCTGTGGTCATATGATCCGGCACAAGTACATATTGACCTGGCCTTACTTTATCAGAAGTTAGGTGATTGGATGTTTTAATCATGGTTGACGTGCTTCGATATTTTTGAGCAATCAAACCTAAGGTTTCACCTGATTTTACTTGATGACGAGACCAGCTGATGTGTTGATCTTTAGGAAGCTCAGACAGTTGTTTTGAAAACTCTTTGACATGATTAATAGGCAATAATAATTTATAAGGTTGGTACGGTGCCGTAGCCCAACGGTTGTAACCCGGATTCAGATGAATCAACTCTTGGTAAGAGATGCCAGCAAGCCTAGCTGCTTGACTTAAATCAATTTGTTGACCAACTTCAACCTCTTGAAAATAAGGCTTATTTTTAATGCGCGGTAATTGAATGTGATAACGCTCAGGGTGCTCAATAATCTCAGCCAAAGCAAGTAAGCGTGGAATATACGTACGGGTTTCTTTGGGAAGTGAGAGGGTCCAAAATTTGGCATGTTCTTTGGATTTTCCTGCTCGCCTGACCGCTCGTGCGACATTACCTTCACCAAAATCATAGGCAGCAAAGGCAAGTTGCCAATTACCATGAAAAAATTTACCTAAGTAACGATAATATTTGAGTGCCGCTTCGGTTGATGCGCTTACACTACGTCGAGAGTCAATCCACCAGTCACGTTTTAATCCTAAATCAGTCGCGGTTCCAGGCATAATTTGCCATAAACCTGCCGCGCCCACGCCTGAATAAGCAAAGGGGTCAAATGCACTTTCGATAATTGGAACTAAGGCAATTTCACCAGGTAGATTACGCTTTTTAACTTCAGTAATAATATGAAACAAATAAGGCTCGGCTTCTGTGAAGCGTTTGAGGTAGTCGGGGTGTTTGAGTAACCAACGTAATTGTGCTTGCACTTCGGGGCGATGAACTTCGTGATCAAGCATAAATTGCTTACGTAGTACGTTCCATACGGTAGGCGTCGTTGAGTATGTGGCCGCATGAAGGGGGACAGCAACAAAAGATAGCAGTAGGAGGTAACAGCACGCGATGCGTGATTTAACCTTAAATATCAAAATTACAGTCCATTTCTAAAAGATGAGCAACATATTGTACCTTAATTTATCACATAAAAGCAAGTTTTTAGCAAGTCTTTACTTAAGACCAGCACTGCTCAACCCATCCTGTCGGCTGTCCTTGGGGGCCTTCAGCAATTCCTTCAATGCCTTCACTGGTGAGTGTAAGGGCTTGGCACTGCGTATCTTGCGTGCCTTGCGAGCTAATAGGTCTTGCTGTGAGTACATAGCGTTTGTTTTTGGTTTCTTGAATTTTTAACTCATACCAGCGTGTTAATCGTTTAGCTTGGCTCAACGTTTGCGTGCCATCTTGTTCAATACGATTGGCTAAATTAAGCAGCGAAGTTTGAGCTTCAAGACGTCGGGTTCGGACCAATAGATGCTTGTAGTTTGGGTAAGCCATTGCGGCTACAAGACTAATTAAGCCTAAAACAAGCAGCAATTCAACCAGTGAAAATCCTTTCTTCATATGCTTATTGTCTAATTAATCTATTGGCAAGCAAAAATTAGGCGGCATTGTGCCATTAAATTCGAGCGTGGCCAAGCGAGGATACTCAAGTTTATGCTCGAGTGTTCCAATATTTTTTTTTAAAACTTGCATGTTTAAATCAACGCAATTGGCTATCCAGCCGCGGCATTTTATATGGCGTGTTTGGAGTGCAAGTTGCGTTAAGAGCGCATGATTTATACAGCCAAGCTTCATACCAACCACAAGTATTACTGGGATTTTACTGTGCTCTAGATAATCCAGCCAGGTTGAAGTTGTATTAAGCGGACACATAAGACCACCTGCGCTTTCGATGAGAAGTGTTTGGGTGTTTGGGTGTTTGGAGTCTTGTTTTATATCACAAAACGTATCTAACTGCTCAAATGAGATCATTTGATTTGCTTGTTCAGCTGCAAGATGCGGTGCGATCGCGGGTTCAAATAACCAACGGTAGATGCTATGCGTGCCTGGATCTTGATATTGGTTTAGGGCATCAATATCTCCACGTCCACCACTTGCTATGGGTTTAATCGCTAAAGCTTGCTGATGTGATTGATTTAAATGCTTGAGTAATTGGCAGGTCACGTAGGTTTTCCCGCAGTCTGTGTCGGTACCGATAATAAAATAGCGTGGCATATTAGCGCGCCTAATTTTTGTGGGTTTGTTTGAGGCTGTTATTTTAGCTGTTTTATAAGCTTGAGCCGAAGGTTTTATCTTCGGCTCAAGAAAGAGATTGTTTTGTTAAGAAAAGTTAAAGCATTCGCTGAGTTCATTCGACATTGCTTCACCCGCTTCTTCCCCGAGTTCGGCGCCTAGCGTTTCAACCGCTTTATCAAAAGCCAGGATTGAAGCAACGCCGCTAAGCAGAGGACGCTTATTCCGTAGTTGATCTGCTTGCTCCTTTCCATGTTGACCCGCAGCAAGAGCAATAACATCGGCATAGAGAAAGTGCACAGCCATAGCGGTGATTAAGCCTGCAACGAGTCCGACAACAGGACCGCCGATAACTAAACCGACGAGACCAACCGTAACTGACATCGCGAGTGTAATGCCTAGCTTAAGGTTAGGTGTTTTTTCTTCAAACCCACGTGCAAAACCATAACCATAATCATGGCAGCGAGCATCACCAAATATACTTTTATATATGTTCTTTGTGTAAGGTTTAAGCATAACACACCTCCGGTCAAGTTTAAGTCAGTTTGTTTTTTATTTAATATACATGAGTATGCTTAAGGTTTTATTAAATAGTTGGATTAAATGGTTGGATTAACGCTCTTCTGAAATATCAATGGTTTTAATGGATACTTCGCGTGTTTTTCCAAAACGGTTAAGTTTTAATTGGATTTGTTCACCAATCGGGATATCAGCAAGCGTATTATATAAGTCGTTATAATTTCTAATGTGCTTATTGTTGATGGCAATAATGGCATCCCCAAGCGTTAGGCGGCCAAATTGATCGAGTTGAACACCGGTTAAGCCTAGCTGATAAGCTGGCGTATTGGGTAAAACTTCGGATATAAAAACACCTTGTCTATCACCAAACTGATAGGCAATGCGATCTTGCAGTGGAACAATACCTATGCCGGCCATTTTTACTCGGCCGTATTTGATAAGCTGAGGTACGATACGTGCCAAGGCTTCCGCAGGAACAGCAAAACCAACCCCAGATGACGCACCTGAACGTGAGTAGATCATGGTATTTAAACCAATTAAACGGCCTTGGCTATCTAATAATGGCCCACCGGAGTTACCGGGATTAATCGATGCATCGGTTTGAATCATATCTCGGATATTAACGCCTGATACACCCGGTACTTCACGACCTAGTGCAGAAATAACGCCCGTTGTTAAGCTATGATCTAAGCCAAAAGGGTTACCAATAGCAATCGTTTTTTGTCCAACAACCAATGATTGTGTATTGGCTATTTCAAATGGCGTAATATGTTTGGTCGCAGAAAAGTCACGTGCTTTAATCAGTTCGAGAACGGCAATATCTTTTCTAGGCTCAACACCGATTACTTTTGCTGGTGTTGTTTGGTTACCAAAGCTTACCATGAGATTATCGGCACCATGAATCACATGATAATTGGTAACAACATGTCCTTGCTTATCCCATATAACACCTGATCCAGCGCCGGATGAAGCTTCAAATTGCTCTGAAAAAGGTGTTTGGAAACGGTTGATACGGTGCACATACACAACATTAGGGGAGGCTTGCTTAAAAACAGAAACCGTGTCCTGCTCGTCTTTGGATAAATGGGAAGCATTTGATCCGGCGGTTGCTTTTAATGCAAAAAAAATCACAAACAAAAAAGTATTTTTATTCATAACGCCCCTTATTTGTAAGTAAAAACTTAAGCTTGATAATATTTTAAAAAAAGTAATTTTTAAGGTCAAATAAAATTTTTAGTTGTCCAGTATGTCTTACTTTACGAGCAAATAAAGTAAGGCATACTGGATACGGGCGTAGATTATTTTGGAAGCTTAGGCGCCACCAAATTATTTTTGAGGCGAACATAGTCAGGAAGACCTGATGGATGATACGGGGGATACGCTTCGCCTTGAATCAATGGTGCTAAATAGCCTCGGCAAGCATCGGAGATGCCCATGCCGTCTTCACGAATAAAGTCGCTGGATACGGCGTATCGATGGATAAATGTTATACTTTGTGGTTTCTTTATGGTATCTTGTGTTTTTTAGTGGAGATTACTATGTTTAACTATAATAAATTTTGGCACTTTTGGTTCGATTTAGACAATCGTTATTATGCAAGAGCATTTGGTCGGACCTTATTGGTTGCTATTGTTAGTTCGGTTTTATTTTTCCCGGCTCTGTGGGCTACACCTTTGGTGGCTGTTGTTGCAGTGATTATACCTAGTTTATTGATTAATGGATGCATGTGGGCTTTAACTAAAGTGTCTGATTTTATCTACAAACGTCAAAACGAACATCTAAAGCAGTTAGAGCAATCGTCAGATGATGAAGTCTTAAAAGAACAACTTAATTTATTTATTAATCGACGTACTGTATGCCCAGAAGCATTACTTTTAGGACAAACAATCGATTTGTCAGAACCTGCATGTGATTCTCAAGAAACGTATGGCCCACTTATGCTAGCTCAAGATGTTGAGCTTATGATGGTGGAACGAGCGGGCATGCTGAATCGTAACCCTTCTTTTGTCGATACGAAGAATGGTTTATTTATGAAGCAAGCGGCCCCTATGGACGTTCTTTCTGAGGTTGCTGCTCAAGATATGGCTGATTTAGTTGGTCTGGCGGGTATTATTCCGAAAAGTACGTTATCAAAAGCGCCTGATTCGATGTCCAATCTCAGGAGTGACGAAGGCATGATTCATTCACGTGAAGCAATACGTCATTTGATTGCTCGTGAAAATAGTGATGAGGCGAGAGCAGAAAACCGTAAAGTAAGAAACTTACCGAAAACACAAGATGCAGTTGGGAAGTTTATATTTAACTTAAAAGCAGCGTCATACAAAACACAAGCGAAAGAAGGGCGGTTATCTAAACTTCAGTTGCACCAATCACTTGTTCCTCATGCAAAAGATGGTAATCAGTGGGTTCAAGAGCTTTTAAATGAACCCATGCCTGGACAATTCCAACTATTTGGCTCTGATTCTGATGTAAGGGCAACACAACGGGGGCAGGCCAAAGCTTTGCTTGAAGGTATTGATCAACGATCGTTTGAAGATAATTTTATATTACAAATTATTTTAGGTTCTCAAGACTCAAATCCAGGTAATACCTTATTTGTTACGGATGCTCATACTCAAAAAACACGATTGCATAGTATTGATCATGAACGAATTATGCCTGAAAATAATTATAACATGACAAAATTGATGCCTCTAATTAATGGTGGCTTGGAGTCAATGTCCGAAAGGCCGATTAAAAACGTATTTCCTATGCGTATTTGGCTCGCAGGGCTACCACAAGCCGATATTCCGTTTTCAAAAGCGACGATGGAGGAGTTGCTTAAGACATTGAATCCTGAGCGTTTGATTGAATATCACAGAAGTAAAAAACTTTTTACGCCAGCCGCCGTGGGCGCTCAAGTGGAGCGTGTTCAAGTCATTCGACGTGCATTTGAAGCGGCGTGTAAACAAGACAAGGTTACGTTAACACCCAAAGCGTTATTTGGCATGTTTGTTAATAACCATCCAAGCTATGGCTTTTTAAAAGATACACTTGGATTGAGTGATTTAAGTACGTATATGCTTCTTGGTCAGATTCCTGAAGATGCTGAGGTAAGCCTGTTTAGGCATCCGCTACAATTCTTTCAAATATTAAGCAGGGTGAGTGAAATATCCGCAAATGAACAGCGGGAAGTGGCAAGGCAAGTAAATGAGATAGGGCAAGGAAGGGCACCAAATCCTCTGGAGGCAATAAAACCTTTTTCTGATGAAAATTTTGCAACCTCGTTTGCGCCGCGCGCTATGTTTTTTAGGCAGGCTTTTACACAGAAAGCAATAATAGAAAAAGTAAATAAGCCTGGACTCGATATTATCGAGGAGTCTTCAGGGTTACTTCAAGAAAGAGCTTCATCTAACATGGACATGTAATAAGAGCGCTTAATTTTAGTGAGTTTGTTTAAGGCTGTTATTCTAGGTGTAAAATAAGTATGAGCCGAATGTTTTCTTTATTCGGCTCATACCGCGAGTTGAATGTGTTAACTAATCAGCTTGCGGAAGCTTAGGCGCCACCAAATTATTTTTGAGGCGAACATAGTCAGGAAGACCTGAGGCATGATACGGAGGGTACGCCTCGCCTTGAATCAACGGTGCTAAATAACGTCGGCAAGCGTCGGTGATGCCCATGCCGTCTTCACGAATAAAGTTGTCTGGCATGGCGCGTTCTTGGTTGGCGACGTCTGCAAGCGGTACATGACCGATGGACCATTCATACGGTGCGTCATTTTCGCGTACCACGGTAGGCATGATGGCATTGTGGCCATCAAGTGCGAGTTCGACCGCGGCTTTACCCAGTGCGTAGGCTTGTTCAACATCGACACTTGAGGATATGTGTCGCGCTGCACGCTGCAGATAATCAGCCAAGGCCCAATGATATTTTAAGCCAAGTTCTTGTTTGACCAAGTTTGCGAGTACAGGTGCAACACCACCCAGTTGCGCGTGACCAAAGGCGTCACGAAGGCCTGCGTCGCTTAAGAACTTGCCGTCTTTATTTTGAATGCCTTCCGATGTCACCACAACACAATAACCGTGTTGTTTAACACACGCATCAACACGCTGAATAAATAGTTTAGGATCAAACGCCACTTCGGGGAATAAAATTAAATGTGGAGGTTGTTCAGCTGATTCGCTGGCCAAGCCACTTGCGGCAGCAATCCAGCCCGCATGACGTCCCATGACTTCTAAAATAAAGACTTTAGTCGATGTCTCTGCCATGGACGCGACATCAAAGCCTGCTTCTAAGGTTGAGATCGCCACGTATTTAGCAACCGAACCAAAGCCTGGGCAGGTGTCGGTAAACGGTAAGTCGTTGTCGACGGTTTTGGGAATACCAATGCAGGTTACAGGATAGCCCGCCGCTTGACTCATCGTGGCGACTTTGTGAGCCGTGTCTTGGGAGTCACCGCCACCGTTATAAAAAAAGTAGCCAATATCATGCGCTTTAAATACTTCAATAAGGCGCTCAAACTCTTCGCCTTGGTTTTTGAGTTTATGACGGCATGAACCAAAAGCGCCGGAAGGTGTGTGCATGAGTTTTGCGATGTCTTCGTCGCTTTCGAGTGATGTATCAATAAGTCTTTCGTTGAGCGCGCCCACAATACCTGATTCCGCAGCAAAGACTTTACCTATTTTATCGGAGTTGGCACGTGCAGTTTGAATCACGCCACAAGCAGAGGCATTAATTACAGCAGTCACACCGCCTGATTGTGCATAAATAGCATTTTTTTTTATCGTCATCGATTTTCCCTTTATATTATTATTTTTTTAATCCGTTATAAGCTCGAGCTCTTGCTCCAGTTGTGTATGCGCTTGCATGACGGCATCAATATGTCGAATGCTATCCGTTAGGGCATTGTTTAATTCTTTGTAGGCATCAGCCGCATCGGTATGTTGTGCTAGATATTCAAGTTTGGCAAGTGATTGTTCTAATTTAGGCACACCACAAAATCCGCAAGCGCCTCGTAAGCTGTGCGCGGTTTGTTCAAGTACTTCATAATGATTTGTTTTTATTGCATGTAGCATGGTTTCACGATGCTTCGGTAATTCGCTGATAAATTGATCGAGAAACTCTTTGGCTAGTGCACTGTTTCCCGACATTTTTTGGACACACGTAGGCCAATTGATGGGTTTAATTTTGGCGTCTTGAAGCACAGCAAGCAGATGATGCAGGAGAAGTTTTTCGTCAATAGGTTTGGGGAGTTTTCGATCGATACCTTGGGCATCTAAATAAGCACGATCTAAATCATGACTGTCGGCACTGATAAGAATTACGGGTGTTTGTTTGTTTAAAAGGGTGTGTTCTCGAATAAGTCGTGTGGCGTCTAGGCCGTTTAAGTTTGGCATATGTAAATCGATTAGGATTGCATCAAAATGTTTTTGATGACAGATCGCAAGGGCTTGTTCACCATCATCGACGATATCGATGGAGCCACTGGTGCCCAGCCAAGCATTGAGGAGCATACGGTTAACGGCATTATCTTCGGCAATAAGAATGCTCGGACGTAGCTCGCGTAGATTTGCTCTGAGATGGTTCAGTTCTGGTTGATTGGTTGCAGGGGACGCTGTTTGAAGTAGTAATGATTCAACCGTATCTTGCAATTTTTGTATGTTAGGTGGTTTGACCAGAAAGCTTTTTGCGCCAAGTGCTTGGTAATCTTGAATAAACCAGGTGGATGTAAGTACGGTCGGAATGCTTTGATGGTTTAAAAGTGCGCTGATTTTTTCTTCATGATGAGGGCTCACGTTGACAAAGGCGAGTTGACAGTCGGCGTGTGTATTAAATGCTGTCGCAAGATGGTCAAATTTTTCTACGCGAATGCAGGTGATACCAAAGTGTCCAAGGCCATGACAAAGTGCTTCAAGGTGTAATAGATTATCGTCAAAACACAGGGCCTTGATGTGAGCAAAGCGTTTAGGTTGTGTTTTTTCAACTTCGTAAGCAGGTAATTTTGCAAACGTTAAATAGACTGAAAAAGTTGTGCCTTGGTTGGTTTTGCTATCTAACGTAACATGGCCTTGCATGTGTTCCGCGAGTTGTTTGCAAATCACCAGGCCAAGACCTGAGCCACCGCAGCGTCGTGATATGCTATCACTTGCTTGATGAAAGGCATGAAATAGCGTGGATTGATCTTCTTGTGAGATACCAATGCCCGTGTCAGTTACTGAAAGACAAATGGTGTAGTTTTTTTCCGTGATGTTGTGTACCTGAGTTCGAATAAGCACATGGCCCTGTTCGGTAAATTTGATAGCATTACTGATTAAATTATTAATAATTTGTTTTACACGGAGGGGATCGCCGACCATGATTTTAGGGACATCAAGCGAGGTAGACGGGATTAAATCTAAACCTTTTTTATGTGCATTGGGTGCCGCCAGTGCTAAAACATCGTCGATACAATTTCGAATATCCAGTGGAATCGTATCAAGATGCAATTTTCCGGCATTAATTTTAGAGTAATCAAGAATATTATTAAGAATGGATAATAAATCTTTGGCAGAGCTTTTTATGGTTTTAACATGATCGCGCGCAAGGGGGTTCAGTGGGGTTTCTAATAACAAATTAGCAAAACCAATAATGCCGTTCATAGGGGTTCGAATTTCATGACTTAGGCTGGTGATGAGTTCGGACTTATGTTTAAGTTTTTCTTCTGCCTTACGTTTATCAAGTAATAGCTGAACATTTTTTTCTTCAAGATGCTCCAGGCCTTGTTGTAAGTCATGCGTTGCCGTATCAACATGTTGATTAAAATCGTTTAAAGATTCGATATAGTGTTGTTGTAAATCAAAGCATCCCTGTTCAATTATGCCAAGCGCACCGGGTGTGGTGTGCTTGATAGGGGTTTCGACTGCACCATGAGATATTTGTGTCATGGTGTGACGTAAACGTGAAATAGGAAGGTAAATTTTATTAATCAGAAAGAGGTGAAAAAGTGAGCTTAAAAATACGCCGGCAAGCGCCATAAGCAAACTAATGATAAGCATCGAGGCATCCACCAGTCGCTGTAATGTTTGGTAGTGCTCATGCAGCATGAGAGATGGGGCAGTCGGCACGAATTGATAAAGGTATGTTTCGCACAGATGAAAAATATACGCCTCAAGCACAAGATGAAGCTTTGTATTATAAAGACAGGTAAATAACAAAACGACGAGTAGCACGGGCATCAAGGTTGCCATACGAAGTTGTTGTTTGATTCCAAATGCTTTCATTAAATCTCTACGGCTGTTCGCCTCGATGAATTTCGGCTATTATACCTGTAACTTTAAGTAGCGCAAAATGGAGTAATTGTTCATGGTGGTTAAAACACGTTTCGCCCCAAGCCCAACGGGATTTTTACATGTGGGTGGAGTACGTACGGCTTTGTTTGCTTGGCTTTATGCTAAAGCAAATCAAGGACAATTTATTTTACGTATCGAAGATACAGATGAAGCGCGTTCTACACAGGCGTCCGTGCAGGCTATTTTAGACGGCATGGCCTGGCTTGGCCTAGCATCAGATGAAGAGCCTGTATATCAAACGGCGCGTTATGCACGTTATCAAGAAATCAGTGATGCATGGCTAACTTCGGGACAGGCGTATTGCTGTACGTGCAGTAAAGAGCGTCTTGAAACACTGCGCGCAACGCAAATGGAAAATAAAGAAAAGCCGCGTTACGACGGGCATTGCCGTAGTCTTAATCTTTCACCATCAGAAAATCAATCGTATGTGGTACGCTTTAAAAATCCACAGGAAGGCGTGGTGTCGTTTGAGGACCAAGTATATGGCCCTATTCATGTGGCTAATCAAGAATTAGATGATGTGATTTTAGTACGCTCGGACGGTAACCCAACGTACAACTTTGCAGTCGTAGTTGATGACTCAGATATGGGCATTACGCACGTGATTCGTGGTGATGATCATATTAATAACACACCTCGTCAAATTAATTTGTATCAAGCTTTAGGTGTTGCTGTTCCTGTGTTTGCGCACTTGCCGATGATCTTGGGTGAAGACGGTAAACGCTTGTCAAAACGCCATGGTGCGGTGAGCGTACTTGAATTTAAAAACATGGGAATTTTACCGCATGCGTTATTAAATTATTTAGTACGTTTGGGGTGGTCTCATGGCGATCAAGAAATTTTTAGTATCGCTGATATGCAACAGTTGTTTGATTTAGAGCATGTGGGCCGTGGTGCATCAAGCTTTAGTTATGAAAAATTATTTTGGTTAAATCAGCATTATCAAAAAAACGATGATCCTGTTGAGGTGGCGGAAGCGCTTAAATTTCATTTTAATCAGCAAGGCGTGGATATTTCCGATGGTCCAGCTTTATCTGATATTGTTCGTGCCCAAGCCGAGCGCTGTAAAACGCTTGTTGAGATGTGCGAAAAAAGTACGTATTTTTATCAAGAAGAGCTTGTTTATGACGAAGCTGCAGTAAAAAAACATCTCCGTCCTGTCGCCTTAGAGCCTCTTGAGGCTTTATTTAAGCGTTTAGAAGCGTTGAGTTCATGGGAAGCTGATGTTGTACAAGCCTGTATTAATGATGTGGCGGCCGAATTTGATTTAAATATGGGAAAAATTGCGCAACCGCTTCGTGTTTCCATAACAGGCGGAAGTAATTCACCGGCGATTGATATCACGTTGGTTATGATTGGGCAGCGTCGCGTTTTAAGTCGTTTGGCAGATGGTTTGGAGCGTATTCGCGTACGCGCCGCAGGTTAATGTTTAAAAAGGCTTATTTGCTATGATGCTGTGTTTGGACGTAGGAAACTCTCATATTTATGGGGGGGTGTTCCAAGATGAAGATATTAAACTTCGTTTTAGGCATGCCTCAAAAGAAAGTACGTCGGATGAAATTGGATTATTTTTAAAGCAAGTTTTACGTGAAAATGCTTGCGATCCGGAAGAAATTACACAAATTTCGATAGGATCAGTCGTACCTCGGATTGATTACTCGTTGCGCTCGGCGTGCATTAAGTATTTTTCGATTGAGCCATTTTTTCTGCAAGCTGGTGTGAAAACAGGGCTGAATATTCAATATCGAAATCCTATCGATGTGGGGGCAGATCGTATTGCAGATGCGATTGCAGCAACGCATCGTTATCCAAATATACCGCTGGTTATATTTGATTTTGGAACAGCGACGACGTTGTGTGTGCTTGATGCAAAAAAACGTTATTTAGGCGGTGCGATTCTCCCTGGCCTTCGTTTATCGATGGATGCACTCTCAAACAATACAGCCAAGCTTCCTTCGGTTGATATTGTTCGTGTACGTGACGTGGTTGGGCGTTCAACCGTCGAAAGCATTCAGTCTGGTGTTTATTTTGGGGCGCTTGGCACGGTTCGAGAATTGGTACGACAGGTTAAAATACAGCATTTTCCAGAGCAAGAATTTTTAGTGCTGGCAACCGGTGGTTTTGCGGGTTTATTTGAGCAAGAAAAAGTTTTTGATCATGTGCTTCCTGACTTAGTTCTCGAGGGTCTGCGTTTAGCTGCATTTATGAATTAAAAGGTGAATTAGATGGGTGGTGTTGTTCAGAGTAAATATATAGGCTTAGAGGCAGAAGGTGTTCCAGGCGATGCCGTTCAAAGTGAAAAAAATTCGGCCCCGGCAGAGGCGTTTCAAGAACGAACAGCTACTCTACCTGAAGGTACTTTATTTAAACCGAGACGTCTGAGCATCGCTGATCTAGAGTACAGCTTTAGTGAACGTTGGAGTCTTTCCGGTGAAGATCACTTTAATATAGCTTCGTTGGAATTGCTTAACTCACTTTTACAACAAGAAACGACCAGCGAAAGCGATAAGCTCGATGTGTTAGATCAATGGATTAAGGATAAATCATCATCGTTCAATATTATCATAAATAAAAAGCAAGTTAATGCTGTAAGTAGATCCATCAAGCAACAGCGTACACTGCCAGAAGATTGTCTGATTTTACTTGATCGCTATCTTGCAGGCTTACCTTCTGATTTTGATGTTATTGAGCGAATAAACGCTGTTTCGGATGAACATGCGCATGATCTAAGTGTATCAGCAGAAGAGCATCAACTTGTGCATCATGATCTGCCTCATGCGCTTGAAATAGAATGGCGCACCATGAACATGCTTAAAAAATTAAAGATGTGGCAATCACAAACGCCAAGAGATGCTTTTTTTCGAGCAACGATTGCTTGTATGGTTCGGCTTCATGATCATGAACAGAAAAACCAGCGCTTGGATACGAGCAACGAAGAAATAACAGCTGAACGTGTGATTACTTGGTTAAATACAGCATTGAATTTGTCTGATGACAGAGCGCGAATATCGCCTGAAGAAACAGCAGTAAAACAAATCATTCAATTTATGGCGCATCGTATCATTGTGTGTGGGACCACCATGATTTATAGCCAGAAACGTACCATGGATCTGATTGAGTTATTGTTTGTTTTAGAAAAAGCCGCGGATGATGTTCAATTTTCACTAGCATTAGAATCTAACCAGCGCTTGATTGAAGGGATAAATATTACGACGATATTGGTTGGATCGAACGATAAAAATCCAGGGGCATCGTTGTGGAATGCGTTGATGCAGCTCAGGAAACCTAGCATGGCGACATTATCTTTGATAAAACACTATTATCAAGAAGTTAGCGTGCTTGATTCGTTTTTTTCATCAACGCAGTTTAAGGCTTACTATGACCTTGATAGGCTGCGAGCGTATTATCATACGGAAGGTTTTGCTGATGATTATGATGAACGTGGTTTTTTTGAAGCGGTGAATAAACAAGCTTTTTTAATCATGGTTGTACCCCATATTTGTATGCGTCCAGAATTTCTTGAAACAACGGCGCCTTATCGAGTTAAGCTGCGTGCATTTATTCAGTTATGCCGCTCCAAGTTAGCGTTGGATCCTGAGGTGTTTAAGACAGAATTTGAAGATGGATTTATTGCTTATGACGTGGAAAATATTGTTAATACTTTGTTTTTTGAACAAATAAGTAGTGAAGTGGCGTTTAGTCATAGTCAAGAAGGTGGGTTGACTGAAATGGCTGAAACAAATCTTCCGGGTATGGGGATCGAGCGAGCAGATGTTATTTATTCGTTGATTGATCCAAGCGTACCGTTACAAGATGCAAGGCATTTGAAAGCGTTAAAAATATTTTTTGATGGGTTAGCATCAGAAGATAAAATAATCTTGTGTAAAGAGCTCATGATGACTGTGGTGTGTCAAGCGGGAGCGATGAAAGCGTTAGAGCTTGGATTAGCTGATTTGAATACAGAAGCGTCTTTTTGTCAAGCGATGCTATAATTATACAGATATAGATGTAGATATCTTATAATTTGAGGCCACATCATGCGAGTATGGATTGTTTTGATGGTATTGTTGGTGCAAATAAACCCTGCTTTTAGTCAACGCGCAGAGGCTATTTTTGCCGGTGGATGTTTTTGGTGTCTTGAAGCTGATTTCGAAAAATTACAAGGCGTTATTTCTGCTGAATCAGGGTATGACGGTGGTACATCTAAAAATCCAAGTTATACCTCTGTTTCTTCAGGCCAGACAGAGTATGTTGAGTCTGTTCGTGTTGTATTTGATACTAAAAAAATTAGCTATCGAGATTTAGTGCACTATTTTTGGAAGCATATAGACCCTACGGTAAAAAACAAGCAGTTTTGTGATACAGGACCTCAGTATAGAACAGCTATTTTTTATCTTAACCAGGATCAAAAAAAGATAGCGCTTACGAGTAAGCAAGCATTAGAAAAAAAACTCCCGCATGTGTATACCGAAATCGTACCATCAACGCAATTTTATGCCGCGGAGGCCTATCATCAGGATTATGCGAAAAAAAATCCTTGGCGATATAAGTACTATCGTTATACCTGCGGACGAGATCAACGATTAAAAGAGGTGGGTCATCTGATGGAAAAATCTGATAAACAAAAAATATTAGATACACTCACGCCTTTGCAATATAAAGTAACGCAAAAATCAGGAACAGAGCGCCCGTTTGATAATACGTATTGGGATAATAAACGCGAAGGTATTTATGTTGATGTGGTTTCAGGTGAGCCGTTGTTTAGCTCAATAGATAAGTATGCTTCAGGTACGGGTTGGCCAAGTTTTACAAAACCGCTGGATGAGGGAGCGATTGTTCTCAAAAAAGATCGCAGTTATTTCGTGATTGTTCGAACTGAGGTGCGCTCTAAACAAGCAGACTCACATTTAGGGCATGTATTTAAAGATGGGCCCGAACCCACGGGTTTACGTTATTGCATTAATTCAGCCGCGCTGCGCTTTATTCCCAAAGAGGATTTAGAAAAAGAAGGGTATAAAAAATACTTAAGATTATTTTCTTATTAACACGGAGGTGTGCTTAAGGTTACACGAGCCACGTTGTTATCTTTAAGATCCGCACTGTTTTTTAAAGTCACGGCAAGTACGTTCATGATGACATCACAGGGGCCTTTGACTTCACCTGCATAACGATCAGCATTAAAAAAGCTGCATTTATTATCTTTTATATGTGTATTAGAAAAGGCCATGGCATGACGTGGTCCATGCTCTTTTGTTTGATAAGAAAAAAGAGCATGTTCATGTGAACCTAAAGCTTGCTTTACGCCTTCTTGTGTCGTTAATTCAGAGGTAGGTATGTCTTTTATGGTATAAGGTGTGTTGGTTTTAATAAATGCATAATTTTTATAGTCTTCTCCTTGAGCACGCATTTCTGCTTGTGCTTGATTGACTGCTAGCGTTCTTTCTAATGTCAGACTTTTATCTTTTAAGTACTCACTGCCTGTGCCATCCATTTGACCTTCAAGCCAAGTACTCGAAAGGGGTTGGCAAAGGCCTCCATTGACCTTAATTCCACCGGCTCTAATCATGTCTTGTTGAGTTGTATACATGTTACGGGTTTGCTGTTTCTCTTCTTCTGAAAAAAAATGAATACCGAAAATAGTCCACATATATCACCCTAAAATCTAGATTTATTGCAACTTAAAAGAGTATTTTGAGTATTATATCACCAAAAAAGTGTTTTTTCTACTAAGCTTAAAGTAGTAATCGATTTTTATGAAAGGTGATGTTTATGACAGGTACACGTGTTTTAACGGCTGTCCGTAGCGTTGGCCCAAGTGCCATGCGAGCTTTTAAATCGGAAGCTGTGGCTGTTAAATCTGTTTTTAAATCTTCTCCTGTCAATTGGTTCGGTGGTGAGCAAAAGATAATGTCTTTAGGGGCTGGAGCAGTGGCCGTTACTGTGGGAGCGGCAGCCACACTTTATCATGAGTACACGTCAGGGCATGTGACACCTACCGCGAGTTCAACTGTAGATGTTGCAACGGCCATTGGATACCAAGCTGTTCTAGGTATTTTGGGTGGGGTCATGGATGTAAGTCTTGGTACAGAAAACACCGATAAGTTAGGTCTAACAACACATGCTCAGTCTCAAGTTGTTGCGCATGATCAACGACAGCGGATGTCTAAACTTGAGGGGGCGAGGCATGTGGTTGGTGTGAACGCTGTATGTGATGAACACGGTATTCCACTAAGTGCGACAATTGCTGATTTATTTATTCTTCATCATGAAGTGAATCCTGATATTGGTTCTTCTTTAGATTCAGCCTTTGAGCAGCTCATTATCGAAAAATTTCAAGAGGAATTTGATGAAGGTATGTCATATACTCATGCCGTTATAGGCGCTGATCATGATTTAGCACAATTTGCTGCTGAAACGAACCAACGTAAACTCAATTCTGTAAGTGCCGTAGGTGTGGGGGCTCATACGAGTTTTCACATGCTTAAAGAATTCATGCATAAATTTAAAGTAGCTTTAGTGGAGCCCGCAAGGGCAAAACAAGAGATGTATGGTTTAATTAAAGAAAAATATTCAGAACAATATCAAGCTGATGTGGAGGCTCATAAAGGACAGATTACCCAAGCATTATCTGAGGTTAGACGTACGATCAGAGAGCATCGAGATTCAGGTACATACGAACGACACAGTGAGGATGAAAACAATGAGCGTGACAGTCTTATCAAAAAATCATCTGAAGGACTTGTAAATACACTCGAGGAACGTGTGGCGAGTAATATTAAAACAACGATCAGTTTCATGGAGCGTATGCAAGCTGGCCGAGACGAAGGCTCACCCACGTTAACTCAAGATAAACATCATGATGAAGAGCCAGACATTGATGATTCTTCCTTTTCTGGACCACGTTAAAAATATCAAGTAACTTCGGTGTATTCTCCTGGTTCTAGTCCATTTAATTCCCAAGAACCAATCCTAACGCGTATAAGTCTTAACGTCGGAAATCCCATAGCCGCAGTCATTCGTCTCACTTGACGATTTTTTCCTTCAGAAATACTAAGCTCTAACCAACAGGTTGGAATGCTTTTCCGTTCTCGAATAGGTGGTACGCGTTGCCATATTTTCGGCTCTTCAATCATTTTAACATCAGCAGGCAGGCAACGATGATCTTTGATTTGAATGCCGCCTCTAATTTTTTTTAAATCCATCTCTGTTGGAATATTTTCAATTTGAACCCAGTAGGTTTTACTTAGTTTGTTTTTAGGGTGACTGATTTTTTGTTGCGTCTTGCCGCAGTTAGTTAAGATCATGAGGCCTTCACTGTCATAATCTAATCGACCGGCAGGGTAGACATCTTTGATGGGGATATATTTTTTTAAAGTGTCGCGATTATTTTCATCTTCAAATTGGCTGAGTACCTGAAAAGGTTTGTTAAATAATATAAGTTTTTTTTGCATATTCTATTGGAGTAATAATGATATATAAAGATAGGGTAACGCACTTGTATGTTTAATTACCATGTAATTAGACCTTTTATGATGATAAATATGCCGCTAAACGAGCAATTAAAGCTTTTGGCTCGGTATAGGGCATACTTACTTAAGCAACACCTTTGGGAGGGGGGGTATCCTGAAAAGCCTCTCTGTTGCTTGTAAAATAAGCTATGAGTGCATCAATCGATGTATCTGTTTGCACGCTGACTTCTTGTCTTGTACTGATATTCAACGATTCATTAAAGTGATCACGGTACGCTTCATGTTCAAGGTATCCTGCATTTATCGAAGGATTTGATTGGCGATCCTGTTGATATATTTTAATACAATCCTGATGGGTTTTAGTAATAAGAGCTTTAAGTTTATGTTCATTGGTTATTTCATCAAGCTGAAGAATCGCTTTGATGACACCTAGGCTAATGAGCGTGCAGGCATTGGCGGATTGATTTGCAGTAATTGGGATTGTTTTCATGATAGCACCTAATATTTATAATTGACTCATACTGTATTTATATCGCACAGGTTGATTGTGATCAATGATGTTGCATATCAGTTTGCCACTGCTGTGGATTTTACTCTCTTAGCAAAGTGTCCATCATTTCATGGCAAGATCAACCTGGAACGGTTTATTCAATAAGACGATTATTTTGTATAATAAGACTTAACTCAATCAAAATAAGAACTGTTTTTGTTTAAAAAATAAACCAAACTCAACATAATAGGTACTTCAACTAATACGCCAACGACGGTTGCTAACGCGGCGCCTGAGTTTAAGCCAAACAGTGATATTGCAACAGCGACGGCTAACTCGAAAAAATTAGAGGTGCTTATCATGCACGCCGGTGCTGCGATATTATAAGGAAGTTTAATGATTTTGGCAGCAAAAAATGCAATTAAAAATATACCGTACGTTTGAATGCTTAATGGAATGGCTATCAATATAATGGATTGAGGATGCAATAAAATAGTTGGTGCCTGAAAACCAAATAAAAGAATAACCGTTCCAAGCAGGCCAATAATCGACCAAGGCTTTGCTTGGGTTAAAAATTTATTTAGTTGATTCTTGTGATTATTTTTTCCAAGATGATGTCTCGTAATAATGCCTGCCACTAAAGGTAAAACGACATAAAGTAGAACGGAATAAAGCAATGTTTCCCAGGGTACATTGATATGACTAACGCCAAGCAAAAAAACGGTGATCGGGGTAAAGGCAAAAATCATAATAATATCGTTTACAGCAACTTGAACTAACGTGTAGTTAGCATCGCCTTTTGTTAATTGACTCCAGACAAAAACCATCGCAGTACAAGGTGCGACACCCAATAAGATCATACCTGCGATATACTCATGAGCACTTTTTACATCGACAAGCCCAACAAAAAAAACTTTAAAAAATAACCAGCCCAATGCGGCCATGGTAAAGGGTTTGATCAACCAATTAATAATAAGTGTTAGGGCTAAACCTTTAGGTTTTCTACCGACATTCTTTATAGCGCTAAAATCAACTTGCACCATCATCGGATAAATCATCACCCAAATAAGAACGGCAACCACTAAATTGACATGTGCCAATTCAAGTGATGCAATCAGTTTAAATTGAGTCGGAAAGAAGTTTCCAAGCAAAACACCGAGTAAGATACATAACCCAACCCATAATGATAAGTATCGCTCAAAAATTCCCATCTAGATAATCCTTGGATAAACATGCTTTTAAACGAGCAATTAATGCATCTGGAGCGGTATAAGGCTGCTCATCGAGCGATGCTTGCCATACGCCTTCTGGCCATAAGGGATCGGTTTTGAATCGCGCGATAACATGCATATGAAATTGTGGGACCTGATTACCTAACGCCCCGGTGTTGATTTTATCGGGTTTAAAAATACTCTTCATGATAACGCTTACTCGATGTATTTCATCCATAAGCTGGTGGCTATCTTTTGGGGATAGTTGTGTTATTTCTGTTAATGCATGATGACGCGGAACTAAAATAAGCCAAGGATAATGCTTATTATTCTTAAGCAATATTTTTGACAAAGGCCAATCAACAAGCTCGAAGCAACTGGCTTCTAGTCGTTCATCTAATTTAAACATCGTCATAAAGTCATCACTTTTTAACACGTAGGATCAGCAGGATGAAACGCCATACTTATCATCGTAGCAGGGCTTGTGAGGTTTGAAATAAACGTTGCATTAGCTGCCGCATTAATACTCACAAACTTTATGCCACCGGATGTATCCAGCATGGCATACATAACACCTGTGTTAGGATTGGCGGTTAATGCGAGGCCTGCATTCACCGTTTCACCTGTATTTATGATAATCGGCGTACCCGTACCTATGGTTGAGCCATCAGCCGGATCAAGTTGATATAATCGATTGTCAGAGCTCACGGCATAAAAATTACCGCCAACGCAGGCGAATCCTCTTCTTTCACCAATGCCGCTGTTGATTTGTGTTACTGTGCCATCAAGCAGGATTGAGTAATAATCACCTATATCATCTGATAGATTAAATTTTGAATCATGAAAAACAACACCGCGTGGTATTTCATATAGAGCAGTTAAACCAATGGATGAAGTTGTTTCGTTGACGAGATCAATTAACAAAAATCCAACTGTGGATGATGGTGATGCAAAAGCATATAAATCAGCACCATCTGAACCTATGATTTGCCCTCCTATGCCAGGATCAAGAAGTGACATCACCGCGTTTGTAACACCGGTAGTTGGCTCGATGGTATAAAGCGTGTTAGAGCCTGCCCCAGTTCTATCTGATGTTCCATATAACGTAAGGCAGTCGACCGAGATATTGGTCACATCGGCATTTGCCGTGCCCGTTCCATGGGTAACTGTACAGGTTTGACCGGTGGGTTGTGTTCCAACTGTAATATTATAGGTACTGCCAGCGGGAATTTCTGTACTAAACGTAAACGTCGTAGAATTTTTGGCAACCGAAAGGTTATCGACGCCATAATTAAGTAGAACTAAACCATCTTGTGTGAGGTGGGATAACGTACCGCCAATGCTGTACGTAACGGGAGCCGTAATTCTCATGGTGCTCGCGCTCGTATCGCTCACAGAAAATAAACAATATCCTTGAGAATTTATACTGCAGTTATGACTCAGGTGATAACCGGGCGTATTAATACGTATACCAGCAGCAGGATAGCTATGATTGGGTGCTGTTGTTAAAATATCCAAGTACAAAGCGTTTACTTGATAATCCTGGCAACTTAAAGGCGCATTGCCATTTAAGCACAGGGTAATATTAATATTAGCCGGCGTACCTGCTGAAGCTACATTAAATAAAGCGCCTGTATTTGCATGGCTTAATTGATTGAAAACGATCAGTGTTATAAAAACTAAACGTGTCATCCCTAATTTCATATGCGCTTCCTTTGTGATTGGCTGAATAGCCTCAATCTATTTAGCTTACTGGAGGAAGGCTTCCAAATTCAAGGGTTAGATTTGAGTTTCCTTCGCTCGATGTATTGTGATACAACTTATATGTGTTATTTATAAAATGTTAATAGGGATATGCTTATGATTGAATCAGCTGATGATACGATAGATGATGCGAAAATAGAAAAATGGAAAATTGATATATACGAGCTTGAGCGAGATCTAGATCGTGAAGGAAAGCGCATCTCATATGAGGGAGAGCGACAATTATCGGATAAATATACAGAAACAAACACCCAATTAAAACAAGCAAAAGCTGATTATGAGCAGAACGTGGGTCGTCCATACACGCCACCTGATCCCAAGCCAAGTCAATTTGATAGCACGTTATTTATCAGACCTAGGACTCGAACGGCGTCTTCTGAGTCAAAAAATGATGAAGCGAAGGATTCAGCTGCATCAAGCATTAATAGTAATGTTATCTGATTTATTCAACGAATAGATGTCTAATGCCTGTATATCGCTTGATTGGCGATGTGTGGGCGCTTTTCTTGTTCTTCAATTTGTTCTTTCTCAATTAAGAAATTTTCGGCTTCCATTTGTACTTGATTGAGTGTTGAATGATTAAAAAATATAGGGGGCTGGTTGAATAGTTTCTGTTTGAAATCATGGCCTTCAGCATCGTTTGGAGCATGAGAGCTCGGATTTACTTGTTCAAATAGCTTGGACAACAGATCCTGTAATTTTGGATTATTGAAATCAATCGCTCGATAATAATCTTGGCGTCGTATTAATAATGATATGATGGTGTTTAATATAGCAACTGCTTCAACTTTGGTATCTTCGTTGATTAGGTTTTTATATCGACCTCCCTTGGTTGGTTTAAACAAGCGCGGGCAGCAAACTAAACATGAGGTTGATGTTGGTGTGGTCAGAAAAGTAATTTCGGCTTGGCACGCTTCTTTTAGGTCTTTGTGGTTTACTAATCGCTTGGGTTTGAACGGTGAAATTTTCATGTTTATTTTTGTGATAAAAATGCTTTATTATAACACACCTATGCTCATCGCCATAATAAGCTGTTCAACTAGACGCCATACCTGTGTGTTGGGGCTTGATTTGATGTGCACATCCAAGGCTTGGCTTTGGCGCAGGAGTTGATGGATATCGGCTCGTGATAAGCGCTTGCTTGCTTGTTGATACTGTCGTGTTCGAAACGAACGGATATTGAGTGCCTGGTGCGATACGCCTGAGGCGATTTGTTCAAGTAGCCTCAGTTCTTGTGTAATAAACCACAAAATAAGTGTAGGTTCTGTTTGATCTTGTTTGGCACGACGGGCGAGATCGAGTGCCTTATTGATATTGCCTTCAAGGCACGCGCCAGATAATTCATAGAGTTTATAATCACGTTCATCTAAAAGCTGCTCACGCACATCATCGAGTTCTAGGTGCGTGCCTGGTTCGTGGATAAGCGTTAAGCGCTCAATAGTTTGGGCTGCCGCACGCATATTACCTTGCGTGTACTCTTGAATTAAATTAGGTACATTTCGGGCATAGGTGAATTTGTCTTGTTTGAGTTGCTTTTCAATCCAACGTAGCAGGGCACCGGCATTGGGGGATGTGATCGTCACAAGTGCTATATCTGGATGTTTACTAAAATCAGGCCATTGTCGTATAGGTACAAGCGGGGCTTGCAATATGAGCATGCAATTTGAATTAATATTTGCGGCATAAGATTTAAGTGCAGCTTTGCCTTTGGCGTCCAGTGTTTTTTTATCCCATGAGGCGTTAATTAATAGCTGTTCAGAAAAAAGGGAGTACGTGTTAGCTTCAGCAATCAGATCGGCCCAGTCGTTGGCGTGGCTTACGTGAATGCGTTTTTGTTCACCTGCATTACCTGCATTATCTGGATTAACTTCATAGCCATGTGCTTTATGCCACGATTTTTTAAGCGTATCGACGCAGGTATTTAATAAAAACGGATCGTTGCCCGTGATGAGATAAACGGGCAGAAGGTTGTTTTTAAGATGTAGGTCGAGTGCTTCGGGGTACTTAATTATCATCGTAGTTGCGCATGCGGTGTTTCACGCTGCACTGACTCCTGGTACTGCCATGGAGATATTGCCATTGTTGGCAAAGGTACATGGCGGTCCGGCAAGCGTCTTGGCCTGTTGTATTCCAAGTACGGCCAAACTCATCACTCACGAGGCAGCGACGTTCAATTAAAGTGACAGGTCCTTGCTCACAAAAAGATTCTGCTGTTTTACAGCTTCGGCGATTTTTGGATCGCTTGCGGCATTCAACGAGCGCGGCATGCCGTGCTTTTTTTAGGCTTTTACCGTAACCGCCGTAATTGCTGTCCAAATTATCCATGGCCATACATTGCCATTGACCGGGTGGAATATCGATAGCTATGGCCCAAGAAGAAAGTGGGAATAACAAAAGTAAAGGGAGTAATCGCAAAAAAAGAGGTCTCATCGTGTTGTTCCCTATTATATTATTTATACCCAGATGGCGCGTAGCGATTAAGGCAATAGATTATTTGGATTGCGGCATCATGCTTCATGGCGAGCTTTAATTTTTCACTCTCATTGCGCGAGCCTAGAATACGTTCATTATTGATCGTGAGCGGGCGATTGACAACAACCGAACGCGATGGAATGAGCGTTTTCCCTCGATTATTTTCTAATCTAAACGTGACGGTGTAGCGTAATTGATATTGTCTCGGGGTACTGCTGGAGCTTACGCTTGCTATATTTTGAACAAGATTTTCATGTTCGATGAAAAGCCAGAACGGTGCTTGTTTTGGATCCGAGGTTGTTTTGATATCACCGGCAGATAAAAGAGGTTTGAGGTAGCTTTCCCAATCACGTGCTTCGTCTTCAAGAATAATAGCGACCCGAGGTTTAAGCCACGTTGGAAACTCACCTAGACTCCGAAGATGAAAACCGCAAGCACTCAATAAGCTTAATATACCCAATAGGCTCAATACGCCCAACATGGTGAGACAACGTTGGGCTATTTTCACGTTACACTACGACGAGATTGATAAGTTGACGATGCGCCACAACAATGGTTTTTCTAATTGATTTTCCTTCAATAAATGCCGCAACTTCTGTTTTGGCATGCTCAAGTAGCACATCTTCTGGCGTGTCACTTGCCATGGTAAATTGCCCACGAAGTTTGCCGTTGATTTGAACCACAAAATCAACCTCATCCATTTTGAGCGCATTTTTATCATATCTAGGCCAAGAGGCATCAATAATAGGTTTTGAGAAGCCGATATCTTTCCACAAAATATGCGTGATATGTGGGGTAATCGGTGCAAGCAACCGTAATAAAGCCGTCGTACTTTTATATAAAAAGTAATGGTCATTTGCGTTTTCGGGCGTGTAGGCCGAAAGTGTATTGAGCAATTTCATGCATGCCGAGACCACGGTATTAAATTGTTGACGATTATAATCCGCTGTGGCTTGTGCAATGCATTGATGCACGATAGATCGCGCTTTTTTCAAACGTGTTTCGACGTTAGACCAGTCGATACGTGGTCTATTTTCAACATATAAACCATGAAGTTCATGAAGTAGTGTCTTATGCTGCTGTACAAAAGCCCACAAACGCTTGAGAAAACGATGCGCACCTTCAACCCCGGTGTCAGACCATTCTAAATCTTGCTCCGGTGGTGCGGCAAACATCACAAAAAGTCGTGCTGTATCAGCACCGTAGGTGTTAATCAAAGGTGTTGGATCAACGGTATTGCCAACAGATTTTGACATTTTCTGACCGTCTTTGAGTACCATACCTTGGGTAAGTAAGGCTTTAAACGGTTCATCAGAATTGAGCAGGCCCTCGTCACGCATGAGTTTATGAAAAAATCGTGCGTAAAGCAGGTGCATCACGGCGTGTTCAACACCACCGATGTATTGATCAACCGGCGTCCAGTATTTCGCGCGGTCATCAAGCATGACATCTTCTTGGCCTTTACATGCAAAGCGCGCGTAGTACCATGACGATTCAAAAAAAGTATCAAACGTATCGGTTTCACGACGCGCATCTTCACCGCATTTAGGGCATTCAACGTGTGTAAATTCATCGCAATCAGCGAGCGGTGAGCCTTGACCTGAGAACTCAACATTTTCAGGAAGTTTGACCGGCAATTCGTCTTCAGGAACAGGAACAGTACCGCATTGCTCACACAAAATCATTGGAATCGGTGTGCCCCAATAACGTTGGCGTGAAACACCCCAGTCACGTAAGCGATAATGAACGGATGTACGTCCTGAATCTATCGATTCCAGGTGTTCGCTGATTAATTTTTTGGCTTCATCACAGCTTTGGTTATCAAATCTATCTGAGTTAACCAGTACGCCATCACCTATGAATGCAGATTTTGAATAATCATGGGTTGATCCGTCTTTAGGTGTGATCACATCTTGGATTGGCAAGTTATATTTTTTTGCAAACTCAAAATCACGTTGGTCATGTGCCGGAACCGACATCACGGCACCTGTACCGTATTGCATGAGCACAAAATTAGCGATCCAAATAGGAAGTTTTTCTTGGGTGAGTGGATGTGTTGCAAAAAATCCTGTGGCTATACCACGTTTTTCGAGTGATGCAATATCTGCTTCAGCTGTTCCCATGCCTTCACAGCTGTCTAGAAAAGCTTGTACATCAGGATGATGTTTAGCCGCTTCTTTGGCGAGCGCATGCTCTGGAGAAACTGCAAAATAGGTTACACCCATGAGTGTATCAGGACGTGTGGTGTAGATTTTCAAGGGCTTGCTACGGCCTTCGATAGGAAAGTAAACATCTAGCCCTTCAGAGCGCCCAATCCAGTTACGTTGCATTTGTTTAACTTTAGATGGCCACTGTTCTAAGCTATCTAGTCCAAGCAAGAGTTCGTCTGCATAGGCGGTGATTTTAATAAACCACTGTGAGATGGCTTTGCGTTCAACCAGCGCACCCGAGCGCCAACCGCGTCCGTTCACAACCTGTTCGTTTGCGAGAACGGTTTGATCAACGGGATCCCAGTTGACCATCGCATTTTTTTTGTATGCGAGGCCTTTTTTAAATAATTGAATAAAAAACCATTGTTCCCATTGATAATAAACAGGATCGCAGGTGGTGATTTCACGTCGCCAGTCATATGCATTGCCAAGTTTTAAAAACTGCTCTTTCATGGCAGCAATATTTTTCTTGGTCCAGTCGGCAGGGTGAACACCGTGTTTAATCGCAGCATTTTCGGCAGGTAGGCCAAAGGCATCCCATCCTAGCGGTTGCAAGACGTTTTTACCGAGTGCGCGTTGATGTCGAGCAATCACATCAGCGAGCGTATAGTTTCGAACATGCCCCATATGCACCGAACCACTCGGGTAGGGGAACATGGCCAGGCAATAAAATTTTTCTTTATTCAGATCTTCAGAAACCTGAAAGCATTTTTTTTTGTCCCAATACGCTTGGGCTTCTTGTTCGACATCTTGCGGGTTGTAGCGATTATCCATGATTTACTGACAAAAATTAACAGGGCTGGTTAGGATAACGCCTCTTCTTCCTCGCGGCAAGCTTAAGTCGAAATCCAAATGCAATTAAACAAATAAAAGCACTGAATAAAACAAACGGCATGTCTCCTGTACGCACCCAGGGCGTGGTTCCAGTAGCGGAATGAATCACGCCTTCTAAAATACGTGTTTCAAAGGCTGGGAGCTTGTTTATTATTGCGCCTTCGGTATTAATCAATGAAGAAAGCCCGCTGTTGTTCGAGACAATTTGAAAACGTCCCGTTTGTTTTGATAGCACTTGGGCCATTTGCAAATGCTGATAAACCGCAAATGAGCGACCGAACCATCCGTCATCACTAATCGACACAATCCATTCAGCTTGAGGAAGCTGCGTACGCAAAAGCTCGGGATAGGCGAGTTCATAACAAATCAATGCGGCAAAAGGATGTTGATTAACCGTCATAAGTTTCTGACGGGTTTGCCCCGTTGCCATATTAGGCGCAGGAAGGCCGAGCCATGCGTTAAATTTTAATAGCCAGTGAGGAAGATATTCACCAAAGAGCACTAAATGCTGTTTTAAATACACACCGTCGGCTTGGCCTAAACTCAGTAAGGCATTGTGGTAGGTGGTTTTGTTGGATGTATCCGATGCATTTGAGATATTAGGGGCGTTGGGATGTGGAATACCGAGCAAGACAGCGCTGTTGTTTTTTTGAGCTTCTTGGTTGAGCGTTTCTAAAAAGTCACTGACATAGCTGCTGGGGAGCGGTATCGCTGACTCGGGCATGACGATTAGTTGCTTTGTTTTAATTAATTTTGAGGCGGCTTCTTGATAATAATCTAAGATATTCCAAAAGAGCGACTCATCCCATTTGTCTCGCATCGATAAGTTCGCTTGAATCACACCCACAGACAACGGTTGCTTATTGGCTTGGGTCCAGTGCGTATATGCTTGCGTATATTTTAATGCTTCGGGACTCATGACAAGCAGCACAAAAAATATAAAACCTAAACGTTTTTTTGAACCTGACTTAAGAAAAACTAAGCCTAAGACACTGCTGGCAAAAGCCGTGAACCAACCGGTGCCTAAAATGCCGACTACGGGGAGTAGATGCTGCAGGGGGGAGTCCATTTGTCCACAAGCGATTAAAAGCCACGGGAAACCACCTAAGCACGTTGAGCGTAAATACTCAGAGAGCAACCATAACGAGCTAAATAGCAAAACGCGGGTATAATCAGGCATGTTTTTAGCCAGTCGCTGATACATCATGGCCATAAAGCCAGTGTAAAGAGCTAAATAGGCAACAAACAATAAAGTAAATAATGCCGATAGAATAAAATTTAGATGCCCGTAGCTATGAATGCTGGCATATATCCAAGATACACCTAAACCAAAAAATCCCAGAGCAAAGGCAAAGCCTATCGTAAATGCCTGTTTAGCTGTACGTGTACGTAATTGTAAAAATAATAACGCTAAACCTAAAATAGCGAGGCCTGGCATGTGGAACGGAGCAAAACCAAGCGGAAGCAAAAGACCCGAGCAAAAAGCACGTAGCGTGCTTCTCCAGGTGCTTGAGGGGTGTAAAGAGGCTGTAACTTCAAGCGTATTTATATTTTCTGGCATGCAGGTTTGATTCATAAGGCGCAGTATTGCTTATCGTTGTTTATTTATGCGCATAATAGTACATCAAGATGAAACAGAGTTCACTTGATTTAAAACATCCCGGATACTGTACCATACAGGTTAGCGTCATCGTTCTCTTCAGCGCCTTGCTGCACCAAATAGTTGATGATAGCATCGTCTGCTCCAGAATCTTTGGCCCAATTCAGCGCTGTTTTTTCCTCCTTATCATAGGCGTTAATTTCATCTTTTTGATGCTTACAACATAACTGAACCATCTCCAAAGTACCATAACGTGCCGCATAATGCAGTGGTGACTGTGCTTGATCGTCTAGATACTGTGAGGTGTTATTATCCGACTCAAATAAAGCTTGAGCAGATGCATACGCATTATTTAAAATAGCGTTGTGAATAGGGTAGACGCCATTTTGGAAACGTGCGTGCATGCCACTAAGCTGAGGAGCCTGGTTGAGACAGGTCCTAATAAGGTTATGGTAGTCATCCACAGCCATTAATTGCAGGACAGTATTGCCTTCATTATCCTGATGCATCAGCTGTTCAGATGATTTATCCCAGAGCAGGCCAAATATTTGTTCTCGGGTTGCTTTTATTTCAGGTGTATCACTTATGTTACATTTAAGGCAGCTAAACAGGGGTGTTTCGTTGGCATTATTTTTTTCATTTACATCAGCATTTGCGTCAAGCAAGACTTTTACTTCTTGTATTGCAGCATCTGCTGCAGCGAGGTGCAAATCGCTCATGCCTCCAGGGTTTTGTTCTGATGTATTCATTTTAAACCTCGTCATGATTTAGGGGTTGGTGAATCGGGTGCTTCATCTGGATCAAGCGTATCATATTTGTTGTGTTTGTTTGGGGTGTTGGAATGATTAGAATTAAAAGGTGTTTCTTGTACTAGATCATTTAAGGCGTCTTTGAGTTCGTTTTGTGCTTTCTTTTTTTCTTGTGTTTCAGGCTGATGTTGGGTGGCGGCTTTTCTTGTTTTTCCCATAAGCGACCGTTGAATCTGTGCTATCTCATCAGGAGACGGAGCTTTCTTTTTTTCTTGTGCTTCAATAATTACCTGATGTTTTTCTTTAAAAGCCTTGAACATCGAAGCAGGATCTTTTTCATGTGTTCTTGAACTCATAGCTTGGGGTAGAATACGAGATGATGCCATTTCGTTTAGTACAGACTGCGCCTCTTTACTTTCTCCTTTAGAGATATGTTGCCGTTCGGTTAGGGGGACTTGAACCAAAGCGTTAAAGACGCGCTTACCTTTGCTTGACATGAACGTTTTCTTTTGAGTAACTAAATCACTAATCTCATCCGTGATGGGTTTACTTTTCTCTAGACTCTTTTGTACATCCTTCACGTCATCATAAATTTCTTTCAAATCAGCACTTCTATTGCCAGATCTTAAAGCCTGGTTTACATTTTGTAGAACTTTGGATGTGTATTCATTCATGGCTACATCTTTTACTCCAAAATGAGTGAGTTCATGATGCGTCTTGATATTTTTAACACACGCCAAAATTTCTTTAAAATGGGGAGGGTTAATAACTTTATCGAGCTCTAATAAAGCATCTTTAGAGTCTATCCCACCCAGTTTTTGAATGGCTTCAGATAGATAACCGGAGATATCAACTCCTAGTTCTGCTTCGTTAATATTGTGATCTTGAATCCAGCTATAAAAATGGGACTCAGCATGTTTAATCTTTGTTATTAGCTTAAAATTCGTCTCTAAATCTTTATAAATAATGTCGTAGTCTTGGAGTCTTACAGCAACATCGAGTTTTTCTTGCATGTGTTTCACGATGGGCGACGATAAACCAGTTTCCAATGCAATTTTCTTAAGCAATACTTGGCATTTTTCTTTTGTTCTGTATGCTTTTATAGCTTCTTTCGGATGTTTATTCATAAACTTAAGGGTTACTTGAACTTGACTCAGGGGAGGGCGTTTAGCAGGATCCTCGTTTAACATTTTAGAAAGAAGGTCTTTTAGTGCGAGGCCGGTATCCGTATTAAACAACGGATCTGAGTATTCAAAAAATGATAGGTTTGTGTATTGACTCAGCAAGTTAGAACTGCAGCCTGTGAGATTTTGGTAAAGACTTTTTCCCAATAAGTAAGTATGCATGGCATCTGCTGAAAAATTAGATGAGCCTTGCATCTCCGGTGCAAGCATATGAGGTGTATATATAAATCCTAGATTTCTCTGAACTTCGCCTTGGTCATTGAGCTTGATAAACGATTTACCATCAGCCACTCTGAGTTGGTCGTGCTCGTCAACAAGCCAATTAGAGCCTTTCATATCAGGAAAGGCACAGTTTTGGCTTTGTATGCTTAGCAACACTTCAGCCATTTGTTGATATTGAGGCAGTATTTTTTGTGTTTTGGCATTTTGATAGATAGAAAGTATGGGGATACTTGAGCAGTATTTATCTAAATCCTGTCCTGCGCTGTAGTCTACAACTTGCAATATTCCTGAGGTTAAGCCTATCTTTGGCTTTGAGTGTGTGTACATGACTTGCCTTTCGGCATGAACAGGCATGAGTACCGAGGAGAGTGCATGCTCTCGTAATTCGGATTCAACTTGTTTAGGTATTCCGAGTCTATTTTCGACTTTAAGAACCTGTTTAGCACCCGTTTTTGTATTTACCACTAAAAAGTTTTTGGAATTACCTCCGCCCAGGAATTTGATATGGTGATTTTTTATGAACGTATCATATACTTCTTTTCCAGGTTCGTCGTTTTGATATAATGACTGGAGTTGAACATGAACCTTGCTGACATCCTTTTGCGAAAGAATATCCGTCATTTGTTGAGCTTTTTCGGGTGCCATTGTGGCAATCAGTTCAGATAGTGTGATATTTGCATCTGGTGCTGGTTGACTGACTAAGCCTAAAGCCTGTTGTTCTTGTTGAATTTCTTTAAACAAAGTGCCATGTATATTAGAAAAATAATCTGGACAAAAGGCTAAAACCCTGTTGCTTTGTAAGTTATCAATATCTTTGATGATTTTTTGTATCTGGCCTAATAAATCATGTTGTAATTCAGGAGAGCTGGCGGTGTTGTAACTATCTATCCAGGCATTGAGTACGTTGATATTCTGATTGATGGCAGATATGTGAGTATTCAAAGCAATAGCATTAGGGTCTGATTGACCTTTATTACTTAACGCTACGTTTTGAACTTGGGACAGAGCCATAATTGCTCATCTAAAATTGTATGGTTTAGTTTAAATGTAGACCGTGAATGTGTACTTTTCCAATATCTATCGTTTGAAACGTGTTTTTGATCTTTCTCTATTACGATGTATTGGGCAAGAACAATTGATCTTTAATTGCCCATGGTGTAAGCTATTTTTATATACTGAAGTTAACGTTCATAACGTTCATCGTCAATTTTTTGGAGATTAAGATGCCATTTTTATTTCGTTCTGAGAGATTATCGGTCCTTAAACAAGTTCATCTTGATCTAGAACGCTTGAAAAATAGCCGTCTTTCTGAGCGTGTTGGAGGTTTTTATTCTAGCGAGACGAAATTATCTGGTGCTTTAAATGCGATAGAGATCTCTCAATCAAGTCATGATCCTTCTTCAACAGATAGGGATAATCTTATTGAATTTTATAAGACGCTTGAGTCAAAATTATATGCTTCTAACTTAAACGATCTGGATACAACGCTCGATAGTATTCAAGAAAACCTGTTGAAAGCAGTAGATAGTATAACAAACAAGCCATTTCTTGGAAAAAACCTTGGTTATTCATTTCTTCAAAAAGCCTCTAGACGTGCTGAAATCACCGGTAGCATTTTTACCCCGTTTTGGGTTGCTGCGCGGAGTTTTGAGAACGAGCTCACTTATCTTAGATATGGTCCTTCTCGCCATTCAAGAATAGGAATGCTTTCTATTATTTTGATCCTTCCATTCATTCAGAATATTTTGGGTTACAAGGAGACGCGCGGTGGGTGGACAACTCGTGTGGCTTTCAAAGATGAGATCATTTCGAATCTTATTTTGTCATTATTAAATCCTGTAAAAGCATTTGACTCTCTACTGACATGTATAAAATTGGGTGTTAATCGATTATTGGATATTGGCCTAGACCCGAACAAATCAACACCTATACCCCAAGCGTTTCTTAAAGGGGTGGTAGCACTCGTTGTTACGATTATTAAGATTCCTCTTACGATACTTAAACCTTTTGGTGAGATTATCCCTGCAGTTGTGAATAATTTGCTTATACAACCCGTGAAATATATCCATGGTCGATTATCAACGCCCACGAGACATGAGCATGATTTAGCAAGTTCTTATGAAGGATCGGAAGAAAGCAAGGGGACTTATTCCCGGACCAATCGTTTGGGTGAAGGTAATTCAATGGCCCCACATATTAAACGAGTTAGAAGGGTTAACCTAACTAGGGTTCCTGGTGGGCCTTCCCCTGGTTTATTTACTCGACAGGAGAACGCTGATCACACCTCAGAAACCCTAAAAGATGATTCACCTCGTCCTCCAGGTTAATTAACAAAGTGCTTCATACATGCCTCGGGCAAAGCCGAGGCATGTATACATAATAAATCTACTCATTCTTTTTATTATGCATGGATGCTTGTAGTTTTTGACGTTGTTTTGTATCTAAAATATGATAAATCTCATGTTTGAGGAGCACATGGTGCTTGATGGTTTTTTCTGAAAGTTGGCCGCGTTTCTTCGCGATGTTATCCAACATGGATTGATCGATATCTTTCATGTGTGCAAGTTTATCCGCTTCTTCATAAATATTTTTGAGTTCTTTGTGCCGCATTTTCATGAACGCGTGACTTTTGGCTTGGATAATTTTAAGCGAAGATTCTTGTTCGGGACTTAAATTCAAAGCGTCTTTGATGCTATCAATCTGTTTGATGACACAATGACCTTTATAATGATGGGCATGTTTATGTTTTGCGTAAAGTGGTGCGGCTTGAATAAGAGCTAATGAGAACATCGTAGCTGAAAATACACGTAGTACTGATTGAGATTGCTTCATGTGAATTCCTTTTAAATTTTAAATTGAGATAAGCATAACTCTGTGAGTATAGTTGAAATAAATATACTCAATATCACCCTGGGTAAAAAAATGATTTACATTCTGGGGGTAGGTCCCCGATCTTGTGTGTTTTTATCTTGGTTTTCTTGATTTGAAAGTTCTTCATGTTTTAATTTATGTAGAGCATGCTTGAGTGTACTTCCGGTTTGGTTTGTTTCAATAGATTTTTTTGGAATGTTTTTGGTTTTTCCCATAAGTGATTTTTGAATGCGTTCTATATCTTTAGGAGACGTTTTTGTTTGACCCATGAGCGATTTTTGAATGCGCTTGATTTCCTCAGGAGATGGGGGCTTTTTTGCCTTTTGTTTTTCAGATGGAGGTTGGGCGACGATTGTTTGTTTAACTGCTTGCTTATCTAATGTTAATAGCGCTGAGAGTTTATCCTCTTCTTTTTTCAGTATATTTTCGTAAAAGGGCTTATCTATGTCTGGCACTTCTTTAATTTTCTGACGAAGATTGCTTTGTACTTCAAGGCTGTCGTTAATTTTCTGTTGTTTGTTATCGAGTACTATTGATTCATAGCTGGGAGGGGCATGTCTTTCGGTTATTTCAAAATCGGAACGAGCATTCAAATATTCCCAATCATTTTCTTCAACCTTGCCTGATGTATCACTGGATATAGGCTTTGTTTTGCTATCATCATGGGTGCTATGGTTGACTTGTATCTGTGGTTCTTGCTTAACTTTTACGGCTTGTGTAGAGAGCCGGTTTTTCAAGCTTTGTTGTATATAATCGATGGCTCTTTGAAGCATATTTTTTTGAGGAGGGAGTGAGGGCTTGATGATTTGTTGTAATGCTTGCGCACAGGCATTAAATAAGCAATTACCATCACCGGTGGTTTTTTTACCCCGTGCACTCCAATGTACGCCAGCATGGTTGTTGAGATGTAGGGTTGGCGCATTTTTACCTGCACTGAATGCAGTGTAAGGCTTGCTCGTTTTATGGCCAAGTTTGTCATAAGGCTGAATGCGAATGTTCACACCAAGCATTTCGCCGAGAACTTGTACTTCGGTCATACCTCCCCAGGATTTGTCTTTTGACATGTACTTAACATAATCATTAGCTGTTTTGGTTTGACGGATAGCTTTTATGGGGTCTTTGGGGTCTTGTACATAATGAGCCATAAAGTTTTTTGCAACATCACCTTTTTTGTAGCGCAAATTGTGTGTGACCGCTGCTCGAAGCTTTCCCGCTAGTTGAGTTTGTATTTTTTCCTCATCTGTATAAAACGCACCTGCTTGGATGCCCGCAGTTGTCTGCATTTTTTGTTTAAGCGTCTTAATGTTACCTGGTGTCGTAGGCATAGCATAATACTCCAAGCAAGAAGGATCTTATCTTAAGTATAGACCATGCTTTCAAATATTTTTTTTTAAGCTATATTTATAAGAAGCGATATGTATTAGAATTTTTTTATTTTTATAAATTATTTATCACAGGAGGTGTTGCATGCGAAAAATCATTGGATGTGTATTAGGAGGCGTGATGTTATGCGCGAGTCTTTCACCTGTTTATGCTGCTGCACCGATGGGTACGTCAGCGCAAATTCAAAGTTTGAACAAGCAACTTCAATCGCAAATGAAAACCATGCAAGAAACACAGCAGAAACAAATGCAAGTGTTAAATAAACAACTTCAGAAACAGATGAAAGACATGCAAAAAACGTTCCAAGATCAAATGCAACAGATGAATAAAGACACGAATAAACAAATGAGTACGATGCAAAAGCAACTTCAAGCACAAATTAAGCAAGTGCATGAAGCAGCTCAAAAAAATCGATAAGTTAATTTCTCGAGCTCTTGTTAAGCTAATATTTTAGAGCTCGAGGAATATGTTTTATTTTTTATTTTTTAACGTCGTGATGTGCCTTTGCTTCAGATGTTTTATTGCATTTATGGTCTTTATGATGTTGATGTTTGTGAGGGCATTTTTGTGCACAACTGCATGGTTTGTCATGATGGCATGAGGCTTTAACGGCAGGTTTTGATCCGGCATGACTTGCTGGAACAACGAACGCAAGTGATAAGCTCGCGACTAAGGTGGCTAGGGCTAAAGATGTTTTTTTCATGATGACGCTCCTGGTTTATTATTATCTATTTTTTTTAATCTATTTTTATATTAGCAGATTTCAAGCTATAATCTATGCGTATTATTAGGACGCACAGGACTTGTGCTGAGCTTTGGAGCGCAGGTATGCCAAAATACAAACTAGATCCTCAAGGTCATTACTTATTTTACCCAGGTTATACGGTGATTTGTAAGCTGAATTTAGATGAAGGATTTGATGCTTGGTGTAATATTTATAATACGCTAATACAAAACAAAAGCGTTACGGATCATTATTCTATCTTGCCTTTATCCAGCTGGCATGTCACGGCGATTAATTTATTCACGAAAGAGGCTGTTGAAGAGTGTCATGAAGAATGGGATGACTATGTTGCAGCCAAAAAAAGTTTTTTTAATGAGTTAAGCCAAATACTCAAACAAGATCAAATCGCACCAACACTGACTTATTCTAAATTATATACAGAAGGGGCGCTCCAAATCGATGTTAAACTTGATCGACATAGTCGTGAGCGAATCGAAGCTTTAGCCAAGCAGTATCATTATGAGCACCATATTCCAAGTCATTTTCATGTGACCCTGGGGTATCAGTATAAAGCATTAAGACCTAAGTATTTAGCAGAGCTTAAAACAGCGTTAGCTCCACGTATTGAAGATTATGTATCTCAAGCATCTCCAGAATCACGGCAGTTAAAGCCAGCTCAATTATGTTATTTTGAAAATATGCTGGCTTATACGCCGTTCGAGCCTCACTCATGTTTGGATGTGAGCTCGACTTTGATTTCGATGTTTTCTCGACGGGAGCATCATGCAGCTACGTCATTGGAGCGTCACGTGTATTGGGATGTAACATCTGCCTTGATTTCGATGTTTTCCCGACGGACGCATTATGTAGATCAAGAGGATGCTCGTAATGATCCACCCAAATTAACTTAAAATACAAACGGCGCAAAGAGTCAGGTATACTAGCGTGCTGAGAAAGCAAGAGGATGTGCTAAACATGAGTCAATTTTTTGCGATTCATCCTGATAATCCCCAGTCACGATTGCTTCGAGAGGCTGCAAATGTTCTCTCAAAAGGCGGTCTAATTGTGTATCCGACTGATTCGGGGTATGCCTTGGGATGTACTTTAGGAAATAAATCGGCGTTAGATCGAATAAGAAAGCTTCGTGAGTTGAAAAAAGATCATAACATGACGTTGGTGTGTCGAGATTTATCCGAGCTTGGGACGTATGCGCAAGTTAGTCGTCCTATTTTTAGGCTTTTGAAAGCTTTTACGCCAGGGCCTTACACGTTTATTTTGAACTCAACACGTGAGGTGCCTCGTTTAATGCTGCATCCTAAACGTAAAACATTAGGCTTGCGTGTGCCTCAGCACGTGATTGCTTTGTCGTTACTTGAGTGCTTGGATGCGCCGTTGGTGAGCAGCTCGTTGATTTTACCCGGTTCTGATACACCGTTGAGTGAACCTGAAGCGATTCGAGATTTGTTGGGGCATCAGACCGATTTGATTATCGATGGTGGTCATTGTGGCTCTGAACCGACGACTGTGGTTGATTTGACAGGGGAGTATCCTGTGATTATACGAGAGGGACAAGGTGATCCAACGCCTTTTGAATAATCCTGATTAAAAATAAAATAAAATAAAATAAAATAAACTAAAATAAGATGAAAGCAGTGAGGAAATAGATGTCAGTATTGCTGGGTAATAATAAACGCGTGGTCTCTGGTATGCGCGCCACAGGGGATTTGCATTTAGGACACAAGCACGGTGTTTTAAATAATTGGGTACAGTTACAGCATCAATACGATTGTTATTTTTTTGTCGCTGATTGGCATGGCTTGACCACTCATTACGAAGAGCCAGGCGTGATTAAACAAAACGTGTGGAATTTGTTGGTGGATTGGTTGGCTTGTGGCGTGAATCCGAGTCTTTCACGTGTATTTATTCAATCATGGGTGCCTGAGCATGCCGAGTTGTATTTATTATTGTCCATGATTTCGCCGCTGGGTTGGTTGGAGCGTGTGCCTACCTATAAAGATCAACAAGAAAAATTACATGAAAAAGAGCTGTCTACGCACGGATTTCTAGGCTACCCCGTCTTACAAAGTGCTGACGTGCTTATTTATAAAGGTGATTTGGTTCCCGTGGGCGAAGATCAAGTGGCGCATATTGAGTTAACACGTGAGCTGGCCCGGCGCTTTAATTATTTATATGGACGTGGATCTAATTTTGAGGCTTTGGCGACACAGTCTATTCAGAAGATGGGCAAGAAAAACGCAAAGCTGTATAAAAATTTGTTGACTTCGTTTCAACAAGATGGCTGTCATGATGCTTTAAATACAGCGCGTGCATTAATCGACGACCAAGCAAATCTAGCGTTGGGCGACAAAGAGCGCTTATTGGGTTATTTAGAAGGGATTGGCAAACTGATTTTGTCAGAGCCGCAAGCGTTGTTGACAGAGCATGCTAAAATTCCGGGACTTGATGGCCAAAAAATGTCAAAGTCATACGGCAACACGATTCGTTTACGTGAAGAACCTGCCATGGTTGAGAAAAAAATATTAACCATGCCAACGGATCCGGCGCGTGTACGTCGTACAGATCCGGGTAATCCTGAACTTTGCCCTGTTTGGAATTTTCATAAAGTTTATTCGGATGATACGGTCAAAGATTGGGTTCAAACAGGCTGTCGTTCAGCGGGTATAGGTTGTGTTGAATGCAAACGTCCGGTGATTGATGCAATTAATCAAGAGCTTAAACCCATACAAGATAATATACGTGATTATGAAGCGGATATGGGATCGGTAAAACGCATTGCCGCAGAAGGCAGTGAACGAGCACGTGCAGATGCACAAAAAACACTTTGCGATGTACGCGAAGCTATGGGGTTGGATTATTAATGAGCGGTGAACGATTACAAAAAGTACTCAGTCAGGCAGGACTTGGGTCGCGACGCGAAATGGAAGTTTGGATTAAAAACGGTGTGGTGCAATTAAACGGTAAACAAGCGCAGATTGGCGACGTTGTGGCACCTCACGATAAAATTAAAGTCAAAGGTAAGTTAATTAAAAATCCTTTGAATCTGCCTTTAAGAACGCGGATTTTAATTTATCATAAGCCTGTGGGTGAAATTAGTAGTCGAGATGATCCTAAGCACAAAAAAACGGTTTTTGATAATTTACCGATACTCAAGCGAGGACGTTGGATTCAAGTGGGGCGTTTGGATATTAATACTTCGGGTTTATTAATTTTCACAAACGACGGGACGTTAGCCAATGAGCTGATGCACCCACGTTATGCAATTGAACGAGAATACGCTGTTCGTGTGCATGGCCGGGTTAAGCCTGAAATGGAAAAGGCGCTTATCAACGGTGTTGAGCTGAATGATGGTGTAGCTTCGTTTAAAAGCTTAGCTTTTCAAGGGGGTGAAGCAGCGAATACGTGGTATAACGTGGTGTTAACCGAAGGACGTAATCGTGAAGTACGACGGCTTTGGGAGTCGCAAGGTCTTGAAGTGAGTCGTTTGACTCGCATACGTTATGGTTCGCTGACCATGCCACGCTTTTTGGGGCGAGGACAAAACATGGAGTTATCTTCTGATGAAGTTCGCACGTTTGTTCGTTCTTTGTCGACGGATCCAGAAGCGGTTGGTTTAGATAAGCAAGATAAGCAGTATAAAAAAGATAAAAATAAATAGTTAGGATAGGTGTAGATATTTATGAGTTCTCGACGTAAGCCTCGTGTTTCAAAAGTTCCTGTGACAACACGAGTAGAAAAATTAAGCCACGATGGTCGTGGATTGGCACGCATTGATGGTAAAGCAACGTTTATTGATGGTGCACTTGCCGGAGAGCTTGTGACGTTTGAACGATTACGTAAAAAACGTGATTTTGATGAAGGGCGTGTGTTGTCGATTGAAGAGCCATCGCTTAATCGTGTGGAGCCGAAGTGCCCGCATCATGGCGTGTGTGGTGGATGTTCGTTGCAGCACCTTAATCCAGCTATTCAGATTCATGAAAAAGAAAAATTAGTTTTAGAGCTGCTCATGCGTATTGGGCATCTTGAGCCTCAAACTATCGCACCTACATTATCAGCATCGAGCATTTGGCATTATCGTAATCGTGCGCGGTTGAGTGTGAACTTTGTTGCAAAAAAAGATCGTGTTCTTATTGGATTTCGTGAAAAGCATAATGGACGTTATGTGGCTGATATTGAGCATTGTTCGATTTTACATGAAAAAGTCGGTACGTCGTTGGATGCATTAAGTAAGCTTCTAGCCTCGATGGACGATCCACGTACGTTTCCACAAATCGAAGTGGCTGCAGGCGATGATGTGGTTGCGCTGGTGTTTAGGCATTTAGCTGACTTAAGCGAAGCGGATAAAACTAAGTTTCGTGCGTTTTCTGATGCCACGGATTTTCGTATTTATTTTCAACCTGCAGGGGTTGATAGCGTCAAGTTATTTTATCCTGAAGGTGAAGATTCACTGAGATATTATTTACCAGACCAAGATATTAAATTCTCGTTTTATCCTACAGATTTTACGCAAGTGAACCCAGGTCTTAATCGAAAAATGGTCACGCAAGCGCTTAATTGGTTAGAATTAACATCTGATGATGTGGTATTAGACTTATTTTGTGGCTTAGGTAATTTTTCATTGCCGCTTGCAACACGTTGCGCTCGTGTTATTGGTGTAGAAGGCAGTGACACGATGGTTGAGCGTGCGAGTGCAAATGCCTTAAAAAATAATCTTACCAACACGGCGTTTTCGTGTGCTAATTTAGACGATGAAGAAGCCTTGTTGCCGTTGAAGCAACACGGCTGTAATAAGTTATTAGTTGATCCGCCACGTACGGGCGCATTTGCTATTGTGAAGAAAATTCAGCATATTAATCCGGCAAGCATACTTTATGTTTCATGTAATCCAGCAACGTTTGCTCGGGATGCTGAAGTGCTTAACCAACAAGGCTATGCTTTAGAAAAATTGGGTGTCATGGATATGTTTCCTCATACAACGCACGTCGAAGTTATGGGGTTATTTAAAAAAAGGTAGGGAGCGCATGGTTAAAGTCAGGGAAGGTATTGCCTTATTATCAGATGGAAGCATCGATGTTCAAAAATGGCTTCAGCATATCGGTAATCGAGGCTACTTCCAGAACATGGAGAAAGTTCGTAGCGCGTGTGGTTTAACGCAGCTTGCAGGGCATGATCATGTGACTGAGGCCGGCATTTCCTGTTTGCAGCAAGGCTTGGCTATGGCCGATGTTTTGGCCGACTTAGAGGTCGGTCAAGATACACTGGCCGCTGCTATTTTGTTTGAAAGTGTGCATTACGCCGAATTGTCTGTAGACGATATCGAAGAGCAATTAGGTAAAGACGTTGCGCGCCTCGTGTGTGGTGTTGATCGCATGAATGCGCTCTCCAGCTTTCAGGCAATGACAGGAAAATCATCTCAAGATAAACAACAATTAGATAATATTCGAAAAATGCTGCTCGCCATGGTCGATGATGTGCGTGTGGTATTAATTAAGCTTGCAGAGCGTTTATGTGTTATACGTTCAGCGAGTCAAATGCCAGAAAAGCAACGCAGGCATTTGGCCATGGAGATCATGGAGATTTATGCGCCATTGGCTAATCGCTTAGGAATTGGTGCTATCAAGTGGGAAATGGAAGATTTAGCCTTTCGTTATTTGCATACCGAAGAATACAAAGCCATTGCATCCGGGCTTAAAACAAAACGATTGGAGCGCGATCGTTATGTGGATTGGTTAGTTAAAGAATTAAATATCCAACTTGCCAGCATGCATATCGAGCATTCGGCTGTGTACGGTCGCTCGAAGCATATCCACAGTATTTATCGAAAAATGATTCGAAAAAACGTCTCGTTGCAAGAAATTTATGATGCGACGGCCGTACGTGTTTTGGTTGAAACAACCGAACAATGCTACGAGGTTTTGGCCTGTGTTCATGTTTTATGGAAGCAAATCCCCAGTGAATTCGATGATTATATTGCGAATACCAAGCCTAACGGTTATCAATCATTGCATACGGCTGTTGAAGGCCCCGAGGGACAAATTTTTGAGGTTCAAATCCGAACATTTCAAATGCATGAACAAGCTGAAATGGGTGTTGCTGCGCATTGGAAATATAAAGAAGCGCCTGGTCAACATCAGCAGGTACAAGAATCACACGAGCGAAAAATAGAATGGCTTCGTGAGGTTTTGGCATGGCATCGCGAAATGGCGGTAAGCCAGGGTATATCTGAGTCGATTAATGCCGAGTTTTTAGATGATCGTGTGTATGTCTTTACGCCCGATGGTGATATTTTAGATTTACCTCAAGGCGTCACACCGCTAGATTTTGCTTATCAAGTACATAGTGATATTGGGCATCGGTGTCGCGGTGCCAAAGCAAACGGGCATATTGTCCCGCTCACGTATTTATTAAAAACCGGTGATAAAATTGAAATTCTAACCGGTAAAGAATTGAGGCCTTCGCGTGATTGGATTAATCCGCATTTAGGATATTTAAAAACGCCTCGTGCAAAAGCAAAAGTTTTGCACTGGTTTAAAATGCAAGATTATGAAGAGCATAAGCTTCATGGCCAAGAAGTCTTGGCGAAAGAAATGAAATCTTTGGGTATTCGTTCTGAGCGTCTCAGTGAAGTCTTGCCTGCGTTTAATCTTAAAAGCATTGATGATTTACGTGCGGCACTCGGGCGAGGTGATTTAAAACTCGCTCAAATTATATCTCGTTTAAAACCACCGACAGAGATGCTTCCAGAGCCATCGATGGAACGCATGATTAAGCTGCCACCGAAACGCGGTGACGTTGCGACCGATGATTTACATGTTGAGGGGGTGGGTAATCTACTCACGCATATGGCGCGTTGTTGTCAGCCGGTGCCTGGCGATCCAGTTCTTGGTTATGTGACCGTTGGGCGAGGGGTTTCTGTACACCGACAAGATTGCTCCAATGTATTAAGTTCTGGCGAAAAACAAAAACAGCGTTTTTTAGAAGTCACCTGGGGAAGCGCAACATCGGAGCGTTATGCTGTTGATTTGTTGATTCGAGCGTTTGACAGACAAGGGCTCCTGCGGGATATTACATCGCTTTTAGCCAACGAAAAAGCCTATCTTTTTGCCCTACAAACCCAACTACACAAAAAAGAAAACATGACCCATCTAACACTCACCATTGAGGTGGCGAGTCTGAGCGATTTGTCACGTTTATTGGGACAGTTGGAGCAGATTCCAAATGTTCTTGAGGCACGGCGTCAGGTGTCGTAGGGGCAAACATACTGAGTGCTCCGAGCCCGCCATTAACTTTCTCGAGTGATCGGACTTGAACGTTATCTTGTATGTTTTGAATAAACGCGTCTTGAAGACCATCTTGCATATACTTTATCCAGTGATGCACTGAAATGGCAGCCGACTCGAGACCCGATCCAGTTAGAAAGTGTGGGGTTGCAAGCGCATCACCGAGGTTAAATACCTGAGTATGACTTTCTGGGTACCGATGTGTTATTTTATTACACGTTTGCATTTGAAGTGTAAACGCTGATCCTTGTCGGATGGATATTTTACCCAGTAAATCTTGAGGGAAAAATTGTCGGAGAGCTGTTTTAACCCAGTCTTCAAAGCGTATTTTTTTATGTTCTACAGACGTGTTAGGTGAAGTTAGCTCATTAAATAATTGATTGGAGAGCTCCATACCTAAATATATGGTTGTATTCGAATTTAATTGACGCACCAGTGGTAGGCGATTTCTTGTCCAGCCAAACTCACGTTGTATATATTGAACTTTTTTCAGTACACCGTGATAACTGCATGCGAGATCAATATTTATCTTCGCGCGGTCTGTTCCTGGATAATGCGTGATTGAGGCATTTGAATAATATGCTTCTTGTGAATGATAGCCGTAAAATATTCGTTGTGCAGTTAAGGTATTGGCAAAGCGTAAATGGCTAGAACTTATTTGATAAGTCTGAACGCGTTGATCAACGTGACGTTTGAGTTCAGGATGATGTTCGCAATAGGCCGCGGCTCCATCTGTGAAAGCTACCGGGAGTTTCCAGTTAGTACCACGAACGATGTCTCGATGTGAGCCGGGAACACCATTGATATTCAATGTTGTGGCTAAATAAGGCGCATGCGATGACGCTGGGGTGTATAAAGCTTCGTTTGTTTTTGGAAATAATGCATCAATAATTAAGCTTCCATCGGCGAGTTGACCGTTTTTACCGGTTGCATTAACAATCCAATTTGCTTTGATTTCATAAGATAAGTCGTTTTCTCTGTTTATTATTGATATTTCACCCGCTGGAGCATGGATCGCTTGAATATCATACCCTCGATGCAGTGTGATATGTTCAGGATCCGTTGCTTGTAGTTTAGATAGGCATGTGTAGAGTAGATTTTCAAAATGATTGATCGATATCGTGTGAAAAAAAGAAGATCCTTCTTCTTCAAAAACGGTGTCTGTGTTTGTGCCTTGAGGAACGAGTGGCATTAAATTAGTAATAGATGAGCTGACTATTTTGTCTCGTGACATGAGAAAAATGCTTTTAGCTAAGCAATGGGGAAAATCTTGACTTACGGTCGCTGGGCCAAATAAAAAATCCTGAGACATTCGTAAGACGTTTTCTCGCGTGTAGTGACTCCGTTTGTCGATCAATGTAATGGATGCACCTTCGGCATAAGCACGTAAGCCGGCCATTAAGCCCGTAGGCCCCATACCTAAGATACAGATATGTCGTCGTTCGATTGTGTTAGTTATGTTTTTACGAGCGTCTTGATAGGCTTCTATGACTTGGTTAGAAAAGCTGACAAAAGCACGGTGACGACCTTCTGAAGGATGAGTGATCTGATTAGGGTAGGTGTAATAACGGTCGGTGTTAAGAGCAACGCCATAATTCAAAGCAGAATTTTCTTCTTGCAGCCGGCCTTCGAAATTTTCTTCTATGAGTATTTCTTCAAGGGGTATTTCTTGTGCGTTGTCTGCTGCTTCTTGTGCTGTTTCTTCTATGAGTATTTCTTCGAGGGGTATTTCTTGTGCGTTGTCTGCTGCTTCTTCTGGTGTTGTGGGGTATAGCCAATTATGTGCGGTTTTAAACAAACTGTACACAGCATTGACAACAGCTGTTGTTTTATTATAAATAAAATCCTTCAGATCGGACAAAAGAGCCATGACAAGCACCTATAAAAAGCAATAGTGCGTTATTATACACCATAACCACCGAAAGAAACAAATTTAAACATTGAGTTTTTATTTAATGCATTGTTGTATTGGTATCTAGCAGGGGATGATGCATGGATTAATTAAATATTTAATGACACTATAATGAATAAGCAATTTACTCAAAACGGATGAGAACATGCCAACAAATCCTAAGAGAAGGTACCTCAGTCTTGATATTCTAAAAGGGATAGGGATGCTCTACCTTGTGTTCCTTCACCAAATTGTCTGGATTTTAATTAAAGATGATAGTGGCCAATTAGTTTTTGAGCAATCTTATACTTTTTTTTATTTCTTTTTTCATAGTATTTTTGGCATGTTAGGCTTTCAAGTGCCTTTATTAGCAGGTATCACGTTTTTTCTAGATGTTCGCTCAAGGAATTGTTCTTGGATGTATGTGGGTACGCGGGCGTGTATATTTATAGCGCTTGGCTTTTTGTTAAATAGCTTAACCTGGGGACTTAGGGAGATTTTCGCCTGGGACGTATTAGGTTTTATTGGCCTTTCCATGATGCTGACTTACCCGCTTCTTAAGCGATGCAATGATAAAACTTCTTTTAGCATCCTTCTCAGTGTAGGTGCTGTGACACTCATGTTGTCTGATGCTTTCATTTTTCCTGAATGGCAGGACCACTTTCTTTACTATGTTTTTATGGGCGATCCTCAGGGGGAGACTTATTGGGCGTTATGCCCTTGGTTTGCTATTTTTGTTTGGGGGCTTTTTATAGGCAAGATTTTTGCATTGCAGCAAAATAAATATTTGGTATGGCTCGCTTGCGGAGGAGTTGTGATGATCATGATTTCAGTCTTGTCGGGACATTTTTTTCCACCGGTCCATATTGAAAATATCTGGGGCCCTGCTTTATTTAAACCTCATCCACTTTTTATTGTTGGTATTTTGGGGTTTAGTTCTGTTTTGATTCCATTGCTGGATATTTATTTAGAGCATCGCGTATCTCTTAAGCAAAAACTAGATAAACTTTTTTGGGTGTATATCGGCCGAGGTGGAGGTACCTTGTGGGTCTATATGTTAACGATTTTTATTGGATATCACCTGACTGTAACTATTCAAAATCACGTTAATTTAACGTATCACAGCAGTCTGTGGGTCTTATCAGGACTTATTTTTATTCAAGTCTGTATTGCGGGAGCTGTTGGATGGTGGATGCAACAAAAAGCAAGAATACCCGCGACACAATAGCTTGCAAAACCACCACGAAGCGCTACAATCAATCAATATGATTTTAATGCTTTTGTGGAGGATAAAATGCCAACTAAAAAAACAGAGAAAAAAACACTTGAAACCTATGGAGATCTATTGAAGTTTGCGGAGGGGCTCAATGAGGAAGTGCTGCGTTTAGGAGGTGTGCCCCAGAATTATAAGTGTACAACATTAAAACAAAGGAAAGCTTGTGTTTTAAACAATATTTTTGCAAATCTTTATTTTGCATACCAGAACGAAAGAGGGTTGCACGTAGATTACAAACAACCACTTGCAGGAGGCGTATTTCCTGTTTCTCTGGACGCTAAATTAGATAAAGGCAGCCTTTTAGATCCATCCTTTAATGAAACTGACTTCATAATACGAATTGAAAATAGGATTAGAAATTTTCCTGATTATACAGGTGAAACGTCAGAGGAATATATCAATAAGACGTTAGGAACCCATCAAAACTGGTTCAAATGGTTGCTGAGCTGTATTTTTGATGCGCCAAAGTCAAAACAGTTTATGGATGGCTACAGTATTTTTGATGCGGAGCAAACAAATCAAAAAGGTGATGAATATAAAAAGCACGATTTGTACTTTCGAGATGATCATTCTTATCGTGGTGATGAACCGTGATTTAAGTAAATATATTAAACATTTGCTTTGGCATCCCAAAACACCATATGTTCAGGTTTGATGGTTTTGGATAAATGCTCTAAAGCAATATTGATTTTATTTTTCTCATCAAAAAATTCAATCGTCAGCGGTAAATCAAGTGATAAATCGAGTAACGATGATGCATGATTGCCGCTTTCGCCATAGCCATTGATGGCACGAAAAACACTGACGCCCCGGATGTTAGCCTCCTGTTTTAAATACTCAAGCGTCGGTTTTAGAAGCTTGGATGATTCGGTGATATAAATTTTTACCATAATGACATCAACAAGATTAATCGCGTTCATAAGCTTCGTGCTCCAAGTACGCCCAGCCAGGCGAGTGAAATACATACGATAATATTAAGCACTATATTTAAACCAGCACTTATCCAGGCGCCCTGTTCTAATAGCGTGAGTGTTTCGATCGAAAAAGACGAGAACGTTGTGTAGCCGCCTAAAAATCCTATTAATAAGAAAGCGCGCAACTGAGGTGCGAGCGCGCCAAAACGTTCTAATATAATAATAAAAAGTAAGCCCATCAAAAACGATCCGCTTGCATTCACCATAAGAGTTCCGTAAGGAAATGCGCGACCTACTAGGCCATGGATAAGATTTGATATGCCATAGCGGCTTATAGCACCCAGGCCGGAACCTAAAAAAATTAAGATAAGATTCATCATGCTCCGGCCTTTAAGGCTTCTAAATTTTTCTGCAATACAGAAGCTGAGATATCGCCAACCAGGCGAAGCTCATGACGCTTTTGTCCGGATGCATCAAAAAAGATAAACGTTGGAGGTGCGATGACTTCAAACTCATGCAGTAAGGCACGGCTTTCATGGTTATTAGCTGTAAGATCTATTTTTAATAATACTATATTTTTTAGGGCTTCTTGAATTTTAGGATCGCGCAGTGTTTTGGCTTCAACGGATTTACACGCGGTGCACCAGTCAGCGTAAAAATCTAATATCACAGGTTGATGTTGTTTTGCCGCTTGTTCGAGGGCTTGCTCGGTTTCTTCAAGTGTTGTGAGCACACGTGCGTGCGTATTTGAGGCTGTGTGTGAATGTGAAAAAACCAGGGGCTTTAATGGGTTTGTGTTACCGTAGCTTGCGCCGAATAAGATTAATAAGCCATAGGCTAAAAGCATGATGCCTAGGCCGCGGCTGAGACGTGTGAGGTTTGAGGTTGCAGTGCGTAATGCCCCGAGTGTTATTCCTGAAAATACCAATAAACTTGACCATAAGAGCATGATGATAAACGGTGAAAGCAGGCGACTCATAAGATAAATCGCAATCCCCAGTAACATGATGCCAAAAATTGATTTAACGGTGTTCATCCAGTTGCCAGCATGCGGAAGCCATCGACCAAGCGACGCGCCGACTAAAAGTAGCGGGAGCCCCATGCCTAGACCTAAGAAAAATAACGATGTTGTACCCAGTAAGATATCCCCTGTTTGCGCAATGTAGGCAAGTGCGCCAATTAATGGAGCGGTCACACAAGGGGATAAGATGAGCGTTGAAAGGCATCCCATGGTTGCCGCACCTAAATAATGCCCTGTGGCTTGATGGTAACTGACGTTAGCTAGTTTGGATTGCCATGATGCAGGTAGTTTGAGGTCATAGGCGCCAAACATAGAAAATGCGAGCACAACAAAAAGTAAACTAAACAAACTAATCGCCCAAGGCGTTTGTAATAGCACTTGGAAGTTTTCACCCATGAGTGTAACAGCGGCACCGATAGCTGCGTAAGTCAAAGACATGCTAAGAACATAGGTGAGTGAAAGTAAAAAAGCTTTGCGTGTTGATAAATCTTTGCCGTGACCAACTAAAATTCCGGAGAGTACAGGAATCATCGGTAGTACACAGGGCGTGAAAGATAAGAGTAAGCCCAAGCCCAAAAAAATTAGAAGTGCCATAGGCCAGTTATGTTGGGTAAAGACTGAGTTTGTTGTTACGGTTGTTTTAAGCGAGATAGGGGCGGGAGCAATCAGTTCGGCATGCGTTAAGGCGAGCTTGGGATTTATACTGAGTTTGATCGCACGTGATTCGGGAGGGTAGCAAAAACCATCGTCAGCGCAGCCCTGGTAATTGATATTAATTATCATCTCGCCGGGGTGTAAAGCCACAAGGCTTAACGGTAATTTTAAGTGTTTACGGTAAATTAAGATGGTTTGATTGAGGCGGTTTGTTTTTGTTTGTGCCGAAGGAAATTTAATCTCAGCTAGATCAATTAGATTAATTAGATCGTTATTGGGTGTGGCTATGCTAATATGGTCACGGTATAAAAAAAATCCGGGTTTAATATTCCATGTGAGTAAAAGTGTATTGGGATCATGTGCTTTCACATGCAATTGAAACACGGCATTGGCGGGTGGTGGATTCAGTGGAGATGCTGAGGTTACGTTAGGCAACAGCAGTGTGAAAAATAAAAAACTTAAGCGAGCAAGTGTGTTGATGCGCATTAATTTAATATCCAAGTGACGCCGTTTAAATAACTTGCGAAAAGCAGCCATAAAAAATAAGGCATTAATAGTAGACTACTGAGTTTATGATTATTTTTGGTGATAAGAATGGTGATAAATGTAAATACTGTCGTACATATAATGCATACAAAGCTTGCTGTTATGAGATGAAAATGAAAGAAGAGCGGTGACCAAGCCCAATTTGAAAGCATTTGGATACTATAAAAAATAAGGGCTCGTTGAGCATGGGGTTGCTTGCGGCACGTCCAAAGAGACCATCCTGCAATGGCGATCATGGCGTATAGAATAGGCCAAACGATGCCAAACACAAAGCCGGGAGGGGTGAGCGGTGATTTGTTTAAGCCGGCATACCATGTGGACATACCTGCATTTGAGATCTGACCAAGACCGTAACTGATGCATTCAAACATAATAATCCATGTGAAGATGGTCATTAATTTTTTAGTTTTTATGCTTGCTTCGGTCTGTGTCATGGATTATCTCTTGAAGTTATAAGTTAAGGTGTGATGAGTTTTCCTGATTTTTCTAATGCATATAAATCATCGTAACCACCGACATGTTGCTCACCTATAAAAATTTGAGGAACGGTCATTCGATTGGTTTTGGCAATCATTTCTTCGCGTTTTTGCTCATCGTTATCGACTAAAATTTCAGTAAAGCTGAGTCCTTTTCGTGTTAACAAGTCTTTTGCGCGTACACAGTAGGGGCAATAGGTGGTGCTATAGATAATAATAGTAGGTGTTTGAGATGTCATATTTGGATTGCCTTATAGATAGTTTGTCTATTCATGTTAGATGATGTGGCTTTAATGTGAAAGTGATCGTGTCAATTGTTGTAATTTTTTCTATCTATCTCTTGATTTAATATAAATTGTCCCCATCTTAGTGTCATCGACGTTGTTTGATGTTTGTTTAGAAAAACAAGCTTGCAACGTGAGCGTTCAAAATATTTGAACGATGAATTTTTAAGGTAATCATTACTCAGGAGAAAAGAGCATGAACATCCGTCCTTTACATGATCGCGTAGTCGTTCGCCGTATGGAAGAAGAGCGTACATCAGCTGGTGGTATTCTTATTCCAGATAGCGCTACAGAAAAGCCAATGCGTGGCGAAGTGGTAGCTATTGGTACAGGTAAGCGTTTGGATAACGGTGATATTGCGGCACTTGCAGTTCAAGTTGGCGATACCGTACTGTTTGGTAAATATTCTGGTACCGAAATTAAAATCGACGGTGATGATGTTGTTGTGATGCGTGAAGATGACATCATGGCTGTTGTTAACGCGAAGTAATTTTTATTATTGTTTAAGGAGATTTAAACATGGCTAGTAAAGACGTACGTTTTGGTGACGAAGCTCGCCAATTGATGCTTTCAGGTGTTAACGCGTTAGCAAACGCGGTCCAAGTTACCATGGGCCCACGTGGACGTAATGTTGTACTTGAAAAAGCTTATGGCGCACCTACCGTAACAAAAGACGGTGTTTCTGTTGCTAAAGAAATTGAATTTTCTGAGCGTTTCAAAAACATGGGCGCACAGATGGTTAAAGAAGTTGCTTCTAAAACATCGGATACAGCCGGTGACGGAACAACAACCGCAACCGTATTAGCGCGTTCAATCTTGGTTGAAGGTCACAAATCTGTTGCTGCTGGCATGAACCCAATGGACTTGAAACGTGGTATTGATACCGCCGTTGCTGCTGTTGTTAAAGAGCTGCATAGCATGTCTAAGCCATGCAAAGATGGCAAAGCTATCGCACAAGTTGGAACGATTTCTGCTAATTCAGACGAAGCGGTTGGTTCTATTATTGCTGAAGCTATGGCTAAAGTAGGTAAAGAAGGTGTGATTACGGTTGAAGACGGTAATGGCCTCGAAAATGAATTGGCTGTTGTTGAAGGCATGCAGTTTGATCGTGGATACATCTCACCTTACTTTATTAATAACCAACAAAACATGACAACAGAACTTGAGCAGCCGCACATTCTGTTGGTTGACAAAAAAGTATCAAATATTCGTGACATGATTCCTACATTGGAAGCTGTTGCAAAATCTGGTCGTCCTTTGTTGATTATTGCTGAAGATGTTGATGGTGAAGCATTGGCTACCTTGGTTGTTAACAACATGCGTGGCATTGTTAAAGTATGTGCGGTTAAAGCACCTGGCTTTGGCGATCGTCGTAAGTCTATGTTGCAAGATATTGCTATCTTGACCAATGCTGAAGTAATTTCTGAAGAAATTGGCAAAAGCCTAGAAACAGCTACGGTTGAAGACTTAGGTTCTGCTAAGCGTATTGTGATTACCAAAGAAAATACGATTATTATTGATGGTGAAGGTCAAGCCAATCAAATTGATGAGCGTATTACGCAAATTCGTGCACAAATGGAAGAAACCACATCTGATTATGATCGTGAAAAATTGCAAGAACGTGTTGCTAAATTAGCGGGCGGCGTTGCAGTGATTAAAGTAGGTGCGGCGACAGAAGTTGAAATGAAAGAGAAAAAAGCACGCGTTGAAGATGCGTTGCATGCGACACGCGCAGCAGTTGAAGAAGGTATTGTAGCTGGTGGTGGTGTTGCATTAATTCGCGCACAAAAAGTCTTGGCTGATTTGAAAGGCGGTAACCACGATCAAACGATGGGAATTGATATTTTACGTCGTGCGATGGAAGCTCCTTTACGTCAAATCGTTTCAAACGCAGGTTATGAAGCATCTGTTGTTGTGAACAACGTAGCTGAAGCTAAAGGTAACAATGGCTTTAACGCAGCTAACGGCGATTACGGCGATATGGTTGAGTTAGGTATTCTTGACCCAACTAAAGTAACACGTACAGCACTTCAAAATGCTGCATCTGTTGCAAGCCTCATGCTCACAACTGAGTGCATGGTTGCTGAAACACCTAAAGAAGACGATGCAGCAGCTGCTGGTGGCGCCGGTGATATGGGCGGCATGGGTGGTATGGGCGGCATGGGTGGTATGGGAGGTATGGGCGGCATGATGTAATTGCTTGCTTGTACAACCTGTTCGACTCGTTCGACCATGAAAAAACCCGCTTTTTAAGCGGGTTTTTTTTTACTTGTTTTTTAACCACATCAAGCTATGCTTTAAATTAAGTCTAATTGAATTAATTTGGAGTTTGTTATGCGTAATGATTTATTAGCTCAACTTGAAGTTCTTTTGGCAGATACTTATGCTTTATATCTTAAAACGCAAAATTATCATTGGCATGTGACAGGCCCGCAATTTAAGGCTTTACATGAATTATTTGAAGGGCAATATCAAGAATTAGCATTGGCTGTGGATGCGATTGCGGAACAGCTTCGTATTATGGATCATGCGGCACCTGCAACGTTTAAAGATTTTGAGCGTTTAAAAACCATTGAAGATGGTGATTCTAATGCAAGCGCGAACCAAATGGTCACAGAGCTCGCTGATGATAATGATGCGCTGGTCAAAGATTTAAACCGTGCCATGGAGCTTGCTCAAGAAATCAATGATGAAGGATCGGTGAATATCTTAAGCGATCGTATTAGTGCGCACGAAAAAGCACGTTGGATGTTACGTGTTTCTCGGGAGCAATAAATTGGATAGTTCGGAGGTCGAACAGAATAGGGTTGTGTAGCAATCTAAATTTTAAAAAATCAGTAGGTCTTGTTTTATGTGTTAGGATTCGCTACACACAGGAAGAATTTGGTGTAATAATGCTGTGTTTTTTTTGGTTTTCGTCGTATGAAGTACGTTCTTTTCTCATAGAGACAGACAACACTGAGTGAGTTCAGGGACATGGCTGCAGCTAGCAACCATCGGTGAAAGCTGCACGCCAAACTAAGGATAAAATAGGCCTGCAGCAAGCGGTACACCCAGTAGATTATAGACAAAGGCAAAAAAAAGATTTTGACGAATTAAGCTAGCAGGTTTGGATTGACATGAATATGCGGTTATTTTTCAAGACAGTGAGATGCTATCCACGTTATCCAGAGGTTTTAAGCATGGTTCAAAGCGTACTCGTTTTTCCGTTTTCTTTTCTAGGGCTGGAGCACAATTTTTTTCATTAAACATACGGTTTCGTTTAAGGCTTTTGTCTTTAGTTTGAATATTGGGTGATTTCTGTTGTGTCATTGCAAGCAGCGCGGATACACCTGCTTTAATCTCATCTGTATTGACTTCAGGCTCTTGATAGAGCGATCTATTTGTTTTTTGCTGTGTATTTGGGTGAAATCGTAGCGTTCTATTCATGCCAAGCGCTTGTTGTGCAGCCATAGCTTTTATCTCTGGCATGTCAGGTGCGAGAAAAAGGGTTCTATTTACACCCAGCGCTCGTGCTGCAGCAACGACCGTTGCTTGTGGCATCTCAGGAGGAATAAAAAGCGTTCTGTTTTCATCAAGTGTTTGCGCTACAGCAATGACCGTTGGTTGCGGTAGATCATCAGGTAGAACTAGAATTGTACTAGGTGATAGTAGTTTTGTTATATTTATCGCTATTTCTAAAGGTATGGCAGAAGAAGAGAAGCTAACCGTATTTCTTCCAAGGGCTATGAGCATATTAAAGTTCCCAAAAAGTTTATTATTAACCAAAGTGAATCAAAGTTCTTATGCAAGAAGCAAATAATGCTATCTGTTCGTGCAGAGTATAGCATAACCCAGAGCTTGAGTGTTTGTTTTTAGATCTGTTATGATAACAAATGATTTGATTGTTTATTTTAGGTGATCTATGTTACGAACTCATTTTCCAGATTTTAAGCGAGACTTTAAGCGTGGGCAAAATCAACTTGAACCTGCCGGTGTTGAAGCCAATCTCAATTGTCAGTGTCTTGATGATGGGGGCTGGTTATTAACACTCACCCACATCAAAGGGGCGGACGTTCGTTTTTTGTTAGGACGTGAATACGGTTTAGATGAATCGTTAGATTTAGATAGCTTGATTCCAGAAAAATATAGAGAAGCGCATCATAATTTTGTTTCTGATATTTTGAGTAAAGGAATAAAATCAATACACTGGGATCGATTGTTTAATGGCATGATGGGGCGAGCACTCAAAATAAAAACGTCATCAGGTGATGATCGTGATGTTAATATCTCGATGATGCTTGATGAAGAAAATTTTATTTTTGGTGTATTTTATTGTTTTAAAATGCACCTGGTAGACAAAACTTCAGTAAACCTGGTAGCGACAAAAGCGGGTAGCATAACGCATGATGCTCGTGGACAAACGCGAGATGGTATATCGCTGGTTGATCAGATGCTTGCAAAATTTGTTCCAGAGAATTTTATTTCTCAAGAGGCTCATGCAGCTTTAAGCTGTGATCTTACCCATTTAAAAGAAATACTTGAAAGTAATTTATTACTTTTTTCAGATTCAAGAAGTGATTTTCTTCCTGAGCATATTAAATTTCAATTAGAGCAGAAAGACACAGGCACAAATTCTGTTGATCTTATGGAAACAGTCCATACATGTGTTAAAAAATTTGTAGAAAAGCAACAAGCAAGGTTAAAAATAACGCATGGGGACACGAGGCAGTTATCTTATCTTGAAAGTGAAAATCCTGAAGATAAAGCACTTCAATTAGAAAGTAATAAAATTGCTCTCTTAGAGCGCTTCTTAATAAATTTAATTAAAAATGCAATTGAAGCAAATGCAACGGTTATCGACGTTCAGTGTTCTAGCGTTATCAGGTGTGATAAAAAGTATTTAAAATGTGACGTGACAGATAATGGTCCTGGCCTACCAGAAGCTCTATTAGATAACTTTTTCTCAAGACCCATGAAACCAAGTCTATTATCATCTACATCATCTTCTTTTAGACGAACACTGGAAGATATTGAAAAAAAACGAGGTGAAGGAACGCTGATGGCTTATGAAAAATGGCGGTATGCTAAAGGGGAAGCCTTTGTTTTTGAGCGTCAAGACAGACGCCAGGGAACAACGTTTTGTTTGTTTATGCCTGCTCTACAATTGGATAAAAAATTAGAAACTGGATTAGATGGACAAAAGCTTGCTGAAGCACGTCAATTTAAACGTTTAATTCTCTTGGTCGATGATCAATTGATTATTCTTAAAGGGCTAGAAAGAAGCCTTTTTGCTTATCAACGTCTTGCTTATAAAACAGCAGATACAGCCTTGGGCTCGTTGACTCAAGCTACTTGGCAAGAAGAAGGCTGGGTAACGGATGCAATGGGAGAGTATGGTGTTATTTGCGCTGCAAATGGTTTAGTTGCGGAAGAAATCTTAAAAAATCTTCCCATTGACGCTTTAATTACGGATGAGCAAATGCCTGGTTTATCTGGTTCTGATTTGATACAAGCAGTCCGGCAATTTGAATTAAAAAATCAGAAAGCGTTAATGCCTATTGCGTTGAATTCAGGGGATTCAGTGGAAGAGCTCTCATCAGAAAAGCAGGCTTTTCTGATAAATGCAGATGTTACATGTTTATTAAAAGGCAATGATCAAGCAAAGTGCCATGCTTTTTTAGAGAAGATTTTGGAGGCTAAAATTAAGCATGAAGCTTGTGTTTCTTAGATTTGCACTAGTACCCTAATGATTTTAGACGTAAAATCAGTCACGGCATTTTTGTATGGATAGGACCATGAACATCGTTGTTTTCAGTAGTATCAAGGACATGAAAGTTAAGCCAGTTGAACGTGCATTAGAGCTAATTTACCCTGATGGCTTTATTTCACTGCGCCATCGCGTTGGTGAGCACGATACAGGGATCCCATCACAACCTGTCGGACCTGAAGAAACTCAATTAGGTGCCGAACAAAGAGCCATTATTCTTCGAGAAAAAAAATCAGCGTTAGAAGAACAGCTCAAAGATGAGCATCAAATTCAGGCAAGTGAGGATGATACGTGGCTATATGTTGGCGTTGAAGGGGGATTAATTCTCAATCAGGCGCAGCAGTTTTCAGATGTTATTTATGTTGCGTTCACGACAGATACAGGCCCTGTGATTACCCGTCATGCTGATCCGGTTGTGTTGCTTGATATAAACAAAAAGCCATATAAGCAAGACGGCACATGGCCTTTGCATGATGATAAGCTTTATAGCGAGATGTCTGAGACCGAACAAGAAGAGCGAGATTTATGTATTTATGGCCATCAAGAGGGAGAAGCTGCTCTAGAACAACACCAGCCTACCTATCAGGGCTACCGACAACAAATTGTCGAACGGATCTTGTCTAAAGAAAATATGGATTTATACACATGGTCAACTAAAAATTTAATCACGCGAGAAATGGCTGTTGAGCAAGCAGCAACACGTACGGTTAGGCATTTTTTAGATAATCAAACTCAGAACTTAGAAGCAAGTTTACACGAAGAGAGTGATAGCAAACCTGACAAATCTGAATTAGCGGAACGCCTTCTTGAACTCGTGGCCGGTTATGGTTGTGTTGCATCGTTGGGAGCAAGATACCGAGATATGGTATGGATGCGAGATTTGAGCTGTATGGCGCCTACATTGCTCGAAGGTGGCTATTTTAATCATATCTTAACAGCATTAAGAGGTTTTGCAGAGCGCCAAGGAATGAGTTATGAGCCTTATAACGACGGCTATTCAACAAATCAACGATACGGCAAGATTCCGATCGTTTATGTTCCAAAAGCTAATACAGAACATTTTTTAGCCATTCGTATTTCATCCTGGCAACATGCGTTATGGGCATATGTTGAGAAAAATCAGCCGACGGATCTTAAAAAATTTCCCATGCCTTTGCGTGATTATGATGGTTTATTACCGCAAGACAAATTAAGTTTAGATGGGCTAAATCAAGATACCTTAAGGCAATACTATACCAAATTAATGGCATTTGAAACGCAATTGCAGACTAACAGCTCATCAGCACCGAAGGCCTCTTTTTCTTTGCGGCGTTTTATGAGTCAAGATCTAGAAAACTTAACCCCAGGCACACAAGACAGTGAAATTCATTTTATTCGAGCATTCATGTTTTTAGTGGATGCGCTGGATACACAAGAAAACAAGCAAGAACTTTTTGATGAGTTTGCTTCAGCTTTATCTGGCGCCATATTTTATTTATACATGAATGTTATCGATCCTCGTGATGGTTTACCGTTTGGCGCTGATTCTCGAGATATCTTTGCAGACTTTATGTATGACGCTAAAACTTTATGTAATGCGAGTTATTATTATCAGGTACTGTCTAAATTAGTTGAGCATGCGCCGCTAATAAAAAATACGTTTTTTAGTCAACATATGGCTGAACAGCTGCAACCTATCGCTCCTGAATATCAGCCTGCATTCTTAACATTATTAGCTTCTCGTCAGTATATACAACAAGCTTTTCTAGCCGCTAAGTCTGAGTTAGAAAGCTCGATTAGAACTAAATTACTCTATGACGCAGACACAAACCTTAATCCCCGAGACTTTATACCAGGAGAGCGCGTCAAAGATGGTATATTACCCGTGATGCCGCTACCTACATATGTTGTACGTTTGATTGATAAGCAAGGGCCTGAATTTCTCCAAGGAAAAACAGTTGATCCGCAAGGGCTTGCGCTTGCTGTGCTGAGTGGGCTGGTGGATAAAAAAGATTACCCTCAAGTGATAAGTCATTTTGAGTCATGTGATTCAGATATTGGCATTAAAGTTTTTACACCGATCAGTGCGACGTCAGAGCATGAAGTCGGTGTGTTGTTACGTAATCATGGTTGGGTAGTTTGGCCCAATATCAGTTATCGGGTCGTACAAGCCTTAAATTTTATGGATACACCTGAATCGAAGCACATGGCTGAATTACAAGTGCAAAAGCTTAGTTATTTACCGAGTATCAATGAGTGGTATGCTAAAAATCTTGAAGATAATACGGTGTATGTGGGGGGGGCGCCCATGCAAGGGTGGCACGCGGGTGGGTTGCTCATGCCTGTTCCAGAAATAAATTTTGAAGCAGTTTCAACACTTACTACACCGAAAACGGCTCACTCATATGTTTCGTTTTTTAGAAAACATCCTTATGTGGCGGCTGCTGGAATTGTCGCTGCTGCGGGAGCTACGGCTGTTGTTTTGAATGGGATGATTTCATCGGAAGAATATGAAAGTTATAGTTTATAGTCGTAAGCGTAAACCATGCGTGGACTTGATGATACAGTCCACGCGCAGTTTTTTGTCTTTATACCAGTGGCTGAGCTACTGGAAGCGATTCGATTGTACCTTCAGCTCTCGGTTGTGTAGAACCAGAACCTAAGTTACTAAAAAAACGTTGCGTATGATTAATTGGAGAGTTCTCTCCACCAGACGTTAATTTAGCAGCAGCCCATCCAGCAATAACCGCCAAAAGTGCAAGCTTATCTAATTGCAAAATTGTTGCGGTCGCAAATAAACCTAAGCCCACGAAAACATCCGTTGCAGTTGAAACAAATGCTTTTGTTTGATGGTTGTTGGGGCTGTTAGGAGCAAGGTCCGGTTTCATTTGATTAATTTGAGCGACTCGAGCAGAATAAGGCGCCGCAAATAACAAGGTAGCCGTTAATGCCGTGAGTTGTCCGATAAAAGGTAAGGGGAACATCGTTGCAGCAGCCACAATACCGTAAAAGCTAGCCCGAAGCGTCTCGGTTATATTATTGGCTAAAGAATTGAATAGCTCTCCTATCTTGTTTAGGACCCCATTTTCAAGCCGCTGTCCTGAAATCATATCTTCGATATGTTGAATAGGCGATGCATCGCCAAGATTGAGAAATTTAGAAACACAAAAGGCAACCAAAAACACACAACAAGCGGTTTCCCCTAATGCGATACCAACAGAATAGGTTGCAGCTAAAATCCCAATGTTGATCAGTGCTTTGACGAAAGCCTCAGCTTTAAGAGATAAGATATCGCTATCATTAAGACGTGGCGTACCATCATCATTTTTCATTTTTGATATGCGATCGATTTCATGCCATCGAGATAGGATAGGCAATGTAGCTACCATAACAGCTACGGGTATATTCATGATGCCAATCAAAGGAGCGCCAACAGAAACCGACGCACCGACTATGCCATACAAAGCGGTCAAGCCCGTTTCGGAAAAGTTTTCTCTGACTGAACTAATAAATGTTTCTCTGCTCATTTTTAATCCTTAGTTAGGTGAAGGCGGCATTATATTTCCATTTTGATAAAAAATCAACCTAGGTATATGCGCTGCAAGTTTTAATGAGATTGATAGTATTGGTGTATACTGCAAGACATGAATGCGTTATGAGTACATCATGCAGTTTTTCTTACAAGGCACACATCCCACATGGCACCCGAGGCTCACACAGGCACTCCGTGCGATGGATTCAGATTATTTGTTAAGCCTCAAGCAATCTAATAGCTGGTTGCCAGGGATGCACTATATATTGGCTGCGTTTTCAGAGCCTTTGGCGTCAACGCGCTATATTTTGTTTGGTGAATCGCCGTATCCTCGAGCCGAATCAGCCAATGGCCAGGCATTTTGGGACGCGGCAGTCGGGCCTATATGGCGAGACACGGGTTTTAGTAAAGGTGTGAATCGCGCGACGTCACTTCGTAATATCATGAAGATGCTATTACATGCTCGGGGTGATTTAGTCTCTGATTTTTCACAACCGGCGATCGCAAAGCTTGATCATACGCGCTATTATCAAACACTCGATGCTTTTTTTATGAATATGATGCGTCAAGGTTTTTTATTATTGAATGCCTCACCGGTGTACGAAGAAAATAAAATTCCTTATCATGCCAAGCATTGGGCGCCGTTTATGGAAGCTTTGTTAGATAGCTTTATTGGTGATTGTGAACGTGATAGTGATCAAATTAAATTAATTTTATTTGGGCGCGTGGCAGAAAAAATTCCAGGGCACACGCGTTTTACGAGCTTATTAGCGGAGCATCCGTATAATTTAAGTTTTATTACGAATCCAGATGTGATTAACTTTTTTAAACCTATGGACTTGTTATTGCATGATAAATAATACAAATAATATGAATAATACTGAAGCAAAAGAAACGATGGATCCACTTGAAATTGCACGCTTTGCACAGCACGCAGAGCAATGGTGGCAGCCTGATGGCGCGTTTAAAACCTTGCATGATATTAATCCCACACGCTTGGATTGGATCTGCAAATATATTACACCCCAAAATCTTAAGATGCTTGATATAGGTTGTGGTGGTGGTATTTTAACCGAAGGCTTGGCTAAATTGGGGGCCAATATAACAGGGCTTGATGTTGAAGAGCATGCACTTAAAACTGCACGTGCGCATGCCGAAGCTTCCAATGTGTCTATTGAATACGTGTGTGAGCCGGTGGAGTTGTTTGATGGGGGGCCTTTTGATGCAATTACCTGCCTTGAAATGTTCGAGCATGTTGAAGATCCTGAAATCGTAATTAGAGCGGCCGTGGATTTACTTAAGCCGGGTGGGTATTTATTTCTATCAACAGTGAACCGTACAGCAAAGGCTTATGCAACGGTTATTTTAGGCGCGGAATATATTTTATCGCTCTTACCTCGGCAAACACATAGTTTTGAACGTTTTATTCGACCGAGTGAATTAGCATCAAGTGTTCGTCAAACGGGTCTTGATGTGATGGGTGTAACCGGGCTTGATTACAATCCATTTAGTCGCGAATCTAAGCTTCAAGAAGGCTGTGTGGACGTTAATTATTTATTGGTAGCTCAGAAGCCTGTTTAGCAGTCGATGAAGGTGTTTTTTTTTCGGGGAGACATATATTGGCGCTCGTAACGTTGTTGGGCGTATTGGGCTTGCTCTGGGGTAACGAGCTCCACTTCGTTTCCGAAGAGATCCACACGTGCAGCATCAACTTTTTGACAACTGAGGTAGGCCGGTGAAGTGCAATAGTAAGAAAGTGCTTCACGAAGTGCTTTCTTACTGAACGTAGGTGTATCTAAACGGTTGTAAAAATCATTGATTTCTTCAAAAATACCGATTCTTAGGGGTTTAATTGAGCGTGCTTGTTTAAAAAAAGCGGATGAGAAGTGTTCTATAAGCCAATCAATAATAATTAATTTATCTTTTCGTTCCATTTTCTTTGATGGATTAGTTGTATTGATTGTATTCATATGTGTCCTTACATATTTTGATATGAGCTTAAAGAATCATCGTGATTCTTGAAATTTAAAATAACATATTTTTTTTTGAGATTCGACTGCTTAAGTCGCTCTTTTTTTATTTTTTTAAGCAGTCGAATAAGTGGCTTGGATGTGATTTATAGATAGTGTGATGTTGCAAGGTATTTTTGGTCAGGGTAGTAAGCAAAGACCACAGAACCATCTTTGATTGTATTGATCAGTGGTTTTGCAAGACTTGCTGCAATCGCAGGGCAACCCCAGCTTCGACCAGCATGACCAACGCTCTTGATGTATCCAGGCTCAACATAACGTGCACCATGAACAACCACGCGACGTTCATAAGCATTATCGTTGAAGCCTTTTTCCAAACCTTGTAAATTCAAGGAGTAACCGTTTGATCCGATATACGTGCTTTTTGTGACAAAGGCACCCAGGCTGGTTTCTTTGCTCGATACTTGATTCGAGAAATGGGTGGGAACGGTTTGACCTGAATTTTTACCATGCGCGACATGCATATGATAAAGAAGTTTCTCTTTGCTGACATCAAAGACCCATAGACGTTGTTTTGACGAAGGCAGAGAATAATCAATAACGGTTAATATTTGTTTTTTAGCCATGCCGTTATGTTGTGCTTTTTCGTAGGCAGTAAGGGCAAGTTTTAGAACTTTTGTGTTAAGCTCCGGCGCGGCTTGACTTAAGTGTCGTGCTTCTGTGTTAATATCACCAGCTGGATTGGAAACAATCACTGTACTGGAGGCTATAGAAGAGCTGAAAATGGCCATTAAAATAAGGGTAATCAATGCATTCATATATGCTCCTTAGTCTAGTTCATGAGTTGTGCTTAAAGGCAGAGACATGTTGCATCAATGCCGGCGTGATTGAGCATTATACGGGCATATTATAAAAAAGTAAACCATTTGTTTTTTATTTGAACTATATTATAAGAAGAACACGTGTTCCTGTTTGGAGATTAAATATGTTAAGCCAACAAAAAATAGAGGCCCCAGAGGGGCTGAGAGCTGATATAAATAATGCATATCGTTTGCGAGAATTCGATATAATAACCACGCTTCTAGAGCAAGCGACGCTAAATAGCGAGCAAATATCATGGATTAAGCAGCGCGCAACGCGTTTGGTTGAGGCTGTGCGTGAAGCATCTAAAGACAATACGGGTATTGATTCTTTTTTAGCTCAATATTCTCTTTCAACGGAAGAGGGTATTACACTCATGTGTCTTGCAGAGGCACTTTTACGTGTTCCTGATAGCAAGACGATTGATTTACTTATTCAAGATAAATTAACAGAAGCGGATTGGAATGCTCATCGCGCACAAAGTGAGTCAGTTTTTGTGAACGCGACCACCTGGGCGCTGATGCTCACGGGGAAAGTGCTCAGTCCTGAAAAGTCGGACTCGGTTCTCGGTAAAAGTGTGATGGGCTTGGTCCACCGCAGCAGTGAGGGTGTGATTCGAAAAGCTGTGAATACGGCGATGCGTATCATGAGCCGACAGTTTGTGATGGGGCGTAATATAAAAGAAGCATTAAAGCGTGCAAAAAAAGAGGAAGCCAAAGGCTATCGTTATTCGTATGATATGTTGGGTGAAGCTGCGTTAACGATGGATGATGCTACAACGTATTTTAAAGCTTATTATGATGCGATTACAGCCATCGGTGCAGATGCTTCAAAAAAATCGGATATTTACGCAAGAGCGGGTATTTCGGTTAAGCTTTCGGCGCTTCATCCACGCTATGAAGAAATACAACATGAGCGTGTGCTTTCTGAGCTTGCACCTAAGTTATTAGAATTGGCTCAATTAGCCAAGCAATTTGATATTCAGCTTACGGTGGATGCCGAAGAATCTGAACGTTTAGATTTGTCTCTGGATGTTATTGAACGCGTGTTTTCTGATCCATCGCTTGCAGGTTGGGAAGGTTTTGGTTTGGCTGTGCAATCTTACCAAAAACGAGCATTTTATGTGCTTGACTGGGTAGCTAATCTTGCGAGAACGCATAACCGCCGTATGATGGTGCGCTTAATCAAAGGTGCTTACTGGGATAGTGAGATTAAAAATTCACAGATGGAAGGTCTACATGACTACCCAGTGTTTACGCGCAAAGTATTTACCGACGTTTCTTTTCAAGCGTGTGCTAAAAAGTTGTTTACCATGCAAGATGCTATTTATCCGCAATTTGCTACGCATAATGCATATTCTGTCGCAGTCATACTTAACTTAGCGGGTAAATCACGTGATTTTGAATTTCAGTGTTTGCATGGCATGGGTGAAGAGCTTTACGGTGAAATTGTACCTGAAGATAAATTAGGCATTCCTTGCCGTATTTATGCACCGGTAGGTATGCATGAAGAATTATTGCCTTATTTAGTCAGGCGATTATTAGAAAACGGTGCAAATTCATCGTTTGTGAATCGTATTATTGATAGTACGGCGCCTGTAAGCTCCTTGGTCGAAGATCCTGTTGAACATGCACATGAATTTTTAACTAAAATTAATAAAAACATTTGTTTGCCGTCAGGAATTTTTGGCCCTAGCCGTGTTAATTCTGATGGAATCGATTGGAGTGATCGTGCGACTACTTCACAACTTCAAAGTACGTTTGAGGCCATGCAGCCTTTAGAATGGCAAGCTTCACCGTTGCTTGCGGGTAAAAAAACAAAGAACACAGAGATGCGTGAACTTTTTTCACCGCAGTCTTCAAAAATTAAAGTAGGTTCGGTGATTGATGCGACGCCTGATGATGTGGAATGGGCTTTGAGTCAAGCAACACAGGCATTTTCTAGCTGGTCTAAAACGCCGGTTGCTGAACGTGCAGCGTGTTTACGACGTTTTGCTGATTTACTTGAAATACACGGAACAAAATTCTTGGGTATCGACTGTCTTGAGGCAGGAAAGACATGGTCTGATGGTATTGCGGAGCTACGTGAAGCCGTTGATTTTTGTCGTTATTACGCTAACATGGCTGAAGAGCTTATGGCTCATCCGAAAGAGTTACGTGGTTACACCGGTGAGCTTAATCAGCTATCTTTGCATGCCCGCGGGGTTGTTTTGTGCATTAGTCCATGGAACTTTCCATTAGCTATTTTCACAGGGCAAGTGGTCGCAGCGCTTGTTACAGGAAACTGCGTGATTGCCAAACCTGCAGCTCAAACACCGGTGATTGCTTATGAAGCCGTCAAGCTGATGCATGAGGCAGGATTTCCCGAAGGCGTGATTCAGCTGGTGCCAGGTCCTGGTCGTACGATAGGCTCGCTGTTGGTGGCTGATAAGCGTATCAAAGCCATTGTATTCACCGGTTCAACAGCAACCGCAACGGGCATTAATCAAGTACTTGCCACGCGAGGTGGTGAGATTATTCCGTTGATTGCTGAAACAGGCGGTCAAAACGGTATGATTGTTGACTCGTCAGCCTTACTTGAGCAGGTTGTTACGGATGTTGTTTTATCGGCCTTTGGCAGTGCTGGGCAACGTTGCTCGGCATTGCGCGTGCTATATATTCAAGATGATGTGTATCCACGATTTAAAGACTTACTTCAAGGTGCCATGGCGGAGCTTGCCATTGGCGATCCACGCTGGCTTAAAACAGACGTGGGTCCTGTGATTGATGCCGGTTCGTTGAAGCAATTAAAAGCTCATGTTCGGGCGATGAAGAAAAAACATAAACTTATTTATGAATGCGCGTTGAACGCAAGCTGCCGCGAAGGGCATTTTATGCCACCCACAGCACTTGAAATTGATAGCATGCATGATTTAGAAGAAGAAATGTTTGGTCCTATTTTGCATGTGATTCGATTTAAACAAAATAAATTAGAACATGTGATTGATGAAGTGAATAGCACGGGATACGGTCTTACGTTTGGGATTCATAGTCGTATTAAGCGTACGGTGGAGTTTGTCCGTGAACGTATTCATGTGGGGAATTTTTACGTGAACCGAAATACAACCGGTGCTGTGGTTGGCTTACAACCGTTTGGTGGTGAAGGACTTTCAGGAACTGGACCTAAAGCGGGTGGTCCACAGTATTTGCTTCGGTTCTGTCATGAACGTACGTACACAGAAGATACGACAGCTGCAGGAGGTAATGCGAGCTTGATGTCGTTATCGGATGAAGATGAGCATGATGAACATGATGGTGCTGATAAGTGATAAATATTGATATAAATATTTAAATAGATATTTGTGTGGATATTACCTTCTCCCGCGGGCGGGAGAAGGTGCCCGTAAGGGCGGATGAGGGTTGATTAACTTAAGCGTTCGCTCTTTCTCTACGATTTTTTTTCTTGGATCCTTTGCTAGTTCCTTCTTTTTGGTACTCGGCTTTTTTTTGCTCTGTTTTTCTGAGTTCTTCTTTTGGTTTGTTTTGAGCTTCTTCTGTTACCGCGAGCGCTTCTTCAGGCATGGTAATATTGAGCTCTAATACCGCGCTGTTGTCACCGGCTCTATCTAAATTAACTACGACTTGTTCGCGATCAATCGGAACGTATTTCGCAATTACCGCCAAAATTTCTTCTTGTAGCTTAGGCAAGTAATCGGGTGTCGTGCGCTGAGCACGTTCGTGAGAAATAATAATTTGCAAACGTTCTTTGGCAACAGATGCTGATGGAGCGTTGCGTTTGCGGAGATAACTAAAAATACTCATGCTGTCATTCCTTCCTTGTTTTTGCCAAATAAGCGTCGCAGAATTCCTTTCCGCTCCGTATTAACAAACCGCATAGGGCGTTCTTCACCAAGAAAACGTGCAATGGCGTCTTGGTAGGCAATGCCGGCATCACTGTTTTCATCAAGAACAACTGGTGTTCCTGTATTGGAGGCTTTTAATACGGCCGAAGACTCGGGAATAATCCCAATGAGTGGAATCGCTAAAATATCTTGAACGTCATCAACAGAAAGCATGTCACCTTTAATCACGCGTTCAGGATCATAGCGAGTAACTAATAAATGTTCTTTGACCGGAGAGCGACCATCAATCGCTCGCTTGGTTTTACTCGCCAAAATTCCTAAAATACGATCAGAATCTCGAACAGAAGATACTTCAGGATTCGTTACGACAACTGCATGGTCAGCAAAATGCATGGCCATCATGGCGCCCGCTTCAATACCTGCTGGTGAGTCGCATACAATATAGTCAAATGACTTAGAAAGCTCTTCAATAATACGCTCAACGCCTTCGAGAGTTAGGGCGTCTTTATCACGTGTTTGTGAAGCAGGAAGAATAAATAAATTAGATAAACGCTTGTCTTTAACCAAAGCTTGTTTAAGAGTCGCATCGCCGTTAATAACATTGACAAAGTCATATACAACACGGCGTTCACACCCCATGACAAGATCTAGATTACGAAGACCGATATCAAAATCGACAACCACTGTTTTGTGACCACGCATTGCTAAGGCCGATGAAATAGCAGCAGAAGATGTGGTTTTTCCAACACCTCCTTTCCCGGATGTCACCACAATAATATTGGCCACGGCGCTTTCCTTATTATAATTATATTAAATATGCAAGATTATCTTTTTAGTGTACACGCGATGCGTAGAAACATTCAACAGCTTAATGCGTGATGGTTTAACTGATTTCACCAAAATGTGAAAAAGATTTTAAATTAAGTTCTATGAGCTTGTTTTCTTTCAAAAATTGAACATCTCTGCCATGATGAAAGCTTCCAATAGGTATTAAATCGTACCCAAACGTTTGTTTAAATTCCCGTGTTATTTTTGTATAGGATTGTTGAGGTATGCTGACCATGAGGCCGTAATCTTCACCGCCTGTAAGTTGCGTGGTTGTGGGATCAAGCTTAAGTGCACGACAGGCATGTCTAAAATCGGTATTAATATTAGATTGCAATGCATCAAGATTAATTTTTGCAGCAAGGCCTGAGGCTTCACAAAAACGTTTGAGATCAAGATATAAACCATCTGAAACATCCATCATGCCCGTAATTTCAGCTTGCTCGCCAAACCAAACACCTTCTCGAAGGCGTGCTGTGGGTTGTAAGAATTTTTGTTTAAATTCAAAAAAATCAGCATGAATATGAGCGGTTTCGAGTGCTGTAAATCCAAGATGCGCATGGCCTAAATTTCCAGCAACGCAAATTAAATCACCTGATCCTGCTTGCGATCGGAGTTTAATCTGTTTTTTAGAGGCAATACCAAGCGCTGTGACACTAATAAATAAATTATCTGAGGCATGGGTGGTATCACCTCCAATCAACACAACAGAAGCATCCTGGCAGGCTTCAGTGAAGGCTTTTAGAAATAATTCGGCTTGAGACTCAAAATATTTGGGCATGGATAAGCCCAGCAAAACAAACGTAGGTGTTGCTCCCATGGCGGCAATATCACTTAAATTTACATGCAAAGCTTTGTGCGCAAGACTCGCGGCATCTTGATAATTGAGCCTAAAGTGCGTGTTTTCTACAAGTAAATCTTTGCTAATCACGTAGTTATTATTTTCATTAAAATCTAAAACAGCAGCATCATCACCAATATGGGTTGGAAAAGCTGCTTTGAATGTATGAATAATATTGGATTCGTTGAGCATAGAAAAAATAAGTATAAATTAGGTGCGAGATTATTGGATGATCACACACAATGAATGCCATAGGCTAGTTTTTGTTTTTTTATCTAAATTTAAAATTTTTACACAGTATCAATATTCGGTATATGATGCTAAAGCAAACTCACAAACTCACATGGAGTGATAAATTATGAAATTAAATACGAAGTTAAAAACAATTCCTTTTCTTTGCTGCCTTTCTGCTTTGCCTCTCCATGCATCGGCTGCCGTAAATTTAGAAAATAATAATAACCCGGTGTCTGGAAAAGTAGTGTATGCGTACGTAACGCCTTTAATCGCACAGTTAACGCAACAAGCAACGTATACGGCAGGAACAGGAATCAATATTGTAGACAATGTGATCAGTGGCGCTTATACGGTATCGAACGGTTTAAACTTAAATGGGGCTGATATTCAAGGATATACATCGGGAACAGGGGTTACGGTTAACACGGGTACATCACCTGCGTCACTCGATGTTACGTTGACGGGGGGGGATGGTATTACCGTCACTGATAATAACGTAGCCCAATCGGTTTTCTTATCCGTGGGAGATCAATATATAGGTGGTATTGTTTTTCATGTGGATGAGACCGGTCAGCATGGTTTGTTGGTTTCATGCACCGATCAAAGTACAGGTGCCGTTTGGATGGATGGTCCGGGTGCAAGTTTTTATTCTGGCGCTAATTCGAGTGGAGAGTACAGTGGTATTATTAATACGTCTATTATAAGTGCTTTTCAGGCATCACAAAACCCAACGACTGTTAATACAGATAACCAGAATGCATCGGTTCTGGCAACGCTATGGAACCCGCAGTATACAGGTATGGGGAGCTGCTCGCTTTCGTCAACCAGTAATTGTATCGGTGGTTTTTATCTGCCATCGCCTAAAGAGGCCAATGAGCTATCGCAACAACTTGCTACTGTTAATGCGGCGATAACCAACAGTGCAAAGTGCCAAGATCCTGGTACAGGTGCTCCATTAGGTGTTGCAATACAAACCAGTACACCTTATTGGACATCGATGGAGCAACCAACGAATGGGGCGGCTGCTTATGCCATCACGTTTGCCGAAGGAGCTTCAGGAACGATTAGCCAAGTCACGAAAGCCACATCTGAGTACGTACGTGCGATTCGAGCTTTCTAATTGTTGGTTTGGTGTTGTTAAAATTGGAATGATTAACCCCAAAACACTGCGAATGCAGTACTTTGGGGTAGAATATTCGGGGGGGGATTTGTGTTTGACTTGATAGCTCATCGCGGTAGCAGCGCTCATTTTCCAGAAAATACACTTGAAGCTTTTCGGGCCGCCAAGCATTCTGGGGCTGACTGCGTCGAATTTGATGTCATGCTTACAAACGATGGTGAAGCGATTATATTTCATGATGAAACACTGGATCGAACCACAAATGGCACGGGCTATGTTGGTGATTGTACTTTAGAATATATTAAAACGCTTGATGCCGGTTCGTGGTTTAATCCATCGTTTCAATCGATACACGTGCCCACGTTGATTGAGTCAATCCAATTGCTTACGGAGCTTAATTTAAACGCAAACATTGAATTAAAGCCATGTGGTGATACAGCCGTTCAGACCACTCAAGTCGCACTTGAACTCGTAAAAAAATATTGGCCAAAAGATAAAAAACCTCCGCTGATATCAAGTGCTCATCTTCAATGTTTAGAAGAGGCATACCGAGATTACCCAGAATATCCTCGAGCATTATTATTGGATGAATGGGAGGAGGATTGTTGTGATAGGGCCAAAAAGTATGATTGTTTTAGTATTAATATCTGCCATGAATCTTTAACATCTGAACGTGTGATTAAAATTAAAGACGCTGGATTCTTCGTGTACGCATTCACCGTAAATAAGCGCTCTCAAGCTGAAAATTTAAAGCAGTTAGGTGTCGATGGAATATTTAGCGATTATCCTCAATTGCTTTGGGATCATAAGCTATTAATTTTGTTGGAAAAACTAGCGGATAAAGCGATTGATCTGGAAGAGCGAGGTGAGGTAAAAGCTTTGATTGCAGCTAAGGCGTTACATGAGCAATTATTAACAAACTTTGAAAAATATATGGCCGAACCTATAAAAAACAAAGCGGTATTTGGTGTGATGAAAGAAAAAATTGATGCGGCTATTCTTCAAGCCAGGCCTGAGTTAGCACGACATCGTAGTGTATGGTGGAATGATTTTACGGCTAACCTAGCTATGCATATTGCTTTACTTGCTTGCACGTTTGGCGTTGGGAACGTGGTGGCTTTATCTTATAATTATTATCACTCAAGTCATCAGCCTGGCAACCCATCGATGTTCTTCAAAATGACAACAGACTCAAATCAGCATATTAAAAACATTGAAGAGACTGTCGGTCGGTTAGAGGTAAATTTAAGTATGTAATACTTTTCGTTGAGCTAAAATATAAGATAATCTACAAAATATATGACGACCGAAAGTCTATACTAGGAAAATTGTTTTGGAACAGCATCACGCACTAATTAAAATAAACCAATTACTTCAGGCTATTAGTAATAAAAATTTTTCTGCTTTTAAAGACGCGTTTAATATCAACGAGCCATTTTTAGATATTCTACCCGGTGGGGTACGTATAGAAAGTGCTTTGGCTTTAATTGAATGTCATCGCGATTTTTTTAATGACCCTCGTACAACATTTGAGTATTTGCCGTTGATTGATATTATCGATGCGGGCAGTACGCTATCCGCGGCATCCATTGTGAAAGTAGGTTTAGCCGATGGAAGTACTCGACAGGTTTATTTACGTCTACTCTATCAACGCAACCAGCAGGATACGTGGTGGCCACGTTTATTACAAAATACATGGATGGATACAGATCAAAAGGTGATTGGTTAGAAGTGGAGTTTCAACCCGATCAATACAGAATTGATGTTATATTTCTCAATATGTTATAATAAAACTTGTGTGTGTTTTATTTGAGAGGGTTGTTGGTGATAAGTTCAAGTGGGCCGCTAGGGGCTATGTACAATATTATACGCAGTGCGCTGGATGATACACAACGCTACTCTATTGATAGAACACAACTACATGTAGCGATTATGAATAACAATTTTGTTGATTTTACTGCCCTGTTGAGCTCGCCCGATTTACAAATCAATGCGCTTGATGAAGAAAAGCGTACGCCTTTGCATACGGCTGCATTTTTTGGTCGTTGCGACATGGCGCGTGCTTTACTTGATAGAGGGGCTGCATGTAACAAGCGAGATAACAAAGGACATACACCGTTACATGATGCCGTTAATCCTATTTTTATAGAGCTGACAGAGCAACATGTGCTAATAGCTGGGTTATTATTGAGCCGAGGTGCTAAGGCATCGATGCAAGCCTCATCTGGTTTTACCCCGTTAAATTGGATGGGGAAATTTATTGGGCATGCGAGTATGAGTGATGTACGAGCCGAATATATGTTTTCTATCGCTAATCTACTAATGGCTTATGGTGCTAAGGCCGATGAGTCTGTCTTTGATCATGATGGGGGTGAAGAAAACGTCATGTATGTATCGAAGCGAGGTAGAGCGTGTGATGACCATGATGACGATCTAGCATCAATTCATACACCACTGACATGGGCCGTGTCTTTAGAATTAGATAAGATTACACGTTTGTTTGAATCGGGGTTAGGGGTTGATCATACGGCGATTGATGCTGCAACATCTGATTTGCTGCAAATGAGTATACTCAGCGGGCCAAAACGTCGGAAGGATGAAGAGCTTGTCGCGCCACCCAGCTCACCCATGTCAGAAGATGATGATTTAGGTCAATCAGTGTATGGCGCTGGCCTGTAAGGCCTATAAAAACTTAGAAGTGACGTTACTTAACTTAATTTAAATGCAACATGGTTGTTAGGCAAACATATGAAATCTCTATCGATAACCCTCCCTAAAAAACCTGCTGAAACGATATGTTTTATCTATGGTTGTTATTGCGTGGGGAGTTTGCTTGTCTCCGTTGGGGTGAGCACAATAACCGGTGCTGTGCACGGTCTGTTGGTTACAGCTCCCGCGAATAATGCACAACAACAACAACAACAACAACCAACAACAGCACCTCGTTCTATTGTAGATATGTTTGAGGCAGCTGGAATCTTTATGGTAAAGCGGAGCGTTCGTTGTGTGAGTGGCGCTGTAAGCGGTACTTACCAGGGCGTTCATGATAGTTTAGGTTTGATTGCTGCGCCATGGGCCAGGTTATTTCAGCCACTGCTAGGTTCTGATATTAAAGGCCAAAAACGAATAGAGGTAAGTACTCAAACAGAATCGTCTTTAGATTCTTTGAGTTTATCTTCAAAAACGACAGAGCACGAAGCTTTTAGTCCTATACAATCAATTCATAGCGAAAGTACGTTAGGACTATGGTCGCAAGTGAGTACACCTGATATAGATGTTGTCAACTTCAAATCAGAACTAGAACTAGAACCAGAGCAAGAAGATGATATCTATACAATTTTAGCACAGCATTATAAATCTTTTTGAGGTCATTATAAAATGAAAAAATTCCAACCATCTCAAAAGGTTGATCAAGAAGGTCATTATCGACCCTTTCAAGGTGTTACGGTCATTTCAAGCATTGATGATACTCAAGGCATTTGGAAGGCTGTTCATGATGGTATTCGTTCATGCCCTCTGGTTATGGAGTATTATTCAATATTACCGTGTGACAGTTACCATATGACCGTTATGGATTTATATACTAAAAAGTTTGATGGTGGTGAGTGCTGGGAACAATTTATCACAGAAAAAACATCTTTTTTCCAAGCATTAAATGAGACCATACATGATAGTAACTATACGTTTAATCCACAAATAACGATGAGCCGCTCTCATGTCACAAGCATTATCTCATTGCTCGTTCAATTGAGTGAAGAGCAACAATCAATGATCCGCGACATTGCAGAGAAATTTGATCTTACGGTTAAGATACCGAAGCATCTGCATGTTACTTTAGGTCACCTGCATAAAGAAATATCTTCTGAAACACTTATGATGATACAACATCAAGTTCAATCGGTTTTAGAGAATACTGAGAATTTATTCAATCATCCCATAACTCTGAAAGCACCTCAGTTATGCTATTTTCATGATATGACGGCATTTATACCATGGAATGGAGATAGCAATCCGTTTATTAGTTCGCGTTCCCTGGGGTTATGGGGAAGAGTTGAATCTCCTGAAACAACGCCACTTAATTGTGACGGTTTGAAGCCTTTATGAGATTCAGAATTTAGCATAGTTGATTAATGCAAGCGTGGCGTGAGGGAATGATATACCCGTTTGTGTTGAATCAATTGGTTATGGCTTTTAGCTGATGTCGCTTGAGATCGAAGAAGTTTTGGCAGTTTTTTTAAATTTTTTTGGTTATCTTTGGTGATTTTTATTTTGAGTTTAGGTTGCTGATGTTTTTTTTGAGTTAGATCGGTGATTAACAAACTTTCTTCAGCTAATCGCTGAACAAACCCGTCAAATAATTCAGGTGTTGGTAGTCTGATGGTTAATGTGTTTTCTTCATGTTGATAGTTGGCATCTTGTTTTTTTAAATTTTTTACTTCGTGTTCGATTGCCTTAAATAGCTTATCTAGCTCTTTTTGTTCATTTTTGGATAAATCATCACGCTGTGAAAATACAAGTGAGCCTGCACCTAGGTCTAGTTTGATGGATAGGAGTGCTAGAGGGTTGGCATATATATGAATATCATCGGTATCATCTATATATTGCCATAAGCTGCTTTCTGAAAACGTATCAAGTGTAGATTTTGACGGGAGGGGGCGGCTAGAATCACGATGACCTTTGCAGAGAGGTAAGCCCATGGCTCGGCATGTGCTGCATGCATTGTTTTCAAGTGCTTTGGAGCGTGAGTTTGCATATTCATTCAATTCCATGTGAAATCCTATTTATCTCATCTATAATTGTAGTATAGCTTGCTATTGTGATTGTGCTTTGGTCTGGAAGTTTTTGGATTAACCTATTTTTTGGGTGCGGTGTTGAACGGAGATTTTGTTTTTATGTCGAATATTCAAGACTTAATACAAAACTTGATACAAAAGCTTCAAGAAGTAACGGGTAATAAGGCGTTGCCCATACGCTTTTGGGAAGGCTATACAAAAAATAATACATATAGGTTTAAAGATGTTTTAGATAAGTACTCAGCGTATTGCAGTGTTTTAAATTCAGAACAAAAAAACATAATTTCGGCTATTTTCTGGAAGCAAGTCGAAATGATGGGTACGCCGATTATAGAAGCAATTCCGGGCTCATCGGATGATGAATGTGCCGTATATTTTTTATATCCTAAAGATGAGCTTGTTGATGGTAAGCACGTATATCTCCAAGGGGATTATCATGGCTATGGCGCGACAGACGGTAGGCAAGTATTAACAGAGCTTTCTGATACCGGAATCATGTGGCGTGTAGACAACATGCCGAAAGATGCAATCATTGTGTATAGCTATATACACGTAGAGCCCATTTATGATGGCATTAAACCCGTTCCTGAGGGTCCACCTTTTTTTAATCAAGCATTTGAGGCGATAAGTAGCAATGAGGTTAATTTTACTGAAATACCACAGGTTCCGTATAAAGATGAATATAGTCAGCATATATCTTCTTACCCTGGGTTTGGTGGTCCAGAATGCGTATTCCGTGTAAGTGATGATACAAGCCTGGCTCATCTTCAAGTTAAGCCTGTAGACTGGCCTAGATTATTGAGTACAGAGGCTAAGAGTGATTCAGGTCACTTTAAGTATCACGCGACGTTGTATTCAGATAAAGAAGGCGCTCTTCATCGTAGCAATGCACCTGTGACAGAAAAATATAACGATGATTTATTCTATTCTTCTGATCCAACGTCACCGTATGCTCATTTTACACGTGATATACAGGTGTTTAAACCGGCTTCGGGTCAAGTAGATAATTTGATTGTGATCAACGATGGCATACCGTATTTAATTACAGGCATACTCGAAAACTTTGAAAAAATGGTAGAGGAACATAAACTATCGCCGAATACAGCACTTGTGTTTGTACATACCTTGCCTGGACTAAAAACAACTTTATCTGAAGAAGAGATGAAGGTGTTTAATCAAGATCCTTCGGCTAATTTACCCGGTATGGGCGAACGGCTGATTGATTATAAGCATGGCATAGAGCAATACGCTGTTTTTATAGAAAATAAGCTCTTACCCCAGCTAAAACTAAATTATGAAATTAATATACCTGATGATCCAAGTCATCGAATCATGATTGGGTCGAGTTTAAGTGGAACGGCAAGTATTTATATGGGATTACAGCATAGCGATCTATTTGGAGCGGTGATTGCGCAATCGCCTTCGCCGGATAATCGAGAAATCTTAAGCCGTATGCCGAGTTCAAAACGGTTAGAAACAGAAAGCAATATATATTTGAGCTGTGGTAAGTTTGAACATCCTAACTATGCCGCTTCAAATGCAAATCTTGAATATGCCAAGGAGCTAGCTGATAAACTAGATATAGTATTGCATCAAGGTGCGTACGGACATCAATTTATTGCATGGAATGAAGCATTAGAACAAGCACTGCCTTATATGTTATTACAGAAGTTGATTCAAAATAATCATGGGGTGGGTGCTTCAGTTGCTGTTTTAGATAGTGGTGATATTCATACGTTTGAAGCGGGGAAATTAGCTTGCGGCGAAAAACAACACGTAACGCCTGATAGCGTGTTTGAAGCAGCATCGTTAAGTAAACCTGTCTTTGCTTATATTGTTCTAAAAATGGTGGAACGAGGTGAGATGAATTTGGATACGCCTTTATGTCATATATCTAATAAAGGATTTGGTCCACGTGAGCTCCGAGAAACACCGCAATATCAAAAGCTGACGGCTCGGATGATTTTATCTCATCAAACAGGCTTGCCGAACTGGATGCCTGAGGCATTTCAAGCCGAACCTCAAACGCAGTTTAATTATTCGGGTCTAGCGTATTGTTTTTTATGTGATGTCATACAAGAGATTTCAGGGCAATCGTTAGAACAGCTTGCTAAGCAAGCGCTTGAACGGCTGGGTATTTATCAAAGCTCATACTTTTATCAACCTGAAGATGTTTCTGAAGAAAAAAAGCGTTTTGCTGTTGGGCATAATGCAGAAGGCGTTCGTGACAAACGTAGTCATTTTCCTCGTGCAAGTGAAGTGGATGCACAAGGCCATACTTATCCTGTTAATCCTGCGGCTTCGTTGTTTATTACAGCTGAACATTACGCGAAATTTTTAGTGGCTTGTATGCGTGACACGTTTATACAAGAAACGATGTGTGTGAGTTCAAATAATTTAGGGGGTGGACGAGATAGTATAGGTGTTGAAGCAGGTGTCTCAGCTGACGTGCTTGATCAACTGTATTGGGGATTGGGGGTGGGAATACAAAATAATTCAGATGGAAGTAAAACGCTTTTTCATTGGGGTGATTGTGAGACGTTTCGAAATTTAGCCACCGTTCGGTTAGAAACAGATGGAGCATATCAAGGCGTTGTTTGCCTTACAAATTCTGAAAATGGCCCGGGTATTTTTAGGCAACTTGCAGAGCCTATTGTTGGTAATATTACGGCGATAGCTACCTGGCTTAGGGGGCGAGAAAGTTTAAATATAAGCGCAGAGTCTTATGTTACAAGTATAAGTAATCACGCCGAATGTACACAAAGCATGAGAGAACAGCTTCAAGCCATCAAATCAGAAGACGTAACAGATGCAACGACAGAAGATATACAAAAGCCCGGTCCTCAGAAGATGTCTTAGCTGTCCTAGACATCTTCCAATAACAAGCCAATATCAAGACATAACACAGATGCAATCGTTTTTTTCTTCTTTTTCTTCCGGCTGCTCGCGTGCTTCAACAACTTCTGAAATAACTTCTGAGTTCAGCTCCGTCGAAAATCTGATATCGTCCGGAATGAGTATCGAAGTAAGTGGGTTCGTATCTGACGCAAGAACAAGAGGCTGTGTTGTATTTAATAATCGTGTGATTGCATCGGTTAATTTTGACATATCGGAGAGCGACATTCTGTGACTTGGATTGGTTGCTGTACTATTGAGTATGAGATTTTTAAGTGCTTTTGCTATGTCTTGAGGAACAGCGTTCACTTGAAGCATTATTTCTTTGATTATATCAATTTTGTGTATCCCTTTAGGGGAACAAATGGTCATGAGAACAAATATTGTCACACCTAAAGCATAATTGTCTGTCGTTTGTGTGTTATGAAATCTTCTACTTTCTAGTAACTCGGGGGCTATATAATAAGTTGTGCCAGACGATGGCAGATATTTTGAGTTTTCTATCGTTGAAGAAAGTCCAAAATCACATAGCTTGGCTTCCATATGATGATTTAAAAGAATATTTTCAGGCTTGATATCGCGATGTAAGATATGCATCGTTTCGTGTAAATAGGTGAGTGCGTCAATCATGCTTCTTATGATTGAGAGACGCATGCGTAAAGAAAGCATTGTTTTTTGTTCACTGTGAGATAAGCTATACAATAAATCTTTGCTGTTCATAAATTCTAAAACTAAGTAGACATCTTTATCTGGACTGTCATAACGCGCTAATGCAGATATAATATTGGGGTGAGATAGAGAGGCGTGCAAATTAATTTCTGCTTCTTTTTCAGCATGGGATTTATTAATCAATTTTTTTATTGCGACAGGCTCACCTTTTAAGCATCCAAAATGAACTTCTCCAAATGTTCCTTTGTCTAAGAAGCTCACGGTCATCAAATCATCTTTATGTACTTGCGGTAAGTTTTTTTTAGGTGTATGAAACAATGGAAACATGATAGTAAGCAGCCCTCAGAAGAATTGAATCTGGATATTAAATATAATTTTTTGGAATTATACAGAAAAATAATGACGAAGCGTAAGCGTGCATAAGCTCAGGAGCGCTTGATATGTTCAAGCATAGGTAACGACTCTCCTGTTGTTTGGTCAGTTTTTGTCTTGGCATAACTGTTTGATTTTTTTTGTGAGGACCATAAGGCATGGGTTAAATATGCGCACCAACTGGGTGTGGTTGATGTAGCTGTTGCAGTGCTTGTGTTTGCATCTGCATCTGATTGAACGATTTGCTGCAATTGCAAAGCATTTTCGATGAGTAAAATGATATCAGAATGACCGTGTCTGCGTGCGTAGTCTAGCGGGGTTTTACGAGCATAGCTTAAAGCATGAAGTAGACTGCTATCATGTGTAATCAGCTTCTGAACGCGTGCGGTATCTCCGGCTTTTACGGCAAGATGTATTAGGTGATTTTTACCCGGAACTGCTTGGGGGATGCTTGCCCCTTTGTCTAATAATAGGATGGCACAGCGATATTGATTCTTTGATACAGCTATCTCAAACGCTGTCATGTTGGGATGGATGATTTCGGGATATTTGTTTTGCTTGTCGGGTGTCACGTGATTTAAATTAGCGCCTAGATCAAGAAAATAGCGTAAAATATTAGTTTGGCCATATTTTGATGCTATCTGTACTGGCAAATAACCCGCCTCATCCATTTGGTTAAGTAATACCGGGTTGTGTTGAATGAGTATTTGAATATGACTTAATTTATCAGCTTTAATCAACTGCTTTAGATTTCTGTCTTTGATCTTGACATGATCGTAATTGGCTTGAGCGCCGACACTATCGAGCAGCTGAACTGTTTTGACGTGACCATGGGTAATAGCCCAATCTAAAGCGGTGTAATGATGCTGGGGATGTTGAGTTGCTAAATTGAGATCAGCACCTGAGGCCATAAGATAAGTGACGAGGTCATGATAGCCTCGAGATGCAGCGATTAATAAGGGGCTTTCATTGAGAGGTGTTAGGGCATTAAGTCGTGTTCTATCTTGTGACATGAGCTTTTTAACGACCGTAGTTTGGCCTGTGCTTGCCGCAATATGTATCAGGTGCGTTTGCTTAGGAATTGCTGTAGGTATCGCGATATTTTGCTCCACGCCTTGTTTCAGAAGATATAAGCGCTCTTGTTCATATCCTAGGCTTTCGGCAAGATGAAGGAGCGTATAACCGCTTGCTCCCACGCAATCAAGCAGTGATTGTTTATGCAGTTTTATAAATTGAACCATAAATCGAAATTCAATTGGACCTATGGCCTGGGCATGCATTAAGTCTGTTAATTGCATATGCATGTACTCTGCAATGCATGATTTTGTAATCGTAGGGTCTTGTTCAATTGGCTTTGTAAGTAGGTGTTGGTCTAAATATAAAAGTGTTCGGATCATGGCGGTGGTTTTTGGTTTTACGTGACGCCAGCCCCCTAAATAAGTGGTTATATTGGCTAAGAGCTCTCCTTCAAGCCATGGATCGCTTGCAAATGAACCGCGGCGTAAAGAAAAATCGACATCAATACAAATAACGGTGCCTTGGTGTATAAGAAAATTGTTCTGACCACAAGCATCTGTAATAATATTGCCTGTATTTTGATAAATTTCGATAAGCTTGTCTGAAATTTGTTGATCAGATGCCGGTATTGCCCCAAAATAAGGTATCACCCACCAGCCTTCGGAGGTTTTATGCGCTGGGTATTCAGGGTTATGAAGGTTCCATTTTCTTATTGCTCGGTCAGTTGTATTTAATGCATTCTCTTCGGAATCCGAGCTTACCCTAGGTTCTTTTAGCACCCATGGGCCTGTAAAATTTTCAGAACTCATAAATTCGGTAGATATAAACGTTTGATTATAATTACCAGATCCTAAGTCTTCCCATGTTATGGTGTCTGTTGCTTCTAACGATTCTTGTATGGTCTTATAGGGCATTATTTATCCGAAAAAAAATGTTTTTTATTGTTATTATGCTATAGATGTAATCCATTACGAGATTCACAATCATCTGTTTTAGACTCAGGTAATGCTTTTGAATCTGTCATTAAATTAGAGATATTTTCACCCATACATTGATAGTACATTTTGTGAGCATTGGATGCAGTGCTTCTCACTTCAAATAATTCTGACAAAATGAGGATGTGATCTGAACGCGTTTTAACAATATTTCTAATATTTTCACCACAGCACCGAATAAATATTGTTTTCGCATCATCAGGTAAAATTTGTAAACATTGACTGAAAACGTACGCATCAAGGTTGATTAATAGCGGCATTAAAGCTTGGCTCACGAGATAAAAGTCATTCGGTCGATGAAACTCTTCATTTAGATAAGAAAGTATTGCTAAAATATATTCAGTACCAACAGGAGAGATATAGGTAGGGTGTGTGGTAAGACTTTCTATTATATTAGCCAGCTCGGAATTGAGTTGTGTGGCTTCTTCTATTTCGGGAGCATCAAAAAAACTTAACGCCATGTCTGCTGATTGTTTATGTAAGTCTAGCTGTTCTATACGCATACATATCGTGATGAGAAGCGTTTGATCTAGGTTGTTAAGAAGAGAATTAAATATTCTGTATCCATTTGGCAGTGTTTTTAATTGCTGATATAAAGTTAATATATCAGATAGTGAAAGCTCCCTTAGGTTATCTTGTTTTTTATCATGATTTACAAATGAAAGCTGAAGCTCAGCAATAAAAACTTCAGCAATGCTGATTTCTAAAGAGATTAAAATATTTATAAAATCAGAAAGGTTTGTAATATTGTTAATCAGGTCTTTTTTTAAATATGGCCACACAATAACATGATATTTTTCATTTAATAATACAAATACATCAGCAGCTGTATCGGGATGCGCTAAGTTAAAAACAAGGTTATCTACTATAGTCGGGTCTCTATTTTCAAAATATTTCAATAATGCAGGGATGCTCTTTATTTTTATAGTCATAAGTAAAATGTTTCCAAATAAATATTTGCCTGAATTATGGCGGTTTTTGGCGCGTTGTATTGGTTAAATTAGCGAAGAAAATCAATGATGGATCAATATTGTATGAGCAATTGTACCTTAACGGCTCTTTTGTAACCAGTCAAAGGTGATGATTTTTAGGGCAAGATCAATCATCACAACGAAGATACGTTGGACTGATTCTCTTTGTTATCTTGAGCTGGCGTATGATTTTGTATTTCGGTTAGCTAAAGAGAGAGCCTCGTTAGGTATCGTAAGCTGATTAAGTCGTAGGGGATGGTGAGATATAGGATATATGAGTAATATGTAAAAAGATGGCAATTTAACTGCATATAAAGCTTATAAGTAGGTCTTATGAAAATTATTATTGAAACAGAGCGTTTAATATTACGTACGTGGACGGATGATGATTTAAACTCCATGGTTCTGATCAATCAAGATCCTAAAATTATGGAATATTTTCCTAGTACGCTTACGCCTGAAGAAACACATCAGTTTCTCCAAAAAGTAGTTGATCATGATCATAAGCACGGGTTTAGCTTGTATGCTGTTGAAAGAAAAGATACACATGAGTGTATTGGATTTATAGGTTTGCTTTGTCCAAGTTTTGAAGCGCATTTTACACCATCAGTGGAAATTGGTTGGCGTTTGGCTTCTCAGCATTGGGGGCAAGGATTTGCAACTGAAGGCGCTCAAGCTGTTTTGGATTATGCTTTTCGTGTGTTGGATATACCTGAAATTGTGTCGTTTACAACAGTAAAAAATCAAAACTCAAGGCGTGTGATGGAAAAAATTGGGTTACATCATGATGTGAACGATAATTTTAATCATCCTAAATTAACAGAAGAAAGTCCTCTAAGACATCATGTTCTCTATCGATTAGAGCAGCAAGCGTATTTTGCTAACACAGGATGAAAATAGATGCTTATCAATAATCAGGATGCACAAGCAATTAAGCACTATATTAGTCAGCATGGTTTTGGGGCTACAAACATACCGTTGACGCGGTTGTTATCGGCTGATGTGTTTAGACAGCATTATTATGATAAACAAGCGTTGATTAAATTTTGTAGAGAAGTAGGTATTTCTACCGTAGGATTAAAACAAGATCTTAATGATCGCATTGAGCTTTTTTTACAAACAGGTCAAATGGTTCAAACCAAACACAATAGGAAAAATCACGGCAAGCCGGATAGTGATCTAGGCTTGAGTTTAGATAGGTATGTTGTGAATTATAAAAGCGATCTTATAACGCGTGCTTTTTTTCAAGAACATATTCCAGAGTTCACGGGTTTTAGTGCTTATGTTCAAAAGTGGTTAAAAGCAAAGCTTGCTGATGGAGAGCGCTTGACGTATGCCGATGTGATAGAAAAGCATAAAGCATATTTGTTGGAAAAAAAACAACACAAATCAAGAGGAGAAGCCACCACGGTTGCGCATGAATCATGCCAATATAACCAGTTTAATATTGATTATGCTCATGATGGTGAACCGAAAATTCACTCGGCCCAAGAAGCTTGGTTATTGGTTCGAAACTCCGCAGGAGAAAAAACATATCAACGATATAAACATAAAATAAATGAAATAAGGACTTTATTAGCGTCGTGAGTGTTCTAGGATTATATAGTTGCACATCAATAACTTAATCAACAAGAGCAATGATTATATTTTTACGTATGCTATAGTATGTCTTTATTTTAGGCAGAAAGGCGCTGCATCATGTACGAACAAATCCGCGAGATATTAAGGCGTATTGCCACAAAAGATCGTTTTGATGAGGATCGAATTCGTCAAGAGAACGATATTAAATACTTGCTTGATAGTAATCCTTTAGTACTCAATAAAGTCGATATGTATGAGCAAAGCTTGCTCATTTGGGCTTCGAGTTATGGAAATCTTAGTGTCGTTCAATATTTGATTTTAAAAGGAGTTAATTTAAATGCGGCAACGCATTGCCCTGGCGCTCCAGACCATGGGCAAACGGCTCTGCATTGGGCTTATGCGCGTGGTTATTATGATGTTGTTCATCGATTAATTGAAGCGGGCGCTATCGACACAGGCATAAACAACCAATATAGAAAAACCAAGAGCCGAGGTAATCAAACTGTTACGGCTATGATCGTTTTAGTCAATAACCATCTCATCCATCAAGCAACGAAAGATGGTCGATTTACGATTGTCAGAGCGTTAATAAGTAAGGATTTGAATTTATTAGAGCAAAAAAACAAAGAGGGTGAAACGCCTTTACTGTTGGCCGCTCGCTATGCGTTTGGTCAAGGTTTTGAATATTTAATTGAACAAGGTGCGAACGTTCATGTAGCAACGCATCGGCTTGGCCATCAAAGTCATGGAAAGACGGTACTTCACTGGGTGTATGAGCGGGGAAGTTTGAAACATTTGAAAATACTCATGGAACGAGGGGCCGTTGACACCCGTTTATGCGGTGATTATATATGTGATAGGGCCGTCAGGGACGGTAGATTGGATGTTATACAATTATTTTCTGAATTAAATCCTAATTTTTGGAAAGAAAACAAACCAGCTATTAACCGGTGGATCGGTTTAGCCTCCGGTCGTATGGTGAAGGATAGTTTTGATCCTGGGAAAATGTCGTGGGAACCAGGTTGGCCAGACATGGTTGAGTATTTGGCGCGCAGCGCGGCATCGCATAATATTCAGCTGAGTCATCGTTCGCAAATAGCTCTTGTGGCACCCAAAAAATGGTCCAGTACGATGGGTAAAGCGCCCAGTGTATTTAAGTTTGTTGAGCGCGGTGTAGGATTAGATGATCCTATTCATAATCCAGGTCATCCTAGTCATGGTAAAACAGCTGTGGAATGGGCCTTTGAGTCAAAACATTATTTCGAGATGGGGTTTTTATTGGATGCGGGAGCACGTGTTGATTATTTTCTGGGGCAGCGCTTAATCTTCTTAGCGACGAAATGCGCTACGGTCACAGCAATTGAACGCCTGCTTGATGATCATCCTCGTTTGAAGGAACATCGAGATGGCTGGTATGAACATACCGCAATCGATATGATATTGGAGACAGGGGAGTTTGCATCGGCTCGATATCCACTGATTTTAGCCGCACGAAGAGGCTATAAAAATATAGTTTTGGATTTAATCAAAAAAGGTCAAGATGTCAACACGGTAGTTGATTGGCCTGAATACCTAGATGTACATGGCAAAGCTGCTTTACGCTTAGCGTACGAAGCCCAGCAGTATAAAATGGTCGAATTATTACTTGATGCCGGAGCTCAAGATCGTGTTTACACAGGTAGTTATTTAATCCATCAAGCCGCTCTTGATGGACGGTGCCATATTGTCAACAGTCTTCTTAAAAACATGCCTGAATTACTGAATCAAGAAGATGCGTGTGCACATACACCGTTAGATTGGGCTATTAAAGGCGAACATGCTGCCGTATGTGATGTATTAGTTCAGGCAGGTGCTTTTGCAAATATTCAAACAGAACAAGCAGAAGCTTATTTAGCTGGAGGTAATTTGAGATCTTTTTCGATATTTGAATCACAAGCCTCTCAGGATGAAGATTTGTCTGTTCCTGGTGAGTTGGATAAAAAACGTAAGCGCTCGGAGACTCTCGAGCTTTAATTAAGGATAATTTACTCATGAGATTAAAAAATTATTTGTATCTTAAATGGAAAAAATTCAAGATTTTTTATGATGCTTCGTCAGAAAATCGGATAGGTATTTATAATATATTAGCGTTTATTATCATCCCTACGGTTGGCATGATATTTTTATATGTTTGGGCAAATATTTTTTGGATACCGTAAGTTTGCTGTAGTACGTGTTGCAAAGAGATGGATGCTAATCATAGAGATATTGAAGCTTGATTGTATGTTTTTGACTGACCATGAGGTTAGTTTATTGCAAAGTGTAACCGTTCAGCAACGTACTTTTGAAAATAACATCAGTAGGAATACAATATAATACTGGAAAAAGAGAGTGTAATGATGAAAAAAACTAAACTGTCTGAAAAAAATCCAGCTATTATTATTTTTTTATATGGGACTTCAACTTCAGGAAAAACCACAATTTGTAACGTCTTAAAAAATTTAATCAGCGATTTGAAAATTGATGGGACAGATGCTGCTTATGAAAGACTTGAAGGGCATAATTTTGAAAAAATTTTCAAGTATTTTAATGAGAATAAAAATCAATTTCCTGACCTAACGGATCTACATGCTATATTTACGGTCGATGAAATTTGTCATGGAATATTAGATAAACAGGTTGATATAAACAATAGAAAAATAGCACTTACGCTTGATTGGGATAAAAGTACGTTTGAACGTATGCTTGAAGAGACATTTGGTTCAGAATTTTTAATTGAAAAAAAAGCTGTGACTACACTTCGTGTGATTGCTAAAAGCTATTATAATCAGCTATCTATGACTGCTTATGAAAATATGTGTCTTTTAGCGATCAATAATTCATTGCAAGGTGTTCCCACTATTTTAGATGTTGTTCCTCATCCGGGACGTTCAAGCCAGTACAGGATAGACCTTTTTCAAGAAAAATTGATACAACACAATCTTATTGGCTCTTTACACATAGCATTAATCCATTGTTCAATTAATCAATTATCTTCTCGAATGGTTGAACGTAATCGACAAGCAATAATTAATGATGATCTAGAAAATATAAGGGATGAGTCTTTCCCATTTAGGCAATACGCTCAGCTTTTTGGAACTGTTGATGATTCAAAAAATATAAATATAGGGCAATTAAAGATAGAAGAGGCCATACAAGCAATGATCCCATTTTGTACTAATTTTAATGAGGCAAACGAAATAGTCGAAAAAATAGGGCTTATAAGCCCCTTAGTTGAAAATAATATCAGCCCTAAATGCAGCTTTGATACACTTTATGATTCAAGTTCAGAACCTGCTGAAAAAATTGCGCAAGATATTTATAAAATATGGGGGAATTGTTAAAAAGGGAAAGATATTGCCTAGAGCCTTGATGTACTTCAAATAATTTAAATCTAATATTTTCTGAAAAATTATAAATAATATCCTAAACTTTAAGTTGACAGCGGAATAACTGAATCTTAGTATAACTAAGTATTTGTATTTTGGTATATTAGAATAACTAAATATTGGAATTAACATGCCTTCTAGAATTTTAATCGCGGAAAAAATGGCTGAATTTTTAGGCGCAATGTCTCATCCGAATCGAATCAGAATTATTGAGGATTTGTATTCCGGCGAGCAAGATGTGAACAGCTTGAGGGATATATTAGGAACCAGTCATTCGACGGTTTCTCAGCACCTGTCTGTGTTAAAAGCCAAAAAAATTGTTAAGCACCGTAAAGAGGGTAATCGTGTTTTTTATCGTTTGTCTCAGCCTGAGTTAGCTGGCTGGCTACTTCAAGGTTTGTCTTATATAGAAGGGGGCTTGCAATCAGAGGCGATGATTCGATCGGCGGTTGATGAGGTTAAGACGCTTTGGCATTACGCGCCAGGAAAGCCTAAAGTATAAACATATTCAATCAAATAAAAAGGTGAATTATGAAAACATTAACGAAAGCAATGCAAGACGCCATGACACCTGAAATCGCATTAGATTTATTAAAAAAAGGAAATCAGCGATTTATTAATAATTTAAAAGTTAATCGTAATTTGCTCCAGCAAGCAAATGAAACATCAGATGGTCAACATCCGTGCGCTGTTGTTTTAAGTTGTATCGATTCTCGAACATCGGCCGAGTTAATTTTTGATCAGGGCTTAGGCGATATTTTTAGTGTGCGTATTGCAGGTACAATTATTAACGATGATATTTTAGGCAGCATGGAGTTTGGTTGTAAAGTTGCGGGGGCTAAAATAATTGTCGTGTTAGGTCATACGCAATGTGGCGCAATCAAAGGTGCTTGTGATCATGTGGAAATGGGACATTTGACGGGTTTATTAAGCAAAATAGAACCGGCTATCAACGCTGAAAAAACAGTGACTGAAAATCGCACCTCAAGTAATGATGAGTTTGTAGAAAAAGTAACGGCTCTTAGTATACAAAGAACGGTTCAGGCAATTACGGAGCGTAGTCCTATTTTAAAAGAGCTCATAGAGTCCGGAGAATGCGGCATTATTGGTGGGAACCATGATATATCCAGCGGAGAGGTTGTTTTTTACAAATAGTGTTGTTTATATTGGCGGTATAGGAGGTCGTTTTTTGTTTTGGGGAGAGCTGTGAAGTCCAGGTGATTATATAGTCTTGTTGATTATATATTGAGCTTGCGGTATACTGCAGGCCATAATCCGTACTTGATGTTTTGGAGGAAATACCCCATGCCTTTCTTTTTATACTCGCAGATAGATAAAGATATTGCTGTTCAAAAAGAGCAAGATAGAAGCGCTATAAGCAACGCTGCTAAAAACACGACTTTATCTGCTGAAGATAAACAGAAGCTCCAAAATTTTATACGGTCTATCGAGGAACTATATCATTTATTCAATCGTGAGTATGGGGTTCCAGCTGAGGCTCTAAATACAAGACTGCATAATTTATCTGTCTTCGCGAAGACTAAAATAGAAATGGGCATGGGAGTAAATTATGAAAATAATACAGTACCCAGTGAACTTAATTTTCTTGGTCGGTTATTGAATAATCATAAAAGTAACGATAACTTGAAGCAGGATTATTTTAAAGCTGGGGTCATCGCGGGTCTTGCTCTTGCGCTTTCTCTTTTAGCCGTGGCCGCACTGTCTGTATCGATTTATGCTGGTATGGCAACGATATTAATAGGGGTGTGTTGCCTGTTGATGGCAGCAGCTTCAGGCTTTGTGGCTTTATACTTTGGGGAAAAGAGTATCGATACTTACAAACTCGAACAAGATCATCAACTCAATAATATCCAAAGTTTTTTTGGTGGTAGGAATGAGGATTCAGTCAATCTCCGCAATGAAGGCCTTCTTTTGTTCCCGGAAGATACGGAAGATACGGAAAATACGGATTATGACGGAGAAGAAATGATACTTTAAAAGTGCGTTGCTCTTGGTTTTTTTTGAAATAAAAACGCCAAGAGTAAATCCGAAGTCTGAAATATATTTACACTTTTGAAGTAAAAATCTAATATCCTCTAACGTATCAAAATTTTATCCGAGCTTGCTGATAAATTAGCTGTTAGAATATGCCGTGATGATCCTAAGTGCCAAGCACCAGGGTCCCGATTTTATTATGCTGATTGAGGCTGTTGCTGTGGGTGCAACTCTTGAGAGCTTTACTTAAATATATAAATACCACCGAGGTGAATTTTTTTATGACTATGTCTCGTCTTTTACAAAACGCTTTGAAACTTGCTGAAAGTTCATTAAAAGCCAATTTAGAAAAAATTAATCGTATCAATGTCTTTCCTGTAGCCGATAATGATACGGGCTCGAATTTGTTTCGTACCGTTAAAGGTGCTGCCGATGGTTTAAATACTGGTGATTCATACAGTAATCTACTTGAATCGTATACCCAAAGTGTTTTTTTGAAGGCAAGTGGTAATTCAGGCATGATGTTTTCAATGTTCTTATCGCATTTTACCGAATGCTTGTCATGTGATATGGCTATTGATCTCAATCTATCTAGACTCGCACAGGCTTTGCTCACCGCAAGCCAGCAATCCAAAAAGAAAATAGATGATTTTGTTTCGGGAACATTAATTTCTTATCTTGAAAGTGTTGCGCTTGGTATGACGAAGCTCACAACGCTATCGCTTTCTGAAAATGATTTTGGTGCATTAAGCGACTTGCTTTCGACGCGGTTAGACAAAACATCGGTCGATAATCCCTATCTAAAAGATACGTCGCTGGTTGATGCCGGTGCTATGGGTGTACATTATTGGCTTACAGGTTTTATTGCTGGATTATGTCATGTAGAAAAAGATCGTGTGATTCCAGATGTTGAAGACGATGTTTCGGTTTCCGACCATTGCGAATCCGTTCATTGGGAAACCAAACCTAATTATAGTTATTGCGTTCAAATTACGTTGACTATTTCTGAAGATAAGCAATCTCAGTTATCAAGTGATTTAGCTGCACACGGAGATTGTAATTTAAATCTTTATCGACATGGTCAAAGCCGAGTTCATGTTCATACAAATGATTCTAAAGCATTATTCAAAAAAATTATGACGTATGCTGATGTGACGGAAGTAAAAATTGAAAACATGATGATGCAATATCAGGCTAATCAATCCAAAGGTGGGATTGCCATTGTCACGGATTCTTCCGCTGATATTCCTCAAGCTATTTTGGATGAACATGCAATTCATTGTATTCCACTTACAATTACACACGGCCAGCAAGTGATGCTCGATGGATTAACGATTGATGAAACGGATTTAGCGTCGAGAATGCAGTCACATTCAGAGTATCCAAAAACGGCGAGCCCTTCGCTAGGCATGATTAAAGAATCGTTTGCTTGGCTTTCAAAAACACATGAGCATGTGATTGTTGTTGCTATTAGCTCCAAAATGAGCGCTACGTATCAAGCATTTAAAAATTTGGCGAGTGAGTTTAGTAATATATCGGTCATTGATAGTCGCACAACGTCAGGTGCACATGGTTGGATTGTTTCCTCGGTTGCAGATATGGCTAAGAAAGGCTTAAGTGTTGAGACGATTTTAACAAAAGCACAGCAGTTGATTAAAGATACAGATGTTTTTATTTTATTAAATGACTGTGATGCCATGACTAAAAGTGGTCGATTTGGTCGAGCAAAAGCTTGGGTTGCTCAAACCATGAAATTTAAGCCTATCGTTGGTATAAATCAAGATGGCGCCGGTGTTTTACTTGGCAATGCCATGAGTTTGCCTAAGCAGTTAGATAAGCTTTTCAAGATGATTCGGGAAAAGCATGAGCAAAATCCAATTCGACGCTTTAGCATTTTGCATTCAGATAACCATGCGAATGCCGTGGAGTTAGAGTCTGTACTCGAACAAAAGCTTGCATTAAAATCATCTGGAATTTTACCTGTATCGGCCGTTATTCAGCTTCACGCTGGGCAAGGTGCTCTGGCTGTTGCTATTGAACAAGAGCATGAACATGATTTTGCTGAGTAGTTTGTTTTTTAGTTTATGCCTTATGCTTGTCGCGTGGGGCATTTATTTAAAAACAAAGAATCCAGCATTGATTGATATTTTCTGGGGACTCAATATTTGTGCTATGGGTCTTATCTATTTATCTTTACGAGATGCAAGCGCGCTAACTTGGATAGCAGCCGCCCTGCTTGTGGCTTGGGGTGTGCGGTTATCCCTGTTTTTGTTATTTACACGAGGTATCAAAGGCCATCGTGATACAAGATATGAAGCCTTAGCGAGTGATTGGAAGCGCAAAGCGCTGGGGTTTTTAGGGCAGTATCTGTTGCAAGGCTTACTGGCCTGGGTGATAGCGCTGCCTTTTTTTATGCTGCAATATGTGCAAAATATGAATGCGATAAGATTTTTTAGCGTTATTTTGATTCTTATCGGCATTTCTGGGGAAGCGATTGCAGATTATCAGCTTCATGTTCATAAGCAGCAGGGTAAAAAGAAAGTTTTGGACCATGGGCTTTGGCGCTATTCTCGCCATCCAAATTATTTTTTTGAATGTGTGATATGGCTTGGATTCTCGCTTATGGGGGCAAGTATGGGGTTTGGCGTTCTGTCACTACTTTCGATTACAACCCTTTTTTGTATTATGTGGTTTGGGACGATTCCAATGACTGAAGCACAGTCGCTTAAAAAACGAAAGGATTATAAAGCCTACATGGAATCAACCTCATGTTTTATGCCTTGGTATACTAAAGCTAAAAACTAAGCCATAAGTTTATTTAAAAAAGCGCAAAAACCGCTGGTTACAGCGCATATAAACATTCCCCATAGCGAATCGATGAGCGCAATTTGGGTGGTCCAGGCTTGAAGGGTCGCGAGGTTAGTTAGGTCATAAATGCCATACACGACCAAACCAAGTAATGCGCCGTACACGAAAGATAAAGTGATATCTTGTTGAGCAAGCGGTAAAACAATAAACCATATCATTGTAGAAAATAAGAGATATACGCCTATGGCCGGAATCAGTCGAGGTGTGATGGTTTGTCCGTTCATTAAGAGCAGAGAGCCAATATTATCTAAATATAGATTTTTACCTATAAAACCTAACCATATAAAATCCAGGCATGTAAATAACAGCAGGGTGGGTAATAGGCATTTTATGGCGTGCATGTAACCTCCAAAGATTATCTTCATTTATGAATACAGCAATCTTAGTAGATTAACATCGTAACTAAATGTTTGGCCAGGGTATATCATAATGTGTCCACTGAGTAGACATCTAGATCTTTTTTTTTACTTGGGGTATAATGTGTTCTTTGAAGTTTTTAGGAGATAATTCATGCCTTTATTTTTTTATTCACAGCTTAAAACTACTGTATATAACCAAAAAGAGCTTGATAAAATGAAAATAAATCAATCAGTCGAAGAACCACATGTGGTGATGAACGCTGAGGAACTGAAGAAGCTTGCTGCTTTTCAGGCGTCGATTGAAGAGTTATATCATTTATTTAATCAAGATTATGATCGCCCGGCTGACGATTTAAATGAAATCTTGCATGGTTTGTCGTTACAGGCAAACAAAAAAATAGCCGACACACAGGATATGAATGATGGTCTTGAGCCTGGGTATCTTAGGAAGCTTAACAACACCCTGAGTCACCACAAGACGACGAATCACTTAATGCTCCAGTCGATTGGAGAAGGTGTATTCGCAACGCTAGCGCTTGCAGTGGCTGTCATTTCAATTGCAGCAATACCGCTATCGATTGCTGCCGGCGCTTTGCCTACGGCGGTAAGTGGTGTCGTGATGGCTTTAGCTGCAGGTTACACTTCATTAATTTTTGGTGAGTTAAGCTACCATACCTACAAGCTTTCTCAAGATCAGCAGCTCAATCATATTAATAACTTTTTTAGTTCTTCTGATTCTTTAGAAAAAATAGAGCAAGAGCAAAGTAATACTTCAGTTGATCCAAGTAGCCTTCTGTCATCGACAATGCAGTATTAGTAATTTCTTTCTTGGCGTTGTTGTCAACAATGACGCCAGGGAAGTGATCATGATTATAAAAATATCACCCCTCCCGTAATATTCAATATAGTTAATAAATCATCATCAATTGCAATGTTTTTATGAGACTTGAGCAAATAGTGGTGTTTTGAACTTGAGTTTCTTCAAAGCTGTTCTATAGTGTAAGAAAGTGGTTTAATATAGCAAAAAAGTGGAGGATTGTGGGGCGATACCTCACAAGGGGCAAGCTTATGTTCCGTGGAATTAATTCAATCAATCTGGATAGCAAAGGTCGACTCGCTATTCCCGCTCGCTACCGCGACGGGTTAGGTGAGCAGGTCGTTGTGACGATTGATACGGAAGAAGCATGCCTACTGCTCTACCCTGTGTTGCAATGGCAAAAAATTGAAGACAGCCTGCAACGTTTGCCTAGTTTTAATGCCGCAGCGCGACGTATTCAGCGCTTGTTGATTGGGCATGCTACTGATATTACGTTAGATGGAAATGGACGGACGTTACTTCCACCGCTTTTAAGGGATTATGCCAATTTAGATAAAAAGGTTGTGATGATAGGCCAAGGTAATAAATTTGAGATTTGGGATGAAGCAAGTTGGCAAGCCAAGCGCGAAACTTGGCTTAAAGAAGAAGCATCAAGCGAAGGATTGCCTGATGAATTACAAACACTTTTCCTGTGATGAGGTGCTGACATGATAGGAACACACCAACCTGTTTTTTTCGAAGAAGCGATTCAAGCACTTAATATTGTACCTGACGGTATTTATATTGACGGCACGTTTGGGCGAGGTGGTCATGCTCGCGCTATTCTTGATGCTTTAGGACCTGAAGGTCGTTTAATTGCCTTAGATAAAGATGAAGATGCGATTAAACATGCAGACACGCATTTTTCTGATGATCCGCGTTTTACAATTATTCATGATTCGTTTGCTCATATAAACGAAGTAACACAAAAACTCGGGGTTCATGGCAAAATTTCAGGTATTTTATTGGATTTAGGTGTTTCTTCACCACAATTGGATGAAGCCGAACGTGGGTTTAGCTTTATGCGTGCAGGTCCATTGGATATGCGTATGGATGTAACGCAAAACATGAGCGCTGAAATATTTGTTAATCAAACTGCTGAAGCAGCTATGGCCGATGTATTTAAAGAGTACGGGGAAGAGCGTTATGCACGACGTATTGCACGCGCGATTGGGTGCGCACGTACAGAAGAGCGCATTACAACAACAACAGCGCTTGCTGAAATCGTAAAGCTTGCACACCCAGCCTGGCCTAAAAACAAACACCCAGCTACACGTGTGTTTCAAGCTATTCGGATTTATGTGAACGAAGAACTCACAGACTTAACGAAAGGTTTAAAACGTTGTCTTGAAGTACTGGCTCCAGAAGGTCGATTGGCTGTGATTAGTTTTCACTCGTTGGAAGATAGATTGGTTAAACGCTTTATGCGGACTGAATCAGAAGGACCCCGTTTTCCTAAAGGCGTTCCTGTCATGAATGAAATGCTTAAAACAAATTTTAAATGTGTAGGTAAAGCGATTAAACCCAGTGATGAAGAAGTTAAAAATAATATTCGTTCTCGAAGTGCAATACTCAGAGTAGGGGAGAAAACATCATGAATGCGGCAGCGAAAGTGATGAACCAAAGTCGTTTGTTTCAAGGAGGCTCGGCGAAATTCCAAGTTTCTAAAGCCTTAGGCTTTCAAACAGCGCTACTTTTGTTGGTTTTATTAAGCGCACTTTCTGTGGTTTATGTGATTAATTTGCATCGTGTCACGTGCGGCCAAATGCAAATGGAAGAGCAACGAACACATCATTTGCAATTACAGTGGGGGCAATTGCTTCTAGAGCAAGCAAGTTTGGCAACACCCGCCCGAGTTGAGGCACTGGCTACGAATAAATTGCATATGATCTCGCCTTCACATCGGCGAACCATTGCTTTGCGTGCTGAGTGAACGGCGGTCATACTAAAAGCTTTAACCATAGGGCGCGATTTATAACGCTCGGATGTATTTTAAGTTTACTTCTGATTGCTTTAATCTGGCGAATGGTTGATCTCATGGTCTTAGATCGCCAGTTTTTACAAGGCCAAGGCGACGCACGTAGTGTTCGTGTTGTGAATACACCTGCCTTTCGAGGTATGATTCTCGACAGACAAGGCGCGGCACTGGCTGCCAGCACCCCGGTTCAATCACTTTGGCTCAACCCTAAAAAATTCAATCCAACACCTGCACAGCAAAAGCAATTAGCTCATTTACTTGGTATGACATCAAAAGAAATTTCAGAGCGCTTAAGTGGTGTCGAGCGACGAGGTTTTATTTATCTAAAACGTCATTTGACACCGGCTTTGGCTCAACAAATTGAAGTGTTAGGCATTCCAGGTGTTAATTTTCAACAAGAATTCAAACGTTATTATCCTGATGCCGAAAGCACCTCACAATTGCTTGGCTTTACAAATATAGATGATGATGGATTAGAAGGATTGGAGCTTGCGTATCAAGGTTGGCTGAACGGTGTTCCTGGCAAGCGACGTGTTATTAAAGACCGCACGGGACGTATTATTGATGAACTTGAGGTGATTCAAGAGCCTAAACCTGGGCAATCGCTTCAGTTGAGTATCGATCGACGGATTCAATTTTTTGCGTATCATGAACTTCAAAAAACGATCACACAGTTTGGTGCTAAATCGGGCTCAATCGTTGTGCTTGATACCAGCGACGGTGAAGTACTTGCCGTAGCCAATTGGCCATCGTTTAATCCCAATGCACGCGATCGATATGAGTTAGATTCGTATCGTAACCGTGCAATTACAGATTTATTTGAACCAGGTTCGGTAACGAAGCCGTTTAGTATTGCCAGCGCCTTAGAAAGTGGAAAATTCAAGCCAGATAGTATTATTGATACACGGCCGAGTTGGATGATGGTTGAAGGCCATGCTATTCGTGATACACGGAGCTACGGTATTTTAAATGTAGAAGGCGTACTACAGCATTCAAGCAATGTGGGTGTAAGTAAAATGGCCTTGGCAAGCCCACCTGAACAGCTGATTAATTTTTTAAGACGTTGCGGTATTGCTAATCGAACAGCCAGTGGCTATCCCGGTGAAAGTGATGGTTCTATTGTGAGTGCTTTTGAGGCAGGTCCGTTTGTTTTGGCAACGTTGAGCTTTGGTTATGGTTTTTCTATGACGACGTTACAGCTTGCTAAAATGTACGCTATTTTTGCAAACGAGGGGCGTTTATTACCGGTGCATTTATTGCATGCCGAGACATCTGAGCTTGGGGAACGCGTGATGTCTCCTGAAATCTCGAAACAAGTTTTACATATGATGGAATCTGTGGTGAAGCGGGGAGGAACAGGAACACAAGCGGCGATTCCCGGCTATCGTGTGGCAGGAAAAACAGGCACAGCACGCATTGCAGGTAAAGACGGTTATAAAATCAAACGTTATGTAGCGAGTTTTGCAGGCATAGCACCTGCTTCAAAACCGCGTTTGGTCGTGGCTGTGGTGATCAATGAACCGAGTAAAATTTCTTATTATGGTGGGCGTGTCGCGGCACCGTTATTTGCTAAAGTCATGGAAGCTGCTCTACGTATTTTAGATGTTGAACCTGATGATGTAGGTGAGGCGCAAACTTCATGATATTAAATATACTTCCGGGTATTAAAATCAAAAACCTTCAAAATAATAGCCGAAAAGTATCTCCAGGCGATGTGTTTTTAGCTTACCCTGGGGCGGCATCAGACGGTAGAAATTATATTCAGCAAGCGGTGGATGCTGGCGCTGTAGCTATTGTATATGAACCTAAAAATTACACACCACCTGAGTGTGATATACCCTGTGTTGCGTATTCTAATCTAGCCGCTTCACTGGGTAAATTAGCATGTGAATATTATGGTAATCCAACACGTAAGTTGAGTGTGACCGGGGTTACGGGTACAAACGGTAAAACAACGATAGCTTATCAATTAGCTCAAGCCCATGAGTTATTAAATACTAAAACGGCCTACATGGGTACGATTGGTGAGGGGTGTGTAGGTGAGCTCAAACCGCTTCTTAATACCACGCCGGATGCCTTACATATACAGCAGCTCTTTTATAATTATGTTCAAGAAGATATCAAAACAGTATGTATGGAGGTTTCGTCACATGCACTCTGTATGGGGCGTGTAGACGGCGTTGAATTTACGCAGGCGATTTATACGAACTTGAGTCATGAGCATTTGGATTATCATGGAACGCTTGAGGCGTATGCTGCAGCAAAAGCACAATTATTTGCGTCTCCAGAGTTAAAAATTGCCATTATTAATCAAGATGATGACCACGCAGCGATCATGCGGGCTCAAATTCCAGACGGTTGTAAAGCACTCACCTATGGCTTAGAGCAAGTATGTGATGTACGTGGTGTAAATTTGCGTTTAGGAATGCGGGGTAGTGTGCTTGATGTTGAGTCGGTTTTTGGGAATTTTGAATTGCGTTTAGGTGTGTTAGGACGTTTTAATATTTATAACAGTTTGGCTGTGCTCACAAGCTTGCTTGCTTATGGTTATGCTCTGGCTGATGTTTTGGCTATTATGCCTAAGCTTGTGTCATCACCCGGTCGGATGGAGCAAGTGTCTGACTCACCGGTTGTTTTGGTGGATTATGCGCACACACCGGATGCGCTTGAAAACGCGCTTTCAACGCTCGCTGAGTTAAAAAAATCGCGCTTACTGGTTGTGTTTGGATGCGGTGGTGATCGAGATAAGTCAAAACGCGCAGTGATGGGGCGTATTGCGGGTGAGTATGCTGATTATGTAATTTTAACAAGCGATAACCCACGAACAGAGAACCCTGAAGCAATTCTTGATGATATACAAGCGGGACTAGAAGCCGGTCCTCAGGTTTTACGCATTGAAGACCGTAAGCAGGCGATTGAACGTGCGCTTCAATTAGCTGAATCAGATGATATTATTTTGATTGCAGGTAAAGGTCATGAAGCTTATCAAGAAATAGGTCACGAGCGTTTCCCGTTTTCTGACCAAGCGGTTGTTGAGCAATATTAGTTATATTCACGCCTTGCCGTGCATTAATAACAAACAACGTGTTGTTATTTTGTGTCTGTATATGGTAGAATAATTTAACTCAAATTTTATATTAGGTGTACTTATGACGAACGTAGTTAGATTTCCCTTTGGTTCAGTCCTCATTCATGAGCACAATCAGGACAATACTGAATTTAAAAAAATCTTGGACGAAATCAATCAAGGTGGTGGGACAAGCTTTGCTCAATATAGCGGAGGAAGAGAATTCTTTCATTTAAATCCAGACTTGAGTAAGGATGAACCTCATTTATATATAGAGGAAGATGATAACAAGTCTGATACTCATCTAAAGTATGGCAAACCAGGAAGTTTAGATTCGTTAACCTTAGCGACGTATAACTCGAGTGTTTTAGCTGAAGACAGTCCTTTGACTTTGAATTTTGAAGCATTACAAAAGGTGAAGTGTTCGAGTAAAAATGCGATAATTTCAAGCAGTTCAAGCAGTTCAAATGCACAAGAAAATGATTTAAATAGCGGTGCTAATTTTCAGTTTGATTTTAATTTTTTCTGTATGTGTGGTGCTGTAGGTGGTGTTGTACTTCTCGTTGGCGCGCTGATAGTGAATCCCGTAGTGGCTATTGTCGGTGCTTGTATGCTTGGTGCTGGAGCAGCTGGCATGGAGTATAACCAATTTTTTAGCCCAGCTGCTCGTGATGCAAACGAAAGCACTCAAAACTCAAATAGTTTTCGTCGGGTTGATGTCTGATGATTTGAATGTTGCAGCTTGAGCTGGTTGAAATTGTGATCTAGCTCGAGCTGCTCGTGTGTCGCCTTGTTCTGTAAATCGACGCATGCTTTGCTTGAATTGCTTGATGTAGGGCGTATTTTCTTGATGAACGTGCGCAGGAAGTTGGTTTAGGCAATCTAAAAGAAGATCACGGGGTTGGTTGGCTGCAATAAGCAGGTTACAACCCGCCTCAAGTGCTTGTACGCTACGTTCTAATAAACTTCCTATATCGGCGCCTGTCATGCCAAGGCAGTCGCTGATAATAATACCTTCAAATTCAAACTGCTTACGTAAGATGGTTTTAAGCCAATAGGACGAGAATCCTGTTGCATGCTCGGGATCTATCGCAGGAAACGTAATGTGGGCGGGCATGACGCCGTTTAAGTGCTTAGATTTGATGAGTGATACAAATGGCTTGAGATCATGTGCCATGAGTTCATCACGTGTACGTGTATCGGTTGGCATGCTGAGGTGTGAGTCAGCAACACAGGTGCCGTGTCCTGGAAAATGTTTGCCGACGGCAGGCATTTTTGCATGATGCATGCCGTTAATAAACGCGCCGCCTAGTGCTGTGACAACATCTGGATCGGAGTGAAAGGCGCGATCAAAACCACCAATGATTTTACTGGGCCCATGCACATCTAAAACAGGAGCAAGGCTTACATCAATACCGCATTCAAGCAAATCATGCGCCATGATTTCGCCGTATTTTTGCGCTAGTTTAAGGCCTGTGGTTGAGTCAATATCATAGGTATCACCATAAACATGTGCCGCAGGTAATGCACGAAAACCACGGCGTGATATGCGTACCACGTTTCCGCCTTCTTGATCGATAAATATAATTAAATCTGGGCGAATGGCGTGAATATGATCTACCAGTGAAATAATTGCATCGCGTGTTGGCCCAATATTACGTGCAAAAAGTATAACACCCGAGGTGTTGGGGTGATTTAGAAGCGCGAGTTCTTCGGGTAATATTTCAAGACCCAGTAAATCAACAATAACGGACATGAAGTGCTCTTGATTTTAATTTAGATGGCCTAAGTATAGCAGATTATGACAGATTCAATTGTGTCGTTTTAGATTTATCGGTATAGTCTTGGCTTTACAAAAAACGGATCAAAATCATGGAAAACATGCCAAGCCCCGATGAACTTGCACAAAAAATTCGAGAACGCGCACCTAATATTCGTCCGCGCATTGGTATTGTACTGGGTTCAGGCCTCGGGCAATTTGCAGAGCGCTTAGATAATGCGGTTTATGTTCCCTATACTGACTTGCCGGGTTTTCCTAATGTTACCGTACACGGTCACCAAGGAATGATGGTGCTGGGTGAGTTATCTGGCGTGGGTGTGGTTTGTTTACAAGGCCGAAAACATGCTTATGAAGGATCAAGTCATGATGTGGTTAAAACGTATATCCGAACCTTAAAACGCCTGGGTTGCGAGTATTTCTTTGCGATCAGTGCCTCTGGTTCTTTGTCTGAAGCTGTTGGCCCAGGTGAGTTAATGTTAATTAAAGATCACATTAATTTCCAAGGAACCAATCCTTTGGTCGGTCCTAATGATGATGAGTTTGGCCCACGATTTTTCCCATTAGACGATGCTTATGATCGCGAAACACGCGAAACCTTGACAGGTCTCGCCGAGAACTTACATATTTCACTGCATGAAGGTGTTTATGCGGCTGTTATGGGACCTAATTATGAAACAGCTGCTGAAATTAAAGCGTTTCGCATGATGGGTGTTGATGCGGTTGGTATGTCGACGGTACCTGAGGTATTAGTTGCTGTGCATTGTGGTATGAAAGTTGCGGTGATTGCTATGATTACGAACTTTGCGACGGGTCTTGCTGCGACCAGTCACTCACACAAAGCGGTTGTTGAAATGGCTTCTCAGTCGAGTGAGAAAGTGTGTATTTTACTCAAGCAGTTTATACAAACTTTAGCGTAATATTCAAGACGGGGTCGGCCTAAATTGTAGGGGTCGCCCCTGGTTTGCTTGCATCTAGGGGTTCTTTTTCTTCAGGCGCTTCTTCTAATTCAAGCTCACTTAAGGCCTGTTTTAATGCAGCTTTAGCATCAGGTTTTTTATTACCTCGCTGCATGGTTGTTGCAATATCATCTGCTTGTTGTAGAGGGGGCTTGTCGGGTTCCTGGAAATATTTTAGCGCTGCATGCACCTGTATCTCCTCTTGCTGAGCCATGTATTTTTGTTTCGGTGTATTGGGTTGAGTGCTCATATTATCTGACGTAGGTGAGCCAGGAGAATATTGCTCTACCTCTGTCTCTGCATTTGAATTCGTGGGGCTGCCGGTTAGCACCAAGTCATCAAATATAACTAAATCATCATAATACTCATCATCATCGACCTCTATTTCAAGAGCTTTAGGCTCTTGTTTATTTTGCTCTACCTCTGTCTCTGTATTTGAATTCGTGGGGCTAACAGTTGGCACCACGTCAGGATATATAACCAAATCATCATAATACTCATCATCATCCTCTTCGGTGTCATTTTGCTCTTCCATGACCTGAGTCTTAATTTCAACCTCGGCGTTTCCATTTTTAGTCGTATCTTCAGTTAGTGCTTCTGATACATTTGACTGTTGTTTTTCAATGCGTTCAGGATCCATCATCTCTTCAAATAAATGTAATATTTTTTTTGTGTCTGAGGTTGTTCTTTCTGGCACACGCCGAACGCCTAAAAAATCGAGCGTTCTTTCAGTTCGTGTAGCGAGTGCTTTATCTTCATCATGTAATTTTTTCTCTATACTTTTGTTCAAGGTTTGAAAGCGTATATCATCTAAAATTCCTTCGGGTAATTTTTTAATGATCTCAGAGGCTTGCTCTACAGAGGGATTATTTTTTAAGAGCTGCTCTAAGTTTTTAATATCTTGAGAAAAACTTAAACTATCACTAGGATGTAATTTTTCTAACGCTGTTAAAAATACGTCAGGTGTTTTATCAAGTTGAGTTAGCAGTTGATTGAAATCTTTTAGGTTTAACCGGTCGCTTGGGTTTTCCCGCGTTAATTCATTATGTAAAATACCTAAATTATTAACTTGATTTGATGGGGGGATGTCATTAACTGCCTGTGTATTATCTAAATATTCATTTATTGCAGCACCCACTTGATACTGCATCATACGTGGCATATCAATGCGATCTCTTCGACTTTTATAATGAACTTCACCTTCTTCACTATCAAGATCGACTCTTTCAAGATATTCAGGCGGCGCATAATGAGGTGAGGTCTTTATTTTATCAATAGGGGCTTGCTGGGTCTTGAGTAACGTTTTTCTATCAGCACAAAAGACTTTGCCGTTATCGTATAAAAAATTAGAAAGTTTGATATCAGGATGATAATGCCCTGAGTCTTCAAGCTTGATAAGAAAATCAGATAGTTGTGAAAAACATGTTTGGGCTGTTTTGCCTTTTTCATCACTGGTTTGATTGGCAATGCTCTCAGCAAAGTGAGATAAATCACCATCCGATGCGAACTGACTGAGAACCACCGGTTGATATCCTACTGCGCCATACGCATTTTTGCTGAAAGGCAACATCATGGTTGCATAATCTTCTGAAAAATATTCAGACACAGGATGGCTTTGTAGATCAGCCTCATCACTTAACGTAGCTCGGTCTTCTACACGAATAACAAGTGGATTGGGTTCACCTTCAATATTTAAAAATAAATTAGTGTTATTACCACTACTTAATTCTTTTGTACCATATTCATCAAAATTTTGATCAACAGCCCCTTTGATGGCTTCTAATTTGGCATAACTTAATGCAAGAAAATGTTTATGTTCAATCATTCTTGCTTGAAGTTTTTCATCTTGATTTGATAAAGCAAACAATCGTCGATTAATGCTTTCAAAGGCCTCAATATTACCCGAGCCTTTGAGCAAGGCATCGCGTTCAGCTAGTAGTGTATAAAATGTATCGTCTTCATGAGGTGCTTCTGTCGTATTTGAAACACGCTGCATGGCTTGTGAAAACTCCATACTTTTAAGAAAAGCAGAGGCATCACGATGTACACCTATTTTTTGTAGCTGCTGCTCCCAGCTTGATGATGATGTATCAGCGAGCCATTTATCGAGCTCAGGAGAGGGCGTTGCTCTGTCGATTAAAGCATTAATCGTTTGAAGCTGATAGATTTTTTGGCTTGCGTAATCATCATTCGTCGCATTAAATGCTTGGATGGCTAGCTCGAGCTTCTTGTATTGTCCTAAACCACTACCAAAGGCTAATAAAGGCATAATAAAGTCAACGCTGGCATGTTATGACTTAATTATAGACTAAATGCTTATTATTGCCTCTGTATGCATTTTTGTGTATCAGTCTTTATGTTTAGTTAGAATATTTATATATTTCCATAATATTATTCTCAATATTTTGGCAAATATTATCTAAAGGTAAGTGGCTTAATTTTTGTTTGGAAAACGGATTTTGTAATTCAACACCAATTTGGTCAAGTGAAAATAGCGCATAAGACACGAGTGCTGTGACGATAGGATTGATATAAACCGAATAATCGACCAGTGCAAAAGGAAGAAAGAGTAGAAACAATAAAATAAAACGTCTTGATTTTACGGCCATAACAAACGGCATCGGAGTTTTTAAGATACGTTCACTCATACCTTGGCAGTCAATGACGATTTCTCGGCACTTTTCGGCCTGTAAAAAAGAAAATTTATTCAATGACCCTGAGCTTTCAAGGACACCAAGTAATTCTGCTATTTTCGCAGAAAGAAAATTAGGTTTATGGTCGACTTGCTGCAGGGTTTGATAGAGAGCATCATCAATAAGATGTTTGATTTCATCAAGCGAGTCATCGCCCCGTAAGTTATTTTTCATAAGGTAGGGCATTGCAGCGAAATAGTTCATGAGTTGTTTTATTTCTTGAGGTTTATTCTTGTCGACATAAGCTGCAACAATCGTAGCTAAACTTCGGCTGTTGTTGACTAAACTCCCCCATACTTTTCGGGCTTCCCACCAACGATCATAGCCTGCATTCACCCTAAAAACTAAAATAAGTCCCATGACAAATCCTGCGTATTCAAATGGGCTCACGGAAAGTGAGATCCAATGAAAAAATAAAGATAAAACAGATATGAACGTAGCGTATAACGTAACGACAAGAACTTGCTTTAAAACTTTTGGCGTAACAGAGCCATTCACGGCAATCGCTGACTTAAAAAAATCAGGGTATTCATACTTATTTTCAAATTTATTAGTATTTTTCATAAGAGCTAAGTACCCAAGTGTTAAGTTATTGATTACTGTAACATAATAGCAACCCAGAAGAGTAAGCCGTAAAGGTTATTACTCGTAAAAATTTGTAAATAATTTGGCGCGCTTATGGTGCGCATACGGATTTGCTGTTGAATAAATACAAGTGAGGATATACCCCAGACCATGTAAAAAATATTATTTAGATGTAAGTGAATGGCTAAAATTAGCCAGCAAGCTTGTACTAAGCCTTGCAATAAACACACCATGTTTTTATCTTGGTTTCCGAATAAAACAGCGGTTGATCGCACACCAATTTTTAAATCATCGGGTTTGTCTGCCATCGCGTAAATCGTATCATAGGCCACAATCCAGAAAAAATTGATTAAAACCAGTAAGCCGGTTGTTGCATTAAGCGCCATGCCCGATGCTGCGTAAGCCATGGGTATACCCATCGAAAATGTGAGCCCCAAAATAAGTTGAGGTGCATCAAAAAAGCGTTTGCAAAAAGGGTAAATAGCGGTAAGCACGACACTTATAATTGCATACTTAAAACAAGCCATCGGTAATTGAAATAAAATAACTAACGCCATAGAGAGTAGCGTAATGAGTATTATTGTAGCTTTGGTTACACTCACGGCCTTGGTTGCTAAAGGGCGGTTCTTTGTACGGGCAACATGTGGATCAACATGTCTGTCAGCAAGGTCGTTCAGCACACAGCCAGCAGAACGCATAATAAACGTCCCCAGGAAAAAATAAATAATAAGCGAAATAGGGGGCATACTGGCGTTTGCAAGCCATAAAGCCCAAGCGGTTGGGAACCAAAGTAAAAGTGTTCCAATCGGTTTATGTAATCGAAGGAGCTGGGCATAAGCCTGTAAATTCATGTGCAGTACCTTATGAGCTTTAAGAGCTTGGGAAGAAATATTTCTAAAAGATAAAAATCATGCTGAGTGCGCAGCGTAAACGTCGAGCATCTTCCCCAAAGTGGCGTAATAATGGGATCTAGAGCATGCGTGAGGTACGCATGCTCCATGCTATTAGGTAAAATAGGATAGGGTTTGATGCTGGTACGTTTTATATCAGAATGATGATGAATAAGCTCACCCAGTGGGGTTGTTTCCAGGCGACTAAATAGCGCTTCTTCTGCTTGATAGGTTGTTTTAGGTAAAACCGTTCGTGCAAACCAACACGGTTCGTTATGTGCCCACATTAAAATTTCACGGTGCAGCACAGAATGGTTGGGTTCAAGATTCAGCGTGTTTTGATCCCATGTGTCTGTGAGTTCCCAAGTATGCTTGAGCAACTGGAGGCGCGCTTCCCCGGACAAGGCTTTGAGCTTGTCTGTAATCGAGCCCTGGTGTTCAAGCCAGGGTATTAATTGTGCAGGTGGTTTATCAATCATGTGGTGATGTATAACGTGTTTCATCAGGTAGATTCACATCGTTAAAACCTTTTTTTCGTAAAGCACAGCTGTCACATCGTCCGCATGCTTTGCCTTGTTCGTTGGCTTGGTAGCATGAAACGGTTTGAGTGTAATCAACACCCAGTGTGTGGCCAAGCTGGATGGTTTCGGCTTTGCTGAGGTTAATCAAGGGTGTTTTTATTGTAAGTGCGCTGTGCTCAACGCCGCTTTTGGTCGCTAAATTAGCAAGTGTTTGAAAGGCTGATATATATTCAGGCCGACAATCAGGGTAACCTGAATAATCCACAGCACTTACGCCAATAAATATGGTTTGAGCTCCGATAACTTCAGCGTACGCCATCGCATATGAAAGAAAAATAGTGTTTCTTCCGGGAACATAGGTAATTGGGATTGCCGTGCTTTGATCGGGGGCTGGGATATCTAGGTTTTTATCGGTTAGAGCCGAGCCACCTAAATTGGGAATGGTTAAAATTTTGTGTGTGACGTTAAGCTTGGCCGTAATAGCCTGAGCGGCGTTGAGCTCTACAGCATGGCGTTGCTCGTAATCAAAGCTCAGAGCATGGCAATCATAGCCTTCGGATTGAGCAATGGCGAGGCATGTGGTGGAATCAAGCCCACCTGAAAATAAAATAACAGCTTTTTTCATGATTCTTTCGTCTTCATATTGATATTCGGGTTAAATTAATTAGGGGTAATAATAGCATTGAATAAATAACCAAAACCACGGACCGTTTTGATCCACGGCTCATCGTTGGCGTTGTTTCCGAGTTTGTGGCGTAAATTGCTGATGTGTACGTCGATGCTGCGATCATATGCCGTAAATTTTCGACCCAGTGCATATTCAGTCAGTTCTTTTTTTGAAAAAGCCTGTCCGGGTGATTTAATCAACGTTTCAAGAATATTAAACTCGGTGTTGGTTAAATCAAGTCGTTCGCCACGAAGGCTTGCTTGGTGTTGCCCGCAATCAACGGTGATATCTGCTTGTTGAATACAAGGGCGATCGTTTGTTGGTATGGCTTGCGTTCGTCGTAAAACAGCTCGAAGTCGCGCTAATAACTCATCAGGATCACAAGGCTTGGTCAAATAATCATCACCACCTAACTCAAGCCCTAATAAACGATCAATATCATCTTCACGTGACGTAAGAAATATAACCGGTGTTTGTTTGTATTGGCGCAGGGTTTGCACAAGCTCTAAACCATTTTTACTCGGGAGCATAATTTCTAATATGATCGCATCAAACGTTTGATTCAAAGCCCGTTTTAAGCCGGCCTCACCATCAGTCATTGATTGTGATTCAAAACCTTCCTCGAGCAAGATACCAGCTAATTGCTCTGTTAGCATCGTATCATCATCGATTAATAGAATTGTACCCGTCATGGTTAGACTTCCTTCAACTTGTCGTGCGTGCGTTTATCGATGCATTCGAGTAATTTGATATTACGTGCATCAGCATTGACCACAACAAACTCAAAGTCTTGAATCGTAATATGCTCACCGCGTTGCGGGACGTGCCCAAATTGATGGATAACAATGCCGCCGATCGTATCATAGGCTTGATCGCTAAAATGTGTTTGGAGGGTTTTGTTAAAGTCCTCGATAGGGGTATCAGCTTTTAGCATATAATGCGCATCGCCATGTGCTTTGATATGCGCTTCTTCATCGATATCAAATTCGTCTGAAATATCGCCTATGATTTGTTCAATCACATCTTCAAACGTCACAAAGCCTGAAACAACACCGTATTCATCAACAACAATGGCCATATGATTACGATTAAGCCGAAAATCGCTGAGTAATGCATCCAGTCGCTTACTCTCCGGAATGATGCTGGCTTGCCTGATAATATCGCTAAGCTCAAAAGGTTGGGCTTGAGGTCCTTGGAAGCGTAATAAATCTTTGGCATGTAATATTCCAATAACTTCTTCAGAGTTTTCGCCTAATACAGGAAAGCGGGAGTGCCCAGATTGAGCAACTTGCTGAGTAACGTCCGGAAGCTCCGTATGCTCAAGAATGTACACCATTTTCTTTTTGGGGAGCATGATGTCTCTGACGCGCATTTGGGAGAATAAAATAACGCCCTCGATCATGCTTAAGCTTTCAGCATCGATCAGTGAGCGATTTTGTGCGTCACGTAATAGATGGAGTAGATCGTTTTGATCTTGCGGTTCATTTTGCAGTAAATATTTAACACGTGAAAGCCATGAATTAGGATTATTATTTTTATCTTTATCTTTTTCTTTATCGCTATCGTTAGTCAAGCAGATCATCCTCATGATAAGGGTTATCAAACCCGAGCGTTGTTAATATCTTTGTTTCAAGAGCTTGCATGATCATTGCATCATCGTCTTGTATATGATCATAGCCTAAAAGATGCAATACACCATGAATAGTAATATGCGCCCAATGAGCAACTAATGGCGTTTGAAGGCGTATGCTTTCTTCTTTGAGCACATCTGGACAAATAATTACATCACCTAACAGTGGGCATTCAAGCATAATTTCTTCGGGAATATCTGCGGGAAATGCGAGTACGTTGGTTGGTTTATCTTGTTTGCGATAGGTTTTATTCAGCATTTGAATTTCGTCAGCATCAACCAAACGTAAGGTAAGTTCGGCATGCTCACGATGCGAAGCTAGGGCATGTTCGACCCATTGCTTTAAAACGTCATCAGAAACAGGAGCCGTGGTTTCGCATGCGTTTTGAATATCTACATCGATGATCATGATAGGCGCGTTAAAGTTTGTTGCAACACAGGCATTTTAAAATAACCAAGCAATAATTGTCCATTGAATTAGAGTATATCATGAACTTTAACTTTTCATACTTATTCAGGAACGACTTCCAGGGTGAAATTGACCCTTAATTGACCATGAGCTATGATATTTAATAGGGACTTCGTCTTTGAAGCTTACAGAATCCATGATAGGGGATTGCGTAGAATGAATACATTAATTGTTATCGGTGTGGTAGGTGTTGCTTTGTTTTCTTGGGTGATTTTGACTTATAATCGTTTAATTGGATTAATCGAGGCTATTATTAATAATCATCGTCAAATCGACATTCAGCTTGATAGGCGGTTTAAAGTATTTCAAAACCTAATCGAAGTTGTTAAAAAAGCCATGGACTATGAGCAAACAACCTTAAAAGACGTGGTAGCTCTACGAAATCAAGCGCAAGCAGCCAAAGCAAACGGTGATGATAAAGCACGTATTGATGCTGAAAATGGTATTTCTAAAATAGTCAGCGGTATTAATTTGGTCTTTGAGCAATATCCAGAATTAAAAGCTAATCAAAATGCCTTACAGCTTCAAGAAGAAATTGTGAATACCGAAAACAAACTGACATTTTCAAAACAGGCTTTTAATGACAGTATTGAGACGTTTAATGCCATTAAAAAATCCTTTTTTCAGGCGATGGTCGTTAGCTTCTTTTCGTCAAAACTGGATAAGCATTTTGAATATTGGCAATTAGAGGCGGGTGACGCGAAATCTAAAGAAGATTACTCCGTAAATTTTTGAGGCCTGAGGAGCAAAAAGATTGAATGACTTTAAGCCCAGAAGTATAGACTGGCGGAAAAATATTAAAGAAAATGAACGTAAAACAACGCTTGTTGTCGTCATTTTTCTTGGTATCTTTCTTTTGGTTGGTTTATTGTCCGATATTGTTTTTGGAATGGCGCATTACCATATGCCTTCCGAGGCGGTCTTTCAAGCCTTACTAAGCTTTAGAATTTTTCCTATGATAACGTGCATTATGATCGTGATTGCAGGGATGAGTTTGCTCGTGACTTATCGTTTCTATGACAAAATTATGTTACTTGGGACAAACAGTCACGAAGTTACCTCTGAGAACGCTCAAAATCATGAAGAAAAGCAACTTTATAATGTAGTCGAAGAAATGAAGGTCGCCGCTGGCATGAACTTTATGCCAAAGGTGTACTTGATTCAAGCCCAATATATGAATGCCTTTGCTTCAGGCTATTCTGAAAAATCGGCTATGGTCGCGATTACGAGCGGGTTAGTCCAAAAGCTGAATCGCTCAGAACTTCAAGCGGTTATGGCCCATGAGTTAACTCATATTCGTCATCATGATATTAAGCTTACTCTAACAGTATCTGTCTTGGGTAATATTATTTTAATAGCCATTGATTGGTTATTTTACAGTATATTATTTAAAGGTGACTCTAATCAAAACTCCCGGGGGAGAAGCGCTAGTAATAAATTATTTCTTGTTGTCATGATCTTACGTTTTGTCCTGCCGCTGATTACTGGCATGTTGACTTTATTTTTAAGTCGAACGCGAGAATATATGGCAGACAGCGGTGCTGTTCAGTTGATGCGGGACAATGAACCCCTGGCTCATGCGCTACTTAAAATAAGTAAGGATCACACAGAAAATCAGACCCAGTATGCTACAGAATATGGCCAAACAGCCCATGAATCAGTTCGACGCGCTTCTTACATTTTTGAGCCGAAAAGATTTAACGGTGATAATTATTTCTCAGATATGTTTACCACCCACCCAAGCTTAGAAAAACGATTGCAAGCACTTGGTTTTAAAACTAGAGCGAGTGGTTCTAAATAGGTCTATTTAGGCTATTTTAACGTGTCGATTAGGTCGTATACGTTAATGACATGCCTGCATAATTATAGATACCGGTATTTTGATAGCCGATATTATATTTAGGCACAACAACCGTTTGTTTTTGATATTCTGCATAGAAATAATCTATAGATAAACTAAGATATTGATTAAATGCATACGTTGAGCCCGCACCAAATCGACCGCCAAACTTCGTGTTACTCGAGCTAATCACTTCTGAAGGCGCAACAGGATTCGAGTCTTGATGAAATTGAAAATCAGCAAAAGCTGCACCAATCCTGGCATAAGCAAGCCAGTTTGTATTAATTCTATATCCAGGCAATACATCAATCGTTATGTAATCTTGTACACGTAACGTATTGCTATACATATTACCATCCGCAATAACAACGCCAGGTCGGTTATATATATTTGTACTTCGTCCAGGAAAATTGGTTCCAAGTTCACCCGCTAAATAAAATGAGTTGATTGCAGTATGTCCAAATCCCAAAAAGAGATTACCAATTACATTGGCGTTATTTTTTTTAGTTGTATTATTGATATAACTTAATCGATTCACAGCATATACGCTGTAATCGTTAAAAAATGTTCCTACACCTGCGCCCAAATACAAACCTTCTTTTGGATTAAAGTCTTCAGCTATAACGGGGCCTGCTGTACCACTTAGTGCAACCTGACTTACACTCAGGCAAGCGAGACACGAAAATAAAAAACGTTTATTTAAATAATCCCTCATGAATAAATCCTATTTATTTTGTTATTTAACAAATATAAATATATACGTGCTAAATAAAAATAGCATCCTAATTTTGTAATTGCACAGCATACCCCAGCTTCTACACAATCTTATCCCCAGCATTTGTGGATAAGATCCTTTGTTGATAAAATTTTAGAAGTTGGTTTATTTTTGCTTAGGTCACGCGACTTATACCGCCGGACTATTTCACCACGCCATCATGAACGCCTCAAGCCATGATTCAGTTCTTCCACGTTCAGGATTTCACGCGACTGCGTGAGATCAGCGGTTCTTACTTCATCAAGGTGGCTAACGGCCGCCAAATCAAACCTCGCACCTAGCACCCAGGCCCCCCCGCGCGTGCCGGCCGCGCCCCGGTCCTTCGCGCGCAGTAAACCAAAATCAGAACCAAGGCCAGAAGACGAAGAAGTAAGAGGGAACCAAGAATCCAAAGAATTAGATATATAATTATAAAATGAACGGGACCGCGGTAACGTGGGCTCATTAAATTCAGGCCGCGGGTAAAATGACCGGTCCGGTCTGCAATATTCGTTTGCTATATGTACGGGAACTTCCCGTTGAGCTTGACCTACGTCGAGCCAGGTAGCGTCTTGCTGGTGAAAATCCCAGCTATCATAATTCGTCACGTAGGTGTTTAGTGCGGTGATTAACGATTTAAAATCAAATTTTAATTTGTTCGCGATGGCGTTGGCGGGTGATGTGTAAAAGAACGAGGTTAGCCTGTATTGCTTATGTTGTTCTAAGGCTTTTTTAAGTTGTTCATATTCCGTTGCGGTGAACGGGAGTGTTTGATAAGTGTCTGCGGAAGCCTGCTGTATTTTTGGCAGGTTTTGACCGACCATCGCTTGTAATTGACGAAATTCTTCGGGGCTTAAGTCTCTCAACACAAAGCTGACGTCATAATGCGGGTTTTTATACTCAATTCCATGTTGTTCATAAGCAAGGCCTGAGCGTTCTATGTCGTTTACTTTGTCTAACATGAAGATTTTGGTCGCATCATCCATATGGCGTTCGAGCATACGACGCATATGCGTGTCTTTAGCCCAATGGGCGTATTCGTAGGCTGTGCAGTTAAACGTACGTCCTGAGTAATCGGTAAATCGAGCAGGCGTTGTTAGAAGGGTTTGTTTGTTATCGGAGGCTTCTAAAATAGCCTCAGCCTCATCTTGATTGCCTTTTGCCACATCATCCGGGAATTGACGCATTTGGAAGGCAGGTAAAGTGCGGCAGGCGTCGGTCACCTCTTTGGGGAGCCTATCCCATTGGATATCATCGAGTTTATCCATGAGCGCTTCGGGCTCGATGTCAACCTCGACAACCGCCTCATCTTGAGGTCTCATGACGTCGGGATGCGTGGCCGCTTCTTCGCGAATTTCAGCAAAATAGGCTTGGTTTGGCCCTGTGGTTGCGATATTCGCGAAGTCTGTACAAATCAAACCTTTTTGCGTAAAGAATATATCGTTTTCACCGCGGGCTTCTGTATCCAGTATCATGAAATCATCCATGTGTGGATTTTCTTTTGTGGCCGTAACGGTGCGATAGGTGGTTTCGAATTTTGTTTGAATCGTACCTTTATCGGCTGGGCTTACATCTCGTGATAATTTAAATGTGTTTTTATGGACGTTCATAAACGTGATGATGGCCTCTTCCACATCACCACCGTTTGTTAAAGCCTGTGATACCGTATCGACAAGTGCCTGGCTTAACGCTGCGTTTTTATCTAGGATTTCGCCAAAGTTTTTACTGCTGACACCTTGTGCGCGGCAATGAATATTTAAAACGGCTAAGTAAAATTGCGTCATGATGGATAAACGTTCGGCTTGCTCGGCTCGATTAGCATAGGTGCCAAGATAAAACGGTGAGCCTGTATATAAGCTTGATAAGTTGGGTGCGCACGTTCCTAATAAGGCCTCGATATATTCATCGGATGTTGTATCATCACCAAAACCCATCAGCGCATCGATATGCGCTTTATCGACGGTTTGGTTTTCGCTTGCTCTGCCAGGGGTGCGTTTAATGTAACGCTGAAAATCCACGGGTGTGTCAAACAAACGCTGGCATTGCTTGGTTAATACGCGCTGGATGTCTTTAAAGCTTGCATCTTGAGATAAAGCGCTTAAGGTCGCGTTGACAAGCTCTGTACGTAGGTCAGGTTTCCCCAGGGTAAGTCCCGAAAATACCTCATGCATTTGATTATATAACGGTGATGATGGCGTACCTGAAAAATCATTACCTCGCTTAATGGTAAACACAGGGTTCACCACGTGACTGACGGGGTCTTGCTCGCGAGGTCGCAATTGCATGCTGTAAAAGTTCGATGGTTTGGCAAGAAAAGCGTTGACCGTCGCTTTGTAGCTATCTCTCATACCGATAACCGCTTCAAGATAGGTATTAATTTGAGCTAGGCGCTCTTCTTTGATAGCACGTCTCGCATCGCCCACGTCGAGCAGGGAGATATTAAATTCCAGCACACTTTTGTAAGATTCTAATTCGCTGAAGCAGCCACCTCCAAAAAATGCGTTTAATTCTGCCGTTGAGCGACATGTATTATCGGTGCTGATATCCTGGCCGCCAACAAAAGGCACCAGCAGGTGCACGCGGTTGGTTGTAGGGTTCACATGGATGTAGCGTGTTGAGGTGGGCTCAATTAATGGTATTTTCATGGGCTTACCTAGTTTATTTTTAGATGCGCTTGGTGGCAATTATAACACATGATTGACAAAAAGTGGGCGACTGACATGGGGTTTTATGACACGACAGGCGTAGGTGATAAGCCCCCCATTTCGCGGCAGCAACTAAGAAGTCGGTGTCGCGAAATAGCCTTTGTTTTTGCTTAGGTCTTTATTTATTTTTAAAGTGATTCCCGAGTTGCTCAACATCTTTATCTTTATCTTTATCTTTATCTTTATCTTTATCTTTATCTTTATCTTTATCTTTA
>JARGNP010000001.1:159841-178249 GCA_029210265.1 Legionellaceae bacterium
TCTTTCTCAAATAAGCTTAGTCGCTGTCTACCTTCAATAGCTTGATTTATATCTTCCTTGCTTTCAGGCTCATCTTCATCAGGATTCGTTAACTTCAAACTTGAGGTAATAAGCTGTTTTAAGTTTGTTACTTCATCTTGAATACAACCATAAGGTCGCGGTGGGTATTCTAGGTCAGATATCACGGTGGTTAGCATATACTTGCCACCTAAGCCCTCGACATGCTGTAAATCCAAATACCCTTCAAGACATTCGAACGTATTTTGATGAGGATAAGTTGTTTTAAGTGCATGAATAAATAAGGGGGACTTAAAGAGCATATGAACCGTTTCGGGGTCATAGTCTTTTTGTGTTATTACCGCTTCAAGTAATCGATGTTCATCACTGGCTTCTTCTGTTTGCTCTAAAGCGCTTTGAGCTAAACCTTGTAATTCATCATAACTCAACCAGTAAGCGTCATTTGGTAATTTGCGAGGATTGGAAGAAATGGCGTCTACACGTCCAAAATTAGGATGCCCGCTTTGAGGCACCGCTATTCCAGCAAGACCCGTTGCAAATTCAGACGAGTGAATATTATGCCGACCACAATAAGCCAGCAGCTTATACCTTGCGACTTGCGTGGCCTGGTCTCCTGGTGTTTCACTGACCATGAGTGCTTCGGCATACACTTTATCAGCGATTATGGCAAATTGTGGATGCCGCATGGGGAGCTTAAGCAGTTCTAGCGCGCCTAAAGCATGGCTGCCATTCAAGTGTGAAAGCGCACACAGCAAGCGATATCCTTCTGAAACCTCGCTATCTTCAGGTGCTGGATTATTCTCATCATGAAGCTCAGGTGCTAATGCAACCAACGTCTCGATTGCTTTGTTAATCAGTTTTAAATCTAAGGCACCTGGTGTCGTGAAATCCTTAAGTAATCTTAGACAATTTGCTATCCGTGACTCTTTAGAAAGAAGCGCGTCTATCTCTGGAGAGGACACGCCCTCGAGTTTAAGCAAGGTATCGTTTTCTTTCAGTGCCGCGGCTAAATGCGCAGCACCTAAATCACCGATGTGATTATCCGCCAGGTTAAGCTTAGTCAGCGCGGTGTTTTGTTTAAGTGCATCGGCCAAATACCTAGCGCCTGAAATGCTGATTTGATTATTCGCCAGGTTAAGCTTAGTTAGTGCAGTGTTTTCTTTGAGTGCTTCGGCCAAAAACTCAGCGCCCTCAAAGTCAACTTGATTATATCTCAGGTCAAGTGATGTCAGAACACTGTCTTCTTTGAGTGCATCGGCTAAATGCTCAGCACCTGCATTGCCGATTTCATTAAAATCCAGGTTAAGCTCAGTCAACGTGTTGTTTTGCTTAAGTGCGGCGGCTAAATACTTAGCACCTACAGCACGGATTTGATTAGACTCCAGGCCAAGATTCGTTAGCGTAGTATTTTCAATAAGTGCCGTGGCTAAATGCTTGGCACCTGTACTACCAATTTGAGTACCCCACAGGTTAAGCTCAGTCAACGTGTTGTTTTGCTTAAGTGCATCGGCTAAAGACCTAGCGCCTGCAACGCTGATTTGATTACTCATCAGGTCAAGTATAGTCAGCGTAGCGTTTTCTTCAAGTAAAGCAGCTAAATGCGCAGCGCCGTCAGCATCGATTTGATTCTTCGTCAGATATAGCTTAGTTAGTGTGGTGTTTTGTTTAAGTGCAGCGGCTAAATGCTTAACACCTGTATTACCAATGTAATTATGCCCCAGGTTAAGTTCAGTCAAGGTGGTATTTTCTTTAAGTGCCGCGGCTAAATGCGCAGCGCCTACAGCATGGATCTGATTACCTAATAGGTGAAACTCAGTCAGTGCGGTGTTTTCTTTGAGTGCCGCGGCTAAATGCGCAGTTCCTGCGTCACCGATGTGATTATGTCCCAGGTTAAGCCTAGTCAGCGTGGTGTTTTGTTTGAGTGCAGCGGCTAAATGCGCAGCATCTATATCATCAATTTGCTTATCCCATAGCTCAAGTGAAGTGAGTAGAGGGTCGTTCGTTTGTAAGCGCTCAAGGATTTCGTTACTAATAGGCATAGCATCACTCTAATATATGTTTATATTATTTACAGTTTAGCAAGTGCTGACTTGTTTGCAAGGCTCGGTATTTGCAATGTCGTAAGGATAGATAAGTCGGCTTTTGCTATCTGTTTGATAACTGATTGATAGCTAATTGATAACTGATGCTTAAAGACAGAATCATAGAAAACGTGTTAGAATGCTCGCCTATTTTAAGGTGGAACCATCTAAACCTATGTGGACTTTTCTAGCGCCGTTTGCGTCATCTAAATTATTTTATCAACGTGCAGGTGTCTACGCGCCATGGTTGGGTCGGTTTGCCTTGCTTTTTTTGGTGATTGGATGTGTTTGGGGTCTTGTGTTTGCTCCCGCAGATTACCAACAAGGTGAAGCGTTCAGAATGCTGTATGTGCACGTGCCTACGGCATTTTTATCCATGACACTTTATGCCACGATGGGTGCATTGAGTTTAAGTTTGCTCGTGTGGCGTATCAAGCTCGCGGGTGTCTTACTTTCTGCAATTGCTCCTGTTGGTGCCAGCATGGCCTTGCTTGCTTTAATTACCGGAAGCTTATGGGGCAAACCCATGTGGGGTGCTTGGTGGATATGGGATGCGCGTCTTACATCTGAACTCGTATTACTCTTGCTTTATTTAGCTATCTTAGCGACTCAGCATGCCTATGATCATAACAAAGAACAAGGCGATAAGCTGGCAGCCATGCTAAGTCTTGTAGGTCTGATTGATTTACCTATTATTCATTATTCGGTTTATTGGTGGAATACCTTGCATCAAGGGTCGAGTTTGTCTGTATTTTCAAAACCAAAAATTGAAGCCAGCATGCTTTATCCATTATTAATCATGCTGGTTGGTTTTGGCTTGTTTTCTGGATATATTATTTTGTCGAAAGCACGCGTGATGATTTTGCATCGCGAACGCCGACAAACATGGGTTCGCAAGCTTGTTGAAGGGTTGGAATCATGATGCATGCATTATTAACATGGTTTGATATGGGGGGCTACGCAGCTTATATATGGCCGGCTTATGGGGCGGTTATGGTTGTATTAATGACGCATGTTTTTCAAACCAGAGCAGCACGAAAACGCACGTTACGTAAGTTACGGTCCTGGGTGGGGACGTCAGCATGATCATGCACCCGGTACGTCGAAAAAAACTCACGAAGCTTATGATACCAGTGATGGTTTTGGGGCTCGTGATGAGTTTAGTATTATATGCGCTTAGGCAAAATATCAGTTTGTTTTATACACCTACACAAATTTCTTTGGGTGAAGCACCCAAGGCACGGTTGATTCATGTAGGGGGTCGTGTGGTGCCAGGCAGTGTTATACGTGCTGATGATTTGGGTGTTAAGTTTAAGCTTACAGATACCAATCAAGATGTGGTGGTTGAATACAAGGGGATTTTGCCTGATTTATTTCGTGAAGGCCAAGGAATTGTGACAGAAGGCGAGCTTTTAAATAATGGGATATTTAAAGCTACACAAGTGCTTGCTAAACATGATGAAAATTATATGTCACCCGAAGTCAAAGACGCACTTGAAAAAGGCAAGGCAGCGCGTAAAAAGGCTATATTATGATAGCTGAGATTGGGACGCTCGCATTAATTTTAGCTTTATTGTTTGCGATATTATTAGTGGCGATTCCAACATTTGGATTGCGTCTTAATAAATTAGATTGGCAAGCGAGTGCCCCGTATTATGTAATTGCTCAATCTATATTCGTAGCACTGGCTTATGTTTGTTTGAGCGTGTGTTTTTTACAGGATGATTTTTCGGTTAGTTATGTGCTCTCGAATAGCAGTATTTCTCTGCCATGGATTTATAAACTCTGTGCTGTTTGGGGCGGGCATGAAGGGTCTATGTTGTTATGGGTTGTAATTCTAAGCGCTTGGATGCTTGCGATTTCATGTTTAAGTAAAAGCCTAGATAAAGCGTTTTATACACGCGTTCTTGTTGTTTTGGGTTTGCTTAGCGTAGGCTTTTTGCTTTTTTTACTATCTACGTCAAACCCATTTATAAGGCAATTTGACCTGCTTAATACAGCAGGCCGGGATTTAAATCCGCTTTTGCAAGACTTAGGATTTTTGTTTCATCCGCCGATGCTATATATGGGGTATGTCGGATTTTCCGTTGCTTTTTCGCTTGCTATAGCTGCTCTATGGATAGGTCGGGTTGAGTCGGTTTGGGCCGGTTGGGCTAGGCCCTGGACGCTTGCTGCGTGGTGTTGTTTAACACTAGGTATTACGCTTGGGAGTTGGTGGGCTTATCGTGAGCTTGGCTGGGGTGGTTGGTGGTTTTGGGATCCTGTCGAGAATGCATCGTTTATGCCTTGGCTTGCAGGAACAGCTTTATTGCACTCGTTGGTTGTAAATGAAAAAAGGGGCTATTTAAAAGCATGGACCGTATTGCTCGCTATTTCTGCTTTTTCTTTAAGTCTGATTGGGACATTTTTGGTGCGATCCGGCGTATTAACTTCTGTGCATGCTTTCGCGGTGGACCCCGCGCGTGGGCTGTATATTCTGGTGTTTTTATTGGTTGTTATTGGTGGTTCGTTGGTGTTGTTTGCATGCCGTGCCGAAAGCTTAAAAGCAAAAGAGTTGCCTTATCCTGTATCACGAGAAGGGGGGGTATTTCTTAATAATGTCTTTTTAAGTGTGGCGATGCTTACGGTTTTATTAGGTACGATCTATCCGTTATTAGTTGATGCTTTAGGGCTTGGTAAAATTTCGGTGGGTGCTCCGTATTTTAATACCGTATTTGTGCCACTGATGATGCCTGTTTTAGTTTTGATGGGGTTAGGTGTTAATAGCCGTTGGAATCGTGATGATTGGACGCGATTGGCATTATCGCTTAAATATGCTTTTTTATTGAGTTTAATATCACCCGCTTTGATTTTATTGTGGATGAAGCAACCGGTTCAGCCTCTGATTTTTTTAGGGCTTGGGCTTGCGGTATGGGTCATACTGAGCACACTGAAAAGCCTTAAAATTCGTATAAAAACATATGGGTTAAGCCGCGTGGGATTGCGTTTCTGGGGTATGGTTTTTGCGCATATAGGTATTGGCATCACGGTGCTTGGTATTACGGTGTCATCAGGCTTTGGTACTGATATGGACTTAAGTCTTGCACCGGGTGAAACGGTAAACTGGGCCAATTACAAGGTTAACTTATTAAATACATCTGAAATACATGGCTCAAATTATAACGGTACGCGTGTTTGTTTTAAGTTAACGAACGGAGGTTGGAATACGAAAATATGTCCTGAAAAACGTATGTATAGCGTGAGTCGCATGGTGATGAGTGAAGCAGGGATACATGCAAATTTATTTCGAGATATTTATGCAGCCCTGGGCGAGCCGTTAAAACATAACGCATGGTCGTTGCGTTTATCGTTTAAGCCGGGTGTACGGTGGATTTGGGCTGGTGGTTTTTTCATTGCTTTTGGCGGTTTTTTGAGTTTAATGCATAGACGAGCGCGCGTATGAAGGCATATGTTACGTGGGGCGTCCTGCCGATTATTTTATTTGGTGTTCTAGCTGCTTTTTTCTGGCGTGGTTTGGCGCTTGATCCTCAAAGTTTACCATCGGCTCAACTTGGTCGAGCATTGCCGAATTTTAATTTAAGCGTATTAGATAAATCTACATCTACATCTAAATCTAAAGATAAATCTAAGCAACTATTTTCACCTGAAATCATGCGAGGCAAGCCAGCTATTTTACATGTATGGGCCAGTTGGTGTGCAACGTGTGCCGAAGAGCAGGTGTTTTTATTGAGTTTAGCTCAGTCGGGTGTGCCTATATATGGTTTGAATTATAAAGATGAGGCAAATAACGCACAGCAATGGCTTAAAACTTGGGGAGACCCATATAAAATAAGTGGGCGTGATACAGACGGACGCGTGGCGATTGATTTAGGTGTGTACGGTACGCCTGAGACGTTTTTAATTGATGCACAAGGCGTGATTAGATATAGGCATGTTGGTGCTTTAAATCAAGCTGTATGGGATCGTGTTGTGCGACCTAAGTGGCGTATGATTGCGGGAGATGTTGTATGAGACGTATGTTTTTAAGCGGCTTATTCATAAGTTGTATTGGTTTATTATTATCACAAGCTCTGTATGCTGACGCAATCTATCCGTTTGAAACACAAAAAAAGCAGGCACAATTTCGAGGTTTATTACGCGATTTACGTTGTTTGGTGTGTCAAAATCAAGATTTAGCTGATTCTAATGCGGGGCTTGCGAAAGACTTGCGAGACGAAGTGTATGCACATGTTCAAGCTGGTGAAAGTGATGATGAGATTATACGTTATTTAACCATGCGGTACGGTGATTTTATTTTATTCAAGCCGCCTGTGAAGGCCGTGACGTCTCTGCTTTGGTTCGGTCCAGCTTTATTTTTAGCGATAGGGCTGATGTTATTTTTGAGGAAAACACGTCATGCATGAATGGATAGTGCCTGGTGTGCTGGTTGCGTTAGGTGTGGTTGGGATTGGGGTGGCACTTGTACCGCTTTGGCAATCCAAGCGATTGATACTCATGCTCGTGCCAGTGTTTGCGGTGAGTGTTATGTTGGCATATGGAGCTTGGGGTGGTTTTCCTGAGTGGCGAGCGTTTCACGTAGCCGAAACAAAGCAAAAACAAGCGGAGGCTTTAGTACGTTCACTTGGAAGTACGGCTGCGATTATCGAGCGTTTTCAATCGCACCTTAAAAAAATGCCCAACGATGCAAAAGCATGGTTCTTACTGGGGCGGGTGTATGTTGCTGAGACCGATTGGTTCCGTGCAAATAAAGCTTTTATTCGAGCGCATGAGCTTGAGCCTGATCAGGAAGAATATACGCTGCATTATGTACAAAGTGTATGGGAGCTTAATGATCAAGCTTTTGATGGGGCTTCTCGTGAATTGTTATTAGAAATAATTAAAGATAATTCAGAACAACCCGATGCGCTTGCCATGCTTGCGTTTGACGCATACAAGCGGCAAGAGAATGCATTGGCGGTGATGTATTGGGAGCGCTTATTGAAGCAGGGCCCGAAAGGGTCTGAAGAGGCGGGTAAGCTTCGTCAAGCGATTGCGAAAGCACGTATGCAGATGTAGTCATTAATTGGCTATGTGGATTGCAGAAGGTGTTGTTTGTGGATTATATTGCGGTGATTCTTCTTCGCACGCGTGTTTTCGTTTTTTTTCAGGCTGAAACATGCTTTTTGAACTCATGTGTCGTACAGGTGGTGATGTTGGCGCTAATTTATTCGGAGGTGACATGATATCGAGCGCAAGGGAGAGCTCGCTACTAAGTTTAGTTATTTTTTCTTGATTTGGAGCAACGCAGAAATTAAATATATGCCTTTTAGCCCAGGAGTATAGTGTTTGTTTGTCGGAGGTTTCTAATGCCGCAAGAGGAATAATAAAATCTCGAACTTGAGCCTTTGCTAAGGTAAAGTGGTTTTCAAGGCGAGCGTCTGCTTCTCCTTCATCTATCTCTACACCCGTGCCCACTGAATAGTCATCTATAGATACCTCAGAATATGAGGCGCTAAGTTGTTGATGAAGTTCTAAGTAACTTTGGCAATTCTTTCTGGCAAGAGCAATAAGCGTCGTTTTGGTATCTGTAGAAAGTTTTAACATATATGAATACAACCCGAAAAAAATAAATTGGTAATATTGTATAAATTACAACACACAATTGTATTATATACGCTCAGAGTTGTCCATGAAAAACATTGTTTTTCTTGGGTTATATGCTTAGAATGTGGAAGTATTTTTTATTTGTTATTTAGTTTGGATAATGCATGTCTGATTTTTACAGTGATTTTAAAAAACGTCGTACGTTTGCGATTATTTCTCATCCTGATGCAGGTAAAACGACGCTGACAGAAAAGTTATTACTTTTTGGTGGCGCTATTCAGCTAGCCGGTACGGTTAAAGGCCGAAAAGCATCTCGCCATGCGACGTCGGATTGGATGGCCATGGAAAAAGAGCGCGGTATTTCTGTGACGACTTCGGTGATGCAGTTTTTGCATTTAGAGCATGTCATGAATTTGCTAGATACACCCGGGCATGAAGATTTTTCTGAAGATACGTATCGAACGCTCACCGCTGTGGATTCAGCTCTGATGGTGATTGATGTTGCTAAAGGTGTTGAGAAGCGCACCGTGAAGCTCATGGAGGTCTGTCGCCTGCGAGACACGCCGATCATGACGTTTATTAATAAATTAGATCGAGAAGGGCGTGAGCCGATTGATTTGCTGGACGAAATCGAAACCATATTAAATATTCAATGCGCTCCAATTACCTGGCCTGTGGGGATGGGAAAGCGTTTCAAAGGTATTTATCATCTCTATCAAGATCGCGTATATTTATATCAACCTGGAAAAAATAAAGAGCGGCAAGATGCCGTGATTATTCAAGGCCTGGATAACCCAGAATTAGATGAATTATTGGGTGAAGCCAGTGCTGTGGAATTACGTGATGAAATTGATCTTGTAAAAGGCGCATCACATGCATTTGATATGGATGATTATTTGTCAGGAAAATTAACGCCGGTTTATTTTGGTTCGGCGATTAATAATTTTGGTATTAAAGAGTTACTGGATGATTTTGTAGCCTTTGCACCAGCACCTCAAGCGCGAGAAGCCAAAGAACGAATGGTTCAACCGGATGAAACCAAACTCACGGGGTTTGTTTTTAAAATTCAAGCCAATATGGATCCCAAGCATCGCGATCGTATTGCATTTATGCGTGTTTGTTCAGGACAGTTTCGAAAAGGCATGAAAGTTAAGCATTTACGCTTAGGTAAAGACTTAATGCTGAGTAATGCCTTAACGTTTATGGCCAGTGATCGTGTGCATGCCGCTGAGGCCTTTTCGGGTGATATTATTGGTTTACATAATCATGGGACGATTCGGATTGGTGATACGTTTACTGAAGGTGAAAGCTTAAAATTTACAGGCATTCCAAATTTTGCACCTGAATTATTTCGTGCTGTACGCTTAAAAGATCCGCTTAAAAGCAAGGCGCTACTTAAAGGTCTAATCGAGTTATCTGAAGAAGGCGCAACACAAATTTTTCGTCCGCTTGGTCGAAGCGATTTAATTTTGGGTGCGGTAGGGGTCTTGCAATTTGATGTGGTTGCTCATCGGCTTTTACATGAGTACAAAGTACACTGCGTATATGAACCTGTAAATGTTTCCTGTGCGCGATGGGTATACTCAGATGATGATAAAGCTTTAGCTGAATTTAAACGTAAAGCTGAAGATTATTTAGCACTGGATGGTGGCGAGGCACTGATGTACCTCGCACCGACGCGGGTTAATTTAACCCTCGCCGAAGAGCGTTACCCCAAAATCCGTTTTGTTGCAACGCGTGAGCATTAAATGCTAGATGTTATTTAAAGTCTGCTCTCTCTTCATCTAGCTCTAGGGCAGGTATAGTAAACATATGGGTTGATTTTTTAGGTGGAAAACTAATGTAGCAACGAGCAGTTACTTCTTCGTCGCCTTCATTTGTGAGTTCGACACGAGCACTCGCCTCTGCTTTGAGATGAAGAACTTCGCCTGAATCAACACTAATAACCATGCTGTCGCCACGCTGTAATTTAACATCGTTTACAGCGCCTTTTTTATATAATGCTTTAACAGCAATAAGATTGTCTTCGACATCACTTAAGATCGTACATTCTGCATTCACAGGCCAAAGGGAAATGTTAGTGAATAATTGAGGCTCGTTGCTAAGTAATACGTAGTCATAGGGGCCATATTGACCTGTATCAGCAAAAGCTAAGGTTGGCGCAGTAAATAATGTAGTCAGGCAAAGAAAGCTTGCTTTTAATGTTTTTCTCATAAAATTAATACCTATAAATCGATGGTGTGCCCAAAATACCATAAGGATTTAACTCATGTCTAGTTATTTTTTGTGTTTTTTGTAATCAAATGATGTAATTTGAAGGGGATTTGAAGCTTTAAGGTTTAATGGCGTGTGTGTTCTTGATGTGTTCGGTAGGTGCGTAATAAGCGTCGGAGTGTATCAACTTCATCACGTAACTCATGCAGTGACGCCATGTTTTCTTCTTCAGCATGTTGCCGAAGCTCTATATCGTTTTGCCAATTATCGAGTATTTTTATTTTTTCGTCGAGTGATAACGTACGGTCATGTGAGACGTCATTAGGTAATTTATAGTGATTAAGTGGGTTGGCTATTTTGGATTCGGTTGTATTCATAAAGCATTTCTCCTCTCTTACCTTAATTTTAGACTATTTTGGTAAAATTTGGTAAGAAAGGAGAAGTATATGAATTTACGCCTCTTCTGTGTCGATAAAGCTGCGCAATTTTTCTGATCGAGATGGATGACGCAGTTTTCGAAGTGCTTTGGCTTCAATTTGTCGAATTCGCTCTCGCGTTACGTCAAATTGCTTACCTACTTCTTCAAGGGTATGGTCCGTGTTCATCTCAATTCCAAACCGCATACGCAAAACTTTAGCTTCACGTGGCGTTAAGGTTTCAAGAATTTCAAGCGTTGCTTCACGAAGACCTTCATCGGTTGCTGAGTCAATCGGCGAGGATAAATTATCATCATGTATAAAGTCACCTAAGCGTGATTCATCATCATCACCTACGGGAGTTTCCATCGAGATCGGTTCTTTTGCAATTTTAAGAACTTTACGTATTTTATCTTCGCTTAGCTCCATTTTTTCTGCAAGCTCTTCGGGCGTTGCTTCTCGTCCAGTTTCTTGCAAAATTTGCCGTGAAATCCGATTAAGTTTATTAATCGTTTCAATCATATGAACCGGAATACGAATGGTTCGTGCTTGGTCGGCGATTGAACGAGTAATGGCTTGGCGAATCCACCAGGTTGCGTAGGTCGAAAATTTATAACCGCGACGGTATTCAAATTTATCAACGGCCTTCATTAAGCCGATGTTGCCTTCTTGAATAAGATCGAGAAACTGAAGACCGCGGTTGGTATATTTTTTTGCTATAGAAATCACAAGTCTTAAGTTAGCTTCAACCATTTCTTTTTTAGCACGGCGTGCTTTAGCCTCACCAAGCGACATCTTGCGATTGACATCTTTGGTTTCAATGATGGTTAAGCCACACGTTTTTTGAAGTCTAAGCAGTTTGATTTGTTGTTGTTTGATCTCTGCTTCAACAATGCGAATACGGTCAAGATCCAATACAGCAGCATGTTTTCCGATAAGAGTATCGAGCCAGCTTGTATCGGTTTCGTTGCCTGGAAACGTATCGATGAACAGCTTTCTTGGGATGCGTCCTTTTTCAAGGCAAAGACGCATGATATGACGTTCGAGCTCACGAACTTCATTACGTAGTTGGCGAAAATGACGTGTCAATTTGTCGACTTGTTTTGCCGTTAATTTCAACTTTAAAAAAGATTCAGACATCAGTTCGACGTGGTCTAACGTTTGCTGTGCTGTTCGACCATGTTTCTCAAGTGACGCGGCTGCATCTGCGAAATGCTCACGAAGTTCATCAAAGTAAATTTTTGCTTGCTCAGGATTGGGACCTGTGTCGACATCACCTTCACCACCAGCATCTTCGTCGTCGTCATCATCGGCTGAATCTTCTTGTGTTTCATCAAGCATAGAGCCAATGGAAGAGGGCGCTGCTTCTTCTTCACCGTCAGAAAAGCCACTGATGATATCATGCAAACGCATTTCTTCAGCTTCAAAAAGTGCATAATTATTAAGAAGTAATTCGACTATCTCAGGATACTGAGATATTGTTTTAAGCACTTGAAGAATACCTTCTTCAATACGCTTAGCAATGCGAATTTCTCCTTCACGCGTTAGCAGCTCAACCGTACCCATTTCACGCATGTACATACGTACGGGATCACTGGTTCGACCTGTTTCCTTGGCGACGGATGCAAGTACTGCAGCAGCTTCTTCAACATCTTCAGGAGCTTCCTCGGTATTTCCAAGTAAAAGAAGTTCGTCAGAACTAGGAGGCCTTTCGAATACTTTAATATTCATGCCTTCAAGCATATTAATAATGACATCAAAATGCTCTGTATCAACAATACTTGGCATGAGATCATTAATTTGAAGGTAAGTCAGGTAAGCCTGTTCTTTACCTAAGCTAATGACTTTGGCAATCTGGGAGCGTTGCTGTTCTTGATCATTTACGGACATATAATTTCAGTCTTTAATGCGTTTGCACGCGGTTAAAATAGCTTCAATTATAAACTGGCTTGGCCAAAGATGCTAGGTAATCAGAGCATCTTCTTTTTAAAAAGAGGAAGTCGTTGTTTTTTTTGGATTAATTGGTTATAAATTAGCTCCATCCGGCACTCACGCGATCAAGCCCTGCCGTATCTTGCAAGCATTGTATATTGTGATAGTTCTCACATGAAAAAGCATCGGTAATAGCTTGGCCCTGATTGTAACCGTGTTCAAGTAATAGTAAACCGTTAGGTGTTAAATAATGACGGCTCTGTTGGATGATATGCTTTAAGTCGTCGAGACCATCTTCACCACTTACAAGCGCTTGTTTAGGCTCAAAACGTAAATCACCTTCATGTTGGTGAGGATCTTGTTCTGCCAAGTAGGGCGGGTTTGAAATAATTAAATCAAAGCTTTGCTCTGAGATCGATTGGAACCAATCAGATTCAACCCATGTAATATTTTTAACATGATGCCGCTTAGCATTTTCTTGTGCGACATGAAGTGCTGGCTGGCTTAGATCGGCTGCAATAATATTCCAGTGTGGTTTTTCTGTTGCGAGTGCAAGCGATATAGCACCCGTGCCTGTACCAAGTTCAAGCACGGAACAGCTAGAGCGCTTACCTAGATAAGATAAAGCAAGCTCAACCAATAATTCTGTTTCGGGTCTTGGAATCAATGTATCTGATGTAACATAAAGCGGTAATGACCAGAATTCACGTTCGTTTGTTAAATATGCAATGGGGATGCCTTCAAGGCGTTTTAAAATCAGCGCTTCAAAGTTTTGATGTGATTGGGGTTCAAGTACCTGCTCGCTATGCGCATATAAAAAAGCTCGATTTTTTTTGATGATATAAAGCAGCAAAATCTCGGCGTCTAGTTGAGGCGTTGGGCTTGATTCAGCTAGACGTGTGGAGGCGTTTCGAAGTGCCGATTTAATATCAATCATGTTGACCTAAATGCGCAAGCTGATCGGCTTGATGTTCGCGTTTTAGTGGCTCAATAACGAGTGAAAGCTGGCCGGCGAGGACATCGATAAGTTGATACAACGTAAGATTAATACGATGATCGGTCAAACGGCCTTGGGGGAAGTTATAGGTTCGAATGCGTTCTGAACGATCGCCACTTCCTACAAGTGAGCGACGTGCTTCTGCTTGCTCGTCTTGTTGTTTTTTTTGTTGTGCATTGAGAATGCGAGTTTTTAATAAGTTCATAGCACGAGCTTTGTTCTTATGCTGGGAACGCTCATCCTGACATTCAACCACGGTGCCTGTAGGTAGATGAGTGATACGAACCGCTGAATCAGTTTTGTTGACATGCTGTCCACCGGCTCCTGATGAGCGATAAGTATCAATACGGAGATCGTCTGATTTGATTTCAACATCATTGATTTCATCAACTTCGGGCATGACCGCAACCGTACACGCAGACGTATGCACACGTCCTTGTGACTCGGTTTCAGGAACCCGTTGCACGCGATGTGCGCCTGATTCAAATTTGAGCTTGGAATAAACGTTTTTGCCGATAATACGGGCAATAATTTCTTTGAAGCCACCGTGCTCACTATGATTGGTGCTAATTATTTCCAATTGCCAGCCTTCAGTTTCTGCAAAACGTGAGTACATCTTAAATAAATCACCGGCAAATAGTGCTGCCTCGTCACCACCGGTTCCTGCGCGTACTTCAAGATATACATTACCTTCATCGTTGGGGTCTTTAGGAATAAGATGCATTTGAAGCGTTTCTTGAAGTGCTTCAATTTGTTTGTTTATGGAAGGAAGCTCATCTGCTGCCATAGAAGCCATTTCAGCGTCACCTGAATCCATAAGTTCGTGTAACGAAACAAGCTCTTCTTCTGCTTCGGAGCAGGCTGAAAACGTTGCGGCTACAGGTTCAAGTTGTGCGTATTCTTTTGACAGCGCTTTAAATTGCTCGTTGTTGGCAATAATAGAAGGATCGGATAATAAGTGGCTGACTTCTTCAAACCGCTCAACCAATTGCTCAAGTTTAAGTTTTAGTGTTTTTTTCATAATCCAACGTTGAGGTTGTGGTATTTAATAGATAAGAAGCAAGTGTAAGTAATTCAGGATGATCATCTGCCGCGGCTTGCCGTAAACCCACGGTTGTTTCATGGGTGAGCTTATTGGTAAGGCGTTCAGAAAATTCGCGTAGTACGGCGTGTTCACATTGTCCTGTTGTAATTTTTTGACTTGCTCGCTGGTACTCTTGTTCAGCTAACTGTTGCATTTTATCACGATAGTCGCAAATCGCATTTTGGGCGCGACGCGTGCGATGTGCGCGCATGTAGTGCTCTAACTCAGGTTCAATCAGTGCTTCTGCACGAATAGCTGCAGCTCGCCTCTCGTTGAGTCCATTTTCAATGGTTATATGTAAATCATCAATATTATATAAATGCACGTTTTTTAGTTCAGCAACGTCAGGGGTTATATCACGTGGAACGGCTAAGTCTAAAAAAAACATGGTTTTTTCAGGTTTAGCTTTAAGTGCTTGTTCGACCATCGGTCTATCAATAAATGGAAGAGGGCAGGCTGTTGCTGAAATCACAACATCAGCTTTAGGAAGTTGTGCAGGAATCTCGGTAATCGTGAGTGATTCTGCATGCCATTTCAATGCTAATTTATCAGCATTTTCTCGTGTTCGACTTGCAATAGTAAAATTCCGAGCGCCATATTGATATAGATATTTGGCAACTAAAGCGGCTGTTTCACCGGAGCCAATAATAAAAATCTCGAGGGGTTCATAGCTTGGAAAACATTGGCCGATAAGACGTGCAGCAGCTGATGCTATAGATATGGGGTTACTGCCAATACCACTTTGTGTTCGAATGCGTTTGCTTGCATTAAACACAAAAGGAAAAATTTGATGGAGTTGAGATTTAATATGCTGCTTATCATCAGCTTGGCGGAACGCTTGCTTGAGTTGCCCTAGAATTTGAGGTTCACCCAGCATCATAGAATCAAGGCCACTGGCTACGCGAAGTAGGTGCTGCAATGCTTCGTAGCCTTCGTATTGATACATATGTGGCATAAGTGATGCAATCGGCAGGTTAATTTCTTCAGCAAGCCAAGGAATTAAAAGCGTGGGATTATCGGTTTTACAATAGATTTCAGTGCGATTACAGGTTGATAAAATCACAGCTTCATGTACAAATGGCAGGCAAAGTAAACGGTCCAGCGGGGCATTATCTGGCGTAGAAAGTAGCGCCATTTTCTCGCGTAGCGCAAGCGGAGCTGTTTTATAATTAAGACCAGAGGCGACGAACACCATAGATTTAAGAAGCCTGTATGCTGATTATAGGAAAATACGCGAAGCATGAATTATATACGATTATACGGCTAAATAAAACTCTATCGGTTACAAGTGTTTCTATACTATACATATCTCTTAGGGTGATGTCGTTGGGCTGTTTGTAGTTTCTGGAGGGGGATTTGCCTGTGCTTTAAGTGCATCAGGTCTATTTATTGAGAAGATGTAATCTAAATCAGGCGTTGTCTCAAGCGTTTTAATATTTTTAATACAGGAATTATGGTTTTCTAAGTGCTTAAGCATTTTATCTATTTGAAATCTTATATATGGACTTATATGCATGAGTGCTTCGATGTTGATTTGCATGCAGAAGTATTCCTCATCTTCTGTATTTTTTGGATGTTTAATCGTAACCGTTTTAAAATGAACGCTATTTCCAAATACCTCATGAAATTTTTCATGCACTCTAAAAAGATCAAATAGCTTAGATTGACCATCAATATACAAAATACCCATATTTATATTGCCAATAAACGCAGTTTGTTATTTGAGTATATAGTATTTGCGCGTTATCTAGTTATCTATTAGTGCGGTATATTTTTTCCCTTATTTTTTTTATGTTCTGTTTTATGCTTGTTCTGAAGGCTATCTAATACTTTGTGGACCGCAGTAAGAAAATCATGAGCCAGCGTTACACTCATGTTTTCTTTGACGACCACGCGTAATACTTCGATATGCTCAGCGTTGGGTGGCATGGTATAAGCAGGCACAATCCAGCCATATGTACGAAGTTCTTTTGAAATATCAAAAACTGAAAAATGTTGGGTATGTTTAAGCTTAATGCTAACTACAGGCTCCATGCGACGCGTTCCCAACAAACTAAACATAGTTGTTTTTATCAAGCCATCCGCGATAATTTGGCTTACTTCCATCATGTTATTCACAATTTTTTGATAACCAGCACGGCCTAATCGTAGAAAATTATAGTATTGAGCTACGATCATCGAGCTTCCGCGTGAAAAATTAAGGGTATAGGTTGGCATATGGCCACCTAAGTAATTCACATCAAAAACTAAGTCATCAGGTACAATTGATTCGTCTTTAAATAACAACCAGCCAATACCTGGATAAACTAAACCGTATTTATGGCCTGATAAATTAATAGACTTAACTTGTTCAAGCTGAAAGTCCCAGTTAATCCCGTCATCAAGAAACATCGAAATAAAACCACCGCTTGCACCGTCAACGTGAATGGGGATATCCCAGTTTTTTTCTTGCTTGATATTGATTAAGAGCTGATTAATTTCTTCAATTTCGTCATATTCACCGGTAAACGTTGTGCCTAAAATCGTTGCAATACATATGGTATTTTCATCAATCAAAGGCTTAACATCTTCAGCCGTGATAATATATTTATTATTCTCTATAGGTATGATTCTAGCTTCTACATCAAAATAACGGGCGAATTTATCCCAGCAAATTTGTACGTTTGATCCCATAATAATATTGGGTTTTGTTGCATCGAGCCCAGCTTCTTTTCGTTTGTTACGCCAATTAAATTTATGCGCCAAACCGGCGAGCATGATGGCCTCTGAGGATCCTACCGTTGCGGTGCCTACATAATTATTTTGCTCAGGGGCATGAAGTAGATTAGCTAAGATATGAATACATCGTGCGTGAATCTTTTCGACTTCAGGGTACTCATCATGATCAATAAAGTTTTTATTGATGCACTGCATGATAAGTTCATCTGCTTCAGGCTCCATCCAAGTTGTTACAAAGCTCGCAAGGTTTAATATAGGCACGCCTTCGAGATTTAATTCATCTTGAATCAGCTGTTTGACAATATGAGCGGGTATACCTTCTTGATTAAACTCGCTTAACGTAAAGTTTTCTAAGTCATAACGACTGGCATAGGTAGAAACAGCACCTAGATTAGTTAGAGTCTTATTTTTTTTGCTAATCACGTGTGCTCCTTATTGTTTTAATTCAAGAGGATACGTTATCTTTTTATGGTGATTTAGAGTTCATACCATCATTAAGTTTGTTATCTTCATCATCATCTTAAAACGGAGGAAGAAATATATCATCATCATCCATAATATAGCAGCCACTATCATCATCTTTCATTTGGTTCAGTTCGTCCTTCATAGTATAAAATTTTTGACGATTCTCTTCGTTTGTTGAAGCTGCCTCTACGATCTGATCTTGAGTTTCGGTAGATAAATAGTCGAGTACGTCTTGTAAATCCTTTGTATTTTGTATGATTATTGGCAGTAGTTTGCTTATTACTTCAATAAAAAAAGTTCGGTTTTTTTCAGAATGAAAAGAAAGAATCATATCATGAATAAGATCTGTTCTTGAACGCATCCTTTCGTTAATAAATTCGTTTCTATCGATGACGATGATATGCGGTAACAGCTCTTTCATGAATTCAATAAATTGAGGTTGATTTTCGGGAGATAATGCAGCAATTGAATTCTCAAATGCGTCTGCATAGGCAAGCTGCGTAAGGTCTTCACTTATATTTGGTATGTTGTTTTTTAGTAACTCAATAAATTGAGGTTGATTTTCTGGAGAGAATGCAGAAAGTGCATCCCCAAATCTCGACCCACCGGTAAAGGTAATCATCTCAAGTAATTTTTGTTTCTTTGTTTGAAGGAAATCAATCTGAAATTCAGGAGAGTAGTAACGACATGCTTGCTTGAAATCTTCTGTGTTGTTGATAATATTTGGTATATGTTCTTTTATGGCATCAAGAAACAGATCCTGGCCTTGTTGGTTTTGATGTTTAAGCACATCCTTCACATCATCTAGGCTTTGAATTATATCGGGTATCTTGTATTTTATGAATTCAATAAATTGAGGTTGATTTTCTGGAGAGAATGCAGAAAGTGCATCCCCAAATC
>JARGNP010000001.1:178349-205341 GCA_029210265.1 Legionellaceae bacterium
TAATCATCTCAAGTAATTTTTGTTTCTTTGTTTGAAGGAAATCAATCTGAAATTCGGGAGAATAGTAATCAAATGCTTGCCTAACATCTTCTGTGTTTTTGATAATATTCGGTATATGCTCTTTGATTGCAGCAAGAAACAGATCCTGGCCTTGTTGCTTTTGATGTTTAAGTACATCCTTCACATCATCTAGGCTTTGAATTATATCGGGTATCTTGTTTTTCATGAAGTCAATAAATTGAGGTTGAGCTTCGGGGGAAATTTTGTCGAACACATGTAAGAAATCATGTTTATTATTGATTAAGGTGGATAATTTGACAGAAATGTCAGTAAATAACTGTGAGCAAATCTCAGGCTCTAAATGTTGAACAAAACTTAGCAGAGAATCTGGATCTTGAATTAACGTCTCATGTAACTTTTGAGTTGCAGTAAATAAGCGTTTTTGATTTTCAAGATCACTGTACTTAAAGATCATACCTAGATCTTCAGCGTTTTGAATTATGTTAGGCACCGTATCATCAAATGATTCATGAAGCACACGTTGTTGTTCAGGAGGTAGGTATTGTTTGACAAATATGAAATCATCTATATTGTTGATTAAATCACGAAAATAATCTTTTAGATCATCCAAACTTTGGGTGTTTGGGTCTGTGATTGCCTCCATAAGTTTTTCAGCACCGGTGAGCTCTTCGTTAGCTTTACGAAATTTAAAATATTGTTGATCACGAACTTGGTGCCATATAAGTTGTTTTATTTCAGGCCAATTAATATCTGTTACAATTCCATTCTCACCGATAAAAAACTTTTGATGAAGTGCCTGATTGCGTTCTGAGTATTCTGTATTGGCATCTGTTACTTCACTTCTTTCTGTAAGTGTATTACGAATCTTTTTTAGGTCATCTGAGTTTAATAAGTTCAAAGGTAATGTTTCTAGAAACGTTTTAATAAAAGGCAGGTTCAATACGCTTTTATCACCAAGTAGCGCTTTTATCTTAGCGCTTTTATGTGATTCAAGGGGTATCTTGTGTTTTTCTAACAGAGCTTCAATGCTTAACTCTGCCTCAGTTCGAGCTTCTTCTGCTTTTTTTCTTGTGCTCTCAAGGTCTGTTTTTGCGATTGTATAATTATTTACTGTATCGGTGTCTTTAAAAAGACGCATGAAATAGTCGAACAGTTTATCTGTGGTACCGTGTTTATAGCCTTCCGACTGAACTCCTTCGTATCCAAGGCTCATCAGCTGACCTTTTAGTTGGTCTTCGACACCTTGTAACATTCCAAATAGGCCTAAATTTTTTTTAAACGCTTCTTTGAGTTTTTCTTCAATTATATGTTCATCTAATCGGTTTGTATTGATATATATATCTTGTCGATTGATGGCTCGTACACCATATTTTAAATTTTCGGCCATGGCAAAGATATGGTTATTTGCGTGTGTATCTTCTGTTAGGGTGGTGGCAAGTCTACTGACGATATCTTGTCGTACTCGAAAGAGTAAGTCCTGCAAGTTATCTGCCATATAAAATCCTTCAACGATTTCATTGATGCCATTATGAAATCCTGGTGTGCAATTTTCGGCACGCTCTTGAAGTTTGAGTGCTATTATGGTTTTTTCTGAATCTTCTGTGTCTGTATCATGCAGCTTATCTGCAACAAGTTTCAGACTTTGTAGGGCTTGCGCTTTAAGCTCATAATTTGCTTGGTCACCAACATGACGAAGTATATTCGTTGAGAATGCATCACGCACGGAGTCATCTAGCATGCTTTCGACATCTTGAATGAGCTGCTTTAGCTCTTCATTTGAAAGTTCTTCTGTAGCTTTGTCTGATGTGTAGGAGGGCGCTTGATAGAGTAGCGCCAGATTTCTTCCGTACATAATTTAACCTGTAGCTTAAATTTTATATAAACTAAGTATAGACTATATTAGAAGCTTCACGTTTTTGCGATAACATCAGCATTCCCCACACAAATAAAACCATACAGGTGATGATCCAACTCGGGGAGCTTGGGTTATGGGTTTGCTTGGTAAGGTATAAGGCAAGTAAAGGTACGAGGCCTGCAGCACAGCCAGCACTTATCGCGTAAAGCGTAGAAAGGACCGTGCAGCGTAATTCAAGCGGGAACATTTCGGCAAGTACTACAGGCACAACAGCACAAAATGCGGCGGTAGGAACCGAAACGAATACTTGCATGAGAATGAGGTATTGTAAGCTTTCTCCAGCAAGCGCTTGGAAAAAATACGGTGCTAAAAGCAGTAGAGAGAACGAAGAGAAACGTATCATGTTTATTCGGTCATACCTGTCAGATAACTTACCAATAATCGGGTAGGTGATAAGCATGACGGATAAAGCAATAAGGTTTGATACAAGAATTTGTGTGTAGCTTAAATTATTGTAAATTTTAGCTTGTATCGGTCCGTAAATATAGAATAAGAACGAAGTTGACACACCTAGCAAGCTTAATGCAATGACTAAAAAAGCTTTTATTTTTTGATGCTTGATGTATTGAAACGATTGTTTTATTAAATTCATGATATTGGGTTTTTTGTGGTCACTGTAGTAAAGCACATACTCTAAGCTTTCAGGCATGCATAGGCGCACATAGAGTCCAACCGATGATCCAACAAGTGCAAGCATAAATGGTACGCGCCAGATCAACCATTCCAGTTCAGGGTATTTTTCGCAGAAATGTACAACCGTAAGTATTGTAATTGTGGCGATGACAAGACCGGCTGTACCACCAAAAGAACTCCAACTGGCTGAGAATCCTTTACGATTTTTAGCCGAACATTCCACTAAAAAAGCAGTAGAATTTAAATATTCTGCACCGCAAGCAAAACTTTGGATAATGCGTAAGGCAAATAGAAGAAATATTGCCAAATTTCCGATCCGGCTATACGCTGGTATAAAACCAATGCTCGCTGTAGCTATTCCCATAAAAAAGATGGATGCAGCCATCATGATTTTTCTTCCATAACGATCTGAAAAAAGGCCCATAAATACCGCACCGAAAGGTCTTGCTAAATAACCTGCAAAAAAGCTTAAAAAGACAAGAAATACTCCCTGCGCTGAATTCGCATGAAAGTATTTGGCAAGGTATAGAGCGAGCAAACCACAAATGGTTAAATCAAATGTCTCAACCAAGTTACCCATCATGCCGGCTAAAATAATTCTGTTTTTATGCTGTAAATTCATGAGATACCACGTTCAGTTGCGTTATTGTTGACGACAAGTTGCATGTAAGGCGAGAGTATACGAGATTTTTTTTGTGCTGCTGGTTTACCGAGGTAGGGCATAAATAAATGGGATATATTCTGAAAGCAATAACGCCCCATTTTTATTAACTCTGGATGCGCCTCAAGTAATCGTTGTCCTGCTTCAGGATGCTTGGACTTTGTTCCAAACGAAAGCAGTAGTATGCAGTTATTATACGAAAGCGTGGTTGATATCCCGGCACGCATGTGTTTTGAGTGTTGTTTGACCTGCATTAACTCAGCATATTTATCTTGGTCGTACAAATCGGTCCACAGCTTGCACTGTCTGGTTTTGAAAAAATCCGGATGATACGAGCGATCGTAATGCCATAAATCAGTGGTGATTAAGTCAAACTCAATGGCAGGTCGATAGGATAAAATAGTCAGTTCGTTTTGAGGACTGATGGTGGTGAGTGCCAGATGATCGATATCATGCAATCCAATCACATCACTAAATATTTGATGAGCTACACGCGCATGCTTAAAAATAAGCTTATGCGCGTGTGGATTAAGGGTGCAAGCGGGTTTTATGAATTCCATTGAAAAACCTAATAAAAATACGTCTGTTATTTATAAAAATATCGATCAAAATAAGCGGTTAGAGGCTTAAATAATTTACTGGACAAGCTTGGTTTGACAGGTGTTGTTAATATAAGCGTTTCAAACGAGTTGATAGCATCATATAAATAATCATCACTGGTTTTAAGCTGGTCGATTAATCCAAGTTGCATAGCGTCTTTCGCTAGCCAATGCTCACCTGTGGCAACTTCGTCAATATTAATTTGGGTACGATGTGTAAGAACATGATCACGAAATGATGCTTGGATTGTTTCAAGATCTTCCTGAAACTTTTTGCGATCTTTGTTCGTATTTTCACCCAGTACGGTCAGTGTACGTTTGTATTCACCCGCGGTTAAAAGCTCTATGTCGATATTATGCTTTTTCAAGAAGCGATGAAAATTAGGCATCTGGGCAACAACACCGATTGAGCCAATAATGGCAAAAGGCGCGGCGATAATGGTATTAGCAACACAGGCCATTAAATAACCACCGCTGGCGGCTACTTTATCGATACATACAGTCAGAGGAATGTTTTTATCGCGAATACGTTGTAATTGAGAGGCGGCAAGACCGTAACCACTGACTGCTCCACCCGGGCTTTCCAGACGTACAATCACTTCGTCGTTGGTCGTAGCTGACGACAGAATCATAGTAATTTCATCACGTAATTGATTAACCTGTGTTGCGCCGATGTCGCCATTAAAGTTTAAAACGAAGCGTTTAGGGTGGTTTTCTCTGGATTTTTTAAGTTTGCTTTTAGTTTTATGATCTTCTTTGATTGCTTTCTTATCAGCCTTGCTTAAATTTAAGGCATGCTGCAGGTGCTTTTTTTGTTCATCGTATTGCTCGTTGAGTGACTCAATATTCAACGGTGTTTTTATTGAGCGACGTCCGATAGACACTATGCCTATAACCAAAAACAAGGACGAAACAACAAACGTGATTGATTTTAATAAAAAGAGACTGTATTCAGTAAAAAATTCCATGTTTAAGATATTTCCTTGATCATGATTAAAAGTGACTGAGACGATGAGGGTGCTGATTGTAACGGTTGTGCGGGCAAAGGCAAGGTTGTGAATTCAAATTCTTTTAATGCAGGCAAAATCTTTTGAAAAGAGGAGAGGGCTGTTTGTTCTTCAGCTGTTAGAGCTGATGATTTTTTTGAAGTACTGAGACTACCTAACCAAATGGGCTCGTTATTATTGTGTAAGTGATAGTTTGATCGCCACATACTTAAAATAATAAGCGGTTGAGATCCTCGCGCATCATACGTCATCACGAGTTCAGGCTTTTTATTTAAATAAAGCGGGGTTTTAAGCGAGCGAATAGGGGCGGATGAAAGGTGGTTGGTTTTTTCTAAAAAACGTTTGGAAAAAGAGTTGGGGCGAAGTCTCCAGCCGTGATTTTCTAATGCTTTTTGAAATACAGAAAGTGAGCCTAAATATTGAATATTAAATACGCCATTGGGGTGGCCAAAACGACTCATGGTGTACAGCGGTAATAACGGCTCGCGTTGATACCACCAAGCTTGGTTCGTGAGCATATATTGCTCTGGATAAGGCGTATGCTCAAGAAGTTTAGTTTTAAATTGCAGAGCGATAGCCCAAACGCCCATGGCAATAAATAATCCAAAGGCAAGCCACAGGGCTCGTGTTTGAGGTGGGTTCTTAGGGATATGGCGTCGATATATAATCCAATGGCCAAGTGCGAGAGAGGCGCCCATGGCGTAGCTAATCAGCGTGCTTGTTAGCCAGTGCTCTCCAAGGTAGAGCACTGCAAAACCATCCAGTCCAAGCAAACAGAGCCAAATTAAACGCAAGGTACGGGTTAAACTGGTCATCGAGGTGCGACCAACCTGGAGAATTAAGAATCCCCAAAACGCTGTAGCTAAAGTAAGCGTTGCAGAAGGAAGTGAAAACGTGCTTTGAAACAAGGCGGCGTCTTGAGGCCTAAGAGAATTCATCCAGGTTCCCATCGCCTGGCTCATGAAGAGCGAAATTAATCCTAAGCTTAACCAATATTTGAGTAAACGCCAATTACGTCTATAGATCAGACTTAGTGAGATACTGGTTGAAAAAATGAGCAAGGGATATAGGCCGATAAAACATCGTGTAGCAACAAAAAACATATCCATAGGACGAGTACGCAAGCTTTGGAAAAAAAAGTAAATAGGAAGATCAAGTAGATTACCGAGTTCATCAATCCAGATAAACCATAAAAATATACTTATTATCAAGCTAATAGAAAAAATGAGGCATAAAAGCAGGGCCGCAGTTGCTGCGTGATTACCTTCGTTAGGCGGTGTGAGCGGCCGGGTTAATTTAGATAAAAAAACATTATCTTCTAGCCAAGCCCAAAAATAATGTAATTGTGTTTGAAAAAAAGAGCTGACATGAGTGAAAATCCATCGGATAGCAACGCTAACAAACCAGACCAACGCAAGTAATATCAGAATAAAAAGAAAGAGACGCGTGGCGCCTTCGGCTGAAAGTTCTGAGCTTGCAGTACCAATAAGCACGCCAGGGGTGACATAAACAATGGACCAGGCAATACCTGACATGATATTTGCAGATAAGAACGGAAGTTGTTTCATGCGCATTATCCCAGCAACCACGGGAATAATCGAGCGCAACGGTCCAATAAAGCGACCTAAAAAAATGCTTTTGCTGCCATGACGGTTAAAATAATCTTGTCCGTATTCAAGCCAGGTGGGGTAGCGTTTGAAAGGCCATGTATTAACGAGTCGATCACTATACGTAAAACCGAGAGCATAACTGGCAACGTCCCCAATAATTGCACCTAGAGCCGCAAAGGCAAATGTGAGATCAATTCGCATGACACCGGAACCAGCTAAAATACCCAGCGCTGTCATCACAACCGTTCCAGGAATAATGCTACCAATAAAGGCCAGCGACTCGATAAATGCGATAAAAAAAGCAAGAAATAATGACCAGTAAGGATGATGATGGAGCCAAGCGGTCAGAGGCTCGAGGTAATTAGCGAAGAGCTGCATCGGCATCTCCTTCAAATTGTCTCATAAAAAGTGTTTTAAGTTGCGCTTCAACGTGATCAATATGAGCTTTGGGAGCGTGATCTTGCAGTTGGGTCATGTTTAGCCCTGCATAACCGCAAGGATTAATACCTAAAAAAGGTTTCAAATCCATATTAATATTTAACGCAAAACCATGGTACGTACAACCTCTACGGACACGTAGTCCAATAGATGCAATTTTTTTATGATTGACATAAACACCAGGTGCACCTGTTTGTGTTTCAGCCGATATATCAAATGTATTTAATAAACGAATCAAACTGCGCTCAAGCTCGCACACGAGGGTTCGAATGCCTAAGTTACGTCGTTTGATATCCATAAGAACATAAGCAATCAATTGGCCTGGGCCATGGTAGGTTACTTGTCCTCCACGATCGCTTTGAACAACAGGAATGTTCCCAGGATTTAAAATATGTTCAGGTTTGCCTGCTTGTCCTTGTGTATAAACTGGGGGATGTTGCAATAACCAAATTTCATCCGGTGTATCAATTGTGCGCTCGTCCGTAAATTTTTTCATGGCATTCCATATTTCGGAATACGGTTGAGTACCTAGAGAACGAATGATAAGCATCTAAAGCACCATCTTGATATCCGGATGCTGGCTCAAATCTTGATATAACGCATCTAACGAAGATTGATCTATCGCATATACAGTAACACTTATCGCAAGAAAATTACCGTTTTTACTGGTGTTGATTTGAATAGCATCTTTTTTTAGAGTGGGATAATGCTTGTTTATAATCGCAAAAATATCATTTTTAAATGCTTCTGTGGCTTTTCCCATAATTTTTATGGGAAAGTCACAGGGAAATTTTAATAAACTTGAATCTTCAGTCATAATAATTACGCACTAAACCATTGCTTAAACACGAGTGTAACCGAGTCTTTAGCACGTGAGAAAATACCACCCTGAAGAACAGGATTCAGAGCATAGAGCGGTCGTGTTGAGAGTGTTTCCCCATTAAAGAGAACGACAAGCTCACCAATTTTTTGTCCCCGTTCAATCGGAGCTTTAAGATATTTAGGAACATCTGTTTTTATGGTCAAATGTTGATATTGCCCTGATGGAATGGTCACATAGTGATTTTGTAGCACACCGATAGGCAGTGTGTGACTGACGCCTTTGTAGAGCGGGAGTTCGGCTAGTGGCTTGCCTGCTTGATAAAGCTTATGTGTTTCAAAAAAGCGGAAGCCGTATTTAAGTAAACGTTCGCTATCATCAGCACGGGCAGATTCAGAAGGTGATCCCAAAACAATGGCAAGCAATCGCATATCGCCACGCTTGGCGGAAGAGGCGAGGCAATAACCCGCTTCAGCTGTATGGCCTGTTTTCATGCCATCAACATTTGAGTCACGCCATAACAATCGGTTGCGATTGGGTTGTCTGATTTCGTTGAAAGTAAACCATTTTTGTTTGTACCAATGATAATATTCAGGAAATTCATTAATAAGAGCACGTGCTAGAATCGCGAGGTCTTTTGCTGTGGTATATAAATCGGATTGGGGTAAACCTGTGCTGTCAGTAAAATGCGAGCTGTTCATGCCAAGTTGTTTAGCTTCCTGGTTCATTAAGTCAGCAAAGCCTTCTTCGCTTCCACCTAAGTGCTCAGCCAGTGCAACACAGGCGTCGTTACCTGAATCTACGATAATACCTTTTAATAAATCCTCAATAGCAACATCTTGACCTTCTTTGACAAACATACGAGAACCGCCGGTTTTCCATGCTTTTTTTGTAATATGGACGGTGTCGGTTAGATGTATTTGCTCGTTGTGGAGTGCCTTAGAAACAACGTATAGCGTCATCATTTTCGTAAGACTCGCTGGAGGAAGTCTTTTTTCACTGTTGTTTTCAGCTAAAATTTTACCGCTATTGGTATCGACTAAAAAATAAGCTTTTGCATGGATGGATGGCGCTGTTGGGGTGATGAGCGGGCTTGCTTGATCGGGTTTGGGTTGCGCGAGACGGTTCGTTTGATGTGACTCGGCATGAAGTAATTTAGGCTGCGCAAAAACGGCCGCAAACAAAAATAAAGAGGTTAAGGCGTGAATACGTTTATTCATCAGGCTGCTCAACAAAGTAAAGTTACGGTGAGTTCAGATATCATGTTGTATCTGATAATCACCTCTTGGTGCAAGTATTTTATCATAGGAACTTCTTGCTAACCATCTCTTAGCATTGGAAATTTCACGCTAAATGTGTATATTTAAATATAATATAATATATTTATATTTATATCTTTTTTTATGCTTTGTTTGCGGGAGAGGCTATGCGACGTTTAAGTCTTGTATTGATGTCTCTTTGTGTTGTTTCAGGGTGCCAAACGCATCGGGCAGAGCAACCACCTTCACCCCATAAAGAAAAATTTCATCGTTATACACGCGCAGCTCACTCTATGTCACGCAAAGCGCATGATGGGGCGCCACCAGGACCGGTACCCACCGAATTTGAAACCGTATCACCGGCACACGAGCCTTTGAGTCGTTATGGCAATCCAACAGCGTATAGCGTGGACGGTGAAACCTATCAAGTCTTAACAACATCCAAAGGTTATCGAAAACGTGGTATTGCGTCATGGTACGGCACAAAATTTCATGAACACCGCACGTCCAGCGGTGAAGAATATGATATGTATGCTTTAACTGCAGCACACAAAACTCTGCCTTTACCGAGTTACGTTCAAGTTAAAAACTTAAAAAACGGACGAAAAATTATCGTGAAAGTCAACGATAGGGGGCCTTTTCATGAAGGGCGTATTATTGACCTGTCATATGCTGCAGGGGTTAAACTCGGCTTACTTCCAAAAGGTACAGCTCCGGTTGAGGTCAAAGCATTATCTTCTCGAGCTCAAAAAAAATTACCAAAACCACACTATTACCTGCAAGCAGGGGCTTTTAAATCGAAAGCTTCAGCCATAGCCTATCGTGATAAATTACTTAAAATGACGTCTGATTCACAGATTGTTATAGAAAAGTATTTGGCCAATCAGGTGGTGAAATTAGGCCCTATGGCCGACAAAAAACAAGCGGATGAACTCATCAGCTTGCTTAAATCCAAAGGTGTTCATGGCGTATTTTCGTTTTTGGAATAATTTAGTCAGAGCCATTAGGACCCATGCCAGTCCCATCATTGCTATTATCTTTATTTTCCTCGCTATCATCAGCCTCCGTAGGCTTTTTTGCATCAGGATGGAATAATGTACCTTGGGAGCTCGAGATGGCGTGCCCAATACCCTCAGCATATTTGGGACGGAAAATGTTATCAGCTTCTTGCACTATGAGGTATGAGGCCGCAAGCATAGGTATTATTGATAATAATACCAAGACGAGTGCTGCTACGGGTGGGGCGGCGAGTGACGCAGCTATTCCTACGCCACCGAGTATAATACCAAGCGCTGCAGCTTCCGTCACAAAGAAAATAATCCCAATTTTTAGATGCGGCCAGTAGCCTTGTGTGTCCTCAGGAATTTCTTTGGCAAGAAGGATGAGTTGTATTTTATTTTCATCATCATTTGGGGTATCTAAAGCGGTGATTGAACGCGCTAAAACTTCAATTAAATATTTTTTGGTAAGATGGTCTTCAACAACTAAAGCATCACTTACTGAGGCTTGTTTGCTTTTTTTTGTTCTTAAATCAACATATTTTGGCTCTTCCATGCCTCTTGCAAGAAAATCAATATTATCGCGTAGTTTATATAGTTCTTTAATATACTTGTTTATAGGAGGTAGTAAGTCTTCTTTATTTTCATGTGGCACTGCTCTGGGGAGGTCCGATCGGATTTTAGCAAACTTCTCGTCAAATGCTTGAAGTAAGCGTGTATATCGTTGATTTCGATCTTCATCGTTATATTTAGAATCAAATGCAACTGCTTCGTACGCTTGTTTTGTGTCCATGATCATATACCTTGATTATTTTTCAATTATTTAGGATTTCTTCGGGGAACCCGTGTGGTAACAGGGGCACCCACAACAACGCGTGTACCATGCAAGCCGATGCCGGGTAGGTCGATGAACTCTTCGTTAAGCCAGCGTGCGTCTTCAATAAATATTCTGACACAGCCGTGACTGGCACGATATCCAGGAACACTGCGGCTTCCATGCAAAGCATACCCTCTAAAAAAGTGCATGCAGTAGGGCATTTCAGCTCCGCCCTTGGTCCCGTCAGCATGCCTTGGAAAAGCTGTTGAAACACAATCATTATCTTGTTTTCGAATCACTCGGAAAAAACCGGCGGGTGTTTTACAGTAGCCATTGGCCGCATTGCACTTAGCATTTCCTGACGAAAGTGGACCCCACCAAATGAGCTGACCTTGATCGTCATAGGCTCCCCAGGCTAGTCGCTCTTGGTTGACGTAGATCGTTTTTTCGCCGATGGATTCGATATAACGAGGAAAAGGTGATACATCATATATTGTCAGGTTCTCAATATGTTTTGGGATGGCAATGATCATGCCGGGTTTCAAACTGATGTTCATGCGATTAACACGTCTAATAATATCTTCTTCTTCAGGATTGGGAAAAAGTGTTTCCCAACGGTCGCCTGATTCGATTCTAATGCAATCATAATCGGGTAGATTACAAAATCTTTCGCCATAGCGTGCTTGGCCCCAAGCGTGTGATGCGGCAAAAAAAAGTAAACTGCTGATTAAAATATGTGTTAATTTTTTCATATTAAATTCCAACCCAGGAAAATATATAAATATTATTATTGATGTTGTTTTACCTTGTTCTATACCCACGTATCGGCAGAAGATAAAAAATATTTAATATAATTTTTATCTTTTTGTCGTGGCTCTTCAAAAAGAAAAAGAGAGGAAGAAGCTGAACTCGATCAATATGCTCCAATAAAGCTGTTTGTTTTTAGACTATTTATTGCAACGAGGCTGGGCTTATATTAAACTTCACGAGGTAATTATGCTCAAGTTTGGCTTGGTTAAATTATCAGTAAGCATTCAAACCAAGGAAGATAAGCTTGAATCTAAATAATCAGAGGTTTCTTTATGAATAATAGTAACTGTCTGTTCTATCACGCGAGTCATGCCATGTTAAGAATGGACACGAAATTAATCTCTAATGAAACCGATATTGATCAATTTAACAATGCAAGTGATGACAGCCACCCTTATGGACCTCGATGAACATTCCTTCGCGTTTTAAAACGCTATTCTTTCCATTTATCATCTTATTGACGAGTCTAATCTTCGTTTGCAGTGCTTTGAATTGGATGCTCTATCTTCGTACTCAAACCTTCGTTTTACACCCTACTTTGTCATATATTATATTTCCCGGGGTGTTGTCTATGATTGTTGTTGTGTGTTGGCTTTATCCTTGTTGTAAGCGCTTGACGTTTGTATCTGATCGCGAAGCGAGTCTGTGGTGGTTTTATAGCATTGCAATTATTTTTATGACAATAATGATTTATTGTTCGCAAATGCTATTGGAAGATAAATTAACCGAGGTTGTTCACTTGGATGATATTGAAGATATTCGTGGACTGAAATATTCGAAATTCTTTAGTCCTAGGGATTATGTTGTTAAAAAAAATATGATGAAAACCTCATTGTCACTAATAAAACTTAATTCTTATAGTTATAAGTATTCTAATGGGGGAATTGCTTATGCCATTGATTTATATTTTGTTTTTCCTGTTTTTTCAAAAAAAGGTCAAGAGCTTGTGGCTTGGGTTGGTATTGATTTTCATAAAACAACAGATCACTACCATGAGAGGAATAGATTAAAGAACGTCGTAACTGAATATATAGCGGATTCATTCCGCAAAATACAAGCTCTTTCCGTTGATAAATTTTATTACTTGGAACTCTTGGCTGATGACGAGGTTAACGATGGTTTTAAGGCGGCAGTCAAGAAAAGTCAGCTAAAAACAAGTGATGATCCGATTGTACTGCGAGGCGGTTATCAACCGTTAAAAAATCGGTTAGCTGAAGATTTTGCTGACTTTTTTGTAGCATTGATTATTTCTATCTTGATTTGGTTCACCATGGTCGCACTTTTAGTGCGTGATGATACAAAGAAAGAGTCTGATTGATATATTTTTTTATATAATTTTATACAACTTCGTGCGTAATAATGTGATAATGACCCAAAAATGGATCTTATCGGTCTTATCGGTCTTATTTGTTAAATTTCAGGAAAAGAATCATGTATCGTTTATTGTTGTTGGTTTGTTTGTTTTCAAGTTCTGTTGGATTTGCTTCGTCGATCATATGCCCTGATCATCACTGTGTTGCTGTGGTGGATGCAGGAAATTCGGGCTCTAGACTAAATATTTATAGCTATAAAGAAGATGCGTCTCATACGCCTTTCGAAATAAAAAATATATTAACTAAAAAAATTGAACCTGGTTTTGCATCCATTGAATTGAACCAGAAAGCGATAAATGCCTATTTGTCAGCGCTTTTTTCGGATGTATCAGATTCAACCATTCCTGTTTACTTTTATGCGACAGCTGGTATGCGCATGTTAAATTTCTCAAGACAACAGGCTTACTATTCTAAATTAACACAATGGTTTTCACGCCAATCTCAATGGCAACTCGTTGTTGCTAAAACGCTTAAAAGTCGGGAAGAGGCTTTATACGGTTGGTTGGCTGTTAATTATGAACTGGGTACGTTAACAACAGCTTCGGCGCCTTTGGTGAGTGTGGTTGATACAGGGAGTGCATCGGTTCAAATTGCTTTTCCGTTGACGGGCGTTCAAGCGAACAATCCAGACTTAAACCCCAGCGATTATATTGATATTAATGTGTATGGGCGGCATATCTCTTTATTTACGCATGGCTTTTTAGGTCTTGGGCAAGATGAGATTAGAAGTCAGTATTTAGATCAGGATGTGTGTTTTCCTAGGCATTATCCATTGCCAAACGGTTCTTCAGCTGCGGGTGATTTTCAATCATGCCAAAAACTCATGAAGCCTTTGGTGAATGGGGTTCATCAAGTTGATCGTACTGTTAAATCTGTGATTCAAAGTAATCCGGATCAAACGTGGTATATCATCGGTGGCCTGAGTGCTATGTTACAAGAAAAACCGTTTACTTTTGATCATCATCAGTTCACGCATCAAGAATTTTCAGAAAAGGCTAATCGGCAGGTATGTCAACAAAACTGGTCTATTTTAGGTACGCTCTATCCTGAAAATAGGCACTTGTTTGCAAGCTGCTTGAATTCTTCTTATTTGTATTCGTTATTTGTTGAGGGTTTTGGTATTGATAGGCATGAACCTATTCATTATATTTCTAAAAAAGTGAGTACAAATAATTGGACGCTAGGGGCTGTTTTATACCAGAATGAAATCTTGAGATGATGGTATCTCTGGTCAAATGAAACTCCGTACTTTATTCATGATATAATATTTGTATGATCTTATAAAAGAAGGATAGTTCTCACATGAGTTGGTTAAAAAAATTATTACCTTCAAGAATTCGAACCGAGACATCACAAAAAAAAGGTGTTCCCGAAGGTGTTTGGGTAAAATGTAAATCTTGTCATGCCTTGTTGTATCGCGCTGAGCTTAAAAAGAATCTTTCGGTTTGTTTTAAGTGTGAACATCATCACCGTATTTCGGCGCGTGAACGACTGATGCAATTTTTAGATGAAAGCGGACGCGTTGAATTGGCTGAAAATCTAGAGCCTATTGATCGTTTGAAGTTCCGTGATTCGAAAAAATACAAAGATAGAATCACGCAAGCACAAAAATCGACTGGGGAAAATGAGGCTTTAGTTGTCATGAAAGGTACGTTAAAAGACATGCCTGTGGTTGCTTCTGCTTTTGAATTTAGTTTTATGGGTGGTTCAATGGGGGCTACCGTCGGTGAAAAATTCGTACGCGGTGTGAACGAAGCTTTGCTTCATAAGCGACCTTATATTTGTTTTACCGCAAGTGGTGGCGCGCGTATGCAAGAAGGTTTATTTTCGTTGATGCAAATGGCCAAAACATCTGCGGCACTTGCAAAATTTGCTGAGCATAAATTACCGTTTATCGTTGTGCTAACCGATCCGACTATGGGCGGTGTATCTGCAAGCTTTGCAAGTCTAGGTGATTTAATTATTGCTGAACCTAATGCGTTGATTGGTTTTGCTGGGCCTCGCGTGATTGAACAGACGGTTCGACAAACCTTACCTGAAGGATTTCAGCGTAGTGAGTTTTTGTTGGAGCATGGTCATATTGATCAAGTGGTTCCGCGTCAGGATCTACGTGATACCGTTGCTGAGTTTATTTCTAAGCTTATGCACGAACAACAAAGTGTAAACACACAAGAGACCGATACGGATGGCGATGAAGTCCTTTGATGCTTGTTCATTACCTGAATGGCTAACTTATATTGAAACGCGTCATCGTGAGCCGATTCAACTAGGTTTACCACGTATCAAAGCCTTTGCTCTGGCACTGAATGTCTTGGCTTGGGATAATACGGTTGTGATTACCGTTGCCGGAACCAATGGAAAAGGGTCTACGGTTGCGGCATTAAAAGCGATATATTCTGCGGCCGGATTTAGTGTCGCTGCTTACACATCACCGCATTTGTTAGCTTTTAACGAACGCATACAAATGAATCAAACGCCTATTACAGATCGTGCATTGTGCGAAGCTTTTTTAGCGATTCATGAATTAGAAGGTAGCGAAGCCTTAACCTATTTTGAAATGACAACGCTTGCAGCGCTTGTTTATTTTAAGCAGCAACAGCCTGATGTGCTTGTACTCGAAGTTGGCTTAGGCGGGCGTTTGGATGCAACGAATATTATTGATTCAGATCTTGCGATAGTAACCACGGTTGATTTAGATCATCAAGCCTGGCTCGGTGATACGGTTGAGGCCATTGGCTATGAAAAAGCAGGTGTGTTTAGAACACATAAGCCTGCAATTTATGCAGATAATCAGCCTCCCAGTACTTTAATTAATTATGCAGAAGAAATTGATACGCCGTTATTAAGTTTAAACCATGATTATTCTTATGAGCATAATAATAAAAAGCATTTTATTTTTAAAGAAAAAAATCTTCCAGCACGTGAGCTACCGGTTTTATTGATTCATCCTCAAGCATTTGCTGCTGCGATGATGGCAAGTATAAAGCTACACGACCGTTTGTTTGTGAGTGATGCGAATTATGAAATAGCAGCAGAGAATGCGACCCTTGAAGGGCGTCAACAGTGGCTTAAAACTCCTGTTCCTACGTTTGTTGATGTTGCACACAATGCGCAATCGGTGAGTTTATTAGCAAAATATTTTAAGACACACCCTGTAAAAGGTAAGATTCATGCAGTTTTTTCAGGTTTGCAAGGGAGAGATCTTTGCGGCTTAATCGAACCTATGCAACACTTGGTTGATAAATGGTATTTAAGTGCTTTGGATGATAAGCGAGGCGCAAGTGCAGCGCTTCTTGAACAAGCTTATATAGATGTAACCAAACAGAAGGCATTACCTGTATTTGATGCTCCAGTGGCCGCGTATCAAGCAGCGGTTAATACCGCGAAAAAAGATGATATTATTGTTGTTTACGGTTCTTTTGTTTTAGTAAGTGCCGTAATGCATGCCTATTTAAACGGGGAGATATAAAAAAACATGAATATAAGTATTGATGAGCGGACAAAACATCGCTTAACGGGTTTAGTTGTTATTCTTGCCGTTGCCATTATTTTTGTGCCAGCGATGGTTAAAAAGTCCAATCAACGACTTGAAGAAAATATTCATCTTTCTATTCAATTGCCACCTAAGCCGTCAGAACCTAAAATTGCTGTTGCTGATAAACAAGCGGTTTTTGAGACGGTTAAGATAGCAGAGGTGACACTTCCGGTGACGAAAAAACCGGTACATGTTTCTCAAATAGCTCGAGCAGAAGGTTTACAGCTTAAAACACCAGAAAAAAAGCACGTACCGGTTTTAAATAAACCGGTTGTAGCAAAAACTAAAATTAAACAACCTATGGCTACAATTAAGCCTAAGCCAGTGAAACTTGTTCAGACGCCACCTAAACCTGTTGTAACACCGGTCAATCTCGCTAAATTAGAAAAAGACATGACTCAGGCTTATGCCGTTCAATTGGCTTCGTTTAGCAGTCAGGATAATGCTGAAAAGCTTGTGTATCATCTAAGAGACCATGGTTACAAAGCACAATATCATGCAAGTACACAAGGCAATAATGCATTATACAAAGTGATCGTAGGGCAGTTGGATGATCGTGATGATGCACATGCATTAAAAGAAAAATTATCTGAAAGCCTGCAACTTCACGGATTTGTAGTTAAACGAGGTGTAAGACTATGATGGCATGGCACTGGATGGACTATGCAATTATCGCGCTTGTTGGTTTATCTGTTTTTACGGGGTTAATGCGCGGATTTGTTAAAGAGCTGATAGCGCTTGGTATATGGATTATTGCCATTTGGCTTGGTTTTAAATACTCACCGGTTCTCAGTGCATATCTTAAACCTCATATTCCTGATGCTACGTTACGGGGCATTTTAAGTTTTGTTGCGTTGTTATTTGGAACGCTTGTTATCGGCGGTTTACTCAATATGCTTTTGAGCCTTATTTTAAATCGTTCAGGGTTGAAGGGAACCGATCGTCTGCTAGGTATGGGATTTGGTTTTGTCCGTGGTACGTTTATTGTTGCATTGCTTATAGGCGTAATGAACTTAACCTCGCTTGCAAACGACAAAGAGTTTAATCATTCAAAAATATACGCTCGATTCAAACCGTTATCTGTGTGGATGTTTGGTTTTATGCCTAATATTATTGATAAAGTTCATGCTTTAGAAAATAAAGATAAGCCTGAAAGCAAGACTGAGAATAAATCTAAAGAGAAGCCTAAAGATGAGCCTAAAGATGAGCTTAAATATGATTTTGAAGAGATTGATATAATTGATGGGCTTTAATATATTTATATACAGCTTCAGGAAGTAAGTTTTTTTCGAGTGGTTCGTGAGCCTTAATGCGCTCACGCAACGTGCTTGAGGCAATGGGATAATCACCTGCTTCAATAAAATTTAGCTTACAAGATGATGTGTTTAACGCGCTTTTTAGTTGGAGCGGTATAGCTTGATTTTGCTGAATGCCTGCGCGTTGCATAACCAGTAAGTCACACAGCGTTAATATTTTTTCCCATTGATGCCATCGTGGGAGTTCTAGAAAAGCATCCATACCGAGTAGTAGTGTAAAAGACGCATTAATATTTTTTTTGTCTTGATGAAAGCTTTCAAGTGTATCTACCATATAGGATGGTGTATCACGATCGATTTCACGTGTATCTATTTCAAATTCAAATTCAAATTCAAATTTAGATTTAGATTTAGGTTTAGAATAAGGCGCAAGTGCGAGTTTAAGCATATCAAGGCGTTGTTCGCTTGTTGCAAGACTTTTGTTTTTTAAAACAGATTGCTTGCACGGGACAAATAAAAATTTATCAAATGCAAATTTCTGTTGGACGGCACAAGCTGTATTGATATGACCGAGGTGAGGGGGATCGAAGCTTCCCCCATAAATTAAAATACTATTCATATGTTATATGCGTTTTATGATTTTTTGTGAAAAGGTAAATACCGAGGTTCCCAAAAGTGTTCGTTGATATGTAAATCAATTTTATCACGATCGCTATGTTCGGCTAACCCTTCATCAATAGCCGTATCGGCCACGGCATGTGCAATGGCTTTAGCCACTTGTTGTGCTTGGTCAAGTGAAGGCAGGAGGGGCAAAAAACTATCTTTTTTACTCGGTGAAAATTGACTTAAGGCGTGAGATGCAGCCCCAATCATATTTTTTGATAAATGTTTTGCACCTACAGCAAGTACGCCAAGGCCAATGCCAGGAAACACAAGCGCATTGTTACACTGGGCTATTTCAACCAAACGATTTTGATACTCCACCGCAGGAAAAGCAGTTCCTGTTGCAACCAATGCACGGCCTTCACTCCAAGATAAAATATCTGCAGGTTTAGCTTCACATTTTTCATCGGGGTTTGACAGCGGGAAAATAATGGGGCGTTTACATGATTTAGCCATGTTTTGAATAATATCTTGTGAGAACGCACCTGTTTGTGCCGAGCAACCAATTAATACCGTGGGTTTAATCTGTTTAACGGTGTCCGTGAGTGAAGGATAATCAGGTCCCTGAAATGACCATTTGGATAGTTCTGATTTTGCCCGCGCAAACGGTTTCTGGGCTTCTGTGAGGTTTATATCGCCTTCAGTTAATAAACCTTGTCGATCAATAAGCCAAAATTGTTGATGGGCTTGCTCACTGGTTAAACCATGTTTGATCATAGCTTCGACAATTTGGTGGCTGATACCCGTACCTGCAGAGCCTGCGCCGTAAACAACAATACGTTGTTTGGTAAGCGGAGTTTTGGTGACGTCGCATGCTGCTAGTAAAGCTGCCAATGTAACAGCGCCGGTGCCTTGAATATCATCGTTAAATGTACATATTTTATTTCTAAATTTCTCTAAAATTTGATCGGCATTATGGCGTCCAAAATCTTCCCAGTGTAAAAAGGCTTTAGGGAAACGTTTATGAATAGCGGTCACAAAACGTTGAATAAATGCATCATAGGCTTTGCCTTCGATACGAGGGTGGGCGCAACCTAAATAAAGAGGATCGTCCAAAAGGGTTTGATTATTGGTTCCTACATCTAAACAAATGGGCAATGTACGTGTAGGGTCAATACCACCGCACAAGCTATACACCATAAGTTTTGCAACAGGAATATCCATGCCTCCAATGCCTTGGTCTCCAATGCCGAGCACACCTTCACCATCGGTCACAACAATGAGATCAATATCAGGATTTGAACGGTTTTCTAAAATAGCATCGATATGCTCTTCATCGGCATGTGATACATAAATACCCCGTGGTTGACGGTATTCGAGGCTAAATTCTTTAACGGCTGTCCCAACGATAGGGGTATAAATAATGGGAATCATTTCAAGTAGATGCCGACTCACCAGCTTATAAAAAAGCACTTGGTTTTTATCGTGTAGATTCGTGAGGTAAATATTTTTTTTAAGCGCGGTGTTGTAGGCGCTGTATTGTAAATAGGCACGCTTTACTTGTTCATCTAACGTCTCAACGCGATGAGGTAATTTTCCTAAAAGACCAAATTCAACACGTTCGGCATGTGTAAAAGCTGTGCTTTTATTGAGTTGGGGTGTGGTGAGCAATTGCTTGCCGGTAATGGATGTTTCTATGGTGCATTCGCCTGTTTTTTTGTCACGGCATATTTTAAAGTCTAACATCCGATGTCTCCATGCTTATATGAGTATCATAATTTTTTGAGTGATTGAATTATAGTACATTCTTAGGTTCAATGCGTTAATATGAAATGCTTCGTGCATGGGGTTTAGTTGTTTATTCTTGTTTTGTCTGTTTGTATAATACATATTAAACGCATGTTTTTAGAGCTTTTTATATGCCTGGAAATAATAGGTTGGATGAAACGTGGATTTACAAAAAGCTTCATTTCTATCATATCAGATCCGTGAATAAGCATGTTGTGAAATCTACACGCTGGAATCAAGAAATTCAAATTCCATTGAAGAAGCAATGCGATCTTATGTTCCAAAACTTACGTAAAAATCTAAGTAAGAAACATCAAAATAAATTAAGTAAGCTGGAAGCTAAATTAAAGCAAGCGTTAAAAAAGCTATTTTTTCAACCATCAGAAGACAAAGTCGTTGCATTTAAAAAGCGATACCTTGAGATTCTTGCTGAGGGGGATGTGATATTTAAAGATGATAAAGCTTTTTGGCAGGATTATATCCGCCCAGTCTTGATTGATTTTGCTAATACAATTGTTAATATTATTCGGTTTTGTTTATCAATAGTTATACCGCCGCTAAGAAATTATAACGGCACTTTTTTTAGCGCCTCAGATGAACATACGCACGAAGAAGCAAGCGATATATGGAGCCAAGAAGTTACAGCCTCACAAGATAAATTTCATGAAATTGCTGAACATGCAGCAACATTAAGTTAGTTAAGATAAAATAAAATGCGCTTTATTTGCGCAGAAAGGTCATCCTTGGTCTAGTATAACCATTATGCAATACGGTTATAACACAAACCAAAGGATTGAATATGTTTGTTAAATTATGTGCAATATTGTTTGTTTTCTTGAGCTCATTGATGTTTTCAGCCCAGGGACAAGGCGTGGTCGAAGCCAAGAAAGAGCCTTCGGGCATTGCTAAGTTTATGTCGTTACTCAAGGCAAAGCGTTGCAATATACAAAAGCCTATGAGCTCTATTTCATCGATTAAAGCCATGCTCGAACAACCAACAGCAGATATGAGTCCAGCGCTTGTGAGTAAAGTATTAACAACGCTAACCTGCGCTAAATCAAAGCAAACTCAGCATAATCATATTCTAACCGTCATTGATTATTCACGACCATCCAATACAAAACGTCTGTGGGTGTTTGATATCAATAAAAATAAAATGCTTTTCCATACGTATGTATCGCACGGCATTAAATCGGGTACGCTTTTAACCGATCAATTTTCGAATAAAAATAATAGCAAAGCAAGTAGCCTTGGCGTATATAAAACAGACAAAGCTTATTATGGAAGGCATGGTCTTTCTTTAAAACTCGCTGGATTGGAGCGCGGATTTAATGATCGCGCATATAACCGTGCCATTGTGATGCACTCTGCATGGTATATGGATGAAGAATTTATAAAAAAATATGGTAGACCAGGGCGAAGCTGGGGATGCCCGGCCATTCCAGAAAATTTGAAAAAACCACTGATTAATACAATTAAAGATAATGCGTTATTAGTCGTATATTATCCCGGGGAAAAATGGATTTTACATTCAAAATATCTCAACTGCGGACGTTTTTCACCAAAACCAAGCACAGATTTAATGCTAACAGCACTTCATAAGCCTGATAACGAGCGCGCAGGTATTTTATTTGTAGAGCGTAATAAAAACAATAAACGCGAAGAAAGCGAGCCTATTGTCGTGATGTCAGCTGATGATTATTCAACCACGTTTAATCAACAAGTCCCTTTAAAACGCATGCTTCGTTGTCAAATTAACAAACAAGAATACGTAGCTTTGAGCAATCAAGAGTTTGAAATATTGGCCGACGATACAAACAATCATACGTTCGATAATATTTACTTTGTAAGGCCCGAAGTGAGAAATATACGAGGATATTACAAAACGTTTATGAACGTGGTTAATATGGGAAAAATAAAAAACGTGGTTATTCATGCACGTGAGTTGAGTAAGAAACAAACGCAAAAAAGTTATACATTAACGTTTGATAAACGAGCTTCTGTACAGCTTAATACAACGCATCGGTTTATACGGTGGTTGGGATTATAGGTGGGCTTTTTGGCAACACAAGTTAAAGATGGAGGGTATTGATATGCCTATTACGTACGAAACACATGATAAAGCATTAGTCGAACTTACGATGGCGTGGAAAGCCCTGCCATGGTATCAGCGTTTATTTTTTCCTCGTGCATTGGGGCGTCAATTGTCAGAATATGACGTGAACCCTTCGGCAACAACGTCTCGCGCGGCTTATGAAGCATACCATAATACTTGGTCTATACAGCGCTGGATATTTTCTGACCTTAAGGTCTTTTCGCAAGCGCTCTTCCCAGGATTGCTTAATATGCTGTATGACAAGGGGTATTTATCTGACGAAAAAGAAAAACAAACGTTAGATGCCGTGTTTGCTGTTAAAGAAGGTAAACAGGGCGAGGATTTACAAGCTTACTCACGTGTTCTTCTTCCCTTTTCAATGAAATATGATATTGCAAGTACGCTCCTCATGCTTCGCGGTATTGAGCCTGCAGATTACTTTAATAGCAATGGCAGGTGCTCTGATTTGACCTACCTGCTTAGTGAGGGGGTACTTGAAACATATTACTTGGATGTTCAACTTTCTCACTGTCCTCATCAGTTTACGAACGGTATTGTTTTGTTAAATCGAAATGGCTTATTAAGTGGCGCCGAGAAACAAAAAAACAGAGATCTATATTTGGAACTTATTTCCAATGATTTTAAAAGGCAATCAAGATCACCTTCAGAACAATCTTATGAAGATACTGTAAAAGCGCTCATCACGCTTCACAAAGCTCATCTCTTAGGTGAAGAAACAAGGGTTTTTACTGATGCTGTGATGAAGTCTGCAAGACTTTTCCAAACACAAGATACTGCGAGTATACTTTGTGAGCTTTATTCAATGGGTTTATTTAATGAAATCAATAAGACTCGGCTTATAAAAAGACTGAAAGAGCCCGATGCATCTTTGCATCCTTTAGCGCATGTGTTAAATAATATAAGAACACTTAAAGATTTAAAATTACTTACTTCAACCAAAGGTGATGCTTACCTTGAGGCTGTTATTACGCGCAGTGCAAATTATACAGCCCTTCCGAAGCTCTTTGATCTACTCAAGAAACATGATTTATGCACGAAAGATAATATCGATTGGATCCTAGATTTTGCTGAAAGAAGTGGCGAACGTTCAGAGGGCACCTATCATAACTTAGGTCAACTTCATGAACTACTTGAAGTTATTGAAGCTTTGGGTTTACTTAAGCAAAATAATTTAACTAAAATTATGAAGCACCCTGACATCAATGGGTTGACGTCGCTCATTATTAATGCTGGACCTCGTTATTTTAAAGCCATTTTACCGGACGAACATGCTCAAACTAAGTTTGAGCAAGCTATTACCTGCCCATACCCTCGTGGTGGTGCTACAGCGCTTTCATGGGTCACGTATGCTCACCTACCACGCCGTGGGGAAGGGGCTCATGACTATTATCAAGAACTCATTGTTGAGCATGCTGATATTTTACTTGCTGAGCCTGAGCTTTGGGAAAACTTTCCGTATCAAGCGCTCACAACGGAATGTTATAACGAGATAATTCGGATTGCTCAAGAGCACAAAGATAACCCTGAAGAAGGTCGAGAGGTGTTTGACACGTATCTTAGTACAATTAGACGCGAGTATAATCAAGACTATGATGAAGCGGATGGCAATACTCAAGGCCACATCAATCATGCTCAAAGTACACACACAGCAAGCGTTCATGAAACCGTATCTGAATCTCTCATCGAACTTATAAAACACTATCCATCTGTCATAGAAGAGCCTCAGGTTACAAAGCATATCGATGCTTTAACTGCGGACATAATTGCATTGCAAACGAATCTTAAGCCTGAAGATAAAAATAACCCTGATATGTTGCGTGAAATTTCAGCAGCTATACGCTTCCTTAAAGATTTAAAACAAAAGAATTATTACTACCCGGTAGAAGACAAAATATCTAATTTATCCATCAAGCAAGTCTTAGCTTTAGGTTGGATTGCGATTCACGATGATGTTCGTCGAGAAGGAAGCTTGGAGGATGCTAAAAAACACTTTGTTAAAGGGCTTTATGAAGCTCAACGGGGTTATAATTTTTCACATACAGGCGTTGATCGCACCGAACAAAATGATAGTACGATTTGTGCAGGTGGTATCATCAATAAAATCATAGAAAAATTGTGGGGTATACATAAAGATGTGAGCATTTCATACATTACCCTTGAAACGTTTAAAAACAAAATTATTCCTGTGCTACAAGAAGAAACAGATAGATTCTTAGCGCAAGACAGCTTTAGTTTGATGTCTGAGATAGCCGAATCTAAGCCCTCTGACGATGAAGTCTCTGAAAGTATTTGGAATGCAATTCAATCACAGGTTGAGACCCGCTTATTTGAAGAGTTCGGCGCGCTGTTTACCGGCGATAAAACGAATGCTCAATTTCAAGTTATTCTTGATGATTGGCGAAAGCATTTTGATTTTATTGAACGATTACCTCAAGAAAAGGCATCTGATATTTCCGTGACTGAAATATCAAGTACGTTTTTTGATAATGAAGAAGGTGGTGCTGAAGAATCAAAAACAGCTGGCTTATCTGATGATAGTGAAGAAAACATGAAGCATGAAAGATGAATCAGGCTAGTTTGTGTCGTTTAACTTACCTTCTCCTGTCTTTGCGGGAGAAGTTTGTGTTTTCTCGAGGCAAGATCAAGCTGGGAGGAGATGCGGGGCTTTACGCGCAAACCGGTAAAAACAGTGTTATTCATGAGAATAATAGTCAAATTCAGAAAAAGATGATTACATTTGGTCGAATGGTTGCTAATTCCGTTATGTTTCATATTGTTGCCAACACAACTAATGTGCTGAACCCAATTTATACAGAATGAAGCGAGTATAGTAAAGATGATCTATCGATTCTATCGGCGTATTTCAGAGAAAACATCAATCGTTATGGTGTTTTGAGTTATCCAGATCAAGGCCGACAATGCCGTTGAAATTTTCTATTTATTCTGATTGAAATTTAAACACGATTCTTTTTTACCAAAATCACGGCCGAGGATCTTTATATCCAATCAAAGAGTTGCTCAAGAACCTTAGGACACAGCGAGTAATAAGGCAGTCTAAAAAATTTAATACCAAAGGTAATGCACGGGGCAGTATTATCGATGCTGTGTTCATCCATGAAAGACCTAAGAGCATTGGCAGCCGCGTTATTCCTGGGCACTGGGAGGGTGATTTAATTTGCGGGCTATATTTTTTTCTGACACTTTTTTGTTCTTATTTTATAGTATTCATTTTTCACCTCTGCTGTAGATTTTACTCTTTTAGCAGGGTGTCCGTCATTTCATAGCAAGATCAAATTAGGTTCGTTTGAAAAAAATAGATTGAATGTGTAAAATAAACCCACATTTTAAAATGTACAACTATGTTTTCTAACTTACGCTTGGATCGTTCCGGCTAATTTAGTTCATTTTTCCGAGAAAAATAGGGCGGCAAGATTATGAACATACTATATGGCGACATATCTAAAATCACTAACTTCCATTACAAACGCGTCAACACCTGCTTAGAAAAAGCTTTACTATGCCTGTTATCCAATGATATACCGCCGTTTATAGATGACTATCGTTCATTAGCAAGAACCGAAGGCTTCAACACTTTTTGTCGCGAAATTCGCGAGCTAAGAAATGGAGCGGCTGGTTTATCAAATCAAAGACTAAAAGAAGAGTTTGCGGCCTATCAATTAAACCACCTGTACAAAGAGTTACCTTTGTTGGTGCGCATAGCAGAAGCGACCAATATCTGTAGCGTGATACAAGAAGCTGCAGCCTCTGCTATATCTAATATTGTTTCTCCTGAGCGTTATCTCGCTTCCCCCAACCAAATAACAGGGGATCTTTCTAGATTCATATCAACAGCACTAAACATAGACCAAATAATAAATTTACGTCCTGCTCTCACATTAAATAATGTTGAAAGCGCGGTGAGGGTCGTTGATCTGAGCTATATCTCGGCGGTAAGGATAGGAGGCGCAATAAGAATAGCTAATGAGATGTATAAATCATGGGCTGAGGAACCGAATTCTTCGTGGGTCGAGCGCTACACAGAAGCTTGCGTGGCGGCAATCCATGGCGACTACCTGGACGCGGCTCGTAAGTTTGGAAAAGCAGCGATGCTGGCAGATAATGCCGATCAAGAAATGTACTCCTATTCTTTTCAAGCACAATATTGCATTGAAGCGAATCAGCCTCAAACGGCAATTACAATAAATAAAAAAATTATTAGTCAAAAAAGCAAATTAAAGACTTTGTCAAAGTTTACATTATTGGTATTTAACCCTTATTACGCCATAGCAAATATTTACTACTCAAGCTTCAATGAAATCTACCAAGAGCTTTCACAAAAAACGCTTGATGAAAACAAACAAAATGAGCTGAAGTTGTTACAGGTGAATTTATCTCGACTGGTTCAATTTTATGCTAACTTAGCTTTAGATGAGATAAGTGATCTTGACCGCTATTTTAAAGCAAAAGGCCGTAGCCGTACGTTGCTAACAATGACCGGAAACGAAATCTCACCAAGACGCCAAGAACAGGCGGCTGTTCAATTACCGGGGGTTAATCACCAACAACAACCTGCTACCCTTCAAGAACAGGCGGCAGTTCAGTTACCGGGGGCTAATCGCCAACAACAACCTGCTACCCTCCAAGAACAGGCGGCTGTTCAATTACCGGGGGTTAATCACCAACAACAACCTGCTACCCTTCAAGAACAGGCGGCAGTTCAGTTACCGGGGGCT
>JARGNP010000001.1:205441-507270 GCA_029210265.1 Legionellaceae bacterium
CCAACAACAACCTGCTACCCTTCAAGAACAGGCGGCAGTTCAGTTACCGGGGGCTAGTCGCCAACAACAACCTGATAATCCTGAAGGCATGCTATGCAAAATGAAGGAAAAAGTAATGAAAATACTTTTTTCTATGGCGATTATTGATAAAGGGATTGCTAGCGACGCGCCTTGCTATTTTGTAATAACACACTCATCTTTTAAGCAAGATGATTCTTGGTGTACACAGAACGAAATTAACACTGATTACCCGGTGGTGACATTTCATCAAAAAGAAGATGATTTTTATATTGAGCATCACGAAAAGTGTAACAAGGAACCTTATAAACATTCTTTTGAACGAGGAATGCTTATTCAAGATGAAACATTAAAAGACATGCTTTTTAAGGTTTACAAAGAAAGTGAATATGATAAAGAAAATCGATTATGGAACACTAAAAAACCGTTGTTATTAAGCGGAAAACAGGCCTTTATGTGCAAGCTTACTGCAATGGCCATTTTAGGAAGTAAATGTTTTTCTCATAATTACTCCGTTGACCGATTCAAACAAAAACTAGCTATCGAGTCCGATCTCTCTCTGGGAAAAATCCCTTTGCTAGAAATCATTAGGACGGATGAAACCCGTTTTATATCTGAAGAAATATCACTATCTACAATCAATAATCTCATGAAACATAGCCATAACACAATCTTTCATGACCCTCTCCAGAAGTTAAATCCTAATAACGTAATATTAGAATACATAATAGACACAGCATTCTGCGGAGCGATGCTTCCCGAGCCAAATTACGATTTTTACCACTCAAGAGGCCCTCATGTAGAGCGAACTCTATATTTTGACACGCTCATGTCTTTATCTGATCGTAACATGTTTGGTATTAAGCCCTTATCACACAGGCAACAAAATTCATTTTTTGTTATGTCAATCTATCGTGACTTATACAAAAAAAAACACATCAAAGAAAATATAATAGCTGGAACAGCAATGCTAACCAGAACTTTTTTCTCACTGAGATTGGAGTGTTTTCATGCCATTGTTGCAGAGCAACTTCTTAGAAAAACCCACCAGTACATTAGCGAAAACAAGTTTAGTTCAGCCTCTCTCACACAAGAGAAAGAGCTAGGTGAATTATGCTGCTTGCTATACCAGCAACTGGGTAATTTTGATAAGTATCATCATGATGACAACTTGAGTTATGATTCACAGCGTAAAGCTTTACAACAACTCCGTCGTGAGATAGGCGAGAGCCACATGTCCTTTTTTAGTGATAAAATAAGTGAGTTTAGGTTTGCACCACACAAGTTTTTGACAGACAGAGTTACTTTTTTTAGTGCCTCATCAGCCGTATTTGGACTGAGCTATGTAGCATATAAATCTTATGCCGCATATGAAGCAATATCCAAAGTTGAAAACAAATAAATTTCATTGGAAACGATACGAGAAAAAATTGATGTTTAGTCATGATCAAAGTTTATCTGAAAACTCATCCTCAGAAGAAAGTTTTTCAGGAGATGATGGGGAAGTATATATATATCTAAATAACCATGAAGCTCCGGCAGAGGAAGACAGCGGTGATGATGAAGATATTGCTGTAATAGCACAACGTGATTTTAAGAAAAGTCAAGAGAATACAAAATTGTTCAAGCGTATTAAACCTCTAGTTAATTTCTTCGAGGATGCAGCTTTAGACAACATCTTACCTTCAACGCATAAAAGAGCATACCAAGTAGGCCGCCATCTTGTAGACAGCGTAGTGGAAGGAAAGGATTTTCTTGAGGTTGTGAAAAATATCCCTAGAAAAGCAGGCAATGAGGTTTTTCGCACCATTTTAACTCGCGGCTCTCTAGCTATAAATGCTGCCGTCGAGGTTTCTAAAGTGCTAGGAGATGAGGACCAACTACGAAAAGCTAGAACGGAGCATGATGAGGAGCTTGAAAAATGGCATAATTCAGTAAAAAATGGCGACTTCACTTCAACGGAATCAGTTTCTTCATTCATTTTAGTTGCAAGCGGCAATAAAGAGAATAGAGTAGAGAACCTAGAAGTACTCGTCGGTGTAAAAAAAATAAGTGAGTTTATGGATGGGCTATTTGATAGAGGTTATGATAGATGTATAGAAGTAATCCCTGATATTTTTGATATATATGGTAGAACCTTTACTCCTTTTGACATAAAAAACAACCCTGAAGACAGCAAAGAAACTTCCAAACCTACCACTGATGCTTATAATTACCCAAAGGAAATTACACTAGATTACACCCATGAAAAATTTATGAGGCTATGGCACCAAGATCGACAACAAACACTACCTCATATGCTATCCACCTCTCAACAAACACCTGGCTATTTTACTTCAGCAAACTTTTATTCTTCCCTAAATCATTCTAGACGTTCAGTAGTAAGCGAATGGGGAGGAGCATCTAACTCAGTATGTAATCCACTCACTTCGATGAAACAAAAACGACCACAACAAAACGACAAGGGTACACGATCTTCAGGTTTTAGCGTTACTGAGTCATTACCTCCATTTTCATCTACAGGTTCACATAGATCAGGTTTATGGCATTGTAGTAATGACAAAAGTTCTGCTGAAGAGTCAGGAACGCCGCAAGAGATGTTGTTTTATACAAGTCAAAAGAAACCATCAGATCGCCCACACACACAACAACATTATAGCCCATTATGGACAACACCTCTTCAACAATATTATTCTTCTGGTGCGCGTGCGGGCTCGAATCATTTATTAAATAGTAACTATTCGTTATTATCTCCAGAAGCTCGAGAGAGAGGTTACCAAGTAAATCCACCGGATCATTTTAAAAAACAAGAACAAAAGAAAACTAACCAACCACACAAAAATAAATCACAAAAATTTAATGACAGGGGGAATTACTACTCCATACCTCCAATAAGAAACATGACTAGTTTTGGTTCTGGAGCCTTGAGGTATGAGAGAGTGATGCAAAGAACACAAGAAAGTCATGATCAGGAAGAGGTACTTTTGAACTCAACTTCTTTTTTTGCAGAGTCTTTTGAACAAGCTAGTAAAGGAGGCAGTCTATCAGAAGGTAAAAGTGTGAGCTCACAAGAAGACAATGAAACATCATCATTTTACCAACGGTCACATCTACCTACCCCAGACACAAGTTATCAAGAACCTGTAGCAATGAGCATTCAGAAAGGTTTAAAAAAAGATCAAGATCAACGTCGTTATATAGAAGAACAAAAAAAGTTTGCCCACCTGAAAGCCGATTTGAGACCAGCGGCTCCCCCAGTAGCCTCAATCTGTGGCTCTCTAAACTTTTATACTCCCTCAGGTTTCTCGAGTAACAATGGTAAATCTCCTGGTGTCGAAAAACATGATGATTACGCGTTAAAATCACGTTACCCACAAGGCCCACTCTGTAAAAATGGACAGTTTTCAACTAAGAATTAGGGCTTTATCGAAAATAGAAGGTGATGTACTAAGCTCCTGCGTGTGTGTGGCGATATCCTAATTTATTAAAAAAAATAGCCCGACGATAAAGCACGCGGGCTACTATCAATCGCTATAGGGTTTGTTGCGAGATACAATACTGATGAAGAATTGTGCTGTCCGCATTCTTCTTGAGCTCCTGTGGGTAATGTTTGTAATCGCGTTTTTTTTCTGTCATAAGCACCTCTGTTAGTATGTATCTTTTCTCTAACAAAAGTGTCCAATTCAATTAGGCCAGAACAAGGTAAAATCAAGCCGGGAGGAAATACAGGTTTGCCCATCGTTTTAAAACACGGTATTCTTTAAGTTCTACGTTTCGGACACCATTTTGTTAGGATGACATCTAATGGAACGAAAAATACCGTACACCTTAAGTTTACTCTCGCTCTTCATCGCTTATTCTTCTACGTATGCTGGCACAGAAGGTCAAACGCCAGATTATCCCAATGGCTTTATGCTAGGAGCAGGGGCTGGCCTGACGGAATTTATGGATTCTGGTGCATACAGTACTTCGACTCGAAATGTACTGAGCTCAACGACTAACCGAAGTTTTAGGTTTGGTTTTATGGGCGATGTGACGGCAGGGTACGGTCGGCGTGTGTATCAACCGTTTTATTTAGGAACTGAATTAGGTCTTAATATTTTTGGCACAAGAAAAACATCGTCAAGTTATTCAACCGACACGGCGATGACTGTTGAAGATAGCGTGTTTGATGTGAGCGTTATTACCGAAGAAGCCTTATCAACCACAACAACGGTGTCGGGAAATGTGTTTGTTCCTTTTTTTGATATCAAGCCAGGCTTGTTGGTGACGCCGAAATCGTTGCTTTTTGCTCGTATCGGTGTGAATTATAATCAATTTAATGTTGTCACACAGTCGTCACATCTCGCATCCGGCACTGTAATCAATGCGGGTGCCACAGAATCAGGGACGGCTCTCTCGGGACTGTATTCTTCTGAAAAAAAACAACGTGCTGGTCTAAGAACGGGCTTGGGGTTTGAGTATCTGATTTCAGATCACGTAGGCCTGGCTGCAAATTATGTTTATTCTTTTTATAGCTCAGTGAATACGCACGCTACAGGTGTGAGTAGCTCAGAAGCTTGCGATGTTTTTGAAGGATGCCATGTCAATGGTGATGGAACCTATGTTGCTTCGGGCAAGTCAAAAGTTAGTGATCAACAGGCTCTGCTGCAGTTGATTTATCATCTCACATGATGTTTCAAATACGTCATGCAATGCCTAAAGATTTACCTCAATTACTTGAGCTTGAGAAAGTATGGCCTGAAGCGGCAAGGGCAACAGCTCAAGATTTAAGTCGTCGTATTGATGCGTTTGCAGCAGGTTTTTTTGTGGTTGAAGATAGCTCGGGTATATATGCAAGTATGATTTGTTATCCCTATAGCTATGATCCAAGTAATTTATCTAATTTTAAAAGTTGGGATCACGTTAATAAACAATGCTTTTTAGAGCAAGCCATGCCTGATGATTGCAATGCGCTTTATATTCTTTCTGCCACAAATAAGAAAACCAATATAGCCGGAGATCTTTCGAGAAGTTTTATGGAGCATGTGTTTAAATTAGCTATAAATATGAATGAAAAATACGTTTTAGCGGGTATTTTACTTCCAGGATATGCTCGTTATATAAAAAAGTATGGTCAAATTACGCCAGAAGCTTATGTTTTTAAGCAAATAAATAATCGGTTTGTTGATCCGATGATTGATAAATTAACGCGTCTTGGTTTTGAAGTGCCTCAAAAAGATCATGTAATCGCTGATTATTTTCCTGATAAGAATAGCTTAAATTATTCAGCGCTGGTGGTTAAATCTTTATGACTGCTCCTATGAATAATAGCCCCATGAAAATATTACAAGAGATGCTTCATGTTTCGCAGTTTCAATCTTTAGATAAAAATAACCAGAAGCAACTTCAGCAGCTTAATAAGCTTATACAACATGCATATACAACCGTACCGTTTTATCAAGCATCTTATGCTGGTTTGGTCTTAGATGCCGAGCAGTTTATGCAGCTTCCTCGGCTTTCTCGAGCGCAGGTCCAGTTGGCGGGAGATGACTTAATTTCTATAAATATACCGGCTTCACATGGTGCGACGTATCCTTTAGAAACGTCGGGATCAACCGGGCAGGCTGTTCGTGTTTTAGGTACTGATTTTACGCGATTATTTTATGATGCTTTGATGCTGCGTGAGCATGCTTGGCATGCCCGTGATTTTAAACAAAAACTGATGTTTATTCGTTGGCTCAAACGAGGTATTGCAGAAGCACCCGAGGGGCATGTTCAAACCAACTGGGGGCCTCCCGTGAGTAAATATCACACCACAGGGCCTGGTGTTTTGATTAATATTGCAAGCGAGACAAAAAAACAAATTGAAGCCATCATCAATTATAAACCTTATTATTTAGCGACGTATCCATCGCAATTATTAGCGCTTGCAGAGTATTGTTCTCAACATAACATCCAAATACCTAGCCTTCGTGAACTTCGTACAACGGGTGAAATGCTAACCGCTAAGCAAATAGGTAGAATCAAAAAAGCATGGCCGCAAGCAAAAATAAGCGATACGTATAGCTGTGTTGAGTTTGGTAATCTCGCTCAACAGTGCCCAGAACAGCATAATTATCACGTAAATACAGAGCATGTGAAATTAGAAATTGTTGATGCTCATGGTGACGCGTGCGGGGTCGGTGAAATCGGGAAAGTGCTTGTGACAGGATTATTGAATTATGCGACGCCATTGATTCGTTATGAGTTGGGGGATTATGCGACTTGGGGTGCGCCGTGTGCGTGTGGCCGTAGCTTACCTGTGCTTGAAAAAATTTACGGTCGCGAGCGCAATCGCTTAATAATGCCCAATGGTAAGTCATGCTTTCCTTATCTGGGTGAATATGATGATGTGGAAGATATAAGCATGGGGGCTATTCGTAAGTTTCAATTTATTCAGCATACAACCCATGATATAGAAATCAAAGTCGTGATACCTCATACTTTTTCAGAACAAGAAGAGGCATATTTTAAGCAGCTATATCAACAAAATTTAGGATACCCGTTTAATATATCCATTACATATCATCATGATATTCCAGCAGGTCCAACAGGTAAATTTGAAGAGTTTGTGTCGTGTATTGATTCTAAAGAGCATTTAGCATGAAGATAACTCATGATGTATTAAAATATCGGCTGGGTGTTGTGTGTATTATCTTATCGTTTGTAAGTCCTGTGATTGGTTTGATTATTCCTTTTTTTAACTTGCCCATTGAGATCAAAGCAACATTAGCAACCGTTCTGTTGGTGGGCTTACCCGAAGTTTTTTTACTCATCGGCGCAGCGTTAGCGGGAAAACAAGCAACCCAAGCTTTAGCCGCCAAAGTACGTGCATGCTTTGGCAAGACAAAACCACCTGCGCACATAGGGCGCTTTAGATATCATTTAGGGTTAATTCTATTTTTTGGCGGCATGCTTTTAAATTGGGTTTTAGCCTATGCTGGGCCTGCATTTATTCAAGATATAGGCGTTAATTATTATTGGGTCACAACGTTTATCATTGATCTTGTCACCATTGCTGGTTTTTTTGTTGCGGGTGCGCCTTTTTGGGAAAAAATCAAAAAGCTCTTTGTATGGGAAGAAGAAGCATGAGGTTATTGAACAAGCTTGTTTGGGCTGGATTAATCATGCATTGTATTTTTGTGCCAACAGTACAAGCCACACCATCGCCTATTGTGGCTGAACTCATGCGTGAAGCCGTTGATATTGGCCCCAAAAATTTAGCGCGTTTAATTGAAGAAACCACAAAAAATAACCCAACCATTCGAGCAGCACACGATCGGTGGATGGCTGAAAAAAATGTGATATCACAAGCTCGCTCGCTTCCTGATCCTGTTTTTATTGCCAATTATTTTACGTTAGAAGGCAATAGAGAAGATGAGAAAGTGCTCCAAGGACTTGAATTGTTAGGAGGATCGCAGGAGATTCCTTTTCCTGGAAAGCTGTATCGGCGATGGAAAATCGCTAAGATTAATGCAAATAAGGCAGACGCCGAGTATTTATCCGTCACAATTTCCATTATTTCGCAACTCAAGCGTAAATATTATGATCTTTATTATGTTAATAAAGCCATAGGTATTCTTGAACACAACCAAGCTTTGCTTAAAACTTTGGAAAAAAAAGCTGAAGAACGATACGGTTTGCGTCACGCGCCTGAGCAAGATGTATTTCGTGCGCAGACAGAGCTCTCTAGGTTTGAGATGCGTTTAGTAAGCTTGCAGCAAGAACAACAATCATTGATTACTGAGATGAATACGATTATAAACCGTAGTTTAGATATTAATATCACGACACCTAATCAATTACCCATGACTCCGTTTGATCATAAAGCAGAAGACCTCAATGATGGAATCAAAAAACGTTCACCTCACTTGAATGTACGTAGAAAAAATGTAGATAAATCCAAAGAAAGTATTGCCTTAAGTCAAATGGATTATTTTTCTGATTTTGAATTAGAAGCAGAACATGTTAGAGATAAAAAAATAGGTGCTGCGGGTTACCAAGTTATTTTAAAAGCAACGTTGCCGTTATACTTTATGGACAAGCAAAATAAGGCCGTACAAGAATCTGTTGCACGTTATCAATCCAGTCTCGAAGAATTTCAAGTGGTTTATCAAGATCTTGGATATCGGGTGAAAAATGCTTTTTTAATTATTCATCGGACAAATAAACTAATTAAATTGCTTCAAAATAATCTTCTTCCTCAAGCAAAAAAAACATTGGAGTCTTCTCAAATAGCGTATCGTACAGGAGGCGTTGATTTTCTAACCATGCTAAATAATTTGCTCACGCTGCAAGAAAACGAGTTGGAACTCGAAGGAGAAATTGTAAAACATGAGAAACAAATCACCGAGATAGAAGAAGCGCTTGGTATTTTCTTATAAATATTGTAGGGTAACGCTTCGCACATCCAACCTACAGCGAATATGGAAATCCTCTGTTTTTTTTCAGGGGTCGCATGCTTTTATTTTAAGAATAGTTACGCCACTGGACTCTTGGCTATTTTTCTTATTTTTAGGCCTCGGTGGCTTCTTGTTGTTATGTTTATTTTGGGCCTGGCCTGGGCGGCATGTCACGAAACTTATATTGCGCCACATGCGATGCCAAAAGACTCTGTTCTTAAGCATGTGGTTTTGAAAGGCGTTGTCGCTTCAATTCCTGTAGTAAATACAGATAAAACACAATTTGAATTTGAGTTGAAAAAATTAAATAATCAACCTGTTCAAGCACGTGTTTTATTATCGTGTTATAAAAATTGCCCTAATTTAGTTGCAGGCCAAATTTGGCAACTTCATGCTAAATTAAAAAAGCCTCAGAATTTAGGTAATCCAGGCGGCTTTGATTATGTTCGAACACTTAAAGCCCGTCATATTGACTGGGTGGGTTATTCAAAGCCAAATAGTTTTGAGTACGTGGGGCAAACGCGTGCAATCAAACAGCATTTACTTGAATTTCGCCAACACGTTTCAACTCATCTATCAGCACGAATTTTAGGATCAAAAACCGCCGGTATTTTGCAAGCCTTAACGGTCGGTCTTGGTTCGCAAATCAATCAAGAAACCTGGGCGTTATTTAGACGCACGGGTACCACGCATCTAATGGTAATTTCTGGAGCACACATCGGACTTGTTGCAGGATTTACGTTTAGCTTTTTAAAATGGCTATGCTCGCGTCTTGGCAAATTACCGCTGATTATTCCTGCGCAACGCATCGCAAGTGTTGGTGCTTTGCTTATGGCGTTTGTTTACAGTGTACTTGCTGGTTTTGGTGTTCCAGCTCAGCGTGCTTTGGTGGTTTGTTTTTTTATGTTATTACGGCATATGGGAGGTCCGTGTTTTACGGTATGGCAGGCATGGCGGTATGCTTTGTTTTCTGTGCTTTTGTTCGAGCCACACTCGGTGATGATGCCTGGTTTTTATTTATCTTTTGGTGCGGTGGCTATTTTAGTAAGCATGAACCAATTGATACCCAAAAATACGCACAGTATGTTAAAAACTTTGTACTTACAGCTGGGCTGTTTGTTTGGCTTGATGCCGTTGACCTTGTTTTTGTTCTCCTATGGCTCTGTAAACGGTTTTTTCGCGAATCTTTTAGCCATACCCTGGGTGGGGTTTGTGATGATTCCTTTGGGGCTTTTGACCGTATTTTTAGGACCCATCATACCGGCTTCTTGGGCCGCGAGTATTTTAAAGCCGGCGGTCCATGTTTTACTGGTATATCTGCATTGGATTGATGGCTTCTCCGCTATTAATCTTGATTTATCTTTCACATCGCTCATCATGCCTCTTAGCATGATATGTGGGCTAATACTTTTTTTTATATTACCCAAAATGCGGTTTGTGTTGTTGGTTCTGATACTGATGCTTCCGGGCGTGTTTCCAAAGCATGCAAAACCACGTTGGGGAGAAGCGCGCATTGATGTTTTAGATGTCGGCCAAGGGTTATCTGTTGTTGTTCAAACGGCTCAACATAGCTTGGTTTATGATACAGGCATGAAATTTTTTCATGGTGGAGATATGGGGGAGCTTGCTTTAGTACCTTACTTAAAAACATTAGGTATAAAATTTCTCGATGCTGTTGTGATCAGTCATCCTGATTTAGATCATCGAGGTGGCTTAGCTTCGCTAGAAAAAGCATTTGCTATCAAAAACTTTCTTGTTGATGATCCCGATTTTTATCATCGAGGAAGCAGTTGTCATAATCAGCCTCCTTGGGTTTGGGATGGTATAACGTTCCAATTTTTTCCTATGCCTATAAAGTCAGGAAGCAAGAACAATCACTCGTGTATTTTACAGATTAAAAATAATACAGGCCAAGTGCTTTTTTCCGGTGATGTTGAGCGTACAGGTGAGCGTTATTTGGTGAAGCATTATGGCCAAGATCTTAAATCTTCTATATTACTTGTACCGCATCATGGTAGTAAAACATCGTCGTCTGAGTTTTTTTTAAAAACCGTTGCGCCGATGGCGGCTATTGCTTCGTATGGCTTTGATAACAGCTATCATTTTCCGCATGCCCAAGCGATGAAATCGTATGATATACAACATATTCCCGTATATTCAACAGAATTATGCGGGCTTATTCGTGTTGATTTAAAAAAAGGGCGCGCACCTAGGCTGCCAACCTGCACGAGGTATCACAAACATGTGTAGATTTAACTTGAATCTAAGTGTATAATTTCGAAACTCATTAAATTGAATATTGAATATCGCAGAGAAAATGTTATGACTTCTAAAAGAAAGGTGGTGGATCTTAGGTATTTAACACATTCAGTAGGTACAGCGAAAGTAATGAATACGCCTATTTACGTTACGGGTGAGCGTCTTAGCACAAGTCAGATGTTCTTTAAGTCTTACAAATCAGGTGACGAATTTCAGTATCAAGCGGTGCACATTTTGCCTTCAATGTCTGCATTCATCTTGGCTTGGCATATTCCTACAATAGCCGTAGTATTGCCCATGATTGTAGCAGGTATTGCAGGCGCATCTGCCGCCTTAAGTGGGATCTATAAGTTATGTGGCGATGATGCAAATGGAGCATTTTATTTAGATACCGCGGAAGATATGATTAAAGGCCTATGTCAAATACTGATTAATGTGCTTGTGGTGCCATTAGCCTTATGTATTATGTTAACGCGAGGGATCTCAACAGGATTGGAAGCTGCTGGTATCACAGGTGAGCATCATGATTCTGAGGAAGTAAGAGCTTCAACTTCGGCGAATCTATAAGTGGTTGTGGTTTAATAAATCTAAAACTGAGCTGGTCTTCCTAAGATCGGCTTTTTCTATTATAGATACGTGCGTGATTATTTTTTTAAGGCGAATTTGAAGAAGGGCAACTTATTTCAGATGTGTCTATTTTCCTACGCTTCGATGGTGGCTCTATGTTGTGGTTTAATTGATTAAATATAGACTGAGCACGTAAATAAGGTTGATTGCTAAATCGAGGCTCTACAATAAATGTACCTATATTACGCAGTAAATCCATGTTTTCAAGAACGCAATCACCGTTAGTTGCAGCAGTAGCTGCTGATTTTTTTCTAGCAGGTTTTATCGCACGCAATAAAAGCATGACTAATCCAGGAGGTATGTTTCGGTTCCTGTCTTGTATTTCTTTAGCAAAGAGACACGGCATGCGTTGATGACTCAGGTTTAGTATTTGTAATGTATTATTTTGTTCAAATGCCGTCATAACGGTGGATATAATTTCCTTGGGATACTCGTGTAAAAGTGTATTATCAACGTCTACTTGGTTCCTTTGTTGAATTTCAGGTTTATAGTAAGGGTGAGTTTTCATATCATTATGTGATAGATCAAGATGTGTAATAGATGTGTTTTTTGCAAGAGCTAAAAGACCATAAGGGCCAATGTCGTTTTTACTAGCAATGAGCGTGGTGAGGGTTGTGCTAGAGGCAAGTGCTTTAGCACCCATGGCACTTATTTCCATCTCACTGACATCCATGTATTGAAGTGGGAGTTTTGCTAGTGACACAATCGCTTCATCCGTGTCTCCTCCTCGTTTTGTTCCGAGTGCTCGAATATTTAACCGTGTCAATCTAGGTAGCTGAGCTACAAGCGCTATCGCTCGACTGAAACTAACTGGAAGAAGAGCGTTACCTATAAAAAAATTACATTCTTGAAGATTAAGTTCTTGAATTGTACTATGTCGTGAAAAAACATCAAAACCGCGTAGTTCAATTCTATTATCGCTTAGATCTAAATATTCCAGCGTCTTATTTGTTCCTAAAGCTGCAAGACAAACGGGTAGCATCATGACGTATGCAGGATATTCTAGACCATATCGAGAGTTTCTAATACTAAGTTTTTCTAATGTTGTATTTGAAGCAATGGCGTCCATAAACAAAGGACCTATTTTATTCTCGCTGACATCAAGCGAAGATAAAGACGCAAGCTGTCCTAACTTAGCAATATCCTGATCTTCAAGACTGTTTCCAGGTACATCCAGTGAAATAAGCGTTTCATGCAACATCAGCGCATCGATGCACTCACTATTCAAACCATTTTGGCCCAGGGATAGTTTTTCTAATCGTTTTGTTGCAAGTACGCCTATACCTAAAGCGCCTACTTTATTTTTATTAAGATTAATTGATTTTAAATAAGTATTCTGGGACAAGGCTTCACTTAACGCTACGATGTCAGTATCCGTGAGTCTGTCTTGTTCGTGTGTAGTTGAAACCCAAGTGTGTGTGCTTTCGTTAAAATGCACATCAAACTGAAAGGTTAAATCCAAATGAACCAGTGTGGAATCATTTTGCCTAAGTTGGGTTAATATTTCTGGAGATACAGGCACTGGGTGTCCAATTAACAAAACAAGTGGTTTAAATAGTACATGACGGGAGGTATAAGCTCAATATTAGGCCGGATTATTGTTTAACATATCCTCAAAATTCCATATGGCATATTTAATATTTGATGGTTCTTCGCCACCTTCAGGAAATAAACTTGGAAATTCTGTCTTAAGTCGTGAAAAATTGTTATTAAGATTTTGATTAAACTCAGAAAGTTTATCTAAGCTCCAGCCCGGTGCGCCTAAAAAATCAGGCTCACCAGAAAGCGTAATAAAAACCGTAGCTCCGACCACAGCTGGGGTAACAGGAAGAATAGGTTCGAGCTGGGTCATTAAATAGGCGAGATAAGCTGATGCAAGCGTAGGACTTGGTCCATTGACCGTAGGTGGGTTGGTGTAGGTATACACATTGGGTGTATTACTAAAGCATGGAATTTTAGGCTGCGGGTAGGCTCCAGGTGTGTCTACATCAACGATATTGTACGGATAAGCAAGGGTTGGTGTAGCAAGGCAGTTTGCGGCGCTGTAAGCTGGAAAATAAGGGGTGGACGCTGTAACTAATGCACTGTAAGTGCTTGGTAGATGTTTACCTAAGTTATAATATTGCGGGTAGCCATAGTCGAGCATGGTGGGCCCGTACTGTTCGGCGGCACCGTAGCTCGGTAGAACATTGCCATAGCTGACGTAGGGTTGGCTTGCAATCGTAACACCTGCGGGGCAGGTAGCGCTTGGATCGGCTGTTTTTGGATTGAGGCAAGCTTTCACCGTAGCATAGCCTTCGGGTGTTTGCGGCTCTACATAGCTTTGTTCTATGGAAAAAATATTGAAACCAAGACCTTTTTGGCTGGGATCAGCTTGAGCATTAATTTGGTTCATGGCGATGATGCTTTTGTTTAATACGCATGCCCAATCAGGGCTTGTACATCCCCAATTGCTATAACTACCGTTTGAATTATCAGGATGAAATCCAATCAGTAAACTATCGCTGTAAGCTGTGCGTAGCATGGCTATTAAATCAACAAACATTTGGTAGTTGCTCGCACCTGCATCAAATCTTAGATGTATTTGCTCCAAAGAAGGAGCTAAATGTTTAATATTATTAACATAGGTTTGCAAATCATCGGGCGGAGCATTTTGTGCAACAAGAACGCTGATCCAGCTGTTTTGATTAGCAACCTCAGGCGTGATTTTCGTATTGAAGCTTTGGACATAGTTTGGTTGTGAACATGCGAATTTATCGGCGGCATGATTGTTTTTGCTTTGTGTTTTACAAACAACGGGGCCTTGTTTTACGGAAGTGATGATTTCGTTGCCGCGAAGTCTTAAATTAAGTAAGCAACATGCATTGGGAGTAAGTGTAAATGGAGAAGTACAAGCGTCTGTTGTCGTTGTGATGGGTGTGATGCCTGTTATAGGTAATGTTGTTAATGTTTGTGATATAGGTGATTGATTGCATACGCGGTAGGTTGCGCTGCTTGAGCGATTAGAGGGTAGTTTTGATGCGGCAGGTATGACTTGCTCGACAGAATAAAGCGCTTTCGCTCCAAATCCAAGCGTTGAGAATATTATCAAATATATGCTAATTAATAATTTTTTTTGAGTCATGATTTACGTAGCCTTATCCAATAAATGTCACGTTGAATTGCAATTGGTTGGTATACAGGTGATTAAGTTGAAGAACATCTTGCGTGCGTTGCTCTACGGCAGTAAGCAAGCGACTTTTACCCCAGTCAGCAAATTCATAACCTATACCTATTTGCGTGTGTGGCGAGCATACATGCTGAATACCGATACCCAGTGTGTAAGTGAACGTTGTTTCGGTATTGGCTTGAAAGTTAGGTGGGGAGACGACTTCAAAAATTTGAGGTGTTGTGTTGTAGTCGTACGCACGATTAAAACCAACACCTGCGCTACCACTGATGTAGGGTAAATTATGATCAGAAAATTGTGCGCCTAATACTTTGCCTTTGATGGCCGTGTGTAGGTGAGATATGTGGTATTGATAAATAAAATTATCAAATATGGGATCTGAAAATTCCCAAACACTGCCTTTTTCGGTAGCTGATGTAGTCGCTGCAATTGTGATGCCAAGTTGAGCTAAGAGTTTATAGGGTAGTGCGCGCTGAAATCCTGCAAAAAGCTCGCCATCGGCTAAAACATCGGTGTTTTTTTGAGGAACATACGTGTTTGGAAAATCGGGTTGTATATACAGCGTTTGTGTTTTTCCTGCGTGATACCAGGCAGGACCGCCACTAATCGTAAGAACGCGGGAGTTAATAGAGCTTGTATTGTCTCCTGCAGATGCAGAGCACGTAAGCAGTATGAGCGTTAGATAAGATATCGGCTCTAATAAAATCCGTTTTTTCATGTACTCATGTTCCTAGTATTTTTAATATAATCCAAATTTAAAATATCAGTTTTTTGTTTGTTTGACGAGAAAGTTTTTACCTGCTTGATTAAGTTAGGTAGACTGGGTTTTATATATGGATAAAGGGGTATAAATCATGTTTACTAAAAATAAAATGATCGCATGCGCTGGGCTTAGCGTTATCTTGTTAGGCTTAACTGCGTGTTCATCAGAAAACGAACAAAAATATTCAACGAATCCTAAAGCACTTCAGCAAGCGATGAAGCAGTGCCCTGATCATCCGCCTAAGAATATTAGCTGTGAGCAATTGAGTAATATATCGATGCGTGTGAATCAGTTAGCTTATAAATTACGATTGGATCAGCAAGCCTATGGCAAAGATATTTTGGCCTTGCAATCGATGATCACCGAGCAACGTAGCGCACTTGAAAAAAATCCTAACAAAGCTGAATTAAACAAGAGTTTAAAAAATAATCAAAAGATTTTGCAAGAGCACCTTGCTGTTGTTCGTTGGCTTGCATCACCAGAAGGATAAACATGAGAATTTTAATCAGTAACGATGATGGTGTTTTGGCACCAGGGATTAAAGTACTGGCTGAATCGCTGAAAGATTTTGCTGAAATTTATGTGATAGCACCTGATCGCAATCGTAGTGGCGCAAGCAATTCTTTAACGTTGACGAAGCCATTGCGTGTTAAGCAATTGGATAATGGGTATTACAGTACAGAAGGTACACCGACGGATTGTGTACATTTGGCGTTGACTGGTTTATTTGATGTTAAATTTGATATGGTGATCTCGGGTATTAACGATGGTGCTAATTTAGGTGATGATGTGCACTATTCCGGTACGGTTGCAGCAGCAATGGAAGGGCGAAATTTAGGATTTCCTGCTATTGCGGTTTCGCTTGTAGGCCGGCCAGTTGAGCATTATGAAACAGCGGCATCGGTTATTAAGTATTTAGCTAAAAAACTCAAAAAAGACCCGCTGCAATCACAGACTATTTTGAACGTAAACGTTCCTAATATACCTATTGATAAAATCCGAGGTATTGAAGTGACGCGTTTAGGTACACGTCATGCGGCTGAACCTACGGTTAAATCAACCGATCCACGAGGACGAGATATTTATTGGATTGGTCCTCCGGGAGACGAGGCTGATGCAGGGCCAGGTACGGATTTTTATGCGGTGAGTCAGGGCATGGTTTCAATCACGCCTCTACATCTTGATATGACGCATTACAAAGTCTTTGATCATCTTGCAGCTTGGACTGATGGAGCGTCGTTTACGGAATGAAAATTTTTTCTTATATATATGACAAAATGTTGTCTTGGTCGGCGCATCGGCATGCACCGTATTATTTAGCGGGCGTGTCGTTTTCTGAGTCTTCATTTTTTCCTATTCCACCGGATATCATGCTTCTGACTATGGGGATGGCTAAACCTAAATGCGCTTGGCATTACGCGTTACTTACGCTGATATTTTCTGTTTTGGGAGGCTGTTTTGGCTATGTGATAGGCATGTTTTTTATGGATATTTTGCAGCCACATATTTTGGCTTCGCCGTATGCCGCTGCATATGAGCATGTACGCGCTTGGTTTGAGCACTGGGGTGTAGGCGTTGTGCTTTTGGCGGGATTTACGCCGATACCGTATAAAATATTCACCATAGCTGCCGGTGCAATGCACATGGCATTTCTTCCTTTTGTATTCGCTTCCATCGGCGGTCGAGGGGCGCGGTTTTTTTTAGTCTCAGCCTTAGTTGTTTTGCTGGGTAAGCAGTTTGAAAAGCATTTTCGTCGTTGGATTGATTGGATTGGTTGGGTTCTTGTTATAGCATTAGTTATAGGATATAGCATAATAAAATTAAGGGGTTAATCATCTCATGGTGCGATTTCGCAAGCAGGCGTTGTTTTTAGGGCTTTTTTTAAGTTTACTGATGCAAGGCTGTGGCATGCGTGAAGGCGGCTTAGCACCGGTCGAAGAATCAACGTGGTATGGGACAAATCCATCGGTAGAAAGTCATGTGGTCAAGCAAGGTGAGACGCTTTATGCTATCGCCTTTCGTTATGATCAAGATTATCATCGCTTAGCGATATTAAACGGTCTTAAGTCGCCTTATGCGCTCCGTATTGGGCAAGTTATAAAACTAAAATCATCATCGTCGGTTGAGAACTTTGCCTCAAACTTGGTTAAAGCTTTGCCGCGACCTCCCAAACTACCGTTGATTTCGGATAACTCAAGTTGGCATTGGCCGATACATGGACGCATTATGCGAACTTTTTCGCCGAAGCATGGTCGTAAAGGTCTTGATATTGGTGGAAAAAAAGGCTCTAAAATTCGCGCATCTGCTGCTGGGATTGTGGCATATGCTGGCAATGGTTTGCCAGGGTATGGTCATTTAATTATTTTAAAACATGATTCAGAATATCTAACCGCTTACGGGAACAATCAAAAAAACCTGGTACGTAGTGGTCAACATGTTAAGCAGGGGCAAGTGATTGCTGAAATGGGCGTGGTGAATCGGCGTTTCTGGGGTGTGCATTTTGAAATGAGAAGGCGAGGCGAGCCGGTCAATCCATTGAATTATTTAAATAAAAAAGCTTGACAATGACCCTGTTTTAAGAGCAACAATAAGGTTAAGTGCATTTGCGAGGAAGCAACATGACAAATCAAATGGATGTAGGAAGTAGCAACGAGCTTGAACTTGAACCTATTGATGCCCCGATTGATACGCCTGTTGATCTATCTGTTGATCTATCTGTTGAGGCACCTAATCATGCGGTTGACGTTGAAAAAACAAAAAAAGTTAGTCATAAAAATAAAGATATTGATGCTGATAAAGAAGCGCTAGCTCCCGCAGGAAAAACACTGTCTAAAGCGATGGATGCTACGCAAATATATTTAGGTGAGATCGGATTTTCTCCCTTACTTACAGCTAAAGAAGAGGTTTATTATTCAACACGCGCCTTGAAAGGTGATGAAGACGCGCGTAAAAAAATGATTGAATCAAACTTGCGTTTGGTTGTAAAAATATCCCGTCGTTATTTGAATCGCGGTTTGCCGCTGTTAGATCTCATCGAAGAAGGTAATCTAGGCTTGATGAAGTCAGTGGAAAAATTTGATCCGACACGAGGATTTCGATTTTCAACGTATGCCACGTGGTGGATTCGACAAACCATCGAACGGGCTATCATGAACCAAACACGAACCATACGCTTGCCTATTCATGTGGTCAAAGAGCTCAATGTTTACTTAAGAGCTGCACGTAAGTTAACTCAACAGCTTGATCATGAGCCTTCAGCTGAAGAAATTGCAGAAATGCTGGATAAGCCGTTGGAAGATGTTCAAAAATTATTGGGCTTAAACGACAAAGTAACTTCGATTGATACACCGTTTGGTTTTGATGAAAGTAAATCATTGTTGGATACCATTGCTGATGAAAATAGCATGAATCCAGCCGAATGGTTAACCAATGAAGATATACGTGAACATATTGAGGCGTTTCTTGGTGAGCTCACAGAAAATCAACAAGAAGTGCTTGCGCGTCGTTTTGGTTTGCATGGATATGAAAAAGCAACGCTTGAGGATGTAGGTCGTGAAATTAATTTAACACGTGAGCGGGTGAGGCAAATTCAAGTTGAGGCGTTAAGAACTTTACGGGGCTTACTTGTTGAGCGTTTAGGGCTTTCATCGGAAGATTTGTTTTAGTACCAACAACCAAGGATTTTGAACCCTGAGATTCAGGTGGGATGCGCTCGTGCCGGTTCAGGCTTCCCACGCGAAGGTGGTGTAGCACAACGCCGGCAACTAAATACAACCCTTTATAAGCTTATAGGTTCAAAAATCGTTGGCTGTTGGATTAATCTGATTATAGCATACCAAGCTAAGCTTCTGTAATACTTATCATATTTTGCAAAGCTATTTTAGCGTTATTAATCACCCAAGCTTGATCTTGGTGAGATAAACGACCGCGTATGCCTGTAAATTCGTTGACCGAATCACCGGCTTTCACTTCGTTGTATTCCATTGTTTTACCTTCACGGAGTAAATCAAGCAATGCAACTAGATGCGGTGGATCGTTACGTGACATAGTCGCACAGCCGCAGCCTAAATTATTATTATTGTTAGATGTAGGCGCTTCGGCTAAATTCACAACGTGAATACCGAGTTTTGCGGCGTGTTGTTTTAAGTTTTCAACCATATGGTTTTCAGTGCCGATGGCATATTTCTTAGTTTTAGCGCGATCGTTGATGATATGATCCCAAATAAACGCGGTTGAGCCCGCGTGTTGTGCTACACGGATGACTTCATTGCGACATTCTGGATGTGCTACGGTAGAATAACCTTTGGACTCCCAATAAGCGCACATTTCAGCGGTATATAACGTATGAACCGTGCACTCACTGCCAAAAAGTATAAGCTCAGCTTGATCAAATGTTTTTAAAGTCGACGCATCTTGTTGATCAAGACTGTATTGAGCACCAGCAGTACCACCTGGCCAGCGAGCAATATTTTGAATGCCAAGCCAATGCGCGACGTTTTCACCCATATGTTGATCAGGAATAAATAAGATTTTTTTGTTTTTGGCGCGCGCCCATTCAAAAATTTTCTTAACGTTCGAGCTTGTGCATACCGCGCCACCTTGTGCTCCGGTCATGGCTTTAACGCGACCTGAGGTGTTCATGTAACAAATGGGTAAAATATTGTCTTTACCGTAGCGTGCGTTAAGCTCTGTGAAGGCCGGTTGAACCATAAAATCTTTGGAAAGCATTTCCATGGTGCAGCCCGATTTTGGATTAGTAATAAATACCTGTTGGTTATCATGCGCCAAAATGCTAATAGATTCTGCCATAAAATGCACGGCAGACTCGACAATAATAGATTTCTCAGGATTATTTGCGGCCATCAAGGCAAGCTGATAGGAATCACCGATTTGACCACCGAATTGCTCTATGAGACGTACAATTTCACCGCCCATGTAATAATGCGCAAGTAAAAGCAAATTAGGCCCAAAGTGGCTCTGTACTTTTTTAATATAAGGCGTCATCCAATCAAGAACGGTGGTGAGCTTACGATCGGGGAGGGCTAAATACTCTTCGGCATAAGGTATGTAGTCTTCTTGATACCAATCCAGAGGATAATCGCTTTGGCAGATTTGCATGTCTTGCGTGACCTGCATGCGTGTTTTTTCTGGGGTATAGCTGGTATCGGTTGTAAACATAAGTCAGCACCTAAAAATTATGTCGTCTTATTATGACTTAAAAAAGAACATGGAGTTTGGAGTCTAAGATCTCAAATTTATAGGTGAAAAGCAAATAGATTATTTCTCAAATCGAACGAGTGAATAACTAGGATAAAACTAGCATTAAATTATACTAGAAGTTTTAGCTATTTTTTATAAAAAATTTAATTCAAACAGTATAAATTTACACTTATTCTTAAGTGAGTTATCATATCACACATCATGTGATGACTAAAAATTTGAGGCGATTATTTTGAATAAGATATTATCTATTATTTTACTGACAAATCTTTCTTTAAATGCAGTAGCGGGTAATTTAAAAAAAGATATCATGACTGAAAATGCTCCGGCGCCTATTGGTACATACTCTCAAGCGATACAGAGTGGGAATATAACATATATTTCAGGACAAATCGGTATCGTTCCTAAAACAGGGGAGCTTGTATCTGGAGTTTTTAGCGAGCAAGTTAATCAAGTACTTAAAAATATTGCTAGCGTCGTGAAGGTAGCTGGTGGCACGATGAATGATCTTGTTAAAGTCACCGTTTATCTTACTGACCTTAATGATTTTGGTGAGGTTAATCGTGCTTTTGAACAGTTTTTTTCTGAACCATATCCAGCTCGTGCAGCGATAGAAATAAAAGCCCTTCCAAAAAAAGCTAAAGTAGAAATCGAAGCGATTATGGATATTCAAAAAAATCAAAAAAAAAGATAGAAAGTAGCATGAAAATAAAAACACCCACCAAGCATCACTCCCCACAATTTTTAAAATTAGTCGCAGACGCCAGAAAAAATATTCAAGAAATATCGTCTTTAAGTTTAAAAGAAAAAATTGAAAAGCAGAAGCATCAGCGTTTTCTTTTAATTGATGTACGTGAAGATCACGAATGGTTACTAGGACATATACCAACAGCCATTCATCTAAGTAAGGGAGTTATTGAACGCGATATTGAAAAAATAACGCCTGATCTCATGACTCCTATTATTGTATATTGTAGTGGTGGTTTTAGGAGTGTTCTGGTTGCAAATAATTTAAATGCAATGGGGTATAACAATATTTATTCCTTGACTGGTGGTTTAAGAGGTTGGGACGACGCAGGTTTTTCTATAGAGAAGTAAGTCTAAAGCTTCGGGTTAGGGGTATTGAGACGTGCAATACTTTCTTGGGCATGTGGGCTTTTATTCGGATAATCATCGCGATAATGCCCACCACGTGATTCATGTCTAGCCAGAGCAGCACTCACAATTAATTCTGCGTTAAGAACAATATTACGTAACTCAATAAAATCACGGGTGATGGAGTGCGTCCAATAATAATCTTCAATAATTTTTTTACGTTGTTGAATGAGCTGTAAAAGATCGTCTAATCCTGCCTCGGTACGTACAATACCTGCATAGGACATCATTTCGCCGCGTAGGCCTCGCCAATGCGTATTAATTTGGCTGGCACGTCGATCGTTGACATGGGTTGGTGAGTTCCACGTAGGGATGCTGTGTTTGAGTTGCCAAGGTGTTGTTATATTTTTTTGGCTAGCACGCGCGGCGTTTGAGGCCATCACGACAGCTTCAAGCAGTGAGTTGCTTGCCAAGCGATTGGCACCATGCAAGCCTGTAAAAGCTACTTCACCGATGGCATAAAGGCGTTCTAGATCGGTTTGGCCTTCTATATTAGTGAGTACGCCACCGCATTGATAATGTGCTGCAGGCACAACAGGGATAAGATCTTCAGCCATGTTGATATTAATCGAAGCCAGCGTTGCATAAATTTGCGGAAAGCGTTTTTTTAAAAAGGCTTGTGATTGATGGGTAATATCAAGGTACACAAATTGATTTTCGCTTTGCTCGATTTCGTTAAAAATAGCGCGTGCAACGATGTCTCGCGTGGCTAAGTCCTTTTGTTCTGGCGCGTATTTGGCCATGAACGGCTTGTGGGTATCAGCATTTAAAAGCACACCACCTTCACCACGTACGGCTTCGGATATTAAAAAGTTAGTGACGTCATGATGGTGTAGTAAGGTTGGGTGAAATTGATAAAATTCCATGTTGCCAACACGCGCACCGGCGCGGTAAGCCATAGCAACGCCATCGCCAGTTGCAACCATGGAGTTACTGGTATATCGATAGGTTTTACCCGCTCCACCGGTTGCAAGAACAACACATCGCGAAAGATAGGTATGGATTTTATTATGTGTACTGTCGAGAATATAAGCCCCGAGTACTTCGCCTTGATGATCGACTCGGTGAGGATGATATTGAGTGATTAAATTAACCGCGGTGCTGTTCTCGAGGCATTGAATTTGAGGGTGTGCATGAACCAAGGCTAATAAAGTTTGGATAATCGATAAGCCGGTTTGATCGCCCGCGTGTAAAATTCTTCTGTGAGAATGACCGCCTTCATGGCCTAAGGCATATTGGCCCGCAGGGGTTTGCGTAAACGGGATTTCATAATGTCCAAGCTGTTTAATTGCATGAGGACCTTGTTCTATTATGGATTCGACGCTGGGTGGATAACACAAGCCATCGCCGGCTTTTAAAGTATCTTCAATATGAGATTCGATCGAGTCGCTTGAGTCTAATACACCGGCAATACCGCCTTGTGCATAACGACTATTGCATTCACCTAAGGCTGTTTTACTGATGAGTGCAATATGAGTTTTGGGATTGTGTTTTAAAAGCTCGAGGCAATAGTGCAGGCCCGCAAGCCCGCCACCAATCACGAGCACATCGACTTCAAAGGTTTCACCTTGTTGTGATGCGCTGGAATTCATGTAAAGGCTTTGACCAGAGCGCTAGCAAGTCCTGTATAACTTTGCGGTGTGAGGGCTAATAGCTCCGTTTTTGCAGCTTCTGGTAGCTCCAGTGTTTGAATAAATTGCTGCAACGTTTCTTTGTTGACGCGGCGGCCACGGGTAAAATCACGTAGCGCTTCGTAAGCATGCGGTACTTGATGGCGGCGCATAACCATTTGGACGGCTTCGGTAATCACTTCCCAGTTAGCATCAAGATCAGCGTTGAGTGCTTCGGTATTAATTTGGAGTTTGTCATTGCCTTTTGCGATCGCTTGAAAAGCAATTAAAGCATATGAAAACGCGACGCCTAGATTTCGGAGTACGGTGGAGTCAGATAAATCACGTTGCAAACGAGATTGCGTGAGCTTGTTTGCAAAGTGATTAAATAACGTATTGGCAAGCCCAAGATTACCTTCAGCATTTTCAAAATCTATCGGATTGACTTTATGTGGCATGGTGGATGAACCCACTTCGCCAGCAATGGTTTTTTGTTTGAAATAGCCAAGCGAGATATAAGACCAAATATCTCGTGTGTAATCGAGTAAAATATTATTAATACGAATCATCAAGTGCGAAACTTCAGCTAAGCCATCGTGAGGCTCTATTTGTGTAGTATAAGCGCTAAAGTCAAGACCTAGTTTTGTGATAAATTTGGCTGAGTGCTTACGCCAATCTATATCAGGATAAGCAATTATATGCGCATTATAGTTACCGACTGCACCGTTGCATTTAGCCGAAATAAGCACTTCAGCTAATTGCTGCAAAGGTCGTTTTAATCGTGCTGCAAAATTGATAATTTCTTTGCCGAGCGTTGTAGGGGTGGCCGGTTGTCCGTGAGTTCGGCTTAACATGCCGGCCTCGCCGTGTTGCTTGCCTAAGAGTGTCATGCCACCTGTGATTTCAGCAAGGGTGGGTTGAATTACTTGAGCGAGCGCTTCTTTAACCATGAAGGCATACGCTAAATTATTAATATCTTCTGACGTACACGCAAAATGAATGAAGCTTGTGATAGGTGCTAAAGTTTTTGATGTGTTAAGTTTATCTCGAAGATAATACTCGACTGCTTTCACATCATGATTGGTTTGTTTTTCGTAAGCTTTCACGGCCTCAGCTTCTTGTTCATCAAAATCAGCAAGAATTTTATTTAAAAAAGCATGGTCGGCTTGATTAAATGCAGGGATCTCTTTGATTTTTGAATTTGCAGCAAGTGATTCGAGCCAACGTACTTCCACCAGTAGACGATAGTAAATAAGGCCGAATTCGCTGAAGAAAGGGCTAAGAGCACGTGTTTTTTTAATATAGCGTCCATCAACAGGTGAAATGGCGTTGAGCGGTGATAAAATCATGAAAAATAAATGCGTTAAAATAAATATGCCTTATGATAGTCGATTATTCCTTACGATAGAAGTTGCACGTGGCATGAATTTCAGTAGAATAAGTTTAATTTTTCGAAGGAATCGAGAGGGTATATGACTATCAGCACTCAAACTGTTCTTTTTCAGAACTTAAGCATGAAAGATCTTGATCGTGTAGGTGGTAAAAATGCCTCACTGGGTGAAATGATAAGTCAGCTGAGCAGTGCTGATGTACCCGTTCCTGGCGGATTTGCAACTACGGCCGACGCATTTCGTGAATTTTTAACCGAAAATAATCTTGGACAGAGAATTAAACAAGCTCTTCAAGGCTTAAACGTTGATGATGTGTCTGAGTTGGCTCGGGTTGGCTCAAATATTCGTACGATGATGATGGAAACAGCGTTTTCATCAGTATTTGAAGCGGCCATACGCGATGAATACGCCAATTTAGAACAAGCAATAGGTCATAAAAATTTCACCGTTGCGGTGCGCTCTTCGGCAACAGCAGAAGATCTACCTGATGCGTCGTTCGCAGGTCAACAAGAAACACTTTTAAATATCCAAGGCGCTGATGCGGTATTAATTGCGATGAAAGAAGTGTTTGCTTCACTCTATAATGATCGTGCGATAGCTTATCGCGTTCATCAAAATTTTTCACACGATGATGTTGCTCTATCTGTTGGTGTTCAACAAATGGTTCGTAGTGACTGCGGCGCAAGCGGCGTGATGTTTACGATGGACACCGAGTCTGGCTTTGATCAAGTTGTGTTTATTACATCGTCTTATGGATTAGGTGAAATGGTGGTTCAGGGGGCCGTGAATCCTGATGAGTTTTATGTGTACAAACCTGCACTTTCTGAAGGCCGTGCTGCTATTGTTCGTCGTAATCTTGGTGAAAAAGCCCTTGAAATGGTATTTAACAATGATGAAAGCGCTGATTCTCGCGTGATGATTCAAGATGTTGATAGCGCCCGACGTCAGAAATTTTCATTAAATTCTAACGATATTGAGCAATTGGCGCGACAAGCCATGATTATTGAAGCGCATTATGGCCGCCCTATGGATATTGAATGGGGTAAAGATGGTGTCGATGGCAAGTTATATATTTTACAAGCGCGTCCTGAAACAGTAAAAAGTCGTTCAGCAGCCACAGAAAAACAAGTGCTTGAGCGCTATGCATTAAAAAGCCAAGGCAACGTGATGGTTGAAGGTCGAAGCATTGGCCAACGCATCGGGCAGGGGCGTGTGCGGGTCATCAACGACGTGTCTGAAATGCATCGTGTTGAGCCAGGTGATGTACTCGTTTCAGACATGACCGATCCAGATTGGGAGCCGGTGATGAAACGTGCTTCAGCGATTGTCACGAACCGAGGTGGCCGCACGTGTCATGCTGCAATTATTGCACGTGAACTCGGTATTCCGGCTGTTGTTGGATGTGGCGATGCGACCATGCATTTGCGTGATGGTGATGAGGCGACGGTGAGTTGTGCCGAAGGTGATACGGGTTATGTGTATGCAGGACTTGTACCGTTTGAACGCTCTATCATTGATATTGAAAAATTACCTGAATTGCCGTTAAAAGTCATGCTCAATGTAGGTAATCCTGATCGCGCATTTTCTTTTCGATCGATTCCGAATGCTGGTGTTGGTTTAGCACGGTTGGAATTTTTGATTTCAAACTCCATAGGTATTCACCCTAAAGCGTTATTAGATTTTGATGATTTAGAAGATCTTGAACTTAAGCAGCAAATTGCTGAAAAAACAGCGGCATATGCATCACCTGTGGCTTATTATGTTGAGCGACTAAAAGAAGGTATTGCGACGATTGCAGCTGCATTTTATCCAAAACCTGTGATTGTTCGACTATCTGATTTCAAATCCAACGAATATGCGAACCTTTTAGGTGGCCCATTGTATGAGCCAGAAGAAGAAAATCCAATGCTCGGATTCCGTGGTGCTTCGCGTTATGTTTCACCTGATTTTGCAGAATGTTTTGCGCTCGAATGCTTGGCTGTTAAGCAAGTACGTGAGTCGATGGGTTTTGACAATGTAGAAATCATGATTCCGTTTGTACGTACCGTGCGTGAGGCCTCGTCTGTGATTGATGTGCTTAAAGAGCATGGTCTTCGACGTGGTGAAGCAGGCCTACGCATTATTATGATGTGTGAATTACCGTCCAATGCTTTATTAGCGGATGCGTTTTTAGAGTATTTTGATGGTTTTTCAATCGGATCGAACGATTTAACCCAGCTAACCTTGGGGCTTGATCGTGACTCAGGATTGGTGGCTGATCAATTTGATGAGCGAGACCCGGCGGTTAAAGCATTGCTTCGCATGGCGATTTCCGCGTGTAAGCGCGCAGGAAAATATGTGGGCATATGCGGTCAAGGCCCTTCTGACCATCCTGATTTGGCGATGTGGCTAATGGATGAAGGCATTGATAGCGTATCACTGAATCCAGACTCTGTGATTGAAACCAGCTTAATGCTAGCTAAGCAGAGTTCAGAATCTTTGGATGTGCTCTCGTGAGCTTTTCAGAGCTTTCAATAAAACGACGTATTGTTTTATTGCTATTACTTGTGTGCGTAGCTATACCCTGCTTTGCATTTACAAAGGGTAGTGGCGGACATACTGATCCGGTTGCCTCTGTCGTACTTTGGGTAACGCTTGTTTTCTTTTTTGGATTGATGGGTCGTTATGCCGCCCAGCTTGTGAATCAGCCTGGTGTGTTAGGCGAATTACTCATGGGTGTGTTACTCGGAAACCTATGCTACTTTTTTGGTTTGCCGCTGGCTGTGGTTTTGCGCGAAGGTGGCGCAATCTTTGAGATTATGGGGGAAGTTCTATCTGGCGCGAGTATCACCACGGCGGTGACCATGCATTTACCTACCTTGCCGGAAGCTAAGCAAGTGATTGCAGTTCTGCAGGGTGAGAACGGGATAAGTCTGATTCGTGTGGCCTATGTGGTGGATAGTTTCTCACGTTATGGGGTTATTTTTCTATTATTTATGGTGGGCTTAGAAACATCAATCGATGAAATCATGCACACAGGTAAAGAATCGATGCGTGTTGCGTTGTTGGGCGTATTAGTACCTATATTGCTTGGCTTTATTGTAACGTTGTTACTCATGCCTGAAGGCTCGCTTAAAACAGATTTATTTTTAGCGGCAACATTATCAGCTACAAGCGTGGGCATTACAGCGCGTGTTTTAAAAGAAATGAAAAAACTGCGTACCCGAGAGGCAAAAACCATCTTGGGTGCAGCCATGATTGATGATGTACTGGGTTTAATTATCTTAGCGATTGTCAGTAGTGTGGTGTTGACTGGCGTGATTGAAATTGGTGTGCTTGTGCATGTGGTCATGCAAGTTATTTTGTTTTTTTCTGGTGTGCTTTTGATTGGCCCATGGGTACTGCGCCGCATGGTGCATGCGTTTCGATTTTTAGAACCTTGGGAGTCAAAACTTGCGATTTCGTTTGTATTTGTTATGGCGTTAGCCTGGCTTGCAACCTTAGCGCAATTGGCGAGTATTATTGGAGCATTTGCTGCAGGCTTAATTATTCACGACGGTTTTTTTGATGGGCATGCGCTCGATGGTAAGCCCGACAAGCAAATTCGAGACCTCGTGGCACCGTTAGAGGCATTATTAGCACCGTTGTTTTTTATGCTGATTGGTATTCAAGTCAAATTAGAATCGTTTTTAGACTGGCATGTATTGGTTATTGCTTTAGGTTTGACGATCGCGGCCGTACTTGGAAAACTTGCGTGCGGTTTTGGTGCCGCTAAGAATGATGATCGTTTATTGATTGGAATCGGCATGCTGCCTCGCGGTGAAGTAGGTCTCGTCTTTGCGTCGATTGGCCGCACACTCGGCGTGCTCTCGGATGAGCTTTTCTCAGCGATTATTCTAATGGTCATTATCACAACGTTTATGGCGCCGCCTTGGATGAAAGCGCGTTATGCAAAACAAAAAAAGGTACTCGCGTGAGTGTTGTCGTTTGGGATAAAAAAGCATTACTTGAAGATGTCGTCAAGGCTTTAGTTGAGGATGTAGGAGCGCGTGATTTAACCGCAGCGTTATTACCTAAAGATGCCATAACACATGCAGAAATTATTTCGCGTGAGCCGATGGTTGTATGCGGTATTCCATGGGTTAATCAAGTATTTTTTGAACTCAATCCAAGAATTAAACTTGATTGGCAGGTCAACGAAGGTGATTTCTTATCTGAGCCTTGTGTGCTTGTTAAAATTTATGGCCCCACACGCGCCATATTAATGGCTGAGCGTGCGGCGCTCAATTTTTTACAGACTTTATCAGGCACGGCGACTGAAACACGGCGTTATGTGGCATGTTTAGATGGCTATCATACTCAGCTATTAGATACACGTAAAACGCTACCAGGTTTACGTCAGGCTCAAAAATATGCTGTACGCTGCGGTGGTGGTGTGAACCATCGCTTTGGGTTATATGATGCGGTTTTGATCAAAGAAAACCATATCAAAGCCTGTGGTTCAATTACAGAGGCAGTAAAACAAGCGAGGCAGCAGGGTCTAGGTAACTGGATTGAAGTTGAAGTTGAGAGTTTAGATGAATTTAAAGAGGCGCTCGTAGCTGCACCTGATCGTATTTTACTTGATAATTTTGATCAAGCCATGCTTATCGAAGCCGTTGCTATGAATAAAAATAATAATACAAATAAAAAGATTATTTTAGAGGCATCGGGTGGGGTTGAATTAGCAACGCTTAGTAAAATTGCTGAAACAGGCGTGGATTATATCTCCGTAGGTGCAATTACAAAATCCGTACGTGCCATTGATTTGAGTTTGTTATTAAAAGAGAATTTATGAATAAGCATGTTTTAGTTTTTACAGGCGGTGGCACGGCCGGGCATGTAACCCCGAACCTTGCTTTGATACATGAGCTCGCATCTGAGTATGATATTCACTATATCGGTTCAAATACCGGTGTTGAACGTAAGCTGGTCGAATCTGAAGGTATTGCGTACCACGCCGTGCAATCAGGTAAGCTACGACGTCATTTTAGTTTAAAAACAGCGTTAACACCGTTTAAACTGCTCCTAGGCATTTTCCAGTCGTATAAGCTTTTGCATAAACTAAAACCTAAGCTTGTTTTTTCAAAAGGTGGTTTTGTTGCCTTACCTGTTGTTATCGGCGCTTGGTTAAATCGAATTCCTGTGATTGCTCACGAATCTGATTTAAGCCCTGGGCTTGCTAATAAACTTAGCTTTCCGTTTGTGAATACCGTTTGTGTGACGTTTGATGCCGGTAAAAAATATTTTAAAGATTTAAATAAAGTCCATGTTACAGGTACGCCTATTCGACCCGAGCTGCTTCAAGGCAATCGTGAGGCTGGCTTAAATCGGTGCGGCTTTGGTGTTAATAATAAGCCTTGTATTCTTGTTATCGGTGGTAGCCAAGGCGCACAGGTATTAAATACAAGTATACGTGCGCAACTTGATGATCTGTGTACACGTTTTAATATTATACATTTGTGTGGTGCGGGTAAGCTTGATGCTAGCTTGAATAGCCGAGAAGGTTATTTTCAATTGGAGTATGCGACCCAAGAGCTTCCTGATTTGTTTGCAGCAAGCGATATTATTTTATCGCGCTCAGGTGCTAATGCGCTGTATGAAGTTCTAGCCTTAGAAAAGCCGCATGTGCTTGTACCGCTTTCACGGCGTTATAGTCGTGGTGATCAAATTGATAATGCGCGTTATTTTGAAAAAAAAGGCGTGAGCGTGGTTTTAGATGAAGAAAATATGACCTCCAACGATGTGCGTGATGCGTTGGATGATGTCTATGCTCGTCGAGATTTAATTACCGCTGAGATTAAAAGACTAAGCATTCAATCAGCGACACAAACTTTGGTTGATTTGATTCGAACGACGGCAAAACCTCATGCTAAATAAACTACACATCGAGCATTACAAACAGCTTGTTCCCGACATGAGCTCGGCTAAGCCGAATGGATATAAAACACTTCCTAAAGGCGACACCGCCTATATCAATCCTGAAGAAGATGTAAAATTCACAGGTATTATTGAATTTGTTCCAGGCACAGGAGTTCGTGGTAATCATTACCATAAAAACAAACTTGAAATTTTGTATATTATTTCCGGTGAAATAAAGGCATATTACTGGGAAGCCGATAATCCAGATGAAATTACCGAGGTAATACATACCAAAGGCGATAAAATTACGATTCCTCCATGTATCGGCCATGGTTTTGAGGCTATTCAGCACACCATCGTTTTAGAGATGACAACAACCGCGTTTGATATGGCCGATACGTTTTATAAACAAACTTAAATCTTAAATGCTTGTCCCTGCTCTTCGAAGCGTATCGTGTCCGGATGCTCAATAAGAAGGCTCGCAGTAATCATCGCGTGGTTGTTGCTTAAATAACAAAAATCAACCAACTCACCTACCTCACGCGTACCATCCTCTGTCATGATACGGAGGCCTGGTTTTAAGGCTTCAGAAGTCTCGATCGCAAACACTTTCATGGCATGTTTAAGTTTGGCGCGGTAATGCGTGCGAGCAATAATTTCTTGGCCTTTATAGCAGCCTTTATCAAAGTTTAAATGCCCCGTGTTTTGTAATCCAAGCCTGTGCGGTAAAAATAAACCACGTGATTCAGGATAAATTTGGATTTCACCGTGCTGTAAGCGCAACGCATGCCATGCTTTGGCATCTTGAAGTAAGTTTTGTTGTGCAAACGAGGCTTTAATCGCTTCAAGTTGGTTTGTATCAACAAGCATCAGATAAAAATTATCACCTAGATGGTAGGCACAGGCGTTCTCATGTACAAGCACAGCATTTTTTTCAGAAGGCCAGACGCCTTCGAGTGGCAGTGCTTGCTTGGCATCATGTAGATAAAACCCAAGCATATGATATTGTGTGTCATGCTCAAGGGATACACGAGAGAGCATCGCTGTGGCTGAGAGTGATTTTTGTGTTTTTTCAAGTAAGTTATTAGGTAAAATAAGTTTTAGACCCTGCCAAGATAAAACATCAGGCAGAGCAAGTACGCGGCCTTTTAGGTTGCATAAAGCACCTTGGCGCATGGTGTGTGCAGTGACTTGGTTCACATCGCAACTGATTTGACCTTGTAAAAACTCAGAGGCTTTTTCGCCAAGAATATTAAGTGCGCTTAGGTGTGGTAAGTCAAAGAGGGTGTTTTGAGTTGGGAGTGGGTGATTCATGAATATTAATCCTTGGGGAAAGGTTCTAACCAATCTTCTATTTTTAAAGCATCAATTTGACGAAAGGCTTTGTCGTTAGTAATAAGTATGGCGTTATATTGCAGCGCATGCGTAGCGATAAGTAAATCAAGAGGTGCTAATGCTTTACCTTGTTGCTGTATATTAGCTCGCAGTGAGCCGTAGCATTTTGCAGTATCACTATCCCATGATAAAATTTTAACTCGAATTAAAAACTCATGAACAAGTTGATGTAATGCTAAGGCTTTCGGACGTTTGGCCAGTCCGAAGTGTAATTCTGCTTCGGTGATGGATGAAATGTAAATAGAAGACATGGATTTTGATTGAATACGTTGCTTGACTTCAGGGTGTTTCTTAAGAAGGTGGCTGACTGTATTTGTGTCTAAAATATATTTCATACGTTATCCCAACCATCCAAAGGATCACGAAGGTTTTTCTTATCAACCTGCTTTGATCGTTCTGAATGGTTTAAAAAATCCTCAGGTGCACGTGTTGTTTGAAGTAAATTAAAAAAATCATCCCATGAATCGGGGTGAGCCGATAAAATCACATCGCCTGATTTTGAATCTCGATGAATAAAGACTTCGTCACCTTCGAATCGGCAATTTGCTGGCAAGCGAACCGCTTGGCTCCTACCGTTCATGAATAGTTTTGCGGCTTTAGACATGACAGACCTCCAGAGAAGTATTTTATGGTATATATTTTAGTATATCACATGTTTAGAAAATAAAATATCAAGCAAAAAAAATCCCGGTTTATAAGCCGGGATTTCTAAATTAACTATTTTATAACTAATTAGTCGCGACCTGAGAATGCACCTAAAAGGTTAAGCAAACTCAAGAACAAGTTATAAAGCGAAACAAATAGCGAAACGGTGGCCACGATGTAATTTCTTTCGCCACCATGAATAATCTCGCTGGTTTGAAACAGAATTAAACCAGAAGAGATTAAAACAAACGCAGCAGATACCATAAGTTGCATGGCGGGTATATTAAATAAAAACCCTGCAATCATACCTAAAAATGCAACCATCATTGCAACAAACAAAAAGCCACTTAAGTAACTGAAATCTTTACGTGTGGTGAGTGCGTAGCCAGAAAGGCCTAAGAAAATAATACCTGTTCCACCCAGTGCCGTACCAATTAATTGAGGTCCGTTTGAAAAAGCGCTGATGTAGGCATTTAAAATAGGCCCGATTGAATAGCCCATAAAGCCGGTGAAAGCAAAAACACTGAGAAGACCGAGCGGACTGTTTTTAAGAGCGTGAGTTAAAAACATCAATCCATAAATACCCCCAATAAGTAGCAGAGGATGCATGGGAGTCGCGTGTGTTGCAAATGATAAATAAGCTGTGAGCGCACTAAACATAAAGCACATGCTGAGCAATAGGTATGTATTTTTAAGCACTTTGTTGGTTGCTAAAATTGACTCGGTTGAATGAGTCAAGGTAGATGTTTTTAATTTGTTCATAAAAAGACACTCCGGTAGATTCTATGATGACGCCTCAGCCTATAAGATATAGGCGATGAGGCGGTTTTTCAAGTCATTTTCAAAGCATACTTGTTATAGGAGTAATGTTTGTTTCGGAGCGAGGCTCAGTGAAACTTGTTGCAGGACCTCCAGACGCACCGATGGCAAGCATTTCTTGTCTATATATTTTACAATGCCCTGCGCATGGATCCCAGATGTCAATCCATCCTTTTGTACCGTCACCAAGATCGACAGAAATCGGTGGTTGGGTTGTGTATTTGCTATTACGGGTAGCCCCTTCAAAATGGGGGATTGCGTTTGATTTTTTCAGGCGCCAAGGAATTGACCATAAGGTACCTCCAAAAGCCATCACACCGGTATCTTCTGGATTAAAGCTTATATGACGCCCAGTTTTACATAAAGCAACCATGAGAGATACCTCAACACATCGCGTGTGTGGTTCGACCCATTCATTAGGGGCAGGATGGATGGTACGCATGAAAAGTGTACGAGGCATCATGTATTGAGATTTTGTTGGAATGCATGCTAACTCAAAAGTCCAAGCATGGCCTTCTTTCGCATTAATTCTATTGAGCAATCGAACCATTTTTTGTCGCAAGATAACATCTTCTGTAGGATTTTTATCTTGTGAGATAGCAAGTAGTACGAGGGTTTTTCCTGGAACCACAACCATGCCTAAGCATTTATTTTTTCCCGCGAGAGGGAATGCCTCGTTTGTTTCGTTAAGCGCTTGATAGGCTAAAGCAAAAAAGTCGCTTGCAGCACGTTTGGTGTTGGTAACAGCCTGGGTTTTAAGTTCTATTGATTGGGAAGGCTTACCATGCAGGAATGTGCCTTGGTCTTCAAATTCGAATTTGGTTCTTGCTATCGAAGAGGTTTGAATAAACTGACAATATTGCTCGCTGTCTCGTTGACCAGATGTCTCGCCTAAAAAATTGCCATTGTTAAGCTTTGGCTCGAATCGTTTTGTAAACATAGCGTACCGCGAAGACATACGAAAAGGCGTACCTATTTCAGACTCTGATTCAGAGTCAGTTGATAAGTTTGTTTCTATACTTAAAGGTGCACTTAAAGAGGCGCTTGAGGTTTCGTTTGGTGTATTTGTAGGCATAAAGGACATCCACGTGTAAAAAAAGTATAAGTTAGCATAATCAATGCTAATCGATCATAATAACACCTGTGACCAAAAAAAGGAAGCTTTGGCTTTATTGAGGGCATTAGATCCAGGGTTGTGCTTGAAAGTACTGATAATCAAGTAGCGCCAGTTATATTTCTTACACAGAGTATGATCCAAACTCAGAGTCTAAGAAAATACAGTAATTTCAGGGATAGAAATACCTATGTTTTGCGATATATTCGCGGAATCGCAATGAAACAGCCCAAACTTCATGATATGCGCTATACGCGGGTACTTATATCCTGACATATCATGCTGCTCAGCAGGTGTGTTTTCTGTTTCTAGTTCACTTTCACTCTCATGAAGTGGCGGAGCAATGCCTTCGGGGAAGACATCGGGTAGTTTAATGCTAGCCATGTGAGTCAATAAAGCATGCCCCATGGAGGTGAGGGCTGTTACAGCAAAAAGGCTCGTGATGATTAAAACATTGAATTGGAAGAAAGCAAGATTAAATACAAGTAACGCGGTATAGGCGATTGCTGCACTTAACCATCGTGCTTCTAACCACTGAAGTACAAACATCGCATGAGTAAATTCAGGTGTTTCAGCCGGCTTTTCTTTGAGCTTAGGTAAGAGCGCTGCGCGATGAGTGCTGATATGATTCGGCTGCAAATGATAGGTTTGCTTCAAGTTCTGAAATGTCTGACTGGTATCGGCGGCTATACGATCGCAATCTTGTTGATACGTATCTAGCACACGTTTTGGAGCCTGGATTGCAATGGGTAAGTCTTCTAGGTTTTCGGTGTTTAGCCAACGGTTTAAATCAAGGAAGGTGCCATCCTGGGGAAGTTGTGATAAAAACTCGTAAAACTTAGGATGTGCAATAACCTGAAGTAATTTTAATAAATCTTCAAAACGACAACCTTTGAACTGTGTTGCAAAATTTTCTGGCAAAGATTCTAGACGCTCAAGCATACGGTCATTCAGATCATCCTCGATGAGATCTTTGATGAAATCTGATTTGAGCAGGGTTTTAATAAGGGTCATCACGATTTCAGGCTCAGCAAGCTCTCGAATATTTCTGTCACGATACGCATCAAGTGCGCTCATGATATCAGGGAGGACTTTTAACATAGATTCCATTTGCCAGTCTTGAGATTCACCTAGTTTATTGATGATGGCTAAGATAGCTTGATTTTTTAACAGTGGTGAGAGCGTATCCATCAACTCACCGACGGTCATGTTCTCCGGGTTTTCTTGCGTAAAGATTGTAACTGCACGCGCTATATCTTCAAATGCCTCGTCCAGGCCTATCAAAACTTGAACCATGGTGGATTCTGAGTCTGCAAATAAATATTTAACTAAGCTTTTTAAGCAAGAAAAAACGGGCGGTATGATAAATCGATTAATAATAAAAGATACCGGGCCTGCAGCAAAGGCCGAGCCCCAATAAAGATAAGAGAGGGCTGACAATGCAGTTTGAATGTTATTCCACCAACGCTGTAACCATTCAACGCGAAAATCAGGCGGTGTGATGTCATCCCAGCGGCGTTCGTGTATCTGTATTTTTGTCAAGTTGAGATAGTCCAGACAAAATACTTTTAATTGTTCTATTTTCTCACTCGGAAACAGTTGAGTTATACTAAATGATGATGTTTCCGATGGCGTGGATTCTTGTGGGTTTAAGTCTAAGTCATGTTCACCGCCTAACATCGCCGTTTGCCAATCAAAATCTTGAATGGTTGTTTGTATTTCGGTGATACCATCGACGAGATGATTCACATGAAGTAAGCCCCGTTGTTCCAGCGCATTTGCTGTGGCAACTCTCAGGCTACATTCATCTTCAATGTACGGTTGAAAGGCCTGCATGACATCATCACTTGCATGTAAGGCAAGTGCGACATTTTGATGGCCTGCTGCTTGCCAACCGCTGGCACATAGTTCACTTAACGTAGTTAAATGACGCAAGCTTAAGTCGTCAGGAATCGATAATCCAAGCTCGTCGGTTATCAAGTGAAGGCGTATTAATGGCTCAATCGCTTCGAAATTATTCAGTGCTTGCTGAGGAAGCAGTATATCCTGTTGCTCATGATAAGCCTCGATAGAAGCTTGTATAAAGTCTTCTTCCTCTTCTTTTGATAGTTCTGTTTTTTTGCCTAAGAGAGCTGTATATTTTTGTTCTAAGGCTTGGTTAAAGTCGCGTAAGCATTGTTTAAGTGTTGTGTCAGAGATGAGTGACGCAAATGAACCATGCTGTTGCTCATAGAGCGTATCGGCTCTTTCTCGTAAACCTAGGATGTGTTTGGAGACAATAAAGTGACGGACTTCTTCCAGTAAGCGAGTTTTCATCCGTTCAAGTTGACGGTGCTTAGAGACGAGGGCTTGATGCGCTTTAAAACGCTCAGCCGGATCGTTAGGTGATGCAGTTTCTGTTTCTTCAGTAAGCTTTGTCTGATTGATGATATGGCAGTATTGGCCTGGCCGGCCATTTCTTGCAACACGTCCTTCAATTTGAGTGGCTTCTTCTTCCGTGATATCTGTTGCGGTATTGATCAGAAAAACTTCGCCTTCAATATCCGTCCCTCGAGATAGACTAGGGTTAGAAACCGTGACAACGGCTTGTTGGCCTGCGCGATGAACCACACCATGCTCAGAACTACCGGATGCAGCGTGACCATCATAAGCTTGTAATAATAACTCCGGTGCATGTTGATGTAGATATGCATGCATGGCTTCCATATCTCTGGGGGAGTCTGTGATGATTAATATGGGTTGTTCGGGATCTGTACGCCTTCTATCGAGTAGTATAGTGAGCGTTTGTGCGAGTACATCTTCTTCACGATTGACAAGGGTTACGCCTAAATTCTCGGAGCGATCAGGGTGAAAAATAGGATAGTGGTAAGCACGTAGGCCATGATGACTCGCAAACTCTTGTAATGCTCGCGGTGAGCCGGGTGTTCCTGTCCAGCCGTAAATCAATCCGCCATTCAGACGGTATTGATCAAAAAAGTTTTTAGCTGAGATAACTAATAATGTTTGTGTGATGGCTTGTTTTAAAAACGTAATTTCACCGGGAGCGAGTTGCCCGTCACAATATTCATGTAATAGTTCTTGAACGCCGTTACCGAAGCGTACCGAGGGCTCAGGACGCTTGGTGCCAACGTTCATAATAGGAGCGGCGTATTGGCTATCTGATCCACGTTCACTTGCTGTTTTTATAACGTTACGGTAATCAATGCCTTTGGTTAAGGCTTCAGGAATACGTGAAGAATCTAAGAGTAAGCATATGGTTTCTTTATAATTACGCTCAAGAATTTTAATAAAATCCAATCGCTTTTTATCATGGTGATTTTCTTTAAAATAAGTGAAGAAATTTAAAACATCTTCTGGTTTATCGCAAAAATTATTTAAATAACGTGTTTCGTCTTTTACAAATTCAAGCAAGGTTTTAAATACGGCTGACCAGGATTGTAGATCTTGGAAAATCGGGTCAAGCACGCCTGCTAAACGATATTGAATCGTGGTGGTGAGCGTGGCGTCGATTTCATCACAGAGCAGCGCGACGCGTTTGGGAAGCTGTTTTTTCTTCAAGACAATGTTGGCACGAAAAAAGCTAAAATGTGCTGGCGTACCATGATGAATACCGCCTTTGATATAGTGCTTAACCGGTGTGCCGGGTTGAATGGTCTGTTCAGCATAAGGCACGCCTAATGCATCGTATAGACCGCTGAACTTGAGTAAACCCACTTCAGCCAAAATATCATTTTCTGTTGCTATATCAACGGTCCAACCAGCCGCGCACAGCATAAGTGCACTGATTTCTGAAATAATACTTTTACCTCCGCCCGTTTTAACGCCTTGTATCTGGGCATTTGGAGCGCGGAGCTGATGTAATTGACATAATAATTGAGGCTCCCGTGGAAATTTGTTGACGGGGGAACGAAACATGGCTTCGGCAATCAAGGCTAAGAGCATCAAGCGATAGCTATGCTTTTTATCATCATTGAGTGAATTATCTTGTAGTTTGTGTGAAAGACGTTGGTACAGTACTTTTCGCTGTGGCTCACTTAACTCACATAGCGTCAGCGCTCTAGATTCTTGATGAATATCTGTGCTGATTAAGACAGGGTTGGTCTGCATATAAGACATCATGGTTTGATAGTCTTGTAATAAAGCATCTTGTTCAGTTTGATTTAAAAGCTGTTCTTCGGCGTCTTCTGGTACAGATTTAAAACAAATCTCTGCAATGTATGCTTGAACACGCGTGATATCAATCTCAAAACGCGTTGTGTTTGTATTGACGTTGAAGTGCTCGTGTTCTAAGCAATGCAGCTGATGAGGGATATCTTCACTGTCTAGGACCTGCATTATACGTGTAATATCAATATGATGCGTCGTAACCAAACCTGCTAATTGTCTTGCAACAGGTAGGGGGAGATCCTGCATTTTCAGAAGTAATGCTTGCATGGTTAGTGCTTCAGCCGTATGGCCATATAACGCTAAAGCAAGTGATGAGATATGCGGTATAAGGCTTGGTTGGCATGTCGCAAGAAGAGCATTGAGTTCCGTAAATTCTGTTTGCGGGTCGTCTTTCCACACGTTTTGGATGAGATCCAAAGGGAAACGGTTTGCTTGAAGTAAGTCGGCGAGGCCTTGAAGCTGCTTTAAATTTAATGTGTATATTAAATAAAAAGGTCGATTAGATTCTGTGATATCTGTCGGAATTGAGCTAAGCAACGTGAGTAGAGTGTCGCGTACCAGAAGGCCATCGTTTTGCTGAACTAGTGTTTCAGTGATTTCGAGCAGCGGTATCAACAGCCAGGGTTGTGGTTGCACGAAATAAGTTGTACAAATGAGTTTTAATGCATGATTTGATGAGGGGTTTTTTAATAGTGATTGATGATTTGTTAGGGCAGCAAAAACCTGAGCCATGGTTGTTGGCTGGTATTGTGGTTCGCTGCGTAATTGGTTAATTAAGCTTAACAACGTTTCACCAGAAGATAGATTCACATGTTGTTCTAGACATTGTACAAGCGGCTTCCAAAGTTGTTGAATATCTTGATTGAGTACAAGTATAAAATACTGCTCTATAAGTATGTCGATCTTAGGCATATCACGTATAAGATCTTGCATGTTGAGCTTTGGATAAACTTTTTGTAACCAGCTGAATAAAAACTTACTGCTCCAAGAAATCCAATCGGCACGCATGCTTGATCGGATTTCTTGATGCACGTGGGTACGCCAGCCTATAATTTTGGTTATTATCAACTCAAGCAGGAGCTCGGGATGTTCGCGATAGATATACTTGCAATTTAAAAGCTCATGTTTATTCAGCAGCAGGAACGCTGAGAGTTGTTTTGTTGAAAAAGCTTTTTTGAATACAGGCGGCACGGTAGCATAGCTGGTTGGTACAGCTTTCAAACCTACAGCATCGAGTAAGTTATGGGCCAGGTGTCCGAGCGTTGAGCTGTGGTGGTTCGCCTCTTTGCTATCTAAAACTTTTTTATAGAGCGTCCAAAGACTTTGATTGCCGGTAAGTGCGCGATAGTTCAAAGTTTCTAGGCAATCAATAAAGTCTCTTAGACACATTTGGATCGTGGCACGGTATTCACCGTTGATTTTTCCTAACATAATTTGATGGCGATTAGGTGTGTTGCTATGCATGTATTGCATTTTTTCGACGCCGGTTTGATAGAGCTTTTGGCCTAGAAAGGCCATAAATTTCTTGGGTAAACGGTCGGCATCAATATCTTGCGTGTAGTATTCACCCGTATGATTGAGTACAAAATAAGTGAATAAGAGTTGTTTGAAATAGCTATAAACAGGATCGGTTTGTTCGGATTTAATATGATCAAGCGCACGATAAAACGTCATGGCCTCTCGCAGTGTTGTTCCACCTAAGTAGCGAAACGTTTTGATACGTAAGCCGGAATATATCGACTGATTGTCGTTTGTTTGGCTGCTTGCTTGATGCATGCATTCTTCATGTAATAAGGCACGCAGTTGGTTTTCAGATATATCATAACTGGATGTAAAATGATCGGTATAAGGAAAATTATCTGAATGAGCCTGTAGGTAAAGCTTTGAGATCGTACCTTGCATATCTCGTGTAACGAGCTTAAAGCGATCATGCGTTAACATATAAGGAGCATCCGTCCATAACAGTGATAGACCCCATTCCTGAAGTTGCTCTTCGAGCGTATGATGCTTGATAGCTTGCGATATGAGCGTTTCTAAGCCCGTAAATATAGTACTTGCGCAATAAACCGGTTGTAAGTCAAAACCTTTTTTAATACATAAATGTGTGATAAACAGATTTAGTAGTCGCTGAGTTTCTGTTGTCGATTGTTGCGTGTAAGCATGAATTAATCGCTTGATATTTAACCATGTTTGTTTGAGGCTTTGCATCTCATGTTTACGAATCGTTATATTAAGTCGCGCAGCATGCACTAAAAAATGATAAGCAAACGTGTGATAATGAGACCATTCATGCTTATGATCGACAGGGGCTGTCTGCTTGAGCAAGGTTAGGAAAGGACTGATTGTTTGATGCGTTGTGGTAGGTTTAATAGTGTGGTGGTTGTTTGCGCTTGAGGCAGCGCTGATACTCAATGAGGTATTGAATGAGCGCTCTACATGAATATCAAGTAGATCAGATACAGCGGTGACGGTTTGAGCGTACTTAAAATAGATACAGTAAAAATGCTCCAGTAAGTCGCGGTCTGCCAGGCAGTCTAGTAAATCTATGAAATGGTTTAACTGGTGTGAATAGCCACTGACCATGAGATAAGTCATCATTTTTAGATGATCATGCTGAGCATCAGCAAGGTATACAGCAAACGCATCCCAATTAGATAAATCTTTTTCTTTGCAATGAAATTCAATGAGTCTGCGAAGCTGTGCGAGCGCTAAGTTTGCGTCATGAGCAGGTTTTTCGATCATTTGATTATCAAAAAGATTGAGGCATGCTTGGGCTGCCTCCAGCAGTTGTATGCGCTCATGGTTTGATTGTACCAAATTTAAATCGTCATCTCGCAGTAGTGCCGGGATAGAGAGTAAATTTTGGTAGCCTGATGATGTTGAGCCTTTTGCTATGATGGGTAATATAGCCGGGATCGTATATTTCGAGTGGCTTACAAGTTGGCCGGAATAGCCAATTAAAGTCGTAAATTTATAGTATGTGCTCATAGCCAACATACCAAACCCTTTGTCAATGATTTGGGAATCACGATCAAGACCATCGGCCAATTGTTCAATATTACCTAAGATGTCATCGATGATGATGTTGTCCATGTATATAAAAGAACCATGTTTTAAACCACGAAATTCAGGGGATAATTTATGGCGTCCGTATAGAGTCGATGCAATGCGATCTGCCACAGGTTGGCTTTTGTAAACACGTGTCCAAAAATCTGTGTTTTCATGGTGTTTCGTCAAGAAATGATTGTCATGATAGAGCTTGTAGTAGCTTTCATCTTCTCCTCTATACGCCATTGTATAGCGCCCGAATGCGTAACTCCTTAATTTCTCGGAGAAACCCATCATGCCGGTCTTGTCTCTAAATGGATTGAGATAGCTACTGTCATGCTGATGCTGATGCTGATGCTGTTGTGTTGCGGCTTGGTCCATCGTTTCATGCTGTTGCATGGTTTGTGTCTGTGTCTGTGTCTGTGTCTGTGTCTGTTGGTGTGATGTAGACTGTGTTTCTTCTAATAAATGCGTGTGTGTCAGGCATGTTGACGTTTTTAACGCTGTTACATCAAGCTGTTTTGACTCGCGATACTGAGTATTTTGTTCTGCAGCTGCCTTGATAATATAGTCACTGTTACGCTGTTCTTCGGGGCTAGATGCCCTGTGGGAACGTTGGGGCAGGCTGGGTGTGCCTTTACTTGCTTGAATCGTGTGCAACACGGTCGCGGCAATTGCAGGAGACGATAAATAATATCCAACACTATGCTTTAAAGGAACAAACGTATCGTCAACGCCTTCTTGCTCGTTAAGCGATTCAATCTCCCAGTTTTGTATATTAGACTCTATAAGCAAAAAAACATGGGGAAGAACGTGGCAGTTATATTTTTTTAATAATTCAATCATATCTTGATGTATTTCTTGACGAATATCAGGTGAATCAAATGCGCTGTTTTCTATAATAATACGGCATTCACGCAACGCTTTATGCTCAGAGAGATTACGTATAATCGTACAGAATAAAATAGCGGTATCTCGACGCGTTAGTGTCGTTATTGGGCTAAAACGTAGATTTAACAGCTGTTGGTTTGTGTTGTGAGAGCTATAAATATAACCCGAAGCTTCGGGTACCGAATCAAATAATATCACGTTGTCGGGCGATATTTGTTCTGGGTTGTATTTTAAAGATTCACTGTGTTTTTGTTCGTTGCGGTAAGCTTTTGAAAGCTGGTATGAGAAAAATTTTGTGTGGGCTTCGAATTCTTCTGAGTTATACGTAAAATAATCGACACCGAGGCGAGCATGTTTGGGAGGCCCAATCTCGTTTTCTACTCGAAAAACATCGACATGATTAATAATAAGCTGATGCTCTGTACCACGTCGAATACATCTTAGCCAATGTAGGATGTTTGTTAATAACTTCTCCCACTGAGGGAGCATGTCACTGGGAAAACCGCATGTACTTTCCCAATCAGCCAAGCTCAACAAGTTAAGATAGAAGGTTGTCGGTAGCTGCTCTGCGGGACCTAGGCCAAGTGAATGGCGTAAAGTCGGTAGGGTGTCTGTAAAATTGAAATCTGAGCTTGATAAAAACGTTGCGCGATTCTCAATGAACGCCTCAATCCACTGGCGTATAAAAGGCGTAATATCTAAGATATTATCTGTGCCCGATCGATGTAGTGCAGTGTTTGTCGGCATACGAGACCATCAAGAAGAAAGACAGGTGGGGTTAATATAACACATTGTGCGTATAAAATGCAATCACATTGGGCTGTAAGGCACCTTAACTCGTTAAACTTGGCATGGGCTATATTGAGTAAGTATGATAGCATGATGCAATCAATTCAAGGAGTGTTATGCGGCGTGTAGCGGTGGCTCAGCTGGTTTCGTCAGATAATCTAGACGAAAATCTAAACGTACTTCACGGGCTATTTTCGCAAGCTTCGGATGCAGGCGCTCAGCTTTTGGTTTTGCCTGAAAACTTTGCATTTATGGGGCGAGATGAGCTGGGTACACTTGCTTTGGTTGAAGCTGAATCAAAGCCTGAAGGCACAGGTCTTATTCAACAGACACTCAGCAACTTATCATGTGAGTATAATATTTGGGTGGTTGCAGGAACCGTGCCGCTTAAAGCCCCTGATGGGCGCGCATGGGCGAGCTCACTTGTATTTAATTCAGAAGGCGTACAAGTCGCGCGGTATGATAAGATTCATCTGTTTGATGTTGAGCTATCAGAAGGTGAGATATATCAAGAATCGAAAACTTACGCGTCAGGAACAAAGCCTGTCGTGGTTGATACTCCTATCGGTCGCCTAGGTTTGAGTGTTTGTTATGACGTGCGATTTCCAGAGCTATATCGCGAGCTTGTGAATCAAGGTGCCGAAGTATTTACAATGGTCGCGGCATTTACGGCAACAACAGGAGCCGCGCATTGGCATACTTTATTACGCGCACGTGCGATTGAAAACATGAGTTATATGCTTGCTTCAGACCAAGGTGGCATGCACGCAAACGGACGAGAAACCTACGGCCATAGTTTGATTGTAGACCCATGGGGTAAAATATTATCAGAAATAAAACATGGCACGGGGCTGATTTTTACTGATATTGATTTAGAATACTTACACGAACGACGCGCGGCTTTTCCGTGCCTTGATCACCGAATACTCTAGAGGAGCTTGATATGACGGGTGCATTAGATATTGCAAAAGAATTATTACTGAAACCCGCATCGTTGGATGAATCGAGTCTTGAGCGCTTGATGCATTCGTTTTTAAATAAAAAAATTGATGATGCTGATTTATATTTTCAAAGCGTTAATTACGAATCATGGTTTTTAGAAGATTCAGAAGTTAAAAGCGGAACGTATGCGATTGACCGTGGTGTAGGTATTCGTGCGGTGAGTGAAGAAAAAACAGGTTATGCCTATTGTGACGATATTGATCTTCCAGGCATGGAGCGCGCCGCACATGCTGCGCGATCGATTGCGTTAGCTGGAAGCGCACCAGCACAAGCTCTTAAGATTTCAAGCGCGCCTATTGCACGTTATGCGGGTTTAAATCCAATTGAAGGCATGACGAAGCAAGAAAAAATTGAATTACTGCAAGCCATTGATAAGGCAGCAAGAGCTGAAGATCCACGTGTGATCCAAGTCAACGCCTCGCTTACCGGCGTGTATGAAGTGGTGTTGGTTGCAGGCATTCACGGGCAATATGTTGCTGATGTGCGACCGATGGTGAGTGTGCACGTCACGGTGATTGTTGAAGAAAATGGGCGACGTGAATCAGCCCGAACCGGTGGCGGCGGGCGTTTAGGATACGCATTTTTTCTCGATCAATCACGTGCGGTGCATTATGCACAAGAAGCTGTGCGAGAGGCCTTGGTTAATTTGCATGCAGATGCGGCGCCAGCTGGAACCATGCCCGTGATACTTGGCCCCGGTTGGCCCGGTGTGTTGCTACACGAAGCGGTCGGTCATGGTCTTGAGGGTGATTTTAATCGAAAAGGTTTATCCGCTTTTTCAGGGCGCATTGGCGAGCAAGTGGCCTCACGTGGTGTTACCGTGGTCGATGACGGTACGCTTGCTGATAGACGTGGTTCTTTGTCGGTTGATGATGAAGGAACACCGTCGCAATGCACCACCCTTATTCAAGATGGCGTGCTCGTAAATTATATGCAAGACAGGCTTAATGCACGTCTTATGGGCATGAATCCTACGGGTAATTGCCGACGCGAGTCCTATTCACATGTACCTATGCCACGCATGACGAATACGTATATGCTTGCAGGTGATTATCATCCTGATGAGATTATTCAGTCGGTAGATCGCGGGTTATACGCCGTTAATTTTTCAGGTGGGCAAGTGGATATTACCTCGGGCCAATTTGTATTTTCAGCTAGCGAAGCGTATTTGATTGAAAACGGTCGTGTCACGCGCCCCGTCAAAGGTGCAACGTTGATTGGTAATGGTCCAGATGTCATGAAAAAAATCAGTATGATAGGTAATGACTTAGCACTGGATCCTGGCATTGGTGTGTGCGGTAAAGATGGGCAATCGGTGCCGGTAGGGGTCGGCCAGCCTACGTTAAAAATTGATAGTCTGACCGTGGGGGGCACGCAGGCTTAAGCTTATAATTACATATCGACATAATTAGGCCCACCACCACCTTCTGGAGCCGTCCAAACAATGTTTTGTTTGGGATCTTTGATATCGCAGGTTTTGCAGTGAATGCAGTTTGCGAAATTTACCCTTAAAGACGGCCCGGTTTCTTTTTCAGTTATCTCATACACGGCTGCAGGGCAATATCTTGTTTCAGGTGAAGCATATTCAGCATAATTTGTTGTTATAGCAAGCTCATAATTTTTTATGTGTAAATGCGATGGCTGATTTTCTTCATGATGCGTGTTGGTTAAATACACCGACGAAAGCCTATCAAACGTAAGTTTGTTATCGGGTTTTGGATAATTTATTTTTTGTGCTTTTTTGGCTTTTATTAGGCTTGTATGATCTGCGTGATGCTTAAGTGTCCACGGCGCGTGGCCACGTGTGATATAGGTCTCAAAAGCAGCATTGGCAAGCCCTGCAAATAATCCATACTTAAATGCCGGGCGAATATTACGCGCGGCATAAAGCTCTTTGGCAAGCCAGGATTGTTTAAACTGCTCGGGATAGCTTGTTATCTCAAGGCTGTTAGATGCTTTATCTTGCAATAATTCAGCGCAAGCATCGGCAGCAAGTATACCCGATTGAATGGCCGCATGAATGCCTTTAATTTTAGGTACGTTTAAGAAACCTGCGGCATCTCCAATTAATGCACCACCAGGAAACGTGAGTTTAGGCATGCTTTGCCAGCCACCTTCGTTTAGGGCACGTGCACCGTATGAAAGCCGTTCACCGTTTTGGAGTAAATCTCGAATAAAAGCATGCGTTTTAAAGCGCTGCATTTCTTCAAACGGGCTAAGCCAGGGGTTTTGGTAATCCAGGCCTATGACGAAACCAAGAGCAACTTGATTATCTTTCATATGATAAATAAACGAGCCTCCATAGGTTTTATTATCAAGCGGCCAACCGACGGTATGTACGACTTCACCTAGGTTATGTTTTTCAGGTGTCACGCGCCATATTTCTTTGATGCCCAAACCGTAGGTTTGAGGTTGTACATCTTGCCGTAAGTTAAATTTATCCATAAGTTTTTGACTTAACTCACCACGACAACCTTCAGCAAACAGCGTTTGTTTTGCATATAAATACATGCCTGGTTGGTAGTTTGATGTTTTTTCGCCTACTTTATCTAATCCTACAGGGCCTGTAGATACGCCTTTAATTTCACCTTGCTCACCCATAAGCAACTCAGTTGCAGCAAATCCTGAGTAAATTTCGCAGCCTAAATCTTCGGCTTGTGTGGCTAAAAATCGACCTAGCTCACTCAAGCTAATGATACAATTATGCTTATTATGCATCTGTGGCGGTGTAGGCAGGCGATAGGCGCGTTTTGAGTTTAAAAAATAAAATTTATCGTTGGTAACAGGCGTTTGCAACGGCGCGTCCTGCCAGGTATCTGGGAGCAATGTTTTTAAGCTTTTAGGATCGAGCACCGCGCCGGATAATAAGTGCGAACCGACTTGCGCGCCTTTTTCTAAGATACAAACGCTTAAGTCTTGATTATTTTGCTTGGCTTGTTGTTTTAAGCGAATCGCTGCGGCAAGCCCGGCAGGTCCAGCACCTACAATAAGCACATCATAGGTCATTGAGTTTTCTTCATCCTGTTCCATGCGTTAAATCCTTTTTTTTATTAATTACGTAAGCCTTAATAACAGCGCTTTAATCTCATCTATACGAGCTTCAGCTGTTTGTTTGTTAAAACTATATTTAAGTTTGTTGGGGCCATCCAATTGATGTTGTTTGTATTCCGTTTGAATAAGTTTAATTAATTTGGCTGAATCAATTTTAGGCGTAGCATTAAACTCAATACGTGCATGTTCTGTTGATGCTGTTATGCGCAACACACCAAGTTTTCCAGCTAAGTCTCTAAGATGCGTGATTGCAAATAAATGCTTCACGGGCTCGGGGAGTAAACCAAAGCGATCAATAAACTCAACTTGCAGCTCACGCAAAGCTTCGGTATCTTTTGCATGTGTGATGCGTTTATAGAGCGTTAAACGCGTGTGAATATCACCGACGTAATCTTCAGGAATAATCGCACTGATACGCAGTTCGATTTCAGGGCCTTTGGGGGCTGCGGCATTAAGCTCAGGAATTTTTCCTGATTTAAGAGCGTCTACAGCACGCTCAAGCATTTCCATGTATAAATTAAATCCAATGGCATGCATGTTGCCGCTTTGTTCATCGCCCAAGAGCTCACCTGCACCTCGAATTTCAAGATCGTGTGTTGCAAGTAAAAAGCCTGCGCCTAAGGCTTCAAAAGACGTGATGGCTTCTAGACGTTTTTTAGCGTCAGGTGTGAGTAAATCATCTTTGGGTGTGAGCAAATAAGCGTAAGCTTGATGATGTGAACGTCCTACACGGCCTCGGAGCTGATGGAGTTGAGCTAGACCAAAATGATCCGCTTTATCAATCAGAATTGTATTCGCTGTGGGGATATCAATACCTGTTTCAATAATCGTCGTGCAAACTAAGACGTTAAAGCGATGATGATAAAAATCAGACATCACACGTTCAAGCTCACGTTCGCGCATTTGACCATGTGCAAGTTGAACTTTGGCTTCAGGTACTAATTTTTGAAGTTCTTCGGCAATTCGAGCAATCGTTTGTACGTTATTATGTAAGAAAAACACTTGGCCGCCACGTAATATTTCACGCAGCATGGCCTCGCGAATCACGGTGTTATTTTTTTCTTGCCAAAATGTTTTAATCGAAAGGCGCTTGGCCGGTGGCGTTGCGATAAGAGAGATATCACGAATACCGGCCATGGCCATATTCAACGTCCGTGGGATAGGGGTTGCTGTCATCGACAAAATATCCACGTGCGCGCGTAGTGACTTGATTTGCTCTTTTTGTTTAACGCCAAAACGATGTTCTTCATCAATAATTAACAAACCTAAATCATCAAAACCAATGCCTTTTTGTAAGAGCTTGTGTGTGCCTATGACTAAATCAAGTTTGCCTTGTTTGAGTTTCTCTATGGTGGATGCGGCTTCTTTGGTTGTTTTAAACCGTGAGAGCAGCTCGAGTGTGACTGGAAACTCAGAAAAACGATCACGAAACGTTTCAAAATGTTGGCCTGCAAGTAAGGTCGTTGGCGCAAGTACACAGACTTGTTTACCACCTTGGATGGCCATAAACGCTGCTCGCATCGCCACTTCTGTTTTACCAAACCCAACATCACCGCAAATAAGCCGGTCCATGGGCTTATCAGCACCCATATCAGCTATGATCGCTTGAATAGCTGATATTTGATCGGTTGTTTCGTCAAACGGAAAGCCTGCAGAAAATTGCTGGTATTCGTGTTGATCGTATTGATGAGCATGGCCTTTGCTTGCCGCGCGTTTAGCATGAATTTCGAGTAGCTCAACGGCAACGTCGTTAATTTTATCAGCGGCTTTTTTACGTTCTTTTTGCCATTGGTCAGAACCTAGGCGATGCAATGGCGCGTGATCGCTATCAGCTCCGGTGTAACGACTTAAGACATGTAAAGCGGTGACTGGGACGTATATTTTATCGTCGTTAGCATACGATAAAATAATAAACTCGCTTACAACACCTTGGTTTTCGATGGTTTGAAGTCCAAGATAACGACCCACACCAAATTCAAGATGCACGAGGGGCGCACCCACGCGAAGCTCAGCTAAATCCCGAATCATGACATTGGGATCTACCGTTCGGGTGTTTTTGGCTCGTTGCTGCGGTGTGATTTGATCAGAAAATAGTTGAGACTCGGTGATAATAGAGAGCGCATGTTTTGGTAGTTCAGTACCGTGATAAAACGGCCCGACGATTATGCCAAGCGGTGTGTCTGCTTCAAAAAACGCCGCCCAAGAAGTATAGCTTATAGGGTAAATTTCTTCTGTTTTGAGTAAATCTAAAAGTGCTTCACGTCGTCCCGTACTTTCAACCATGAAGAGCACACGGTTCTTGGTGTTGTCTAAATACGTACGCAAGTGCGTAAGAGGCTTATCGAGTTTTCTATCAACAGGAATTTTAGGTGCTTGCTGTGTTTCAAAATTCAGATGACTTGTTTTCGTCGACAGGGCTGCGTGCTGCACGCGAATAGGATTGAAAGGCTTGATATGGGTTAATAATTCAACGGAGTTTAAAAAACAGGCTTTGGGTTGGAGTGGCGGGCGTGTTGGGTCAAATTCACGCTGGGTGTAACGTGAGTTCACGTCATCCCAAAATTGTTCTGCGTGTGATTGAACTGACTCGATGAGTGCGATATGCGCATTCTCAGGTAAATAGTCAAAAATTGTCGCAGTTTTTTCAAAAAAGAGCGGTAAATAATATTCGATGCCGTGCGGAAATTCGCCGTTACTGACCGACTCGTAAATATTGCATAAGCTTGGATTGCCAGAAAATGCCTCGCGAAAAGCGCGTCTAAATTGCGAAATGCCGGCTTCACTGACTGGGCACTCACGGGCAGGCAAAATACGAACTTGTGCTAATTTTTCAATCGTACGTTGTGTTTCAGGATCAAAGCGTCGAATGCTCTCAATGGAATCATCAAAGCGCTCAATACGAAACGGTTTGTTACTTCCCATAGGAAAGAGATCTAAAATACCACCACGTACCGCAAATTCACCGTGTTCAAGTACGTTATTGACTGCTCGATAACCGGCACTAATTAAACTTTGTCTAAAAGATTCGAGATCAAATTTTTGATTTTCTTGGAGTACAAGCGCATGACTGTTTAAAAACTCAGGCGGGCACAAGCGATGCATGAGCGTGCTGGCCGAGGCAATCATAATTAAATCATGCCCAAGCTGTATTTGGCTTAGTGCGAACAGCCTATCTGAAATAATATCTTGATGAGGCGAAAATTGATCATAAGGTAGAGTCTCCCAGTCAGGGAAGAGTAAGATATCCTGCTGAGTATTATTATTTTTTAATAAAAACTGTAAATCATCACGTAATTCAGAGGCTGTGAGATGGTTTGGCGTGATGAGTATTTTGATACCCGATTGTTTTTGACACCATTCGGCTAATGCGATTGCTAAAGCTGGGCCATGAAGTTGCCCCCAACGTGTTTGGGGAGGGATGACATCAGGAAGTAGCGTAATAGAGTTCATAAGTGCTTTTTTATATTAAGGCTAAAACAATAAGCAAGCCAGTATACAGCACGGGAAGTATGGAAAATAGATTGGTAGATCATTGCAGTTGTGTGATTTTTAATTTTAATGTAAAATATTTTATCTTTCACTTTGTTTTGGTGGTTACATGGATGCAAGCTATTTAGAAGATGCTTTTTTCTCTTTTATCGATTGGTGCTCCGCTGAGGCTGATGTTGCAAGCGTAGGCTCTTCAGAAGAAAGTTCTGTATCTATCAAAGATCAAGTTATTAGAGAGCATTTAATCGGTGATTGGCAAGATGTTCAAACTGAACTAAAGGGGTTAAAAGCTGAAATAAGTGTGCGTCAAGCAAGGCTTTCAAAATATGTCGTGGGTGTTGATGATAAACATATGCTCAATGCCATCTGTGAAACGACTTCTCAGTCTTTTTCTTTTTTACTTGATGATAAAGATGAGAACCCTGGCTTTAAAAAAGGTCTTGATCATGCAGCGCTTGAAGAAAGAATTAAGACAGGCACAGATAATTTACAGCATGTGGAGGGTCTTCAGGTTGAAGGTTCAGGTGGAGTAGGGCCTGAAGAAAATATAAGATTATATCAGCTAGCTTATTACTTAATTCATACGACTCGAGATCTTTTAGATGTCATGACATGTTTGTGTGGCTACCAAAGTAAAAAAAATAGCCTTGCAGAGAGCTTTATGCATCGCCCATTCTTTTTTCAAACTCCCTGTTCGCCTCAAGAAATAATTGATATTCGAAAGGCGCGTGATGATCTCAAAGAGGTTATTGAGCAGGTTAATCAAAAGCAAGACGCTCTAAATCGCGCGTTGCATCCGGAGGTCTATGTCGGCGATGACTCTGGCTCCATTTATTCAGATGATAGCTTTACTCGAACAACTTCGTTCGGCTGCTAGGATAGGCCGTCTTTAGGGCTGAAAACCTAAAAAGCACAGACTGGTTGAACTTTAGCTTATTATTGTGTATCATAACAACCCCATGTGGTTAAATTTCCGCCATGAAGTTTCTTTTGGAGGGCTGTTATGAATAATATAGATAAGAGAACAAATAAATTGAATGCGTTAAAACAAACATTGGATTCATCTGATGTTAATCTTCAAGAATTACAAAAAGAAGTTGCTAGATTGCAAAATCTGGCCGCTTTATTTAAAAGACCAGGTAAAAAAGATCAAGCTTATATAGAAGATCTTAAACAATTCGCTGGGCGTCTAAATGAAGCGATTTTGGTTGCGGATATTGAAAGTACTGCAAGCACAGTGGCTAATAGTGTTGTAGCACCTAAAGTTGAAACGGCAGAAGTGCGTGAATCAATGAATTCTATTTTAGAGCAAGTTGTATTAAGGGAAGCGGTTACACAGGTTGCGAGCACATTGGCTGATAACCTTCCAATTAGTGGAGTGAAATCGTTAGAAGAACGTCAATCTCAGAATGTTGTCTCAACACAACCAGTTTCTGAAGTAAGCAGCACAAATCTAACTACTAATGTGGATGTAAAGCCTAGTTCAACGTCTTTACCGCCCGCCCCTCTACCTTCGCCGGAATTGTATAATCAGTGGTTTAGTAGTAGTAAATCAGATACTGAATTTAGCGATTTAGGTTTAGATAATAGATCAGGTACCTTAGCAGTCCAAGAAGATCCAACGACGTACTTCGAGACTATTAAAAATGTTTTTTATGAGTTATACCAAAGTTTTTGGGAATTAATGGATTATTTGACGCCTACTTGTTTTAAATCAGTAGAACAAAAAACTGAAGAGAATTCAGCCCTTAGGAATTATTCGATTCTGTCTTCAAGTTCTTCAAGTACATCAGGTGCTGTAGATAATAATGGGGCATTTCGTTTGGTGCCTCTCACGGAAGATATGCCGTGATCTGATAAAATTAAAGTAACTTAAGAGTATATAAAAAAAGCCCTTCGGGGCTTTTTTATTATGCATAAATTATTAATTAATAAGCAGGTAATGCTTTGGTTTTTGCTTTAGCTTGAAGGTAAGTGCGGGTAATGGTGTAAACGTTGTAGACCATCACAGTTAAGAGTAGCAAGTGTAGAGATTTTGCGTTCAGATGGCTCACAATAGGTAAACCAAGTAATACGCCGATGCAGCCAAAGAAGCTCATAAAAAAAGCTTTTTTAAGCGGAATTTTATTTTGTTTTAGAAAAATATACGTAATCATAGGCTGTTGCATAGCACCTGCGGTTGCCATGATAGGGAAGGCGACAACAGGGGATATGTTCATTAGGAATAAAACCCCTTGGACCATTGCAAACATACCGATGCCAATGGATGTTAGAGAACCGCATAGAATCATGGCGATAAAGCCAAAAACAAGCTGCCATGAGTGCAGGGCGGTGACATCGCCTGCGCGAGGCAAATATCCGAGTTGATCGCAGGTTAATAGAGCGATGATAGCCGTAAAGCAAGCTATCATGCTGAGCCGGATGTTTTGTTGGTTTAAGCGTGTAATCACATACCCACCTAAGACACCCCCGATACACGCACCAATGACTAACGTAAGTAATGTAGTCAAATCAACTTGAATAAGTTTCATAAAAAATATAGAGGCAAGGGTGGCTGGTATAAGCTGAACACCGTTGTTGATGGCGGGAAGCTCTTTATCTTCAAAGGTTCCGAATGTTTTTGCCATGGCAATAAGCACAACAAAGCTACCAATGCCTAACGTGTCGGAAATATAGGCCAGTAGGCCGGTGATAGCGAGTTTAAATTTTTCAGAGCGTGGGATAGATGGGCTCGCTGGTTCTTGATTAAATTTATAAAGCATAGCAAGTACACATGCGCCAGATAAAAATATAATCGTGAGCATGATGAGTTTAATAGCCATCGAACATCCTGCGTAAAATAATAGCACATAAGGATAAGGCTTGTTAATATACAGTTGGATATGATTTGCGTCAAGTTTTTTGTTTTATGATTGCGATAGATTTAGCCGTTGCAATAATGTGTCAGCTCGTTTTTGAATGGTTGCTGTAAAAGGGCTATCGGTGAGATGAGTTTGTATTTTTTTTATCATGCTCAGTGTTTCTTTTCGAACCAGGGCTTTAGATAAACGGGCTGCTTCAGCCATTTGCATGATATGGCGTGGATACAAAACATCAAAATTATATTTACTGCCTATTTTCATCGCCATTTTTGTCGCAAGCTCTGGGTAGTAAACGGTAGAGATCATGTCGTACAACGGCGCTAAGCGCGTGTTATTTTGATCATATAAGAGTGAAAAGTTTTTGCCGTGGGCATCGTTATTGCCGATGATTAGGTTAAATAATACAGCTTGCAATAAAGCTTTAATATCCAGCACAGGTAGTGTTGATACATCTCTAATCAGCTGAAAGCATGAGGCTAAATCAGGCCCACCTTCGCGTTGATATTTCATTTCGGGAATAATACCCAGTGCTTGGCAAAAATCTTCTTGATGTAAGCGTTTTATTTTGTGGTTGTTTTTGATGCGATCATAACGCTTAATTAATAAATAAGGCTTATTATTGGCATGATGTATTGCTGCTTCAGCTGTGTTTAAGCCTATTTTTTTTGCTAAATTCAAACAAAAACACTCGTTTTCTATGAGAGATAAAAAATCTTTATTAATAGGTTTAAGTATGTGCGTGCTGGGTGCGCCGTTGATGGGTATAGCTATTTGGTTATTAATACAGGCGACAGCGAGCTTATCTTGCGCACCGGCGAGTGATAGGCGAATACCGTCTTCACCGACAAGCATTGGTTTTTGATGCATGGTGTCTAAAATATTGGCCAGGGCCTGCTCATCAAGCGTACGGTACTCAGGATTTAGATTATTTGGCGTGACGGATGAGGGTAGTAAGCTGACAGCGCCCGCACATTCACCGCCTATAGCCGATAATAAAAAAAAATCGTTTTTTTCACTGATTCCGAGTTGTCGGGCAATGGATGCGCGCAAATGTGCCTCGGGTAAGATGCCACTAAAAAAAGGACGGCATTGTTTGGCGTCGAAAGCTGCGGTTTGTAACGGTAGTGATTGAGATAAAGGCATGTTTTGTGTGTTACTGGCATAGGCCTGGCTATAATTAAAGGCCATATCACCTTGTGAATCAATCGATAAGGATCCAATCAGGGTTTGGTGCAAATAAACATCAAGTTTACGATCCAAGAGAATTACCCTCCGGGTGAGATAGGTTGCATTGAATGTTTAAAACTTGCAATATATCTAATATTTTACCTATTTGGCAGGTAGGTTTGCCTTTTTCTAACTCAATAATAAAGCGTAAGCCTGTGCCCGCGGCGAGTGCTAGGTCGCTTTGTGTGACACCGAGCTGCTTTCGTGTGCTACGAATCATATAACCTATGTCTTGTGTTGACTGGATTGATGTCTTCATAATCCTGCAGCCTGATATATTATTCCCGTACGGTAAGTTTAGAGGTGTTTTTAAGATAAAGCAATAAAAAATACCCGAGCGGGAACAAATTAGTGTTATGTGTAAATTTCTGTAAATAGATTACCGATCGGGAATGTATTGCGATTATTGATAGCGCGCGCAATATGGTGGCAATTATCTATGCTCTCATCATAGACTTCACAGAAAATGCATCAATCAATAAGAAATATTCCAATAATTGAAGTAATCATAATTTATTTTTTCTGCTTTTCTGCCAGCTGACAATGTTCTAATCGTTTGAATCGCCAACTAGCAAATTGATAATATAAAAGGTTGGCAATTTGACGTATGCCGGGCAATCCAATAAAAGCGGCTAGAATTCGCCACCGCTTTAACTGTTTCCAGATCAGAAGAAAAGCATCTATCCCTACATGTAGTAGGCCTTTTTCATCTTTGGCATGTAATAACTTTAAACCTTCTGATAAAGAGATATCTTCTTTTTTTATATTATCAGAATATTCAGTGATGTCTTGCCAATCGAAAATACCGTTAGGTGCTACTTTACGATAATGATTGATTTCCTTTGAGCATAAACCACACTTGCCATCATAAAATACTGTAATCATATTATTCCTTTGCTTTGCTCCGACTTATGGTAATATCTCCTCGCCATCCCATGCGAAACATTTACCTGTTTGCTTTAGACTAAGATTCTCTAAAACTTCGAGTAATCTTCTAGCGGAGTATTCAGGCGTAAAAAGCTTTCCATCGGCAACATTGCCTTGAAATGGTTTTGATAAATTGCTGTCAACTGTGCCAGGATGAAGACCAATGATAATTGCTTGCTTGTTGCGTCTGCTAACTTCAATGGCAGCATTTTTAATAATCATGTTCAATGCAGCCTTTGAGGAACGATAGGCATACCAACCGCCAAGTTGATTATCCGATATACTTCCGACGCGTGCGGACAAAGCTGAGAAAATAGATGGTTTTTCTTGATTCAATTTTGGCAGAAAATATTTAGCTATGAGCGCAGGCGTAATGGTATTGACTTCAAAAGTGCGCCGAAGATTTTCGGCTGATAAATCTCGCAAGGATTTTTCTGGCATGAACTGACCATCATGTAGAATACCGTTAGTAACGATTACTAAATCTAAAGGCTTTTCTTTTGCCGCTATTTCAGCCGCTTCAGCAATAGAACCCTCGCTACTATAATCAATGCTATGCTCACCCTTTCTAGAAAATGCAAACAAACTGGCGTTTGGATGCTTTTCAGATAAGAGTGCTTTAAATGCGCTTCCAATAGCTCCGGATGCGCCCAATATAGCGATATTTTGTGGATTAAAACTCATAACCCGTTCTCTTTCATGGTTTGCGCTAATTCATTAGCCGAAGTAAAGGCGTTTTCAACGCGCCCACCAAGACACCAGTCGCCACAGACCGCAAGCTTATGATCTCGATCTAAGAATATAGGTTTTTTTTGCTTTTTGTCCGCATTATTCGCGTATCTCCACCCGTGAATGGTTTTATAAGCTGCTTTGCTAACATCACACTCGATAATACTACACGTTTCGGCAATTAAATGCTGCATGACTTGTTCACGGTCATCATCGATATGTGCTTCCGCATATTCCTCAGATGAATGGACCATTAAGGTGAAAGGATTTGAACGTTTTGGTTTAGAGCTATTAACTGCAATCCAACTTACGTCTGAATCGGTCACATGAGCCGTCTCAAATTCGATAGGGAAGCTCTGTTCAAATCCAAGCATCAACGAAAAGCAGGCTAGCATTTTAACAGTGTTGAGATCAGTATGATATTTAAATGATTTTGGAAGCAACTCGGATGATTGCGGCGATGGTGCTGTGCATATAACCCAATCAAAGCCAGAGTATTGCTGGTTTTTCTGATCTGTTAATTGCCATGTGCCTTGATGATTGAGGGAAACAATTCTGGTGTTGATATGGATATTAAGTCCCTGAGCTAAAAATTTACCAACTTGGTTCATGCCCGGAACACCAACATACCTTGGCTCTTCATCACTCCAATTTATTCTTTCAATAATCTTGCTACCTGAAAATTTCACATGTCGAGCATTCCATCGCTCGATGACACCTTGGTCAAGCAAAGGCTGAATAAAATATTGAAAGGGCTTTGTTCTCGCCGTAAAATATTGCGTGCCATGATCAAAAAAATACGGATCTGCGTATCGGGTTGACATGCGACCACCAACGCCCCGTGCCTTCTCAAAACATGTAATATCAGCGTAGTCTTTTAATAAATGAGCAATAGAAAGACCCGATAATCCAGTTCCAATGATGGCAATTTTTGTCATGATACAATTCCTGTAAAAATGAGTGAAATAATAGCGGTGCCTAATACGTTGAAGTGCGTCTGAAAGTTTGATGATGGTCTATCGAGTTGTGTCTAAAAGTAAAGAGAAAAAAGTCCGGAAGTGCTAGCATTTTGATGTTATGCCATAGCTAGTATGTGAAGATTTACTTGTTTCTAATGGCGGAGAGAGAGGGATTCGAACCCTCGATACGGATTAACGTATACACACTTTCCAGGCGTGCGCCTTCAGCCACTCGGCCACCTCTCCGGTACATCGACGGCAAGAATATAATGCCCTGTAAAAAAAATCAACTAAAATTCAGCTATACTTGAAATATAATCTAATAATAATTTAGAAAAATATTGATGTAGGAGTAAATAAGTATGTTTAAACAATGCTGGGTTTTGGGTTTAGCTTTGAGTGCCATGCTACTTGCTCCAGGAGCAATGGCTTTTCCGTGCTTTATTACGATTGTTAAAGACAGTTGCTGGACAAATTATACGGTCATGATTGATGTATTGGATGCTGAAAGCAATGATATTCTAGCAAAGGTTGTGATTCCTAAAGGAGAGTCTTGGTCAAGAGCTCGGTTTGATGCAAAATCAAAACAGCATGTAATGCTTAAAGCCAAGTTTAAGCCCGCATTTTGGAAATCCGAAGAAAACAAAATTTATTACGCAAAACGGTACTGGCACTTACCTGAGGCAATTGAGGGGAACACCACAGCCGTACATGTAAGTGTATGTTACCCAAAAAGTTTTTCAGCGGTTCCTATGCCTCCTGGAGCTGATTCAAAATGCACGTGCTCTAAACCGGATATTCCCACAGCGGTTGATTAATGGTAGGAGTGAGTTAGCTAGCTGGATTTTTTATGAAGAACACTGTAGAAAAAACCATCCATCGAAGCTTCCCCTGGAAAAATTTGCCAGCCAAAACCTGTGTCGTGCCCCCAATGTTGCGGTTTAGTTGATAATTCGCAATCTACATGATGTTTAATAAAATTTGCAATTTGATGTTCGTTCTCTTCAGGGAGAATACTGCAAGTAGCATAAACAAACACACCTCCTGGAGCTAGCAGGGGCCATAATGCTTCGAGTAGCGCTGCTTGAGTTTTTGTAATTGCTTGAACTTCTGCAGGAGTACGTAAAAGCTTGATGTCTGGATGACGACGAATAACGCCTGTTGCAGAACAGGGTGCATCAAGTAAGATGCGATCAAACAAAACACCATCCCACCATGTTCCAGTATTTTGAGCGTCACCGGCGATAATCTCAGCACGTGTGTCAAAACCCAGGCGCGTTAAATTTTCACGTGTACGTGTAAGACGTTTAGGCTCAATGTCTAGGGCAATACATGCATCCAGTTCGGGCTCTGTTTCAAGAATATGGCAGGTTTTACCGCCTGGGGCGCAGCAGGCATCCAATACACGTAAGCCGGGTTTGAGTTCGAGTAAACCCGCCGCAAGCTGGGCCGCGCCATCTTGTATAGAAACATCACCTGCTTTAAATCCTGGAAGATCGAACACATCGCAGGGCGTATCAAGTACTAAACCATGTGTGGTATGGGTGATGGGCGTGGCAGAAATATTACTGTGTTGAAGTTGTTCTTGATAGCTCTCAAAGCTCGTACGCTGGTTATTGACCCGTAAGCTCATCGGAGGATGTGCATCACTCCCATTAATAATCGCTTCCCAGTGATCAGGCCAGGCTTTTTGTATGCGTTTTAATAACCATGCAGGGTAGTTGTAGCGAAAATTAGCGTTTGATTCTGCTTGCTTATCTAACGCTTCTTTTTCTCGACAATATCGGCGTAAAACGGCGTTGATCAGGCTTTTAGCCCAGGTTGTTTTTTTTGTGTTGAGCAGTGCAACGGTCTCATGAACCACGGCATACTCGGGGAGGTCTAACTCCCGAAGTTGATATAAACCCATAAGCAACGTGAGCCAAATATTAAGATTTTTAGGTGGCTTTTTAAGTAACTGCTTAGCTAAGGCATCCAGGCGAAAATATTGCCGACAGACGCCAAAGCATAATGCTTTACTGAACGGTGTTAGCTCGGTTTTGAGGTGCGATAAAGAGTGGCCGTCACCAAGCACTTCACATAAAGCAGTTAGCGCTAGTTTGCGTTCGTTTTGATTTTGGTTTGGATTTTTATTTTTATTTTTATTTTTTGTCATTGAAGCTTCAGACCAGGATAAAGTGTTTGTTTTTGGGCGTTTAACCAATCTGAGATCGAGAGGGCTTTACCGCCAGCAAATTGAACGGTATCAACGCATAAAATATTTTCGCCGGTGGCAACGAGCATCCCGGAGCCATCAAGTGATATGATGCTCCCGGGTTCTGCATCGGTTGATTGGGATAGAGCCCGTGCCTGATGAATACGCAGGGTTTGTTCTCCCGCTTCAGTTCGAGCAATAGGCCAAGGATTAAACGCCCGAATTTGGCGTTCGATATGAATAGCAGACTTATGCCAATCAATCACAGCATCTTGCTTTGTAATTTTAGGCGCGTAGGTTGAAAGCTCATGATTTTGAGCAATAGGATGAGCTCGGTTATCAGCTAGAGCATCCAGGGTTTCGAGTAACGGCGATGCAGCTAACCCAGCTAACGTATCGTGCAAGCTACTCGCGGTGGTATCGGCTAATATTTCGCAAGTCGCGCGCGCGAGCATAGGACCTGTATCCATACCCGCGTCTAATTGCATAATAGTTACCCCTGTTTCAGCGTCACCGTGCAATATACTCGATTGGATGGGCGACGCACCACGCCAGTTTGGCAAAAGAGACGCATGTACATTTATGCAGCCAAGGCGTGGAATATCAAGTACAGCTTGGGGCAAAATTAAGCCGTAAGCAATCACAACTAAGATATCAGGCTTGAGTGCTTTAAGTTCATCTTGAGCTTCTTGATGTTTAAAGTTAAGCGGTTGATACACCGGAATTTGATGTTCTTTAGCCCATTGCTTCGCTGGTGATGCTTGCAGACGACGACCACGTCCTGCTGGACGGTCGGGTTGGGTATATATAGCGGATAAATGATGTCTGGATGCAGCAAGTGCATCCAACGCTGGGCAGGTAAACGCAGGCGTTCCTGCAAAAACAATGCTTAATGATGTTGAAGAGGTCATAGAATAGATAGCGCTTAATTTAATATTTAGATTTAATGCTGGCGTTTGTATTTATCGAGTTTTTTCTTAGCCATGGCGCGCTTGAGAGGTGATAAATGATCAACAAAAAGTTTACCGTTGAGATGATCTATTTCATGTTGAAAACAATGCCCGAGTAAGTCTCTACCCGTCATTTCGAATGTTTTACCATGGCGGTCTTGCGCACGTACGGTCACTGTTTCGGAGCGTATAACGGTATCAAAGGCACCAGGAACGGATAGACAACCTTCTTGTGATTTGACCGAACCGTCAGATGCAATAATTTCGGGATTAGCGAGGACCAGTTGCTGGCTTTTATCGCCGATTACATCAATAACCGTGAGCATGATATTAATACCGATTTGAGGTGCAGCGAGCCCGACGCCTTTAGCGTGATACATTGTTTCAAACATATCGTTGATTAAAAGCTCAAGTTTTTCATCAAATATTTCTACAGGAGCATTTTTTTGTCGTAAGCGCGCATCAGGAAGGTAGATAATTTTATGTATAGCCATATAAGCAAAACCTCAAAATATCTAGAAATATAATTAATTATATTAATGAGTAGATAATTAGTGGATGACAATAGAATACGCTAATTATACAATAAATCATTGCTTCACAGCAATAAATTAGCGAATACCAGCCTTTATTGGATATTACACGGATGACATAACGGAATAAATATGAATAATAAACATGCTTTATTGGTGTTAAATCGCCTGCCCAATGTTGGGCCACGCACCATTGCAAAACTTTTGCGACGCTGGCCTGATGCCCAAACAATTTTTAGTTTATCTAGAAAAGACCTGCGCCATGCCGGTGTGCCAGAGCGCCTTACGAATGCTCTGCTGAGTGTTAAGTCAGATGCGATTGATGTAGATTTACGTTGGCAAGAACAACATCACCAAACGTTATTAACATGGTTTGACGAAGCATACCCAGCTTTATTAAAAGAAATACCGGACGCACCTCCGGTGCTGTATGCCTCGGGAGATATTAGCTGTCTTGAGGGACCTAAGCTTGCGATGGTGGGTACACGCACGCCATCGATTACTGGAGCTGAAGCGGCTTGGCAATTTGCACGAGATTTAGGTGAGCAAGGCGTCACCATTGTAAGCGGACTTGCGCGAGGGGTTGATGGCGAGGCCCACCGGGGCTGTCTTTCGGGTAATGGGCAAACCGTAGCCGTGTTAGGGACAGGAATTGATTGCATTTATCCGCGGCAACATGCAAAATTAACGGAAGAGATTAAAGCTAAAGGGCTTATTTTGAGTGAGTTCCCTCTGGGAACACCTCCTGCAGCTGGACATTTTCCACGTAGAAATCGCATCATCAGCGGTTTATCTGACGCAACGCTTGTGATTGAGTGTTCGCTTAAGAGTGGCACTTTGATTACAGCGCATTTGGCTTTAGAGCAAAATCGTAATGTTATGGCGCTTCCCGGGTCGATACATAACCCCGAGGCAAAAGGGTGTCATGCTTTACTGCGGCAAGGCGCCGCATTGGTTACCTCGACACAAGAGGTTTTAGAAGAACTTTGTATTGAGCGCAGTATTGAGCGCAGGTTTGGGGTAATTGGTAAAGATGTTCGTCCCCCAGAAGGGGAATCGGGTTCCTTGATAGCATATATTGGTTTTGATGTTACCACAGTAGATAAAATCGTGGATCGAAGCCGTTTACCTGTTGAGGATGTGATTAATGATCTGGCAGAATTAGAACTCCTAGGACACGTGAACGCCGTTCCTGGAGGCTACATAAGGTGTAAACGATGAAAGATAATTTGCTCGAGATGTTGCTAACTTTGTTTGAACAAACATTAACACAATTAAAAGAAGCGTACATTCCTGAAATACCAAAAGATTTAGCATTAAACGAACTTAATGCATTAAATACAGAGCAGGCATTAAATCAATCAACAAATGTTGAAGTTTCTTCAGCAGCAACAGGTAAGAAAACAACGCTTGAGATGCTTTGGTTTCGTTCGGCAAGCAATCAAAGTGCACGTGTTTTTACACCAGCAGAACAGATACGATTCACCAGTGCGAGTCACCAATTTTTGAAGCATTTAGGGCGACTTGGCGTGCTTTCTCATGATGCGATGGAATTTGTTATCAATCGATTGATGTTTTCTGAATCGCGCTTTATTAATTTGCAAGAAACAAAATGGGCCGTGCGAAACACACTGGCGGAGAATTTACCTTCTTCCCAATTGGCTTTTTTAGATCTCGTTTTATATCAAAAAGAAGACGGCTTACCGCTGCATTAATATTATTTAAAAAAAGGTTATATCTGCATGAGCAAACATTTAGTGATCGTTGAGTCGCCAGCAAAAGCTAAAACGATCGAAAAATATTTAGGTAAAGATTACCATGTTCTGGCCTCCTACGGTCATGTTCGTGATTTGCCCGCTAAAAAAGGTTCGGTGAATCCTGACGCAAATTTTGAAATGACGTATACGCCGATTGAGCGAAATGCGAAGCATGTCGAACGCATTGCAAAAGCAATGAAACGGTCCGATTCTCTTTTGCTCGCAACTGACCCTGATCGCGAGGGTGAAGCGATTTCATGGCATGTACATGAATTAATGAAAGAACAAAACTTGCTCGAGGGAAAAGACGTTCAGCGGATTGTTTTTAATGAAATCACAAAATCAGCAATTCAAGACGCAATAAAAAAACCGCGTGAAGTCTTGATGGATATGGTTAATGCCCAACAAGCTCGGCGTGCGCTAGATTATCTCGTAGGTTTTAATCTATCGCCGTTATTATGGAAAAAAGTACGTCCAGGTTTATCCGCAGGACGTGTTCAAAGTCCAGCTTTACGCTTGATTGTTGAGCGAGAAGAAGAAATCGAACGCTTTGAAACCCAAGAGTATTGGCGTCTTCAAGCACTTTCTGAAAGCAAAGGTGTATCGTTTGAAGCACGTCTTACGCATTATAATACAGAAAAGTTACAACAATTTACGGTAAACAACACTGAACAAGCACATGGCATGCGCGATGTTTTATTGGCCGAGGCCAACGGTAAGCTTGTTGTTGAAAAAGTTGATAAAAAACAACGAAAACGCAAACCAGCAGCCCCATTTATTACTTCAACACTCCAGCAGGAAGCGGCCCGAAAACTAGGCTTTACTGCACGTAAAACCATGACCGTGGCACAGCAATTATATGAAGGGATTGATCTTGGCTCTTCGGGTACCGTTGGTTTGATTAGTTATATGCGTACGGACTCTGTGCATTTATCATCCGAAGCATTAGCAGAGATACGTTCTTATATCCAAGAGCGCTACGGTGATGAAAATTGCCCTAAAGATATACGTGTATATAAAACAAAATCTAAAAATGCTCAAGAGGCGCATGAAGCCATCCGTCCGACGGGTATTCAGCGTGCACCTGATGCATTGCAAGCCGTATTAACGCCCGATCAATTCAAACTTTATGGCCTTATTTGGAAGCGTACAATCGCCTCTCAAATGGTCGATGCAAAACTGGATACGGTTGCTGTTGATTTTTGCTGTGGTGAAGGCCATCGTTTCCGTGCTAACGGTTCAACACTTGTGTTTCCTGGATTTCTTACGGTCTATGAAGAAGGGAAGGATGATGCCAAGGCAGATGATCAAGATGGTGACAAAAAACTTCCTGCGTTTGAAGTCGGGGAGTCGATTACATTATTAGATATTCGTCCAGATCAGCACTTTACTGAGCCACCACCGCGTTATTCAGAGGCAAGCTTGGTTAAAGCACTCGAAGAGTTTGATATTGGACGCCCGTCAACGTATGCATCGATTATTCATACGCTGCAGCAACGTGAATATGTGACCGTACTAAAAAAACGTTTTACACCGACGGATGTGGGTCGTATTGTCAGTAATTTTTTAACGAAATATTTCACGCGTTATGTAGATTATCAGTTTACTGCGCAACTTGAAGATACGTTAGATGCGGTCGCTCGAGGTGAAAACGAATGGATTCCTGTGCTTGAAAACTTTTGGAAACCTTTTGATGAGCAAATCCATACGATTGATGAGCAAGTTCAGCGTAAAGATGTCACAACTGAAGTAACAGAAGATAAATGTCCTAAGTGTGAAAAACCGTTGGCTATTCGCTTAGGAAAACGTGGTCGCTTTATCGGCTGTACCGGGTATCCTGATTGTGACTACACCCAAGATATGAAAGGTGGTGAAACATCATCGGAACCTGAAGTGGTTGAAGGGCGTGAGTGCCCTCAATGTGCTAGCCCGCTTCATATTAAAACAGGTCGTTATGGTCGTTTTATTGGTTGCGGTGGTTACCCTAACTGCAAGTTTATTGAGCCGCTCGAAAAGCCAGCTGACACCGGTGTGCTTTGTCCTAAGTGTGATGCATCAACATTGCTTAAGCGCAAATCACGGCGAGGCAAAGTATTTTATTCATGCGCTAAATACCCTAAATGCGATTATGCATTATGGAATGAGCCCATTGATAAACCTTGCCCTAAATGTGCATGGCCTTTGCTTACAAAAAAAGAAACCAAGCGCTCAGGCAAACAAATTCTTTGCCCTAAAGAAGGCTGTGATTTTGTCGAGAAAGTGGAAGACTAACGCACTTGATTTAACCCTCATCCGCCCTATCGGGCACCTTCTCCCAAAACTGGGAGAAGGCATCCACATGATTACTCGGAGTAACAAGATGTACACCAGACGTATGTTAAAGTCTAAAATTCATCGTGCACGTGTTACACATGCCGATTTAAATTACGAAGGCAGCATTACTTTATCACCTGAATTACTTGAAGCCGCAGATTTATTGCCTAATGAAGCGGTTCATATATGGAATGTGACAGCTGGAACACGGTTTGAAACGTATACGATTGAAGGTAAGCCTGGCTCTAGTGCTGTTTGTGTTAACGGTGCGGCAGCTCGTCTGGTGGCGCCAGGCGATTTGATTATTATCGCTTCGTTTATTCATATTCCTAATGCTGAATGCCGAGCATTCAAACAAAGCATCGTGTTTGTTGATGAGCACAATCAAATTCGAGAAACGCGCCCAGAAGTGGCAACTGATGTAGAATGTGTAAGCTAAAATTCTTTTGTTTTTGGAGAGCACCCATGAGATGTACCCTAAATATGATCAAAAATACGATGCTGTGCGCATCTTTATTCGTAACACAAGCCGCATTTTCTGCTGATAATTTTACCACATGCCCTTCAGGTGCTGAGCTAAAAAAAGCATTTTCTTGGGACGAAAAAACATTTGATGCGGATTTAACGTACACCGTTCCTATGGGGTTTGATCTTAAAGCTAACACAATAAAAATGTCAGTATTTAAGAAAAATTGGGTTGAATCAGGATCGTTTAATTTTATCCTGTCTAATTTAACCGTACCTGCAGGAGAAGATGCTGAGGAAATTGGTTTTGATTTGATTGAAACATTGCAAGCTGATAATCCAACACCGATATCTTTTCGTGTAGAACAAGCGTTTGAAATACCGTTGTGCACGTATTCTTCAACAGAGGATAGTGAAGTGAAAGCCGTGGTTTTTTATGCCCCGGACACATCAGAATAATCAGTTGTTTCTAATCCACCGGTTTTTTTTGACAGGCTTTGTGTGAACTATCATCTTTGTCAGTAACATCAACCGGATTTTGTTGTCCCCAGTGAACCCAGCGGTTTGCAGGGGCCGCAATAATTTGATGCGAAGAGAGCTCATCCAAACTATCGTTAAAACAACCGGTAAGTGCCAAACTACTTAATAAAAATACCATCCTTTTCATGTTCTATCCTTCTTACACCGCAATTAAATAACTAGAATTAAATAGCTAGAAAAAGTCTAAATGATTTAACGCGTCTTTACCAATCCTAAACTTGTGTATTTAGCATGATTGTAGTTATATTATCATAGATTAAAAATAAGGATATTTTAATGCATGCAAAATTAATAGCAGGCCGCATACTCAGTGTTTGTTTAATTTTAGGTTGTGTCCACACAACATCGGCAGGCACGCCTGTATGGTCATTTACGCCGTTAACCGAAACAACCGTAGCTATTCCCGTGACCGGCACAGCGACCGTGCAATATAAAATTACGAATCAATCGTCCAAAACACATGTACTGAGTATGCAGAACACACCTGGTGTGACTCAAATAACAACAGGGTCGGGTGCCTGCGGTAATCCGTTTACACTCACCGGAAACGCATCATGCACGCTGTCACTGCAAGTAATTGGAAGTGAACTCACATCATCGCTGAGTAACGGCCCAATTGTGTGTGAACAAGGTTCAACATTACAATGTTATCAACCGTCGCCGGCAGATAGTTTACATGTGACCACGCTACCTGTAACGCGCGCTTATGTAGGTGATGGGAGCAATACGTTATGGCAATGTCCAATAGCTTCAAGTGGCGAATTTAGTGAAGGATGTGCTGCACTAACCAATTCAACAGCACCGGGTTTTTCGAGAACAATTTACGGCACACCTTACGAATTTTCTGGTACGACGTATGTTTACGTTGCAGATGCTTCACAGCAATTATGGCAATGCCAACTCGATTCCACAGGAGCTGTTGTTGGGGGTTGTACAGCATTAACCAATGTTACTTCGCCAGGTTTCGCTCAGACGGTAAAAGCAACGTTTCATACGTTTTCTGGGACAACCTATGCTTATGTCGCTAGTGTTACGAATATATTGTGGCAATGCCCTATGAATGATGCGGGAGGATTTTCAGGAGGTTGCACAGCATTAACAAATAACCCAACGTTTGGACAAACACAAACCGTAACGTTTCAAAACTTTTCTGGTGTGACGTATGCATATCTTGGTGATCGTTCAGATACGCTATGGCAATGCCCTATGAATGCTGGTGGAGGTTTTTCTGGGGATTGTACAGCGTTAGCGAACTCAACCCCACCTCACTTCCAAACTATTGTAAATGCAGAATTTTACACATTTTCTGGTGTTAGGTATGCATATGTTGGTGATAATTCAGATACGTTATGGCAATGTCAGATGAATGCAACCGGCGGATTTGTAGGGGGTTGTACCGCATTAACCAATGCAAGCACGCCCTTTGTTGGAACAATGAGTGCTGCATTTAATGTAAGTGACGGTATAACCTCGGCTTACGTTGGTGATCGCACCACCAATATATGGCGGTGTATTATGACATCAACAGGTGGGTTTGATGGCGGTTGCACGGCTCTTGATAATACGACATCTCCAGGATTTTTATCTACAAGAGGGCCGGTGCTTTATTAATGCGCTATTAAAATTTTAAGATTAGATAAAAAGGATGATGGGTATGGATGATTTATTATGCATTGATGCGCAGTTACACGATGATGAACGTATGATTCGTGACAGTGTTGCGCGCTTTGTTACAAGCGATGTGATGCCTCATATTACCGATGCGTTTGAAGAGGCTTTATTTCCTGAAGAATTTATAAAAAAAACAGCTGCCTTAGGATTATTAGGTCTAACATTACCTGAGCAATATGGTGGGGCAGGTGCTTCTCATGTGGCTTATGGCTTAGCCTGCCAAGAGTTAGAGCGCGGAGACAGCGGCTTGAGAAGCTTTGTTTCTGTTCAAAGTTCTTTATGTATGTATCCGATATTTCGTTACGGTAGCGAAGAACAAAAAATGCGTTTTTTGCCAAAAATGGCTCAAGGTGAGCTGATTGGGTGTTTTGGGCTAACCGAGCCTAATGCAGGCTCTGATCCATCGGGTATGAATACCTATGCTAAAAAAGTGAAAGGTGGCTATTGCCTCAACGGTTCTAAGACGTGGATTACGAACGGAAATATAGCCGATGTGGCTGTGGTTTGGGCTAAAACAGATGAGGGCATTCGAGGTTTTTTAGTTGAAAAAAGCTTCAAAGGTTTTAGTTCGAAAAAAATGAAGTTAAAAATGTCGTTACGTGCGTCACTGACCGGTGAGTTATTTTTTGATGATGTTTTTATTCCTGAAGAAAATTTACTGCCTGGAAGTAAGCGTGGTTTGGGTGCAGCCTTGAGTTGCTTAAGCCAAGCACGTTATGGAATTGCTTGGGGCGCGATGGGCGCTGCTAAAGCTTGTTTTGATTTAACACGTGATTATTTAATCGAGCGTAAGCAATTTAATAAACCTCTGGCGAGCTTTCAGCTGGTTCAGAAAGATTTAAGTTTGATGTATACCGAAATCATGAAGGCCGATTGTATGAACCTTCATGTAGGGCGCTTAAGAGTCGAGGAGCAAGCTAATCCAGCCATGATTTCGCTGCTTAAAGGTAATTCATGTCGTGAGGCACTCAAAATTGCCCGTATGTGCCGAAATTTATTGGGGGCTAACGGTATTAGCTTGGAATATCATGTGATTCGCCACATGATGAACCTTGAGTCGGTGTTTACTTATGAAGGAACAGATAACGTGCATTTATTAACACTGGGTCGTCATATTACGGGGATGAATGCATTTAGCTCTTGATTAGTTTTAAGTGATAAAGGTATGATGCGAGAGAAATCGGGGCGTGGCGCAGCTTGGTAGCGCACTGGCATGGGGTGCCAGGGGTCGAAGGTTCAAATCCTTCCGTCCCGACCAGTAAATAATCTGTCGATATAACTCTTGTCTATGAAATCATCATATCTCATCATTGGATAAATAATACTTCATACCTTCGTGTGTTGCTTCAAACCCGAGTCGCTCATAAAATCGCTTTGCCTGTGTACGTTTTTTATCCGTGGTGAGTTGTATGAGTGATGCGTTTTTTTTACGTGCAAGTTCGAAGGAAGCTTCTATCATCCATTTACCTGTTTTTTGACCACGATGTGAGCTTGCGACTCGAACTGCCTCTATATTCATGCGTGTAGTACCAATTTGCGTAAGCGACGGCATCAACGTAGCGTTTATCTAAGCTAGAGCTGCTAAGTTCTCGTGTTTGTCCTAATTCATCATCAGAGAGTAACCTAACTATGCTTGGAAGATCATCGATAATTGCTTTGCGGTATTCGAGTGATTGCATAAATAATATCTGAATAGAGAGTAATGAACATGATTGCACGAAGCTTTTCTAGAAACAAATGAGCGCTAAAAATGCTTGTGAATATCACGTTTATTTTTATGTCGTATTAGCACAGGTGCTATTAACCTCATCAGCAATCGATTCGCCCTTAATGGTTGACTCAACATCAGAATTCGGCACAGTGAAAAACGTAAGCTGGTGCTCCGAAATGGCAGGTGTTTCAGCTGATGTAGTATTATTCTGATAGCTATAATAAGCTGTGCTGGCGAGTTCACATGCTACAACGGTTGCAAAACCTATGAGTACGGTTGTGATTGCCATATGAAAAAATAATAAATTCAGGAGTAAAAGCCCCACAAATCCTGTGATAAGCTTTTGTGCGTACTCTAATGCGGAGGCGTGGGTTATCCAAAAGCTTGGAGCCACTTCTGCACGAAATGAATCTGTGGGCTGCATGTGTGTTGAGGATATCACTTCATGCTCTAATTGACTGGTAGTTATCGTAAAAGAAGTTTTTAATTGCTTGTAAGCCTCGGCTTGGTGTGCGGCTTTACGTTCATGGTTGAGTTGAAAGTGATTTAATGTCACGACGGCAGGGTGTTGCTTTTCATTAAGCAAGTTTAAAATCTCTGCGCATGCGATCTCATCAGGTAATTGAGATAAAAATTTAAAACACTCAGGATGTGCGAGGCATTTGACTAAACCGTAGATGCTTTGAATACTGAATGCTTTGAATGTATCAATCAAGCGTGGTGATAATTTGCCTATTTTTTCACGGAAAAGCGTAAGATCAACGTGTGGAACCAGGGTTTTAATGCCATCACCCTGCATAAACGACATGAGAAAATCAACGATAATATCGGACTGTATGACCGATGATAACGGCTTATCTCGATGTGGTTGTAAGATGCTAATAAAGAGCTTAATAGACGTCATGGTTTGAGTAAACGCTGCTTCATCTTGACTGTATTTTTCAAGCAATTTTATGAGACCAGCGTTATCAACAAGAGGTTCAATTTTTTCTAAGCATTGGTCAATTGTCATACGTTCAAAGCCTTGATTGAAGAGGTTCTCAACGAACCAGCTAAGTATCTTCATGATGTCATCGATACTGGCTAAAACTTGTAAATAATCTGAGTTAGAATGAGCGCATGCTTTTTTTGCAAACTTGAGAATAACGGCTTTAATCACAGGCATAATCATAAGATTAATGACAATTTGAACAGGACCCAAAACAAGGTAACCACCGTAACGATTGGCCTGGTTCGTGACCGATAAAAACCTCATGAGTCGATTAAAGTTTGTGATGCATGTTTTAATTCTAGCGTCTTCAAGATCTGGCAATGCTAAATCATCCCATCGCTTATCTTCAAATATAGATTTTATGTTAGAAAGGTATTCGAGTGCGTAGGTGTTGAGATCTTCGGTTTGTAGAAACCAATGACTGTAAGGAATGTCTTTTAAAAAGGTTGTGCATGCATGCAGACTGTTTTGTGCTTCAAGATGATAGGCGTCTAGATTATCAAACATATGGTATATAGATAATATATTCAAAGCAGATGTCATGAACGACTGTTCTTTTTTAAAATAAGGCTCAAATGTTGCTGACCATTGATCGGTCATGATTAGATGCTGTCGCATGCCTTGATGACCGATCGTTTTCCAGAGCAGTGATAAAATATCACTTAGTGCCGTTAATTCTGAGGCTTGTAGTGTATGGTTATCACGAAATACCTCGAGGTGCTGTAGTTCAACGAGCATTTCAACCGGTTGCGTACGCTCATCGTGATTGTTGGCTAGCCAGGCGTCGAGTATGTCTTGATACGCTTGAGCAAGCGCGATCAAATATTGCTCGTTGTTAAGCTCAGCATATTGTTTTTCTGAAGATTCAGAGAATGCGTGAATGGTTTTATAAAAACATGTCTGGTCAATCAAGCTGTATCCTATGCCATTTTGAGGTTCTAATAAACGCTCAGCAGATGATTTAAGCTCCATCAGTTTTTGGATCGCCAAATGATGCGTGATTTCCCATGTTCTCGGTTTTAAGCGTGCCTGTTGTTGGGCTAATGCAACGTGTTTTTGATGCTGGGCATAGCAAAGCTTAATATTACTTGCATCTGAAGGAAGCAAAGCTTCTTGATCAATGATCGAAATAAATTGCCCGGGTTTTCCATTCCGGCCTGTACGCCCGCGAAATTGTCTTAATTCATCTGCAGTGATGTTGGTTGCGCAATTGATCACTAACAGCGTTTCTTCGCCTGCAGGACGAATATCGGTACCAATGCCTAAGCTCGGTGTTGTAACTGTGATTTGAGCTGGCTCTCCGGCAGCCTTAACAATGGCCTGTTCGTTCAGATGTCCTGATGCGTACCCCGTATATTCACGTACGCACCAATGCTGCTTTAATTGCGCGGCAAGTGCCAACATAGCTTTGGGAGAATCGGTTAGGATCAAAATAGGTTGTGTTGGCGCTGTGTTTTTATGGGTTTTAATAAAATTAATAACAGCTTGTTGTTGTTCTACAATACCGGGTGCAGCAACTAGACCTAAATCTTGAATGCGATGGGTGTAAAACGTGGGGTATGCATACGCCCTCAAACCGAATTGATGATAAAATTCTTTCAGTTCAATCGCTCCGCCGGCTGTACCGGTTAATCCTACAATTCGACCACCGTTCTTAATATAATAATCAAAGAAATTTTTTGCACTCAGCGTCATGACGGTATCGGCATGAGGCTGAATGGGATACGAATCGTTTGTTTGTGACTGTGTATTCAAATGCTCATGTAATAACCATTGCACAAAACGACCATAACTAATATTCGGTTGCGGTCGTTTTGTGCCTGAGTCGAGTATTGGTGCGGCATACGATGAGCGTGTTTTCACAATCGGTAAAAAATCAATGTTCTCTTCTAAAATATCAGGCATACGAGCACTGTCGAGAAGCATAGTCAGTACGTCATAAGGAATTTTGTTCACAAAACTTAATAACTTTTTCGGTCGGCCTTGTATTTCTAGGTAATATTTAAAGTTCTCTACATCATCATGTGCATCACAGGCATTATCGAGATAGAGTTCTTTTTCTTGAACAAAGGCTAAAAGCTCAGCATAAACAATGCGCCATGAATCAATATCGAGATAAAGATGATTTAATACAGCCGCTAAACGGTATTGAACACTGGTGGTGAGTGCGACATGAATTTCATCGCAAAGTAATAATGTATGTTTAGGCAAATCTTCATTGCGAAGTGCTTTAAAAACGCGAAAAAACGAAAAATCAGCTGGTGTCGATGCATTAATACCGTGTTTAATATAAGCTTCTTTGGGGCTCTTAGCTTGAATCATCTCGCCACCACACGCAATACCAAGATATAAATACAAGGGTTGAAATGCATGTAAACCATCGCGTACTAACTGCTCATTTTCTGTGGCAAAGTCAACGGTTTGGTCAATACTTCCGACAACACCTAGCATCGCTGTAATCATGCTTTTGCCTTCACCGGTTTGTACTTCGTTGATCATGTGCTCGGTTCGACGCAACGTGTTTAACACACAAATAATTTGAATATCTCGTGGAAAATAACCTGTGGTTCGGTATATTGCCTCGCAGCATAATGCTAAAAGCATAAGGCGGTAGGCTTGTTGTTGGGTGTCTGAAAGCTCTGTGTTATTTAATTCGGTTTTTATTTTTTGGACTACGAGTTGCATCTGTTGCATGCTTAATTGATGAACCGTATATTGATCAAGCACAGGTGTTGTGAGCATATAGGCCATCATGTTTTCAAAATCTTTCATCAAGGTATACTGAACATCAGGATCTAAATTATAATCCTCGTCTTCTTCTTGCCATGACTTTTGTTTTACCTGAGAAATTTTGTGCATAACCAACGACTTATCATACGCAAAGCGTTCTAAGCGGGTCATGAACCGTTGTGTTTCATAGGCAGCCAGTGCTACTGTCAGATCGGGCGCTTTTACTATCGCTTCAATGACTTCAGCATCGCATTGATAAATATGAACAAAAAGTGCTAATTGCTGCAATTGACTCACCGAGCACCGAGCTAAAATTGTCAAAGCATCAGTCAAAGCTATATTTTGTTTTAATAGGCTGATAATCACGGTTATCACATAAGCTCGCGTATCCTGATTAACCTCGTTTAAACCATCATGAAGTGCTTGAAGATCGACGTGATGTTCAAGTAGATAATCAATGCAATCCAATGGCAACTGATGCGCAATCATGAGGCAAGATAATTGGTTTAGATACTCATCAGATAAGTTTAAACAGCGATCGAACAAGCGCATTTGATTGGGCAAGTAAAGCTGTTGAATTAATGTGTCGAAGATCATAACAGCTTGTTTTTCTTCTGTATCAATGAGTTTTTCACATAACAAGAGCAGTTTTTCAATGTTTGGATCTTGGGGTGTTTCCAACCAGATCGCATGAGTTTTTTCTAATAAATATTTTTCTGTCGATAATACAGATAACACGTGCGGTGCATGTGTATTTAATAACTTTAAAAATGAGATCCCATCAGCATGATTTAATAAATCAAATAAAAATAAGACCACATCTATCGATGGGTTTTTATGAGTTAATCTATTGAGTATAACGTAGGATTTTGTCGCGTGCGTTTGTGATAAAAGCGCATTACTTTTTTCCATAAATAGTTTTATTTTGAGGCAATCGGTCAGCAAAATATCAAGTGTTAAATCAGGATAGATAATATTAAACAAGATCCAGGTGAGCTTATAGCGTTCTGTAGGAACGCCTTCATGCATGATTTTCCATTGATCAGCCATTAAGCGTTTCAGTAAAGCTGGGTCGTGTTCAAAAAGATGTTGTTCTTGTTTTAAATCGGCTTGATTGAATATAAGAAAACGTTCAAAGTGACGTGTTTCAAATTTAAGCTTAAACACAGGTGGTATCGTTGTTATACGGTTTAAATCGCAGTATTTGAATATCGTGAGGGCTCCTGAATTTTGGTGAGAGAGCTTGGCTTCATCCAGGTAATCAAAAAAATCATTTAAACACGTATCAATCAGGTCTTTATAATGGGTCTCAATGTTTTCGAGGGATAGGTGAATTGAGTTTTTAGTCTGAGGATCTGCGTATTTTTTACCTTCTATAAACGCTAAAAATTTTATCGTAAATGCGTCTCGATCAATCTGTTGCTGATAATTCAATCCGGTATAGTTTAAAACATAATGGCCTAGCAACAAAATTTTACAGTAAGCTTTGATACCTGTTTTGAGTTTATCTCCTTGCCTTAAAATAGCTATCTGGGAAAAAAACTTTGGACCACGATATGACAGCATATCTTGATAAAACTCGATACTTTCTCGTAAGGATTCTTTACCTAAATAACGAAAAATAACGATCAATTGATGTTCTGTATGAGATGCTTCTAAAATCGCTTCTAAATCCTTCTGCGTAATGCTATACCCCATTCCGCCTGAAGTGTGAAGCGTTTTTTTCTCGTTCGTAGGTGTGGGATTAAGAAAAGGTAACGTCAGCGCCATGGTAGCGCTAACCACCTGAAATTTATCATGACTTAAGGCGTAGGGTACGTCGTTGTAACCGAACGATAAGCCTCGGAGCAACTTCATTTGTTCTGATAATGTACGGTGTGCGATGGCATGGTCAACCAGCTGTTCAAACCCAGAAAAAAATGTTTTCGAACACGCAAGCGGAGCTAAGCTGAATCCTGTTTTCGTAACTAAATGCTTTAACGTTGTTTGTATTAACGCACGAGTTTCGTCATGATGATGTTCTGTGTAGGCATCAATTTTTGCATATATACGATCCCAGAATGTACGCATATCAGATAAACGGAGATGCGTGATGGGCATATTGTTACTCGATGCAAATAAAATAAAATGATGCACAAAGGTTTGAAAGGGAGGCCATGCTTTTGAGGATGTACATGATGGTGTATCTAAAGCCGTCTCAACGAAAAGAGGCGTTGTTCGTGTTGATAGCCCCGCATTTCCCTTTGTTATATCACGCGTGACGTCAAAGTGATGAGAATATACTGTATTACGATGATTAAAATTGGCGACGGAGAAAATATCCTGCGCTTGTTTAAAATATATTTGATAAAAGTGGTCGAGTAACGCACGATCATGTAAAAATAATACATCATCTAGAAATTGCTCTAAGCCTTCAGCGTGGCCTTGCAGTATTACGCTAAGTAAAATTTTAAAAACATCGACTCCGCTGTGTGCTTCATAGGGCTCTAAAAAAATAGTGATTAAGAACTGCTTTAAAATAGCGCGCTCTTTTTCTTTGGATGGGCAAAGAAATTCCACCAATTGCAGATATGCATCGCATAAATTTGAAAAATCCTGTGTTCTAAAACTTTCGGGCGCTTTAGAAAAAACGTCTAAAAGAGCTTGGGCTGCACCCATCAAGTCTTGCCGAACATCTGGATCCAATACCGCCATATCCTCAGAACGCAGTAATACTTCATATCTACATGGGTAGTCATGAATAATAGACATCGGGAATGTCATCTTAGAGTCGTAAGCATCGTTTTTTTCAAACGTTAAGCGCGTTAAACAACGGGCTTTCAGGATGTTTGAAAGAGCCCAATTCACCACTACGCCATTCGATGCTTGGGCAGTAGCGGCGATTATAGCCAGAGCACTCATACCCAGAGACGCGTTGGGTAGCAGGGTGAGTAGAGGCTGTGCCACGAGTGGGGCATATATGGCGGCTGTTGCTGGTTTTAAGTATTGCTCAGCCCACGCGCGTTCTTTAAAAGATGATAAGCAAGATTCGTTTGGGTCTAATCCATCTAAAAAGTAATCCAAATGATCGAGTATAGATTGGCCTACCTGGGACTGGATGGAGCCAATTGAACGACCGTATAAGCTTGCACGGTTTGTATGACTAAAAATTGTGTTAGCAATGCTGTTTACAAGCTGATCGTCTGAATCATTCAGGATGGTTTGCCACACATTTGTTTGGCGATGATGGCTTGTTACATAAAATTCATGAAGAGCTTTCGTGTCATGGTGACGTTGTGCACGTTTTTTTAATTGTTCTATAAAGGTATCTTTATACCACGTAGAGTCCCAAAGCCAACTCGCACTTTCTGTGTTGTTTTGTACTTGCGAATTTAATTGCTGTTGGCTTTGAACTTCTTGATCCGTAGATACATCTTCATGAACCTCATGCTCTTCATTTAGATCATGATCCATGGTTAGTTGATGATTAATATCTAATGTTAGTGTCGATTTTAAGTCTTGTGATGTTAATTTTTTTGATGCACGTAATAAATCCGTAGGCTCATGTTTAATAATATAGCCTTTGGGCGCATTGCTTTTATCATCTATCGTGACGCTGGTTGGGATAGGGCGTGTTACGTTGTGTGTTTGATAATTACGATAAATTGCAGCTTGAATGCTTGGGTGCGATAAATAATACCCTATATTATCCGGCAAACGCGTGTAATCCTCGTCTTGTGTAATAACTTTAGGTATTAAATCTACAATGCTTGTATTTTGGGATTTATCGGTGATGAGCAACACGTCAATCATGTGTTGATGTTTTTGTGTTTGAATTAAATCTAAGGCTTGATTTAGCACCTGTGTCCTAACGTTGGTGTCATCATACTGGCTGCCAACAAAAACCAGAACGAGTGGTTTAGATACGTGCGTTATTGCCAGTTTTAGCTCGCTTATATGAACAGATGCCGAAAAAATCCACGTTAAAACTGGGCGGTCATGAAAGCTGGAGGTTGTCTGCCCTAAAAAATAAGCTTCAAATGGATGAAAAAAAGGGGTGACTGGCACGAGGGAAGAGGTAAGTTTTACAGGTACAAATATATTATTTTGGGTAATCAACACACGTTGTAATGCGTCATACAGGGTATTCATGGCGGTGGGTTCTGATAATTCAACCAAGACCTTTCGATTTTTCATGATCTGAGTTAAGGCCCTAACAACTCTAGCCATCGCTTCATATTCATCAAGCAAGTTATCTAACCCATGATGCTGTTTGAAATTCTCTACCGTAAATTTTAAGCTTGTAGCTTTGGAAAACGTTGTTTGAATTTTTGCATACAGCAGGTTGTATACATCGTAGGGGACGGTTTCCGAGATCGCTTCCGCAAAGATAGGCGCTAAATCAACAGCACGATCATAATCTTCTCGTGTTGCTTTTTGGCTGTTGGCGAAATAAGCGATCATATGGGGCATGAATGTATCTCATATGTTTATAAGGTATGTATACCATACCACAAAGTGCACAATATTGGAACACATAGTTCGGCCGTATCAAAAGATACCTTTACTTCATAAAATAGCTTGGTTAAACTCGCCGTGCATAAAATGTTGTGTGTTATATGTGAGCATCAAGTTTTTTAATAGCTTTAGTTTTTGATTTATTTGCTTTCAATTCAAGAGAAAATTCATGTCTTTTTCAAAAATCGTAAAATCATTTTTTTTAGTGTGTTTGTGCAGCATTACTCATGCACAGAATACACAGCAAGCTATATCACCATGGTATCTTGATACGGGTATACGCTATTGGCTTGGCAAAAGTGATTTTGAGTTTAATCTATATGATTATAGTGGCACGGAGCATTTTTCTCGCCTGACTGACCAAAACGTTACAACCAATACAGCAGAAGGGTTTTGGCGCCTTGGTCATCAAGATGGTGTTTTTCTAAAAGGTTACGTTGGAGCAGGTTCAAATATTGGTGGTGAGTTTATCGATGAAGATTTTCCACCCGCACTTGATGTGTATTCACGCACTAAAAGTGATCAAAATCATGGGCGCTTAAATTATTTAAGTTTTGATTTAGGTTATGATCTGATTCAACACGATCGTTATAAAGTAAGTCCGTTTATTGGATATCATTATTGGCTCACACATTACAATGCTTTTGGTTGCAATCAAACCGCAGATAACCCCGATGTTTGTACAACGTTAGCCTTTTCTAGTTTGACCGACACACTCAATGACACGGCGACTTGGAATGCTTTACGCCTTGGCCTGAATGGGGATGTAAAACTTGCAAATAATGTAAATTTTTCTGTCGATGCTGCCTATATTCACGCATATCTTATAGGACATGATTATCATAATTTAAGATCAGATATTCGTGGTGCATTTTTCGATGGCGTGGGTGATGGTGCCCAAGTTGATCTTGCGCTTAATTGGCTTGCAACACCTGACCTATCCATGGGAATTGGTGCGCGCTGGTGGAACGTGAACACAGGGGGCTACGCACATTTTGAAGAGTTGGCTGTTGAAGGAAGACCTCAAGCAGTTAACGCTTCACAACAAAATTATGGTCTTATTGTTCAATCTCAATATCGATTTGATGATAGCAAACAGCATATTAAATCAACCGATAAAGATGATATAAATAAAAGCCCAGCACATTGGCGTGGTTTATTTATGGGTGCAAACGTGGGTTACGGCATGAACCCAAATAACACATCGATTCTACCTTATCAATCAACACCCGACGATTTTGCATTTGTATCCCCACGTTTGATACATCTTCAATCATCAGGATTTTTGGGTGGTGCACAAATAGGCTATAACTGGACTAAAAACAACGTGTTGTGGGGGCTTGAGTCCGATATTGATTATGCGGCCATTGGTGGTACCAATAGCATTACATTTATATTTGATCCCTATTTGATTAATAATTCAGTAACACAACAATTCAATGCATTAGCAACCGTAAGAGGGAGGCTTGGAAAGGTTGTATCCAACGTACTGCTCCCTTATATAACGGCAGGTGTTTCATTTGCCAATGCTGGACTTACCTATGCGCAATCCATTGCTTATGGAAATCATCCGTTCTTAGATAATACGTACGATTACTCGATACTTATGACCAACTGGGTGGCAGGTGCCGGATTAGAATACGCAGTCAGTAATCATATGAGTTATAAACTGGAGTATTTGTATTTGGATTTGGGTAATCAATCACTCGAGACAAATTATTATGCGGTAGACTCGGCCTTTGCAAGCAATGTGCTTAGGCTTGGGATAAATTATCATTTTTAGTTTGGAAGGTGAGAATAGCGGTCGCGTTTCTTTGTGATACGTCTTTAATAGGCGCAATTCACACAGATCGTATTGTGAATCCCAAACTAATTCGACCCTTATTTTTTATTTTTAACGCTGTGTTTAAATTTGCTCACCATATAAGGAATAGAGCACCAGCCAATTAAACCTTCGATGACTAAAATAAGCCCAAGGACCATAAAAAACATTTTGCTCATTCCAATCAACGTGGCAAGAAATAACACAGCTCCAATCACTATTCGATTGATTCTATCTGTTTTATCGATATTACATTTCTTTAGAAACATTCCATTCTCCTTAAACAACATATCAATCAAGCAATGAGTTAGATTTCCTATGGCAACGAGCGAACGCATCTAACGCGTTGGGTTGTGTCCTTAGTGCGACCAAAGAGGTCACCATTGCCGAAGTCCTGGGTCCAAACAAAAGCAGTATGATTACCGTTAACAGTCGTAGAGCTCCAATAGAGCTCATTCAAAAACTCACCAATAGCCGCACGATTAACATATAAGCAATTGAGCTGGCCCGATTCAGTCGTGTTACCTCCAGCGGGCAAAAACCAGTCGTTGTAACAAGTGTTGCCTGGCTCACAAGGGGTGTTGCCTTCTGAATCGATTTGTAAGTCATCACACAGTTGTGTGGCATAAGGCACACCTTCGTTTGTGCCAATGCTCTCAACAGCCTTTTCGGTATTACTTGCTCCATTTGTGGTGCTGCTTGCACCCTGGCTCACACCGAGTCCCGCCCATACGATAGAGTTACTATTATCAGTGGTTGATGCAATTAGATTATTTAACTCCCCATTTAAGCAGGCCACAATGCCGCCACCTGTCATCTGTCCTATTTCAAAATACGTATAACCGTTAGTCAGGCTTGAGTCGCCAGCCGGTGTGCTAATCACGACATCCACAGCTCCTATCGCATGAGCCGGCGTAACAGCCGTGACCGTTGTTGAATCCACAACATGCACACTGGTTGCCGCGTCACCTCCAAACGTAACACCTGTAGCACCGGTAAAGCCTACACCTGTGAGAGTCACACCGGTGCCACCAGACGCCGCACCAAGATCAGGGCTTACGCTGGTCAAAATAACACTCGCATCAACCGGGGTAACATTAAGATTATTAGGACGAGCCGGACGATAGCACAAGAAATTCGAGCTATTTGCACAAACAACCGGTCCATCATCAATAGGCCGGGTTAATAAGCTACCATCGATTCGCAACGAAAGTGTGCACGAAGCCTTCCCCGTGAGTGCGAACGAACGACCGCAGACACCCAATCCCGTCGTTAATTGCGTGACACCATGAATCGGTTGCATTGTTAGTGTGCGTGGTGTTGTGGATTGATTCTTCACTTGATATTGAACGATTGCTGTGTCGTTGGATGGAACCGCGAGCGTCGTAGCGGTAAGTGGCGTAAGTGTCCAAACAGGACTAGCTGCCTGTGAAATGCCCAAGAAGCATGAAAGTATAACGATATTGAATAAGCGAATAATAAAAGAATTTGTTTTCATGAGGCGCTCCCTGATATACGCACGTAAGATTAGGCAATAATTTAGCCAACCTAAAAATCATAACCACATAACCATTCCTTATATTCTACGAGATAGTTGAGATGGTCAAGTCGAAGCTCTGCTGTTGGCTGAACATAAAGCAGATTGATACGGTTGCTCGGTAACTCATACTTGTTGTACTTTAGAAGTTAGAGCGCGCACAGTCATTATAGGCTATAAATAGAACAATGGGATTAATCTTAGGTGCACTGGGTGTTATCGCCACGAGAATGATTCATTATTTTATGGATATTATTTGCGGTTATTTTAAGTAAAAATAAGCAATTTAACATTACGGTTCCGCGCTAGCTCCTAGATTTTCTGGGCCTCCTGATGGAGGCTCGTCTTTTGAAGCATCGTCTTTGCTAAATATCCCATAATTATAAAATACAGCAGCGGTTCCTACCACACCCACAACAGCACTTGCGATGAGCAGTGGATAGGTAAGCGTTAAAATACCTATCACAAGTAATGCACCTCCGGCGACCATGGCAATGCCTGCGAGGCAATTCAAAAGAAAGGTATAATCCTGATTGGCATCATTCAGAACTTGCGTTACATCTGGATGAATATCCGGCATAGCGAATAAGTTCGAGATAAGAACATCTGAAGTTTTGCGGTCTGTGGTCTTGAGTATGTTTTTGACCATCACAGCATTGGTTTTAAAATGATTGTTTTCTAAATAATCTATTATTACGCTCTTAGGCTGTAAAAGCATCACTTCGGTGATGTGTTTTATTGTGATGTGTGTTTGCAAATATTCAGTGCACTTTTCTTGCAATGATGTCTCGTCGAATAAATGCTCGCTGATTATTCTCCACCAAATGGATGCGGTGTAATCCACTTCAGGGTGTTGTTTTATGCACGTAAAATAAGATTCAATCTCAGCCAGCGCTTGCTTTAATGCCAGCGTGTCGGTGCTCGCAGCTTCACTATATGGGCCGAGATTTTCTTCAAAAAAGGCTATTTTTTTATCATAATCCTGTCTCAACCAAGATAAAGCCAGTTTTTCTTTGACCAGAGACGTCAGTTCACCGTTAAAAAAGCGCACTTTTTCTATGAGCTCTTGGTAGGATGGATCTTGTTGTATATCTACATCTGTAGGGGGCAAGCCTGCGAGTAAGGTATGACGTGTTGTACTCATCCATACATTGGGCTCAGGCTTGTTGGCCATCTTGATTGCTAGCTCGTTTGCTTCGTCCTGACTTAATAGAAGACAGTCAATTTTGCCGTGTTTATTTTTGCGAAACAATAAGGCGTGCACAGGTTTTAAATATGCCCCTAATCCTGCTTGTTGCCCTTGATAGGTTTGGTAATAATTACGGCCTACATAAATCTCACCAAAATCTGGCGCAGAACGATTATTTTGATGACACAGGGCGCTTAAAGATAAATATCCTGTCACATAAGAATAAACTTGGTTTCCTGGGGAAAGAAACCAAGGTCGATATGAGTTAGGAGTCAAGTTTGGTGAAGTAAGTTCTAATTCGAGCTCTTGTTCTAGTTCGACTTGAACTTGATTTTGTACCTCGACTTCAATGCCTTCGTTTAAGCCTGTTGAATACAAATATGTTGCATGACACTGCGGTAGAGCATCTTCAATAAGTGCATCAAACGTTTGTTCTAACGTTTTTATTTCTTCGAGATCTATTTTGATATCCAATGTTTGCATGCTGTTTGTCCATGCTTTTAAGCTTTTTGTTTTATGAGCTTCCAGCAGATTTAACGTATCTAGGGGCGTTGAAATACCTCCGTAGCATTCAAAAAAATGAGCATCGGTATCATCTTGATCGACCAAGAAAGGCTGAAAAGCTAACGCATATTGTTGCTGTTTTTTTACGTCACTCGCTGCAAGCATCCGTTTCATCGCATCATTGCGTAGACAGTTATCCATTTTGGCTTTAACGGCTGTGAAATTATCCATCAATAGTTGATTGGTTTCATTCGTCTGCATGGATGTGATGAGTTCATCTAAAGAAAGTTCGCTTAAGTTTTGGGGGACAATAATTTCAATCGTTTGCTCATCAGCCAAGCCACGCATGCGCATAGCACCTTGCAAAAAGCTTTGTAAATGCGTTTCGTGATCAACCAGGACGCGTGCTTTCGAATAATAAGGCTGTTTTAAATCCGTTCCGATAGCATGTGCCTGATCATAATAACTAAACCGTTGTTCTGGTGAATTATCGAGCATTGCATTAATTAATGTTGGATTACTGGTGTTAAGCTCAATGATTGGGTTATTTTCTTCATGAATTTTTAAGGCGCATAACACATGATCCGAATTAAAAAATATAATATGTTCAAGTGGGCTTCCTGCTGCATGAAAGTGGCTCGCAAGGGCTTGCGCGACCTGTACATTGGGAATACCTTTAAATGCAGCACAAATATCAATGATAGCATGCAAGGACGTGTCATTCTCAAGTAACGTTTTAATCAATTGTTGGAAAGGAACGTCATACCGGCAAGCATGAAGTTGTGTTTGTTTGTCATGAAGTGAAGACAGAAGAAAGCCGTCTGTTGCCGCCACGTTTTGTTTGTTGCAGGTTATACGCTGATGATAGGTGCTGCTGTTCCAAGGCGTTCCTGTGATTCCTTGAACGGATCGATACATATCAACATGGTTATATGCATCGCTATGCAGCATCTTCGTGTTGATTGGAAGATGAGGTAGAATTTCGGTTTCTAAAACATGACAAATCAAAGGTTCATGGTGTCGTATATCATCAAAAAATTGATCAAACCATGCGTCATCGTTTAATCTCATGTCACATAAATTTATGCCTGGGAGTAGCGAATGTAGAACATTCGCAGTGGGTGTCTTGTCTATATTGCCAAGGCTCGGGTTTATGATGAGTTCAAGGCTTGCTTGCTTAACCATGGACTTCAAAAATCGTCGCGTAGGATCGGGCGTGACACCTTTGATTAAGTGCATTTGAATGCTGAAATTCATCGCTTCCAAATAATTACCAAAACGACTGGTCTCATTAGGTACGCCACTGGCTGAGTAGGGTATGGCAAAATCGTAGTCAGGTGATGCTAGCGATGCCCCATAATTAACATCGAGGTTACTTCGCAGGGTATAGGGCAATAAATGACTCACCTGCTGCTTGTAGAGCGCCCATGTTTTTCGATTGTTTGACGAACTGCGACGAACAAAATCGGGGATTTCGGTGCTTGTATTTAATAAGTAGGAGACCAACGCCTCACGTTCATCGGTTTCTAGGTCAGTCAGGCTTAAATACAGGGGGCTATGTTCGCTGTGTACTAACTCATAGGCCAAATGATGGAATGCAGCATCCCATTGTTCGTTTTTCGTCAGTTTTTTGTTATTACTCAGTACCGATGCCAATGTGGCACCTGAAAAATCAGACCCCAATGCTTCTTCCAATAATACGTGATTAAAAAATTGATACAGCGCAATGCTTGCCTTACTGATATCCGGCGATAATCGGCGTTGATCACCGAGCGTGTAATTCAGTTTTTTCTTGAGTAAGAGTGCTTGATGCCCCTCATCCATGACGACATCGGCCCGTGTGCGAAAAAGCGTAACGAGCTTATTTAGCCCAGCAACTTGTTTTTCCCAAAGGATTTTTGGCGCGCCATCATCAGGGGTTTCTAGAAGTAACTCTAGATACCTCAGTTCTAATGATTGCACTGCATCGCCCGAAGTCAACAGGTAATCTTTTTGTGTGATAACAGATAGCAATTTTGAATGAAGAAATTCAAGATTTTTGGGTGAGCAGTCACTTTCACGGCTAAAATCAAAGCTATAAACTTTTTGATCAAACAGTTGCTCTGAGATAGGGGATAAATCAGCACGGTATGTTTCTAATAAAGCCGAAGGAGCTTCGATGACCACTAAATTTGTGCCACGCGCTTTATGCTTTGCTAGCAGAGGTAAAATAACCTTGGATTTTCCTCCTCCCATAATAATTTTTTCGATGGTTTCAACAAAAGCATACCCATCGGATGATGCCACTAAGCGGTTAATCGCAATTTTTTGCTGAGGTCTTAATGCTATGTTTTCATAATATTGAAACAGGGCTGATACTGCTTCTGTCTTATAATCAACCAAATCAACAGATAGAAGCTCATGAGCCACCGGTTGTAGCGCCGCAGCATCAGGGGATTCGGGTAGTTTTTCTGTGAGTGCTTGAAAACGTTGCAATGCTTGCTGGCGTGTCACAAGCGATAGCATATTTGTCAGTTGGTTATGCAAGTCATCGATGGCTTCTGATGTTAAGCCTGTGGCTAATCGGTATTGCGTTTTATCGGCTTTGCAATAAAGAGCTAATAGTTTATTTTTATCCAAAGGAGCACGCGTGGCGCTGTCCAACGCAAGCGCATGTCGCATGAACTTTTCTGGGCTCGCGTTAAAACCGCTGTTGGCTAAAAATATAATTGAGTCCAGCTGGGTTTCTATGAGGCCATCCAGTTCATGAATAAATTGTTTAGCTATATTTGAAATAGATTCGCGCGTGGATGAGTCTTTGAGCAAATGTTCCGCGTTATTTTTCATGCGTCGATACGCGTTATGTTGTTCTTGTCCTGCGCTTAATTCATCTAAGCCTTCTTTAGGTGCTGCGCCAAAAACAGCTGCGTGCTTTCTATACAATTTTGCAAATAGGTTTATATTCGATTTTTTTGCATCACGAAGAGCACAGCGCTCAACAAGTTTCTCAAACGTAAAATTATCGCGCAAGTCCGATGTTTCTGCAGTCATAGGTTGTTCTGCGGCATGGGCCTCAGGCGTTAATGCCGCCCAAATATCACTGTTTTTAGCCAAAACAACGTTATCTTTGTTGCGAAGTTCATCTGCTTCTATTAACGGAGCCTGAAGGTTTTCTGCATTACGAATAATTTTGTTGAATGTCTGTAATCTGATGTCCGTATCAAGAAAGTATTGCCAAGGATGGCTGCCAATTCTGTACAGAATATTACATAAATAAGCAGTGGTGTCTTTTTGTTCATCCAAAGGGACATGTCGATGCGCGAGCAAATAGCTTCGACAAAACTGCATGACGGAGGTTCTATCTGAAGAAAAAAATGGAAAAAATAATGTAACTAGATAGTAATAACTGGGAAGGTGTTGAATAAATGTGTCGGGCGTGATGTTAGGTCTTAAGGCTGCCATAGCGGCGGCGATATCGCTGTTGGTGGGTGATTTTATATCATCAGAAACATCGACTTTACGTTTAAATGCGGTGCGCGCTTCAGGTGGAATAGATAAATCTAACGGCTGTAAAATAAGCTCACCGTGGTGGGCGTTGATGACGGTGTTTTGTTTAGCGTATGTGTGTATGTCTTGTTGGCGTTTTTGGTAGGCTTCGGGTAAAACGTCTCGCGTGGCAGCATCAAAGTCTAGTGCGAGCGCTTCTTTTTTAAGTAATGATAATTTAAGCCTTTGCCAGTCATAACCTAGTGCGCCCACCGGCTTAACAGCCTCACCGGGAAGGTTAAAATAATAATAATCCAACAGTTCTTTTTTTTCTTCATCGGTTAAGTAAAATCCATGTGTGATGTCTCGATGCATACTTTGCATACGTGAATACAGCTGATAAATAACCTGATTTAAATTCTTATAAAACTGTTCGGTTTGTTTTAAGCAATGGTTTTTGTAAAAGCCATCGGGTGTGTTGTCATCAAAGTTGGGTACGGGAAAGACGAGCTTCTTATCCGGGCTCCATGCACGTACAAACAACGATAAGGCTTTTAATTGACATGCGACATATGCCGGCGTTGAGACGGATGCTTTTTTTGAGGTTTTATCTGTAACATAAGGCAAAGCTTGAGTTATCATCTGTAATAACTGAATCTCACAAGCTTGCCCTTGTAAGCCCCCGAATCGCTTAGCTATACCATGAAGCTCTTTCCAAGCGCGCTTAGGGCGGTGACTCGCTAAATACACGTAAGACAAATACAATGCATCATACGCAGTTTCTGCCACCGGCTGATTGTTTTGATCTAGCGAATACGTGATAAACCGCTCTTGATCACTGTATTGCCAAAGTTTAATAATTTGTTCTTGATTGGGTTGCTCTAATAACCAGGTTTGAATATAACCTGCTGTATCTTGTTGTAAATGATAAAACTCACTGTGAGGTGATTGCTCTAGTTTGGCAATAAAAGGCTGAAAGGGGATGTTACACATACGCTGACCGCTTGCTTTATGCTCAAACATCAGCACAGCAACGCCAGGAAGCCCAGGTAGTTGTGGACACAGAGCTTTGCTTGTATCACCTTGCATGATATAAAACGGATTGTTTTTGATGTGAAATATATAAGATTGGTTATTTGCTCGCCCCAGCAGCGAGCCCAACATGGATTGAGTTGGCTCTTTTGCTATGAGTGTTAAGCTGTATCGAGGGAAATTGATTTGGTAATCAGTACTGCTCTTATTCACAACGATGAAGTCCGGTGACTCAAACGTCGAAAAATAATTGTGAAACCACGTTTGACCTGGGCACAGGCTGTATCCATTGTCGTTGCCTGTGGCATCAAGCTGCCTTAATTGCTTGTTGGGTTTGTCAAATCGATACGTGGGGTGACCATGCTCCGTTAGCAAAATATTTTTATCTACACTCACCCAAACCTGCGTGCTGCGTTGCTTCATGGTCGTCGGGAGCGACGTTGTAAATTTCCCGGCTAAGCGAAAATAAATTGCTTGCTCGTTGCTTAAGGCACTTAACTGATACCAGTCTTCCCTTGTGTTTATGGTCCATGTTTTTTGCAATTTCGTATAATTAAATATACGTAATCCAATCTCGTTCATTAGATAGGTTGTTACGTCTCTATTGGTCATGCAAAAATCAGGTAATATTATGTCTATTTGTTTTGCTTTTAGGATTCTCTTGACATTACCAGGCGTGGCCATCAAGGCGAACCCGGCTTGATTCAAGAGCAAGCAGTATCGCACATCAAGCGTGTATTGCGTGACGACTTCAGCATTTTTGATGTGAACCGCATAAATAAAATCAGACGTTTGCTCACAATACTCAACAACACCCCAGCCCAGAAGATCTAAAGCCCGTCGTACATGCGTAATACTCAGGGCGGCGGGTTGCTGAAAGAGTCGACCCACGATTTCATCTCGACATGCAAATTCAAATACAGTTGCGCGGTCTACATGATTTGATTCCTGAGGCGTGGCTTTGATAAACATAAAGGAAGGAAAGGCTAAGCTGGCGAAGTATCGATATCTGTCCTGACCTGTTTCAGTTGTTAATTCAAATTCAGCGATAATAGCAGACAAATAATATTGGTGAAGATCGTGTTTGATATCTGGCGTATTGGTATCGTTCTGCGCGATAAGCGCGTTTAATTTTTGTTGTAATGGCCTCAGTAAGGTTGTTGCTTGCGAAGGTGTGTGTTTAGCTGCGTATTGATATACGAGAAAGGCTAGGCGTACAAAAAATAGGGCAGGTGGCGTGCAGTGCTCATTGGGCGTGTAGTAACGTAGGCCTTCGTCAATAAAGGACGTTATTTGACCAAGCATGCGCCCCATATCTTCAGATGCATCTAATATTTGAATAAGTAAACCCGGTTGAAATAGATTAGCTTCCACATAAACTTGCAGATGTTTATCTGATAAGCGGTCTAAGTGGGCCATGAAGTAATCAATCGTTACTTTAATTTGTAGCGAAGGAGCGCTTCGCAGGTGGTAAAATTCACGGTGCGCCGTGGTGATATTCCCAGAAAGATGGCTGTTTTGTTTGGTGGCAAATAATTGAATAGCATTATCTCCAACAGGGCTGGAATTTCTGTCGTAAGAGCCAGCATCTCTTGCTAATGCTCGCATGCAAGCCTTTTGAGAACCATAAGCAGGGTATTTAGAGGCCATGAGAACCTTGTTTTGATTCTTAGTTTTTCCATAGTCTTCATAGCCTTCATCGTCAATGGCATTCAGGCGGCGAGTGTCTCCATAATCAATGGCGCTCTTGAGATTGCAGAGGTCAGATTTGAACTGCATATAATTTGATTCAGCCGACCATATCAAGCGTAATGATACTAGCGCTGTATTTAGGAACACAGGCCCTAGTATTCCTGAAAGACCACGCTCCAATGACTCGTAAGTGGCTAGGGTATTCAGTAGTGGTTCATAAAAAGAATCTTGCTTAAGAGCCTGCTTTTTATCGAGTAATACATATAACGCTACGCAGCCCAAACTTTTTAACTCAGCGTCTCTTTTCGGTAGTTCACCTGCCGGATATCGCTCGGTTAACCGTTGTTTTATATCTGGAAATGAATTAAGCACTTGGTTGTAGAATCTGATATCTGCATTGTATTGACCATATACCACTTGATTATAAAGTGATTTAATGGCTTGTATGCGGGCATCCAATAAGGGATTATTGGTTGCAAAATAAGGGTTATTTTCATTGTTTTTAAGAAGATGTGAGGCAATGTACGCGATACGATTGTGAAAATAGGGCGGGAACGTAGGATTTTTTAAGTGCTGTTGGTGTTGTACGTAATGAAGAACAGCCATGATACTGAAGCCAGTGACGAAAACCCTGGGGAAATGAGAATCTCCATACACCATTTCAAAGCAAGCACTTCGATAATGATTTTGCAATATATTTATGTTCTGATAAAAATCACAGCTATTTTCGACGGTGATGCTGCTATAAAAATCAATGGGCTGATGAAATTTAGCATGGCTAGCGGGCAGCGGTAAGTGTGCAAAAACCTCTTCCAGTCCCTCAATGATATCTACATATTGTTTATTGACATTAAGCTGTACGCATTGGAATTTGAGCGCTTCTATTTGATTTAGTAAATCACGCCCGCCTGTCAAAAGAGGCAAGTTTCTAGAAAGAATCAATGATTCTTGAGGTCTAGAACTGGGTTCTTTATCCAGCTGTTTGTAGATGAATGAGGAGTTTTTGAAATCTATATCGGTCGAAGGTTTATCTCTGTGTACAGGCCGTGGGTTATCAGGGAGCGCATTGTCTGTTATTGGCAGCCGTTCCCAATAGTGTCTCAACCCCTGGCGTTCCTGTTCGATAAATTCTGCATCAAAAAGCTCATCTGTGGTCACAATACGCCCTAAGGTTCTTAGCGCGCGCTTGACCATTTTTTTTGTGGCTCGGTTACCAAAATTGACATAAGGCTGACGCATGTAATCATCGAGGGCATAACGCTTAAATTGGTAAATAAACCGTTGATAGGCTTCTCTATCTTTAAAACCTTCTTTGAGTAATTGGTGCAGTACACGCTGCGAGCATGTTCCTGATAATTGACCACCTGTAAATAGGAGATCTGATTTATCGACATCGGAGGTACGAGATACCCTTTGATTTAAAAAGTGCACGCGTGGAAAAATTGTTTCATATAGATGCTTGGCATCGAATGACGGGGTATCCATCGTGTGTAAAATGGATAGGTTCGGTATGATGAGTTGAGAAAAAAAATCCGCCAGGGCTACTTGATTAATAGGGTTCGGAATAAAATAAGTTAAAACAGGATCATGTAATTCTCGGTTTGTGTGAGAGTGAGGGGCATGATATGCATTAAGACCACCACCGGTATTGTAGATATGAAAATAAAGACCACGACCCGTCATCTTGAACTGATACAACATGGCATGGCCACCCTCAGGTGCTGACCACCCCCCAGGTAAATAAAAATTAGCATCCGGGATGTTATTGTCGAGCAACTGCTCTGAAAGCTCTCTTGAAAAAAGAGATAAATAATTGTGAGCCGAGTCTCGATCATGCGCGGTGTTGATTACTTGCATGCGTCGTTCATTTTCTAGCAGTGATTTCGTTTTTTCTTGGATATCTAAGAGCGATTGAGGTACAGAAAGACTCCTTTCTGTTAAATAAAGCGTGTAGCGGTTTAAGTAATGAATCGTTCGTGCAAAGACATTTCCTTCAAGCTCAAAACTACCTTTAAGAAAAGCATCGTTGATAATATGAGAAAACAACGACATGTCGATGGGATCGGATGGTCGGTGCGATCGATTAAAAGCATCGTTAGGCATTTACAAGTCTCTCAAATAAAACCCAGTAAGTGTAGATATAAATCACATTATAGGTTATTTAATGAGCATTTGCTAGCGCATGTGTTTGCGCTGTAAACTATTGTTAGATGTTATTTATGCATAGATGAGAAAAATCTGATTATGAACGACCGTATTGTTCTTGCAACGGGCAACTCAGGAAAAATAAACGAGTTTAAAGCACTCTTACCATCCAAAAATTGTATTCCGCAGAGAGATTTGAGCGTTAGCGATGCGGATGAAACCGGCCTTACGTTTATTGAAAATGCATTAATTAAAGCCCGTCATGCGAGTCGTATATCAAATATGCCTGCGATTGCAGACGATTCGGGCTTAGTTGTTCCTGCTCTTCAAGGCAGGCCGGGTATCTATTCTTCACGTTTTGCAGGTGAGCATGCAACAGACCAAGATAATATCAAGCATCTTCTTAAGTTATTACAAGAACAAGGCATATCAACAGTAGCTAAAACCGATGCTTATTTTTATTGCGTGATTGTATTTATACAGCATGCTGATGATCCAACACCTTTATTTGGAACAGGGCGTTTGGATGGCCAGATTGTGACTCATCCAACAGGAACGCATGGCTTTGGTTATGATCCTATTTTTTATCTTAAAGAATATGGCTGCACGTTGGCTGAATTACCGGCAGCAACAAAAAACACACTGAGTCATCGAGCACGAGCTCTAGATGCGCTTAGAAAGCAAGGTGATTTAACATGAAGCAAATAACACATCCTGATCCAAATAAAATATTTCCTATTGATGGCGTGACGCGAACCTGCTTTCTTAAAAATATTACTACTAAACCTCAAATTACGGTTGGTGATTATACGTATTATGATGATCCTGTTGATGTCTATAATTTTGAAAAGAACGTGTTGTATTTATTTGATTTTTCAACGGACAAGCTTGCAATTGGAAAATTTTGCCAAATTGCCACAGGTGTTCGTTTTATCACAAATGCAGCTAATCATCCTATGGACGGTGTATCCACGTATCCATTTAAAGCGTTTGGGAAATCCTGGAGTTCGGCGCCTTTGAACGTCAAATCTAAAGGCGATATTGTGATTGGCAATGACGTTTGGATTGGTAACTCAGCAACCATTATGCAAGGAGTTCATATTGGTGATGGTGCGATTATTGGAACCAATGCGTTAGTTACCAAAGATGTTGAGCCTTACAGCATTGTTGGTGGTAATCCTGCAAAATTAATTCGAAAGCGATTTGATGATGTAACGGTTGAGTTTATAAATAAGCTCGCTTGGTGGGATTGGCCTATGGATAAAATTGTAGAGAATTTAGATGCTATTTCGAATGGTGATTTAGATAGACTTAAATAGATTTACAACTAAACGCTATGGATTGCTCTTAAGCGAGTCTTTGTGTAAAATATAGACACTAATTTTGTTTGGTGTTTATTTATGGTTTATTACTGGAAAGGTCGTGCGGGATCACAGGCTTTGTTAGAAACATATAAAGCTGATATTGATCTGTTACTGAGCGGAGATTATATCGACGCTGATCTAGAGAAATTTAAGCATGCTTCGCGTCATATTATTTATAGCTATCGTCTAAGTGGTGCAGACCGTTTATTATTTACGACGCATAAAAAACAACTGCACGTCTTGGAATTCATTCCTAATCATGATTACCAAAAAAGTCGTTTTCTAAAATCAGGCGTTTTACGTCAGTATTTAAGTAAACTTGATGAGCCGCAAGCAGAGCTGTTTACTGCATTATCAGAAGAGGATGTTAAACCTGATTTTTCAGGCGAACCTTCACGCATGACTCCAAGCCAAGGGTTTGATTATTATAACCAGCAATTTATTCACTTAAGCACAGCGCAAGCAGAGGTTGTTGAACGTGTGTCTTTACCTTTGGTTTTAAACGGCGCGGCAGGCTCAGGCAAAACCTATATAAGTTTTGCAATGTTTCAAGAAAAGCTTGAGGCCGTTTCAGATCGTCCGATTCGATGTTTGTTTCTCAGTAAAGAAGCAAGCTTGGTTTCATCGATGCGCTTAAATTGGGAGACGTATTTTTCACCGGATAGAGATGAAACACAAGGAACGGTTGAATTTAAAACCTATCATGAATTGTTAACTAAGTTTGCTCCAGACCAAGAGCTTGTCTCTCAAGAATTTTTTAATCAATGGTTTTTAAGCTTAAAAGACAATAGGACCAATAGGTTGATTCCATTGAGTTCGGCTCAAGAATTTTATCAAGAATTTCGTATTTGTTCAGGTTTAAGTCAAGAGGCTTATTGTGATTTAGGTGAGCGTCAATCTTCGATTCCTCGAGGAGAGGGTCGCACAGCACTCTATACGTGTTACTTAAGCTATTTACGTGTACTAGATTCAAGAATTGACCCCGCTTTCTCGTGTTGGCAAGAGGAACAAAGAGAGCTTTATGATTTTATTGTGGTGGATGAAGCGCATCGATGTTCTTCGAAACAAAATTTATTACTTGCGGGTTTAGCCAAAAATCATGCCATTGTGTATTGCCTGGACGCCAATCAAAATTTAGAAGATCAATACTCTACGCGAAGTATATTAGAACTGCAGTTACGAGATCAGCGTGTGCGTACAATAACGTTAGATAAAACGTATCGCTGTACACGGCAAGTTGCTGACGCACTAGACGGCGTGCTTGATAATAATCGCCGTATATTAGGGGGCAAGATTGATAAGGCAGAAGCGTTATCGATGTCTCCGTCTGCCGAGGCCTCAATAGGTGAATTTTACATGATGCGGCCTGCTGACGTGCCAGAGCAAGCTTGGTTACTTGAGCGTGCAAAAGGGGTTCATTTGGCCGTCGTCACGCACCCAGCTTATTTAGAAGAAGCAAGGCGCGTTTTTAAATCTAAAAAACTTGTATTTACCGTTGAAGAAATCCAAGGACAAGAATTCCATACGGTGGTTCCGTATAAGTTATTATTAGATGATGCTTCTAAAAGAATATTAAAAAAATCACGCTCTAAACTTAACCCAGAAGCTGAGTCTTCGACGATGCATCGTTCAAAAGAGAAAACAGGGCATCCTGATGCACCCTGGGCTCATCGCGTTTTCACAGCCTGTTCACGTGCTATGCATAGTTTAGTGGTTGTTGATGAACCTAATATTTACTGGGATAGATTAATTTCTAAAACATCTGGATCATCGGTCGCGCCTGTTGTTGTCGAAGCAAGCTCACGAGAGGACTGGGAAGCGATGGCTGTCCAACAGGCTTCTCTCGGAAACGACGTGATTGCAGCGCAGATTCGAGAAGAAGAATTAGGTACCCAAGCGCAACCGCAACCGAAAGTAGAGCTTGCTGCAGTAGCAAACACGTTGGCTAAATCCAAAAAGAAAAAAACGCCACCCAAATCGATAAGTACAAAAATAGCTTCCCCGCCTAAAATTATATTTGATAAAAAATTAGGCGCGGATTTGTTTAAAGCGATCAAGAAAGGCAAAAAATTAAAAGTTATCGCACCGCTGATTGATAACCCAAAGACCAATTTAAATCAATGTGATCAAGATGGTTTATCGGTGTTATATCGTGCAATTCTTAGCGGGGATCTTAAAGTAGTTCAAAAATTGATTGCCACGGGCAGGCGAATTGATTTAAATCAAGCAGCAGACCAGTACGCGACGACGGCTCTAATAGCCGCCGCTAACGAAGGTAATGATAAAGTGGTTCACGAATTAATTGCGGCAGGGGACCGTATTGATTTGGAGCAAATGAATAAGGGGCATTTTACAGCGTTAAGAGTTGCAGCTCAAACAGGTCATGATAAAGTCGTTCGTGAATTGGTTGCGGCGGGCGACCGAATTGACTTAAACAAAGCTGGCGATCACGGTATGACGGCACTTATCAGTGCCACTGAATCAGGTCATCTAGGGGTTGTTCGAGAATTACTTGCTGTGAATGACGATAAAATTGATTTGAATCAAGTTGAAAAGTTAGGGTTCTCAGCATTTATCATGGCAGCGCATCATGGTTTTGATAAAATTGTTCGCGAATTTATTGCGACGGACGAGCATCGAATAGACTTAAACCAAGCCAATAACGAAGGTTTTACAGCGCTCATCACCGCCGCTTTTAATGGAGCGGACAAGGTGGTTTCTGAATTGCTTAAGGCGGGTTCTCGAATTAACTTAAATAAACGTAATAACGAAGGTTTTTCAGCTTTGATGCTCGCTGCTCAGAATGGCCATATTAACGTGGTTCGTGCATTGGTTGCGACGAAGAATCGTATTGATTTAAACCAAACTGATCCGCAAGGCTTTACAGCACTCATGACGGCACGAATAAAGGGACATCCGGATGTGGTCGACGTCTTGCTTGAAGCGCAAAAACAGGTTACTTTATCAGCGGCTCTCGGATTTTTTGCTTCAATCAATAATACGTCTGAAAGTGATACATCAGGTAGGCACAGTCTCTCTCCGTAATAAGTCGGTTGCTCGATAAAATTGTTAAAATATTAGTTTTAATCACAATCACCAAGGAAGGTACTATTATGTTTTTTTCTGAACCTAAAATACAAGAAATCTATCCCATGACGCCATTGGAAAAGAGCCGTGATGGCGTTTATCGCATGTACAAAGAGCGTTGCGGTGTTTTACCGTGTTATTTAAATGATGATGGTCAGATAGTTTGGGGATGCGTTGAATCCAATCGTGTGGGTCCTACATTAATGAGCTTTCCCGCGGGTGCTCGAGATGTGATTGCCATCAAAGACGGGCATGAAATTAGATTGGAACTGGGTAAACCGTTTCCTGATTTGTCGTGTGAGGCTTTATCGCCGTTTATAGGTGAGTTGTTTAGAAACGAGGCTTATCAGACTATTTCTGCTGCACTCGAAAATAATGGTTATCGATTATTTATTGAAAACGCCTTAGAGGCCGCACTTCATGAAGCACAAGAAGAGCACGGAACAGATGTAAGAGAGCATACAGGTCGAGATCGTGCGTTATTAATCCATTTAATAGAACACGCTGAACAAGAGATTATTGCGAAGAAAGGTTCTGAAATCATGCATGTGTGGGTTGCTCAATTACAGAGCTCCGAAGGCGTTGTGCTCAATCGTACGGAGAAAGTCGATAGAAAAATCAAACGTAATTTAGGACGGGAATTTTATGAGCAAGGCTGTTGGGGTACGTTTGATGAATTCAAAGATAAACTTCGATTAGAGCAAGAAAAATTCTTGTCTTCTGACGTTATGGCTACGTATGACGCAACTCAAAATGAATTAATTGACGGTGCATTCAGTGCCTGTGAGGGTGCACTTGGGTTTTTAGAGCGCATTGAAGCTTCTATTAAACCTGATTTAATTTTATCTCAATCAAGTTCAAGTGGCTTGATTTTGTAAATATCTATGAGAATAAATAGGATAAAATAGTCTTGATCAACTTTTTAAGTATTTTTGTAATATTGGCGATGTTTGTGATGCTCTGTTTTTTTTGGAAAAATTCACTGGAGCCTCTCAACGTGAAAAAGCCAGGATTGACGTTTGTTTTGTCAATTATTGCCTGGGTTTTGCTGATGGGGCTCAATAATTATTTGCTGTACAAAGGTATGAGCGATAATTATCGTCGTATCATTGAGCTGATGATACCACCGATTGTTGTCTTGCTATTGGTGAAAGATAGTTTTAAATCACTTGGGTTTAGAAAAAAATGGAGCAATATTGATCTGGCTTGGCTGATTCCTTCTGCGGTGTTTTTTATTGCATGGCTTCTCTCTAAACCTGCTGTCACGACGGATAATTTGCTTCTAATTGCTCAAATTACATTCTTTGCGGGTGTGTCGCAAGAAGTGTATTACCGAGGATTCATGCAACCTCGCGCTGAAATTGTTTTGGGTGGTGGATGGGGGCTTGTGTGTGCTTCTGTTTTATTTGCCGTTTATCATCCAATCTCAAAAATAGTTACTCAAGGTTTTGAATTTGAAAGCCTTGGTTTTCTGGTTGTTTTCGGGCTTATTACCGGTTACAGCTTTCGACGAAGTAGGAATATCTTACCGTTAGCGTTATTTCATAGTATGTATGATATTTTCAGAATGGTGCATTGAAAAAAACCTTTTTCTTACTCACGTGCAACCCTGAACCAGCTACGTGCCTCTATAAACCTACTATTTTTATAAAAATCATCTATATCTTTAATATAAGCATATGCTCAGGGAAGATATAGATGAATATTCTGATTGTAGGTGCAGGGCCCGTTGGTCTTACAGCAGGTGTTGAGTTAGCAAGACAAGGCGCGCACGTTGAAATTATAGAAAAAAAAGAAGCAGGTTCGACCTTATCGCGTGCAATTGGTATTAACCCTCATAGCTTAAAAATTTTAGAAGCGTCCGGTGTTACAGAAAAATTACTTGCCGAAGGCATTAAGTATGAGGCAGCGCATTTTTATCATCAAAAAAAACCTTGGGTAACGTTACAGCTCAATGCGGCCTCCCCAATTCAATACGGTTATAATTTTATGTTAGGCCTTCCTCAGGATAGAACGGAATCTATTTTATCTAAAGTATTTACACATTTAGGTGGGAGTATCCACTATGACACGAAATTAAAGAGTATCACGCAAGGTAAAGAAGGTGTTATTGCGAAAACATCTGCCGGACAAGCGTTTTCGTGTGATTATTTGATTGGTGCTGATGGTGTTCATAGCGTAACGCGTCAGCTTATAGGTATTGATTGCGAATACACAGAGCTTCCAGAAATATGGTCGATTGCAGATGTTGATGCCGATCGTAATGATTTAGCGGATGGTGTAAGCGTGTATTTGCTGGATCCTGGTAAAATAGTGTTTATAGCACCGATAGGTGAACGTCGTTTTCGCCTTGTTTCTAATACAAAGCAGGTACTTAAAGTTATTCCTACAGATTTAAACATCACAAAAATTCGCCGAGAGGCCGAGTTTAAAATAAATATTGGGCAAGTCAAAAACTATCAAAAAGGACGTGTGTTTTTAGCTGGTGATGCAGCTCATGCTCATTCTCCGGTTGGAGGGCGGGGTATGAATCTTGGGATTGCTGATGCCGCTGATTTAGCAGAAAAATTAGTAACGGGTGCAGGGGATGAGTACACAGCATCTCGTTATGCCGAAGGTAAAAAGATTATTGCTGGCTCCGAAATGCTACGAAAAATATTAGGTACAACAAGCCCATGGAGGCATTTTTTAGTTCTGAAATTATTTAAACTTATTGCCGCAGTTCCTGCATTACAGAGAAAATTTGCCAGTAAATTTCTTTATGGTTAAAACTAAAAAATTAATGCAAAGGCTTGAATTGGTCAACTTTTGGTCTAAAGTAAACAATGAAGTCCATCGTTGTTTAAGGATTGATCATGAAAGCATTAAGATATTATATAAAAACACGTCATGTGTTGGCGTCATTTGGGTTTAGTCTTGCCTTATTGGCGGCGCCTGGTGTGTCACAGGCCTCTTCTGGCTCAAGCATTAAAGTAGCAGAAGCTACCACAACAAGCAGTGTTAAACCGTATATGGTGATCGCACGAAACACGTTTGTGTTTAGTCCGCGAACCTTAAGGTGGAAGGCGATAAATGACAAAGGGAAGGTTGTACGAACAGGGAAAGGGTCGGGTGGCAAGAGCTATTGTAAAGACACGCGTCGCGCCTGTTTAACACCTACAGGAACCTTTAGTATCATCAGTAAACGTGGGGCGAACTGCCGTTCTAGCAAGTATCCTATAGGTAAAGGTGGTTCACCGATGCCTTATTGTATGTTTTTTAGTAAGTATTATGCTGTTCATGGGTCATATCATGTACCTAATCATAACGCGAGTCATGGTTGTGTTCGTATAAAACCTAATGATGCACGTTGGTTATATAACAACTTTATGCGTATCGGCACAAAAGTAATTATTAAATCATACTGATCGTGCTTAAACGTGATTTCATGCTAAAATCAACGCATTCTTATTGATTTTAGCTGAAGCACGTTATTATGATTACGATTAAAACCCCAGAACAAATTGAAAAAATGCGTATCGCAGGTCGTTTGACCTCTAAAGTATTAGAGGCATTAAGTACGGTGATTAAAGCAGGTATGACAACGTTAGAAGTCGATACGTTCTGTGAAGATTATATTCGGAATACGCTGCATGCCATTCCAGGCAGCAAAGGTCAATATGGCTACCCGTATTCTGTAAATACATCGCTTAATCATGTCGTATGTCACGGCATGCCTTCAGCTACGCAAGTGCTTAAAAAAGGCGATATTGTTAACGTAGATATTACCGTGATTTATGAAGGATTTTATGGTGATAGCAGTAAGATGTTTTGTATTGGTGAGGTGCCTGTATTTGCGAAGCGCTTGGTTGATGTCACACAGCAATGTTTATATGCCGGAATATCTGTGGTCAAGCCCGGTTGCACTTTAGGGGATATTGGTCATGCTATACAAAGTTTAGCGGTTAAAAACGGTTATTCTATTGTTCGTGAATATTGTGGTCACGGAATTGGTGAAAAAATGCATGAAGATCCACAGGTCGTGCATTATGGGCGTCCTGGCGTGGGTGAGGTATTAAAAGAAGGCATGACGTTTACGATTGAGCCGATGATTAATCAAGGCCGTGCTGAACTCAAGCATCTTGAAAAAGAATTTACGATTGGCGAGCCACCTCGAAAAGGTAAATGGCCTATTGCTTTAACAAAAGATAGAAAGCTATCGGCTCAGTGGGAACATACGTTACTAGTAACCTCTACAGGCGTTGATGTATTAACTCTGCGCGAAGAAGAGCGGGATGTATTTGAGTATATTGCGTTAGATTATTAATTGATTTTGTCACATGGCTATGGCGGGCTCTGTTGTTGGTGTGTGTATGTGCGCATAGGTTGCAGTACTTGCAAATAATCCACATCCCATGGCTGTTAATATGGCTGCGCCACCTAGAGGTGGCGCAATCAATGCGCATGTGGCAAGTAGACCCACAGCAACGAACAGACCGGCTAGACCGGATGTAAGCGCTGGGTTTTCTAAAATAAAACTTAATAAGCTTGCATCCACATGATGTGATGTGCAATCTACTCGAGCAAGAGAAGCGCCAAGAGCCTCTTGATCGGCTACTATAAAACTCGTTTTATAACGCAGAACATGATGTGAATTTAATCGAATATTTTTTAGCTCGGCAGCTTTTGATACGTTTTTCTCATCATCATCAAAAAAATCATAGCATGTGTCTTGGTCTACGTATTGTTGATCAAAAGCAACCTTTTGTAATAACTCAATGTGCTGATTTTTCCCTTCATTCTCGGTGAGTAATTCCACAGCACTAATAAAATCAGAGCCTATTTCAGGAATGTAAGCAATCAATAAGGGGTGTTCATGACCTTGTATTTTGTAAGCGTTAATAGCGACTAAGTCCAATATTTCCACTACGCGAGTAAACGTTATCGATGTTTTTAAAATCGTTTGAAAATAACCCGCAATGTAATCAGGGTTATTATGATACGTTGCGATACCAAATGCATGCTCTGAGTCTAGTTTAAATAATTCTGAAGGTATGTCTGTTTTTGTATTGCACTTAGCTGCCTCTGATCCTTGGTTTAAAAAGGTGCTTGAAGGTGTCTTTTTATTTATATCTGTCAGTTTGTCTGTTGATAATGTATGTTTTTGGGTGATGGTTTGATCAAAATCAAAAATGCGGTAATGTTTTACAGGCATAATATTCACCTAAATGCAGGTCATGGTAAATATCATGCTGTATTGTGTGCTTTGGATCAATGTTTGCGTTATATCTACAAGCAACACATTTACTCGTCGTCATCACCCATGCTAAACGAAGAACCACAACCGCACGTAGTTTTAGCATTTGGGTTGCGAATCACGAAGCGTTCGCCTTGGATTTCTTGAATATAATCAATTTCAGCTTGTTTTAAATATTGAATACTCATGGAATCAATCAGAAGCTTGACGCGTTCGCTGCTGGTTGAGCAATTTTGTTCAATCACAGTGTCATCTACGTTTTGTTTTTCATCAAACGTAAAGCCGTATTGAAAGCCTGAACAACCACCGCCCGTGATATAAATCCGGAGTTTGAGTTCTGGATTGCCTTCTTCTTGAATGAGCGAAGCGACTTTGTCAGCAGCGCTGACTGAAAAATTGATACCTGATGTTAATGTCATAGCTTATCTCTTTATATTATTAATTATATTAACGAATGATCTGCTCAATCACAGCGCCGCCTAAACAAATGTTTTGATCATAAAATACGATATACTGACCTACGGTAATCGCGCGTTGTGGTTCTGAAAACATGATGACATGCTGATTTTTATTTTCAGAATCTTTAGGGGAAATTAAGCATGCTTGTTCTACTTGTCGGTAACGGGTTTTAGCCATGCATGTTTTAGGGAATGCGTCTTCGGGGATCGGATTTAACCAGTGAATTGGGCCACATATGAGTCCATTGCTGTATAGCATAGGATGATCGGTACCTTGAGCAACCAGTAGGGTATTGGTTGCGAGATTTTTGTCGACCACATACCAAGGAGCATCCGGCGCATTACGTACGCCACCGATATTAAGACCTTGGCGTTGTCCCATGGTATAAAACATCAGTCCATCATGTTGCCCTAATACTTCACCGTCGGTTGATTTTATAGGACCCGGTGTGGCCAGCATGAATTCGTTTAGAAAGCTTTTAAACGGTCGTTCGCCAATAAAACAAAGTCCGGTGGAGTCTTTTTTTGCAGCATTAACTAAATTGAGTTTTTCAGCCATCACACGAATATCGGGTTTTAAATAATCACCTATAGGAAAGTGCGTTTTTGCGAGTGCTTCAGATGTAATCGCATGTAAGAAATAGGTTTGGTCTTTGTTGCGATCTTTGGCTTTGCATAAGCGATATTGGCCGTTTTTAGAGTCTACGCGTGCGTAATGGCCTGTTGCGATACCATCGGCACCCAAACTTAATGCATGTTCTAAAAATAGTTTAAATTTAATTTCTTTATTACAGAGCACATCGGGATTAGGGGTTCGGCCAGCCTCGTACTCTGAAAGTACGTGTTCAAATACGTTGTTCCAGTAAGCTTCTGAAAAATTAATTTGATGTAGTGGGATATTAAGTTGATCACAAACCGCTTGTGCGTCGGCAAGGTCATCTGCCGCGGCACAATAACCTGGTTTATCATCATGCTCCCAGTTTTTCATAAAAAGGCCTTCGACCTCATAGCCTTGCTCTATAAGAATCCAAGCTGCGACAGAAGAATCAACACCACCTGACATGCCGATGATAATTTTTTTATTTTTTTTACTCATAGTTACTCATAAAATATGATTATATCTGCTTCAAAAAAGCGTATTTTAGCAAAAAATATGAGAAAACGGGAGATTATGTGTAAGAGATGTGTAAGAAAACTTGGATTTAGGCAAAAAACTCGGTAGAATCCAGGCCCAATGAAATCAAGTTGGTTAGGAGTAAAGCAATGGCAGTCCAGCAAAATAGAAGAACACGTTCAACCCGTGGTATGCGTCGTCAACATGATGGCTTAAAAAAACCTGAGCTTTCAGTGAATGCAACAACAGGCGAAACGCATCTTCGTCATCACATCACACCAGACGGCTATGATTGTCGTGGTGAGCGTCGTGTGCTTGTGACAGAAACGGTTTACGAAGAAGATCAAGAGTAAGCGCGCTTGAAAACAGTAACGGTTTCAGTCGATGCTATGGGCGGCGATCACGGCCTTTGTGTTGTGATCCCCGCGTGCATCGCTGCTGTGAATAAAAATAAAAAGTTAAATTTGCTCTTAGTTGGTGATGAGCAACAAATCACCGAGCATCTTTTACAGAAGGGGATGTTAAGTCACCCTCAACTCAGTATTGTTCATGCTCCAGAAGTTGTGGCGATGGATGAGCTTCCTTCACACGCACTGCGAAACAAAAAAAAATCGTCCATGCGTATCGCCGTGAATATGGTGAAAGAAGGACGTGCTGAGGCTTGTGTAAGCGCAGGCAATACCGGTGCCTTAATGGGGACCGCACGTTTTGTACTTAAAACGCTTTCAGGAATTGATAAACCAGCTATTATTGCTGAGGTTCCTACCAAAAATAAAAATTCTCGAACACGTGTGATTGATTTAGGTGCTAATGTTGATTCCAGTGCGGAGCATCTGTTTCAATTTGCTGTGATGGGTTCGGCTCTTATTAAAGCATTAGATCACAAAGATAAGCCTAAAATTGGTGTGCTCAATGTTGGTGTTGAAGAAATCAAAGGCAATGAGCAAGTAAAACGCATCGCTCAAATACTCTCTAAGTGCAGTGTCATGAACTACGTTGGTTTTGTCGAAGGCGACCATTTTTATTCTGGTGATGTTGATCTGATTGTTTGTGATGGTTTTGTGGGTAATGTTGCGCTCAAAGCTAGTGAAGGTATCGCAAAACTTATGTTTACGGTACTTAAAGAATCGTTTATGCGAACATGGTGGACACGCGTGATAGGTTTGATGGCTCGTCCTGTTTTAGCACATCTAAAAAAACGAATGGATCCTGCGCGTTATAACGGAGCAACTATTTTAGGGCTCAATGGTATTGTCGTCAAAAGCCATGGTGGCGCCACAGAATTAGCGTTTGAATTTGCTATCGAACAAGCTTTTTTGCAAGTTGAAAACCGCGTGGTAGATTTAGTACGCGCACAAATGGCAACGTTTATTGATCAAGGAGTTTTATTATGAACTCGATAAGTACAGCATTTGTATTTCCTGGCCAAGGCTCTCAATCGCTGGGTATGCTACGTGATTTAGCAGAACAGCACCCACTTGTTCTGGATGTTTTTTCTACCGTTTCTGGTGCTGTTAATTATGATGTATGGGCGTTGGTACAAGCGGATGCAGAGCAACAATTAAATCAAACCGAATTTACACAAGTTGCCATGTTAGCTGCTGATGTAGCTATTTACCGTGTTTTAGAATTTCATAATATTCATGCAGATATGTCTGCTGGACACAGCCTCGGGGAGTACGCAGCTTTAGTCTGTGCCGATGCGCTCAATTTAGCCGATGCAGCACGCTTGGTTCAGGCTCGTGGGCAACTCATGCAGCAAACCGTTCCTATAGGGGAAGGTGCTATGGCTGCTATCGTCGGACTAACGGATGAACAAGTGCAAGAGCTATGTCAGGAAGCATCAACCCAAACACATGTAGTGAGTCCTGCGAATTACAATGCCATTGGGCAAGTGGTTATTGCCGGGCATACGGATGCTGTCAAACAAGCTATGGTGCTGGCAGAAGCTAAGCAAGCCCGGCTGGCGAAAGAAATCCCGGTCAGTGTACCTTGTCATTGTGAGTTATTACGTGACGCGGCCACAAAATTTCAAGAAGTTTTAGAAAAAACAACGTTTATTACGCCTAAGCGTGCTGTCATAAGTAATGTTGATCTTAGTACGCATACCACACCGGATAATATGCGTCGCTTGCTTGCTGAGCAGCTGTATAAACCCGTACGTTGGGTTGAAACTGTTCAAGCAATGAAACAAGCCGGCGTAACTCAAATTATAGAATGCGGTCCAGGAAGCGTGCTAGCAGGTCTCACGAAGCGTATCGACCGCTCAATTCCTGCCCTGAGCGTGAATAATCCAGCAAATCTTTCGAAAGCTTTAGCCTTAAAGGAATAACCTCATGATTGAACTTAACGATAAAGTAGCTTTAGTTACTGGCGCGAGCCGTGGTATTGGCATGGCCATTGCTAAAAAATTAGCAGCTCAAGGTGCCTACGTCATTGGAACAGCAACAACAGCTGAAGGTGCTGCAAGCATTACATCTTATTTAGAAGAAGATAAGTTGGCAGGGCATGGCGCGGTACTCAATGTAACAGATAATGAGAGTGTTGATGCATTGTTAGCTTTATTGAGTGATGCCGATAAAACGCCATCAATTCTTGTGAATAATGCAGGCATTACAGCGGATAATTTATTGCTTCGTATGAGTGATGATGAGTGGGACCGTGTGATTGCAACTAATTTAAGCGCTGTTTTTCGTATGACACGTGCTTGTATTAAACCTATGTTCCGCGCTCGCTGGGGACGTATTATCAATATTGGTTCTGTTGTGGGTTCAAGTGGCAATTCTGGACAGGCAAATTACACGGCCGCAAAAGCAGGGGTGATCGGATTTTCTAAATCACTTGCACAGGAAGTGGGTAGTCGGGGCATCACAGTTAATACTGTATCACCAGGATTTATTAGTACAGATATGACGGATGCATTACCTGATTTAGTCAAGTCAGAAATGCTCAAACGTATACCAGCAAAACGTTTTGGAACACCGGATGATGTTGCGGCTGCCGTTACCTTTTTAGCTTCAGACTTGTCAAATTATGTTACAGGTGATACAATTCATGTAAATGGTGGTATGTATATGGATTAAATTATTGATAAAATACGCACGCGAGAGACTTGCGTTATTTCAATAATCGAATAAACTACCCATAAGTTATAGATCTTAATAGATTTTATAGAACAGTATAAATTATTTTATCAACCGAAAAGAGGAAGTATAGGTTATGAGCACAGTTGGCACGGTAACAGAACGCGTTCGCAAAATTGTCGTTGAACAATTAGGTGTAAAAGAAGAAGAGTTGAAAAATGATGCTTCTTTTGTTGATGATTTAGGTGCTGATTCGTTAGATACTGTTGAACTTGTTATGGCTTTGGAAGAAGAGTTCGAAACAGAAATTCCTGATGAAAAAGCCGAACAAATCACAACGGTTCAAGGTGCAATTGATTACATCGATTCTAATACTAAAGTTTAAGATTAATCTATGACAAAACGACGTGTGGTAATAACGGGTCTTGGCATGTTAACGCCTGTCGGGCTTAATGTAGAAGAGACTTGGAAGAATATTCTATCTGGGGTAAGTGGTGCAGGTCCTGTTGAGGATTTTGACACGACGGATTACCCTTCTAAAATTTGGGCAAAACTCAAAGGCTTTAATCCTGAAGATCATATGCCTATGAAAGATGCTCGAAAGATGGATCCATTCACCCAATTTGGTGTTGTTGCTGCCACCGAAGCATTGCGTGACGCAAACCTTGATATTGATGATGAATTATCACGTCGAGCAGGTGTGTGTGTTGGCGCAGGTATTGGTGGGATACAGACCATAACCAACAATCAAGATCGTTTGGTTAAGTCGGGACCACGTAAAGTATCGCCGTTTTTTATTCCAGCCGGCATTATTAACATGGTGGCTGGACAGATTTCGATTAAACATAATCTCAAAGGTCCCAATCTTTCAATTGTGACCGCATGTACTACAGGTACACATAGCATCGGTGTTGCTGGCAGAATGATTGCCTATGGCGATGCAGATGTCATGGTGTGCGGTGGTTCTGAGATGACGTTGAATCCTTTGTGTCTTGCGGGTTTTTCAGCTGTTCGAGCATTATCACGCCGTAACGATGATCCTAAAACAGCATCACGTCCTTGGGATAAAGATCGTGATGGCTTTGTGATGGGAGAAGGTGCGGGTATTTTAGTACTTGAAGACTATGAGCATGCAAAAGCTCGTGGCGCTAAAATTTACGCTGAATTAGCCGGTTTTGGTATGTCGGGTGATGCTTATCACATTACGTCTCCTGATGAAGATGCTGCAGGTGCGACTGAGTCGATGGCAGCAACACTTCGCGATGCTGATATCGAACCTGAGCAAGTTGATTATATTAATGCACATGGTACTTCGACTTATCTGAACGATAAAAACGAAACGATGGCTATTAAGCGTTTATTTAAAGATCATGCTTATAAATTGGCTGTGAGTTCAACTAAATCGATGACCGGTCATCTTTTAGGAGCTGCTGGAGCTGTTGAAGCGATTTTTAGTATTTTAGCTATTCGAGATCAAGTAGCACCACCTACCATAAATTTAGATAATCCTGATGAAGGATGTGATTTAAATTATGTGCCGCACACACCGCAAAAGCGAGAAATTAATTACGTTTTAAGTAATTCTTTAGGCTTTGGTGGAACCAACGGAAGTTTGTTATTCAAAAAATTTGAGGAATAAATGCCTGTGATTAAACCAGGGCGGTTTATTGTCCTCGAAGGACTCGAAGGGGCTGGAAAGTCAACAGCCCTGACGACCATCAAACGTTTTCTAACACCTCTTGTTCCTGAACTTGTTACAACACGCGAGCCGGGTGGAACACATGTCGGTGAAATTGTTCGGGATTTAATTAAAGACGCTCCTGAAAACGAACCTCTTGAAGCGCGTTCCGAGTTACTGTTATTTTATGCTGCACGCATTCAGCTTATTGAGCAAGTCATTCGTCCTGCTTTAGCACGTGGTGCTTGGGTTTTAGCCGATCGTTTTGAGCTTTCAACATGGGCTTATCAAGGTGGAGGACGTGGTCTAGATCAAACGATGATTGAGCATTTATCTGCTTTTTCGGTACAAAACCTTGAGCCAGATCTTGTGATTTATCTTGATCTTCTTCCTGAACTTGGTTTACAACGTGTTCTAGAGCGAGGTAAAGCCGATCGTATTGAGCAAGAAGCCATTGATTTTTTTCATCGTGTTCATGCTTCGTATCACGATCGACTGCAGACCATGGATCAAGCGGTGCTTATTGACGCAAGCAAACCTCTTGCTATGGTGCAACATTTAATTCGCACATCACTTGAACGTTATTTGCGTGCCCAATGAACTTGATTTCGTCAGATAAAACCGCATTACTTTGGGACAAGCTAACGCATCTTCCTGTGTTTGATTTCCCTCAATCTGTTTTGTTTTTAGGGCCAAATGCTTCTCATTCGTTTGAGCTAACTCAGCAGCTGATTCATCATTTACTATGCTCATCAGAAAATAAACCTTGCGGCCGGTGCCGTTCTTGCAATTTCTTAATACAAAATACACATCCAGATGTTTTGTATATTACGCAAGAAAAGCCTACTTCGGCTATTAAAATTGATCAAATAAGAAATTTTCAACATAAAATTTACCAAACCCCGTTATGTGCCACACACCGTATAATTATTATTCATCCGGCGAATGAGTTAAATCGTGCAGCGGCGAATGCGTTATTAAAAATACTTGAAGAGCCACCTAAACACGCTATTTTTATTTTACTTGCTGAGCATTTAAATACATTACCTGCAACAATCATGAGCCGTTGTCAACGCTATCATGTTCCTGAAGCTCATCTTATTAGCTCTGGAACAAATACAGCTGCAATTGGATATTTAGCACTTGGAGAGCATTACTCAGAAGAAAGCCCTCGGGGGCTTTTGATGCAGCAGCAACAAGATATTATTAATAATATATGTGATTTATCAGAAGGGAAAATATCAGTATGCCAACTGGCATCGACCTGCGGTAATCATGGCTTGCATGATTGGTTATGGTTTTTTCAATTATTTACGGCGAGTATATTAAAGCACCAACTCCTACCCGAAAAACCCGTGTTTTATGATGCAAGAGTTCTAGCGTTAACAAAAGCTCATTCTCCCGTGCATTTCTTTAAGCAATTGGATATCATCCAAGAACTGACAAAAAAAATAAATCTAGACATACCCCTCAACCCAACGTTGGCACTTGAAACGTTGCTTATGGGCTATATATAAAATCAAGGAGCAGGTTTGATATCCCCAATCGTCGACTCACATTGTCATTTGAACCAGCTTGATTTAACAGCGTTTGATGGAAGCTTAGATAACGCCATGAATGAAGCTCGCGCAGTCGGTGTCGAGCATTGCTTATGTGTATGCATTACGTCTGATGATGTGCCGGTATTACATGAAATAACATCACGTTATCCGGATGTAAGTATGTCGATTGGTATACATCCCAACGAAGTTGCAAATGATCCCATGACGTATGAGAAGCTTCAGGAGCTTGCAAGCTCTCAAGCTTGTATTGCTATAGGCGAAACAGGTCTTGATTATTTTCGAACTGAATCAGAAGACGATTGCAAGCTACAACGTCAACGATTTCGTGAGCATATACGTGTAGCTCGTGAATTACACAAGCCTCTTATTATTCATACACGCCAAGCAGCCGAAGATACATTGCGAATTATGCAAGAAGAGGGGGCTAATGAAATAGGCGGTGTTATGCATTGTTTCTCGGAAAATTGGGATATCGCACAACGTGCTTTAGACCTTAATTTTTATATTTCGTTTTCGGGTATTGTCACGTTTAAAAATGCTAAAGTTTTGCATGATGTTGCTCAAAAAGTTCCGTTAGATAAAATACTTATAGAAACCGACTCGCCATATTTGGCACCGGTGCCTAATCGAGGAAAGCCTAATCATCCAGCATGGGTTCAGCATGTCGCAAAGGCAATAAGTGAGTTACGTAATGTAAGTTATGAAACCATTGCAAAAGAAACCACGCAAAATTTCTATCGTTGCTTTAACATGAAGCGATCATGAGTTTATATATTGGTTTAATGTCGGGTACCAGCATGGATGGTATGGATGCTGCATTAGTGGATTTTTCGAATAATACACTTGTAGCCGGTATAACTAGGCCTTATTCGCAAGAAATACAAACTCGATTATCTAATTTTAATCAGGCCGAACTTATCTCACCGATTCAACTCATGCAACTGCATGCCTTAATCGGCCAAGACTTTGCTAAAGCTGTGTTTGATGTTTTAAAAAAAGCAAATTGCAAATCCGAAAATGTTAGTGCGATTGGGAGTCATGGCCAAACACTGTACCATGATCCTCTTGCATCTATCCCAACGACGCTGCAATTAGGATGTGCGCACACGATTGCAGCACAAACAGGCATTACGACTGTTGCTGATTTTAGAACACGAGATTTAGTGTTAGGCGGACAAGGTGCACCTTTTGCACCTTGTTTTCATCATATATTATTTGAAAATCAAGATTTACCCCTGGTTCTGGTTAATATCGGTGGTATTGCGAACATTACAATCTTGAGGAAAAATAACCCCCCGATAGGGTATGATACAGGTCCTGGTAATACACTCATGGATGCTTGGATTAAAAAACACCGCAATGTTGATTATGATGCACATGGTGCTTGGGCATCAACCGGCCAGATAATCCAACCACTACTCGAGCGCCTTCTTGAAGATTCATATTTTAAGAAAGCATCGCCCAAAAGCATCGGGACAGAATATTTTTCTGAAGCCTGGTTATTAACTTATCTTGAATCAAGTTATTTACCGGAAGATGTGCAAGCAACGCTGGCAAAATTAACTGCGATATCTATTGCTAATGCAATTAAAGTTGGTGCTCCTGAGTGTCATCGGATTGCTTTGTGCGGTGGTGGGGTCCACAATGATTTTTTGTCTCAGCAATTAAAACAAGCTTTACCTACATACAGCATAGATAGCACCGAAGCATTTGGGGTTGATCCAGATTATTTAGAAGCAATCATGTTTGGATGGTTTGCAAAACAAGCCATCCAAAACAAAATTGTAGATATGACCCAAATAACAGGGGCTCATAAGCCGACGATATTAGGTTCGATTTATCCTAAATGAATAATATTAGTATGAACATCCACTAAAAAATAGCGACTAAACGCATCAAACGAAAGCATCTCAGGCCATTGCTCACGTTGTTCACACATGCGCATCATCTCAAGTTTAAAAATAGGACGATAAAATTGCTGAACAAAAGGCTTGATCTCATCGACTTGCTCAAAGTTTTTGATCACAACCGTTGCATTTTCTGTCAGGTTTGCTAACTTAAGTTGCTCAATCACAAGCACATCATCTTCATCTTCATCATTATCACAATGATCATCAAGATGTTGGTTCTCTATGATTTCTTGCATTTTTTTAAGTAGTAATGCACGTGGTTTAACACGTAACAGTTGCTTTCCATCTTGCATAGACGGTTCAAGAAGTACGATGTTTGAATGAATCTCAAACTTAAAGCAGCATAAAAAATCTAGAAACGTCGCTTTAATATTTAACGTTGCTTCTATGCCTAACCACCGCTCAACTTCATACTGAAACATATAAGAAAAATGTTGTTCGATTGTATCGAGCAGGGCATCATCTGTTTCATGCACAGGTATCGTATATGCCGTGGTATCACTCTGCATGGCATTCAAATCAGGCAGGGTTGCATGAGGTAATTGTTCGGCCAAAAAAGACAGCAGGGCCGATGTAGGTTTAAGAAATATGACTTCACGTTGACATTGTTGCATTATGGCGCTCCTAGCAAGTAACTCTCATCATTTTATTATTGAGTACAACTTGGAAAAGCTACATCTACAGCCACAGCCACAGCGACATCTTTATTGACGACCCTTCCCTTTTTTGCAAGGGAAGACTATCAGGTTAACACTTTTTAAAATTTAAATGCAAGGGGTTTTAGTGATTTTTTTAAACTAGATCGCTTAAATTACACCGTATTGTTTTTGGTAAGACTTCATGCGATCTAATAGCTCGTGTTCATCATGTTTTTCTAAATAAGTTATAAGATCGGTCAGGGTAATAATGGAAAGCACATCAATACCTTCGGCTTGAATATCTTCGATTGCAGATGTGTTATCCAGACCTCGCTCTTGGCGATCTAATGCGATGATCACGCTGCTTAGCTTGCCACCAGAATGCTCGATTAAAGCCTTTGATTCGCGAAATGCAGTGCCGGCGGTGATCACATCATCAATCATGATGGGATTTTTTTTATCTAAAGATGCGCCCATAAGTTGACCACCTTCACCATGCTTTTTTATTTCTTTACGGTTAAATGTTACATCCACATCATATCCTTGATGGGCAAGTGCGATAGCTGTCGCTGTAGCAAGCGGAAGGCCTTTGTAAGCGGGTCCAAAAAGATGTTCTATACGTACTTTATGCTTAATAAGTGTTGCGGCATAAAACTCGCCTAAGCGTAGTAAGGCATTACCTTGATAGAATAAACCAGCATTAAAAAAGTAGGGGCTAATACGACCTGATTTTAACGTAAACTCACCCCAGGTCAGTACTTTGTTTTCGAGGATAAATTCTATAAAATTTTCTTTAGATAAGTTAATGGATGCATTCATAATTTGAGAAAATCCTTATAAAACAGTTAACAAACGTTAAAAAGCTGGTATGCTAACGAAAGAGGGTTTGTGTGCCAACCCTTTTTAACTAATAAATATCTGTTTAAAATACTAAGGGATGATGGTATGTCAGATCGAGAAATAGGCCATGTTAAATGGTTCAATGAAAAAAAAGGATTTGGATTTATTATTAACCAAGCCGGTGAAGATGTTTTTGTTCATTACAAAGATATCCAAGGTGTCGGTTTTAAAACCCTACAAGAAAAAGAAGAAGTCAGCTTTCTACTTGACCGCGGTCCTAAAGGTCTCAAGGCGCACGAAGTCATGCACCTTGAAGCAAACGCTGAAGTTGAAGAAGCTTAAGCCATACGCGACGTTTCTATCCAGTCTTGTGCCGGTAAGTATGTACGGTAGAGATCGGCTTCAGGGCTGTTGCTATCAGGAACCCACTGATAAGTCCAGTTGACTTCGGGTGGTAAGGACATCAGAATGGATTCTGTACGTCCCCCTGATTGTAAGCCAAATAACGTTCCACGGTCGTATATTAAGTTAAACTCAACATAACGACCTCGACGATGGCGTTGAAAGTTTTTTTCACGCTCGGCAAACGCGATGGCTTTTCGTCGTTCTACGATTGGTGCATATGCCTTAGTAAATGCATTGCCGATGCTCTGCATAAGTAAAAAGCTATGCTCAAAACTTTGCTCGCAATAATCATCAAAAAACAAACCGCCAATACCACGTGCTTCGTTGCGATGCTTGAGGTAGAAATACCGGTCACACCATGCTTTAAATTCAGGGTAAATATTCTCACCGAACGGATCACAAGCTTGTTTTGCGGTTTTATGCCAAGTGATACAATCTTCTTTGAAGGCATAATAAGGTGTTAAATCAAAACCTCCACCAAACCACCATTGAACAGGCTGCCCATCGCGTTCAGCAATAAAAAATCGCACGTTTGCGTGTGAGGTAGGTATATAAGGGTTATCTGGATGAATCACCAATGAAACACCTAAGGCTCGAAAACTACAGCCCGCAAGTTCTGGACGGTTAGCTGTTGCAGACCCAGGCAATTTTCCACCATGAACTTCTGAAAAATTAACACCGGCTTTTTCAAACACAGCCCCTTTTTCTAAAACTTTTGAGCATCCACCTCCGCCGGCTTCACGTGTCCATGTGTCTTCAATAAAAACAGCGTGTCCGTCTAGCTTCTCAAGTTCTGAGCAAATATGAGCTTGTAAATTCAAGAGATAGGTGCGAATTTGATCTACGGCATTAATAGGTAACGGAAGAGTATTCATGCTTTTTTTCCATACAGAGTGAAAAATCAAGCATATTTTAAGCTTAAGTTTGGTAAAGTACAATTATGAGTATTTATTATTTTATTAAATTTAATTAAGTTAGGTAAATTATGGATTTTTCTTCTGCGCCACTATTTTCACCGTTATCAATTGCTCCCATGATTGATTGGACCAACGTACCGTTTAGAATGCTTATGCGTCTGCTCGCGCCCGAGGCATTGCTTTATACCGAGATGCAAACAACCAATGCCATTTTGCATAATCCAAAGCGGGCACTGGATTTTCATCCAGCAGAAACGCCTGTGGCTATGCAGCTGGGTGGTTCGGATCCGCAAGCACTTGCTGTTGCTGCGAAGCAAGCTGAAGATGCTGGTTTTTCTGAAATTAATTTAAATTTAGGTTGTCCAAGTGATCGGGTAATATCAGGCAATTTTGGGGCTTGCATGATGCGATCGCCTGAGTTAGTAGCCGAGTGCATTACTGCCATGAAAACTGCTGTATGCATCCCAGTAACAGCAAAAACACGTATTGGAGTTGATCATGACGATAGCTATGAGTTTTTTGAGAATTTTATAAATTATATTATTCAAGCAGGCAGTGATAAATTAGTTGTCCATGCACGAAAAGCATGGTTGACGGGCTTAAATCCCAAGCAAAACCGTACGGTTCCGCCGATAAAGCACGAGTATGTTTATCGTATTAAAACAAGCTTACCTGAAAATATACCTGTTGTGATCAACGGGCATATCGAAAGCATTGAGGCGATACAAGCGCATCTAAAACATGTAGATGGTGTGATGCTCGGAAGACTAGCTTGTCGCGATCCTTATGCGATTGCCAAAATTCATCATGATTTATATCCCGCTATTGCTATGCCTTCTAGAACAGAAGTGCTTCAGAATTATTTTGCTTATGTACATTCGGATCATGCACGGCATGAAACGATACATCGTATTTTTAAGCCTATTCTTAATCTTGTGCATGGTTTGCCCGGTGCTCGTCGATGGAAATCAGAGCTGTTAAAAATCCAAAGCATTCAGGAAAAACAAAATTTAAACGCCTTAGTCGAGCGATTAGCGCAAATGGAAGATTTTTAATCTTAACCTAAATCTTAATCTTCAGATGGATTTATGATTTAAAATCTAGTAAATTAGGCGTCTCTCATACTGCGAGCAAACACAAGGATTATTGGGGCCATGTTAACGACGTTGATTAAAAGTGTATTAGGTAGTCGCAACGAACGAACTTTAAAACGCATGCAAAAAACGGTTCATATGATCAATGCATTAGAGCCTAGCATGCAAGCCTTAACCGATGCTGAACTTACCGCTAAAACAGCTGAATTTAGAAAACGTCTTGATGCAAACGAAGGCATCGATGCGCTGCTTCCTGAAGCATTTGCCGTGGTTCGAGAAGCCTCTGTACGAACGTTGAACTTACGTCATTTTGATGTACAAATGATTGGTGGCATGGTTCTACATGAAGGTAATATTGCCGAAATGCGTACAGGTGAAGGTAAAACCTTGGTCGCAACACTGCCCTCCTATTTAAACGCTATTTCGGGGCGTGGCGTACACGTTGTAACCGTCAATGATTACTTGGCTAAACGTGATAGCCAATGGATGGAACCTATTTTTGAATTTTTGGATTTAAACGTGGGCGTTATTCATGGTGATATGACGCACTCCGAGAAGCAAGATGCATACAGTAAAGATATTCTTTATGGTACCAATAATGAGTTTGGGTTTGATTATCTTAGAGATAACATGGCATTTAGCCCCGAAGAAAAAGTTCAGCGTGAACTTAATTTTGCGGTGGTCGATGAAGTTGATTCGATTCTGATTGATGAGGCCCGTACGCCGTTAATTATTTCAGGTGCAGCTGAAGACAGCTCAGCTTTATATATTAAAATTAATAAACTTATTCCTAAGCTTGTTCTTCAAAAAACAAATTCTACTGATGATATTGCTTTGGAGAATCAAGAAGAAACGGGTGATTACACGCTTGATGAAAAACAAAAACAAGTCCACTTGACCGAAACAGGCCATCAAAATATCGAGCAATTACTTAATAAAGCCGGCCTACTTGAGTCAGGTGATAGTCTTTATCACGCAAGTAATATTATGCTCATGCATCATGTCAATGCTGCGTTACGCGCGCATCTTATGTTTCATCGTGATGTAGATTACATTGTTCAAAATAATAAAGTTGTAATTGTTGACGAGCATACAGGTCGAACCATGCCCGGCCGACGCTGGTCTGAAGGCTTGCATCAAGCCGTTGAAGCAAAAGAAAATGTATCCATTGAAAATGAAAATCAAACGCTTGCTTCTATTACATTTCAGAACTTTTTTAGGCTCTACGATAAATTATCTGGGATGACAGGTACGGCCGATACCGAAGCCTTTGAGTTTCAAGAAATTTATAATTTAGAAGTGGTTGTTATTCCAACGAATAAAGGCATGAATCGAAAAGATGATGCCGACTTAGTTTATCTTACACAAGAAGATAAATACCAAGCAGTCATTGAAGATATTCGTGATTGTATCAAACGAAAACAACCTGTTTTAGTCGGAACTGCGTCTATTGAAGCTTCTGAACTTCTTCATAAATTATTGAAGAAAGCAAAAGTTCCTCATCAAGTACTTAATGCTAAATTCCATGAAAAAGAAGCGCATATTATTGCGGAAGCTGGTCGGCCGGGTGTTGTCACGATTGCAACGAATATGGCAGGGCGAGGAACCGATATTGTGCTTGGTGGAAGTTTAAAAGCGCAATTGTCAGCACTCCCAGACGATGCCACAGATGCTGAGCGGGATGCTTTAAAAGCCGATTGGCAAGTACTGCATGATGAAGTATTAAAAGCAGGGGGCTTACGTATTATTGCTTCTGAGCGCCATGAGTCTCGACGTATTGATAATCAACTACGAGGGCGATCGGGTCGACAAGGCGATCCTGGAAGTAGTCGTTTTTACTTATCGCTTGATGATAACTTAATGCGCATTTTTGCATCAGAACGTGTGACATCGATGATGCGACGATTAGGTATGAAGCCAGGTGAGCCGATTGAGCATAAGCTTGTGAGCAAAGCTATTGAGAATGCTCAGCGCAAACTTGAAGGTCATCATTTTGATATAAGAAAGCAATTACTTGGTTATGATAATGTAGCCAATGACCAGCGAAAAGTCATGTATTCACAACGTGCCGAAATTATGAACATGAAAGATTCGCACGAAACCGTTCTCAATATGATGACAGCCGTGATTGATAAATTGATTGAGCAATATTTTCCATCCAATAGCTTAGAAGATCAATGGGATATTCAAAGCTTACAAGCGCTACTAACGGATGAGTTTAAGCTTGATGTATCTTTAAGCCATTGGCTTGAAGAGGATCATAGTATACAGCCAGAGCAAATTAATGAGCGACTCAATGCGTTAGCAAAAGCCCATTATCAACTCAAAGAAGATACGTTGGGTCGAGAGATGCTTGTTCAATTTGAAAAATCTATTTTATTACAAAGCATGGATCACCATTGGCGCGAGCATTTGTCCGCGATGGATTATTTAAGACAAGGTATTCATTTAAGAGGCTATGCACAAAAAGATCCTAAACAAGAGTACAAGCGAGAAGCCTTTGAGCTTTTCACAACGTTTTTAGAAAATCTAAAGTTTGATATCGTTAAGCTTTTACTTTCGGTGGAAGTATCTTTGCCTGAAGATGTAGACGCAGTTGAAGAACAGCGCCGAGCCGAACATATTGAGCCGCTAAAACTTGCTCATCCGACCGACGAAAACCTTTTGGAATCAGATGATGCATCGGCTACAACGACATTCCGACGCGACCCCCAAAAAGTTGGGCGAAACGATCCTTGTCCCTGTGGTTCAAATAAAAAATACAAGCTATGTCATGGTCGTTTAACATGATGCATGTCGCACTTGCTTTTATTACGGACGCCTCTGATCGTATCTTGATTACGAGGCGCTCGTTAGATGTTGATCATGGTGGGATGTGGGAAGTACCCGGCGGTAAGCTTGAGTCAGATGAGGCGGCTTCTGCCGCACTCAAGCGCGAAGTGCTTGAGGAAGTAGGTCTTGTTATTGAAAAATATAGCTATCTTGGCGAAGTGAGGCATTGCTACCCTGAGAAGAGCGTTTGTTTGCATGTGTTTCGGGTAGATAAATACACAGGGCATGCCTGCTGCCATGAGTCTCAACTCGATTTGCGTTGGGTCACACGAAGAGAGTTTAATACATTTTCATTTCCTGAAGCCATGCCTAAAGTTATGAAGCTTGTGGAATCAAAGAGCTGTTCATTAAGCGTTTGATGATGGCATTCACGCCTATACAAAGTACGGTAAGGCCAGCCAAAATTTCTAGAATAATAATAAACGACGCTCCATAATGTTGCTTAATTGCAAGTAATGATAAATCACCTTGCGGAATAGCGGTTATTGTCGCTAATTTTCCAGACAAAAATCCACCAATTCCTAAAGAAACAAAGAAAATCCCCATCATCGTGCTCACTCGACTTCGGTTGGCAAGTACAGTGATTGCGCACAAACCAACAGGCGATAACAGCAGTTCAGCCAACGAGATCATAAGGTAGGCCGGAATAATCCATAACGGTGACAATAAACTTTGTGTGTTTATACTTATATGCGCCACAAAAACAATCAATGCGTATGCACAGGTCATGACGATCATGGCTAATAAAAACTTATTTCCTGCTCGAATTGTATTTTGAAAGGGATACGCTTTTGTTTTTTTACGTGATAAAAACAGTCCGATAATAATCATACCAAAACTTTGAATCGCAACATAATAAGGTGGAGGAAAAGGAAAACCAACAAGATTAGGTTGAATCACACGCGAAATAAACAAGGTGAGGGAGAGGAACATTTGAAAATAAAAAGCCCAAAACATGGCTGATATGATGCAGAGCAACAAAATGACCATGGTTTTTCGGCCTTGCGATGACTCTTCTTGCCGTGTGCAATATACAAGGTAGCCTAACGAACCTAACGTTACCGCAAAAAAAACGCTGTCTGCCAGGGCAGGTAAGCGCATAATTAAAACAGAAATACCCCATAAAAAAGAAATCATCAGTAATGCTTGAAGTGTTCGTTTAAAGCTGTATTGGTAAGGCTTATAATCTCTAATCCGATAGCATTTAATACCTAACGAAAAGATCATAATTCCCAATGAAATCCCAATTGCCGCACTCATAAACGATACAGACCAGCCAAAATGACGGTTCAAATAACTAGGGAGCGTTGTTCCCAAAATAATACCGGTCGTAATACCCATGTAAAAAATAGTAAAACCCCGCTCTCGGCTTGCTGAATTTTCAGGGTATTGATTGCCTAAGAGTGATGAAATATTAGATTTTAATAAACCTGTCCCAACAGCAATGCCAGCTAAGGCAAAAGGTAGGCTATGATCTGATGCGTAAAGACCTAAAAACAAATAACTCAATAATAAAAAGACAGCGCCAAGTAGGGTCGCTCGTTTTTGTCCAATTAAATGATCAGCAATCCAGCCACCCAATACAGGAGAGATATAGGTGAGTGCTGTGAATGAGCCAATAAGTGCATAAATCTGCTTATCAGGCCAGGAGAAGTGGAGGGCTAAATAAAGCGCAAGTAACGTTTGAACCACATAAAAACCGTATCTTTCCCACATTTCAGTAGCAAAAAAAACACGAAGAGCCGGAGGATGTTGGTGCTTGGTTACTTCCACACAAAACCTGTTGTTAATTAACGTCAGCAGAAATCCTAACATAAATATTACATAATAACGAGGCTATCGCCGAAGGGTGTGGTACAATTGCGACCATAGTATTTAAAACAGCGTTTAGGAAAAACTATGACTGTTGAAATCTTTACAGATGGTGCCTGCCGAGGAAACCCAGGGCCTGGTGGCTGGGGCGCATTGCTTCGTTATAATGGTAAAGAAAAAAAAATTTCGGGCAGCATGCCACATACAACCAATAATCGCATGGAGTTACAAGCAGCCATCGAAGGGTTAACTGCTTTAACACAAACGTGCACCGTTGATTTATATACCGATTCTCAATATCTTCGCCAAGGCATGCTCAGTTGGATGGCACAGTGGAAAAAAAAGGGCTGGCGCAACTCAAAAAAAGAACCTGTAAAAAATGCCGACCTTTGGCAAGCTCTTGATCAACTTGCGACACAACATGAAATTCGTTGGCACTGGGTCAAAGGACACTCAGGGCATCCCGAAAATGAAATAGCAGATGAACTAGCAACCGGTGCTATTGATGCATTTCTAGCAAAAGAGGCCTAAGATGTTACGACAAGTTGTTTTAGATACAGAGACAACCGGGATAGGGCACGCAGCGGGCCACCGCATTATTGAAATTGGTTGTTTGGAGCTCATAGACCGCCAGCTGACAGGTGAGCAGTTCCATGTTTATTTGAACCCTGATCGAGCGATTGATGAAGGTGCCGCTAAAGTTCACGGAATTCGCAATGAGTTTTTAGAAGATAAACCACGCTTTAACGAGGTTATGCAGGATTTCATAGACTTTGTGGATGGTGCAGAGCTGATTATTCATAACGCACCGTTTGATGTCGGTTTTTTGAATGCTGAATTAAAGCGCGCGTCTTGGAGTAAATCTCTTGAATCACACTGTTCTATATTAGACACCCTAGTTATGGCCAAGAAAAAGCATCCTGGCCAGCGTAATAATTTAGATGCACTTTGCAAACGTTACGATGTAGGTAATAGCCACAGGAAGCTCCATGGCGCATTACTTGACTCTGAGCTCTTAGGCTTAGTCTACCTAGCCATGACCGGTGGTCAGGCCACGTTGTTTGGCGAAAACGAAGACAGTGATAGCAAGGCGGGAAAAGATCAAGAACTTAACCAGCAAGCCCCTGCTTTATCGAGCACATCATCGGTTCTACGTGCTACAGATCAAGAGCTTGCAGAGCATCTTGCTTTTATTGAAATTTTATCTAAAAAATCAGGCGTTAATCATTGGAGTGAGTCATGACATCGGAAGAGCAGTCCCCTCAAGAAGATACCCCAAATCCAATTGAATATATTCAGCAAATCATCCAGCATGTGACTAATAAAGCAAGAGAGGCCCAAACTTTATTGGAGCAAAAAGAATTCTTGGGAGCACAAGCAAGTTTTGATAACGCCCTTAATCATTATAAAGATCGTGCGACGGATTTAACTCACCTTCAATTAACCTTGGTGCCAAGTTTAGATAAGATAAGTCATGAAGATTCTATCGTTCCGCTGGATGACTATCGTACATGCTTAGGTGAGCTTATTAATACCATCAAAAAGATAGCTGAAGATAGGTCCGCTAATGCGGAGAAAGCAGCAAATCAAGCAAAAGAGATTCAACGTGAACAAGAAGTGACATCACTTACTGAGGAATTAAACGGGCTTCGAACGCGTTCTGACGAAATACATGATAGATTAAGCCAGCTCAACTTCGAACGTTCTCCTCCTGATAGAGAAACAGATCATGATGAAACGATTTTACACGATTCAATTCACGCTGCTTTAGACATGCAAGTTTTAGCTGGATTTATAACAGCCTTAGGTGTTACCGCGATTGCAATTGCTTTTGCTGCACTTAATCTTGCAGGGCTTGCTCTGCCAGGTATTGCCCTTGGAGGATTTGGTCTTGTGACAACGATGATTGGGGGCAGTATATTTTGTAGCTCAGCTAACAGTATTCATGAGTATACGGATAACCTATATGAATCATTTTGTGCATCAACAACGGCTCCATAATTTTCATATGCGATATTATCTAGGGCTTTGGATTCTTGTAGGGTGCTTATTTAATCATGCTGCTTTATCTAACGATGTATCAGAAAAAATTAACACGCTCATTGCTGAGCAATTACCCCATGCAACCGTTGGGATACATGTTAAGAACGCTGCTTCTAACGCGGTTGTTTATCAGCAAAACTCGGATAAGCTTTTAGTTCCTGCAAGTGGCATGAAATTATTTACGGCTGCTGCGGCACTATACTATTTTGGCCCCGAGCATCAATTTGAAACCAAACTCTCAGAAAAAAATCAGAATATTTATCTTTCGTTTGGAGGGGATCCTTCGTTAAGTAAACATGATTTAATAGCTTTAATCACAGAACTTAAAAACAATAAAATAACGCACATCACAGGTGATTTTGTTTTAGATACCTCGCGCTTCAAAACCCCAGACTATCCCAATGGAATATCATATGAAGATCTGGGTTGGTATTACGCCGCACCTGATACAACGGTGATGCTTGATGAGAATGCAGAAACGTATGTTGTTCATGCCAAAAAGCGTGGCGAGTTAATTCAAATCAAACCTAAAAACGCACAACCCGCATTAAAACTTATAAACCAAGTGGTCACCGTTTCGCATGAACAAGCAAATCAGCATTGTAATCTAGATATCGAGATTAAACCTCATAATACTTTAAGATTATATGGCTGTTTAGCTACGAACGAGCAACCTCGGCTCATGTATTTCTCAGTACCTGACCCAAATTTATTGGCGATACAGCTTATACGCAAAGCACTCAAGAAAAATAATATTATACTTGACGGTAAAATTAGCATAGGGCATACACCAGCTAAAGCTAAATTTATAGCTCATGTGCTTTCGCCGGCATTAAGTGACTTAGTTGGTCATATGCTTAAAGTTTCAGATAATCTTTATGCTAATGCTCTCACAAAACAATTAGGTTTTTCTGTCATGCATGAGGGAAATTATAAGCAAGGCGCTTTTGCTATCAAGAAAATCATACAACAACATACTAAACTTGATATGACACAGCTTGATTTAGCCGATGGCATGGGAACCCGCTATAATTTAGTAGCACCAGAACACATGACAGCGTTACTTACGGCAATCTATCATGATGATAAATTGAGGCCTATTTTTTCTAAAGCATTGCCTAAGGCCGGAGTATCAGGAAATCTACAAGAGCGGATGAAAAATACAAAGCTTGCTAATAATATTGTTGCTAAAACAGGCTCAATGCATGATATGTCATCATTGTCGGGCTATATGCATGACGCTGAAGGAAAAAGACTTATCTTTTCAATTATTATAAATGGCGTCAATCACCCCATACGTCGTGCAAAATCTTTGGAAGAAAAAATATTAACCATACTTTATGATGGATAAAAGGTGCTCGAACATGACATTACAAGCATTAGCATTTTCTAGTATGAAAGGCTGGCTCAAACCTCGAGCGAATAACGCAAACAAAGGCTCGTTTGGTCATGTACTCATAATCGGTGGTGATTATGGCATGCCTGGAGCTGTGCGGCTTGCAGCTGAGGCAGCTTTACGTGTTGGGGCAGGGCTTGTGACGGTTATTACGCGCCCTGAACATGTGGCTGCCGTTGTGAGTGGTCGCCCTGAGCTTTTATGTTATGGTTTAAGTTCTCCTCAAGATGAAGCACTTAAAACATGCTTGTCGCGTGCAACCATGATTGTTTTGGGCCCTGGTCTTGGGCAAAGCAGCTGGTCCGAAAATTTATTTGATGCTGTATGCTTGCAAGCTAAAATCCCTTTATTAATCGATGCCGATGGGCTCAACTGGCTCGCTAAAAAACAAGCGGCCTGGAAGCCACGTACTGACGTTATTTTTACCCCGCATCCAGGGGAGGCCGCGCGCTTGCTAAAGATCTCTATTGCTGAAGTTCAAGCTCATCGCGTTCAAGCAATATTAGCACTGCAAGCACGGTTTGGTGGCACTTTTGTTTTAAAAGGCTCTGGGAGCTTGGTATGCACGAATAAAAAGGCGCCCCGTATCTGTTACGCAGGCAACCCAGGCATGGCTTCAGCAGGCATGGGGGATGTATTGAGTGGCGTGATTGCGGCGCTTAGGGCGCAAGGCTTAACCCCGTGGAACGCCACTCAAATGGGTGTTCTTTTACATGCTAAAGCAGGTGATATCATACTTAAGAAGCAAGGTGGGCCAGGACTTCTTGCTTCTGACTTGATCCCGGCCATACACAGCTTATTGGCCCAGTGCTAACCTAACGCCAGTAGCATACGCTTTATCTACCTGCTCAAACAAAGCCAGCTGTCGCTCAACAATAGATTTTGGCACGCCCGTCATTGCTGCTGCAATGTTTGAGAATAAGCGTGCGCGTTGTTCCCCATCAAATAGATTAAATAAATTCCTGACTTGGACAAAATCACTATCACTATGATTAAGGCTATGATCAAAGTGATGTTCAAAACGATCGGCATCACCATCTAAACTTAACGCTGGCTCTTTAAAAGCTTTGTTTTCAACAGGGCCATCAAAGCTATTTGGCTCATAATAAGCATCCGGATTTTTTGTATTATTGTCATAAAATCGCATCGCACCATCTTTATGATAATGATGTACAGGGCAGCGTGGGGCATTGATAGGTAATGCCTCATAATGCGTTCCTATACGATGACGATGCGCATCAGCATACGCAAAAAGTCGGCCTTGGAGCATTTTATCCGGTGAAAATCCTATGCCAGGAATAATATTGGATGGCGAGAAAGCTAATTGCTCAATTTCAGAAAAATAATTATCAGGATTACGATTGAGCTCCATAACACCAACTTCATGCAGCGGGAAGTCACCATGAGGCCACACTTTGGTTATATCAAATGGATTGATTTTAGCATCACGCGCTTCGCTTTCCTGCATGATTTGAATCGACAACGTCCATTTTGGATGATTATTAGAATCAATTGCGTTAAATAAATCTTCTTGTGTTGATTCCCGTGTTTTTCCTACAATCTCAGCGGCTTCAGCATTGGTCCAATGACGGTGCCCCTGATGATTTTTAAAGTGAAATTTGGTCCATACACGCTGATTATCAGCATTAATTAAGCTAAACGTATGTGAGCCAAAACCATCCATATGACGTACAGATTGAGGTAATCCTCGGTCAGAAAATAAAATCGTTATTTGATGTAAGCTCTCAGGTGAAAGCGACCAAAAATCCCACATCGCCGTAGGACTTCTTAAATTGGTTTTTGGATGACGTTTTTGTGTATGAATAAAATCAGGGAACTTATAAGGATCACGTACAAAAAAAACAGGGGTATTATTTCCAACTAAATCCCAATTGCCTTCTTCTGTGTAAAATTTAACAGCAAACCCACGCACATCACGCTCAGCATCCGCTGCACCCAACTCACCAGCAACCGTTGAGAAGCGCGCAATAAGATCTGTTTTCTTGCCGATTTTTTCAAAAATTTTAGCTTTGGTATAAGCTGTCACATCCTGAGTTACGGTAAATACGCCGTGTGCTCCCCAGCCCTTGGCATGCACCACACGCTCGGGTATACGTTCACGGTTTTGATGAGCAAGCTTTTCAATAAGCTCATAATCTTGCATTAAAACAGGGCCACGCTCGCCTGCTGTTATGCTGTTCTGATTATCATCAATAGGGTTTCCCGCTGTGGTTGTGAGTATTTTTTTTGACATCCTGTCATGCTCCTTAAATAAATTCATCATCAACAATACGCTTTTTACGTGCCGATTCATGACGTTCACGTAGCTCAATATCAATATATTTATCAGTGATTGCACTTGAACTATGGCCTGCGTCATCACGTACATGTTCTCGGGGTCGTACTTTTACATCATCAGAAATCCCGGTATGCCGTAACCAATGGACCGTTGCTTCATAGAGCGTTTCAGCTTCCTCTGATAATTTATCGTGATGCAACTGCTCGATAGCCGCATCAAATGCCGCCTGAACTAAAATTCGAATTTGATTTGTACTTGTAATAGGGCCACGTCCACGATTTTTGGGAATCAACGGGGCATAGTCAGCAGGAGACGGTAGGGGAGAGTATGCTAGATATTTCCGCCAACGTTTGAGGGCTTCTAGCATCGCTTCGCTTACGGCAATTTGCCGTTCTTTATTCCCTTTACCTACCGTGGTAAACCACCAATTACCATCACCATCACGTGTAAAGTGATTCATTTGTGGTGCCCAGCGCGGATTAGCCGTGAGCTCAGAAATCCTAAGGTACATGGCATAAAGAGCCGATAAAATAAACAACGTTCGCTCGTATTCATCGGGAAATTTTTCAGCAAGTTTTTGAGTATTTTCTACAATGTATTGCCATTGCAACTCAGACAAACGCCTGATCTTGCTCGCGCCTTGAATTTTTCGAATAAATCGGCTCTTCTGACGGACCAAAGCAAAGGGGTTAACACGTGCATGCTCTTCCTGCACAAGATAATGATAAAAGCTGCTTAAGATAGCAAACAAATCATTGAGCGATGCCTGAGATAGCTCAAAGCTTTTAATCTGCGGTGTTTGGCCACGCCTGTGAGCAGCTTTGGATACCGTCGCAACAAAAGGGCGCCAAGCAGGGTTAGGTATACGTTGACCGTTTTTTAAACTAAAACGCGCGGGTTTTGAAACACCAATCCAATTTTTGGGTGGTGCCTGGCAAAACTCAATAAACGCCTCGATATCTTCACGTCCTAAATCATCTAATTTTTTTTCGGCAATTAAAGCAGCCCAATGCAAGAAACGTTCGACCTCACGCCGATAAGCATTAAACGTGCCTTGACTGCCTTTGTAGGCTTGTAAAAATTGCGAGGCTACGACGATATCATCGATAGCGTAGGCGGTATCAAGATAACTCCAAAAACGTGCATCTTCCGATTGCTCCTGGAGGTGATCGAGGGTATCAAAAAGCGGTTGTGGTGTACTGGTGTGACTCATAAGTAGGGGCTTTAGGTGTGCGCATTTCTTATCTTCCTAAATTTGAGAATAAAGTGCAATGTATTCGCTTGATAGATATCAATTTAACTGCTGTGTCTTTCACAACCGGCGATAGTGTTTTTTTATTGACCACGAAGTGTTATCATGCCCCTTATTTTTTAACGGCGATCTCTTGCCTTATTATTAATCAGTGATTTATGTATTTTCATTTAAACATTAGCAATTACCCTACAATGACGCTTGCTTATGCAGCGATCCCTGACGGCGTGACCTCACTTGATTTGAGCATGAACGAGTTAGGCATTAATAATACCGGCGCTGAATTAATACAGGCGTTTGAAGCGATCCCTGACGGCGTAACCTCACTTGATTTGAGCATGAACCATTTATGCAATAGTAATACCTGCGCTGAATTAATACAGGCGTTTAAAGCGATTCCGAAAAGCGTGACCTCACTTGATTTAAGTATGAACCACTTAAGCGCTAAATTAGTGCAAGCGTTTAAAGGTATTCCAGAAGGTGTGACCTTGCTCAATTTGAGTGCGAACAACTTAGACGCTTTTACCGGCGATGAGTTAGCGTGGGTCTTTGCTGCTATTCCAAAAGGCGTGACCTCTCTTAATTTGTCTGGAAACAACTTATTTCGAAATACCGGCGCTGAATTAGCCCAGGCCTTTGCCGCCATAGCCGTAAGTGTAACCTCGCTTGATTTGAACTTAAATTATTTGTTTAACTATAAATCAGCTATTGAATTAGCGCCGGCCTTTGCCGCCATTCCAAAGGGCGTGACCTCGCTTAATTTGAGCAGAAATGGTATCGCTAAAATGCGCGCCCTAGAATTACGTAGCTTTATCCAGGTCATTCCACCCCATGTTACTTTAATCAATTTACATGGTAACGGTTTATTTAGAAAAAAATCTCCTAAGAAAATTGATATTTTTCTAAACGAGCTCGGGGATGTTCGTGCTCGATTAGACTTACGTCATAATGGCGAGTCAGAGTTTACTCGGGCAGTAGGCCCATTGGTTCAGATGGATACTTTTGGTGTACCTGGAATAAAAGAAACGATTACAATACCTTCCGAAATCACAGCAGAGATAGCTTCATTTCTTGTGGGAAGAAATAAAGCTAGTTTGTTTAACTCAATTAAAACACATGCAAAAGCCATTGGTACAAAACAAGAGGCTAGACTACAAATGGCTGTTTTCTTAGGTGTGGTTCCGTAGGAGTGCTTTTGCAAATCATTGCATATTAAACAAATCAATCATATAATTTAATATGCAACACACTAGAAGGAGGGCGCTTAGTTTGAATAAAATACTAGCTATTTCAAACGAAAAAGAACGCGTATTAAGCAAAGCACTTATTAATATGGCATCATACTTAAAGTTATCAGGAAAGGATTTAAGTGAAATCATTGGCATCAGTGAGTCGAGTGCCACACGGCTTCACCAAGGCAAAAAGTTAATATCTCCAAATAGCAAAGAAGGGGAGTTAGCTCTTTTACTTTTGCGTATTTATAGAAGCTTAAATGCTTTAGTTGGAAACCACCATGATAAAGCACGCGCATGGCTTCAGAGCAAGAATACTTATTTTAATCACAAAAAACCTATCGATGAGATAAAGCATATACAAGGTATGATTCTTGTGCTTAATTATTTAGATGCCATGCGGGGTAAGCTGTGAGTATTTGGAATACTTGTCAGGGTGGTACACATATCTGTGAACTGCAGCAGGAGCCTTGGAGGGTGGTTGAAGCACAGCATATTTTAAATTCTCGAGATCTTGTTGATACGCTAGAAGAATACGACATACTCGAAGATCTATTAGATAACGCCAAACCAGAAATTTATACTCAGATCTCAGATCCGTTAATATTTACGCCGTTTCGTTATCCGCCGCTTGAGTATGGTTCACGATTTGGACGTTTGTTTGAACCATCGCTTTGGTATGGTTCGCTGGATATTAAAACAGCACTTACCGAAGTGGCTTATTATAGGTTGAAATTCAACCAAGACACAGAGGCTGAGCTGGGCTATGTGAATACATTACTCACAGCATTTAATGTGTGTATTAAAACAAAGCATGGTATAGATTTGACAAAATCTCCATTTTTACAGTATCAAACTGATATTTCATCGAAAACATCATATGCAGCTAGTCAGTTACTTGGATCGGATATGAGAGCAAATAATATAGCTGCTTTTGTTTTTTACTCAGCACGAACCAAGCAAGCTCAAAAAAATATTGGAATTTTTGATATGGATGTATTTTGCCAAACAAACGGAAGCTACACGTATAACCAACAGACTTGGAAGTGCGTTTCAAGCAAAGACGATATACAGATAGCTCGAACAGATGGTTTTGGAAAGCATGAGGTTATTAACTACACGAACAGCTATTTCCACTAATGGTGATAATGGGAGTTATCACCATTAGTGAGGCTTCTGCAGTATCTAGAACCAAGCGCGACAACCCTCGCCGCCACTGCTTAATCAGTGGTTCAGCATGCTTTATTAACTGTTAATAACTTTAACGGTATTTTGTGTCGTAATTCAACTTAATCTTTGCTAATTTTAAGATGCTTGGTGCCGTGCTTTTCAAATTCATCAGCATATTTTTCTTTAGCATCTTCTATTTTTGTTACGCGTTCCTTCCTTTGGCTCCATCTTATTAAGCTTGTCAGTACCATATGTCGCACTTGGAGCTAGACCCTGCCGCTTGACGAATTTCCTTCTCCCAGATGCAACAAAGCTACCACAATAGCAGTCATGCTTTTATTTCTTGAAAAAAGTAGAATATTATTATCGCTCCTTGCCATTAAGTCGTATTAAATAATGAATCAACCACAACTGTGATATACTCAAAACATCCATATCAATATGAATAATTAACCCATGAAATTATTGTTTGATTTTTTTCCTATTTTAATTTTTTTCTTATGCTTTAAATGGTTTGGTATATACACAGCCACGGCTGCAGCCATGGTTCTTTCTGTCGTTCAGGTCGTTTTTTTCAGATTAAAATACCAACGTTACGAAAAGTTGCATCTTATTAGCCTTGTGCTTATTTGCGTTTTAGGTGGTGCAACTCTTATTTTTCATGATCCATGGTTTATTAAATGGAAACCAACCGTAATTTATTGGCTATCAGCCGTGATATTTTTTGGCTCTGTTTTTATTGGAAATAAGCCTGTGATTCAAAAAATCATGGAAAACAATATCTCACTGCCCCTTCAAATTTGGCGTCGCCTAAGCTATGCATGGACTGTTTTCTTTATAACCATGGGCTTCACTAATATTTATATCGCTTATCATTTTGATACACCAACATGGGTTAATTTCAAATTATTTGGTGGCGCTGGGTTTACGTTTATCTTTGTTTTGCTTCAAGCCTTATACCTAGCAAAACATGTTAAAGAACCTGTAGCACCGAATCATACATTAAAAAAACGCGCCCAAAGTCGTTCATAAGCGCTAAAGCAAAGGATTGCCATGCGGCTATTGCTCATAGAAGATGACGAATTACTCGGTGATGCGGTTAAAACAGGACTCACGCAATTTGGCTATGTGGTTGATTGGCTAAAAGATGGTGAGTCTGCGCGCGCTGCCCTGCATGCTGAGTCGTTTGAACTCATGATTTTAGACTTAAGTCTACCTAAACTATCTGGGCTCAGCTTATTAAAAAGTATTCGCCAAGCAGGAAACACAACCCCTGTTATTATCTTAACTGCCCGTGAATCCGTCGAAGATCGCATTGAAGGATTAGATGCCGGAGCAGATGATTACATGTTTAAACCGTTTGATTTAAACGAACTGACAGCCCGTATAAGAGCACTGGTTCGACGCTCTCAAGGCCGTGCAGATACCCTTATTAAGTATAAAAATATAACACTTAATCCTTCAGCACATACCGTTTTGCTCAATAACACAGAAGTAAATATCTCTCGTCGGGAGTTTGCTCTACTTCAAAAATTACTTGAAAATGCCGGCCATGCCTTATCACGCGAACAACTCATGCAAAGCATGTATGGTTGGGATGATGACTTAGATAGTAACGTGCTCGAAGTGCACATACATAATTTGCGAAAAAAATTACAGGCAGATTTTATTCGAACCATTCGTGGCATTGGATACATCGCCGAGAAAGACTCTAACGCTTCTTAACGAGGTAATCGTTTGAAAAAATCCATTCGAAAATTTCTTCTGATTAACCTCTTATTGGCGATAAGCCTAACCACGCTTCTTACGGCGATTGGAAACTATTATCTGGATGAAAAAGATATTCAAGAACATTTAGATACGCTCATGGCTGTTGCTGGGTTATCCTATGCGACGTTCTTAGGTGATAATCTAGATGAAGCTTCGTTAAAACCTATCCAAGCAGCACTACTGCATATCCCTGCAACCGACCCCAAACACCCTTCACTCGATACCATGATGGATCGCTTTAGTTTTGAGCTTTGGTCTAACAGTGGTCAACGCTTACTTCACTCGCCCAATGCGCCTCTGTTAGATCTTGATACCATACATGATGGCTTTAATAGCGCCGTTATCAATCATGAGCGCTGGCGCATTTTTAGCACATTAAGTAAACCTTCTGGGTCGCGATTAATCTTAGCCGAGCGCTATCATATACGCAACGAATTAGCTCGACGTATAGCACACGATGACTTATATATTATGCTACTGACGTTTCCTTTATCAGGCCTGCTTATCTGGATTATCATTGGACGCGGCTTGCTGAGTATCGATCGCGTTGCAAAAGAAGTAGCCTATCGTGCTCCAACTCATTTAGAGCCAGTAAGTTTAGATGCTATACCTGAAGAAATTAAGCCCATGGTTGATGAACTCAATAAACTCTTTTTTAGGCTTCAAGAAGGGTTTGAACGTGAAAAGCGATTCGCCTCTGATGCCGCTCACGAACTAAAAACACCACTTGCCGCAATCAAAACACAAGCGCAAGTAGCGCTTAACACCCCTATTTTAGAGGAAAAAAATACCGCCATAACTAAACTCATCACCAGCGTGAATCGAAGCACACATATTGTTCAGCAGCTACTAACCATGAGTCGTTTGGTTCCAGATACACCCAACATTACAGGATTCGAATCGGTTGATTTAATCCGTGTAACACGTGAAATCCTCGCCATGATGACACCTTTAGCCATTGAAAAACATGCTGACCTTGAATTTCAAGCGGCTAAAAACACACCGTATTTCCAAGGAAACACAACGGCCATCTGTATTTTGCTTAGAAATTTAATTGACAATGCGATTCGTTATACCGATGAGCATGGTTTAATTTCGGTACGTGTACGACCTGATGATGGGCATGTCATGTTAGAGGTTGAAGACAATGGCCCGGGTATCCCTAAAGAATTACACACCCGTGTGTTTGAGCGATTTTTCCGTGTGCTTGGAAATAAAAGCTCCGGTAGCGGACTTGGACTCGCAATCGTTAAACAAATATGCGAATTGCACCATGCCCGCATTGAGCTTTGCACACCCCAGAAACATAGCGGCTTAATTATTAGAATTTATTTTCCTTGTTGCCCTCGACATGGTCATGCATTATCTAACAGCTAAACTTTGTAAAGCCTCTCGAATCAACTGCTCACAAGACTTTTGGCCGTCATCAAGTTTTTGAATCACTTTGTTTGCTTCTTGAGGTTTATAACCTAAAGCTTCTAATGCTTTTACCGCCTCATCTGACTGTAATGGCGCTGCATCCATAGGGGCATGACTCGATAAATAATCTGCATCTTGGAGCCGGTCTTTCATTTCGACAACCAAGCGCTCTGCAGTTTTTTTACCTATACCGGGTAGCTTGGTAAGTAATGCTGCATTTTCTTGTCGAATGCAGCGTACAAACTCATCCGGCTTGATGCTGGACAAAATAGCAATAGCGAGCTTTGCTCCCACACCGTTGACACGAATCAAGGCTCGAAATAAATGCCTTTCATCTAACGCTAAAAAACCATATAAAATAAGCGCGTCCTCACGAACCAACGTATGAATATGCAGGCTTATGGGCGTATTCATGGTTTCAAGTTGAAAAAACGTAGGTAGCGAGGTTTCTACATCATAACCCACGCCTTGTACATCAAGTACGATTTTACCAGGCTCTCGCTTATCAATAACATGCCCTTTTAACCAACCGATCATAATACCTTGCTCCTTAATAAATGTTCACGCCGAACATGGCTGTGGCAAAGTGCTACTGCTAACGCATCTGAAGCATCCTCTTGAGGCGCTCGCGTTAACACAAGCAGGCGCATCACCATTTGTTTCACTTGTTCTTTGTCCGCAGCTCCGTAGCCTGCTACTGCGAGTTTAATTTGCCGGGGGGCATATTCAGCTATGGTACTGGCTTGGTCTGCACAGGCAACCATTGCAGCCCCTCGAGCATGCCCTAACTTAAGCGCTGTATTTGCGTTTTTATGCATGAAAACTTGTTCTATGGCAACCTCGTCGGGTTTATATGCCTCGTTAAGTTGCTGTATGCCATTGAATATCATGCGTAACCTTCCGCCAAGCGTCTCTTCAGAAGTGGTTCGAATGCAACCACTGTCTAAATACGATACACGAGGTCCCTTGACACGAATAACGCCATAGCCAGTAATTCTTGAACCCGGATCAATGCCTAATATTATCGTCACACACCTATCCTTTTGATTGTTTATTTGTGTATATATTTTCTGGGTGTGATTCTTTCATAAAGATAAGCACGAGTATTAAGCTTGTCATATAACTCACAGGCATGATAAGCAAAGCTTTTTGATACCCCATTAAGCCATATAAAGAAATACCATCAATTATGCTCACATCACCGATGTGGTGTAATACAACCCCAACCATGGGTTGAAAAAAAGCAGCACCGATCACAACCGATAAGTTATTAAAGCCACATGCCGTCCCCACAAGGCTCGGGTGATTATTATCTTTAACGACCGCAAAGCTAACGGTTTGTCCTGTTGCACCCAACCCCAAAATAAATAAAACCAAATACATCCAAGGCATGGGTATATCAGGCATATACAAAATAATCGATGTAGCTAATAAACCTAAGCAAGCGCTTAGCCCCAGCGCTAAACGTCGTGTTTTTAGCCGATCACTCCACCAGCCCATCAAAGGACTTCCAAGACCAATAGCAAGCCATATCATGCTGCACATGCCTGAAGCAACAAGCAGACTGGTGTTATATTTAACTTGAAGATAAGGAATGCCCCATAGGCCTGCAAAAACAGCAATAGGCGTCCAGATAGTACATGCATAAAGGCCTGTGATCCAGGTATAACCTCGCCCTGTTACAGCACATAACCGCCTCCACTCTTCACTTAATGGATGCTTGGGCGTTTCTTGAGTTGCTTGGTTAGGGTAATCACGGATAAATATCCAAAATAAAAGCGCTAAAATAAATCCAATGCCAGATAGAATAAAGCTTGCGTTCCGCCAACCGTAAGCATTGATCAGCATAGCCAGTGGTCTCTCACCAAACATAGCCCCCAATGAGCTCATAAACTGAGCTATTCCTGCAAATAGAGCAAATTGCGTTGGGGCAAACCAACGCGATAATAAAACTAAAGCGCCAATAAACGAAAAAGCAGAACCAAACCCCATCAAAAAACGTCCTGCCGCGGCGGCCATAATACTGGTTGTTGCTGCAAAGAAAACAGAACCTAAAGCACACAAAACAATGGCGCATGTCATAAGCTTTCTTGGGCCATAGCGATCAAACAGCAAGCCTGCTGGTACTTGCATGGGGGCATAAGCATAAAAGTAAAATGCTGAGATAAAACCAAAACCACTGGCAGACACACCAAACGTTTTCATAATAGGTGCGGCCATGACGCTTGGTGATACCTGTAAAATAAATTCGTATAAATAAAAAGCTGTGGCAAGCAAAAAAACAAAATAAGGCATCAATTTGTGATGTGTTTGAGGTGTTATATTATCCGTATTCAAGACATCTCCCTGTTAAAATTACAAACAAGCATTACACCTTAACACAAAATTACGTGTCAATCTCAAGGCATGTTCGACTTTTATACGAGATAAGCTTGAGATAACCTTGCGATTTTTTTCATTTTCGTGCAGGATACTCGTCTTTATATATTTGTATTTTGAGAATTTACCCCAATGGCAAAAGAAGATAATATTGAAATGGAAGGCGTTGTTATTGATACGCTTCCTAACACCATGTTTCGCGTTGAGCTTGCAAATGGTCACATCGTTACAGCACATATTTCTGGTCGCATGCGTAAAAACTACATCAGAATTTTAACCGGTGATAAAGTTAAAGTTGAATTAACGCCTTACGATTTAAGCAAAGGCCGTATTACATTCCGCGACAAAAACTAAGCCCCAATAAAATATCTGAGGCTCAGAGTGCCGGTGCGATGATTACCCACCGGCCACCGTCATTTCTTCAATTAAAATAGATCCGCAACGCGTTGCTGTTGATGGGTTAATATCTGTGCCTACCTCAATAATATTCAAAAACATATCTTTTAGATTGCCCGCAATCGTAATTTCATCAACAGGATATTGGATCTGGCCGTGCTCAACCCAAAAGCCTGATGCGCCTCGCGAATAATCACCCGTAATCCCATTAACCCCCTGTCCCATAAGTTCTGTTACTAATAACCCTCGATTCATAGTTTTGAGTAATGCTGATAAATCACCTGCTGTTGGATCAGTGGGATCAATCGTAAGATTAGACACACCACCGCAATTAGCCGTTGTTTTTAAACCGAGTTTTCGTGCCGTATAACTGCTTAAAACATATTGTTGTAATACACCCGCTTGAATCAAGCGATTAGAGCGCGTGATAATTCCTTCTCCATCAAAAGGCGTGCTACCTAAAGCACCTAGTACATGAGGAGCTTCATAAATATTGATATGATCGGGAAAAATAGTTTGGCCTAGGCTATCCAATAAAAATGAATTTTTTCGATACAAACTTGCACCACTGATCGCCTGTATCAACGAAGCAAGCAAGCTGCTGGATACACGGGAAGAAAATAGAACTGGTGTTTTTTGTGTTTTTATTTGTCTTGGTGATAATCTATCCGTGGTTCTTTTGACCGCTAAAGCCGCAAGTTCATCAATCGACATGAGCCCGTCAGGATGACGCGCGGTTGTGTATGCGTAGTCGCGCTGCATCACGGCATCACTCCCAGCCCCCTCTTGTGCCAACAACGAACAGCTCATGCCATGGCGGCTGCTTTCAACAATACCCGAAAAGCCTCGTGTATTAGCAAAGCCATTGCAAAAATTATACGTTGAGAAATTAACACCATCTGAATTATGAATACGCTTATCTAAACTACGCGCATGTGATTCGCATGTTTCTGCTAATTGGCCGGCTTCTTCTGGTGTAATGGTCCAGGGATGTAATAAATCTAACTCAGGATAATCTATAGAAATGATGTCAGTATCAGGCAAGCCCGAACAAGGATCTTCAGCACTGACTTTAGCAATCTCATAGGCCGCATTCACCATGGTATCCAGGGCCGCTGGCGACGTATCACTACTTGTTGCACTACCTTTTTTCTGGCCTACATACACGGCAACACTGACACCTTTTTCTTCACTAAACGCAACGGTTTCAACAGCCCCCATGCGTACATCAACACCAAAGCCTTGATCGTGATTCACGGAAACGGCTGCATCTGTTGCACCTATTTTTCGCGCACGTTTTAAAACATCATCCATCAGATGATTGAAAGCTTCTTTGGGCTTTGTTTGAACTTGGTTGATCTGTTGCGTTAAATTTCGCATGATAGTCCTAATACTTTAGAGGTAAGCGTCTGCACCTAAGGATACAAGATAACCATGCTGAGGCAAACCAAGATACAGGCTTATATTTGTTTTCTTTTATTTTCATGGATAAATATTTCCATCGCACACGCATGGAAAAATGTAGCTCCTGGTATTGAATACATCGATATGGCCGATAGAAATTTGGTTCCCTGGTCCCATATCCATGTATTTAAAATTAATTTAGAACAACAAGCATTAGATATTGTTACAGCTCAAGATTTATCAAAAGAAAATGCATCGGCAAAAGATTTTGCAACGCACAGCAAAGCTGTTATTGCAATTAACGGTGGTTTTTTTGATACGCAATACAAACCTCTTGGGCTACGCATTGGGCATAAGCATCGATATTCAAAATTAAAGTCCATTAGCTGGTGGGGTGTTTTTTATATAGCCAATAACAAACCGCACCTTTCAAGTTATACTTATTATAAATCACATCGCAAACATATTGATTTTGCTATTCAAAGCGGTCCACGTTTATTAATCGACGGTCAAGCACCTAAATTAAAACCAGGAGTTGCTGAGCGAACAGCACTCGGTATTACAGAAGATAATAAAATTATTTTATTAGTCACCGAACGTTCGCCCATGACAACAACCACGCTTTCAGAACTCATGAAACGAGCACCGCTATTGTGTGAACAAGCACTGAATTTGGATGGTGGAAGCTCTAGCCAAATCTATGCTCGACTTGGTTTGCTAAATATTCACACACATGGACTGTCGAATGTCAGTGATGCTGTGGTTGTTAAAGCACGTAAATAAATCTACATGTTATCCACAGGCTATACCCAGAGTTATGCCCTTGTTATTTTAGACGAAACACATTATATTGTAACTCTCGGCTCGAAAAACAACTACATGTTGTGTTTCGACAAAATAAAGCTTTCCCCTTTTTCTCACACAAACTTACCTTCTTTGGAGGAACTATGGCCCAATTACTTGAACCCGAACACGTACTATCTGATGAAAGTTCTGTTGAGTTCACTGTACATGCCCCAGGTACAATTAAAACCATTAAGCGCAATGGTAAAGTCGCACCTTACGATGCAAATAAAATTAAAATTGCCCTCACCAAGGCTTTCATTGCTGTTGAAGGTGGTCGTGCGGCCAGCTCCGATCGTGTGCATATCAATCTGGAACAATTAACACAGCAAATTACCTCTGCATTTCAACGTCGTCTTCCAAGCGGTGGCACCATTCATATTGAAGATATTCAAGACCAAGTCGAATTAGCTTTAATGCGAAGTGGTGAATATAAAGTTGCACGCGCTTATGTTTTATATCGCGAAGAACGCCGTAAAGCACGTGAAGCAAGCTTAGAAGCGGATGTTGCTAAAAACCCTAATGCACCGCTAATTACCATGCCTGATGGTGAAGTGAAGCCACTTGCGCTTGATCGCCTTCAAATGTTAGTTGAAGAAGCGTGTGCTGATCTATCCGATGTTGAGTCAGCCCCTATTCTTAAAGATGCACTCCGTAATTTATACAGCAAAGCTAATCTTGAAGATGTGCACAAATCATTGATTATGGCTGCTCGCGCCATGGTTGAAAAAGAACCTAATTATACTTATGTAAGCTCAAGACTTTTACTGAATAGCTTACGTACCGAGGCGCTCAGCAAACTCGGCATGCAACAAGAAACAACGTGCTCCGAAATGGCGAGCTTATACCCTGCTTACTTTAAAAAATACATAGCACAAGGTATACAGCAAGGCATTCTCGACCCAAGCTTAAGTGAGTTTGATTTAGATAAACTAAGCCAAGCTTTGTTACCTGATCGAGACAAGCAATTTACTTACCTCGGCTTACAAACGCTTTATGACCGCTATTTTATTCATGAGCACAACACACGTTACGAATTACCCCAGGCATTTTTCATGCGGGTCTCTATGGGACTAGCCATGCGCGAGTCTAACCGCGAACAAAAAGCCATTGAATTTTATACGCTGCTTTCTTCGTTTGATTACATGTCATCGACACCTACGTTGTTTAATGCCGGTACGGTACGTCCTCAATTATCGAGCTGTTACTTAACGACGATTCCTGATCATTTGGATGGTATTTATAGCGCCATGAAAGACAATGCTTTGCTTTCAAAATTTGCAGGCGGTTTGGGTAACGACTGGACACCGGTTCGTGCTATGGGCGCGCACATCAAAGGTACCAATGGACGTTCACAAGGTGTGGTTCCGTTCTTAAATGTTGCTGATGCAACTGCTGTGGCGGTTAATCAAGGCGGAAAACGCAAAGGTGCTGTTTGTGCCTATTTGGAATGCTGGCATAAAGATGTTGAAGAGTTTTTAGAGCTTCGCAAGAACACCGGTGATGATCGTCGTCGTACGCACGATATGAACACAGCACTTTGGATTCCTGATCTGTTTATGCAGCGCATGCATGAGAACGGTAACTGGACACTATTTTCACCAAACGAAGCTCCTAAGCTGCATGATAGTTACGGCAAAGAATTTGAAGCGTTATATATTGGTTATGAAAAGGATGCATCTGAAGGCAAAATCCCGAGTGCGAAAACCATTCCAGCCGTTAAACTTTGGCGTAAAATGCTCTCTATGCTTTTTGAGACAGGACATCCTTGGCTTACGTTTAAAGATCCATGTAATCTACGCTCACCACAGCAACATACCGGTGTGATTCATAGCTCAAACCTGTGTACGGAGATCACGCTTAATACATCGGAAGATGAAATTGCGGTCTGTAATTTAGGCAGTATTAATTTGCCCGCCCATATTATTAACGGAAAATTAGATAAAGCGAAGCTCAAACAAACAGTTAAGACCGCGATTCACATGCTTGATAATGTTATCGACATTAATTATTACTCGGTACCTCAGGCACGTAACTCAAATTTAAAGCATCGCCCTATTGGCTTAGGCATGATGGGCTTCCAAGATGCTTTATATATGCTGGGCATTGATTATGCATCTGATGAAGCCGTTGAGTTTGCAGATATATCCATGGAGCTGGTTAGCTACTATGCTATTAATGCATCTTCAGATTTAGCTAAAAAACGTGGTTCTTATCAAAGCTATGAAGGTTCGTTATGGAGCCAAGGCGTTCTTCCAATTGACTCAATCAAGCTATTAGAGCAAGCACGAGGTAGTCATTTGACACAAGACCGAACGCAACGCCTTGATTGGGAAGCGCTCCGTGTCAAAGTACGCACACAAGGCATACGAAATTCAAACTTGATGGCCATTGCGCCAACAGCTACAATTTCAAATATTTGTGGTGTATCACAATCGATTGAACCGACGTATCAAAACTTGTTTGTTAAATCGAACCTTTCGGGTGAGTTTACCGTTGTTAATCCGTATTTAATTGCTGAATTAAAAGCGTTGAATTTATGGGATGAAGTGATGGCAAATGATTTGAAATATTTCAACGGAAGCATTCAATCAATCAACCGCATTCCAGATGCATTGAAAGCACGCTATGCAACAGCATTTGAAATTGCACCCGAATGGCTAATTAAAGCGGCTTCTCGTCGTCAAAAATGGCTTGACCAAGCACAATCGTTGAATATTTATATGGCTAAACCATCAGGTAAAAAACTGGATGAGTTGTACCGTTCTGCATGGGTTCATGGTTTAAAAACAACGTATTACTTACGCAGTTTAGGTGCTAGTAATGCCGAGAAGTCAACCATATCTGACAGTTCGTTAAATGCCGTCAAGGTCGAAGAGTCTGCACCTCAAGCGTGTTCGATTTTAGATCCTGATTGTGATGCCTGCCAATAATATTAATTGAGGAGAAGATACATGACCACTACATTGAATACACCTCCCCTTGCTGAAGCTGTGGGTGCTACCGGTTTAGAAGCTTTAGAAATGGGTGCTGCACGCGTGCAGGTTGATGATAAAAAAATCATCAATTGCCGCGCTGACTTGAACCAACTTGTTCCGTTCAAATACACATGGGCCTGGGATAAATATCTAACTGCATGTGCAAATCACTGGATGCCGAACGAAATCAGCATGAGTGCCGATTTAGCGCTTTGGAATGATCCAAACGGTCTGACTGACGACGAGCGAATGATTATCGAACGTAATTTAGGATTTTTCTCAACAGCTGATTCGTTGGTTGCGAATAATCTTGTGTTGGCTGTTTATCGCCACATCACCAATCCTGAATGCCGTCAGTATTTATTGCGTCAAGCGTTTGAAGAAGCGTTACATACACATGCGTATCAATACATTATTGAAAGCTTAGGTATGGACGAATCCAAAGTATTTAACATGTACCGTGAGATTCCATCTGTTTCAACCAAAGCCGCTTGGGCTCTACCGTTTACAGAAAGCTTGGGCGATCCAACGTTCTTAACCGGAACACCTGAAGCAAACCAACGCTTATTACGTGACCTGATTGCTTTTTACGTTGTGTTCGAAGGTATTTTCTTTTACGTTGGTTTTACTCAAATTTTGTCTATGGGTCGACGTAACAAAATGGTCGGAACGTCAGAGCAGTTCCAATATATTTTACGTGATGAATCGATGCACATGAATTTTGGTATTGATGTGATTAATCAAATCAAAATTGAAAATCCAGAGCTATGGACAGAAAGCTTTAAACAAGAGATCAATCAGCTTGTTAAAGACGGTGTTGAGATGGAATATCAATATGCTAAAGACACCATGCCACGTGGTATTTTGGGTATGAATGCTGAAATGTTTGAAGAGTATTTACATTTTATTGCAAACCGAAGACTCAACCAAATTGGCTTGCCTGAAATGTATCCTGGTGCTGAAAATCCATTCCCATGGATGAGTGAAATGCTGGATCTTAAAAAAGAGAAAAACTTTTTTGAAACGCGTGTTATTGAATATCAAGCCGGTGGAACCTTGAGTTGGGATGACGAGGAAGATTAATATAATCAATAAGATGCTTATCTTATTCTTAAAATAAACAGCCGTAGGTGTTTTTAATACCTGCGGTTTTTTTTTGGAGATAAATCATGGATTATTATAAAACTCATCAAAACATCTCAAAAAATGTTCGTGATATTATGCCACGTCATTTAGAGCGCCTAAATTGGTCAGCAGAAGCTATTCATGATTTTCAAACCAAGCAATTAAGAGCATTATTACATTATGTAAATACGCACAGCGCATATTATAAAAAAATATTGAATAATTTTGATATTAATACCATAACGCCTGAAAATCTAAACCAGCTTCCTGTATTAACAAAACGAGAGGTTTTAGATAATTGGAATGATATTATTTGCGTACCGGATCTAAAAAAATCAGATGCTGAAGCACACTTAGAATTATTACGTAATAATCCAGGCACTAATCCGTTTTTAAAGAATAAATACTATGTCACAGCCACGGGTGGCTCATCTGGCCTACGCGGCCTGTACGTTTGGGATCTTGAATACTTTGCTGAAATTACAGCGGTCGATTTTAGATACCAAAGTCGTGATGATATGCAACAAAAGAATCTACCCCCTCGAGTTGTTGCTGCATTAACTGCCCCTTCTGCGATTCATGCCAGTACGCCTTTATGCACCATAAAATTGCATGACGATGATCAGATCACGCATTTACCTGTTGATTTACCTATTCAATCATTATGTGAAAAATTAAATCAACTTCAGCCAACGCAAATCATTGGATATGCCTCCGTGGTTGCGCGTCTTGCACAGGAGCAGTTACAAGGCCGGCTTGCCATCTCACCCAAGAGAGCAACGACCAATTCTGAACCACTTGATTCAGAATGTAGAAAGAATATTGGAGCGGCGTGGGGCATAGAGCCTAATAACACCTGGGGTAGTGTTGAAATGGGTATTGCAGGTATTGAAGATGATCAGCATCAAGGTTTAATTTTATCGGAAGATATGATTATATTTGAGCCTGTTAATAAGAACTTAAGTCCCGTTCAAAAGCCTCAAGATGCGGTTAAATTAGTAACCACAAATTTATTTAATAAGACCTTGCCTCTCATTCGTTATCTTGTCGATGACGTTGTTGAGTTACGCCACAAGCCACATACAAACTATCAAGTTACTGACACTATCGGTGGGCGAACCGATGATTGGTTTGTTTATCCAAACAGTGTTGAAATTCACCCGATGGTTTTTTGGCATATATTAGGTCAAGACGCCAATATTGCGGAATATCAAGTTGAGCAAACAAAAAATGGGGTTGTTGTTCGCATGATAAGTTACGAACCACGCGATGATAAGCTTCTTAAAAATCTACTAGATACAGCCTTAACACAAGCTGGGTTAATACAACCCGTGATCAAATTCGAATACGTATCAAAACTTCCTCGTCATCCTGAAACAGGAAAGTTGAGGCGATTTATGCCTTTTTTGGGAAGTATGGATCAACTTGCATAAAGCTGTAGTTCTAACTCAGCTTTTAATTTTATATCCAAAACATCACGCAGTGATGACTGCTAAATGGATACGGAACCCAATAGTCATACTTCAACGAATTGGATGCAATAAAAAATTACTCTAAAAATAATAATTGAGTGCATTGTTTGAAATCAGATCTATAATTAAAAATAATTAACCAGGATCCTGGCCATGAATTATGATGCTAAATGAGTCATCAAGCCAATGAAGAAATTAAAGAATCAAAATTTTTTAAGTTTATCCGGTATTTATTTTGCCATCTTTGGCTTGCTTGGCTTAGCCTTAATATTATCGGCAATGAGCTGGAAAATGCTATATAAAAATAGTCTGAGTGTTAATCAGTCAATTTATGCGGCACAGTTGCATTTAACCCAAGGGCATTTAGGACTTCAACAAAAACTACATGGTAAAGAAAGAATGACATTAAGCCAGGTGTTATTACAATTCAAAAGCGCTCAGAAATCAACCACTAAAATCCTGGTAATATTAAAGAATTTTGATCAATACGCGCTCCTAAAAACAGCAAATACAAAAATACCTATAGCTTCATTATTGAGCATAAATAAAAAAATCACTCTACTAAAGAAAGAAACCAATCAACGGTGGCAAACATATACCAATAAATTAATTACAGAGAAATATGCTTTTCAATTTGATCAGCATTTTGAAAAAATTATAACCGATATAATGTTTGTAAAGCATACGCTGGACAAAATGGTAAGTCATGCCATGTCAAGACAATTACGGCTACAGCTTGTAACGTTATTTTTTTGGTTCTGTTTGTTATTTGCTACCTTATCAGCAAGCATTTATTTAGAAAAGAAACGTCAACAACAAGAAGACAAGGCAAATATATTAGCTAATTTCCCAAAAGAAAGCCCATTGCCCACGTTGCAGTTTAGTGCCTGTGGCGATTTGCTATACAGTAATGAACCAGGTCAAAGGATTACAAAAGATTGGAATCAAACAAATGGTATTCCAGAAGTTTGGTTGAAACGCATAAACGAAACATTAAAAAAAGGAGAGGCTCAGGAATACGAATATGATCATAAAGACACTTCTTATTTTGTTAAATTATCGCCGTCTCCCGTGTCAAATTCAGTTTATTTTTACGCGATTGATGTTACCAAACGCATCCAAGCAATCAAGAAAATGGAATATCTTATTTATCACGATCAATTAACAGACTTACCTAACAGACAGCAATCTGAAAATTTACTGAATCAAGCAATTGCGTCATCCAAAAGACACAATCGAAAACTCGCTTTAATTATCTTAGATATAAATAATTTTAAATCAATCAATGATAATCTAGGACGAACAAAAGGAGACCAATTATTGAAGCTTATAGCTGAACGATTAGAATCGTTCTTGAGAAAGGACAAGCTCATTTTCAAAATTACAGATAAAACATCAATATCACGGGTCGATGGTAATAAATTTGCGATTATTTTAGAAGATATTAAAGGGTCGCATGATGCTGGATTGGTGTGTCAGCGAATACTAAAAGACTTTGAAAATCCGTTTGTTATTGAAAAAAATGAACACAATATTACCGTGAGTGCGGGTGTTTCTATATATCCACACACAGGGCAAGCGGGAAGTCATTTATTTAGTTTTTCCGAAGAGGCCTTGCAAAAAGCCAAGCAAGCTGGACGAAATTCTTATCAATATTATACAAAAGAATTGCATGAACAACATATAAACTTACTTCAGCTAGAGAATGACTTAAGCTTAGCTTTGGATAAAAATCAGTTTAGTTTAGTTTACCAACCCCAGGTTATGCTTGCTAACCTAACTGTTGTCGGGGCTGAAGTACTTATTCGTTGGAATCATCCAGATAAGGGCTTTATTTCTCCTGATAAATTCATTCCTGTCGCTGAGCATTGTGGTCAAATAGCCGCCATTGGGAAGTGGGTTATACAACATGCCTGTCAACAGTGGGGAGATTGGTCCAGCCAAGGGATAAAACTACCTAAATTAGCGATTAATCTTTCTTCAGCACAGCTTCATAAAACAAAATTTATTGATGAGATCAATACGATTATTATAGCGTCAGGATTAAAGAGCGAAGAAATTGAATTTGAAATTACAGAAACATCGATTATGCAAGATGGGATGGCTGTCGATGGTTTTTTACGTGATCTTAAACATGCGGGTTATGGGTTAAGTATTGATGATTTTGGGACAGGTTATTCTTCGCTTGAGCGGTTAAAAAAATTACCTGTGGAGTTGCTTAAAATTGACAAATCATTTATCGACGATCTCTCAGAAAATTCTGAGGATTACTTTATTGTGAAAACCATTATTTCTTTAGCTCATAGTTTAAATTTATTAGTTCTTGCAGAAGGTGTAGAAACACAAGAGCAGCTCAACATACTCAAACAATTAAATTGCGACATAGTTCAAGGCTATTTATTTAGCAAACCACTCAGCCCTGTTGATTTCTTGGAATTTTTAAATAGAAAAATTTCTGCCCCGTGATAATATTAACTCGTCACACGCAAAATCTCAGCAAGTGATGTATCCCCTGCTAGTACACGTTTAAATCCATCATCCCGAATGCTTGGAACCGTTGGTCTAAGATAGGCTTCCATGGTTTGTATGCTTTCGTTGCGATGAATAAAACCACGTAATGTTTCATCAATCGGTATTAGCTCATAAATACCTGTTCGGCCTCGATAACCCAGTTGATTGCACGCATCACATCCTACCGGCTCATATATAGACGAGGTATCAATGCTTGATTCTAGCTGCATAAGCTCGCGCTCATCATCTCGAAGTGTATGCGGCTTTTTACAGTCAGGACATAACTTGCGAACTAAGCGCTGCGCAATTAAACCCACCATGCTCGATGAAAGCAAAAATGACTCAACACCCATATCATGAAGTCGTGTTAATGCGCCCAAAGCACTGTTTGTATGTAATGTTGAAAGTACCAAGTGCCCGGTTAAACTGGATTGAATCGCAATTTCAGCTGTTTCTAAATCACGAATTTCACCAATCATCACAACATCAGGATCTTGACGAAGAATAGCTCGAAGTCCTCGGGCAAAGGTCATGTCAACTTTTGGATTGACTTGTGTTTGACCAATTCCAGGTAAATCATATTCAATCGGATCTTCAATCGTAAGAATATTTCGACTCACTTGGTTTAGATCGGTCAACATGGCATATAACGAGGTTGTTTTTCCTGACCCCGTTGGTCCGGTGACCAATATAATACCATGAGGCTCGGTAAGCATGTTTTTGATGGTGTCCAGCGTATCAGGCTTCATACCAAGCAAAGCTAAATTGAGCTGAGCAGCTTCTTTATCTAAAAGACGTAATACAATACGCTCACCATGATTAGATGGCAAGGTCGATACACGTACATCAATCGCATGCCCACCTATTTTAAGTGAGATTCGTCCATCTTGAGGCACACGTTTTTCAGCAATATCCAGTTTAGCCATGACTTTGACGCGTGAAATAACGAGCGGTGCAATACCACGTTGAATTTCTAAGATTTCTTGCAATACACCATCAACCCGATTTCTAACAACCACACGATGTTCGTAAGTTTCAATATGAATATCAGAAGCTTTTTGCTTAATCGCTTGGGTTAATAACGCGTTTAATAATCGAATAATCGGTGCGTCATCTCGATTATCCAACAAATCTTCACCAGCTGGGAGTTGCTCGGCAAGTTGCATTAAGTCCCAGTCTTCTTCCATGCCTTCAGTCGCATCTAAAATAGAAGATTTAGACTCATACACAGCTGCAAGATGGCGTTGGAATTCAGAGGGTGTCACTTGGGTTAATAATAATTCGGTTTCTACAAATCGACGCACTTCAACAAATACTTGAAAATCAATATCAAGAAGGTGCACGGCTTCTGCATAACCCTGGTTGTTAAATCCAGTCACCGCAATCCCTTGCTTCTTAGCAAAAGCATAGGGAAGACGGGGAATTTTTTCGTGTGTATCCATACACTATTTCGTCTTTTTATAAGAAGCGTGTGAACGCTTATCAAACGGTTTAGGTAGCACTGAATTATTCAATGCCGGCAATACTGTATCTTTATCATGCTTATTAAAGCTTTCTTGTGAGCGTGCAATATCAAGTTGCTCTAAACGTGCATCATTGTATTTAGCACCAGAAACTTGCAGCGTGTTTGCTTCTGTTCGTAAAATAACCGGTCGAATAAATACCATGAGAATTTTCTTTTCACGGTTGGTAATATTATGTTGAAAAAATCGACCTAAGCCAGGAATTTCACCTAAAATAGGCACGCCAAGTTTATCACTTCCAAGTGAATCCTGTGTTAATCCACCCAGAACAACCATATCGCCACTCTCAACATGAACTGAGGTAACGATGGCACTGATATTAAACGTTGGTATCGTATTTGAATCACCTGTTGCAAGTGGATCAAGTGTGTCATTACCTTGGTCAATTTGCATTTGAATACCTTGACCACGTGTAATTTGAGGCCTTACATATAAATGCAGTGCAACATTCATACGATCGAACGTTGTAAATGGGCTGGCTGTCGTTGTGCCACCTGCATTATTCGGATATTGTGATGTTGCAACCGATACCTGTTTACCGATCACAATTTTAGCTTGACGATTATCAAGAACAACGACAGATGGTGTTGAAAGAATATTCGCTTTTCGCTCGCGTGCTAACGCATATATTTGCGCCTGGAAATCTTTGATCGATGATTGTGAGTTTAAAACAGCAAACCCAGGCCTAAAGCTACTCGAGCTCTGGCCGTCTTGATTGATACTACCCCACTCGAGACCCAAGCTCTTAAAGTCGGTTTCGTTGATCTCTGTAACCATCGCTTCAACCAAAAGTTGAGCGGGTTTAATATCCAGTTGAGTAATCACGGTTCTTAATGTTTTAATCAACATCGGTGGCGCATTGATAATCACCGAGTTGGTATTAGGCTCTGCAATAATCTGAACCGTTGGTTTGCTACCCCCTTCTAACTGAGTTGAAACCACACTTCCACCAGCAGCTCCTAGTCCAACGGTGTCACCTGAAGCATTCGCCGATGAGATATTAACAACACCAGCTTCAGGATTGGTACTATCTAATGCTGGGCGCGTAACAGTACCAATGGTTGTGCCAACGACGCCACTAAAGCTTGCTTGCGCAATACCGGCTAAAATCGGCACGAGATCTTCAGCACGCATGTAATTTAAGTAAACAACTTTGGTATTTTCATCACCCGAATTTGGGCGTTCGCGATCAAGCCTTGCAATCAGCAAGCGCAAGCGAAGACGTTCTGTTTTACTACCACTGAGTAAAATTGAGTTACTACGATCATCTGCGGCAAGTGTAATGGCTTGGCTCACGGGCGTGTTAGGTTTGGTTCTTACAAGATCTTTTAACGTATTAACAACATCCATAGCCAATGCATGCCGTAAAGGAACCATATCGATACCATCCGCCGATGACGTATCAACTTGGCGGATGATATCGGTCATTTGCTTAATATTACTGGCTCGTCCCGATAAGATAAGCATATTAGTCGAAGGATAAGATGACACCATGCTCCATTGCGGCATAAGTGGTCGTAAAATAGGTACGAGTTGATCTGCAGCTGCATACTTCACTGGAATAACTTGAACAACAAGATCGTCGCCGTTTGTTGACGCATCTGGAGGCATGCCTGAGCGATCGACGGATTGTGTACGTGCATCCATATTAGGTAATATTTTAATAACATGACCACTAGGCACAGCTGCGTAACCTGAAACCTGTAAAGCAGAAAGAAAGACTTGGTAAAGTTCTTTATCTGTAATTTCCTGGCTTGAGTAAATTGAAATTTTGCCTTGAACACGTGGATCGATTAAAAAATTCTTATGGGTAACACGCGATACCTCAGCGATAACTGCACGAATATCAGCATCTCGCAAGTTCCAAAGTTTTGTTTCAGGTTTAGAGCGTGTTAAAGCTTCTGGATTTATTTCGCTAACTTCGTTAACGGGTGTCGCAGTAGGTTTCTGTGTAGATACAGACGGTGATTGAATCTCGGTTGCAGCCACTGAGATAGGTTGAGATTTAGATTGATTATTTAAATCAGCTGAAAGTTTGGGTTCATCAGATATCGTGGTCTTTGTTGGGACTGTAGAAGCCGTTGTCATGTCTGACGCTGATAACGCCGTTGATTGATGAGGGGATGCACTTCCAAGGTAATGTTTGGCTTGATCGATATTAAGTAATCCTTCTGAAGATGCAAGAACACCAGACGAACAAAATAAAGAAATAATAAGAGAAGTAAAGCTAAGAGAACGCATCTATCCATCACAGCACGTAATAAAGTCAACGCATGATAACAGATTTTATGAAACACCACAATGTGTGGTGGCTATGGGTGGACTCGAACCACCGACCTCAGCATTATGAGTGCCGCGCTCTAACCAACTGAGCTACATAGCCTAAAACACGACGCGATTTTCTACTTTTCTGAGCTCGCTGTCAAGCCCGTCGCCACGTTGTTTTTAAAGAATTATCTTCAAGCTCAATTCCATCGGCTAAAAGTTGAGCACGAATTCTATCAGCTTCTTTGAAATCGCGCTTATTTCGTGCATCCTGACGTGCTTGGATCAATATTTCTATTTTATCAGCATCTATAATTTTAATTCCCGATTTTAAAAATTCGTCTGGATGAGCTTGCAATAATCCCAACATACCCGCCAAATGCTTTAACGTTACAGCTAATTTAGATGAGTTTGTTTTATTAAGATCATGACTCAATTGAAATAAAACAGACAAAGCCTCAGGTGTATTAAAATCATCACACATGGCTTGCTGAAATAACGCGAGCCACTTGGCATCTATTTCAACATCAGCATGCTCATCATCACAAACAACATCTCGTATCGACTGATAAAGACGGTTAAGCGCCTTGGTCGCAAGATCTAAATTATTTTCTGTATAATTTAAAGGACTGCGATAATGACTGCTCAATAAAAAATAGCGTAAGACTTCGGCTGGATATTTTTCTAACATATCTTCAATTGTAAAAAAATTACCGAGTGATTTAGACATTTTTTCGTGATTAACCTGCAGCATCCCAACATGCAACCAATAATTCGCAAACGTTTTACCTGTTGCTCCTTCGCTTTGGGCTATCTCATTTTCATGATGTGGAAATTGTAAATCCAGTCCTCCACCATGAATATCAAACTGCTCACCTAAAACATCCATGGCCATTGCTGAACATTCGATATGCCAACCAGGACGTCCATCACCCCAAGGCGAAGACCAGCTAGGTTCGCCAGGCTTAGCACGCTTCCATAACACAAAATCAAGCGGTGAACGCTTTCCTTCGGCAATTTCAACACGTGATCCAGCCTGTAAATCTTCAATTTTCTTATTCGATAATTTACCATACTCCGAAAACTGTGTGACTTCATAGCACACATCGCCATCATCGCTGACATATGCATGCTTGTTTGCAATTAAACGCTCAATTAGTTTGATAATCGAAGGGATATACTGCGTTGCTCGAGGCTCAACCGTAGGGTTCAAGCATCCTAGTGTGTCTGTATCTTGATGCATCGCATCGATATATTTAGACGTCAAGGCATCCATCGATACATCGCGTTCAATCGCGCGCTTGATAATTTTGTCGTCAATATCCGTGATATTACGAACAAACGTTACTTTATACCCTGAGGCACGTAAAAACCGCACAATAACATCAAACGAAACCATCGATCGTGCGTGCCCCAAATGGCACATGTCATACACGGTCATGCCGCACACGTACAAACTTATTTCACCCGACTTGATGGGCACAAAACGCTCTTTTTCTCGCGTAAGCGAATTATATAAATAAAGTTCTAACATGTACGCATACCTCAATTATACTTATTTTATTATTATGACGGCTTATCAGAAGCCGTCAATTTTCCCCAAGTATCTTTTAAACCAACCACGCGATGAAACACACGTACAGCACGATCACTTACGGTGTTCACGCAGTAATACCCAAGCCGCTCGAACTGGAAGACCTCTCCTATCACCCGAGACGCCATAGCAGGCTCGACATACGCTGATTGAACACGTTGTGAGTCATGGTTCAAAAACTGCAAAAAATCTTCTTCACGCCCAGGATTTTCATCATGAAATAAACGATCGTATTGATAAATTTCAATCGGATGCGCTGTATCTACCGCCACCCAATGAATCACGCCTTTCACTTTTCGTCCTTCGGGTTTTTTACCTAAGGTTTGATCGTCATACGTACAACGGAGTTCTTGAATGCCCCCCTGTTCATCATAAATCACATCGGTACAACGAATGACATAGGCTTGACGTAGTCGTACCTCAGTACCCAATGCCAAACGAAAATAGCCTTTGACGGGCTCGACCATAAAGTCACTTCGTTCAATATATATTTCACGCGAAAAAGGTAATACACGTGTGCCCGCATCAGGATCTTTAGGATTAAACGAAGCTTCGAGCGACTCAACCTGCCCTTCGGGATAATTTTCAATCACAATTTTTAACGGATCAAGCACGCACAGCGCGCGACTGGCTGTTTGATTTAACTCATCACGAACCGCAGCTTCTAAAATGCCAACATCCGTCACAGAATCATTTTTTGAAATGCCTATCGTTTCACAAAAATTACGAATCGCTGCAGGTGGATACCCGCGTTTACGCATACCACGCAACGTTGGCATACGAGGATCATCCCAACCATCCACCACGTTTTCTTCAACAAGTTGACGTAACTTTCGCTTACTGGTTAGCGTATGCGATAAGTTGAGACGTGAAAACTCAGTCTGAACAGGTTTTGCAGGTACCGGTAAATGCTCAATAAACCATTCATACAACGGTCTATGATCTTGAAACTCCAGGGTACACAACGAATGTGTGATTTTTTCAAGCGCATCCGAAAGAGGATGTGCAAAATCATACATCGGATAAATACACCATGTATCTCCTGTACGTTGATGAGGCACATGTCGTATGCGATATAAAACAGGATCTCGCATATTCAGATTACCCGCACTCATGTCAATGCGTGCGCGCAGCACATGGGCGCCGTCTTCAAACTTACCCGCTTTCATGGCTTTAAATAAAGCTAAATTTTCTTCAATTGTTCGGGTTCGATACGGACTCGCCCGCCCGCCTTCTTTCAACGTTCCGCGATAAGCTCGCATCTCGTCAGCTGTTAAGCTATCAACATACGCCAAGCCTTGCTCAATAAGCTGCACAGCAAAATCATAAAACGCTTGATAATAATCAGAAGCATGCGTTGTCGCAGACCACTCAAAACCAAGCCATCGCACGTCATCCATAATAGCTCGTGCAAATTTATCTTCTTCTTTAATAGGATTAGTATCATCAAAGCGTAAATAACAGGTGCCATCAAAACGCTTGGCAAGACCAAAGCTCAAACAAATAGCTTTCGCATGCCCAATATGTAAATAGCCATTTGGCTCAGGTGGAAAACGAACCACGATATCTTGATGCTTTCCTGAGGCTAAATCCGCTTGGATTTTTTGTAAGATAAAATGCCCCGGCGTTTCTTCTTGTTTAAACTCACTCATAATTATTTATTCCTAACAACACGTCACAACTCATTCATCTAATTGCCCTAAAAACCAGGGACCTAAGGTCATCGACGCTAAATTAAATTTTTTGGGATAACTTACATCAACCAAATATAAACCATAGGGCGGCGCTGTTTCTGCCCCTTGGCGTCGGTCTTTTGCAAGCAATACCTCTTCAACCCAAGCAACCTGTTGTCTGCCTGAACCAACAGCCATGAGAACACCCGCTATATTACGTACCATATGGTGCAAAAAACCATTCGCTGTAATATCAAGTACCACTAAATCGCCTCGCCGAAAGACATCAATAGCCTGAATATCTCGCACCGGTGATTTTGCACTGCACTCAACTGCTCGAAACGAAGTAAAGTCATGCCTGCCCAGCAGTATTTGAGCCGCTTCTTGCATTACAACATGATTCAAACGCCTGTATTGCCAGGTTACATTACCTTGCAGTAAAGCTGGTCGTATCGCAGCATTATAAATAACATAGCGATAACGTCTAGAGCCCGCAGAATAACGCGCATGAAAATCATCAGCAATTTCTTGACCCCATTTTACCGACACATCTTTGGGCAATAAAGCATTGGTTCCATGAACCCAAGCACGAATATTTCGCGTACTTTCCGGCTCAAAACTCACCACTTGATGCGTTGCATGCACACCTGTGTCGGTGCGCCCTGAATACGTAACGCGCACAGGATGATCCGCTACTTGTGTTAGTGCTTTTTCTAAAACACCTTGAACCGTACGAAGCCCTGGTTGCGACTGCCAACCATGATATTGGCTTCCATCGTATTCAATAATCAAGGCTATCCGCATTGTATTAATCCAGATTTAAGCATCAGAGAATTATTATACCCCAATATGCCACGTTAATTTTCAAAAAGGCAATGTATAATAGGCACCTGTATTTGTCCAGGATAAGCAGCCTGGAGTATGATTAAATATTAATAATATTTATATATAGTTATAGTTATAGTGTAAATTTTGACGATAGCTCTTCTATAGAGCCTTGCGTACCAACTGCTTCATGTTTAGATGTGACATTTTGGGAAGTTAACCAAGCATTGATAATTAAAGATAGCTCATCAGGTGCCTCCAAAGGCAGCATGTGACCACTTTCGACCCAAGTAACCTCTGATTTTAGCGCTAAAGCGAGATTATCCATATGTATTGCAGGAACTAATTTATCCTGCCGAGCACCAATAACGAGCGTTGGCGCCGGATTTTCTGGAAACGCTGTCAATACAGAGCGTCGATGCGCTGTTGCGTGCATCTGTCGTCCGACTGCCTCAGGACCAGCTTGCTTAAGCATGGTTATAATTTTTGTACAAAGCTCCTGCTTATGCTCAGAATTAACAGGATTAATCATATGTGATAAATACGCCTCATTCATCATGCGCTTCAAATTTTTTTCAATCACGTTAGCATCTGTTTGTTTTTTTTCACCCGAGGTGCAAAGCAACATGAGATGTGATACACGCTCAGGATGCATGGCATAAAAACGTTGTGCGATATAGCCTCCCATAGAAAACCCCATGAGAATAAACTTCTTATATGGAAGCTTTGTTACTTCCTTTAGCATATCTTCTTGAGAGCCACATGCGAGCAAATCTGGCATGACAGGCATCATTTGATTCGGTAACAATGGCAATAATTGCTCCCATAATATTTGGTTGCAACCTGTGCCTGATAACAAAACCAATGGAATTCGATTAAAAAACTTCATGCACACTCCTTTATATTCAGATTTTACTTAAGCACATCTTGAATCTATCCCGTTGAATTATAAGATAAAATACCCACCCGACTAATAAGCATACTAAATTATTAATATAATAATCAATATTATTAAAACTTAATTGCTATAAACCCAAGGTTTTGTTAGGGTCAACGCATCTTTAAGAAAGAATATGACGTATCAGGATGACAGCATCTCTTTTAGACGGTAAGCACGTCTCTTCTCTACGACTTGACAGCCTCAAGAATCAAGTTGATATTTATCTAAAACAAGGCCATCAAACACCCGGTCTTGCTGTTATATTACTTGGCGATGATCCGGCCTCTCATATTTATGTGAATCATAAAAAGAAAGCTTGTGAACGCGTTGGGCTCAATACTTATGCTTACAACCTACCCTCTGAAACGGGTGAAAGCGACCTACTCGAACTTATTGATAATTTAAACGAAAGCCCTGAAGTTCATGGTGTTTTGGTACAACTACCTTTGCCCGCACATATTAATGCGCGTGCCATCATCGAACGCATTAAACCTAGCAAAGACGTTGATGGGTTTCATCCTTATAATTTAGGGCGGCTTGCTCAAGGCGACCCAACACTCAGACCTTGCACTCCTTACGGAATTATTAATTTGCTCAAGCATTATAAAATTAATCCCTTTGGAAAACGTGCTGTTGTCATCGGTTCGTCTAATATTGTAGGGCGACCTATGGCATTTGAGCTGTTATTAGCGAAAGCAACCGTTACGGTATGCAACCGTGCGACACAAGATCTCGAGTCACATGTTCGTGAGGCCGAACTCATTATTATTGCAGCAGGCTCTAAAGATATTTTAGATCTCAGTTGGTTTAGTGAAAATCAAATTGTTGTTGATGTTGGAATGCACCGTGAAGATAATGGCGCACTTCGGGGAGATATTGATTTCAATCAGGTCAAAAATAAAGTCGACTGGATTACCCCGGTCCCTGGTGGCGTCGGTCCTATGACCATTTGCACACTGCTTGAAAACACGTTTCTTGCAGCACAACAACGCTAGGGCTCGAGTTTATCCCAATCAAAATCACCTTCGAGCTCACCGTCGAAATCTTCTAGCTCGTTTTTAAGGCGTTTTTGCTCAAGACGCTCTTCCAGCATGCGCTTGACCTCGCGCTTGTGTTCGAGTGTTTCGGCATCATCATGATGATTATCATCAAAATGCTCACGGGGTCCTGCTGTGTTCTGCTGTTCGGTTCGATTCATACTAGACTCCACTTTTTCAAGGGGTATACTTATCAGTATAGTTCTTAAAAAATAAAGCGCCTTCATGACTATTATTGCTCTTTCTGCATTCCAAGACAACTACATATGGGTTATTAAAAATCATGATGGTTTTATTTGCGTTGATCCAGGCGATGCGGCTCCCGTGATTGCCTTTGCACAACAAGAAAAACTTACTTTAAATCATATTTTATTAACGCATCATCATGCCGATCATATCGGTGGTGTAGCTGAATTAAAGCGCTATTTTCCTGAAGTCGTGATACATAATATATTTGAGTTAACTCAAAAAACTGAGTTGATTCAATTAGGGCAATATAGATTTGATATATTAAATACACCGGGGCATACTCAAAATCACGTGTGTTATTTTGAACCCAATCAACATTGGCTATTTTGTGGTGATACGTTGTTTTCAGCTGGCTGTGGACGTGTCTTTGATGGAACCATCACTGAATTATACGCATCGATCCAGCAACTTAAGCTATTACCTGATGATACTAAAGTTTTTTGTGCACATGAATACACACGCCAAAATTTAAAATTTTCACTTAGCGTAGAACCCAATAATCAAATAGCGCAAGAGCATTTAAATTTTCTCAAAGCCCATCCTAATCAAAACTCTTTGCCTTCAACAATAAGCTTAGAAAAACAAATTAATCCATTTTTACGACTAGACCAGCCTGATATTCGTGCTTTTGTTCAACAACATGGTGGGAGTACATCAACTGATGAGGCAAGTTTTGCATATTTAAGGCGAATAAAAAATGATTTTAATACTTAATTTAGCTTGAGCGTTTACTCGAATCCAACACACTAAAATCAACAGCAGACTTACAAAACGTTTCTTTGATAAAAAATACAGAACAAATCACGGCAATCACTGCAATAAAAAGCAAAATCAAAAACGTCATTTGGTAGGTATGAAGACCAAAATTAGCATCTCCTCGTGAACGATCAATAATCCAACCAATAAGCGGTGCATTAATCGCTGATAAAATCATGATCATGGCGTTATTCAAAGCAAGTCCTATACCGATAAATTGCTTCTTAAATTGCTCTGAAATTATAGCAAACCCTACACTTTGGCCGCTTGCAGCAATACCCAGCATAAAAAATCCTAACACCATGCCATATTTTGTATTTGAAAAAATAATCAAAAGCATCGAGCTTACGCTCATCAATGCTGAAGCAACAAGCACAGGCTTTCGGCGCTGTGTATAATCGGATATAAAGCCGAGCAACGGGCAACCAATAGCATACCCAAGCCATGACAGCGTTATCATATAAGAAGAAAAATTATCGCTAAACCCTTTTAAACCAATAAACACCCGCCCTTCGTTTTCAGATAAGTATTCAATAATAAGATAAACACTGGCTGTAAATAAACCAATGTACCATGCTTGTGCGCGCGAAAAGAGTTTTAAAAGTGAGCGTTTTGTATTCTCAGGGCGTCGAAGCATAGAATACTTTTGGGATTGTTCATGCCGGTCTTCAACAAAAATTATAATCAAAATAAAAATCGCAAGACCGATAAAACCTAAAGCTTTAAAAATCCATTGCCATTGTATATGCGCAGACGTTGTAAAGCTTTCTAAGGGACCCGCGCCAAACATGGGGCCCATCGTACCAATAAATTGAGATAAACCAATAAAGAACGCATTATGGCGATGAGGCATCCAATCATTGACCGAAACCAACATCGATAAAAAACCAAACGACGCTCCAAGCCCCATCATAATTCGCGAGATAACCGCAAACTCAAACGTGGGTGAATATGCAAATGCAAACGAAGACAGCGCGCATATACCGGCACCGATGGTCAGTGATTTTTTGAGGCCTATTTTATCAATTAATAATCCTACAGGGATTTGCATGACGCCATAAACGACAAAAAATAACGTGCTACTTAATAACGAATATTCAAATGCAGATAAATGCAGATCAAGCATCAAAGGATGCTGAAAGCTACCCAAAGACACACGCAGAAAAAACTCGTACAGAAAGAAGAGAACACATACGCTCCAAACGATAAATCCTTTGATCGTAAACTGCGTTTCTTTCAGCATAATTTATTCAATCAGCTCATGTAGCTATCGGGTTGTTTTTGATCCCAAGCTTCAATGACACTTTCAGCTTTTTCGTGATCAAGAAAAGAAGCCATTTTAAAAATAGGTAGCCCTTCATGAATCAACGGCGTTGTATTAATCCCCACAACGATGGCTTCTTGAAGCGCCTCAACCGGTTCCAACACTTCCGCACCGAATGGATCGCTAATCGTACCCAACAACTCGCCTTTTTTAACAATTTGCCCAAGCGAGACTTCTGGGCGCAAGATGCCGCCTTTGTGAGCAACAATCCATGCCTCATCACGCGAAAAAATAGGATTGATTTCTTTCGTCGCTGATTTATCCAGGATATCAATGGAACGCATCACGTTCTTAACCCCATCAACACCTAACACAATCGCATTTTCATCAAATCGCATCGCTTCACCACCTTGATAGACCAAAAGTGGAATTTGAAGCTCTTCGGTGATTTTACGTAAACTATTACCTTCGATATCAACATTGGTAACCACCGGTGCTTGAAAAGCCTTCGCAAGATTACGAGCGACAGTGTTTTCAAAGTTACAATATACTTGGGGCAAAATATTATGATTAAGCCCACCTGTTTGTAACTCAACACAATAGTCCGCTTTGGTAAGAATTTCTTGTGTTAGAATATGAGCAATACGCTCACCGAAGGTCCCATGCTCATCGCCAGGAAAACAATCCGCAATATCATGCCCTACCGGTAGCATTGCTGGATAATGCGTTAATCCATAAATATTCACAACAGGAATTGCAATGATCGTACCTCGAATATTATCGGGAGTAATCATTTTAGTAATACGATTAACAATATCTAGACCGTTTAGTTCAGTACCTTTCAGAACAGAAAACAATAATAAACAAGGGCCTTTTATTTTGCTATGAATGACTTTGATGGGCATATACAGAGGCGAACATGAGTACTGTTCGGGCAAAGGCAAGGCAAGGTTTGCTACCTCTCCGGGGTGAATGGTTGTATCACAAATTTTAATTTTAGAATTTTTCATGACTATAAGTATGCCATATTTAAAGCTTAAATGCTATGACGACAATCAAGCTAAACGTACATGCACGTTTAATTGTTTTATTATTTTCGTAATTTTTACCCTATTTACCTTTAAAAAAAACTAAAATTTTTCTATTATGTTTATATAGTTCAAATAATATAATAACAGTATTCTAATTCAACTTAAGGAATAAGAGACGTGATTGAAAAAGAAGAGCGGGATGAATACCTCAGAAAAGAACAAAAAGAACACCAACAACGTGAAGCTTTGCTGAAAGAATTTGACAGGATAAAAGCAGGGCAAGAACAACACATGAAACAACAACAACAGCACCAGCAACGGCCCAACTAAGCTACGTTAATGGTTGAATGCATGGGAGTATCAGCTGCATATTATCCCCTGCGTGCTCTTGAACAAGCCTGATGCCAACTCCTAGTAATCTAACTGGTTTTTCTAACCCACGATCCCAGCCCTCTTTTAATAATACATTCACCGCTTGAAGTTCAACACGATCTGCTAAGCGCTCAACCGTCGTTTGTTTAAAATCATTAAATTTAAGCTTCACAAAAATATTATGTATACCTGTGATTTCACCTGCCTTGTTAATGCGCTCACCCAATCTCTTGATTAAAGCTGGAAGCTCCTGTAGGCAGGCATCAAGTGTTGGTAGATCTATCAAGTAAGTCTCTTCTACGCTAATAGATTTTCGAATACGTTCGCTTTTAACTTCGCGATCATCTATGCCTCGCGAAAGCTCATAAAGCCTCTCACCCATTGAACTAAAATGCTGTGTCAGTTGAACTTTAGATAAAGCTTGTAACTCACCACAGGTTTTTATGTTCAATTGCGCCAGGCGATCTTCCATGACAGGCCCCACCCCGAATAATTTACGAACGGGCAAAGCAAGCATAAATTTAGATATATACTCAGGTGCAATCAGCATTTGGCCATTGGGTTTACGCCAATCGCTTGCTATTTTAGCTAAAGATTTATTGGGGGCAATCCCCGCACTTGCCGTAAGCTGGCGTGTTGCATAAATACGTTCACGAATAGCTTTTGCAATCCATGAAGCACTTCCCTGGTGATGTGTGCTACCCGTAACATCTAAATAAGCCTCGTCCAACGAAAGCGGTTCAATTTTATCTGTAAATTCAGCAAAAATTTCTCGTATATACGTACTTTCTTCCCGATAGACATTCATACGACCCGGTTGTATTACAAGATTCGGACAAAGTTTTAGAGCATGCGCAGTTGCCATAGCCGAACGCACACCAAACTTGCGAGCTTCATAATTACATGTGGATATAACCCCTCGTTTACCCGGTGCACCACCAACGGCAATTGCTTGTGAAGCAAGTTCAGGATAATCACGCATCTCGATAGCAGCATAAAAGCAATCCATATCAATATGGATTATTTTTCTATTCATATTATATTAAGCTTAAGATGAAAATCTAGATTTAATAGAAAGCGTCAAAAACATGCGATCAGCTACAAGCTGCACCCACGGCCAAAAAAGTACCGTGGTGATAATTGGGAACAGATTGGATAAAAGTGATGTGTGATAACCTAATAAAAATCCTGTTACTAATAATATGCACTGATAAATTAGACAAAAAATTCCCAGACCTAGCATTTGATGGCCGATGGTAAGTAAACGAAAACGTTGGGCATTACTTGAAGCAATCCATGCTGTGATTAACAACGCACATGCATGTTGCCCCATAAGACCAGCGCCCAAGGCATCCAGAGCTAACCCAGCCAGAAGAACAAATCCTACACTACATCCTTGAGGCAGGCTCCACTGCAAATAAAGCACTAATGTAAGTCCCCAAAGCGGCCTAAATAAATCTAAGGGTTGAGGTAATGGCATAATACTTAAAAAAAGTATAAAACATGAGGCCAAGAACAAACGCATGAGGGAAATCGTCATAATTGAACCTTTTGTTTACGTAATCGAGAACCCACCTCTTGGTTTAAAGCTATTGTTTGTTCATCTGGCCAAACCAACAGCACCAACTGATTACGAGCTAGCGCCGTCAACGGACGAACACTTACGCGTATAAAATCCTCGCCAGGAGGTAACGTCACCTTTTCTACCACACCGACGGGATAACCAGCAGGATACTGCTGACCAAGGCCTGATGTAAGTAGAACATCTCCTTTTTGTACCGATACGGTTTTAGGTAAATTTATCAAAGATAGTTGGGTGGTGCTGTTTGTACCGTTTAAGATCGCTTTTTCACCGGTGCGCTGATTTTTTACAGGTACAGCACTGTTTGCATCTGAAATAAGTAAAATCGTACTGGTTCTCAAACCAACATCAATCACCTGCCCCATAACTCCTTGGGTATCAAGAACCAACTGCCCCAGCACAACGCCTGCTTGCTTACCTTTGTTGATAATTACAACTTGGCGCGTATGACCTGTGCTCACAGCTAAAACATCCGCGGCCATCGAGCGATGTTTTACGGTCTGAGATAATGCCAATAATTCTTTAAGTGACGTGTTTTCATCTTGGAGCATTAAGCTCTGCATGTTTTGACTTTGAAGATAAAGCTGTTGATGCCTTAACCGTTCATTTTCGGCAAGAAGCGCTTGCTTGCTTGTCCAGGTCAAGCGCGTCCATTGAATTAAACGCGTCGGTGCATCCATGACATACTGAACAGGATATATAACACACGAGAATATACGGTGTATCGGCATATTCCCGTAATGATGATCGGCAAACATAAAGAATACAGCAAGCACAGTCGCGAAAGAAAACTGCCATCCCTTTTGGTGCGCTTGCTGAAAAAGCCTGCCGCGCTGTTTATTCTGTTGAAAGAAAATCACCGCCTCTCAAATCCATGGTTTCTAATGCTTTACCGCCACCACGTGCCACACACGTCAAAGGATCTTCGGCAACCAATACAGGCAAGCCTGTTTCTTCCATTAATAAAATATCTAAGTTTTTAAGCAATGCGCCACCACCGGTTAACACCATGCCACGCTCGGCAATATCTGCCGCAAGCTCAGGTGGAGCAAGCTCAAGTGCCGCACGTACAGAGCCAACAATACCAGATAACGGCTCTTGGAGCGCTTCAAGAATTTCAGCACTGCTCAACGTGAAGCTACGTGGAATACCTTCAGCTAAGTTACGTCCTCGAACTTCAATTTCGAACAAATCGCGACTTGGGAAGGCTGATCCAACTTCGTGTTTAATACGTTCAGCTGTTGTTTCACCAATCAACGTACCGTAATTACGGCGCACATAAGAGATAATCGCATCATCAAATTTATCACCACCAATACGTACAGACTGATGATACACAATACCGCTTAAAGAAATAATCGCAACTTCTGTTGTTCCACCACCAATATCAACCACCATCGAACCACTGGCTTCTTCAACGGGCATGCCTGAACCGAGCGCTGCCGCCATAGGCTCTTCGATAAGAAATACTTCTCGAGCACCCGCACCCATAGCTGATTCACGAATCGCACGTCGCTCAACCTGAGTTGAACCACACGGTACACAAACAAGCACACGAGGACTCGGACGTAGAAATTTATTTTCATGCACTTTATGAATAAAGTGCTGTAACATTTTTTCAGTCACAAAAAAATCAGCAATCACACCGTCTTTCATCGGCCGAATCGCATTAATATTACCAGGCGTACGACCAAGCATGCGTTTAGCTTCGATACCAACCGCGGCTACACGCTTTTGTCCCGCTTCATTACGCAAAGCGACCACAGACGGTTCATTAAGTACAATTCCATTATCTCTAACATAAATTAAGGTATTTGCTGTCCCTAAATCAATAGATAAATCGTTTGAAAAGACCCCTCTTAACTTCCTAAACATAGTCATCACAACCTTATTTTCATGTGCCACAAACTTTAACTCAATTTGAAAAGAAAATCGACCGTCTTTTACGTCTCCAGCGATTTTTTATTTAGTCTCGTATGAGCATCATCTAGAGCAAATACATTTCCAAGCGTGTTTGCTAATATTTGATCGTGTGTGACCACAATTAAAGCTGTGTCCATGGATTGGTTTAACTCCAACATCACCTCAAACACATGTTCTGCAGTCGTTCTATCTAAGTTACCTGTCGGCTCATCGGCCAAAACACACAACGGGCGTGGCACCAAAGCTCGAGCAATGGCCACACGTTGTCGCTCACCACCGGATAATTGAGATGGTTTATGATCAACACGTGACGTAAGCCCCACTCGCTTTAACATTTCATACGCCTCTTCTCGCGCATCATGTACATCACGACCCGCCAAAACCAGTGGCATGGTTACGTTCTCTAATGCAGAAAACTCTGGCAACAAATGATGAAACTGATACACAAAACCAAAACGTTGATTTCTCCACCGGCAACGGTCTTTTTCAGAAAAAGCTTGCCAATCATGTCCATCGACTAAAACTTTACCGCTTGTAGGCTTATCCAAACCACCTAACAATTGCAGTAACGTGCTTTTTCCTGAGCCCGACGGGCCAATAATCGCGAGCCGCTCACCCTGATGTACGGATAAATCAAGCGCATGAAGAACAGGCAGCGTCATGTCACCATCATGATACGATTTACTTAAATTACGACACTCAATTAAACTCTCAGTCATGATTCAAGGCCTCCGTAATCACGGTTTTTGATGCGCGCCAAGCAGGATAAATCGTCGCGACAAAGCTCATAGCAAGCGCCATAGAGCATACTTTGACAACATCAGAAAATAATATTTTAGAAGGTAAATAATCCACGAAATAAATATTCGACGATAAAACCTGGATATTAAATAGTGCTTGCAACGCATTCACAATATCTGTTGCGTTATATGCCAACAGTAAACCAGCGACCAATCCTATGAGCGTCCCGAGCATACCAACCAACATACCTTGAATAATAAACACACTTAAAATAAAGCGAGGTGTCGCACCCATGGTTCGTAAAATCGCAATATCCGATTGCTTATCGTTCACAAGCATCACCAGTGATGAGACTAAATTAAATGCAGCAACAGCAATAATTAATAATAAAATTAAAAACATCATGGTCTTTTCCATCTTAACAGCTTGGAAAAATGCACCAAATTGCTGAGACCAATTACTCACACGATAATCTTCACCCAACTCACGTTCGAGCTTATCTGTAAGAGGAAGTGCCGCATACGTATCATCTGTACGCAACTTAACACCGGTGACTGCATCACCTAACTGCATGAGCTTTTGTGCATCGTTTAAGTAAATAAACGCAAGTTTACTATCAAAATTAAACCCAGCCCCCGCTGAAAAAATACCGACCACTGTAAATCGCTTAAATCGTGGCTCCATTCCTGCAGGTGTTACGGTTGCTTTAGGTACCATCACGGTGACTTTATCACCAACCATCACACCTAAACTATCCGCAAGTCCACGCCCTAATAACATGCCAAAGTGAGGCAGCTGATTCATATCACCTAATAAAAGCTTATCTTTAAGATGTATTAATTTATTTTCTTGTTCAGGTAAAATGCCCGACAACATCACCGGAGATACTTGGCCATCATAGGTCAATAACCCCTGCCCCCCTACAAACGGCGCCGCAGATTTCACGCCAGGCATCGCTTGCATTTTTTTTGTTAAATTTTGCCAATCTTGAATGCTGTCTTCTGCTCCAACGACCGTTATCTCAGGCGCCATACCAAAAAAGCGCTTATGAATTTCTTCGTCAAAACCATTCATCACGGACAGTACCGTGATCAACACCATCACACCCATGCCGATGCCAAGCATGGACGTTAGTGATATAAACGAAACAAAATGTGTTTTTTTTCGGGAACGTGTGTAACGCAGTCCCACATAAAGAGCGAGCGGCTTGAACATGGTTCAGCAGGGCCTGATAAATCAATGAGAATTAGAATTGTAGTAAAAACAGACGAAAGAAGATAGCGAAATTCCGGGTAATTCACAAAGTTACCCATGGTAATTTTTAGCTAACTTTGTAAGACCGCGCCATACGCTAATTTCACACTGGAGAATAAAGCAACGGACTCTTCCATGGAGACCAACTCGACGCATCACTGCTTGATGGAGATTCCGAAGGAGCTAGAGATACAACATCATCTAATTCCAATGCTGTATTAATGCTCAGTGATTTATTGGAAAATAAACCCTGGCGTCGAGGACTTTGAGCGCGTATTTGCTCCCTTAACCGAACGGTTAACTTTGTAACTTTTCGATTAATACTTGACGCATCCTCATGTAGCTCTGGATCACGTCGAGGTTTAATACGACCTTTTGATTCAGAAGAAACACGCATCACATCATGACGAATATTCGCGGAGAGCGTGCAACAAGTTTCGAGCCAATTTAAAAAATAATGTGCTATATGAGATGATGGCGAATTCACAGTTTGATGTACTGCAGAATAACCCGCATTATTCATACAACAAAACATCGCCTTGTATTCATCTGCCCGAATGATTTTATATTGATACATAAGTTCAATATTATTCAAATAAGCATCATACTTATCAACATCCCCCGCCGTACTCAACTCATGCAACAATGAGTATCCTTTTTTAGGATGAGTAAGCAATAAATTTTTATAGACATCGTTTGAGATATCAGATCGTATGGCCGCTGCACGTAGTACGTCCAACGCTGCAATAAACTGGTTTGCTTCAACCGCTGGTAAAATAAGTTTGTCCAAAAATCTAAAACTAGATTCATTAACCTGATCAAAAAACAAATGAACGGATACAGAAGGACAACGCCATGGCGTTTGCTTACCTGAGATCACATCCTGTTGGTAACGATAAATTTCATCAAGATGAGTCATATAGTCTTTTGAAACATGACGCTCTATGAGTTCAAAATAAAAATCAAACAAACCCCGGATCTGAAGGGAGTCAATAAACTGCAAAGGCGTTTGCTTATCTTTATCAGATGATGTTAATAGAAAAATTGTCGCATGGACTGGATAAGATGATATTACATGCAACATGAGGCTTTGTTTGATGAGAGCTGACAATAAAAACTTATAATCACGAGGAAGTGCATCTTTTTCACTTAATATTTTAATCAGGTGAACAAATATATTATCCCCTGATGGTAAGTATGTGACCAAATCTTGATGCGAGAGTGCCTTGATAGAATTCAATACAGACATTCGTAAAACGCTCGTCGCTTTAGCTTTTTGTTTCTGTTTTTGAAATAACAAATAATGCTGAGCATGACCTAAAAATTCTAAAACCCCAAAACGAATATGATTCATAAAAAATAACTTTAAATATACAATATGCAATCCCTCGAATGTATAATTATGGGGCATTAATTGCAAGTATGATTTTTCTATATTTTTATCGTATTTATATTGTTTCTTGGCTTCGCTTAGGTATAATAGCGTTCTTAGGCCGTGGTGGCGGAATTGGTAGACGCGCCGGATTCAAAATCCGGTGATGGTGACATCGTGTGGGTTCGATTCCCACCCTCGGTACCATTAAGTTACTTTAAATAGTTCTTACTTAATGGTACAAAACGGCCCGTAACCTCCTGATATATTACATCCCATCTATTGTTCGAGCTAAGTTAATCACTTCATCTTTAATATGTTTAGAATATTGAGTATTTGCACACTCAAGCTTATGAACATTATTTTTATCAAACCATTCAACCTGATAAAGAAAACCAGAGTATTGACTACCATCCACTTTAACTAACGTCGCTTTATCATTGATGTTGTAAACAACATCCTCCTTTGCAAGCAAAGCAGCTCCACCAGAAGCCTTTACACTCCTCATGCCGTACACACACGTCCCCAAGTTTTGAATAACAAAAAATTGAGCAACTCCAGACCAACCCCCGCTTTCTTCATGAAAATCACCCTGAGGCGCAGCACCTAGCATGGTTGTTACCTGAAGACCATACGGCGATAGCTTATCATGTGTGATTTCTTTGAATTTAAACGCAAGTTTCAAATCGTTTACTGACTGACGTAAATGCGTGCCTTGCTCATTCAAGTTTGCTTCGTACTGTTTGATCTGAATAGGTGCCGTGGTTTCCATTTTTAACAAATTAACTGCATAAGGCATATTTTTCTCAACATAACCAAATCGCTTACGCTGCTTAGCTTCTGCTTGATCTTCTTTAAACACCTTATCGGGCATACCTAACCGTGAGCGTGGGACAACCTTTACACCGGATTTAAATTCGGGCACCCCAAGATCTGCACGTATTTTATCGATCATTTTTTCATGTTCAGGAACTTGCTGCGCGCAAGCAGAGCACATTAACGTTGATAAAAATATTGCTATTGATAAGTTTTTAAATTTCATAAAGTACTAACCGTAGGTTATGTTACAAAAGGTTGTGCATGTTGGATGGGAAAATAGCCTAACAAAGCCAGGCAAGAACTCTACTATACTTTAGAGTAACCTGCCTGATGATCTCATATAACTTAAGATTTATCTATCGTTCGAGCTAACTCAATTACCTTATGATTTATTTGTTTAGAATATTGAGCATTTGCACACTCTAACTCATGAAAGTTTTCATCATCAAACCACTCTACCTTATAAAGAAAGCCAGAATTTTTACTACCTTCAGTATGTATAAGTGTAGCTTTACTGTTAATATCGTACGTGACATCTTCCATTGCAAGCATCGCTGACGTTCCTGATGCCTTAACGTTCATGACAGCATAAGAGCACACACCTAGATTTTTCATAGAAAAGAACTGTGCCGCACCTGACCACCCGTCTAACTCATCATGAAATGCGCCCTGAGGAGCTGCACCTAAAACTTTTATATTGTTATTTGTATGCAATAAGAAGTCGTCGCCTTCAACGCCTCTAAACTTAAAAGCAAGCTTTAACTGGCGAGTACTTTGCCTTAGATGTGTGCCCTTCTCGTTATTGTTCGCTGCGTACTGCCGTATATCAATTGGGGCCATCACTTTCATATCTAAAAGTTCAGCGGGGCTTGTCGTTTCTTTCTTGACGTAACCCAATTCGGCTTGCTGCCGAGCTTCTTCAGCACCAATTTCCAAGATGTCATCCGGTAATCCAAGTTGAGAGCGCGGAACAACCTTGATACCGTCTCCGAACGCAGGCAAACCAAGGCTATTTAATATATCAGCATGCTTTGCTCGTAGCTCCGCTATATGTTTTGCAAGCTTCGGATCTGGTTGTGCACACGCATTGAGTGACGTTAATGAGATTAAAGTAAGCGTTAGTATTTTTTTCTTCATGATCAAATCCATCCGTCAATAATATTACAGGAGTCTGCGTACGTAAGGTCAAAAGGAATGGTTTTACTGTAATTAATATCATAATGATAACCTGCCACCTCCCATTTACCTAAATCAATACCCTCACCCCAGTGGATAGCATGGGAACGCCACGTGTACTGAAAACCTGTATCAATAAAATGAGTAGGTGCACGCTTTGTGCTGTGAACACTAACAACTCTCCACCGGTGTGGATGACCTTTCCACTATGTGATTGTCTCGTTGTTCATGCAATTTGCACGGCTATGCACTGTCATTCGTGTTAAACCTGCATGCGCACTTATAGATGCACAAAGCAATCCAGATACTACTAATTTAGATAAGAGATTCATATTGTTTCCTAATACTCCGTTAGAAACCTAACCTTTGACATCTTCTGCGCCCTTAAGGAAAAGGATTGGTCGCATCTTAAGATATTAATTTAGCCAAAACAATCATGTTCTAACTTACATCTCTGTCAGTTAATTCCGTAAAATTCTGTAAACTTGAAATGACTTGATTGGCCTTAACCAGCCGGGGATTCAGAGTTGTCTAAATTCTTTTTTTCCATTTCAGAAAAAACATCACATCGACGCATCAATATCAAAAACGGAATAAAACCAAACGTTAATAAAAACGTGACTTCATAGAGCCCTACCCACCCTAGACTTTGCTCTAAGCCAGCGCCAATTGGACCAGATAAAATGCGAGGTAACGACGCGGCGCCCACCAACAATGAGAATTGCGTAGCAGTAAAACGGCGATCGACCCAACGCATAAAAAAGGCAACCAATGCAGTCGTGCCCATACCTGCTGCTAGATTATTACAAACCACAGCCACTGAAAAAAGTATGATATTTTGGCCTGTAATTGCTAAAGCAACAAACAACAAATGACTCAATGCCTGAAACAACCCAAAAATCCAAAGCGCTTTATACAATGAATAACGGGTAAGAAGTAAACCTGCAGCCAAGCCACCAGAAATAACAGCGACCATACCCATCACTTTATTCACATAACCTATCACATCCAATGAAAAGCCCATGCCTTGAATCAAAAATGGCATAACAATACCGCTGTTGGTCGTAGTAAACGCTTCCGCTAATTTAAAGAAAAGAATAAACCCCAAAATAGGAATAAGTCCAGGTCGGAAAAATAAAGCTTTTGTTGGCGCAATAAACGACTCCCAAAATCCCGTAGTTTGTTCCAATTGACCACTTGAAGGCTCGGGACTCCATAAAATAGTCAGCATGCCTAAGAGCATTAAAAAGCCCATAATACGGTAGGTTGCAGCCCATCCAAGATGATGCGCCATAATCAAACTTAATCCACCTGAAAGCAACAAAGCTGCTTGGTATCCGCATACGGCAAACGAAGCGCCTAACCCATGCTCTTCGGGTCGTAAATATTCGGTTCGATGTGCATCAATACCAATATCTTGTGTCGCTGAACAAAATGCTAAAAGCAGGCCCACAAGCGCCATTAACCCGGGTGAAGTGAGAGGCGATAACCAAGCTAAAGTATTAAATCCAAGCAAAAGAAGTACTTGCATGACAAGAATCCAACTTCGTCGCTTGCCCAGTGAAAAAAGCGAGAAGCGATCAAGAATAGGACTCCAAATAAAACGATATATATAAGGTAAACCAATGAGGCTCAGCATGCCCGTGGTCATAACTGACGCACCGGCAGAAGCAAACCAAGCTTGCAGGGTTCCTCCGAGAAGTGCCAAAGGCAATCCCGAAGAAAATCCAAGCAAGAATACAACCAATAGACGTTTATTCATCTTAAAGAATAAACCTATCTTATTTTTTAACGTCTGTTTTTTTAGCTTCTGATTTTACGTCAACCAAATGAACATTAAATACCAATGTTTCGTTAGGGCCAATCGCGCCGCCAACATTACGTGAACCGTAAGCTAATTTAGATGGAATATACACTTCCCATGTAGAGCCCTTAGGCATCAACTGAAGCGCTTCGGTCCAGCCTGGAATGACTTGAGTCAACTTAAAGCTTACAGGTTTGCCCGCTTTTTCGGTGCTATCAAACACTTCTCCGTTCAACAAACGCCCTGTGTACTCAACCGTTACTGTATCTTCAGTTGTTGGTTTAACGCCTGTGCCTGCTTTAATAATTTTATATTGCAAACCACTTGCCAAGGTAACAACACCTTCTTTTGTTGCGTTTGCTTTTAAAAAGGCTTCGCCTTTTTTCTTATTTTCTTCTGCTTGCTTATTTAATTCATTACTACGCTTATCCATTAGCTCTTTCTCGAAATCACCAAGCACTTTTTTCATTTCTGCTTCGGTCATTAGTAATTTTCCACCACTCATTCCGTCAGAAACACCTTTTGCAAAAACACTTGGATTAATCGCAATCCCTTGTTTTTTTAAATTAACGCCTAAATCAGAACCAATACTGTACGAAACTTTATCTTCTGTCGTTTTTAATTCAATTGCGTTTGAAGCAGCAAATAAAGGCACAGACACCACTACGCCGAGTGCGCCCGCGATCCATTTTGTATTCATAAATAACATCCTCTTTATTTTTTTAATTAACGTGGTCACGCCCACGACGCTATCGAGATTTATTTTGCCTAATTTAAGTTTGAATTACCAGCCCATTCCATTACTATAATACACCTTATGACAAATTATTCTAAAACGCTCACGGTGAGCCAACTTAACCGTCACGTACGTCGCTGGCTTGAAGAAGACATTGGCCTGGTTTCTGTCCAAGGTGAAGTTTCTAATTTAAGTAAGCCCGCGTCAGGCCATTGCTATTTTTCGCTTAAAGATACAGGCGCGCAACTGCGCTGTGTATTTTTCAAAAACCGCCATACAGTAAGCTCTAAGCAAATTTTGCAACACGGCCAACAACTGATTTTACGCGGCACGCTCAGCGTGTATGAAGCGCGCGGTGATTACCAACTCATTGTTGAATCAGTTGAAGCTGCAGGCGAAGGCGATTTATACCGAAAATATGAAGAGCTGAAAATTAAATTAAACGCCTTAGGTTTATTTGACCCCGCTCGTAAAAAAACATGGCCAATTTACCCTAACACCATTGGTTTAATTACATCACCCACGGGCGCTGCTATACGTGATGTGCTGACCACACTCGAACGCCGTTTTCCTTTAGCTAACATACGCTTATACCCGAGTGATGTTCAAGGTAAACAAGCCGCACCTCAACTCGTACAAGCCATCAAGTGCGCCAATCATGACGCCATGTGCGATGTACTTCTACTCGTACGCGGTGGAGGAAGCCTTGAAGATTTATGGTCTTTTAACGACGAATCCCTCGCTTATACCATCGCTGAAAGTATTCTGCCTATTATCTCAGGTGTTGGGCACGAAACCGATTTTACCATCGCCGACTTTGTTGCCGACCATCGTGCTGCAACACCCACTGCAGCTGCTGAAACGGTGACGCCCGACCAAGCACAACTACGAGAACATTGCACACGCCTTAATCAACGCCTGCGTATAGCCATGACTCGGTTCTTAGAGCAACAACAACAGCATTTAACCTATGCATCAAAGCACCTCCGTGCACCAAAATACCTTCTTCAATCGCACAATCAGACACTCGACTATCTGACCCGACAACTACACACTTTAGTTCCGAGACGTATCGAGGAGAAACAACAGGCCTTGCAACAGCTTACGCTTACGTTACATGCATTAAGTCCTTTAGCTACACTAAACCGAGGTTATGCTATCGCAAAACAAGGTAAGCATGTATTGCGTCGTAGCCAAGATGTACTCATAGGATCAAAACTAAATATTCAACTTGCTGAAGGTGCATTAACCTGCGAGGTCTTAAAAAATGATGAATAATTTATTTGAAAGCGTGCTTTTTATTACCGATCAAATTCAACTTAATCTTGAAACGCTCGCCTGGATCACGCTTATTTTATGGGGAATATATTTCATTAACCAAGCGTTAGGTCAACGTCTTTTATTTTTGGGTATTATTCCCCGTAAAAGCTATGGCTTATTTGGTATTTTTTTCGCTCCCTTCTTGCATGCTAATTTTAATCATTTATTTTTTAATACCATCCCCTTACTTGTTCTTAGCGCGTTTATTTTAGTCAACGGACTGACTTATTATTTAATGGCTACACTGTTGATCACTGTTATGAGTGGTGTACTCATTTGGCTCTTTGCAAAGCCTGGTTTGCACGTAGGCGCCAGTGGTGTAGTTACGGGTTACTGGGGATTTCTTGTTGCAGATATATACCAAAACGGATCAGCCACAGCTATATTACTCGGCGTGGTGAGTCTTTACTATTTTGCAGGTATTTTCTTTGGTATTTTTCCTACAAAACGCGGCGTTTCATGGGAAGGTCATTTATTTGGCTTGCTCGCCGGCATTGCCACAGCCTTTATTTTAATTTAAATCTAGATTTGCCTCTAAGCGTATGGTCATTACGGTGTGTGTTTTTGTTCGTGAAAATCCGACCTAATTTCATCTAATGCTCGATGCTCATCATTATGATTGAGCACGCCGTCCCCTTTAGCGTAAGCTAGCACTTGACCTGTAGCATCATCAACAACAATAAAGCTGAGCCCTTTTTTCGCTATTTCCTCACTAAACGCCATAGCCGTTTTTTCATCAGGAAAGGGAATATTTAAATCACCGTCCTCTGTCTTTTTAGGGGCTTGATACCATGTTTCTTGACTAAATTTAGTTGTATACAATTCAGATGCTTGCTCTAAATCCCATACCTCACCTTCAAGCATGGTTTTAGCGTATGATGCCGAAGGATTAGCGTCCGGTGGATATTTTCCAACCTCCGCTTTCGTATTAATGGTATTCAAAAGCTTAGCTTTCATTGCGTTAAAGCCGCTAGGGTATTGTTTAACCAAATCATTAATTTTACTTTGTGTTAAAGCTTGCTGTTGCTGAATTTTTTTTGCTTCCTGTTTGAAGTTATTTAAAGAAACTGACTGGAACCAAGGCCCTGCTTGCTCTGGAGGAAAAAGTTGTGTTTGAATATCTGAGCTAACTGAAGGTTTCTGTTTGTTAACTCGTTGCACAACATCCAGTTTATCTTTAAAAAGTGTAAGCGCTTGGTTTAACAATCCGTCTTGACTTAAATAAAGTTTATAAACATCCAGTAGCAGCGCTTCGTTTATTTTACTCTCATGTAATGCACGAAGATTGTTCGCTAAAATAGGTGCCGATTGCTCAAGCATGGCTGCTATTTGATCTCGTGTATTACAGAAAGGCGCGGATGGTTTATATTCTTGCTTAGGACTAATCACGACAGCATGATCTCGCTTCGTCGAAGCATCATCTGATCCGATCGTTATTACTTCTTTTGTTTCAACAGCATGATTAAATTGATGAGCTCCATCAAGAATAACAACAAAATCGAGCATTCCACCTCTCGTATAGCCTCGGCGTTTTTTTTCAGGACTAGGGGCTGTTATGCTCGTTTTATCTTCTGTTTTATATGTAGAATCAGCACTAAAACGCCCTCCACCCAGTGCTGCTTGCTTCAATCCATCCAATTCAAAAGCTTTTTCTCTCCATAGATTTACAGATGCTCCATTAATCAACTTATTTCGCGTGTTGGCATCATAACCACTGAGCCTAATATGAGCGACTGCTTTGCTTAGGGCTTTAAAATTTTTGATTTGATTAGACGGTAGAGCAAGCTTTTGTAAAATACCCCCCCAATCCTGGGCCCGCTCCATCATGTTATTCGAATCCAAATGACCACTCACCAATTCTATATCCATTACTTCGGAGTTTTTTGTCATCGTGCAGCGGCTTACAAGCCCCCCTTTATTATACGCGGTTCCTGCTTTTGCCCATGGGTTTCGTCTAGCTTCTTGAACCGAGTCAATATTAACTTTTATATTATTTTTATGAATGACAAAACTTGCCATGCCCGTATTTCCGAATACTGCATTTTGAATATCATCAAAACTATCAACTTTCGTTGGTGTTGGCATTTTTCCTACGATCGATACAGAGTATCCTTCCAAATCAGCATCGATGAATGCCTGTTCAAGTTCTTTTTTAGCCTTTTGAAAATAAACTTCTTGGCAGTTAATAACACAAAAATCAAGCGGCGAATCATCCTCTTGTTCACCACGAAGCAACTTAGCGATACGCGTACTAGCGTTCTTACCTAAGGTATCATTACCACAGTTTGCAGTGATCGCCCGATACACAAACATAAAAAGCCTTTTAGAAAACAAATTGTCTAGTTAATTACATTATAGACCAATCAAGCTTTAGCTGATAACAGAAAACTAACAAAAAAGCCCTGATGATTTCAGGGCTTTTCTTAGGGTTTACCCATAAATTCTAGGGGTAAAATGTGCGTTTTGTTATTACAAGTCACAGTAGTGTCGTAGCAAAAGTGCAATAGCCCGAAACTAAATTGATGTTCGTTATACGATATTGTGCGGAGCAACCTCTATTTCAGACTCCCCTCTCTCTCCATCATGATTCAACAAACGATAATCATTTGCGCTATCAGGAGATAAAAAGGGACGACACGTCACACATAGGTATAGCATAGATGCAACACCACCTATGGCTAATGCTGGATACAAAACATTTTTATACGAATAATCTCGATCACAATCATCATCAGAACAAGCTGTTTCACTTGGGTTCGCTATAGCATACCCCATCCCGGTTAAAGCAATTGCTCCCATGGTATTACTAAATTTCTTGATAAAATCCATCACGCCCTCACAGCTCAAAAATAAAGCACTACACACAGGTGAAAGACCTTGATCAATATTAAAATCCAACACTATGGCTGTTTTATTTACTTTGCTTTGATTGAAAAATAGGTTCACGTGTTTGAATTCTTTTGAAATTATCAATATTGATGATATCACAGACATTTTCGCTGTCCGAATAAGCAATGATAGCAAGCCCGCTTTTCAGCTGAGCTATGAGCTGTTGTTTCTTTGTTTCTATAGCCGTTTCATACTCACCATAATCGGTTCCATCACGTGTAATAACCTCCATAATAAGATTATCCAGGGCTTCATCGCTTAATAAATTATGATTAATTTCGATCATTGATCAAATACTCTTAAATCACTTGGACATTTGTTGCAAATGCGCCTTTTTCACCTTGTTTTAGCGTGTAACTAATATGTTGCCCGACTTTTAGCTCTTTGTAGCCGGATGCTTGAACTTCAGAAAAATGGACAAAAATTTCTTGGCTATCTGTTTCTGCTTTTATAAACCCGTATCCTTTGATTTTGTTAAATCGTATAACCGTACCTTTGTGTTGCATGATGTATTCCCACCCGACTACTTTAAGCTTTTACATAAAAAAAGAAGTATAGCATTGTACTTAAAAAATCACGCCATCTATTTAAGCCGTATTAACACTTCCTTCGAGTCAATACCCCTGTTGATAACAAATAATCACAGCAAAAAACCAAGACAAATCGGGATTACCAAGCAGGTAACAGGAAACTAACAAGAAAAACCCTGATGATTTCAGGGCTTTTCTTCTGCTTATCCACAAATTCTGGGGGTAAGACTGTGTGGAAACTGGGGTATGCTGTTAACCTTGCCATCCTTAGGAGATAGTACAAACCTGGCTTTTATCTTCATCTGCATTTTTTTCTTCAATAATAAAGCCCTGAGCACGAAGTATTTTATTTTGAGCCTCTTGATAACAGACATTGAACTTTGAATCAGCTGTTTCAGGTAAACTCGCAAACAACGTCATTTTGTTATGATGAGCGATGGGTTCTATGTGCTCACACCTAATCTTAGTCAAAGCATTTTCTCTAATCCCTTCTATTTGCTCATACAAAGGATGTGCTACACATATTGCTTGCATATGTTGTGGAAGTGAGTTTTTTATTCGCTCTATTTCGGCCATATTATTGCTGTATACAAAAATCTCTTTTAAATTTTTGCAGCCCATAAATACTGACTCATCGAAATTTATATCCTCATAAATAGTGACCTGAGTTAAGCCACTGCACCGCCAAAATGCACCTTTACCAACAGATACCCCAGTAGAAATCGAAAGTTGACTTAGATCGGTACAGCCCTCGAATGCATGCTCACCAACCGTAATCCACGCAGGAATAATAAGCTGCTTTAGGCCGGTGCAACACGAGAATGCGATCTTGCCAATCATGACGCCATCAGGGATATTGAGATGCGTTAGGCTCATGGAACGCACACATGCCCCCTCACCTATTTTTGTTACATGCTTAGGAATAACAAGTTAGCCACGAACAATATCGTTATTACTTACATGCTCTAAAGCATTATTTGCAGATAGCATCAGATGTACCCAATAAAATAGAGACCGCTCATCATACATGCGGTTGATATTTAATCAAGGTGAGTGCTATGTTATGTGCTATAAACACGCTTTATTCGCGCCACAGCATTATATTTTGACTCAAGCGCCTTCTTTAACCCTTAAAAACCCCGCCGCTACCCCCTGTAGCGGGTATATAAATACATAATGCAAACCTATTGTGTTCATATAGTATAGTCGTATGGAGCGGTTATTTTATGACAGAGACGTCTACCAGATAACTACGGATGAATATTAATTACGTTGAATTAAAAGGCTGGAAGATCGACAACCAGCCCTTGTTAGCCTAGAGCCCTACAGGTTTTCTAAAGCAACCTTCTTAGTCCCTTCATAAGCCCCTCCATCATCGATATCTTTTGAACAAGCAAAAACACCGTGCGTAATAACGCCCGTTGCCTCGCGCTTTCTCTTTCCAGCATTTCTATCACGAAGAATCATATCTTTTTGGTGTATTTCTTGTTCGTTTAAATCGGAGATTAATTCACGAACCATGTTGCTTATCGACAGGGATTTTCTATGTACTAAGTCTGTTAGATCAGTTGCCAATATTAAACCCGGCGCAGGGTTCGCGCCATGAGGATGCGTATGGTATCCAGCATTACCACGTGCTCGATTAATGGTCGTTTCAGAATAATCTCGCCCCTGACTCGCAATTTGTGACTTATAAAAATTAATCATTTTATACCATTCGGTCAGTACATGTTCATGTTCATGTTCAACAGGAATTTTTAATTGCCGCGTCTTTGCAACATGTTGAATACCCCAAACATCCATGCCTCGTATTTTAATACGGCTCAATCGTTCATCGCTTAAACCTCTCAGCGCCTCAACTTGCTCAGCAAAAACATTAACATGTGTATCATGCTCATCAAACGGATTATGGCCATACACCATCTCCAAACTTTGCATTGCGCCAAAAAGTTCACCCAGGGTTACTCGAGCTCGTTGCAGTACACCTACACCCATATCTCCTGTGATGGCCGGCGTAGGAAACTTACACATAATCAACGGAACACCTGCGAATCGAGAGGCTTCACGCTGCTCTTGTTGTCGCATTGAGGTCAATTCTTCCGGTGTATATTTACTATATTCACCGTTTAACGTATTGTTCGTTGCGGCCCCGTTAGTAACAATCAACGTAAGCCATGGCGAAGACGCTTCGAGCATCATAGGTCCTGCCATGATCTCTGCATCATCTGGATGAGCCCCAACCGAAATACGTACAGCTGCCTCAAGACAGGCTGCAAGATCGGTTAAATGCGCCTGATTGGTAAAATCAAATGCATCATTAATATCCATGGTTTTAGGATTATAAAAATCAAATTGCGGGGGCAATAAGATGTCATGCGCTCCCCCTCGAATCTGTAAAGTAATGGTATGTGATTGATTGGTTTTAATAACCGTCTTTATTTGATCTGCATCTAGATCCGTATACGCCGTTAACCCACCATGATTAAATAAGGCTAATGCATCTAAATCAACGCATATCATCGTATTGGGATGCAGATGCAACGCGCGTGCGGGTAATTCTTCGACGGTACCTGGCTCAAAGAGTTCTTGTACCGCTTGCGCTTTTCCATGACCGTTAGCTAAGCAAATAATTTTTTTTGCTTCTAAAATAGGACCAATACCTCGCGTATGAGCAGTCAACGGTATGGTTTCGGTCTGATGGGTTATTTTATTGATTTGATTGAAAAACTTACCATTATCGTCTCGCGTTTCTTGACTTAGCTCGGTCTCTCGCGTCAGCGAGCAGGCACTTGAGCCCACTTCGTTAAAACCTATATGGCCTGTGCGTCCAATCCCCAAAAGCTGTATATCAACACCGCCTTTGGATTTTATTAACGCTTCATAAGCATCATGGTCAAAATCAAATGCACTGCTCACTAAAAATATCTTCGCGGAATCAGCATTTATTTTAGTTAAAAATAGATCGTGTAATTGCTTATCATAATTATTTCTATCATCTGGATCTAACCCAACATAGTTGTCTAGATTAAAAAATATCACATGACTAAAATCGAGTAATTCTTCTTGATGCATGCGTATCAATTCAGCATAGACAGGTTCCATCGTTGAGCCTGTCGCAAGCCCTAAAACAAATGATTCGCCTCGTTCTGCCTTGTTTTTAATGGCCTCAGAAATTTCTTGTGCTGCTAGAATAGCAATAGCTGGATGATTGTTTAAAACGGTTAACATTAAAACTACGCTCCTTGTCAATTTAATCCGTTCAAGCTTAACACTAGCCTTTGTTAAATTGCACGTCGCTCTAAAGATTTAATCTAGGCTTATGATCTTTATCCACTGCGACAGGAGACACGTTCGCACTCAGCATGACACGCGTACCATACACATCCGTTTGATTTTTAATCGTGAGCTTAAAACGCTGCTCTTCGTCTTCGTTCATCGATAAACATATACCAAATTTATCTTCTCCTTCACCAAAGTACACCGGTGACTGTACAAATCGAGTATGACTCGCGTCATAAGCAAACCTAAATTCTTGTGTACTGCACTTACGATAATAAAGACAAACTTCCAAATCAACTCGTTCAGGCGTATCGGTGCATGCATTCTCTGAATTGGTATTATGACGAAGGCTAAAACGAGTATATTCTCTTGTTAACGTTTTAACCGGCCCTTTCCATTCAACATCAATATATATTGTTTTATGACCAATTCGTCGGCTATGAAACATTGAGCACGTACTCACGGAAGAATGATTTGAACCATGCGCTTCCATCCAGATCCTTTTTAATTTTATTTAAAAATAATATATTCACCAAATCCAATAGATAAGTGGCGTGGCAACAAATAAGATTATCAGCTCAAGCGGCAAACCGATGCGTCCGTAATCAAAAAAATTATACTTTCCTGGGCCCATCACAAGCAAATTATTTTGATGCCCGATGGGTGTTAAAAAAGCACACGAAGCCCCTATGGCTACAGCCATAAGCAGTGCGTCAACAGACATATTCATGACTTGCCCAAGGCTAATTGCAATAGGTGCCATGACAATAGCTGTTGCGGCATTGTTGATGAAATCCGATAAGATCATGGTGATGAGCATTAATAGCCCAATGATCAATGGTGTAGGAAGCTGATGAGAAAGCCCTAGGATAAAATCTGTAATAAGCAATGCTCCACCGGTTTGCGTGAATGCATTTCCTATCGGTATCATCGCCGCTAGGAAAATAATCATAGGCCAATCAAACCGTTCTTGAATATTTCTAACGACGCTACTGTCAAAAATCATCATTAAAATAGCAGCCGCAGTAAATCCAATTTCAACAGGCAAAACCGAGCATGTCACGAGCAAGATCATCAGCGCAAAAATCATTAATGGAAAAAAGGCCGTGATTCCTGCTCTCACTTGTGTGGTGGTGTGCTTTAATGGAATCAAGCCCAGCCTGTCCAATTTATCTATAATGCTTGGATTTTTATATTGTATAACAACCAAATCACCCGGTTGCAGCGCCATATTTTTGATATGTTTCACTTCTGTTTTACTTGATTTATAAATAGCAATAATTGTAAACTTATGAATCCTTTTGAAGCTTTCGCAATCAAAAACCTTGCCTTTTATGTTGGACTGAGCCGGAATAACAGCTTCAATTAAATACTCTCGATGCAGACGTGTTTTACCTCTTTTTCTAATAGAATTAACGACCGTGACCTCACGATTGTCAAATAGATTCTGTAATTCATCAATCGTTGCTTCAATAATTAAGTGATCCCCTGATTTAATTTCTAATTCAGCAGACAACTTAACTTTTCTATTTTTTCTCACCACACCTTTTATCTCAATAAATTGATCAAAATTATTCTTGATGTATTTAAGTGATGTTCCAATCCATTTTGACTTTGAATGTATAAGTATTTCACACGCATAAGCTATTTTAGCGGTCTTACTTTTATTCTTTTGCCGTGGTAAAAATCGCCACCCGATGAGGCCAATAAATATCACACCGATAAGAGCTATAGGTAAACCTACACAACTAAAGTCAAACATACCAAAAGGCTTATCTAATGCTTGAGCACGAAAATTCGCTACGATTAAATTCGATGGTGTTCCTATTAATGTAATCATCCCGCCAAGCGCTGATGCCATGGCTATAGGCATTAAAATATAAGAAGGCGAACGATTGTTTTTTAATGCTGTTGCGATACTAACCGGCATCATCAGACCAAGCGCTCCAATATTATTCATAAATGAAGAAAGAAATGCTGTCACTAAACTAAAAGAAAAAACATGTAATCCTCGAGATCGTGTAAAAACTTCTAACTTACTGATTAAAATCTCGAGTACTTTTGAGTCAGAAATAACACTTGTAATAATCATAATACTTGCGACGGTAATAACAGCGGGATTGTATATCCCTGAAAACACTTGCCCCATTGGGACGATTCCAAGCATGGTCGCAATGGCCAATGCTAATATAGCCGTAATATGAAAAGGCCATTTTCTCCATATAAAACATAACATTGTGAATAATAATATAATAATGACTGAATAAGGCCTATATTGAGTTAATATCATTATAATTTTATAGCTCCGTTATGAACATCATATATTTTGACACAAGTCATCCAGCTCCCTGCTTAATATAAAGTTATCACAAAAACATGCTTACCAAAACTAGAGCTTTAGCAAGATTGTCTTAAATCAAACATGGGTCAAATAAGACCATCCCGCTTATTATTTATGACGCAATGATTATTTTGTAATAGCAGAGAATTAATTATGCTCGCAGATTTTGCTTATTTAATGATTATGAATCTTGTGCAATTACAGGTATTGGAAAGACATTTTCCTGGTCTCGCCTACCCTAAGTACGAAAGCCATGAGCCTGGTTTTGCAGCACCTTTTTTAACAGCTTATATTGATGCACTAACAAAACAAACATCTCATGGACTGTCCCATGATGTCATTCAACGCATCCATCGTTTGTCAACAACTCATCTTCCAGACGCTAGACCTGGTCAATATCGCGTAACAGGTGGGATAATGGATCCAAATGAAAATCCTAAGCTTTACATAATCAGGCAGTGATGACTAAATTCTCCGCCATATGCAGAATCTTCGAAATAATCCAAAGCTTTTTTAGATAGTAGCTCTTGGTTAAGTGATTTTATTAATTCAAAATTTATTGCTGCATCAAAAGCCGTGTTAAAGGGAGTGACTAAAACTCTTTCTGATGAATTGGCGTGTTGCCTACATTCTTCCTCTAAATATTCCAAAGCATCAGCATCTAACGAATAAAAGGGAGATTTTCCTGTTACATAATCTTTAAATAACTCAAGGATCAATGAAGTCTCAAGATTTCTAGTATTTCTACTATACAAAAATGAAGTATCTTCCAAATCTATAAATATTAGCTTTTGACTTAATTTTTCACGAATAATATTGTATCCCTTAAAATCGCAATATCCTGTATGTTTAATAAGTTTAATAATTTGTATTGTTTCATCAAGAGAAAAAATGACTTTATCCCATCCACTTCTCGTATCTTCAATTTCAGGACAGATAACTATCAATGTTTCTTTTTTTAAAAGCAATGAATGTGATGAAACCCCCAAAAGATCTAAGTGTTCATTTTCTATTATATTTTTCATGCGTTCTTCATTGATGATCCTATCTATTCCAGCACGCCTAACATAATAAAAAACATCATTAAAGCGTATTGCAAATGGGCGTTTACGCACTTCAAATGAGAACGTTTCTACAAGACCATGGCAAGGGGATCCGTATTTTTTAAAAAATTTTAAAAGCTCAAGATTGATTGACGGTTTTTGGGACTTAAATAAAGTATTATTGACGCTTTCTTTCACTAAATTCATCTCTTATCCTACTTGATACTTAATTATACACAACAAAGCAATAGCGGTCAATTGTAGTGTGTGGTATTAGGTGTACGTACGAAACTCCTGTACTTGAGAATGCTTTGGTACAATATTATACAAAATCAATGAAGAAGCGTGCACTAATTGTTTTCCCACAAGCAATCCCTTATACTTTCAACTTGCACTAAAATAGAGCGACCATATCCATGATAAATCTCGAAAAACTTCTCTCAGAACATCTATGGACCCTCAATGTCGTTTTGACGCTTGTATGTACGACCGCGGTTCACTTTTTTTCTTCACGCATTATGCGAAAACTGGCAGTCAAAGCAGAGCAAAAACAATTGCTTTATCCTGAAGCATTATTAAAAGCCCTGCACAAACCAATCACATTTCTGATATGGCTACTTGGAATATCGATTGCTTTGGCAATTATATTTTCAAGTAAGTCCTACCCTATACTCGTTGCTTATCTTCTTCCTGTAAAAAAATCCGGCATTATTTTTGCCATCACATGGGCTACGATTCGTTTTATTCGTAAAGTTGAAACGCTCACAATCCAAAATGCCCCAAAGCGCAATAAAGATCTTGATGAAACCATGGTGCATGCCCTAGCACTGCTGCTCATTATTACCGTTGTTGCCATTAGCGGCATGGGTATTATGCAACTTTTTGGTCTTCCTATTTCGGGTTTATTAGCCTTTGGTGGTATTGGTGGTGCCGGTATCGCGTTTGCATCCAAAGACTTGCTCGCCAACTTTTTTGGTGGGCTTGTGGTCTATATGGACAAGCCATTTAAAGTAGGTCATTGGATTCGTTCCCCGGATAAAAATATCGAAGGCATGGTCGAACACATCGGCTGGCGTGTGACGCGTATACGTACGTTTGATAAACGACCGCTCTATGTTCCGAATAGCTTTTTCTTAAACATCAGCGTTGAGAATGCTTCGCGTATGCTCAATCGACGTATTAAAACCATGATTGGTGTGCGTTACGAAGACGCGTCTAAAATTTCGAATCTCACAGAACAGATGAAAAACATGCTGAGTGAGCATCCAGGCGTTGATAAAAAACAACCTTTTATGGTGAGCTTGTTTGAGTTTGGGCCGTCATCACTTGATATCCAACTTGACGCGTTTACCAAAGCAACCAAACGCATTGACTATCAAATTGTACGCCAAGATATTTTAATGAAAGTCTTGGCCATTATTGAAGATAATCATGCTGAGTGCGCCTATCCTACTCAAACCCTTTTTCTTCAAAAAGATAATTAATTACGATGATTAATCAAACAAAACAACAAGCTCGCCTGGGTGTTCTGTGTCTGGTTCTGGCACAAAGCATGGTTGGCATGAATATTGTAATTGCAAAAATATTGACCGCCACAGTATCAATTCCTGTACTTTTGGGTACACGCTTTATGCTCGCATCACTCATATTATTCCCCCTGCATTGGCTAACAAAAAGTAGAAAAATACCTTTGCGTGAGCACTTTGCGAAATTAAACACTCAAGATTATGTTTACCTCGTAGCTCAGGCAATATGTGCTGGTAGTTTATTTAATTTCTTTATGTTTTTTGGTCTGAAATTTACCGATGCAAATATCGCAGGTATTATCACAAGCGCACTACCCGCGATTATAGCGATCATGGCCTGGATTATTTTAGATGAAAAGTTCTCAGCCAAAAAATTAGTTTGCGTTGCTTTTGCAACGTTAGGGCTTGCAATCATTGCTGCCGATAAACTCAAAGCCCCGAGCATGGTTCACTCGTTTTTTGGTGACTTTGTTGTGTTGGTGTCACTCTTTCCAGAAGCGCTCTATTATACGCTATGTAAGCTCCACCCTAATAAATTACCCGTGTTTTTGGTTGCAGCATTCATGAATGGTATTAATGCCATTGTTTTTATCACGGTGCTTTTATGCGTCCCCGTTCATATCTCCGGTGTTCCACTTGAAGCCTGGGCTATCTTAGTTATAAGCGCCTTATGTTCAGGTTTGTTTTACGTATTTTGGCTTTATGGGAGTCAACATGTCGACGGCATGATGGCTTCGTTATCAACCGCCATTATGCCTGTCGTCACCGTTCTCTTTGCTTGGATTATTTTAAAAGAAAATCTCTCGTTGATTGAGTGCTCAGGCATGGCTCTCGTAATTTTATCTATCTTTGCTTACGCAAAAAAATAAACATCCTCATTATTTTATTCAATAACAACTTGAGTGGAGTTGATTAACTTCACTCATGGTCTATATATATCAGTACCCAAATAAAAAAAAGAACCTCATATGCCATCGTATATTAGCATGGAATCAACATCATCTGGACAAGTCGATATCACGCTCAATTTAAGTTTCTATATCGAAGCGTATGAAAAAGCCTACGGTTATCAAAGGTCGCCAGGAAAGAGTCAAGCGGATGCCATCGCTAAATTCAAACAACAGTCTTTAGAATTATCAGGGCAGCTCACAGGTCTTACCGGACAAATGCATTGGCTCGATGCCTTGAGGTTAGCAACCGAAGATTGGGAGCCATCACAACAAGATGCGGTTGCACAATCTCCTGCCGCGAGGATGATGGATAACAGCTTTATTGAAATCATCAAAAATAGTATGGATGAGGTTATATCCATGCATTACGACAGTACTCCAAGAAAACCACCCATCATTCAGCTCACGCTTAAAATTGATAACACAAGCTACTCCAATCAAATTTCAATACAAATAACGGATTCCGGGCGTGGTTTCCCTGATAGTTTTTTAGATAAAATAAATACACCAAGCCGCCGTGCGACGTACGTTAATGCCTCAAGAGGTTCAAATAAAACAACGCATCATGATAGGCCTCCGCTCTTTGGTGGGCAGGGTCGAGGTTTACGTATTTTAATCGCCGATGAAAATGGCGACGCACTCGAACGATCAGGTCAACGCGTCCATCGGTTCATAAAACCCGAGATATCATCTGTTGAATTTATAAATGCATTAGATGCTTTCGGTCACTGCAGAGGCGCAAGAATTACAGTAACAACATCAATTGAACCTCGAGAAGAATACATCGCTGAAGCAATACCTCAAGAAAAAAATCATATCACAGAGCCATCGCCAAAGTTTAGCTTAAGTTTCTTATCAGGCCTTAATATCAGCACTGAAGATGATCAAAGCAATGACGATAATCTTGATATTAAAGACAATGCCTCACTTAGCGGATAAAACCTTAAGATTGATTGATTGATTGATTAAATTACTTTCTGAACTATATTTAAAGATATATAAATCCTAAAGAGATAAATATGCCTAACTTTATTCGCATGAAGGCCAATGCGTCAGGACACATCAATATTACATTAGATTTAAGCTCCTATATAAATGCCTATGAAAAAGCCTATGGCTCTCAAATATCTGAGTCAGACGATCAAACTAAAACAGTCGCTGAATTTAAAAAAATATCACATAACATACATAAACAACTTGATGGTATCTCAGGCCAAATACATTGGATTGATGCACTTGAAATAGCAACCCACAATTTAGAACCATCCCATCAAGATGCGGTTGCAGCATCTCCTGCTGCTCGAATGATGGATAACAGCTTTATTGAAATCATCAAAAATAGTATGGATGAATGCGTTACAAAATATTATGACAGTAATAAAGTAGCAAAACCCTGTATTCAACTTGCTATGGATATTGATAATACGAGTAACCCCGAGCAAGTATCAATACAAATCACAGACTCTGGCCGTGGTTTTCCTGATGCTTTTTTACATAAGGTAAGCACACCAAGCAACCGTGATACTTATGTTAATACATCACGTGGTTCACCAAAAGAAAAATGCAAAAATAGACCTCCTTTATTTGGAGGACAAGGGCGAGGTTTACGTATTTTAATTGCTGATGAAGAAGGAGATATGTTAGGGCATTTAGGTCAACGTATTCATCGCTTCACAAAGCCCGAGATCTCATCCGTTGAATTCAATAATCTAATGGATATAAATGGTCATGTTCAGGGTGCACAAATCACCGTTACGACATCCATCGAACCTCGCGAAGATTTATCTTTAAGAATCCATAAAATAAAAGAACAACTTCAAGATAATAGGCGTTCGAACGCAACACCAAGCCCGACAGATTCGGTAGCGACAACGCATGAAAGCACAAGCAGCCGAGACTCACCACCCATGCTTGATTTAGGTTTTTTGGATGATGAAGATCAAGACGAAGATTTTGATGATGACAACAACTTCTCACCTTAGATTTAGCATCATACGCTTCGCCTTTATTCTAAACTAGCCGCAAACTCAGCGTAACGTCCTTTATGATCAAGCACAAAGCCGCCAGGTTTGAAATATAAAATACGCCGCGCGATTTTATGAAGAAAATATCGACTATGACTCACAAAAATAACGGTTCCTGTGTAACTGACCAAAGCGTCTGCGAGCGCTTCAATACTCTCAAGATCCATGTGATTGGTCGGCTCATCTAAGATAATTACATTGGGCGACTCGAGCATCACTTTAGCAAGTAATAAACGTGCTGCTTCACCACCACTTAAAGATAAAATATCTTTATGTACTTCATCTTTGGTGAATAACATGCCTCCAAGTGCTTTTCGGATCTGTTGATCATCAGCCCCTCTCGTGACTTCTGTCAGCCAATCAATGGCGCTGATATGACGGTTAAGCAGCTCATGATGGTCTTGAGAAAAATAGCTGACACGTGCTTCATGCCCCCAATTGACCTCGCCCTCATCTTGCTCCAATTGCCCTGCAATAATCCTCATCACCGTTGATTTACCAATGCCATTCACACCCATGATACCAACTTTTTCACCACGGGTAATACGAAAGTTTAGTTTTTCAAATAACGTTTTATCTTTAAAACTTTTCTTCAAGCCAACTACATTGAGTAATTCTTTACCTGATGGACGTGTGGGCACAAATTTAAAGTTTGGGGCAATACGTGAAGAATTTTTAAGATCTGGAATTTCAACTTTTTCGATCATTTTCATACGTGAACGTGCTTGTGCTGCTTTTGAAGCTTTTGCACCGAATTTATCAACAAAACGCTGCATTTCTGAAATTTTAGCTTCAGCTGATTTTTTCTCAACAGATTTTTGCTCTTGTATTAAAGCTTTTTCTTTCAAAAATTGCGCGTAATTACCTTTGTAGGCACGGACTTCGCCGTAATCAATATCAAGAATATAATCAGATAAATTATTAATAAAATCAACGTCATGCGAAATAAAGACCAGCAAGCCTTTAAATTCATTCTTTAAAAACTTCTCAAGCCAACGAATCGATAAAATATCCAAATGGTTCGTAGGCTCATCGAGCAGCAAGAGTGAAGGCTTCTGGAATAAAGTTTTTGCAAGTAAAACACGTAGCTTATAACCGCCTGATAACGCTTTCAGTGGTTTATCAAAATATTTTGGCTCGATACCTAAACCTTCTAAAATACTTTCAGCATCTGATTCAGCGGTATAACCGTCATGGTGCGCAACAATTTCTTCAAGTTCAGCCAGCCTGAAGCCGGCTTTATCATCCCACGTTTCGCTAGCAAACAAAGCCTCGCGTTCTTGGAAGGCATCCCAAAGCTCGGCTTTACCTTGTAAAACAATATCGCGAATAACCACGTCTTCGTATCGAAACTGATCTTGCTTTAACCAGCCTACGCTCGCATCTTTAGGAATCATGATATTACCAGAGGTTAATTCTTCTTCTCCGGTTAATAATCTAAAAAACGTTGATTTACCACAGCCATTCGCACCCACTAAAGCATACGAATTACCCGTGTTAAGATGTAGATTTACATCTAAAAAAAGGAGTTTTCTACCGTAGGTCATTCCTACATTTTTTAAAGCGATCGTACACGGGTTGCTCATTACATTCCTCTAGATTCATGGCATCATGCTGTTCAAAACATCATCTTTATCGATAAAACGATGCTTCAATGCCCCTGCTGTGTGTAAAAAAATAAGCCCCAGCAAAATAAAAGCAATGAAATAATGAGCCTCACTCATCCAGTGGGCCAACGCTTCATCAGGTAAAATACCTGGGAATGGTACACTGAACCAACCAAAATAGACAGGTATTTTATTAGACGCTGTTGCCATTAACCAACCAGAAAGTGGCATAGCAAACAAAACCAGGTATAAACTATGCTGCACAAAACGTGCGAACAAGCACTCCCAGCGTGGCATAGCTTCTGGCAGAGCAGGCTTATTAAATCGCGCAACCCATATCAACCTAAAAAGCATCAAAGCGAGCAACGTAAGCCCTATTGATTTATGAAGCATATAGGCTGTCGGTTTGATTACGCCAGGCAAATAACCCAATAAAAAACCAACCCCCAGCATGCCAAACACAAGCAATGCGACGAGCCAATGGAGATATTTAAATCCCTGTGAATACACGAGAACATCCTTGTCCCTAATCTCCATAGCTCTTCTCCTTATGATTATCTAATCATCATGCTCTAAATCATCAATAATACATAAGTTTTTTACAGCTGAACGCTGTACTGTTGTTTGGGTTAAATCAACCAACTCGCGAATAGCCACAAAAAACATCGTGTAATTTAGCATACTGCTAGAGCGTAATTCTGCAACAACTTGATGCCAACGCGTAATCAACGTTTCATGTAGCAATGACCACGCCTTAAGGCTATGTTTATTCGTCTTCTTTTTTCCTTCCAGTTGCAAAATAGCCGCCGTTAACTCACGTTGCTGGCAATCGAGATCATCGCGCAGCGCTTCGCGTGATAACGCTTCCCACTGATTTTCAACGGCGTGTTCGATCAAATGCTTACGTACCCAGGTCAAATCTAAAAATGTGCCGATTTCAAAATACATTTTACCTACGCGATCGACCGGTATATTTTGCTCATGTGAGATTTCAATAATATCCATCGCAAAAAAGAGCGCGGCATTCGACGTGATTTCATAAGCCATGGTTTCTGGAACACCCAAGCTACGATAATGCTCTGCTTCTTTGATATAAGCTTCTTGACCTTCATCACCTAGCGACGCAGGCAGTGATTTTTTTAATATTTCAAGACTCTTCGCATAACGATTGATGGTCTCTTCCATTTCAAGATGCATGCGCTTACATCGTAAAAACCAACGCGTTGTACGGCGCAACAAACGCACACAACTAATAATCACCTCGGTTTGATGCTCGGCCTTAATCGAACCGCTTAAATCTTCAATTTCCTGCCAAATAGAGCACATATTAAATATGTTACGCGCGATCATATAAGCACGAACAATGGCAGAAGCCGGCGCCCCTGTTTCATTTTGCAATCTAAATACAAAACTAAAGCCCATTTCATTGACAATAATATTGCTTAATTTTGTCGCAATAATTTCTCGTCGTAAAGGATGATCTTGAATCGGAGCTTTAAAGCGTGTTTGCAATGCCTCAGGAAATGATTTAAGCAAATAAGGCAATAAACATGGCTCTTCTGGAACATCTGAATCTAAAATAGCTTCTTTCAAATCAATTTTGCTGTAACAAAGCACCACGCTAATTTCAGGACTTGCCAAACCTTTTCCTGATGATTTTCGCTCGTTTAAAACTTTTTCGTCCGGTATAAACTCCAGTGCTCGATCAAGCTTTCCTGAATCTTCTAGAGCATTTAAATAGCGCGTGTGTAAATCAAATGCACCTACAGATAAATTTACGAGTAGGCTGATGGCCTGTGTCTGTAAAATATTGTCACGCAAAACTAAATGCGCTACTTCATCAGTCATTGATGCGAGCAATTCATTACGCTTAGGCACCGTCAGTTTTTTGGTTGCTACCAAACGGTTGAGCAAAATTTTAATATTTACTTCTTTATCTGAGCAATTAACCCCGGCTGAATTATCAATAAAGTCGGTGTAAATCAAGCCGCCTTCAAGCGCATACTCAATACGCGCAAGCTGTGTTAACCCTAAGTTTCCACCTTCGCCAACCACACGACATCGTAAGGCTGTTGCATTGATTCGAATAGCATCATTCGTTCTATCACCCACTTCAAATGCGGTTTCTGACGTAGCTTTCACAAACGTCCCCACACCACCACTCCAAAGTAAATCAACTTCGGCTTGTAGCATCACACGAATCAATTCATTCGGTTCAATCGTATTTTGCTCAAGCCCAAACAACCGCTTCATTTCTTTGCTCACAGCGATAGATTTAGCTGTTCGACTAAAAACACCACCGCCTTTGGATATGAGCTTTTTATCATAATCATCCCAGCTTGAACGTGGCAGATTAAACAAGCGCTCACGCTCTTTAAAACTTTCGGCTGAATTCGGTAACGGATCAACAAAAATATGCATGTGGTTAAACGCTCCCACAAGCTTAATATGTTTGGATAACAGCATACCGTTTCCAAAAACATCTCCGGCCATATCGCCCACACCAACCACGGTAAAATCAGTGGTCATGATATCCATGCCAACTTCATAAAAATGACGCTTAACAGACTCCCAAGCCCCGCGAGCTGTAATTCCCATTTTCTTATGGTCATAGCCAATTGATCCACCTGACGCAAACGCGTCACCTAGCCAAAAACCGTATTCATTGGAAATACTATTCGCAATATCAGAAAACGTTGCCGTTCCTTTATCTGCAGCAACCACAAGGTATGGATCATCATCATCATGACAAATAACCGCAGTGGGTTTAATCACTTCACTTTCTTTATAATTATCTGTGATGTCCAACAGCGCACTAATAAATTGCTTATAACATGCAATCCCTTCGGCCTGCATCTCTTCACGTGAACCATCAAGAGGCAACCGTTTGGCAACAAAACCACCTTTCGCACCACTTGGAACAATCACCGCATTTTTAACTTGTTGTGCTTTCATTAAGCCAAGCACTTCTGTTCTAAAATCTTCATGTCGATCCGACCAGCGGAGTCCACCTCGCGCAACTTTAGAGCAGCGCAAATGAACACCTTCAAAAGCAGGTGAATAAACAAAAATTTCATACCACGGGTAAGGTTTTGGCATACCTGGAATAGCTTTGCTGTCGAGCTTAATAGCAATATAATTTTTAGGTTTGCCATCGGCATTTTGCTGATAATAATTCGTTCGCAGAGTATTCATAATCGTATGAACAAATTGCCGAATAATTTTATCTTCATCGAGCTTGGTTACATGATCTAATTCAGCATAAATCGCCTTACGAATAGCATTTGTTTTTTTATCACGCTGCGCAATAGGATCTGGACGAAAACGCGTCTCAAAAAGCTGAACAACTTGACTTGTAATTCCTGCGTGCTTGACTAAAGCTGACTCGATATAGTCCTGACTAAACGCATATCCAATTTGTTTGAAATATTTAGCATAGGTTCGTATCATGACAATTTGACGCCACCCCATGCCGGCAGCAAGCACAAGTTCATTAAAGCCATCACTCTCAGCATCTTCAAACCAAATACGTTTAAACGCCTCTTGAAAGCACGATTGCAATACATCTGCGTCAAATGTGCAAGCACGCGTGTATTGCATGACAAATTCATTGACCCAAACAACGCCATTATCCGACAGAGTTAACCGATAAGGTCGTTCGCTAATCGCACGCATACCAAGCTTTTCAAGAATAGGCAAAACATCAGAAAGTACGAGTGTAAAATCATGTTGGTAAATTTTCAATCTAAATCGTTCTGCTAAATCATCATCTGACTGATAAAATCGCATGCTCAACGGATTAGACTCTGAAAGGCTTTCCACGTGCTGAAGATCTAATAATGCTGTTTTCGGTGCGAAATTATTAATATACGTTGGAGGAAACGCTTCTTTGTAGCGCATAAACAAGGCATTTGCTTTATCTTTATCTAAATCTTTTAAAAGAAAATACTGTAAATCATCTGTCCATGAACGCCCAACTTCAATCATTTTGGATTCAAGGGCTTTAAAATCATAATCCGTTGTATCGTTTGCATTTAACCGAATAATAAAATGGATTCTAGCTAAAGCCGACTCAGAAAAATACGTTGAAAACGTAATGGCATCGGTCTTAAACGTATCACTCAAAACACCCTGCATGGTTTTTCTCAGGTCCGTATTGAATCGCTCTCTTGGTATATACAAAAGACATGATGCAAATCGACGATACACATCCATACGTCCAAACAAGCGAATACGACGACGCTCTTGCATATGGAAAATACCAAGACACATCTGAAGAAGTTCATCTTCTGAGCCCTGGATCAAATCATCACGCGGTAATGTTTCAAGAATATTAAGTAAAACTTTACCAGCATGACTACGTGGACTCATCAAAGAGTTTTGCATCACTTGGGTTACTTTGTGACGCAAAAAAGGTATATGCTTAGGATTTGTGTTATATGCAGCTGACGTATACAAACCTAAAATACGCCGTTCACCCACGACCTCACCTTGAGCATTAAATCGTTTGATACCAATGTAATCCGTGTATGCATCACGATGAACCGTCGCCAACGTATTGGTTTTGGACATCACTAAAATGCGCGAAGACAACGTCGATTCACGCGCCTCAGGTGTCATATTGGAAATATTGCGTTCAGTTGATGGATGTAAACTCTCTCGCAATACCCCAAGCCCCGTTTCTGGCAGTGCTTTTAAAGTAAGATCATCTTTATTATGGGACAACTCATAATCACGCACGCCTAAGAACGTAAAATGATGATCTTCAATCCATTTCAAAAATAATTGTGTTTCTTCTACTTCAAACGTATCCAGCGAATCTGGAACAGACTCCAGTTCATTGATACTCTCCTGAACTTTTTCGCGCATATTAGACCAGTCATCAACAACTGCTTGGTTATCTTTTAATACACGCTCCAATTGTGTTTTTAATTCTTGCAACGTTATTTCATCAATATCTTGATTAATTTCCATGAGAATTGCAGCTTCTAGAATCACGTCAGGACGCTCTTCACCACGTAGTGGATAAATACCGTTCACGACCCGATCTTTACCACGCTCCACACGCATACCACCAATATACATAATCAAATGCGACGAGAAACCTAATCGATTTACCGTCATACGTATTGAATCAACTAAAAATGGTGCATCGTCAGCCACCACTTCAAGTACGGTGTATGAGCTTTTCCAACCGTCCTGTTCGAGACTAGGATTATATATCTCAATAGCTGGTTTATCATATTGTCTTGTCTGAATCGTTGACCAAAAATGAATGCCTGCATGGCATAAATCGTTGATACTCCAGCATTGCAGGTCTTCTAGACCAACCGTATTATAAAATTGACGAATAAACTCGGAACAAAGTTCTGCTTTTTTCTTCGGCATCTCACGTTTGACGCATTTAATTACATCGTCAATAAGTTGTTCTTTACCTGCTTCAAATGTATATGTCATACCCTCACCCCTAAGGCTAGATAATAATTCTATTATTCAACTATTAAACTATTAAACTATTATTATTCAATAAATACGTGTGTACCCACATTAACCCAATCGGCCAATGCGACAATATCTTGATTGTTCATCCGCACACACCCGCGAGAACCAGGAACCCCTAATACCGTAATATCCGGTGTTCCATGAATATAAATATAACGCTCAAACGTATCGACATCGCCACCTTGATTGCGTCCAGACTCAAGCCCTTGAAGACGTAAAATACGCGTCAAAATCCAATCGCGCTCAGGAAAATTTTGCGCCAACTCAGGGGTATATAATTCCCCAGTCCAAACGCGCGCTACAAACACACTATTAATCGCATGCCGAGTGCCAACAATGCTATGGATTTGGTGCAACCCTCGGGGTGTACACTCGCTATCCTGCTGCTCTCCTAAGCCATTTTTACCCGTTGATATAGGGTAAGTATAGGATAATAAATCATTCTCGTAGCATAACATTTGCTGATGTTCGCTGTTAATTGCTATATGTTGATTAACCATGCGCAACACCCACCGTTTTCATGTTAACAAATGCCAGAATGCCCTCTCGAGCTAATTCACGCCCCAACCCTGAATGTTTAATTCCACCAAAAGGCAAGCGCGGATCAGACGTAACTCGACCGTTCACAAAGCACGTGCCGGCTTCAAGTTTATCTGTAGCAATCATCTCACCATGTGCCTCATCACGTGTAAACACGGATGCTCCCAAACCATACTCCGTTTGATTCGCTAGACGAATAGCATCAGCTTCATCTTCAGCCTCAATCAGTGCAATCACAGGACCAAATAACTCGTCATCAAATGCAGGCATACCCGGAGCAACATCGGTTAAAATAGTAGGAGGATAATAAAAGCCTGGCTGTGCTGGCAACACACCACCTAATAAACACATCGCGCCTTTTTCTATAGATAACAGGACTTGTTGATGTAACGTATCTCGAAGATCCGCTCTTGCCATAGGGCCTAGCACCGTCGCATCATCCAGTGGATCGCCCACAGGATAATCATTAATGCGTACACGAATGGCCTCTAATAACGACTTCATCACAGATTTAACCGCAATAATACGCTTCGCTGCAATACAAACCTGCCCCGTATTATTTAATCGTGAATCAACAATAACACGCGCTGCTAGTTCTACATCAGCATCTTCTAACACAACCGCTGGATCACAACCACCGAGCTCAAGCACTACACGCTTTAAATATTGTCCGGCACATGCTGCAATTTGAGATCCTGCATGTGCACTTCCGGTAAACGTCACACCAATCACGGCATCATGTGCAATAATATTTGCAGCCACATCGTTATCAACGACCACATGTTGGAATACATGGGGTGGAAAACCTGCCTCCAAAAATAATGCCGTAATAGCCTCAGCAGTACCTGTAGATATGGGCGCATGTTTCAATAACGTTGTATTACCAGCAAAAATAGTCGGTGCGGCGTAGCGAAAAACCTGCCAAAAAGGAAAGTTCCACGGCATAATAGCAAACACCACGCCCATAGGCTGATAACATATTTTACTTCTTTTCAAGTTGGTATCAACATACTCAGTTGCAAGATAAGCTTCACCATGTTCAGCGTAATACTCACATACCCAAGCACACTTTTCTATTTCACTACGCCCAGCCTTAAGCGGCTTACCCATTTCACGCGCCATAAGTTCAGCATAACGCTCACTATCTTTTCTAAGGCATACCGCAAGGTTAAGCAAGCCTTGTTTACGTTCCTGCCATGATGTATTACGCCAAGATTGATAGCGGGTGAATGCATGTTCAACGCACGCTTCACTCTCTTGCTTGCTCAACAGCGTATACGATTGGATCGGCGCTTCGGTCGCCGGATTAATGGTTTGAATCATATTGAGTGCCATAACAAAATTAAAAAACTAAAATCTTGTGCTATTATGCATGAATAAGCCTTTTTTATCTTCTAAATTATGATGATTTTATGCCACTTAAAAATCAATAAGCCAAAATATATACTTGCCTTGTGTACGGCATTATTACTACCGGCCTCAGCCTTGGCTAATTTCCCTCGAGGTTGTGAATCCAGCGGCTTTGGTTTTGACGATCCTTATGTTATTTTCAATGATACCGAACAGCAAACTTACTTTCTCATTCAAAACCATTCTGCTCTACCCATTCAACTCGAGCGTGTTGAAACAGAAGATGCATTTATGAGTCCCAAACTGGAAAGTAAACTCAACCCAGCACGATGGTCTGCATTTGCGTCGGATATGAGTAACGTCCATTTTCAATGCTTTACACATACAAACGGCACACCAATATTGATTAATTGTCGCCAAGCACTAACCATTTGCCAATACCCAAGAGCAAAATTTGCTTTAAGTAACAAGGGAACATACTGGGTTTCAACCAATAAAGCACAGAAAAAAATTATTCATGACTCAACACGCAAAGGAATTTTGTTGCGCTGGTAAATTAAATACCGCTTGTTTGGATAAAAATTACATATAACTTAAGGATAAACCATGGTCAAAACTGCCTCCTCCATGCTTCCACTCGGAACGCAAGCCCCTGACTTTTTGCTCACCGATGTGGTGACTGGTAATTCTGTGACGTTACAACAATCAGATGAACCGGACGCCGCAACCGTCATTATGTTTATTTGCAATCATTGCCCCTATGTAAAGCATTTAAACCAAGCAATCACACAACTCGCGCATGATTATCTCAAAAAAAACGTTGGGTTTATTGCTATAAATGCAAACAATGCTGAAGCTTATCCCGATGACTCACCCGAAAATATGAAAATCACCGCTCAAGAACAAGGCTACCCTTTCCCCTATGTTTTTGATGAGACACAAGAAGTTGCTAAAGCCTATCAGGCGACATGCACCCCTGACTTTTTTGTTTTTGATCAAGATTTGTTATTAGCTTATCGCGGCCAGTTTGACGCGTCACGTCCAGGAAATAATATACCAGCAGATGGCTCATCTATACGCGAAGCACTTGATAGTATACTTAGGGGTGAAGCTGTAGCAGACAACCAGATAGCAAGTATTGGTTGTAATATCAAATGGAAAAAAGAAAATAGTCCGGAACCAACTATCTTTTTGCAACCTACATCATAAATTTATAATATAGATCTTATAAAAACCTTCTCCCGCAAGCGGGAGAAGGATCGTCTTAATTATTACTTAGCCGTAACAATTTCAACTTGAAGATTAGCAATCACTTCACTATGCACGTGTAATTCAACCACGTATGCACCAATTTCTTGCAATGGTCCATTAGGCATAACGATTTCACGCTTATTCACTTCGATTGAACGTGCCGCAAGAGCGTCATAAATTTCGCCTACAGCAACCGAACCATACAATTTACCTTCGTCAGTCGCTTGCACGCTGATGGTCAATGTAACATCGTTCAATTGAGCTGCACGCTGTTCTGCCTTAGCAAAATCTTGCTGTGCTTTTTTCTCAAGCTCAGCACGACGTCCTTCAAAAACTGTTTTGTTTGCTTCAGTTGCAAACACAGCTTTATTTTCTGGAATTAAAAAATTACGACCGTAACCAGCTTTAACATCAACCACGTCGCCGAGGCTTCCTAAATTTTTAACTTTCTCTAACAAAATGACTTGCATCTTATTGCCCCTTTATCCCACTTTCCCTGTCTTAGATGACAGGTATAAGCGAACATTAAATAAACTATCAAAAGCCCCTAACAGTACATACAGGGGTAACATAACCCAAGGTAGTAGCACCATTGGCACCAACAAAAGTACCAGCACCCCAAGCGGCCGTATTCGTGAAAGAAGACAAGCTGCAAGGCTCAAACCGGCGAGTATAAAATAAAACAAGACCAAAGGTAAGCCATTTATGGCTAAAAACTGGCCTGAATAGGCTCCTGTACAAATCAATACAAGCACAGCACAACTGAGTTTATCACCTCTAAAATTTAGAAGCTCCTGCTGAAAACCACCAGGGTAAAACAATTGTGATTGTATTGAACGTGCAAAAAGCAACGGTACCATCGCTGAAAAAGCAAGGGATGCTGCTTGAACACCTAAAAGATAATTAGCGAGCACCAAAGGTGATACCTCGTGTGACTCCCAAAAATCTAAAACATTCACGTCTCCCGAAGCTAAGCTTCGCAAAAGCGTTTGTAAGTGCTCGTACTGGCTTACAATAAACTCAGGTGAAATGACCTGAATACATAATGCACTTGTCATCACAGCTCCAAACAAAGCTGCTGCGACAACTCGCCAGCTAGACGTAACTCCCAAAACGATCGCCGCTAAATAACAAGGAATTACATTCAGTGCTGCACTGAAAATAGCCCCTGATATCGGTACATTTTTCAAGGCCAACAGCGTATGTCCTACCATAACAGGCAAAACTAACACACCAGACGACTGCCATCCTTTTCGAAGTGTAACCAAAGCAATTAAAGCTAGCGCAAGCCAGCCCATGTAAGGTAACACACTAAGAATAGCAGCGGAGGCAAGTGCGTATCGCTCTTCATCAAGAACGCGCCTTGCCTGCCGTTGAAAAAGGCCTTCCCGTACCCTTTGCATTTAAGACCTACTTGTGGCTGTCGCAGTAAGGTAAAAGCGCCAAAAAACGTGCTATTTTAATAGCCTTTGTAATTTGACGTTGCGTACCAGCAGGAATACCTGTGATTCGACTAGGTACTATTTTACCGCTTTCACTTACATAACCTTTGAGCAAATTTGTATCTTTATAATCAATACCGGTGATTGCATCGGTCGTTGGACGAGCCATTTTTTTACGACGGTAGTATGTTGACATATTAATTTCTCCCCTTAAGCATCACGCGTTTCTTTGTCTTTTCTGACCATCACTGATTCAGTTGAGACAACGTCTTTACGATTGAGAATCAAATGTCGAAGTACAGCATCGTTATACTTCAACGTTGCTTTCAAGTCGTCCAGTGCAGTTTGATCACATTCGATATTTAATAAAATATAATGTGCTTTATGCAGATCATTAATAGGATAAGCCAATTGTCGTCGGCCCCAGTCTTCGTTCCGATGGATCACGCCGCCATTTTTTGTAATGATCTCAACATAACGCTCGAGCATGGTTGGAACTTGTTCACTCCGATCGGGGTGAATCATGAACACGATTTCATAGTGTCGCATGTGATTTCCTTTTGGTTAAAGCCTTCGTAATTCACATATTACGTAAAGCAAGGGGTTTAAAAGCGGCCAATATTAACTTATTTCATGTCAAGACGCAATTCGTCATGTCGTCATACATTTACGACCTCTTTTTTTGATTCGTCTGAGTTTCTTGATTCCGTTTGAGTTGTGAGTGAATCATCAGAGGCTTTCTTACGAGTACTTGCATTTAATTGAAAAACCGCATCTTGATTATCAAAATATGACATACTTGAAGACCGACGGGCCTGCTGCCTCCTGAAATTAATCATCATCTGACGGCGGTCCGGCGCTGAGCTCATGTTAGCCGGTGAACTAGCATGCGAAGAACCTAAAAAATCTTCCTCAAAAATTTCATCTTCTGAATGCTCCCAATCATGTTCTACGCGTTGCTTATTTAAAGCTTGGATGATTTTGTCATCTGTCAGTCGGGTCAAATCAGCTTGATGTCCATTAAAAATGACGGCCGAAAATGGAAGAATCGCATTGATTCGTACATTCTTCATCGCCGGAAGAATGGTTGACTTCATCGTTTCAGTTAATCCATATTGCGCTTCAGCAAAAGGAAAAAACCATACTCTACGATAACTTGATGCGACGCGTATCAACTTCTCTAGATAATCATGAAGTTCTTTATCACTTAACACAGATTTCAAGCTCACTTCAGCAATCAGCGCACTTAATATCGGTCCTTTCTGACTATAAAACCGACTAAAATAACTCATTGATTTATATGAATCCTCCATGAGCTCTTGTAATGCATATTTTTGTAAGGCCTTGTTATCGTCTGAACTGCTTCGACTCAGCGTACTTGATGTTAGTGATGGCACAAAACTATGCCTTGCGAAGCTGGGTTCACCTTTGTGAGAAATCAATTGCAAAAGATTACTATCTTTATTAAACAATCGGCTCACGAGTTTATGAATATCTTCAATATCTTTGACTGTATTTTCTTCGATTCGCTCCATAAATTTCGAATCCGTGACTGTACGTTTAGAGTCCTTTACCGCCTGCTGAATTTCTTTGAAATTTTTGCTTAAATCAAGTTCCATAGGCAATAAAATTTCTTGAATGTATCGATTAACACCATGTTTATTTTCAGTTTTAAATTCGGTGATAACGCGACCTAATCTTGTTTGCTCATCACCAACCCAATCAAGGCATTCGATAAAAAAACTATAGAAAACCTGGCTTTTAGATAATTGTTTATGCATTTTAAAAACAAGCTCAAGAAGCTGTGCAAGATCCCTCATGCGATCATGCAGGTGTGGCAATACACTAAGTTGAGGGTTAACATCCGCCGAACCATACATAAAAAGAGACATACAGCGCTCGAAATAAGCACGTTCATCGGTCATTTCTCCCGCTCTATCTTTTTCGGTTTGGTTCTTAGCTTGCTCATTAATGGCTTGTAGCTGCTGCCAACCCGTACGATGCATATCAAGGCTCGCATTTAAATAAGCCTCATTTAAACCATCCGAGCGTGATAACTCTTCGCCACTTAAAGCATAAGCAGTCGAGCAGCGTGTGGCCATTAAAAGCGTTAGAAAAGGAATGAGTCGCCGCCCCGCCAGCTTGGATTTTTCTTGGGCTTTGTGGTATGTCATTGTCATTTTAGGGAAAAATTTATGCGGGTTAAACGGCTCTGCAGAATCTTTGTAAACTTCACCCTGGTATTCTACCGGTGTAATAAAATGTTTTTCAAAAATTTTAAGCCGACGAGCAAGGGTGATCGCCCATTCAACTTCAAAACCCTCTGCATGTCGTTGTTCATTTAATTCATCCATTAATTTACTACGATCAGAATGCGGTAAATGACAAAAAATAATCAGCACATCTATTAATGTTGTTGCTCTTTTATTTAGAAAATTAACCTCAGGTACAAGATGCGCACGCACACGAAACACGTCTAAACGTGAATCATCTGTTTTTAACAAACGTGTTAAAGAAGCGAGATCTTTTTTAATCGACGATGCTGCGGTTTCGTCCGGCAAGTATTTTTGTTCATTTGAATCATGACGCCGATATAATAACGTAAATATGCCTTGTGTAAGAATATCTAAACTTTCATAAACACTGCTGGTTAAATTCTCCATATTTAATTCATTTAATTGCTCTGTAGCATAGGCATACCGCAGGTTTTTAATGAGATCATCGGTCGAGCGAATAAAGCTAATCAAACATTTATCGTCTTTTGTTTTGTTCGCTAAACACGGTGCTTTTTTTGAGTTTAAAATAGAATTGAGATATATTTGTGCACGAGAACAGCGGTCAAAACAACGTTTTGTCGTTGATGGACGACCGGTGTCTAAATCAACTTGATGTGATAGCGCCCACAACAAACGACATAATGCTAAAATAAAAATACGTGCTAAGCGTGTTTTTTCAGGTGTTGATTGATAAGCACTGCTTTTACGAAAGTGTCTTTCAAGAACACCCAAGACCTCAACAGCCTCAACACTTAAAAATAAATTAATATCCGTACGTACTTCATCAAGCAAGCTGGGACTTACGAGCGATTGCCTTGCTTCTTTACGTACTTTAACTAAAGGAAGCACACGATAATATGTTTTTTCCGTTATCTCTTTGGGAACTTTTTTCGAAATGCCTAAAAAACGTATTAACCACGGCGTTTCCGCCTTGGAGGCTAACTCATAAAACGCTTTCATGCTTCGTTCTTCGCTCGTTAACTCCCCTCGCATAGGTACTTGAAACGAAGCAAATTCGGCTTCGATTTCATACCCTAACTCTTCATTGATCTCTCGAGCCGCATGAACTTGGTCTGCAACACGGTCATAAGCGTATTGCAACCCTTTGAAAGCTGTTTTTATAGCCGCTTCTTGAATCGATTGTGAGTCTGATATATCATGTACAACGCTTCTAAAATTAGCAGAGCTGGAAAATTGTCTGCGATAATCTTGTACATCATTGAGTATATCCGTTAAATCTAAGGGTTCTCCATCCTCTCGGTCACGCAAAAAAGCTGCTCGCAAAGCGAGTTCTGTTGCTTCATCTTCAACTTTACCCATCTGCATTCATCCATAAATACAAAAAGCGTATTCTTATATCAACTTGTCTTATCCGTATTGTCAACCACAAGTTTTAAACTTGTTTGTTTTCGACCTTGAGAAAAATGATAGGCTTTTTGATCACGATAGACTTCAAATACACGGTAGGGCTGATTTGTTTTACTGTCGATAAGCTCGACATCTTCACCTGCGTCATCCACGAGTGTTAGTGATAAATGGATTTCTCTAAACTGGCCAATATGATAACGTTCTTTAAATAACTTAATCACGCTAAGCAAACTATCTGAGGCTTCTACACCATCTTGTCGACCATCAAAAATAATTTCCATGCTCTTCCCCTTCAAGCTAAACAACTTAGTTTAGTTAACGGCAGAAGCACACAATGCTTTAAATTAAAACTAGAAAACCTTCTTCCACACACGTGGAAGAAGGTGCCCGTAGGGCGGGGAGTAATTAAAACTTAATGACTGTAATACAATTCAAACTCAGCTGGATGAACCATCGTTCGTAGATAATCGATATCTGCCTGACAAAGCGCAATATGTGATTGAATAAATTCTTTACTGAACACATCACCGGCTAACAAAAACTCATGATCACGTTGTAATGCACTGATTGCTTCATCTAACGATCCTGCAACATGCGGAATATCCATCAACTCTTCAGGAGGTAAATCATAAAGATTTCTATCAACTGGATCTCCGGGATGTATTTTATTTTTAATCCCATCAAGACCGGCCATCATCATCGCAGCAAAAGCTAAATATGGATTCGCCGCTGCATCAGGAAAACGAACTTCGATACGACGTCCTTTCGGTGAAGAAACCAAGGGAATACGAATCGACGCCGAACGATTACGTTCTGAATAGGCTAATAGATTAGGTGCCTCAAACCCTGGCAACAAACGTTTATAACTATTCGTTGTAGGATTTGTAAAAGCATTCAACGCACGGGCATGATGAATAATACCGCCAATGTAATAAATAGCCATTTCAGATAAACCGCCGTACTCATCACCTGAAAATAAATTTACGCCATCTTTTGCCAATGATTGGTGGCAATGCATACCATTACCATTATCTCCCACCAAAGGTTTTGGCATAAACGTCGCTGTTTTACCATGGATATGCGCAACGTTATGAACAACGTATTTTAACACTTGCATATCATCAGCTTTTTCAACCAACGTTTTATAGCGCGTAGCAACTTCACATTGGTTCGCCGTTGCAACTTCATGATGATGCGCTTCAACCATCATATTTAAACTATCTAACGTTTCAGAGATCGCTGATCGAATATCTTGTGATGAATCAACCGGAGGTACCGGAAAATAGCCGCCTTTAATTTTGGGGCGATGACCAATATTACCGCCTTCGACAACAGAACCAGAATTCCATTGCGCTTCTTCAGAATCAATTTTATAAAACGCGCCACTGATGCCCGTTTCCCAACGCACATCATCAAATAAGAAAAATTCAGGTTCTGGACCAAAAAACACTTCATCAGCAATGCCAGTTGAGCGCAAATAAGCTTCAGCACGTGTCGCAATCGAACGAGGATCGCGACTATAGCCTGCCAAGGTTTTTGGATTAACAACATTACAACGAATAAACAACGTTGTTTCTTGATAAAAAGGGTCTAATAATATCGTCGTAAGATCGGGCAAAAGCGTTAAGTCAGACTCGTGTATCTGCTGCCAACCTTCAAAAGATGAACCATCAATCGGTTTACCATGCTCCAGCAAGGTTTCATCCAGTGCTGCGACTGGAATCGTAATATGCTGTTCCTTCCCTCGCATATCTGTAAAGCGTAAATCTATAAACTTTGCTTCATGGCGTGCAATTGCATCACGCACCTGATTGACCGACATTATCTTTCTCCTAAAGATGAGTGAGCTATTTTTATTATGTTCCTAACGGTATCCAGAAAGAGTCTACACCAACGATTGATTAAATAATATCTAAAAAATAATATCTAGAAAGAATATTTATAAATAATATCTAGAAATAATATCTAAAATGACATACTCAGCATAATCGATTAGACTCAAGACTAAATAATATATAAACAAAATCAAAACATCATGGGCGCTTATCAATATTCGGCACTAAAACATTCAGGTAACACCTCTAAAGGTGTTATTGAAGCTGACTCGCCCTCACACGCAAGACAACTACTTCGTCAGCAAGGTTTAATCCCAACTCATGTTCATGCTTCCGCTAGAAAAAGTAATGCACGCGGGAAAGCGCAATTCAAAGCCAAAGATTTAACACTTTTTACACGTCAACTCGCCACCCTTTTATCTGCAGCGATTCCATTGGATGAAGCACTGCGTGGCGTAAGTGACCAATCCCAAAAAGCACATGTACAACAACTCGTGATTGGTGTGCGTGCAAAAGTACTCGAGGGATACGGCTTAGCACAGGCATTAGGTGAGTACCCGCATGCATTTCCTGAGCTATATCGAGCAACCGTTGCTGCTGGCGAACAAACAGGCAGCTTAGACGATGTCTTAAATAAACTCGCTGATTACACCGAGCACCAGCAAGAAACACAACAAAAAATTCAACAAGCTTTGATTTACCCAACGCTGATGCTTGTGGTTTCTATCACCATCATCGGTTTTTTATTGGCCTTTGTGGTTCCTAAAATTATTGCGGTATTTGCGGGAAGTGGTCAAGAACTACCAACAGCAACCCGTATTTTGATTACATTCAGCGAAGGCATTCAATCATGGGGTTTGTATGGCATTTTAGGTATGATTATTTGCATTGTTATATTTAAAAAAGCATTAAACAACACACAAATTAAACTACGCTGGCACCAGTTTTTATTACAAATACCTGGTGTCAAACATTTGATTATCACCACCAACGTAGCACGTTATAGCCATACATTTTCTATTTTATTTGCTGCTGGTGTGAGCGTATTGGAAGCCATGCGCGTTGGCACAAGCCTCATCACGAACTTGATTATGCGAGAAAACTTTGCGCTTGCAACCACGCATGTCAAAGAAGGCATGCCCATCAGCCAAGCTTTAGAAAAAACAACTTTTTTTACACCCATGGCAACACATTTGATGGCCAGTGGTGAGAAAAGTGGTAAAATTGCTGAATTGATGGAACGAACCGCGGTTTATCTTGATCGCGAGATTCGTCGATTAATCGATACGGCCTTGACCTTACTCGAGCCCTTAGTCATTCTCTTTATGGGCGCTATCATCATGTTCATTGTGCTTGCGACGTTATTACCCATATTTTCTATGGAACAACTCGTAAGCTAAAATAGTTTATTATTATTTTTAGGAGATTGTAAGCATGCAACAACAACGTGGGTTTTCACTGATTGAAATCATGGTCGTCGTCGTGATTCTCGGCATTTTAGCTTCACTTATTGTCCCTAAGATTATCGACCGGCCGAATGACGCACGTATTGTTAAAGCTAAACATGATGTACTTGGTATTCAAAATGCACTTGATCTCTACCGTCTTGATAACGGCTTTTACCCGAGCACAGACCAAGGCTTGTTAGCGTTGGTCGAAATGCCAACGACAAACCCTGCGCCACGTAACTGGAAGCTCTATCTGAAATCATTGCCTAAAGATCCATGGGGCCGTGATTATGTCTATTTAAATCCAGGTCAACACGGTGAAATTGATATCTTTACGTTTGGCGCAACCGGACAACCAGGTGGTGAAGGTTCTGATGCTGAAATCGGGAACTGGAATGCGGATCACTAAGTCCGGATTTACGCTTATTGAGATACTTGTGGTGCTCGTTATTCTTGGGATCACCGCAAGTGTCGCCTTGCTTGCCTTCGGCGATTTTGGAGAAAGCCGCCGAGCTCAGGCAGAAGCTCAGCGATTCATTCAAAAAATACGCCTTATTCGTCATCAGGCGATGCTAGAAGCCATGACCTATGGCATGAAGATCACACCTACTTCATATCAAATATTTCGTTTTTCTCCTCCTGATACCTGGACCCCTGTAACATCCACGCTTCTCAAGCCTTATCAATTTCCTGCGAACATTTCACTTTATTTAAATATTAACCCTACAAACTCCACAAGTTCAGCAAGTAAAAAAAACTGGGTGGTATTTCAGGCTTCTGGTGAAATAACACCGTTTAGAATTAATTTCGGCCTAAAAAAACAACCTAATATCGCACACGTTGTGGCAGAAGATAATGGCACAACGCATTTAAAATTAGGCCCTGATTTATGATGCCCAAATACAGCAAAGCTTTCACGCTGCTTGAAGTGCTTATCGCATTGGCTATCATATCCATCGCGCTTACCGCGCTCTTGCTGGTCATGAGCCAAAGTATTCAAGGCACCGAGCGTGTTAAAAATAAAACCCTATCTCATCTTGTTGCCATGCAAGGTCTGGCGATGGTTCAGCTCAAACTAACTCCCGTTCAAAAAACGCAGACCAAAACAGAAAAATTGATAATATTTGGTAACACCTGGTTTTGGCAAGCCAAAAGCTCCGCTACATCGCTTCCTAACATGCAACGCATTGAAATTACCGTGAGCCAACACGCATCAGGCCCGTTTACTGATCCTCTTGTTGGATATGGAGGCTTCTAATTGATGACAAAGCAAGGCTACACACTCATCGAAGTGATCATAGCACTCGCCATCTTCGCTATTTTAGGAACGATCAGTGTTGGTTTACTAGGCCGTTCATTTGACACAAGCGCACGTCTCAAAGCCAAAATAGACCCTTTAGCTGAGCTTCAACTTGCTGTAGCACGCATGAATCGTGATATCACTCAAATCGTTGAGCGTGGCACCTCTTCTTTTATAGGACAAACAAACTACGCAGAGTTTGTACGTGGAGGTCTTGTAAACCCTGATGAAGATGAAGCTAAAAGCACTTTAAAACGCGTGGCTTTGTTATGTGATAATAACAGCGAACTGGTTCGTAAAACATGGACACGCGTTGATCCATTAAATCCCGATGATTTCCAAGAACAAGCATTACTGCATCATATTGATAGCTGTGAGTTTTCATATTTAGGAACAGACAACACCTGGGTATCTGAATGGCCCATGGCACCTGAAGAATCTACAGCCAGTCCCTCAAAAAAACAACCACCTTTTCCTCGTGCGATTAAGCTTAATTTAACGCTAGAAAACTTCGGTGATATCCCCCTGCTCTTTGTGGTGCCAGGAGGAAGTCGTGGTAATTAGCATGAAGATACTTAAAGCTCGCGGAAGCGCCTTGTTATCAGCTTTATTTATCATGATCTTGGTTTCCATCGCAACCACAACCATGACCGTTCAACTTCAACATGCCATCGAACAAACACGCCTTGTGCTTAGCACAGACCAAGACACACTCTCGGCCGAAACTTTAAGATATTGGGCCATGGGAGCCTTAATTAACCCGAAAACACGTGATTTTGGACGTGACCCGACCATGCTTATTCTGACCAATGAAGAAAGCCCTATGCCCAAAATTCCTGGTGTCAAACTTTCAGCTCAGCTTTTTGATTTGCAAGCTGTATTTAACCTCAACAACCTAAACAACACTAAATTAAGAACACCATGTTTTAATTTATTCAACGATGTTCTTGAGGATGAATCAAAAAAACAAGCTTATCAACTCGTCAACGCAATCAGCACTTGGGTATCTAGTAACAAAACCGATCATAACTACAATAAATATGATAAATTCTACGCCAAACAAAAACCACCTTATATAACTGCTCATCAACCGATGGCGAGCTTATCTGAGCTCAAGCTAATTAAAGGCGCCGACCAAGAAATATTTCAAGCCTTATTTCCTTACGTGACTGTTTTGCCACCACCCACAAAAATAAATATTAATACAGCTCCCGAAACGCTTCTGACGGCTTTAGGTGCAGCAGATTCGAAAGAAGAACTCGCCAAGCAAGTACAAGCACTCATCGACGCGCGAGGTAAAAAAGGTATTCAATCCCTCAATCAAGTCAGAAGAATTTTAAATAACCTATCGATAGATATGAATCTTGTCACCATCGAGAGCGAGTATTTTTTAAGCATTGGTCAAGTTAAAACACCTTCGTTTGAACGCGCACTTTACAGTGTTTTACATCGAACCAAAGCAAAAGATGGGACTTTCTCGGTTCAACTCGTGCAGGAGACGTGGAATACAAACTAAGCATACTAAACACCGGGGGCTTGACGCAGTTTTTTGAGTTTGCCACGCTGAGATTTACTCTCCAATCGTTTTTTTATAGATCCTTTGGAGGGCTTTGTTTTTTTTCGGTGCTTAGGCGGTTTAGTTGCTTGTCTAATAAAACTCACCAGTCGCTCAAGTGCATCAGCTTTATTTTGTTCTTGTGTTCTGTACCGTTGTGCTTTGATAATAATCACGCCATCCGACGTCATCCTATAATCATTAATACCTCGTAACCTTGTTTTATAAATATCTGGCAACGACGATTGCTCAATATCAAATCTAAGATGAATGGCCGTAGAAACTTTATTAACATTTTGGCCACCGGCACCTTGTGCTCGAATCGCGGTTAACTCCACCTCTGCTATTCGAATTTTGATGTGTTGTGTAATTTTTAGCATACGAGCGACCTAAATTTAAACGTTTATATTACGAGCATCTTATATTTTATATTATTCATACAATCACATCATATCGACAACAAAAGGATCCCAAAAACATCCAAATGAAACATCGTTCAAAAAACTCTTAGTCCCGATAAAACCTAGCTTAACACGACCTATGCACACGTTTATTCACAGATTTTGTGGATTAAAAAAAATAAAAAAATAAAAAAATAAAAAAATAAAAAAAAGAAGATAAAAAGTACTCGACTCTTTACCTTCTTAAAACAATAGCTTTAATAACTCTCAATAGTAATTATTGCGTTTTTGCTTCTTCGCGCGGAAGAAACAGCCAATACACCCCTTTGTTTTTCATACGGCCTGCAATCGCTCCGGCTTTCTTACCCGTTCCCCAAAATACATCCCCTCGAATAGGTCCGCGAATTGCTCCGCCGGTATCTTGAGCAATAAATAACCTATCAAAAGGTTCAGATTCTGCAGACGCCAGATCTGCAACGGGCTTGGTGGTATTTAACCAAAGAGGCATGCCTAACGGAATCCATGCCCTATCCACCGCCATAGAATAACCTGGCGTTAAATATACACCTTGAGCACCCTGAGCAATTGATTTTTTTTGTTTATCAAAAAACACAAATGATTTGTTTTGATCAAGTACTTCTTGCATTTGCTCCGGGTGTTCTTTGAAATAAGCCTTAATTTTTTGCATCGAAGCATTATCACGCGTCATCACGCCACGCGCTATGAGTATACTTGCAATTGATGTATACGCGGCACCATTTTCACCTGCGTAACCAATAAACATATGACGACCATCAGCAAGTTTAATAAAGCCTGAACCCTGAATTTCTAAAAACAAACGATCAACTTCGCTATCTAACCACACAAGAATAGGCGCTACGCTTGAAATAGCACCTTTATTAATCGCGGCGCGAGTATGAAACGGTACAACCGTGTGACCCTCCATACGTCCGACTATTTTACGATCAGGCAACTCAGGATCAAAATCTTTTAATCTAAATCGAACCCAATTACTTGGCAATCCATAAATAGGGACGTTGTATTGCGCTGTTTTTTTCAAGCTTCCTTGATGCACCGGTACATAATAACCTGTAAATATTCCCTCAAGCGGTTTGCTGTCTTCAAGCATTGCTGGCTGAAACCACGCCTCAAAAAAAGCTTTTGCTTCGGCCTCTGTAGGATTAGATAGTTTAAGTGCCACGCGGCAAGAAGGCCACCAATCTTTCGCTTTTAATGGAACATGTGCACTCCCCACTTCTTTATCTGGTGCTTGCCTTATAAAAGCACGACATGACGTTTGAAATGCTGTAAGCGAAGTACGTGAGTCGCTCGTATCCCAACCTGGCAGTGCATTAAAACCTACCTGTTTAATATGTATTTCTGGTGGCGCGGGAGGTTTGGGAGGTGGTGTTGGTAACTTTAGACGTACAGCCCAAAGATAAACAAACAGCAACAGCATTAAAACCATAAACACACGTTTCAATCGAATCTTATTCATACTTATCCCAATATAAAAACAACCTACGTCCTATAGATTACATCGCCACTGAAAGCATTTTTTCAGTAAACGATGGCCTTAAATAAAATCCTCGCGGTAGCGTAAGCACTTTATTCCCTTCCGCATCAAAACCGTAACATACCGAACGGGAGTTTGCAGCTTTAGGTCTCACTTGTAAATAGACACCCATGCGCGCATCCACGTCCGCCATGTGTCCACTTCCTAGCATAAAACTCAGCTCCGTCCAATCGCGCTTAAGTATGTTCGCATCTTCTTGCTTCGCAGACCACAAGAATGCACGACCAATACGGCGATGTGCAAAAGCAATACGTTCATCACCTTCAATAGGAAGCCATAGCACATGCTTTAATTTTGAATAACATTGTGATGTTTCCCAGAGCTCATGATGAATCGTTAATAAATTAATGCTCGTAACAAACGTTGACTCGACCGGCTTGCCTCGCGCATTAAGCGGTAATGTTTTGAGCTCAATACCTAAATGATGGAAATCTGGCTTAGCCTCAGTCCCTGCTGTCGTGCCTAATGCTTTTTCAACCAATACACCCAACCAACCCTTACGTAACACAGGATCCATCGGTACAGGCACACCTAGTTTTGTTGCCAGCTGAGCAAAGCTTAACCCTTCAATCGTACGACAACGAGTTAAAAGCTCGGCTTCACTGTTTGGCATCGGCTTCTGTCTCATCATGGCCGCTAGGATCTGCCGTTAACTCAACACGCATCGGAGGAATAGGTGCCTCGATACCAGCTGCTTTAAATTGCGCCATGATAGCAAATAAAACTTTAGAGCGTATCAAGAAGCGTGTATTTAGCTGAATATTAATAAAATAACGCACATCAAATTCAAGCAAAGCTTCATCAATTTGCTTTAAATACACTTGTGATTCTGGCGTACTCAACACTTCTGGAATAATTTCTAATACATCTAAAATAAGTTGCTGTACGAGAACAGGATCATCCGAGCGACTCACCTTAATCGGTAACACCGTTCGTACCACGCCATCTTGATGCGTCCAGTTCGTCACTGGCTTATTAAACGTCTCGGCATTAGGAATCAAAACATCCATATGATCCCAAGATAAAATACGCATGGACCGAATACCAATATGTGCCACACGCCCTTCATATTCACCTAACGTAATTAAATCACCTTCACGCACAGGACGCTCGATTAATAGCATAAGGCCACCAACAATATTACTTGCAAAATCGCGCAAGCCAAAACCCATACCGACTGCAAGTCCACCTAAAATCATCCCCATACCGGTTAGATCTAAACCTAAAACACGCAACAGTACAAACGTACCTAATAAAATAACCGCGTATTGTGTAAAAACAGAAAAACTATTGCGAATGGCAGCGTCAAGCACACGTCGATAAAGCCAACGATAACAAAGTTCACGCGTCCATCGCGATAGCCAAATAAGAACCATGAGCAAAATAATGGCTTCAATACTACTAAACAAAGTAACTTCAATACCCGAGCCACGAATAATAGGATAATGCCCTACTTTATTGATAAGTGACGGCAAGTTTTGATCCCAGTGTTGATTCACACCTTCAAAAAAAACGAAAATACCAAGCACAGCAAGGCCAACATGAAGCCATTTTTCAAGCGGCTTTAGAATAGCTTCAATCCATAACCATCCGTTATTCAGTCTCGAAACCATCCATTCAGACAATAAATCAAGCATGTCAGCCAGTAGTTCTCGAAGTAAAACATAGGCTGTTAGAATTAATAAAAAATAGGCCTGATAACGACTTAAAAGCGAGGCAAAATTAACATAACCGAGCAACCCAATCACTGCTGTTGTAAATAACGTAAAAGGAATCAGCATACTGAGCAACGCCCCTAAATGACGAATAGGCGGCTTATTCGTTCGAAACCAAGGATGAAAAATATGAGGGAACGCATCTCGACTCTTCCAGAGCACAACAGACACACCCAAAAGAAATAGCATAAAGAAACGATTAAAAATATCTTGCAATAAAAAAGCCAAAGGCAATTCGTGACTCAAAACCATAAGACCCGATGACCAAGCGCCCAATAAAAAAAGCCATTTTAAACGATGGTACAAAATCATCTCATGGCTATCTGAGACCTCAGTAACGCGCTCTAACAAAACCAAACGAGCCAAACCAATTAACTGACGGTAAAGCAACCAAACAAGCAAGATATGAAAGAGTAAGCTCGCTTGTAACATAGGCACTTGGTTTAACGCTAAAGCGGCCATCACACAGCCAGCAGCCGAAAACTGCAATATATTGCGATAAAATAATAATAACGCACCGTCAAGCAAGTGACCTGAAAAGCGTGAGCGAGCTTTTTCTTGCGTAACAGGGCGCAGCATATACCGTAGTCCAAATCCAAACAATAATATACCTAAAAGCACACTCCAGAATAAAACTTGCGGCCATGCATCTTCCCATAAATAATAATCAATCATTTTAAAAACAAGCGCTTCTAAATAATGATAAAATTGCACAGGAATTTGTGCTAATTGCTTTGAAATACCCGACCAAGACTCCTCTCGATACGCTTTAAACTGCTGATGTGACGCACGTTGCTCTTTCAACATCAGCTGTTTATCTTCGATCGTTTGTTTGGAGGTCGCCTGGAGTTGAGTCAACTCAACCAAGCTCGAATCAATATTTTTTCGTAATTGTTCTAATAATTCATGCTGTGCGGTATTAAATAAAGTTACGTGATCTTGCTTCGTCCACTCAAGCATATTGCTTAAAAGTGCTCTCATCGCAACAAATTGTATTTGTGTGCGCTGATACACACTCATGAGCAATTCTAAGGCCTTCATATCCTCCCCTTGCTCAAGAAATAAATAATCAGCCTCAATCAATTCAACTTCCCACGACAATATTGTAATTTTATGATCAAGTAACAGAATTGCTTGATTATTTAATAATTGATCGCTTTCAGCATCGTGCCCAGATATCGTCTTTTTTTGCTGTTCCAGGTCGATATTTTTATCATAAATTAGAGCACGCTTGGCATCAATCAACCGTATTTGATCTTGTTTCTCTTGTAATTGACGTTGTTTTTGTCGCTTAGCTTCCCATATAATAAGCTCTTGCTCTTGTTTGTTTAATAACTTTTCGTATTGGTGTGCAAGCTCTAGGTTATCTAAAATAAGCTCGATAGCTTTCTCGTTAACGTGTATGAGCACATTCATTTGATTCACAGAATCCTGGAGCAACAGGACTTCTTCAGGGCGTGACGAAGATTGCTTTAATTGCTTTAAACGTGCTTTAAGTTCGTCATTTCTTTTTTCTTGACTCACTAAAAAGTCATTCAGTGTTCCAATTTTTGCAAGCGTGAGTACAAGCTGCCGTGTCACGCCTTCTTTTTTTGCGTTGAAATTTGCTTCTGTGATTGAGCTCAAACGCGATCGCGCTTCGCTATTGGTGACCGTCAGGTTTACTTTTTCAGCTGCGAGATACTCAATGAGTTTCCCTGACGCAGCATGTTGCGAGGCAGCACTCGAAGCCCCCCACAAAACAAGAAAACACATCAGACAAAGCTTAAGTATGCCTCTCATATAAAATCCGTTTTATTATTTCGTTTGAACAACCCCAAGGGAGATAACTAACTTTAACGCATCATCAACACTCATGGAAAGCTCTATCGCGTCTGACTTGGGTACCATCATTAAAAAACCAGACGTAGGATTCGGCGTTGTTGGCACAAAAATAGTTAGCATTTCAACCCCTGTGTGCTCGACCACTTCAGGATTAACTGCGCCCGTTTGAAACGCAATGGTCCACATGTCTTTTCTTGGATACTCAACCAAAAGCACTTGCCTAAAAGCCTCGCTATTGCTAGAAAAAACAGTTTCCATGACTTGTTTGGTCGCACTGTAAATCGAACGCACAAGTGGGATTCGATCAAGAATAGCCTCACTCCAACGCATGAAGTGCTGACCTAAAAAATTAGTTACCAGCAAACCCGTAATAAACAAAAGTAATAACGAAAATAAAACTCCAAAGCCCGGCAGATGAAAACCAAATAGCTGCTCAGGCCGATAAGCCTCGGGTAATAATGCGATTGATTTGTCCAGCAAATCAATCATAAAACGTAAAACAACAAACGTAACGATAATGGGCAACCAAACAACCAGGCCTGCCAACAGGTAGCTACGTATTGATTTACCCTTCAATCTGAACTCCCTTTTGTTGTTTTTTTAGCCGATGATTCGGCTGTGCTTGTAGTGTTGCTAGGCTTGTTATTATTTTTAAAATCAGTTTCGTACCATCCGGTGCCTTTCAACTGAAAACCTGCTGCAGAGACCAATTTAACAGCCGTGTCTTGATTGCATTCAGGGCACTGCTTAATAGCATCGTCACTCATTTTTTGTAAAACATCAAATGCATGATGACATGCAGAACATTGGTATTCATAAATCGGCATAACTTAGTTTCTCACAGCAATCGCATCATAAAAACAGATCCGCATTTATACCATATTTTGGTATTTCTCATCAATGTAAGTTGATAACCTTTTTAAGTGCTAACTGCGTTTTTTCCGCAAGCTCATCAATTGTATTTTTATCTGTCGTCAATGGCGGGAACCAATACACCGTATTACCTAGGGGCCTGAGTAAAATACCATACTCCAATGCAACACGCGCAAGCTTTGGTCCCCAATTAATGCCAGGTGGTGCATTTAAGTCGCCCGCAACCATACCACCGATTGCGCGTATATTTGTTAAAGCACCTGATGCATTGGCAAGCTCTATAAAACATTGCTTCATGTATATACCAAGCTCACATGCTTTTGTATTAATCTCTCGATCAGTTATAACTTGGATTGTCGCCAACGCTGCCGCTACGCCTAAAGCATGACCACTGTAGGTATGTGAATGTAAAAAAGGTTCATGATTATTTTCATAAAACACATCATAAATTTTAGAATCAATAAGCACACAACTCAGCGGCATGGTACCTGCTGTTAGTCCCTTTGATAAACAAACCAAATCAGGTGAAATATCAGCATGTTCCGATGCAAGCCAGCGCCCGGTGCGCCCAAGGCCTGTCATGATTTCATCGGCAATCAAATAGATATTATTCGTACGCGTCCAAGCATATAAGCGCTTTAAAAAATCAGCACTGTACACACGCATGCCTCCCGCCCCCTGAACAATAGGCTCGAGAATTAAACCACAACTATTATGTTTAAAGCTTTCTAACTGCGATTCAATTGCCGGCCAAACCTCTGAACAATCATCCCACATGGGATCATCTTCCCCAGATACATAAGGTAAATCTCGTAATACATGACAAGAGAGCCCTAGGCCTTCAAACGGCTTTTTATAGCAACTCACATCACTCACACTAAGCGCTGCCACCGTTTCGCCGTGATAGCCATGCTCTAATGCAATAAAATGCGTTTTATCAGATTGATGCTTAAGCTGCATGGCATGCAATACAAGCTTTAACGCAATCTCAACCGCACATGAGCCATCACTCGCAAAAAACACATGTTGTTTTCCAGTTATATCCGCTAACTGCTCACTCAGATCTATAATACCGGGATACGTCGCATTTGCGCCGATCACATGCTCAAACTGTGTTAATTGCTTTTGAATCGCTTGAATCACAGGTTCGGGTGCATGCCCCAGAGATTTACACCACCAACTCGAGATCGCATCAATCACCGGACCTTGATTTGTATACAACCAACTCCCTTCAGCACGGTTCACAATCAATCGAGGAATAGGCTCCGCCGGTTTAAGTGCCGTACATGGCGGCCAAATATGATGTCTATCTGTTTCAAGAAGATCTTTTGCGTTAACCATTATTTATATATAGGTTGACAATGATGCTCGGGACTTTATCATGGCCTTAATAACTTTCCAAATAACACCTCCAACACACAGGAATATATTTATGAGCGCCCAAGCAACAACCTGGACAACTGATACTGTCAGTCATATTTATGAAAAACCGTTCTTAGATTTACTTCATGAAGCACATACCATCCATCGCGCTCACCATCCTAAAAATACCATTCAAAAAGCGAAGCTTTTAAGTATCAAAACCGGCGCATGCCCAGAAGACTGCGGATACTGCAGCCAAAGTGGTCATAACAAAACTCACGTCGAAAAAGAACGACTCATGTCTCTCGACGATGTACGTGCAGGCGCACAACAAGCTAAATTAGAAGGTGCAACACGATTTTGCATGGGCGCCGCTTGGCGTTCCCCCCCAGAAAAAGAAATACCTAAGCTTGTCAGTATGATCAAAGAGGTCAAAGCCATGGGGCTAGAAACATGTATGACGCTTGGCATGCTCTCTAAAAAACAAGCTGCAAGCCTGAAAGAAGCCGGACTTGATTATTACAATCATAATATTGATACATCCCCCAGTTATTATGAGAAAGTGATCACCACACGTACCTTTCAAGATAGGTTAGATACTTTAGAAACCGTACGTAACGCTGATATTAACGTATGTTGCGGTGGTATTCTCGGCTTAGGTGAAACACGTAATGATCGCATTGAGTTTTTGCTCACACTAGCTAACTTAACCCCGCCTCCTGAAAGTGTACCTATTAATCGCTTGATTCCCGTCAAAGGCACCCCAATTGGTGATTCATCTGAAGCAGCAATAGAAGGCCTTGAAATTATTCGCACCATTGCGACTGCTCGTATACTCATGCCTAAAAGTGCGGTACGTCTTACGGCAGGACGCACCAGCATGTCAGATGAATTACAAGCTCTTGCATTTTTTGCCGGCGCCAACTCAATATTTATTGGTGAACGGCTTCTAACCGAACCCAATCCTAAACAAAGCCAAGATCAAATCTTATTTGATAAACTGGGGCTTTATGCTGAAGCTTGAAATCACAAACTATCTTGAACAAAAAAAACAGCAAGGCATACAACGTATGCGCCAACGATTGCCTCTGCATTTAAATCAAGCAAAGCAACACATAAACTTTAGCTCAAACGACTACCTGGGCTTAGCAAACAACCTTGAGATAAAACAAGCTTACCAAGAAGCTTTTTATCGCTACCCTGTAGGTAGCACAGGTTCAGCGCTCGTCTCAGGCTATCACATCACACATGAAGCCTTAGAACATACGTTTTCAGATGCGCTAGGCGTGGATGCATGTCTATTATTTCCCTCTGGCTACGCGGCTAATCTCAGCCTCATGAATTTGCTTGCTGAACTTAATATCCATCCGCTTATAGATAAAAATATACATGCTTCTATCTACGATGGCTTACGGCTAGGAGGCCATGCGTATACACGCTACAGACATCAAGATCTCGAGCATTTTAAACACCAACTCAACACGCTGCCCGAACATGCTGCCGTGATAACCGAAAGCTTATTCAGTATGAGTGGCCACATGCCGCATCTCAAACAAATTGCCGAACTTGCTCATGCAAACAACCACCCCTTGTTTGTCGACGAAGCGCATGCCTTTGGGCTCTACGGACCTGAGGGTCTTGGTGCTGTGATGCAGCATGGTTTAACACAAACCGAAGTACCACTCCGTGTGATCCCACTTGGCAAAGCTTTTGGCGCGTCAGGCGCTATCGTTGCCGGTGATAGGATCTGGGTTGATGCGCTTGTACAAGCCGCACGTCCTTTGATTTATTCTACGGCAATGAGCCCAGCGCTGGCTTTCGGCTTACTCAATACTTTCTCAATTATTCGAGGTGCTGATGCTGCGCGTAAAATATTACAAAAACGTATCTATGAATTTAGAGAGCATATAAAACATTCCCCCTTAAATTGGCGAGATTCACACGCCCCTATTCAACAACTGCTATTTGGCTGCCCCAAGCAAGCATTAAACTATGCCGAACAATTACAGGCACAAGGCATTATATGCATACCCATGCGTGAACCGACGGTTAAGCGATCCGAAACAGGCCTTCGAATTTGCTTGAACGTTTCTCATACGTCTAATAATATTCATGCTTTATTTGAGAGCTTACATCAATGCCACATCTCCATATAACCCAAAGCGGCCAAGGCACAGGTACGCCTTTACTCTTATTGCATGGCTGGGGATTTGATAGCCAGATATGGTCATCACTCTTACCTGAGTTAGAGCGGCATTATTTAATTTATTTGGTTGATCTACCCGGTTTTGGAAAAACATCTTGTTTGAGCTGGCCTGATTTTTCAAAACAGCTTTTAGATTATTTACCTCCTGCGTTTAATATTGCAGGCTGGTCGATGGGCGGACTGATTGCAACGCGCCTTACGATAGAAAATCCTGAACGCATCACGCGTCTTATTAATATCGCGAGCAGTCCATGCTTTGTTAATAATCCTGATACAGCTTGGCCCGGTATTCAAGCTCAAAACCTTCAATTATTTTATACCAACCTTTTATCTACCCCTGAAAAAACACACCAAGATTTTATTAATTTACAGCTGGGCTCACGTACACAGACTAACCCCATCACCCACGCTCAAATAACATCTGATGGCTTGAAACAAGGCCTTGACATATTAATGCATTGGGATTTACGTGAGCAACTCAAACATCTTACTGTACCCACGCATTATCTTTTTGGTCGACTGGACTCGATTGTCCCAGCAAAAACCATGGCGGCCATGCAAACACTCTATCCTAAGTTTGAATATTATCTTTTTCCTCGGGCAGCTCACGCACCTTTTTTAAGCCATCCTGAGATTTTTTTAGATTACATCAAAAATACAACTTATACTCCTCATAAATAACTTTATACCGAAAGCTATTAAATGCCCGAATTACCTGAAGTCGAAACCATTATGCGTGGACTCACGCCCCACCTCGAGGGCGCTATTGTCCATGATGCCATCATTCGATGTCCGAAGTTACGTTGGCCTATACCCTCCGACTTAAAAAACATATTAAGCACTCAAAAAATTATGGCATTATCACGACGTGGTAAATATCTATTAATACGCTTCACAACAGGAACGTTGATTATTCATCTCGGTATGTCAGGTAGTTTAAGGCTTTTAACTCAAATAACGCCTCCAAAACCTCACGATCATATGGATCTTGTTTTATCAAATCATATGCTTTTACGTTACAACGACCCACGACGTTTTGGTGCTATCCTATGGACCGAAGAAAACCCACATCAACATGTTTTACTAAAATCGATGGGTATAGAACCGTTTGATCTTGATTTTACTGGCGAATATTTAAAGCAATTAGCTCTAACACGCCGCACCCCTATTAAATCATTGATTATGAATAATAAAATCGTGGTCGGTGTTGGTAATATATATGCCGCTGAAGCCTTATTTTTAGCTGGCATTCATCCGCTTACCCCCACGAACTTACTATCCATACAACAATTAAACCAACTGGTTGCATCGATTCAAGCAATTTTAAAACTTGCAATTTCTGAAGGGGGCACTACGTTAAAAGACTTTGTAAATAGTCAGGGTAAACCTGGATATTTTTCTCAAAAACTTAACGTGTATGGCCGTGCAGGATTACCCTGCACCGTATGCCAATCAGATTTACAATCCATCAAACTAGGCCAACGTAGCACGGTCTTTTGTGCGACTTGCCAACAACTCAATGTATTTACAAACAACAATTAGACTGTATAATGGTCACTTGTCAAATCTCACTTTTACTTAAATGCCTACACTTAAAAATATTACCCATAAATTAACGACTCAATATAAAAGTGCGCAGCTCTGCTGGCTTCATGATGAAAGTACAGACAAACAAACAGGGAGCAAGCCTGAGTGCACTTATTTGAACCGCCAGTACGATATTTTATTACCTCATGTTATTAGCCCAAATAGCGCCAATGAGATTTTAAATCTTATAAAAAAATGCATAGAAAAAAAACACGACGAAGATCTCAAAATAGATGACTTGAGTGAAAAATGGGAGCATTTTGAGATTTTACGCTTCACATGTCCTCGCCTATCCAAAAAAGTAATCTCTAATATAACTCTATCAACACTCAATGATTACTTTAGGATGGATATATTATATCCAACAAATGCTCCCTACCTTCGATGGGATGGTCGGCAATTTATAGATGTAACTCAAAAACTTTTTCAAGAACTTATCCATGTCGTAAAGCCATTAATCAAACATAAAAAGTACACCGCATTTTATGCAATCAAACCAATTAAATTATCCATAAATATTAACGAAGTTATATTAGAAAAGCTGGTTAAAAACTTAGAAAAACAAAACGCGCCTTTAGCTTACCTTATATGCGGACTTTTATTAGACGGGCTGATTGAGAACCTAAGGCCTGACAGGCCTATAAACAAACAGGCATATCTAGAAAAAAGAAGACATGATGCCTGTACATTGTACACGAAGGCATCAAAAAACAAACGACTTGAACGATTTACCGACCTCTTACTATGGCAACAAAAAACAGAAGGATGTGCGTCGATCATAAATCACTTACAACAATACGACATAACGCCCCCTAAAAAACTATTTCCTACGTGTAGATTTTTTAAAAGAGACTGTGTAAAAATTCCTTTGTATAGAATAAATTTTACCAAAAGTGAAAAATTAAGATTAATATTAAGATTAGAAGATAAACGATCATCATCGGTAGAACCAGCGCCTCAAACAGACAATAAGAATCTATCACTATCTTATTGCGCTCCTATCGATGAAGATGAAGATGAAGAAAAAATACGTTGTTGTAATATTATGTAACATCGCAGCTGCGTGCCGCTTTAGCCGTGAGCGACACACCACTTACCCTTTTTATATACTCTTAATTTATATACTCTTATTTTACCTACAAACAGCTGGGCGATATTGCCCGGGTAAACTCCCCTCATGACACAACCACGATACATCCCCCATATCATGCAGTGTTGGTGTTAAAATTAACGTGCTTTTTTTACCTACAGCTGCTGTGTACGTAATGATAATCGCAGCTGTTTTATCTGCAATATGAATAGATGCAACGTTGGCTGTCGCGGGCGGGCTTACATACCCGGTTTCGGCTTGATTTTTCGGTAGTGCATTGGTAGCAAGCACCGCTTCAGAAACAGCAAGCTTTGCGGCTGAAGCTAAATTAAAGCCTTCTATCACCCGTGCGCGTGTTGTGTAGTTTTGATAAGCAGGCATAGCAACCGCTGCTAAAATACCGATGATTGCGACCACAATCATTAATTCGATTAACGTAAAACCTAAAATAGAACCTAAAGTAAAACTTTTGTGCCTCATGATACATTCTCCATGGTATCCAATGAATGACAAGTACAGACAAGATGTTATAATCCATGACATCTTCTCTATACATACGACTTGCTTTTTTATGTTACGAAAAAAACAGCTGCATGATGCCCTTTCTAAAGCTCTATTACCAGTACATATGACAATTGAGGACGAATCAGCTAATCATCGACGCCCCGGGGTCGAAACACACTTTACCGTACTTGCCGTATCTGAAAAATTTCAGGCCTTATCACGCCTTGCACGTCATCGCCTCGTGAATGCGTTAGTTCAAGATGAATTTAACTCAGGCTTACACGCCTTAAGTTTACATCTTTACACCCCCGAAGAATGGGATAAACGAGGCCATCCAACACCAACCGTACCACGCTGTCATAATAAACAGTTATGATTAGGTAGCCAAAAAATACACCTTGTGCGCACTTTGGTTGCATCAAGCATTCAAATATAGTACACTGTGCTGCTATAAATGCTTTTGGTATCTTCAACATGACACAAATAACCATTTCTGTTTTTCAGGCGCTTACACTTTTAGCTGAAAAGTATTGTCATGATACTGAAAGCGAGAAAAAGATATTTAAATATATAAAATACATTTATCTTACGGGTGCTCGTACGCAAAAAGAAAAAAAAATACTCAACAAGTTACTTCAAGATCCTCTCCTGACAAACTTCAATATTAGTGCAACAAAACAAGCAATTAACGAAGATCCCGTTCGACGTTATTTTGAAAGTCACCTCGCCCATAACACCTTAGCAACATCGCTCGACGATCTTGATATCCTCTTATTACATGAAAATTTTCATCTGATTTTTGCTTTGATTAACGAAGCTGACCGAGACGACTTCGAATCCTTCTTAAAAAATGTCGGAGAGCAAACGCCTCATTCGTACGTTTTCGTTGATGAATATTTAGATGCTATCTTTCAATTAAATAAACCAGATAGTTACCAATCACTCTCACCTAAAACAACGTGTGGCAGATTAACACCTGAAGACATATTAGAAGACCGAAAACAAAAATTAATCATGATTACAAAATGCATGTATGCAAGTGCATGGGCGGTCAATACGCAACCCCGCCATAGTCCACGTCCACGCCCCCTTGATATTTATCATAGCCGCTCTACCTCCTCCCCGTATGGCACGGTTAATCGTGGACGGAAAGAAAGATTAAACCTAGCTTCCCCCCTTGAATACCCTAAACAAAATGTACGCCCCCATACACGAGGCATTATGCGATCCTATATGCCGTTACCTCGGGAAGATGCCTTGTTCGCACGAGAACCGTCAAACTATGCTCGACCGGCAGATCAATACACCTATAGAGAGAACCGTCATTTATCTGATTCGCCTAACTCTGTGCCCAGGAGAATGTTCGAGAATCAAGTCACGCCTTTTGTTGGCTCTATTTCTGGCGTTATGTTGATGCAACTTAAAGTTATGGCACTCTTAGTGCGCAGTGGTGACCTACCCTTTCTTGCAGAATCCGGATGTCCTAGAAACACCCAACTAGAGCTTTACATAAAATCATTCGTAGCCTACATGCTTTATAATGCAGGTGGACATAGTCTCGATGAATTCCTCGATATCTTAGAGTTTTCTTTTGTAGAAGAAGAATTTAAATCTTTGGTTGGGTTTGAGTTCATCAAGTTGAAAAATCTCTTTCAAACGACTAACGCAGCTGCATTTAATAAAGCAATGGAACAAACCTTTGTGTATAACAACAATATTATTCAAAAGAAACGATTTCATACTGAGCTAGAAGAAAAGAGTGATGATAAAAATGCTCCGTTCATATCTATAGAGATGAATATAGATCTCGATTATGATTATGAAGACTATGAAGACAAGCTAGATTATTCTAAACCGTTCGAATTATCCAGACCTGAGCCAGATAATAAACTTACTCAGCTGACAAACAATCCAGAGCACCATGAATTTTCTGATGGAACCATATCTCATCTCATTTCTGTTTCAAGCCAATCGATGTTCCATGCTCCAGCACATATCCCTGAGCCCCCGAAACATACACCTGATGAAAAAATCAGAAAGCAATTCATTCCTGCCAGTACTACAGGTGCTTGATGAACACGCAAAAAATAGAGATCACCGTTTTTCAAGCATTAACGCTTCGCTTAGAAAAATATCGTGATGCTCCCAATAAGTACAAGCAAATCGAATCCATTTATCTCACGGGTATTCGCTGCACACGTGATGATTGGATGCTTAATAATTTACTAGAAGATCCCTTGCTCGATACCTACAGCATAAAAACAACTAAACACGCCATTAATACTGACCCCGTTCGTCGTTATTTTGAGAGCCACCTTTGTCATAATACTTTGGCAACTTCGCTTGATTTTCTTGATATCGACCTACTAAAAAAGCACTATAAATCAATATTCAACCGCATCGAAGAAGATGCACAAGATATGATGGAGCCTATTATTGATGGACGTATACCTCCTACTAAAATAAGTGAATATTCAGATGGAATTATTAAGTTAAATAAGTCCGATAGCTATTCATCACTAAGGCCAAAGCACTCATCTGAAAAAGCCACACCTGAAGATATATTAAATAACCGAAAACAGAAATTAAAACTTATTGTGCAATGCATGTTTGCGGCTATCTACGTGCCTGAAGTAATGCCATCTGGTATTACACCACTTAATATTTATTTTAATTCTCATTCCGTTTATCACGAGAGTAAGCGTGGGCGAAAATCACGGATCGACGCAGACCGATTCGCGGACGGCCATCGGTCGAGTATACATCAAACCGTACGCCCCCATACCTTAGGTATTATGCGGTCGTTCATGCCCTTGCCCGCGGAAGATGCTCTGCTCGACAACGAGCCTTCAAGCTTTGTTCGCGCTGCAGATTACTTTACGTATGCCAAAGGCTCTTATCGTATACCAGACCAAATATTTTCTAATAAAGTTACGCCTTTTGTAGCCTCTATTTCTGGAACCATGCTTGTTAAATTAAGAGTCATGGCTCAATTATTACGAGAAAGCCAGCTTGTATATGATAACCATGCAGAGCAGCTCGAATTATTTATTAAAACCTTTATTGCTTATATGATTCATTATGCGGGCGGCCATTCTTTAGATGAGTATCTACAAGTTTTAGAACTTGACGTTGTGCAACGTGAATTTCGACACTTAAAAGGCTTTTCAAATCTCACGCTAACGCATTTATTCCAAACAAATAATACAGAAGCTTTTAATACATCCATAAACCAGACGATCGCTTATAACACGCATATTTTAGGTAAAAAAGCGCTACATCTGGAGTTAGAAATACAACACAACCCAACACACCTACCCTTACCCAGCTCCTATATTGGCACGGTAAGCTTAAACCGCCCAGGCATCCATACTTCATACACAGTCCAAGACTCATCCATCCTAGGTGGTGCACTGTTATTCGGACTCATACGCTTACTCGACAATACATCCGTACCAATGCGTACAAAAAATAGCTTTTTTCACCATATTAAACAACTTTGTTATGCATTTTGCCTGGTCACCGTGGCACACGCCTTTGGCGCAACAATACTTAAACAAGAAAACAAACAAAAAAATACAGGCACCTCTAAAACAATACTCAATAATTTTATATCAGCAACAACAAAAGAATTATTAGATTATTCAATATTTAAAACACCTGAAGAACGTATTCCCAACAACGTCATAGCATCGACACCTAATCCAAACTAAAGCGTATTAGCGTATTGACGATTATTGACGATTATTGACAATTGACGACGGTCTTAATTTAATAAACAATCAAAACTATAGATTATTTATTCAGACAGGGCCGTCATGAAAATAAAAACTCAAAATTTGTGCTTAATCATCGCACTCACCTGCTTCATGCCACTCTTATCTCATGCACTTTCACAACCGATATTTACACTGATGCCAACCACCCCAACCACGCTCGACGTTCCAATCAATAGTACGGGCACGGTAAGCTACACGCTGACCAATCAAACCAGCGTCGCACGCACCCTGACCATGACTCCCATCACAGGTATCAGCCAAGATACTTCTGGTAATAATTGCGCTAACCCCATGCTTTTAGCTCCGAATACATCATGCCTCTTGTCATTAAACATTGATGGCAGCCAAATAGCTCCACGCATTATTTCTGGGCCTAAAATATGTAAAACTCAAGACTTGCAAAATAACACATCCGATCCTTTTTTATGCGCTCAACCAAGCCTTGCTCATAGCTTAAATATCACTCGAACACCCGTAACACCTCCTACGGCCACCACGTTAGAAGAAAGCGTCTCAACACTTGGGCTCAGTATCAGTGGTACAGCACGAACCATCACCGTAACCAACACGGGTTCAAACCCTGCAACGAACGTTGTTTATACCACGTCATCGGCACTACCTTCAGGAACAACGATTAGCCCAGCAAGTTGCGATACGATTGCCGTAGCCGACACCTGTGTTTTAACCATCACCCCCGGTGCAACGCCCAGTGCAACCCCCGGTGATACATCACCTACACCGATTACATTAAGCCTCTCCGGCGACAATACCAATACGCTCACACCCACACTTAATGTTGTAGATTTTGGTAGTGTGTATCAATCAGGTTATATCTATGACATGGATGATACCACCCCCACAACGGGTAGCGTTGGCGGAAAAGTCGTTGGATTATCCGATCAAGCACCCACCTCACCCAACGGCATTATTTGGAGTTCAAACAGTTCTGGAACCTATGACGGTGGGGTTAGAATTTTTGGTATATCAGAAATATCAACCACATCAAGCCCAAACCCAAGCGCTGGACAACAACCCGGCCAAACGGCATGTAATGGTAGAGATGATGGTGCTTGTGATACGAATAATATCTTTGTGTATTACGAAAACAATGCGGCGGGTTCACCCATTGATTTAAGCTACTATGCAGCAGGACTTTGTAAACAAACCATTGATAATTATTCAGATTGGTACTTACCTGCGATATGTGAAATGGGGCGTGCCTCAGGAGGATCTGGCTGTGTTAGGGGAACACCCAATATGCAAAGCAACGTACCCGGATTAATTGGTACATTTAGCACCACTGATTGTACTTATGGAGCTAATTGTTTATTCAATCAATATTGGAGTTCTACCGAAGACTCAACAGCTTCTAACGTACGAGCATGGTATCAGTTTTACTCAGGTAGCGGCACTTTTCAACAAACAGTAGCTAAAGACGAAAGATATAGCGTTCGATGCTCTCGGGCTTTGACGCTGTAATTTACGTTAAAACAATGACAAAGCCCCTCGAAGATTGCGCCTGATTTTGTTAAACTTCTTGCGATTTAATTAACACCGAGCAGGCTATGTCCACATCAGAACACACCCCCATGATGCAACAGTTTTTACGAATTAAAGCCGATCATCCTGATATGCTTTTACTTTATCGTATGGGGGATTTTTACGAATTATTTTTTGATGATGCGACGCATGCCGCGCGCTTACTCGACTTAACCCTAACACACCGTGGCCGAGCGAACGGCCAACCTATTCCTATGGCCGGTGTACCGTACCATGCCCTTGAAAATTACCTGGCGCGTTTATTAAAAAAAGGCGAGTCCGTTGCGATTTGCGAGCAGATTGGCGATCCAGCCACAAGCAAAGGGCCTGTTGAACGCCAAGTAACCCGTATTGTAACACCAGGAACGGTAACAGACGACGCACTTTTAGATGCAAATCACGACACGATATTACTCACGGTCCATGAAACAAAATTAGGCTTTGGACTTGCCTGGGTTGATTTGAGTGGCGGGCGTTTTCATCTTTTAGAATTAGAAACTAAAACCGAACTTGCTGCGGCCCTTACGCGCCTGCATCCTGCTGAAGTTTTAGTTCAAGAAGGCCTAGCTGCGAAATTAAAACATGCGCCTTTTCCACTGCATGTTCGTCCTGCTTGGGAGTTTGATCTACACCAAGCCCGCACAGCGCTCCAAAAGCAGTTTAATATGCTGGATTTACATGCTTTAGGTGAATCTGAATATGAAATAGCCTTTGTTGCTGCAGGAGGCTTACTTGCTTATTTAAATCTTACACAACGCCAAGCACTGCCACACCTCACGACTTTGACGCTTGAAAAAAACGATGATTATCTAGAATTAGATGCCGCAACACAATCGCATTTGGCTTTGTTTGAAAATCAACGCGGTACCGATAAGCATACGTTAATTTCTGTACTAGATCATACTGCGTCTCCCATGGGAAGCCGATTATTAAAGCGCTGGCTTGGACGACCACTCCGCGATCATGAACACTTAAAACAGCGCCAAGCGAGTATTGCTGAGCTGATTCAAAGCAAACAAACGGATGCGATTCATGACCTACTCAAAAACGCGCGCGATCTAGAACGCATTGTTACTCGTATTGCCTTAAAATCAGCACGGCCACGTGATCTGGTGCAATTACGTGAGACACTCTCGATATTGCCCGAGTTACACACGTTATTAGCAAGTTACCAAACTTCGCTTTTAACTAACCTAAACCAAGCGCTTGTCCCCCAGCCCGAACTACTTACAACACTAACCAGCGCGCTGATTGATAATCCCCCCATGCTCATTCGAGATGGCGGTGTTATTGCTCCAGGTTTTGATGCTGAGCTTGATGAGTATCGAGCTTTAAGCGAGAACTCAACCGATGCGCTCGATGCCTTAGAGCAAGAAGAAAAAAAGCGATCGGGCATATCAACCCTGAAGTTTGGCTATAATCGCGTTCATGGCTATTATATTGAGCTCTCACGCGCACAATCCACGGATAATATTCCCGCATATTATCAACGTAAGCAAACCTTAAAAAATACTGAGCGCTATATTACGGCTGAACTTAAAACATTTGAAGAGCGTGTTTTATCCGCACAGTCCAAAGCACTCACCCGTGAGCGTTGGCTTTATGATAATTTAATCAATACACTGCAAGAGCATATCACCACACTCACCCACACAGCCCATGCACTGGCTGAATCAGACGTACTGAATACGCTTGCCGAGCGCGCCAACACCCTGCATTGGAATGCACCCAATTTTGTCGATGAGCCAGGGATTGATATACTCGAAGGGCGACACCCCGTACTTGAATCGCTTTTAAATAATGCATTTATTGCGAACGATGTTAGCCTCTCTCCAGGTCAAAACACACTGCTTATCACAGGCCCTAACATGGGCGGCAAATCAACGTATATGCGACAAACAGCGCTCATCGTTGTGCTCGCACACATCGGTAGCTATGTTCCTGCAGCTCAAACACGCCTTGGTCCCATTGATAAACTATTTACACGCATTGGCGCTAACGATGATTTAGCCTCAGGCCGCTCCACGTTTATGGTCGAGATGACAGAAACGGCTTATATCTTAAGGCACGCCACGGCGCAAAGTTTGGTTTTAATCGATGAAATTGGACGTGGTACCAGTACGTTTGATGGTGTCGCACTGGCCCATGCATGCTGTGTGCATTTAGCTGAGATTGTAGGTGCCTACACCTTGTTTTCAACGCATTATTTTGAACTTACAGCACTACCTAAGACCTGTAATAATATTAGAAATGTACATGTTGAAGCTACGGTGAGTCACGGTAAAATTGTGTTTCTCTACCGCGTACAAGATGGCGCTGCAAGCCAAAGCTACGGCCTCGAAGTAGCTGCATTAGCGGGTATTCCAAGCCATGTATTGCAGGAAGCACGCACACATTTACAAAACTTAGAACCAAGCACACCAACATCTGTTATACAAAAACCGTCCCCCGAGCTTATACATAAGCCTAAATCTGAACCTAAGCCTTCTGCTGCACTATCTAAGCTCCAATCCCTTGATTTAGATGATATCACCGCACGTGACGCCTTGCGTTTGCTCTACCAATTGCAAGCGCTTGCAGCAGATGAAGCAGCCTATGTTGCTGATGATTAAACATAACTTTCGGCTGCTCCTGCTTGCCTGCGGCGTCTCGCTTCTGCTCGGCGCCGCTCAAGGTGTATCCGTTGAGGCTGAAAATAACACAACGAAATTTGATATCACGGGACTCGAAAAACTACCTCTCGAAAATGTAAAACATCGCTTGATTGATTTGTATGCGCATCCAACACAAGAAGGCATGTCAGAAGATATGCTACGCAACCAAATTGAAAAAGCCCTCACACCTTACGGGTATTTCAATCCCAGCATCCGTATACAGCAGCCTAGCTCAAAACATCCTGGAAAAATTCATGTCAACCCGGGTCGTCCTGTTATTATCACCAGCCTTACGGTACACATCGAAGGCCCCGGAAAAAATATTGACGAAATTCAAAACACCTACCATGAGCTGCCGATCAAAAAAAACCAACCGTTTAACAGCATGTTGTACGAAACATCTAAAAATAATCTTTTAAATGCGGCAGAACACCAAGGATTCTTAAACCCTCAGTTTGATCAATCCACCGTAATTATTGATAAAGAACACTACCAAGCCAGCATTATTTTATTATTTAATACAGGGCCTCGTTCTTATTTTGGAAATATAAAATTTATCACAGGAACAACACGTCCAGCCCCTAAGCTTAAAGGTGAAATCCGCTTACCTATTCCAAAGCTCTCAAAAATCATCGAGTTTTTCAAGCCTTTTGGGCAACGCAACCCCATGTTTACGATGGGGCATATTGCGTTGTCACCCGACTTATTATTCCACTACGTTCCGTTTGATTACGGCTCACCGTATTCCACGGACGATATTATGGCGCTCAACTCTAACCTTGTGGGCAGTGGATATTTTAAAACCGTCGATGTAGCCCCCTTAACAGAAACAGGTCATCACGTACCGTTAACAGTACACCTTGAGCCTGTCGACCGTTTTAGTTACAGCCTATCAGGTGGTTACGGAACCGACACTGGAGCACGAGGACGCTTCGGTTTACATATTGTCCCGCTAAACACCTACGGCCATAAATTTGATGCCGTAGCTCAAGGTTCTTCAAATCAAAATGCAGCGTTATTAAAATACACGATTCCCGGGCGCGATCCTATTCATGATCTTTACACCATCAACGGTGGTTTCACCAACCTAAGTTATGTCAGCGGTAACAGTCGCTCAGGAAACCTTGCTCTTGTTTCTCAGCATCTGACATCTAAATTTCAACGCGTTTTTTCTTTAAATGGTTTACACGAGCAATTTCATTATGACAAACAACTGCCGAGTGAACGCACGGTGGTTTATCCGAAAGCTTTACTGTCTTGGCGTGAGGTGAGCGATCCTTTATTTTCACCCTCCGGCTTTAATATCACGATCAATGGTTTTGCTTCGAGCCGTTATGCTTTATCCAGCATAAGTGTTGGCAGTATTGCTGTGGATGCAAAAGCTGCATTTACGTTTGATTTTCTTCGGACACGTGTTTATGGTCATGTAATCCAAGCGCTAACACAAATCGATGATATTTATGCCTTGCCGCTCTCACTCGCGCCTTTGCTCGGCGGTCCTGAAAATATGAAGGGTTTCAGCTATAACTCCATTGGCCCGGGTAAAGTTTTAAGTTATGGTGGAATAGAATTACAAAAAGAAACGTTTGATGCTTGGTATCTTCTTGGATTTATTGATAAAGGCACGGTATATCGACCTGACCCTCGGCTCGTGCAATACGATGTAGGCGTCGGCCTGTTGTGGCGCTCACCTGTAGGGCCGATTAAAGCTGCTGTCGCACAGCCGGTTGATAATCGCCTTCGTCGCATGCCTGACACCGGCATTCGATTTGTCGTTAATATGGGGCCTGATATCTAATGAAATTTATGCGCGCACTTTTATTTCGTCTATTAATTCTACTCATATTGTTTATCGCGATACTATGTTTTGTCTTCAACACAAAACAGGGCGTTAAACTTGCTTTAAGCCTAAGCAATCAAGTATTACCAGGAACGTTGCGTGCTGATCATATTGACGGGAGTTTTTGGAAAGATTTAACACTTCGAAACCTTACATACAGCGAAAAAAATCGTACCGCACGCCTGGGTAACGCACATCTTGTTTGGCATATAAATACCCTATACCCCCTGCATGTCACACTCGAAAAACTTGATTTTAATCAGCTCGTATTATTAGAAGATACAGCTAAATGGAGCCTAGAAACATTTAAACTCGAAGGCGCTTGGCTACGCGGAAAGCTTCATCTCAAAGGCAACACACACGCTTTATTACCTCAAGGCATGCTCAAAGCCAATATATCTGCAGACGGTACAACGATCACAGGCCGGTTTGTGCTTGGAGAGAATCACGTCACTATCCAAGGTCCGGTCAAAGGCCCTTGGACCATGCATGCCAAACTCGCTGATTTAAAGCGCTTGGATCCCAATCTTGCCGCATTAAATAGCACCTTGATTGCAGACGCCGTGCTCCAAGATATAAAACATGCGACGCTTAAAGCCTATTTAACACCTGGTGAGTATATTCTTCCCAAAGGCTCAACACCCAAAGCTATTGCATTTAGACATGCCGCCGTCGACTTAAATCTTACACCCAAAGCTTTAAATATTAACGGAAACGGGCATGTTAATCAGCATATAACCGGTCAACTTGCACTTGAGCTTCCAGGCATTCGTCTTGATAGCGCCCCTCCACCCAATCAAGCTATCAACGGCGATGTGCATTTGAGTATTACGTCGTTTGATTTCTTAGACGAGTTTATTAAGCTCGGTGAGGACGGCGCTTTAATTCAAAATTTAGCAGGAAAACTCCATGCCGTGCTACATATTGCAGGCGCGTTAAACAAGCCTATGCTTACCAGTGAAATAACGCTCAATCAAGCCCACGTAACCTTACCTGAATTAGGTCTGACGTTAGATCCGATTAAAATCAAAGCTAAAACAGATGCAAAAAATTGGGAGGCGCATATGCTGGTCAGCTCCAATAATGGGCCACCGTTGAATCTCGACGGGAATGGAAGCTTAATGCCAAAACTTACAGGAAGTGCTGTTCTTCATGGTGATGATATTATTCTTATGAACACACCTGAATATAAGCTTAAAGCCTCACCGAGTCTAACCCTAGCCCTAACCCCCAAAGCTTATGATGTCAGTGGCAGTATATTAATACCCGAAGCGCATATGTCCCCTGTGTCGTTTCATCATACTCAAAAGCTCTCGCGTGATGTAGTGTATTCTGATGAAGAAAAAGACCCAAATCCGTTTAATATTACCGCAAATATCATGTTGGACATGGGAAAAAAAGTCAGCATCAACCTCAAAGGCATCCAAGGCTTGATTGATGGGCAACTGCATATCAAGCAACAACCTAAGCAAGCACCAACCGCCATAGGTAAGCTTAAACTCCGTGACGGACGTTATGAAGCCTACGGCCAAAAACTTAATATTGAGCAAGGCCAACTTATTTTTCTTGGTCAACAAATTGATAACCCGAACCTTCGTGTTCGCGCCGTACGCCATTTTGACCAAGCCAATGCTCAGTTTGAAGGCTCCAACGAACTCCTTGATTTTAGCGCAAGTAATTTGGACTCCCCCAATTTAGGTAATAACACCACGGTAGGAATCACCGTTGCCGGGCGAATTGACTCCCCTCGCGTTAAATTATTTTCGAAACCGCCTAACTTATCTCAAGCCAATATTTTATCCATGTTATTGCTTGGTCGACCTGCTGATCAAGCCAGTAAATCGGGTGGAGCTATATTATTACAAGCCATGAGTTCGATGCATTTAGACTCAGGTACAAAAGGCTTAAAAATGCTGCAAGACTTACAAAAATCAGCGGGCATTGATTTTGATGTTCAAAACAGCAGTCTCGGCACAAAATCCGGTGATATATCTAAAACATCCGTCATGGTTGGGAAATCAATAACCAAGCGTATTTATTTACGTTATAATGTCGGTTTATTCCAAGAAAACAGTAACGTACTCACCCTAACGTATTTACTTAATAAATTTTTAAATATCAAAGTAACGGCGAGCGACGTGGGTAACGGCATTGATTTTACATACAACCGTTCAGACTAATATAATTAATTTAATATAATTTTAATAAGAGCTATATCATGACCTATACATTGCCCCTACGCCTTAAACGACTCCGAAAAACATCCGCAGCTCGCGCCATGCTTGAAGAAACACATCTCCATGCAGAGCAATTTATCGCACCTTTATTTATTACGGAGTTACACGACACACCGCAAGCCATCAGCAGCATGCCCGGCTGCTACCAATTGCCTTTATCAGCCTTAGAGCAAGAGATAAAAACTCTGATGTCTTTAGGCATTCAAAGCGTTTTACTCTTTGGGCTCCCCTCCAAAAAAAATGCTTGCGGCACACAGTCTCTGAGTAAGCACGGCATTATTCAGCAAGCGATCAGACGCATCAAAGCCATAGCACCTACACTGCTTGTGATTGCCGATGTGTGTTTATGTGAATACACCGACCATGGGCATTGCGGCATTTTAGACGGCGAGCATATTGATAATGACGCGACTCTTAAAGCCCTGGCGAAACAAGCCGTTAGCTTTGCTGAGGCAGGTGCTGACTGGGTTGCCCCCAGCAGTATGACCGACGGTATGGTGCTTGCTATACGTGAAGCACTTGATAAGAAAAACCACACTGACGTCGCCATCTTAAGTTATGCTGTTAAATACAGCTCAAATTTCTACGGTCCTTTTCGAGAAGCCGCTTTAGGAGCACCACAATTCGGCGATCGAAAAACGTATCAAATGAACCCGAGCAATGCAACGGAAGCACTACGTGAAGCTGCTTTAGATATCAACGAAGGCGCTGATTTGCTTATGGTCAAACCCGCCATGCAGTATTTAGATATCATTCATCGGATTAAAACACGTTTTCCTGAGGTTCCTTTGTGCGCTTATCAAGTCAGCGGCGAATATGCCATGCTTAAAGCCGCAGGGGCCGCAGGCATCCTCGATGAAGAACAAGCTATGATTGAAAGTTTAGTTGCGATTAAACGTGCTGGCGCTGATTTAATCATCACATATTTTGCAAAAGACATCGCCGCCTATCTAAAAAGCATGCATTAATAAAAAAATTGTAAATTTCACACATACAAAGCTCAATGCTTGTTAAATTATTCTTTTTTGCGTTATGTTAAGCATGTTAACTATGTATTTTTAATGCAAGGATTGCATCCAAATAAAAGGGAAGGGACGTATTATGGCGACAGGTGAAGTCAAATGGTTTAATAATGCTAAAGGTTGGGGTTTTGTGCTACCTGAAGATGGTGGAACAGATATCTTTGTGCATTACTCATCCATTCAGGGAACCGGTTACAAGAGCTTAACCGCCGGGCAAATCATTAGTTTTGATACCATCCAAGGCGATCGAGGACTGCACGCGACCAACGTCACCCCGCTTAGTGAAGTACTAGAACCGAGTGAAGCTTAAGCTTCGTGTGACCGACCGTTGGCAATCCTGGAATGAAGCGATTACAATAACCGCCTAGATTGCCACGCGTACCACTCGGATATCAACCATGAAACACAAACACGGCTTATTGCTCATTCAATTGGGAACGCCTGAGTCGCCCAGCACTCAAGATGTTCGTCGCTACCTACGTGAATTTCTATCGGACAAGCGTGTACTCGATCTACCCGCCTTGATGCGTTATGCTTTACTCAATCTGATTATACTTCCGTTCAGAAGTAAGCGCTCAGCTGAAGCGTACAATAAAATTTGGACTGAGCAAGGCTCACCTTTACGTACACTCAGTCTTCATTTAAAAAATAAATTACAAGTAAAATTAGAAACAACACATCACGTGGTACTCGGCATGCGCTACGGTAAGCCAAGCCTCAAACAAGCGATGAAAGACTTAGCGCATTGCGACAGCATTACCGTGCTACCGCTCTACCCACAATACGCTTCATCTAGCACCGGTTCATCTTTAGAAGAAGTGCTTGCTTATTTTAGTACACAAACGGTGGTGCCCTCACTTCGCATTATTCGTGATTTTTACGCACATCCCGCGTTTATCAAAGCTCAAGCCGCACAAATTAAGCCGTTCTTAGATGTAGATAATCATAATGATTATTGCTTATTTAGTTATCATGGATTGCCCGAACGTCATATTGAAAAAGCGGGTTGCAAGAACGTGTGCCTAGACAACTGTCCTAAGCCCGAAGATTCAAATACGGCTTGTTACCGCGCCCAATGCTTTGAAACCACACGACAATTAGTAGAAATATTAGGGCTAGTTCAAGAGCAATACAGCACGGCTTTCCAGTCCAGACTTGGAAAAACGCCCTGGATCAAGCCTTATACTGATGAAATATTAGAAGATCTCGCAAACAAAGGTGTAAAACGCCTTATTGTCGCCTGCCCGGCTTTCGTCACCGATTGCCTTGAGACCTTGGAAGAAATCGGTATGGAAGCCCAAAATACATGGCTCGCCTTAGGTGGTGAAGAACTTACGCTGGTTCCCTGCCTCAACGATGAAGAGCATTGGGTTCAAGCGCTTGTAGAAATAATTAAATAAACTAACACCCGCATATCATGCCCTTTTAATTCACACTAAGTATTTAGCTTGGTATAATTAATACCCCAAATTATAAAGGCCTTAAAAGATGATGAGTTCAAAACAAGAATTAACACCACGTGAGTTTGAAAAACTAGCATTTCAAGAAAAGCATCGACGCCTACACACAGATAGTCCAGACACAGATTTTGCAGAATCGGTAAGAAAGTATTTAATAAAAAATAACTTATTTAAACCACTTCCAGATCAAGAAATGGCGGCAACACCACAAGGGCGACATACACCCTTAACACTAACGGATACGCCCTCCCCTACATCAGATGCCCCGACTTCATCTCTCGCGAGTTAAAACCCACGAGCATGGTCATCAAATAAACGTGTAATAAAAACAACGCGTCATATTACACGTTTATACTTACTCAGAATCAGATGCAATATGCGGGTGTTTTATCAACCAATCGTAATCATCACCTAACGCTTTAGCTTGATGAGGGCCTGTAAAAAACGCTGCGAGCTTACCCGTTGGGTTAAATAGCATAACGGCGCCTGTGTGCTCAATATCATCACCAGGAGATGGGGCATGTGGGTTCGCTGCGACTTTTGCATAAGCAACACCCAGGGCGCTCGCCATAGCCTTGGTCATTTTCTCACTGCCACGCGCACCATAAAAATCAGGATGAAACGCGGTTACATATTTACGCAACCCAATTAAATCATCGTGTGCAGGATCAATCGAGATCATCACGACCCGAGGTAATGGAGAAACATGCCTATCTTCGAGTAAACGGTACATTTTACCCAGTTCCGCCATCGTAGTAGGACAAACCAGGCCACAATGCGTGAATCCAAAAAAGACCATGGTCCATTGATCTCTTAAACTTGTTTGATTAAACGGTGTCCCGTCCGTTCCTGTTAAAGCAAATGCTTTTACAGGACGTGGCATATCTAAAAGCGTTCCATGAAACTGTGCTTTTGTTGCCCGTTTTTTTTCTTCGTGATGTTTTGAATAAAATACATCTGCTATAACACCTGCAAGCATAAGAAGTAAGGCTGAAAAAATAACTAACGCTTTTTTTTTATTCACCATCGTCATTCTCCAGTTATAAAATCACAAATAATGATCCAGTAATAACCCCACGAAAAGTAACATTAAATAAACAATGGAAAACCTAAACGTCTGCATTGCAATGACTCCCGCCTCATTACAATACAGCTTTATGGACCAAAATAAAAATCGGGCGCCTAGCACGGCAGCCGTAACACCGTAAATCCAACCACTCATACCCACCACAACAGGTAAAAGGCTCGAGATAAAAAGTAAAATTGTATAAAGCACGATATGCAATTTAGTAAATTTCACACCGTGTGTGACGGGCAACATCGGAATTTCTGCATGTTTGTAATCCTCTAATCGATAAATCGCTAACGCCCAAAAGTGTGGTGGCGTCCAGACAAAAATAATCAGTACGAGCAATAATGCTTGAGGGTCAAGATGATTCGTAACGGCAGTCCACCCCAGTAAAGGAGGCGCTGCACCTGCCAAACCACCAATCACGATATTTTGAGGTGTAGCCCGCTTCAAATACCCTGTATAAATACCGGCGTATCCCATCAATGAAATAAACGTAAGCACCGCAGTCAGACGATTCACCCAAAGCGTAAGCACGGTAAGACCCAGTGCCCCAATCGTAATAGCAAAAATTAACGCATGCTTTTCGCTCAAACGCCCACGTGCAACAGGACGTTTTTTTGTGCGTGCCATCAGACCATCAATACGTTTATCCACCACGTGATTAATTGCCGCAGCACTACTTGAACAAAGAGCGATACCTAACAAACTATTAAAAACAATATCCAGAGGAACCCAGCCCGGTGTAGCTAAATACATGCCAACCAGTACCGTCAAAAGCATAAGTGCCACCACGCGTGGCTTGCAAAGCTCTAAATAATCACGCCATGTGAGCGCACGTGGGGCCTTAGTTACGATTGTCGTCACGCCCGTATCCTCCTATAACCAAATAACATAAACTCACCATAGTAATTAAAAGCATTGCTGCAACACCGTTGTGTGCAACCGCTACCGCAAGCGGTAGCAAATACACAACATTAATAATGCCCAGCAAAAATTGAATACAAACTAAAATTAAAGCTAATCCAGCTATAATTCGAACAGGCCTGATAGAAATACGACGTAGCATGAGAGTTGCCAAAACACTAATATACGTCGCAGTTATGATAGCCCCTACACGATGGGTCCATTGAATGGTCGCACGAGCAGCGTGGTCAAGTGCCCCGCCTTGGTAATTTGCGCCAAGTGGTGAGAACACATCAAACGCATGCGCCCAATCAAACATGGGTAACCAATGACGATTACATTGCGGGAAGCCGATGCAAGCAACACCCGCGTAGTTTGCACTTACCCAGCCCCCTAAAGCTATTTGCAATATAACAATAATCAACCCTAATAAAACCCAAATACGCCATGGCCGCAAATCAAATCCCGAATACCGACTCCATTGCCATCGAAGGCAGGTTAAGAGCGTTAGCAGTGTAAAACCTCCGAGCAAATGCCCCATCACAACCACAGGCAGAAGTTTCAACGTAACCGTCCACATCCCAAGTGCGGCCTGAAAAAACAACGCGCCCAGTAAAGCAAATGATAATACGGGTGAAACACGAGCCGTGCGTGGACCCTTCCATGACATGCCTGCCAAAAATACAATTAATAACCCCAATGTACCGGCAACATAACGATGCGCCATTTCGGTCCAGGCTTTATGAGATTCAATCGGAATATCAGGAAAAAGATTCTGTGCCTCTGCATGCGCCACAGGTAGCGATGCGCTTGGCAAAACCATTTTTCCATAACATCCAGGCCAATCTGGGCAACCTAAGCCTGCGTCTGTCAAACGTGTATACGCCCCCAGCATCACCACACCTAGCGCAAGTATTAACGCAAAACCCGCCACCCATCTAAATTGATTTAATTTCATATTTACACCCATATTTATGCTTAGACTAAGACTGCCTTTGTTACGACTGCTCTTGTGAACTTAATAAACGCTTCAAATCATGAAAAATATCTTCTGGTTTATTTTCAGATGAATATTTAAGTACCATAAAATGATTAGGATCCACTAAAAACATGCGCATCTCGCTTTTTAACAAATCAACCTTACTTTGCTCATCAACTGAAACCGAACGAAGATTAATCGCTTGCTTATCAAACGCTTGCTGCATCTCAGGAGAACAAGCAGCTGTGCGTTCAGGTTGCAACATCCATAAATCAACTTGGTATAAACGCCGTCCTAAAGCAAGTCGAGTACGAGCTAATTGATCCAATGCTTTTACGCATGGCGTATGACAGCCAACAGGACACCACAACGCCATGCTCCATTTTTCTTTCGGGTTATCTAAAATATTAAGCGGCATAGCCGGTCGAATAAACTCGCCTTTATTTGTAGGTAATGCAGCAAGCCATGCAGGATGCTTATAAAAAACAAGTGCCAGTAATCCTGGCGCTGCAAACAAAAGCACGAGGGCAAGAAATATCCCTTTAGTTCGAATTATTTTTTTCATATTTCCTAATATTTAGCGCAATAAAAATAATGAGTAAGACCAAAGCAAAAGCAAACCACTGGAAGGCGTACCCTAGATGCCGCACCGGCGGCATAGAAACTGCGGGCCAAGACCTAACATAGCCAGCTGGGCTTTGAGCATCGAGGCGAATGATAAACGGATAGACAGATTTATGCAAAAATTGCTCCATCAATTGCAGGTCCAAAGATTCGATTACTGCGCGATCCACTTGCTTGATTTCAATACCCGGCCCTAATAACCAAGGCTTTCCCAAGGAATAATACGCACGTCCTTGAAGTGTAAGTTGTTCAGTCGGTGTATTAATATTCGGTAACTCGCTTCGCGTTACACCGGCAGGAACCCACCCTCGATCAATCAAAAGCACACGATCGGCGCCTATCTCTAGAGGAGATATCACATGATAGCCTACCTGATGCGCATGAAGTTGATTATCTAAGAATATAACCTGAGGCATAAACTTGCCTTGAATACGAACAGATTCAAACGCTTCCGGTTGCGCACCCTCGCCTTGCCAAATACGTGGAGCTTGATGCTCGAAAGCTTCTTGACGTGCCAAAATAAGCCGTTTTTCTTCAGCTCGATGCAATTGCCATACGCCTAAAGCAATAAATAGTGTTATGAAAACACAAGCTAACACACACATTGTCCAATGCGGTGTGAATCGATAACGAAAACGGGATATACTAGGGTTCATGTAAACATCATGAGGCTATTCGGCTATTCAATATCGGGAGTATAACAAATGTTTACCAAAATTTTTATTTTAATTATCATGCTGATTATTCTGATCACGCTCTTCAGTGGCCTGCTGTTTCTTGTGCGTGATAACGGTAAAACCAAAAATACGGTTAAAGCACTTACATGGCGTATTGCTTTATCTCTTGGTTTATTTATTTTTCTAATCATTGCATTTAGTTTACATTGGATAAATCCACACGGCGTATAAATGGAGTAAATACTATGTTTAATCGCATATTAAGTATCTTAAGTATCTCATGCCTTATTTTGTCAAACACAAGCCATGCCGATACGATTGGGCGTTACATGAATATTGCAAACAATATTCCTAAAATGGAAATGAAAGCCGACCGCCAAGCTCATATTTGGGCGCGATCAGCCCGTACGGTCTTAAGCTTAACAAGCGAGTCCATTGCTGAGACGTTAATACTCGCGAATGCAACAGCCACAGAACATGGCACACCAATTTTTTGTCTACCAATCGAGGTATCCCTCAACGCCATCGTGATGAACGAGTTAATTCAAGAAACTTATCGTGAGATATCCAGCCAAACAAACGATAAAAATAATCTAACCGTATCCAATATCGCCTGGATAGCTGTGACACACAAATACCCGTGCAATCAGGATACATCGTCAAGTAGCCCAAGCACCCCAAGTCAAATAACCAAGCCTACGGTTGCATCGATGGGTCATATGGACGGTGTTTTACCACCGCCTCCTTAAAGCATTCAAAGCATTTAAAGACGACTAAATTCTTCATAAGCTTCCAGCGCTTCGGCGGCAAACATCAACGAAGGGCCACCGCCCATATATATTGCCATGCTTAACGTTTCGAGTAATTCTTCACGCGTGGTTTTTAGCTTAACCAACGTTTTCGCATGAAAACCAATGCAGCCTTGACAATGGCTTGAAACAGCAAGCGCCATCGCAATAAGCTCTTTCGTTTTTTTATCTAATGCGCCGGCTTTGGTTGATGCATGTGAAAGTGATGAAAAACCCGCCATAACATCAGGTATTTCACGCTGTAATTTAGCAAGCTCCGTATTAAGATTATCGGTGATATTTTTAAATCGGTCAGACATATCCAGCTCCTTGTTTTAAAGCATGATTTCTAATTAATTAAAGCCTTGATTTGCTTACTTATCAAGCCGCGCTTTAAACGTTATACTCAAAGCCTAGCATTTATATTTTATTTCTTGTCAGGAAGACACCATGCATACACAAAACCATATCTACTATCATGACGATCAAGCGCTACATGCTCATGTTGCTTTTGACAACACAACACAATCTAAACGACCCGCAGTGCTTGTATTTCATGACTGGAGTGGACGCAATGAATTTGCTTGTGTCAAAGCAGAGCAGTTTGCAGAGATGGGTTATGTTGGATTTGCAGCCGATTTATATGGTGCCGGTGTTATAGGCACCACCAATGATGAAAAACAAGCCTTAATGGCGCCACTCATGAACGATCGCTTACGTTTGTTTGGACGTCTTTTTGCAGCCCTTGATGCCCTCGCCGCCTTTCCTGAAGTCGATGAAACGCGGGTTGCAGCCGTAGGTTACTGTTTTGGAGGGTTATGTGCACTTGATCTTGCCCGTACCGGCGCTTCTATCTCAGGTGTTGTGAGTTTTCATGGCTTACTTAAAGCCCCGAACCCACGCCCCAAAGAAAGCATCCATGCCAAAGTACTTGCTTTACATGGTTTTGATGATCCGATGGTCCCCCCTGAAGATGTAACGGCGTTTTGTCATGAAATGACAGAAGCCCATGCCGACTGGCAAATGCATATGTATGGTCAAACAACCCATGCCTTTACTAATCCTGAAGCCAACGACCCCATACTCGGCACACGCTATAGCGCCAAAGCTGAGCATCGCTCGTTTCAGGCCATGACCCATTTTTTAACTGAAATTTTTGCTTAATTTATGACGGTAATAATCAACAATCATGAAGCCCTTGCAGTAGAGCTAGCTGAACTACTTCAAAAATCTCGCTTATTACTTGCCGTGGCTGAATCGTGCACCGGAGGCAGCTTAGGCGCAAGGCTAACGTCTATAGCCGGTAGCTCTGCATGGTTCGATCGCGGTTTTATTACCTATTCAAACGAAGCGAAACACGAGATGCTTGGCGTAGCTGAAAGCATTTTAATTCATGATGGTGCAGTCAGTGAAGCAGCCGCCCGAGCCATGGCTGAAGGCTGCATTAAACATAGCGCGGCAGGCCTCAGTGTTGCCATCACCGGCATCGCAGGACCTGGCGGTGGTAGTCAAGAAAAGCCTGTCGGAACCGTTTGGATTGCATCCGCAGGCGCTCGGCAAAAAACCACAGCAACGTGTTTTAATTTTGAGGGTGATCGAGAAGCCGTACGGCAAGCGGCTGAATTACATGCGCTCAAAATGCTTATAAGCCGCGCGCAAGCTTTGTTGCCGCCCCCAAACAATCAAGAGCCGACTTATTTTTTTACTTTGATGCCCGACCCAGCAACGGCTTCGGCATTATATCAACGTGCACGTGTATTCACCGAGCATACATCTTGCCAACCCACACCACCCGAAAATTTACATTTAACGCTCGCGTATTTAGGCAGGCTTCACACGGCAGAACTAAATAACCTAACAAACCTAAAATCACCGTGCCCCATTGCGCCATTCGAGCTAATTATTTCGGACGTTAAGCACTGGTCCGAAATAAATATTTCGTATTTGGCGCCTAGTCTTTCATCAGAACCCTTGGAAAAATTACATGCTTTTTTGAATCAACATATCGTGCAACAAGGCCTCAAACCCGAGCGTCGTGCTTTCGTGCCTCACATCACGATAACACGCGATGACAGCCACGGACTAAAATCACATAAAATCAAACCCGTTCCATGGTTCATTCATGAATTATGCTTGGTTCAATCTCCCCCGAGAGCACCACAAGCATCATCCGACTACACCATAATACAGCGTTGGCCTATGAAACTTGCGTAATTATTTCATGATGATGTAAATAAAAATAAGCGACTCGCGTGAGTATTTGCGCGGCAAATATAAACATCACTCCAAGCACAACATAATAACCGTTGCTTGAGCATACTTTTTTTAGTAAATCTAACATCAGTACGGGTACGGCAAGCCACAAGACAGAATTAAATAAAAACATCCAACACAAGACTGTTACAAATATACGCGTATCAAATACCCAAACATTATTCAGTAGGATAAGAAAAAGAGCCATGAATAAGCTAAACATGGCCGTTACCATAGCAATAACACCTGGTTCTTCGATGTGCGCTATCAACGAACGATAATAATCTGCTCGTAAAAAAAGAATAACAACCATGCTCAGCATATAAAAACCTATACCGATGCTTAAAATAAGTTCCTGAAATAAAGCGGTTTCTGAGAACATAACGGACTCCTAAAAATATCTCATCTTTTCTTTATCATATAGACTAAAAATAGACCATGTGTTTTGATTTTACAAATAATCCTTCCTTCAATCATGGGCGCGCCTCTTTTATGCTCATTTTTTCTGGTATATTATCAAGACCTAAATTTGTTTATCATGATTTAAATGGAAGAACTTAATATGTCTGAAATAAGTACGGTTAAAGCCTGCCTAGGCGGCAACGTTCACGCAGGAACACCGGTTACCGTACGTGGCTGGGTTAAAACACGACGCGATTCAAAAGCCGGTATTTCTTTTATTAGCTTGCACGACGGCTCTTGCTTTTCCCCGATTCAAATTGTCGCACCCGCTGATTTACCTAATTATCAAGATGAAATTCAAAAACTCACAGCTGGTTGCGCTGTTATAGCCACAGGAACCCTTGTTGCCTCACAAGGCAAAGGTCAGACATTTGAAATTCAAGCCAATAACGTTGAAATCGCAGGCTGGGTAGAAAAACCTGAAAGTTATCCTATTCAGGCAAAGCGTCACACACTGGAGTATTTACGTGATGTGGCACACTTACGCCCACGTACCAATACCATCAGCGCTGTAACACGCGTACGCCATTGCGTGTCACAAGCTATTCATCGATTCTTACACGATCAAGGCTACTTTTGGATTCATACCCCCATTATTACCACGAACGATTGCGAAGGGGCCGGTGAGTTATTTCGTGTAAGCACACTTGATCTGCAAAATATTCCGCGAGATGACAAGAACCAACCCGATTTTTCAAAAGATTTTTTTGGAAAAGAAACGTTTCTTACCGTTTCAGGCCAACTCAACGTTGAAGCCTATTGCCTGGCCATGTCAAAAGTATACACGTTTGGTCCGACGTTTCGTGCTGAAAACTCCCATACAAGCCGGCATTTAGCAGAATTTTGGATGGTGGAGCCTGAGCTTGCCTTTGGCACACTCGATGATATTTGTAACCTTTCCCAAGAATTCTTACGCTACGTATGCAAAGCTGTACTCAACGAACTACCTGACGATATGGCGTTTTTCAATCAATTTATCGATAAAACATGCGTCCAACGCCTCGAAGATTTGGTTAAGTCTGATTTCGAAACGCTCCCTTACGGAGATGCTATTAACCTACTTGAAAAATCAAAACAAAAATTTGAATACCCTGTCCAATGGGGCTTAGACCTGCAATCAGAACATGAGCGTTATCTTACTGAAGTTGTCTTTAAAAAACCGGTGATTATTACTAACTATCCTAAAGATATCAAAAGCTTTTACATGCGCATGAACGATGATAATAAAACCGTGGCTGCGATGGATGTTTTAGTGCCTGGCATTGGTGAAATCATTGGTGGAAGTGCGCGTGAAGAGCGCTTAGATATTCTAGAAAGCCGTATGGACGACAACAACATCGATCAAAAACATTATCAATGGTATCTCGACCTACGACGCTACGGCACCGTACCGCACGCCGGATTCGGCCTTGGACTGGAGCGCTTGGTGAGCTACGTAACCGGTGTTGCTAACGTCCGTGATGTTATTGCATTTCCTCGCACACCTGGGCATGCAAATTATTAACCAATAACAAACTTGCAAACAGCTGTTTACACTCGTTACGCCCTGAATCTGGTTTTGACGTTCCTTCTCCCGCGTGAGTGGGAGAAGGTGCCCGACAGGGCGGATGAGGGCTGAGGGGTTAGATTCAATAAATTTCAGAGCACTGCAAGACTTCAATATTACAAATGAAGCTAGACTACATGCGACTTAAAATATGCAAGAAACCTAGGTCCCACGGCTTGTCAGCGGGATCAATTCTATTTTGGTCAATACTGGCTCCCGCGGACTTTTTTAATCAAGAAGAACAACAAACAAATAAAATAATTTAATGCCCAGCTCCCATGTATGTTTAATTATTTTTAATTCTGGGTTCTGGGTTCTGGGCATTAGATCTGTATCTACCCCCTCATCCGCCCTGTCGGGCACCTTCTCCCACTCACGCGGGAGAAGGAACGTCAAAACCAGCGTCCGATTGAAAGCAGGAATAACCCAAATCTTTTAAACTTGGGAAACATAAAAAATTACGTAACACCTGAATACCTTGCTCCGTCAAAACAGCTTCAGGGTGATACTGCAAACCAAACAGCGGGTAGTCGCGATGCGCTACCCCCATGATCACCCTGCAGCCCATTTTATCATACGTCCAAGCCGTGATTTTCCAACTGCTGGGTATAGCATCTTCTTGAACCACCAACGAATGATAACGGGTCGCTAAAAACGAATTAGGTATGTTCGCAAATAAACCTTCTCCATCATCATGATAAATTACCGCTTGTTTACCGTGGTGTATTTCTTGCGCTTGAACCACACACCCACCGAACGCCTCAATTAAACACTGGTGGCCTAAACAAATCCCAAGCATGGGATAGTGCTTATAATATTTTTTAATTAACACCTGTGTTTTAAGCACCTCATGAGGACTTCCAGGACCCGGTGATAACACTAAACGTGTAGGTTTTAATATTTCTAGATTATTTAACATGGCATCCATGTGCTGAACCACCGTAACCAATGCACCTAATTGCTCAAAATAAGATTTGATGAGTTGGGTGAACGAATCATGATGATCGATTAAAAGCACATGTTCATGCTCAAATTTATGTTTATGTTTATGCTTATGCTTATGCTTATGATATTGATCTAAAACAGCCGGGCTTACTTCTGGCGTATTTTCTAATTCAAGTAACCAGCCATAATCACTCATGATGTAAAAAACCGAGCTTTGAGCTGCATTTCTTCGAACTCAGCTTGTTCTGTAGAGTCATGAACAATACCACCGCCCACGCCCAACTCACCTTGAGATCCGCGGCATAATAACGTTCGAATCGGTACGTTAAAGCACATGTTATTTTCAGGGGTAATATAACCGATGGCACCGGTATAAATATGACGAGGCTCCGATTCTAAATCACGAATGATTTCCATGGTACGTCGTTTGGGCGCACCCGTAATCGACCCACACGGAAACAAATGCTGCATAATAGTCGCAAACGGTAGTTCACGTTCAACTTCACTTTGAATACAGGATGTCATTTGATGAACTGTTTCATAGCTTTCCACTTCTAATAGCCGCGATACCTGCACTGAACCAGGCTTTGATATCGCCGATAAGTCATTACGTAATAAATCCACAATCATGGTATTTTCAGCCATAGATTTAGGATCTGATTTTAAAAAAGCATAATTTGCGGCATCATCGGCCACATCAACCGCACGAGGCATCGTGCCTTTCATAGGTTTAGCACGCATCGTTGTATTGATTTTTGAGAAAAATAATTCTGGCGAAAGCGATAAAACATCATACGCCGGCATATGCATCAAAGCAGAATATGCGACCGTTTGACGTGCACGTAACTGCCTATATAGCGCACGAGATGATCCTTCAAAATTAAATTTATATTTTGCTGTCAAATTAACCTGGTACGTATCACCTTTACAAATATGCTGTTTGATTTTGTAAAATGCTTGACCGTATGCCGCAGCACTTATATTTAATTTAATTGAATCAATTAAGGCATCTTCATCCCCTAAATATTGATTAATATCAAAAGCTGTTAATTTTTGAGGTGATTTAAACGCAAAAAAATGCAATAAGGGAAAAGCATGTGCTTCTTTCGGTAATGCCGTAAGCCCACGTAATACATAGCCTGCTTCGTAACTTACACCTCCGGCTAAATAATAACCTTGACGTCTGAGTGCATCCACTCGCGCCAAACTTGCATCAAGCATAGCTGCATGCCAACACACCACTTCTTCACATGGCTCAGAAAACAACAGGCCTGCATAAGGCACATCGAGTAGGCGTCTGTTTTCAAATAATATAGAAGCTGAGGTCACATTCAAAATAATGCTATAAATTTACGATAAAGAACGCAGAGTTTAACATGCCTCCATTGCTTTTAAATACTCAATCTGATAATTTGTGAGCTTCTTTATTATGTGTTGCTAGGAAATAATCGTGTCTTCGCCCAAGCGTGTTTTAAGTGTTTTTTCGCTGGTTATGATTAACGTAATTGCCGTTGATAGTTTACGTACGCTACCTATTTCAGCACAGCTCGGTTTTTCTCTTGTTACATACTACGCTTTTGCCGCCATCGTTTTTTTTATTCCGGTAGCCCTTGTTGCAGCTGAACTCGCCACCGCTTACCCAACCACCGGAGGCATTTATATCTGGGTACGTGAGGCCTTTGGAAGACGAACAGCCTTCATGACAATATGGCTACAATGGATTTATAACATTGTGTGGTACCCCACCATCATGGCTTTTGTAGTCGCGACACTTGCATATTTATTTGATCCTAATTTAGCCAATCATAAAATCTATTTACTCTCAACAATGATTGGACTGTTTTGGCTTTTTACTTTATTAAACTGCTTTGGTATGAAAATTTCAGGCCTTGTGAGTATGCTCGGCGCCTGCTTTGGAACCATTCTTCCGATGTTTGTGATAGCCTGTTTAGGACTTTTTTGGCTTTTCCAAGGCCGTCCACTCGCAACAGATATATCAACAAGTTGGCTGCCTGATTTTAGAGTTTTTGGTAATTTATCTCTATTTTCTGCTGTACTTTTTGGTTTGCTCGGTATGGAAATGTCCGCTGTTCATGCTGAAGAAGTCAAACAACCTCAACGCGATTATCCCCGAGCCCTGCTCTATTCAACGCTGATTATTTTTTCAACACTTGTGCTTGGCTCGCTTGCCATTATCATGGTTATTCCTAGCGAGTCGCTGAGTATGGTCTCCGGTTTAATCGATGCGTATGCGATTTTTTTTGAAGCTTATCACCTCGCCTGGTTAACCCCCATTGTTGCTGTTCTAATCGTACTGGGTGCCATCAGCGGCATTTCAGCTTGGATTATTGGTCCAACCAAAGGCCTACTGGTTGCAGCTCGCGATGGTTGTATTCCCAAAAGATTTACAACAACGAACAAACACGGCACACCCACGACGATTTTAATCACGCAAGCAGTTATTTTCACCTGTTTAACCAGTATTTTTGTACTGTTTAAAACCATCAATGCAGCCTACTGGATGCTCAGTGCCATGTGCGCACAAATGGCGCTTTTGGTTTATGTCTTTATGTTCGCAGCGGTGATTAAGCTACGTTACAGCAAACCAAACCAACGAGGTGCTTACCGTATTCCCGGAGGACTTCTTGGTGTATGGCTGGTTGCAGGCACAGGGATTATTTGCTGTGTGTTAACTATCTTGATTGGCTTCGTTCCACCAACACAGATTCCAATTCACAACGTTGCACTCTTTGAAGCGTTTTTAATTGGCGGTTTACTCTTTTTTACAGCTACACCTTGGTTTTTTGTAAAAAAAGAATTACTTTCAGAATAAGCTCAGCCGTTGCTTGGGGATGCTCAAACGGAAACATATGCGTCCCCTCTGTTTTAAACGATGAAATACCGTAGCGTCGCTGCATATGACGTCGATCGGTTACATGAATCACATCACTATCACTCCCATAAATTAAAGCGCTCGGAACATGTAGCTTTTTCGGATAAGCTGATAGTGAGTGCGGCATCGTACGATAAATTTGATACTCAATCTTTGAATCAAAACGCAAAGTACAACCCGACGCATTCTGCGTCATGCCATAATCAATATAATCATATAAACAAGCGTCGGTAAAATGCTTAAAAAGCTCACGGCGTTTTAAGTACCCAAACGCTGCGTCACGTGTTGGCCAATGACGTCGTCGAAATTGAGTACGCTGCGCGGGTGTTATTTTATCAATAAAACCTAATGCTTTAGAGAGATGAAGCCCCCGCTGCCTTATCCGGCTTAATAAAGGCGAATCGAGTAAAATAATTGCTTTAAATAAATCAGGTTCTTTTAACGCAGCTAATATATTTAATACACCGCCAAGTGAATGCCCCACAGCCACCACAGGCTCATCTGACTTGCTGCGTACACTTGCTATGACTTCATCTGTAAGTGCTTCCCAGTTATCTAAAACAGGAAATTCAGGCGTATGTCCAACTTTGTCAATATAATCGCACTCAAAATACGGCGCAAGTGCGGTGAGCATTTGTCGATAACAAGGCGAAGGAAAGCCATTCCCATGTGAAAAATGAAGTTTAGGTTTATCCCCCAATTGCTCACTCATCTAACAGCGATCATCCGACTCGCTTGTCGATAGGCAATAACGCCGAAACAAAAATATAATGCGAGCAACGCGACATACACAAAACCTTTACCTGGAATGACCCCGTCAAACAAAACCAAGACCGAGCAAATAACGGCAAGCGGTGTGGAAGCGACAAAAAGAAGGCGTGATGACTCAAAAAAAGAAAGCTCAATTTTAAACGCCATGCGTGCTGTAAACTGAGCAAAAAGAACCATGGATAATAAGATCGTCATAAACACAGAAGCATTCAACGACACAACGATCGGATAAACGGCGATAAGACATATATTTTTCAAAGCTTTTATATGCAACGTATCAAGCCATGATGTAATCCAAAAATCTTCATTTTCTATCGATTCCCAAGGAATAACGGAGTCTTTGTCTTCTAGCTTTTTTTCTTTATCCGTATACAAAAAATCTAAAAACCTAAAATTAACATGCATATCATGCTTGGTTACTAAAATTGAAGCCAATGGATAATTTGGATCAGGTAACTGATTAATATGGCCTTCTGTATCAATTATACTAATAACCTCATCGTTCTTATTTTTAATTAAATAAGGCATGGCTCGATCAAAAAAAACTTCGCCCGAACGAATAGAAAGTGGCGGTAAGCTCTTAAGAGGCGTTAAGATTTTTGTTTCTATGACTTGATTCAACGACCACATCAGCTGGATTGCATGAGGAAATGTCATCACGGAAAGCATGATGAAAAAATAAAGCACGCCCAAGCCTCGCCAGCGTCGGACCACATCAACGTATAATTTACTTGAAAAAAACGCCAAATAAAAAGCATGCCTGGCCTTATACTCAGGCGCTTCACGTGCGGGTTTATTTTTGTTGTTTTTATTATTTTGTTTAAATACCGCAGGTAACAACGATTTCACATGGTCTCCAAAATATTACGTTTGTTGCTTATTATTAGTGAGCGTACGTCGCAATAATTGCGTATAAATCGGTGGTACACCAGCCAATTGAACCACCGTTGTTGCCGTCAAACACGCGATCATGAGCGGTAAAATTAACGCATAATTTTGCGTCATTTCAACCACCAAAACAATCCCTGTAATCGGCGCTCGAACAGCCGCCGAAAAAAGCGCTCCCATGCCTGCAACAGCCAGCATACCCGGATGAATCGCAACGCCAGGCAAAAAATATTCAAATGCAATCGCTACAGTAAGCCCTAAAAGCGTTCCTAGAGCAAGCATGGGTGCAAAAATACCACCCGGCACACCGGTTCCGTAACAAAGCATCGTCATGACAAAACGCACCACAAGCAAAGCTAAAAGCATCTTTATTCCAGGTGTGAGCGTTAGTGACTGGGCAATAATGTGATACCCGCCCCCTACCGCATTAGGCCACATCGATGTCAAAAGACCAACCGTCACGGCAACACCTGCAACATAAACAACACGCGTGCGAAATGTTTGGCGGTCCATCCCATTCAATACAGCCATTAAGGTGCGGTTAAAGATAATCCCAATAAAACCGACCAGTAATCCAAAAATAAAAAATATCCATAGTGAACTTAAACCTGGAGCTTCAAATACTTCCATCACAATCGAGGGCTTAGTACCCATTATCGATTGTAAAACAAAGGTAGAGGCAACACAGCTCAATGCAACCGTCTTAAAATGCAAAAAAGAAAGGGGATACGCTTCTCGCATTTCTTCCATCACAAATAAAACACCGGCAAGGGGTGCATTAAACGCGGTGGCAAGCCCAGCACCGGCCCCCGACGCAATCAAGGCATCACGACGCTTACGGCTTAATTTAGCGCCGGTTCCTATCGCCTCACCTAAGTTTCCCCCCATTTGAATGGTTGGTCCTTCACGCCCAAGCACCATGCCACTTACTATTGAGAGCACGCCCCCCAGAAATTTCACAGGCAAAACACGCATCCATCGTATGGAACGCTTATGCATTAAAGCACCTTCAATTTCTTGCACACCACTGCCTGAGGCTTCAGGAGCAACACGCCTTACCAAAAACCACGTGAGCAACACGAAAATAAGCGAAATTAAAGCTGATATGATGAGTTCAGATATGCCCCAAGCACTTGCATAAGCATAGCTTTGAGCTAATCCATCGCCAAGTCGCTCGATACATAACTGAAAAGCAGCGCCAATACATCCCGTTAGCATGCCGACTAAGATTGCTAGAGCATAAAATATAAGAATTTTTTTATAACGCGTGAACATTGCACTACCCCTGTGCTTAAAACCTTGCAGCCCCTTGCTAGGATATTTTATTCTACGTTAAATCATAATTAAAACACACATAAAAAACCCCATGGCGTGAAGCACGGGGTCGAATAGATCGTTGTCATTGTCCGATAATCACACAAAACGTAATTACTAAATACGGGTGAGATCGAGAATATCATCTTCTTCTTTTTTATCATCTTGATTCTTTAATTTAATACACTCATTTAACCTCGTGCTAATATCTTCCAAGGCTTCTTTTGCATCATTGAGCGACTTCATTGGACGAGGCAAGAATTGAGATTGGCCCGTAGCCCGAAGGGAAAAACGTGTTTCACCTAAATTCGCCTTATCTTTCTCTAATGTCATAAACGTAAATATTTTCCCAAACCTCTCACAAAGTCCACGAAGAACATTGATAAAATCCATCTGGATCCGTTCTAATGCCGAAACATTCGTTGAAACCACATCTTCCCCTTGGTACTCACTCCCCAGCTCAGTCATATCAGCTGAAATGTCTGTGCAAATAAAGTTACTCTCAAGACTTGATTGAAACGCTTGAAAACTCTTCATCTTTTCTTCATTCGTAGAATATTCTGAACTGAAACACCCATCTATAACCTTAAGATTTTCTAGTAGGCCATCAGTAAGCGATACAACCTGAGCAATTGGGTGGTAACTAGAAGTTGTTGTAGTATGAGCTCGATACTCTTTTAAAAATTTCTCACAAATATCCTGGGATTTACGCAAAACAAGAACAAATTCTTTGGTCAACAACTCTTGCTTTTTTTTATTATCCATAAGTCACCTATATAATTTAATACACTAACAGAACGTAGAGGGATCTTCATAAAACGATTTAGATGCATTATCAACTTCATTATTTAATTCAATGCAGGTATTTAGCCTCGAGCTAATATCATCCAGTGCTATCATCGCGTCATTGAGCGACTTCATTGGACGAGGAAGAAACTGAGAATGCCCCGTTGCCCGAAGAGCAAAACGTGTTTCATCTAAATTTGGCTTATCTGCGTCGAATTTTGTAGCTGTAAATATCGCCTCAATCCTTTGACAAAGTCCACGAAGAGCATCTGTTAACTCCATCCCGATCCGATCCAATTTTGAATAATACTTTGAAACATCTGTATTGTTAAGCACCTCAGTCGAATCGTCATCCCTTCTAAAAGATAAAGAAATATGATTAAGCCCTGTTTGAAATATGTTAAAAGCTTGGTGATTTTTCAAATCTATAGCTTTGTTGCCTGGGCTCACAAGATCTAAATCATTCGTTGCCTGAATAATAAACTCCTGTAGCATCTTATTGCGTGTAATACACTGCTGAAGGGCTACCGAAGAATTTTTTTCATTGAGTTCGTTAAACTCACGCCCGCATTTTAAGCAAATATCTTGAGCTTTGGTAAGAGTACTGACAAATTCTTTGAGCAATTTTTTGTGTTTTTTTATATTATCCATAAAACACCTGTTTAATTTAATACGCTTGATAACGCTGTAAAAACCCCATGAAAGATCATGGGGTTTTTAATATCTTGGGTATAAAATTAATTAATAAGGTTTCACTACGACGGTGGTACCGACGTTCATGAAATTCTCATTAAGCCATTTGGCAGCACTTGGTAATACCCGAACACACCCATGACTGGCGTTGTAGCGTGGTACTTCGTACGCAGCATGGATAGAATAACCTTTGTAGAAATGCATGCAGTACGGCATACGTGCGCCACCACCGGTCTCGATTGGATATTTACCAGACTTACAATTTTCGCCTTTTTTAGAGTAAACACGATAGGTTCCGGTAACGGTTTTGCAAGGTCGTCCCACGTCTTCACAATATGACTTACCACCTGATGCGGCACCTGTTTTGACTAAGTTACCCTGAGCATCGTACGCACCCCAAGCCGTAGCTTTCGGATCAAAAATAAATACTTTTCGACCGGTCGCCTTACGTTGAGCTGGAAATGCATGTGAACCACGCGTATCAAGATCATGCGCCATGGTATAATGGGTATGCCCCGCGTCATCCACAATAGGAACTGAGCGAGTTGTCGAGGCACAAGAAACCGCTAAAATACAAAGCGGTACAACTATAATTTCTTTATTCACAAGTCAATCCTCCCTTTTGGTTAACTTAACTATCGGTCGGATTGTAAAAATATTTAGCAAAAATTTAATTTATTTTTATTCTTTTTGATTTCTCTCACTATATTTATCAGGATAAGAATAGATGCAAACAAAAAAACAGAGCCAAAAAACTACGGTGACGTATCGGCACGCATACATAAATCTAGCCGCGACCTCATCGAGCTAAGCTTTATCTCTTGCAAAACCAGTTCCTAATTTCTCAATAGAAACTGGTTCATGATTAATCTTCACTCTTAGATGTGATTTAGGAGACTTTGCATTTCATATCGTTATTCCCATCGTCCTCAAAATGATTTTCATCTGAAACACCAGAAAAAAACGCTAAGCTCGAATCAGCGTTTGCAGAGGATACACGCGAGATATGATGCGTTGCAGTTTCAGGTAAAACAAATGGCGCACCATACTCAAAATCACTTCCAAGCCTGCGTAAGCTATTTAACTTGATTAATTTAGCATACGCTTGAGGTGATAAATCTGAAAAAGTAAAACCATAATAACAAGGACCTACGCGTAGATCTCGCTGTGCCATAGCAAAATTTGTAACGAATTCATTAAACGTGTCATTCCAAACCTCTTCAGGACGGAGAGGAGTACAGGCTCCAGCATCCCCTAAATTCTCCGTATAGAGTGTTAGTTTTGAACCAGCGAACGCCCTAAATTCTGATAAATAATAAGCCATTTCCTGCCCGTCATCCGGAGGCATACTGAAAAAAAGAAGTGTGTTTTGAAAATCATCCTGCGTAAGCCTAGGTAGTACCCTCTCTTCATACAGTGATTTAATCGAAGCTTGGGTACATTCAAAACTTTCATCTAAATCAATTCGAGCCTCTTCAGGAAGTAGAGGTTGACGAACTTTCGTATCATATTCAGAACCTTTTTTTCCAATTCCAATAACTTGTGCAGATTTTTGATTATTAGACAATTGTTGTAAAAAATATGCCTCGATTAGACCACCACTATAACCAATACTGATCACATTCAAATTATTAGCAACAATTTCCTCGGCAATAATGGTCAAAACCGTGTTGGCTATGCTTCTATCTTTTTCTCCCATCCACCCACTAAACAAGTATGGCTCTAACCCAGAGGAAGAGCTAATATTTTTTTCTCTGTAAAACGCTTCAAATGATTGAACGGGCGTAAGTGCTTCTATAGAGGATGAGGATGCACGCGAGATATGATGCGTTGCAGTTTCAGGTAAAACAAATGGCGCACCATACTCAAAATCACTTCCAAGCCTGCGTAAGCTATTTAACTTGATTAATTTAGCATACGCTTGAGGTGATAAATCTGAAAAAGTAAAACCATAATAACAAGGACCTACGCGTAGATCTCGCTGTGCCATAGCAAAATTTGTAACGAATTCATTAAACGTGTCATTCCAAACCTCTTCAGGACGGAGAGGAGTACAGGCTCCAGCATCCCCTAAATTCTCCGTATAGAGTGTTAGTTTTGAACCAGCGAACGCCCTAAATTCTGATAAATAATAAGCCATTTCCTGCCCGTCATCCGGAGGCATACTGAAAAAAAGAAGTGTGTTTTGAAAATCATCCTGCGTAAGCCTAGGTAGTACCCTCTCTTCATACAGTGATTTAATCGAAGCTTGGGTACATTCAAAACTTTCATCTAAATCAATTCGAGCCTCTTCAGGAAGTAGAGGTTGACGAACTTTCGTATCATATTCAGAACCTTTTTTTCCAATTCCAATAACTTGTGCAGATTTTTGATTATTAGACAATTGTTGTAAAAAATATGCCTCGATTAGACCACCACTATAACCAATACTGATCACATTCAAATTATTAGCAACAATTTCCTCGGCAATAATGGTCAAAACCGTGTTGGCTATGCTTCTATCTTTTTCTCCCATCCACCCACTAAACAAGTATGGCTCTAACCCAGAGGAAGAGCTAATATTTTTTTCTCTGTAAAACGCTTCAAATGATTGAACGGGCATAAAGTATCCTTATCAAACTTAATTTTTAGATGGCCGTATATTACACACCATTCTTTTCTGTGTCACTATATGACCCATGTGATCTAACAAAGAACATTTCCTCTGCTTGCAATCTGCGGAAATAAAATAAAAGTTGCTCTTATTTTAAATTCAAATTTTGCGCTTGCCACCTTCAGCTTGGTTCAAAGCGATTGTCGGATCACCCGATAGATCAGCGTTTAAAAACATATCGGATTCGGGCATGGTAACCATCATTTTGTTGATATCCATGATCTGCAATTTTAAGTTTTTTCCAGAAATATCGAACACATGCCCCGCATGCTGATGATCCAATGACAGAAAATGCAGATGATAACCAGGAATATTGAATGATTTAGCGTATTCAGGAGACCAAAAACCAAGCAAGGTCCCTTCAATATTTCTTAATTTAAATTCCGCTTGCTGACTAGTCGCTGAAACAAGATCTGCTCCAGGCGAAGCTTGAGAGGCTACACGATATAAAACATGATCAAACACACCATCTATACGTATGGCATAAAATAGATTCTCTGAATGCCGCAAATAATCTATTTGAGAACACAGTTCATCCCAGTTACTCATCATCTTATCCAGTTTGACTGTACGATCGGCGACAAACTGTGTGTTCACCCAAAAAGGTACCCTACAGGCATCATCTGGCTCGACAACGTTGCCATCACTCAAGGCCTGAAACACGTGGCCATCGAGCATTAAACCTTCCCCATTCAATCCTTCATACGTTCCAAGACCAAAATCTCCGCATGCTTTAATATCACTCAATTGAGCACATCCTTGGTAAACACCCTGAACTAACGCCGATGAAGTGGATACTTGAAACAGCGTATGTGTCGCAGGGCTCTTAGCAGTCATGAGACTTATCTCCTATTAGTGAATATAACTTTGGAGTACATCTTCCATCAAACGTGCATTCAAACTGTAATCAACCAGTACATGAATCAAAACCGGAACCTCTGACTTAAACGCTTCTTGAAAAACATGAGGTAATTCATCGGCTGATTTTATACTGTAGCCCTTGCACCCAAACGATTCGGCCATTTTTACAACATCGTAACTTCCAAGCTTAACTCCCGCGCTCTCACCGTAATGGGCCTGCTCTTGAAAAGCGACCATATCATAAGAACAACTATCCCAAATAACATGTACGAATTTAGCTCCAATTCGTACAGCCGTCTCCAACTCCATCGAAGAAAATAAAAACCCACCATCACCCGAGATTGAAAGAACGCGTTCATCAGGGTATAACAAACTAAGACTGATGGCCCAAGGCACGGAAACGCCAAGCGTCTGCTGACCATTACTCACTAAGACTTGACGTGCATTATCCGTAACACAGTAACGATTGGTCCAAATATAATTAGATCCCACATCAAGCGCAACATGTGTATCTGTTGTCATTTGTTTTTGAAGTTCGTGAATTAAGCGTAAGGGCTGGACTGGAAATTCATCCATATCCTTGCCTTCAGCTATCGTTGCTTGTACTTCCTGAAAAGCGTGCTTAGCTGTATTAATATACTCTTTATCAAGATGCACTTTGGCAGCGTCGCCCAGAAGCATCAAAGATGCCCCAATATCACCAATAAGTTCAGCGGTGGGTATAAAATCATTATCTTGATCGGCCTGAATAGAGTCAATGCAAATAATAGGCCGCTTATTGTTTGCGTTCCAAATAGAAGGATCATATTCGATGGGATTATAACCAAGGGTAATCACAAGATCGGCTTGGTCTAATAATTTATCGGTAGGTTGGTTACGAAATAATCCTATTCGCCCTGCATAAATAGCGGAACTTTGTTGTTTAACCCAAGCACCTGCCCCTTGAAACGTCGAAATATAGGGGATACCTGTTTTTTTTAAAAACTGAACTAAAGGCTGTGCGAATTCCTGTGAAGATGATTGCATACCCATCATAACGATTGGACGTTTGCTCGCCTCTAATGCTCGCGTTGCTTCGATAATTGCTTGCTGGCTTCCTGGACCCCGAGATGATTTTTTACCCCAGTGTGTCATCACATCACCCTCAAAATCAGATAAGCCTATGTCTTGAGGTAAAGAAACAAAAGCAGCACCAGGGCGATCTGATTCAGCACGACGAATAGCGTTGCCTATAATTTCACCCAATTGATTCGCTGAAACCACCTCTTCTGAGTATTTGGTCACAGCTTTCATCAGACCAACTGCATCTAAAGACTGATGTGTTTTTTTAATACGCTCATCAAGAGGAACTTCGCCACCTATCGCGAGGACTGGATCGCCTTCACTGGTCGCAGTAGCCAAACCGGTTGTTAAATTAGCAACCCCAGGACCTGATGTCGCTATACATACACCGATTTTGCCTGTAAGACGGCCAAATGCAGCAGCCATAAATGCTGCATTTTGCTCGTGACGACAGGTAATTAATTTGATTTTAGAATGATTTAACGCAATAAAAAGACTATCAATTTTAGCGCCAGGCACACCAAAAACATGTGTGACGCCATGATTTTCTAATATTTGAACAATAGCACTCGAACAATTTTTATTATTATAAGGCCGAACCATGTTACTGCTCCTTACTTGGGATCAAGTAAAGAGTAGTCATGCATGCTTAAGAGATCAAGTTTGTCACTACGGCGACAAACGTACTGCATCTCGTGGGAACATGGTGGCTGATTTTATATTATCTAAATCCAATAGTTTTTGCGTGACGCGCTCAAGCCCCATGCCTAAACCACCGTGCGGAGGTAAGCCATGTTTATGAGCTGTCGAGAAAAACTCAAATTCTTTTGGATCCATATCTTTTGCTCGCATCTTAGCAACCAATTCATCATGATCATGAATACGTTGACCGCCTGATGTGATTTCAACTCCACGGAATAATAAATCAAAGCTCAACGTTAAATCGGTATTTTCAGGATCGTCTTTGGCATAAAAAGGACGTTTAGCTGATGGGTAATGCGTAATAAACACAAATTCAGAACCGTATTTTTCTTTGATATATTCTGAAATTTTAAGCTCTTCAATCGGCGCTAAATCAAACGAGTCTTTCGGTTTGATCTTATAAACTTCTTCGACAATTTTTTTAACTTCATAAAATTTTAATACAGGAATCGTATCAATCACTGGCAACTCAACGCCGAGCAGCGCTAATTCATGTGGCATATGTTCTTTGACATATTCAAACATGAATTTGAGCATGCTCGCTTCTAAATTTAAAATATCATAAAACGAATCGATATGTGAAAGCTCCAAGTCCATCGATGTATATTCATTGATATGGCGGTTGGTATGATGCTTTTCCGCTCGGAATACCGGTGCAATTTCAAACACACGGTCAAACACACCCACACAAAATTCTTTATAAAACTGCGGTGATTGGGTTAAAAAAGCTTGTTTACCAAAATAATCAAACGAAAAAATATTTGCGCCACCTTCGGCCCCTTCTTTTACGATTTTAGGCGTTCTAATTTCAGCAAAACCATGGGTCATTAAGAAAGCACGCGCGCCTTGTACAAGCCCTGATTGAATTTTAAAAATCGCTTTTTCTTTAGGGTGACGCATCGAAAGATAGCGGTAATCAAATTTTACATCGTTGTGAATATCTAATTTTTTCTTAGTCACATCAAAAGGCATCGGCTCTGACGGTGTGCTTAATACCGTATAATCTGTGAGCTGAATCTCACAGTGTTTTGGATTCACAAACACATCTTTTATATTGGTTTCTGTCACTGTACCTTTGATCTTAATCGCGCCGTTTTCTTTGATACCTGTTGACCCTAAATCACCGGTAAACACGACTTGGATTAAAAAGTTACCATGCTGCAATAAGATAAAACCAAATTCCGACAGCACGCGTACTTTATACACAAATCCCGAAAGTTCTACCTCTTCACCGATATGATTGCCTATATCAACAAGCTCTAATGTTTTATCTAAATATGAAGCAATGGTTCGTGTGTTATCTGAAGCAGTGGTCATTTGGTTTTATCCTCTAAAATCTGTTTTTGTTCATCAATATTCATCGGCAATAAAGCTGCAATGGCAAGCCATAGTTGCTTATCTGTACATTCAAAGCAACCGCCCCTGGGCGGCATCGCTCGTAAGCCTTCATCAGCATGTTTAAATAAAAGGTCTAAGCCTTGTTTCAAACGCGCATGCCAATCGGATGCTGTACCCATTCTTGGCGCGCCCAGTGGAAGCATAGGCTCTAAAGCATGACATGTACTACAAAAATGCTCCACAATTTGAGAGCCTTCATCGGGTGTTCCTGCCACACGCTCTAAAAAAGCTTGTGGTTTATGGCTACTTGCCATACCAGGCACAAGCATTAAAATAAAACTCATGCTTAATACAAACATACGCAACATCATTTTTTCGCCAAAATTACATCAATAATATGTGTATCGCTATATGGAAAAGAAAATATGCGATTAAATAAGCGCTTTAAACGTTGCAATAAAAAGCTCTTCGGTAGCATTTTAATAGATAAGCTATTTAAAAACCATGTGCCTTCAATACCAAAGAGAGCCAATTCATCAATATTGTTTAAAACAACGGGTATATGAAAGCGTTTGTGCTCTAATATTTCAAAATCATGTTGCTTAAACACATCTTTTAAATCTTGTTCACTTTTAGCAACCGTTGTATTTTTCAGAATAGACTTATAATAATGCCCAACGACACTACTTAATAACGTTCCTTCCGCAATAAAATTAGCTAAATATTGTTGAGCTACGGGAAACGAGTCATACGTGGTTGTAATAAACGAAAAATAGCCGTTGGAGCGCGTTAACGTACTCGCAGAGTCAAACAAAGCTTGAATCGGTATATAAGCGTTAATAAAGTGCGCTAACACCAAATCTTGACTGTGTGCTGGTAAAAAATTTTGAACCTCTGTCGCACTGGTCTCAATCGTTGTTAAATCCAACGCTTTATCTGCTCGTTTCAGCATTTCAGCCGATACATCTACACCGGTAAATTGTGCTTGCGGCATATTTTCACTTAATTTTTTTAAAAAAGCACCATCACCTACGCCCAAATCCAACACACGAGACTCAGGCTTATCGAGCGAGGTCGCTCGCTTGATTTGTTCAATGGCTGCACGATGGCTCTCACTAATCGAGCCAAACTGATCGGCCAAATCGTATCGCCCGGCAAGATCATTGTACATTTCTTTTAAGCTCATGCTTATCCTGTTTATTTACGTTTGGGTTTTTTAGCGCTAACCATCAAACGTTTACGCTTTTTAACTTGACGCTCGGTCAAAGGATCTTTTTTGTTTTCGTAAGGGTTTTCACCACCTTTGAAAATCAATTTCAATGGCGTACCAACCAACTCTAAACGACGTGTGTATTCGTTATTTAAATAACGTTTATAGCTTGTAGGTAACGCATCCACTTGATTTCCATGAAGAACAATCAACGGTGGATTATGCCCACCTGCGTGCGCGTAGCGTAATTTAACACGCCGATTATGAACTAATGGCGGCGGATTTTTCGCAATCAAATCCTGTAAAATACGTGTAAGCTCGGGCGTCGATAAAGTTTTAATGGCTGATGCATAAGCTTCGTTGATATCTTTGAATAACCCACCAACACCTGAGCCATGCAATGCAGAAATAAAATGAAATTTTGCAAACTGCGCAAACTGAAGTTTTCTTAAGATATCCGCTTTGACTTTTTCTTTGTGATCTAAAGCAAGACCATCCCATTTATTAGCCGCAACAACTAAGGCTTTTCCAGCATTAATAGCAAAACCAATCAGGTGTAAATCTTGATCAGTCACCCCTTGCTCGGCATCGATCAACATGAGACACACGTGGGCTGACTGAATCGACTGAAGGGTTTTAATAATGGAAAACTTTTCTATTTTTTCATTGACGCGTGCTCGCCGACGTACACCGGCCGTATCAACCAACACATAATCTTGACCACCCCGTTCAAAAGGCACAGAAATACTGTCGCGCGTTGTACCCGGCATGTCATACACCACCATGCGCTCTTCACCTAACATGCGATTAATCAAGGTCGATTTTCCGACATTAGGTCGCCCAATAATGGCAACTCGAATCACACCGTCCGCTTCAAGTGATGCTTTGGGTGCTGGAGGAAAGTCTTCTGTGACTTCACGTAATAAACGTTGGATCCCGCGACCGTGTGTCGCTGAAATCGGATGCACAGATGAAAAGCCTAACGCTTGAAAATCGGCACATGCGACCGCTTCATCAAGGCCATCAGTTTTATTTACAAGAAGATCAACTGATTTTCCATACTTTCTTAAACGCAGTGCAATTTGTTCATCCGTCGGTGTGACGCCCGCACGCCCATCCACCAAAAAGAAAATATGTGTTGCTTCTTCTAACGCCTGCGTTGATTGTGAAGACATCAAGTCGTCTACGGCCAGGTCTTCAACACCAACCCCACCCGTATCAACCACTAAAAATGATTTATCTTCAAACGAAGCACTGCCGTATTGCCGGTCTCGTGTTAAACCAGGAAAGTCGGCTACCAAGGCATCTTGTGTATGTGTTAAGCGATTAAATAACGTCGATTTACCAACGTTAGGACGCCCGACAAAAACAACTGTTGGCATCATAATGGTTTATCCTTTGATCGAAAAGCATTGAAGTTGTCCTTGGGCAGTTATAACATAGATGCGATCAGATGAAACAAGAGGCCCGACGACAATAGGGCTTCCCAGCGCATGACGCGCAACAAAATCACCATGTTTTACATCTATAAGGTGTAAAAATCCTGTTTTATCACCCACAAGCAAACGTCGTCCCATCATAACTGGCTCAGTCACACCGCGCGCAGTTAAAGCTGGTTGTTTCCAACGCACATGCCCATTACTTCGATTCATGGACCATACAGTATCTTCGGCATCGGTCATGTAGAGCGCTCGCGAATCAATCGCTAAATTACGGTAGGTTGATACCGGTTTGTTCCAATTAAATTGACCTTGCTTAAGTGACATCGCAACCATATAACCCTGGTAACTAGCCAGGTAAACAACATCACCTCGTACAATCGGATCGCTACTAATATCAGCTAAACGCTCAACATCACTTGAGCCACTCGCATAACCCATACTTCGTTGCCAAACAACACGCCCTGTTTCAAGATCGATCGCATCTAGTTTTCCATCAGAAAATCCGACTAAAACCATGTTGCCATAAAGCACGGGAGAAGAACTTGCTCTTAAAACAAGAGACGGCGCGCCATGATCAATAACCCATTGCTTTTCGCCTGTTCGCCGATTAAATGCATAAAGATGACCGTCGACCGTCTTAACAATCACTTGATCATCAACAATTAATGGCAACGATAATACTTCACTCGCCACACTGGCATGCCACAATTCATGGCCATCACGTTTGCTTACAACAATAATGCCGGCATTATTTGTTGAAAATACTAAATTTTTTGCTCCAACCGCCGGGCCTGATACTAATTTTTGCGTTTGTTGCTTGGACCAAAGTACTTCGCCCGTTGTTTTGTTAACCGCTTTCACTAAACCTTGATGATTGGCGACATAAATCATAGAACCATCAATTGCAGGCTTCAACCGAAGATAAGCATCTTGTTGAGCTGACTTAGACTTACCCAGCGATACCGTCCAACATGGCTTCCATGTGACCGTATTCGAGGCAAGTGGAGGCAAAGCTCCAGGCACAGCCGTATTATCTTTCCCCAGCCAATAATCATCCAGGTACGTGCATCCTTGAATCATCAAGAAAATAAACAGTCCAATCCATCGCAATCGTATACGAGCCATACGTCCTAAAACCTCTTCCTTTACGCTGATTTAGACGCCGTATCCTCATGTTTTGAGGATTGCGCTAAAGCCGCTAATTCATTTGCTTTCATATCCAAAAATAAGTTACCTATACCGCGAACCTTGGCTTCATCACGAGCCTCAGTGTACAAAACATCCGCTTCTTGGTAACGCCCTGTTGCAACATACACATCGCCTTTCAATTCATCGATCAAAGGCTTATAGACAGAGCTTTCCATATGTTCTAAATAACCTAACGCCTTATCATACGCTTTTTCTTCAATTAATATTCGTGCCAGGCGAATACGTGCAACCTGCTGCAAGGCCGGCATAGTAGCATGAAAGGCAACATGTTCGAGCACATTTCGTGCTTCATCCCACTTTTCCAGTGAAACCCAATGCGTTGCTAACACGAGTTCTGCCGCATCGGCATACACCGTTTTAGGATATTCATTTATCAACGTCTTTGAGTACGCTTCAATTGCCTTGCTATCTTTCGCAGAAGACGCCCCCATCAAGCGCTCGTAAGATGCAGAAGCTTGCCACGCCATTTTTTCTGAATGCCAATTCCAATATTTGTATCCAGCAACACTCACAAGCACAACAGACAAAACAAGACTAATCATACGCTGATGGCGCTGCCACCATGCTTTTATTGCCTCTAACTGCTCCGTCTCGGTCATATAAATCGACACGCTTAAATCTCCTTTCGAGTAATTAATCCAATAAATACGTTTTCATCGCTTGAACAATATCAAGCTGAGGTACACATTGTTGCGCGCTCTGACCGCGTAAATCTTTAATGCTAATGGTTTGTTCGCGTAACTCATCTTCACCTAAGATTAAAGCTAAACGCGCACCACTTTTATCTGCTTTCTTAAATTGATTTTTAAACCGCCCACCGTTGGTATGCACTAACACAACCCAACGTGGCATAGCTTCTCGAATCGTTTCTGCTATGTTTATTGCAACAGGCAAAGCCTCTTCTTCAACTAAGATATACGCGGTGATGGGAGGCTCTATCAGCTGAGGTATTTGTTGCTGCTGCATCAGTAATAATAAACGCTCGGCCCCCATAGCAAAACCAAATGCAGGTGTTGCTGCTCCGCCTAAATGCTCCACCAAACGATCAAAACGACCTCCGGCACACACCGTACCTTGACTGCCGAGTTCCGTTGTCACCCATTCAAACACTGTATGTTCATAGTAATCTAAACCACGCACCAAACATGGATTAATTTCATACGAAATATTTAATGCATCCAGTCCTGAGCATAAGCTTGAAAAATGTGCTTGGCTAACCTCGCCCAAGCAATCCATAAGCTTAGGGGCATCAGCAATCACGGCTTTCATATCAGTATTTTTACTATCGAGAATTCGTAAAGGATTCTGCTCAAGACGACGTACACTATCATCATCAAGTAGTTTAATATGCTGTCTAAAATAAGCAACTAAAATAGCTTTATAGCTTTGCCGCTCGTCAACCGTTCCTATGGTATTCACTTGCAACTGAACCACATCAGCAATTCCAAGCATGCGCCAAAATCGCGCGCAAAGTGCAATCATCTCAAGCTCAACACCCACACCGGCTAAACCAAAAGCTTCGAGCCCTAATTGTTGGAACTGTCGATATCGACCTTTTTGTGGCTTTTCATAACGAAACATCGGTCCCGTATACCATAGCTTCTGGGGACCATTGCGTAAGATGCCATGTTCAAGGCATGCGCGAACACAACCCGCCGTGCCTTCAGGACGCAAGGTTAAGCTATCATCGTTTCGATCAGGAAACGTATACATCTCTTTTTCAACAATATCCGTTACTTCACCGATGGAACGCTTAAACAACGCTGTATTTTCGAGCAAAGGCGTTCGAAATTCACGATACCCATAGGCCAAAGCACAATCGGCAAAGCTGCGCTCCAAAAAGCGCAAGGCATAACTTGCATCTGGAAGCACATCATTCATGCCACGAATGGCTTGAATTTTTTCACTCATTGTGTGCACCCAAAAGTAGCGCTTGCTTTGGCTTAGTTGTTGGCGCGAGCAACGTGCGCATATTAGATAAATCTGTCAAACGTATATCAGATTCAGCATGTGCAAGTGATGCATCAACTTGATGTGTGTGTGCCGAAAACAATGTTTCAACATCTTTGCTTTTACTCCACCACCAGGCCACAGCAACCACAACAATCACAGCAAAAGCACCGGTTACCCAGCGTGTCACATGCTCCACTTGATGTGTTTGTCGCCGTGTTTGCCACAACGTTCGCTCTTGCCCTCGCTTAGTGCTCGCATGAAAACGATTAAACGACGCCAATAATGGCTCATACTTTACGCCAACCAAATTAGCATAAGCTCGCAAATAACCTTTAATAAATACAGGTTCTGGCATATCTTGGTAATCATCGGCTTCGAGGCGCTCAATCATACACACGCGCAAATGCAGCTTACTCGCAACGTATTCAGCACTGTATCCATGCTGCTCTCGAATAGCGGCCAACTGCGCGCCTGGATTATCGTTTAAAGACATATCACTCATATTATTTATATTATTTATATTATTTATATCATTCATGTTATCTATATTATCCAAATCATCCATACCGGTGGCTGTGGTCGTAGCTGTAATCGTGGTTGTGTTCATTCACATACTCCAAAAGAAGACGGCGAAACACATTATAGCCGTGAACGGACCGTGCTGGATACACCTTTTAGTTGATTTGTTCTTCTTTCATTTTTTCAAAGTTTAAGGCTTGCCAACGTGCCGCACGACGTGTTTTATCATCAACCTCACCGGCCAACTGCCCACAAGCGGCATCAATATCATCGCCACGTGTTTTACGCGTGATGGTATTAATATCTGCCGCAATCAAACGATCGCGAAATGCATAAATCGCATTTTTTGATGAGCGCTCATAATGCGCCATAGGAAATGGATTAAACGGTATCAAATTTACTTTTGCTGGCACATCTTTTAATAAAGCAATCAACTCATCTGCATGTTCAAGCTGGTCATTAACACCTTTGAGCATCACATATTCAAACGTAACAACACGCCTATCTGAAAAATAAGTACGACATACATCCATCAGCTCAACCAACGGATATTTTTTATTAATCGGCACGAGCTCATTACGCAAAGCATCATTAGGGGCATGAAGCGACACAGCAAGTGATACTTCACTTAGCTCACGCAAACGCTTCATTTCTGGAATAATTCCAGACGTACTCAACGTTACACGACGTTTGGACAAACCATAAGCATAGTCGTCCATCATTAAATCCATTGCGGCTAACACAGGTTCGAAATTTAAAAGCGGCTCCCCCATGCCCATCATCACAACGTTTGTAATTCTGTATGGAAAGCTTACTTTTTCAGCGGCAAGTGCATGCACCGCAAGCCAAACTTGACCAATAATTTCTGCTGCTGATAAATTACGATTAAATCCTTGTTTTCCTGTCGAACAAAAACTGCAATTAAGCGCACATCCAACTTGAGATGACACACATAACGTGCCTCGATTTTCCTCGGGAATAAATACAGTCTCAACAGAATTACCACATGACAAACGAAGCAACCATTTACGTGTTCCATCATCTGAAATCTGGCATGTCATCATCTCGGGCGCACGAATTTCAGCAATATCTGCAAGACGCGCGCGCAAGACTTTACTCAGATTATTCATATCTGAAAAATCTGAGCAACCTTCATGATGAATCCATTTCATAAGTTGCTTGGCCCGGTAGGGCTTTTCGCCTTCCTTTTCAAAAAAATCTAACAAACTTTTTTGATCTAAACCAAGCAAATTTATTTTTTTTGAATCCATCATGTTATCCACCTCAATTAAGCAAATTTAAGCACGCTTGCAAAGTTCATGCGACTCAAAAAAGAATGGAATTTCTTGGCTTGCTGTTTCAGCAGCATCTGAACCATGAACAGCATTCGCATCAATACTATCTGCAAATTCTGCACGAATTGTACCAGGAGCCGCTTCTTTAGGATTGGTTGCACCCATAATTTCACGATGCTTTAAAATCGCATCAGGACCTTCTAAAACTTGGATCATCACAGGCCCTGAAATCATGAAGTTTACGAGATCATTAAAAAACGGACGTTCTTTATGAATTGCATAAAAAGCTTCAGCTTTTTCACGCGACAACTGCATCATTTTAGCTGCAACAATTTGAAGACCTGCTTCTTCAAATTTTGTGTAAATTTTTCCGATCACTGATTTTTTTACAGCATCAGGCTTAATAATCGATAATGTTAATTCTGTTGACATCATGTACTCCAATTGTGTATTAACGGTTCATGGACGCGCGTATTATACACGAATAAGATGTGACCAGGCCAATTTTTCCAAAACTTTTCCTAAATATTCTAATTTTTTAAAAAAAACCAACTATACTTATCGTTAATCATTCGATGTGGTTCTTTTCAGAGCCGTTATTTAGCAGCGAGGTATACGTATGGGAGTTTTGTTTTTCAAACACAACGAAGAAGAGTTCATGAAAAACCAAGAAGACAAGCTCAACGAGCTTAACTTACTTCTTCAAACCTATAATTTGATTGCCCATGACAATCAAACAGGTCGTTCTGAAGGCTTGCAAGCTGTTTTAGATCACTTAGACACCATGGTAAAAACACCTACACTTCGTGCGTGGATCGACAATGATTTAGCCGAGTATCTTAATGCGCTTAATTATTATGATGACGTCACGCCACCAGGCCCTTAACCAATTTTTGAATCAACCCAGGGCCTTCATAAATTAAGCCCGAATACACCTGAACCAACGATGCTCCAGAGGCTATACGCATGCGCACCTCCTCTGGACTGTCTATCCCGCCTGAAGCAATTAAAATTAAATCATCACCCACCGCGTTTTTCACTACATCTAAACACTGCTTAGCACGAGCAGCAAGTGGACGACCACTCAAACCTCCAGTTTCACCTTGATGCGATACCGTTGTATTTGTAAGAATAATACCATCCAACCCCGATGCTACCAGCTGCTTAGCCATGCTAATAAGTGACTCATCCGACTCATCAGGAGAAAGCTTCACCACAACGGGTGCATAATGTCCCGTTTTTTCAGCTAAGACAAGTTGCTCTTCGCGCAACTGCCCCATCAGCTTAGAAAAACGCGTGATATCATGTAAATCCCGCAGTCCAGGTGTGTTCGGTGATGATATATTCACTGCAATATAATCAGCGTATCTATAGACTCGCTCAAGACAGTATTGATAATCATCCCATATTTTATCCGCTGGCGTATTTTTATTCGGCCCAATACTCACACCTATGACGCCTCGATAGGCTGTTTTTTTTATATTTTTTACCAGCGCATCCACCCCAACATTATTAAACCCCATACGATTAATAATCGCGCGCTCTTTGGGCAAGCGAAAAATACGAGGTTTGGGATTGCCATCTTGTGGACGTGGCGTTACGGTTCCAAGCTCAATAAAAGCAAAGCCTAGTTTACTTAAATCATCTAAATATCTTCCATCTTTATCAAACCCCGCCGCTAAACCTATAGGATGTTTTAGCTCAAGGCCCATAACCTGTATGGGCTTACTTGCGATTTTTTTAAAACAACACTTAGGTATATAACGCAGTATAGATAACGCTAGATGATGCATTTTTTCTGCATCAACAAAACTAGATAAACTTCGAAAACAGCTGTACATATTGACCCTTCCTAAAAATATTTTATATCATATCTTAATTATTTTTCGGCAAAAACAAAACAATTACCCCCTTGTTTTTTAGCCTGATACATCGCCTTATCTGCTGATTTAATTAATGCTTGTTCGTCAAAATCTCTGGCTTGAATAAAACTAATGCCAATACTTACAGAGAGCTGAAGTGATTGTTCAGCAATATGTATAGGTTGGCAACATACGCTTAATATACGTTTGGCCAATATTTCTAAGTGCTTAATATTTGTAATGGAAGAAAGCGTTAAAACAAACTCATCCCCCCCGACCCGTGCCAACATATCTTCCGTTCGTAACGCCCCACATATACGATCGCTTATTTCTTGTAAGACAAGATCGCCCATATCATGCCCATGCGTATCATTAATCGGTTTAAAAAGATCAAGATCAATATACAACAATCCTAATCGTGTATTATAGCGACGTGCATTTGATGCTGCGCGCTTTATATAATCATCAAAATAACGACGATTAGGAAGGTTAGTTACGGTATCAACAAATGCATACTTATTAATTTTTTCTTCATTCTCTTTTTGTTCCGTGATATCTCGAAGTAAATTAACCGCAAGCTGTCCTTGATCTGTTTTTATCGAAAATAATGCTGATTCCATCGGAAAACTCGAGCCGCCTTTCTTGCACGCACAAAGATCCAAGTTTCGACCAGCCATAAATCGAGGCTCTGGATTGTCAAAAAATTCAGCTCGCAGTTTAGGATGCATGCTTCTTATTTTTTGAGGAACTAAATCTTCAATCATACATTGACGAAATTCATCTTCTGAATATTGAAAAAGCTGTTGAGCTACACGATTGGTTATGATAATTCTTCCAGACTCTTCACTGACAATAACAGCCTCAGGAATTAAATCTAAAAATTCTAGAAAAGAGTCCGACATGATAAACTCTAAGGTCCAGTGTATATGCTCCATTTTTATTTCAAAATCCCTATCGTTCATATATACACAGTCCTTTTCGTATTGCTTAGCCCTGAAGTTTTTTAAATAAATTACCTAATTCAAGTGGCGCAGGAAAGACAATCGTCGAAGCATTACCATTATCGGCAATATTCGCCAATGTCTGCAAATACCGTAACTGCATGGCCTCTGGGCTTTTGGCTAATATCTCAGCTGCATCCAATAATTTTTCCGATGCTTGGTACTCCCCCTCGGCATGAATCACTTTAGCACGGCGGTCACGCTCAGCTTCAGCTTGTTTTGCAATCGCACGAATCATGTTTTCGTTCAAATCAACATGCTTAATTTCGACATTGGATACTTTAATACCCCAACCGTCGGTTTGTTCATCTAAGATTTTTTGAATATCGCAATTCAAGCTCTCTCGCTCAGATAGCATTTGATCGAGCTCATGCTGACCTAAAACCGAACGTAACGTCGTTTGGGCTAATTGACTCGTTGCCTCCAAATAATCTTGTACTTGAACTATCGCATTTTCCGGTTCTACCACTCGAAAATATAACACGGCATTCACACGCACTGACACATTATCTCGCGAAATAACATCTTGACTCGGTACATCCATCACGACCGTTCGTAAATCAACACGTACCATTTGTTGTAATACAGGAATAACGATAATAAGTCCCGGACCTTTAACGCGCCAAAACCGACCCAACATAAAAATTACACCTCGCTCATATTCACGAAGCACACGAAACATCGAGGCTAAGAGAATACCTCCCAAAGCCATAAAAAAAGTAAAATAAGCCATTATATTTCCCCTTCGTTTAATTGTTCTTCCACTTCCAAACAAATACCTTTTATAGCAATCACTTTAATAGGACAGTTATTACGAATCGCGTGCTTTGAATAAACGCTCCAAATCTCACCATGGATAAACGCTTGCCCTCGAGGATCAACTAATCCTAATGTATGCCCTAATGCACCCATCAGCATGTTTGCGCCGTTTTGCACCGGTCGCTGGCGACTACGTAGTGCAAGCTTAACCCCAATCACCAGTATGGCTCCTAAAATTACACCTAAAACAATAAGATAATAAATAGGCAAAGCATGCAGTGCATAAAGCGCTACACCTAAAGCTATAAAACCGAGCACGCCTGGCAAGATAAATCCTGGATTAATCAGCTCAAAACAAACACCAGCAACACCAAGCAAAAGCAACATATAATAAGCCATCGACGATTGCATCATGACCTCCGGTAAACACATAAACCTGCGTCCTCTTTAATAAAGCGTATATTATAAAGATAGCATACTCAAAACATAAAAATTATGCTATCTTCTCCCCCTAAATCTTCGATATCAAACCAATGGGGTATAATTATGGACGCTTACACCGTCGCATCATGCTACAAATTTATCGCCGTCAATGATCCTGAAATTTTCAAACGGCAAATACTTCAGGCTATGAAACAACACCGTATTTTAGGTACATTTATTCTAGCTTCAGAAGGCCTTAACGCTGGATTTGCAGGAACACATGAAGACATTCAAAGCATGTATGCTTTTTTAAGAGCAGATGCTCGATTCGCTGATTTAGAATTCAAAGAAACCTATACAAACACCATGCCGTTTGAGCGAAGCAAAGTTAAATTGCGCCCGGAAATCGTAACCCTGGGTGTGCCAGGAACCGAAGCGCTCACAACCAAAGAAACGCATTTATCACCCGAAGCTTGGAACGAGCTTTTAGACGATCCTGATGTTTTGGTTCTTGATACCCGTAATCATTATGAAGTAACCCTGGGTAAATTTAGGCATGCTATAGATCCTGAAATTAACACATTTAGAGATTTCCCAGAATATATTAAGAAAAACTTATTAGATAAAAAACAAACAAAACTAGCTACGTACTGCACAGGCGGTATTCGCTGTGAAAAATCAACCGCTTATTTTAAAGACTTAGGCTTTGAGAACGTATACCAGCTTGATGGCGGCATTTTAAATTACATCGATAAAATACCTGCTGATCAATCTAAATGGGACGGCAGTTGCTTTGTATTTGATGAAAGGATTGCTGTATAGCAGTCCTAATCAATGCTTACCTCAACAGGCACCCCAAAAAGTCTGTATTTTTCAGGTAATGCTTGTTTAAAATCAATAATCACAACCAATTTATTTTCTCGTGTTGCCAATGGATTTTGGAAGGTAAGCGGCGTACGATCAGCATAACTGGGTACGTTAACTACCTCGCCTTTGATTGAAAAATTATCTGGAAATGTCAACGTTACCGTTGTATTAGGATGTACATCCTCTGAATTTTTAGGGTCTATAAATGCAACCACGTGCAAATTATTTTTTGTGATAATTTGTATTATTTCCTGACCTCCTGGAAGAAACTCACCCCGATGTACAGCTATTTCTTTAACACTACCTTTCGCAGGCGACTTAATAAGAAAGTATTTTTTCTTAATCTCGGCCTGACGAATTTTCTGATTAACCTCTTCAATTCGACGCTTATAATTCACTTCCATAAGCACATCATTTTCTAACTTGATTTGCTTGATTTGGTGCTGTAATTGAGCATAAGCTTGCTTTGCAGAAACTACATTTTTTCGAGCATCTTCTAACTTTAAGGCTGAAATATGCCCTTTCGGGGCATAATACGTAAGAAACTTATCATAAACCCCTTGGCTTTTTTCGATATCTTTTTTCAAATGCACTAAATTTTCTTCTAAAGCCCCTGTCGACTTCCTGCTTACTGAAGCCAGCCTCGACTCAATACGTTCTTTTTCTTTTTCAAGATAAGCTAGCTCAGAATCAACACCTGGTGATTTAAATTGAAGTAAATCTTGACCTTTTTTAACATGCTCACCTTCTTCAACATAAAGCTTTTCAACATAACCTGCGTCTGGCGTTCGAATATTAGCCGTATCAAAAACCACGACACCTTGAAAATCAGCTAGTACAGTTTCGTCCAAAAGCATATAAATTAAATAAATCAAAGGTATACTAATCAAGCCAATAATCAAGAACCAACGAAGTTTAGGTGCTGTACGCTTTCCGGCACCATAATCCTTGACAGTTGATTTTTCATCTAACTTCGTTTGCTTTAAACTAATGCCCATAAATATCACACCATATTATTTGTTACTTAGTTTTCTTAATTACCCACCAAGGAGCCATAGAAGAATCATTATGACCTTTGAATATAATCTCATTCATGATAAAAAAGAAAGCCATAAATCGCATAACCATATTGTATATTGGATTAAATAAGAGCCATCCGATAAAACGACTATCGTCTTTCACACGTTCCGATACGAGCAATAGAAACAGGAGAAACATACTTACCGTTACCGCTAAATAGTAAAAATAAAGCATGATGAACATAGATAAAATCGCATAGATAGGAAATTTAATTAAAATAAGCGCGGTATAACATAAGACAATAAACGGAAGAATCAACTGAAAATACAAACCGTACCAAACAATAAAAATTAGTTTTTTAATTGATATTAGTTTCGTACTAAATAAACGCCAATGACGTGTGACATAAATATAATATAAATCACCATCCCACCGCACACGCTGTTTTAGTAACTCCATAAACTTAACCGGTGATTCCGTCCAAGAGACAGCATACGGCTCATGAATCATTTTCAACCAAGGATACTGGCTCATATAAGCATGTAACCGAAGCGTCAGATCTAAATCTTCAGCGGTCCCATTCAACCAACCTCCAATTTGCCTAATAAAAGAAGTTCTAAAAATACCAAAGGCACCTGATATATTATTAATAACACCGAGCTCAGTTAAGCCAAACCGCGCCAACTGTATACTCATCATATACTCAATTGCTTGCATACGCGTCGTAATTGAATCAAAAGCATTCCTAACCCGCACAGCACCCGACACAGCAATCACATGTGGATCTCTAAAGTGCTTGGCTGCATGTGCAATGGTAGTGTTATCAATGGATGTATCAGCATCCATCATCACCATCACCTCTCCACGCGCTAGACGTAAACCAAGATTCATAGAGCTTGCATGCCCACCACGTGCGACTTTATTGATTACGATAAACTGGCGCGTCAATCCATTATCAAATGACTTAGCTATTTGTTGAGCCAACGCCACCGTTTCTTTATTCTCTGCCGCATTATCAACAATAATTAAAACCTCAATTACCCCCTCATAAATCTGCTCACTGAGAGATCTAAACGTAACCATGAGTTCATCATACGTTTCGTTATATGCCGTTACAACAATACTCACCAACGGTGTATAAACAACCTTAAGTCCTTTTTGCTTATGTAAAATAAGCCACCCTTTGATGCTATAAGAAACGCTAAACATATAAAAAGGCATTTCTAAAAACAGCACAAAAGGAAAATAGTACAAAAACAAATTAATAATTTTACCGGATTTCAAAATGGAGACGATATAAAACTCAATACCGTAAAATACATCAATCATTAGAAACTCGATTTAACATTTCATTTACGAGTAATTCTTTATCTAAATTATTTTCAAGAATTTCAGATGACGATACAAATCCAAACTTAATATTTAATTTACTTCCTTTAGTTGCATGTTCTTTATCAAAATCTCGTATTCGCTCTTGAATAATTGGAATATATTGCATATTAGTCATGGTTAATAAACAAAATAACTTATCATCTTCAACACTCAATAAATCTGTTTTTCTAAACAAATCACGTGCATTTTCATAAAATAAAACCAATTGCTTTTCTGTTTTTAAAAAACCAATTTCTTCGATTAAAGCATCAATATTTTCAACAAAAATAACCCCTGCAACAAACTCAATTTCTTTATGTCGTTGAGCCACACGTACTTGCCACTGAATAATAAGCTCTAATAAATTAAAATTAATTAATTCAAAAAATGTTCCCAGATCAAGCTCTAGCTTGTGAAGACTATTTTTGGCGAACTCTTCGCCTTTTTTTGTCAGATGAAAAGCGTAAAGTTTTCGTGTTCTTAAAGCTTCTGGATCACCCATTTTTTCACACGCAAGGCACATAAAACGAGTGCTGGGATCAAAAAATCGATGCTGGCATTTTTCACATATCTTATCCTCTAAAGGCTTATCATAATCAATACCAATATGCTTAAGTACCGTCTGACAGCGGTTACAGACCAGTTCTTGATGCTTCATAAACTCATTCACAGGCCCCACATTACCGCACGTAAAACAATGTACAAAAGGTTCGACATGCAAATCAATTGACTCGCAATTAGGACAGCAATGTTTAAAATTTAATAATCCACCTTCACATCCCGGACAAATTTGGAGTTCATTTACCACTTCACGAGCTTCAATATACCCACGTTTAACAAGCGCGTTAAGCACATACCAATGCTCGTTTGCACTGCCCTCAGATGCCAAAGCCTCAACTAATGGATAAACAAACCCATAAATATTTTCGTATGTTATTTGGGGTAAAATATCTAGATTTTCTCGACTAAAAATATACCGGCAGATAAAAACATTAATATCTTGTTTTTCAGGATGGGAGCCATCATTCTGTTGGCAGATGCTGATTCGGTCGTTGATTTGCCCTGCTTTAGCGTATGCGGCTTCGTCAAACCCACCATCTAATAACGCTAGGCATTTATTGGGAGCTTCCTCCCAAGAAAAAAAAGGACAATAACGATAAGCCGTTGTTTGACGTAGGCTCACCAGCGTTTCAAACGTTATATGCTCATCAAAATCAAATACTACAAAATTACAGCCCTCTTCGGGTAATTTATCCAGCGCGTCAATTTGTATTAACCGCTCATCCAGCGACGGAAGTTTTTTACTACTCAGCACATACCCTTGTGTTTGCATCAGCCCTAATATCCTTATCGTAACGTGCTTTTTCTATCATACTAATTCACATCTCTTCCCCACGCAATCGGGTGAAATTCGTAAAAAGTACTACACTTAAAGATAAGTTATCTGCACGGAGTTATGCCTAATGGCTGAATTAACTACTTTCGAAAAAATTATGTTTCAAAAAAACATGGTAGCTTTGAACCAAGCGAGACAAGAAGGTGATTTAGTCGAAGTGGAGCAATTAGTAAAAAAAATAGCACCCATTGTTGACAAAATGAATGAGCAAGTACGTGTTGAATTTCAGACGCAGCTAAATGATTTTAACATGGTGGCTGACAAATTTGATGAGGGTGCGAACATCGTCAACGATGGTTTGGCAAATTTCTCTGCCGTAGATCAAGATGAATTCAATCAACTTATGCAGCAAGAAATGCAAAACGCAGCAGACAAACTCTTTTCCTCAAAACCTAACACACCCACGCGTCGTGTAACTCAACGGAAAAATTTATCTGAGGAAGATAAACTTGTCGCTGAAGCACTAGACGCAGCAGCTTTAGAGCTCGTGAACACATTTCCTGAAGCTCCAAAACACGAAGCGCCCAATCCTCCTAAAAAAACAGCCCAACAACCTGCTAAACAAACTCAACATCAACAACAGCAAAAAAAACGGCAAGCGCAACGTGATAACTTACGTAAAGCTCATGAGAATAAAATGCAAAAACTTCAGCAAGCAAAACAGCGTTTTGAGAAAATTGCTCAACAAGCAAAAGAGCAAACCAATCCTCAAGTTCAAACTCAGGCTGAAACGAAACCATCTTCATCGCCTAATAAAGACAATCCATTACATCAATATATTGATAGGAGACAAAAGGATTTAACCAAAAGACGCAAAGCAAGTATGATCGATGCAAAGAATGATGTTAAAAATGCATATAAAGCAATTAGGAAATTGCTCAGTATAATTGTTGATGCTATAACAAAAGCACCTGAACAAGAAAAAAAACTAAGCGAACAAGATCAGCAAATTATCGAGCAATCAGCAGAGCAGCTTACCAAACCAGGTGTTACGCCCGAGCAAGCTATTGCTCATACAGGAACGATTCTAAATCAAGTAGACAATCCATCTGAAAATCAAGATCAAGTAAACCAAGAAACAGTTGCACCCGTTGCTGATAAAGGCTGGTTAACACGTGCCCTGAATAAAGTAAGTGCCGCACTCACAACTGCCTCAAATACGCTTGGATTCAAGTCGAAAAAAGAAGATCTACTACAAACCCTTGAGGGTTTAGACGCAAACGATACGCATAAGGCTACCCATGAGCAAGACAAACCTGAGATATCTCAAGATAACGAGCAAGAACAAGAACCTCCTAGCTCAGGATTTCAATAATTTAGACCGTCCACCCATTAATTTAGGCAAACGTGAACCAAACAGATGTACAATTAGGCCAAGCATAATAAAGATAGCTGCGACCAGCTTCCATACAGGTAAACCTTCACCAAAGAATAAACTTGAAGCGAACATACCAAAAACGGGTACCAACAAAGTAAACGGAACCACCGTGCCGACCGAATAAATACTCAGTAACCATGCCCAAATTCCGTACCCTATCCACGTAGAACCAAACGTAATGTACATGACCGCTGATGCGCCACGCCAACTGAGTTGATGCAGTGATGTCATCATAACAGCAGGACCATCAAGCAAACATGAGGCAAATAGTAACGGGGGAAACGCCAAAAAGCTCGCCCAAATTATTAACGAGATTCCTTGTGCACCACCCATTTTTTTTATACACGTATTACCGGCGCCCCAAGCCATCGATGCCAAAAGAATCCAAACAAACCCAACGCCTGTGATATCCACACCACCTAAATGCTCAGCAACAACCATAAGACCTATCAGTGCCAAGCTTGCTCCCATAACCTGCCACTGGGTAAGGCGTTCACTTAAAAATAAAGCCGCAAACATAAAACTAAAAAAGACTTGGGTTTGTGCAAGTAAAGACGTAAGCCCGGGTGCTACGCCTGCATTCATCCCAATAAATAAAAAAGCAAATTGCAGTGCAAACGTCAGCAAACTATATAAAATCAACAATGGCCAAGGTACGTTGGGACGTTTGACAAAAAACACAACAGGCACGCTTGCCATAAAAAAACGTAAAGCGCATAAAGTTAACGGTGGGAGTTCTTCTAAGCCCAAATGAACAAAGATAAAATTAAAACCCCAGATAACCGTCACAAAAATAGCAAGAAAAATATGTCGTGGATGCATAACGCGCCTTTATCATTGCGATCAAAAAGATGCTTTAACCCAATATTGCACTTGGTTTGATCTTTAAATTCAAAACAAGCACACATCTTAACTTATTTTACATCCTTTTGATATTTATATTTGCTTTTTGGTTTAAAAAAATGAATTTGTGTATCACCGCCACATCGGTCTCAGAATAACCTGGTCTTTACTGTGGTTTATGGGTATCCTTACTTTCTCTCAATTTGCTTAGAAGGACATGGGCTGTGATGACTGTTGTTGCTCGATTTGAGATTACTTTTCTCCAGGTTCTAAATGAACAAGGCGTATTAAAAACATCGCTTCCTGCCTTTGCAGAAGATAAACATACACTGCTTGAACTCTACCGTACCATGGTACTTGTTCGTACGTTTGATAAAAAAGCGATTGCACTCCAACGTACAGGTCAGATGGGAACCTACGCACCGATTAATAGCCAAGAGGCGATTGCAACAGCAATAGGTCATGCCATGCGACCCGAAGATGTGCTTGTACCCTATTACCGTGACTATGCCGCACAAATCCAACGTGGCGTACTTATGTCCGATATTCTGGCCTACTGGGGTGGTGACGAACGTGGAAGCGATTATGATGCGGCTTCAAGTGCTTCTGAAGATTTCCCAATCTGCGTTCCTATTGCTTCACAATGCCAACACGCTGCAGGCATTGCCTTTGCCTTTCAATACCGAAAAGAGCCTCGTGTTGCCGTGGTTTGTTTAGGCGATGGTGGTACATCTGAAGGTGATTTTTATGAAGCCATGAACGTAGCTGGCCTTTGGAAATTACCCGTTGTATTTGTTGTTAATAATAATCAGTGGGCTATTTCTGTGCCTCTGGCCAATCAAACCGCGACCGAAACCATTGCTCAAAAAGCCATTGCCGCGGGCTTGAAAGGTGTTCAAGTAGACGGAAACGATGTGGTTGCAACACGTCAAATTCTTGGAGAAGCAATAGAGCAAGCACGCCAAGGTGAAGGCCCTACGCTCGTTGAGGCCATCACGTATCGCCTCTCAGACCATACCACAGCTGATGATGCAACCCGCTATCAGCCAGAACAAGATGTTCTTGATGCCAAAACACGTGAGCCCATTAATCGCTTGAAAATATATCTAGAAAACCAACATGATTGGGATGAAGCACAAGACCAAGCGCTACATCAAGCTGTAAAACAGGAGGTTGATGAAGCCGTTCAAGTCTATTTGGATCGTAAACCTCAGTCTATCGAAAGTGCTTTTGATTACCATTATGCAGAAACACCGTCTGAACTCTTAGAGCAACGCGAAGAAGCCATGGAGGAAGCTAAACATGTCTAATATTACACTTCTCGAAGCCGTCACCCAAGCACTTGCTTATGAGCTAAACCAAGATGAGAATATTGTTGTTTTTGGTGAAGATGTCGGTAAAAACGGTGGCGTTTTTCGTGCAACAGCCGGCTTACAAGAACGCTTTGGTGAACGCCGCGTGTTTGACTCACCGCTTGCTGAATCCATGATTGCAGGGCTTGCCGTTGGCATGTCGGCCCAAGGCTTAAAACCCGTCGCTGAGTTTCAGTTTATGGGTTTTATTTACCCTGCTCTGAACCAAATTATTTCACACGCCGCACGTCTTCGTAACCGAACTCGCGGTCGATTACATTGCCCGCTGGTCTTCCGAGCACCGTTTGGTGGTGGTATTCATGCACCTGAACATCACTCTGAAAGCACTGAGGCCTTGTTTGCGCATATTCCGGGTCTACAGGTCGTTATTCCTTCATCACCTAAACGTGCTTACGGGCTTTTACTCGCCGCCATGCGTAACCCAGATCCAGTCATATTTTTGGAGCCTAAACGCATTTATCGCTTGGTCAAACAACCCGTTCCTGATGACGGCAAAGCATTACCGCTGGGTACCTGCTTTACACTCAAAACAGGTGATGACGTCACGCTGATCAGCTGGGGCGCTAGCATTCACGAAACCATGCAAGCGGCCTCTGCACTCGAAGAAGACGGCGTATCGTGTGAAGTGATTGATGTCGCGAGCATTAAACCGCTGGATATCGATACTATTTTAACTTCTGTTGAAAAAACAGGCCGCGCTGTCATTATTCATGAGGCTGCTAAATCAGGTGGTGTTGGTGCTGAGATTTCAGCACAAATCATGGAAAATAGCCTAGATGCGTTGTTAGCACCCGTGCAGCGCGTTACAGGATATGACGTAACCATGCCTTATTTTCAACTAGAAAAATATTACTTACCCAGTGTTCAGCGCATCACACAAAGCGTGCTCAGCATCATGGCTTAACAATCATATATAAAAATATATAATATAAAATGGAGTTGTTATGACGGTTTTTAATTTACCTGATTTAGGCGAAGGCCTACCTGATGCAGAAATCCATGAATGGTTTGTCAAAGCAGGTGACGAAGTCACCGTTGATCAACCGCTTGTTTCTATGGAAACGGCCAAAGCAGTGGTCGACGTACCCTGCCCTCAAGATGGAGTTATCGAAAAACTATTTGGAAACCCCGGTGATATCATACAAACCGGCGCACCGCTTGCTGCTTTTATTCAACAAAAAAAACAAGTAACAGAAGACCAAGGCACAGTTGTTGGTAAACTTGAAGAAAGTACGGACGTCGCCGATGATAATTTCATTATTGGTTCAGCCACACCTAATGCAGCACGCGTTAAAACAACCCCTGCTGCACGCCTCAAAGCTAAGCGCTTGAAGCTCGATTTAAAAACAGTTGTTGGAACAGGCGAGAATCATCTGATTACGCTTGATGATGTCGAGCAAGCCGCGGCAAAACAAGCTGAACCACCTGAAGGTTTTGAACCACTTCGTGGCGTAAGGCGCGCCATGCTGAGCAGCATGGTTCAGTCGCATCAAACCGTTGTACCCGTCAGTATATTTGATGAGGCGGATGTATCTGATTGGATTGGCAAAGGCGATATTACGGTCAGAATTATTCGTGCTATCTGTGACGCAGCCAAACACGAACCGGCTTTAAATGCGTGGTTTGATACAGAGCATGGCGCGCGTAAATGCTTTGATGAGGTTCATTTAGGACTGGCGATGGATAATGCCGACGGCTTATTTGTTCCAGTGATTCAAAATGCACAAACCCAAACGGACCAAGCATTACGTGAACAAATCAACACGTTTAAAACAAGCGTACAAGACCGTACAGTACCTGCCGAGCAACTCAAAGGTTCAACCATCACGCTTTCAAACTTTGGGAAATTCGCAGGTCGTTTTGCGAGCCCTATTATTGTGCCACCAAGTGTTGCGATTCTTGCTGTCGGTCGCTTATATGAAGGCGTTAAAAGCTGTGGTGGAACCATCCGCTCGTGTCACTTATTACCGCTCTCTTTGAGTTTTGATCATCGCGCCGTTACCGGCGGCGAAGCTACACGGTTTTTAGGCGCTGTGATTGAGTCACTCAAATAATCATATATGCATATTATTTAAAGCGTTAGCTTTTTAGACCATGCATTAACGACGGGCTTTATATCAGACTTCACATCATCTTCTGGCGGTGCAGTATTACTGCTCGCCACAGAAGAGCTAACAGACTCACTTAACGATGAATGCAGCTTTGTTTCCTCGGATGTTGCCACGTAATCCCACAAAGATAACCCGCGTTGATTTGATTTACTATGCGTATAGTGTGTTGCGAGAGCGTGACGTTCAATCACGTTCTGTGATTTTTTATGTTTGCATGAAAAACCTAGCTCTTCATAATTATCCAACGTGACCCTAAGCGCTATTTTTAGGCTTGTGGAAGAAGTGTATGAAACAGGCGTCGTCGGCAAATCCAGTTCCGCATAAAATAAATGAATCGCCTGCTTTAAACGCTCTAGCGTATGGCCTTTTCCATACGCCCGAGTATTCTCTGGCATAAAATGAATATTTAAGCATAAATACTCATCAGCTTCTTGCTCACCGATTTCGTGCTCACTAGGTTGGCGGCGGAACTTAATTTCAAAGTGACTTGAACTCTTTTCAAATGCGTTTCCTTGTCGATGAGAAACACTTTGATAACGACGATTACATGCTACACCAATCGAATCGTAAATATAGTGCATTCCATCTACAACAAAAACATGGCCGAGCTGCTCTAATTTGAGTAATTTTTTAAGCTGTTTACTTGCGTGAAGTTTTGTCTCGATATCACCATGAAAATCACATTTTGATGTGCGCTCCAACTCACCCAACGTCAAATAAGAGAGCAAGTCCTCCGTACTCCAACAACTTGGGTTAACTGAAATACTGAGATTGAATTTTCGTGAGTTTTGATACGTCTGGCTAAAATCATTCAAATCTAACCCAAAAAAAACATCGGCGCTCACACCATGAAAGTATTGATCACCAAAGTTAATATTTACACCGCCTGTCTTCGGGTGTAAACGAATCAAATTACGCTCTCGCGGTTTGCTTTTTTTTGCTAGAGGAAACATTTGGGGCCCACAAAAACCAAAGTAGACCCCACACTATATTACCTTTGTGTTTAAATTACCACACTCAGGCGCATTAATTAATCAAACCCCAAGTCATCGCGAATACCTTGGTCAGCTTTAAAGCGCTCACCGTATTGCGTTTCAAGCTCATCAAACGAGGAGTTAAGCTTATCTTGCCCAAACGCTTTCGCATAATGCATGGGGCCACCACGAAACGGTGCAAATCCTGTGCCAAAAATCATACCTGCATCGAGCAAGTCGCTATCCGCAACCACACCTTCACGGAGGCATGCCGCCGCTTCGTTGACCATACGCAAAATCAAACGATCGGCAATTTCTTCATGGTGGCGGCCGATCGCTTGTTTTAAGTTCGCTTTATCTTTGATGACCTTACCCTGCTTATACTGATAAAATCCTTCGCCCGATTTCCGCCCCAAACGACCTTGAGTAACCATCTCGTGAATACGCTTTGGTACCGTACCACCAAAATGCGCGGTTAAATTTTCAGCAACGGCTAAACACACATCGAGCCCAACCGTATCTGCTAATTCCACAGGTCCCATCATCATACCAAAGTTTTTGGCTGCTTCATCAATCACTTCAGGTGCATAACCATCTTCAAGCAATTGAATGCACTCGAGTAAATACGGCATGAGCACGCGATTAACCAAAAACCCAGGGCTCGATTTAACCGGCAAGGGCAAGCGTGCAATTTGATTTACAAAGGCCGCAGCTTGCTCCGTGATTTTCATCATGGTGCGTTCACTACTTACAATTTCAACCAGTTCCATTTGAGAAACCGGATTAAAAAAGTGAATGCCAACCAAACGTCCAGGTTTTGACATCACTTGGCTTATTTCATCCAACGGAATGCTTGATGTATTACTTGCTAAAATAGCATTCGGCTTAGCTTTTACTTCAAGCTGTTTAAAAATTTCTTGTTTGACCTCAAGATTTTCAAACACCGCTTCAATAATCACATCGGCCTGGGCAATGCCGTGGCCATCCGGATCAGGAATTAAGCGATCCATCGCTGCTTCAATTAGACGAGGTTTACGTAATACTTTTTTATATAAACCTTGAGCACGCGCTATAGCCGGTGCAATTTGAGCATAATGTTTATCTTGCAGCGTAACTTTTAACCCTTGACGTGCACACCAAGCAGCAATATCACCGCCCATCACACCTGCACCAATCACGTGAACATGCTTCGCTTTAAAATCAACCGCTTTTTTTGCAAAACCTTTCATGCGTTCACGCAGTAAAAACAAGCGAATTAAATTTTTTGCTGTATCCCCTTCGGTGACGAGCTTAACTACAGAGTCTGCTTCTTTGAGATAAGCACGGTCATCAAAACCGCTTTCATGCTCCCAAAAATCAATCACAGCATAAGGTGCTGGGTAATGCGCTTCTCGTGCTTTTTTAGCCACTTCTCGACGTAGCACTTTAGCCATCAACGTACGCACAAAGCCATACCGATCCAGGCTATCTAAAACCGAGGGTTTCTGCTTTTGTGGTTGTGTTTTAATATAATGCACCGCGGCGCGTTTTAATTGCCGAAGCGGTACAACCGCATCCACCAAGCCTAATGCTTTTGCTTTTTTTGATCTTAACATGGAGCCGGTTAATATCACTTGGGATAACGCTTTAAAACCGCCGATGAGCCTCGGTAAACGCACCACACCGCCCCAGCCTGGATGAATGCCCAGCTTGATTTCAGGCAGACCTAATCGCGTGTTATCCGCATCTGTTGCAATACGATAGTCACAGGCTAGCGCAAGCTCCATACCACCACCTAAACAAAAGCCATCAATCATCGCAACCGTCGGTATGGTTAAAGCTTCAAGTCGTGACAAAACAGCTTGGCCTTTTCTTAGAAACAGCGAGGCACGCTCTGGCGTATCTAATCCCGAAAATGTTGTGATATCAGCGCCAGCAATAAAACCGGTTTTTTTAAGCGAGTGAATCACCAAGCCTTTAACTTGCGGCATGCTCGCAATATCTTGCAATAACGTGTTGAGCTCATCCAGTACCGAATCATCAATACTATTGGTACCAGCACCTTGTCTATCTAAACCAAGCCACATGATATTATCTGAATCGGTTTCCATGACCCATTGTTTTTGATTATGCATTTTCTGTCACCTCCGTTGTGCGCTCAATGTACATAGCACCACCCTGCCCCCCGCCAATACAAATAGACGCCATACCACGTGTGCCACCATTTTTTTCTAAAGCACGCAGCGTATGCAACACAATACGCGCACCACTCGCGCCAATCGGATGACCTGCCGCAATCGCCCCACCGTCTTGATTTAAACTCTCCGGTGATGGCGCACCCATCGCCTCAGATAAGCCTAATTCATCAACAGCATAATCTTTATCATCAAATGCCGTCACACAGGCGAGTACTTGCGCTGCAAACGCTTCGTTAATTTCCCAAGCATCCATATCTTTTGGCACAAAACCATGACGCTCTAAAATAGGTGTTGCTGCATGCACAGGACCTAAACCCATTTGTGATGGATCGAGCGCTGCCCATTCTGTATCTACAATACGTCCTATAACTTCCAAATTATGTTCTTTTACGGCATCAGCACTGGCTAAAAGCAATAAACAGGCGCCGTCGGTAATTTGCGAACTATTGCCTGCCGTGACCATACCGTATTTTTTATCAAAAAAAGGTCTTAGTTTGGCCAATCGCTCAGGTGTTGAGTCGGTACGTGCACCATCGTCTTTATCATAGACTTTACCTTTTTTATCAATTATAGGAATCACTTCGTCCATCTTACCGTCAGCATACGCTTGTAATAGCTCAACATGGCTTTTTGCTGCAAACGCATCCATTTGCTCACGTGTGATATTAAATTTATAGGCAAGTTTCTCAGCAGTTTGCCCCATGTTCAAGCCCACAATCGGATCGGTCAAGCCGCGCATCAAAGCAATTACCGGCGCTAAAAACGAAGGTCTTAGTTGCGGTAGTAAACTCAAGCGCTGTTTCAGCGTTTTTGCTGAAAACCATGATGCAAGCCAAGCGGTCATTTTTAGATTAAAAAGCAACGGCGCCCGGCTCATCGCATCGGTTCCACCGGCTAAGACTAAATCACTACGCCCACTTGCAATATTAAGCGCAGCATTATCTAGGGCTTGAAGACCCGACGCACAATTTCGCATCACGGTAAATGCAGGGACTTTATCGCCACAACCCAATCGCAGCGCAACAATACGAGCAATATTGGCTTCATCCGGTCCGGGCATGGCTGAGCCAATAATCACTTCATCAAGTGCACTCGGAGAAAAAGGCTGGCGCATAAGCAATCCTCGACCTGCAGAGACAGCTAAATCCGATCCGCTAAACGGACCCACACCTTTTGCTTTTAAAAAAGGCGTTCGCGCTCCATCAACAATATAAACGGCTTTTCCTTGTAAACTTGACTTACCTTTCATAACTCCTCCTAACGCATCTTGAGAATGTGAGACCGTTACCATACCTTAGTTTTAACTATTTTTTAACATTTTTTGAAATACATCATAAATTCAGTGCAATAGGGTGTTGACCGATTAGAAATTACTGATATACTGTCGCTGCATTGAACGGAGAGGTGGCCGAGCGGCTGAAGGCGCTCCCCTGCTAAGGGAGTATGGGGGCAAAACCTCCATCGAGGGTTCGAATCCCTCTCTCTCCGCCAAGTTCATGCAAGTACAGTGCGCCCGTAGCTCAGTTGGATAGAGTATCTGGCTACGAACCAGAGGGTCGGAGGTTCGAATCCTTCCGGGCGCACCATTTTATCAAGTTAAATCAAGAAGTTACGTCACCTTCACCAAAATCAAAAAGCCCTAAATAATACCGTGTAGCAAATTTGTCACACTTTTTAGTTCTTTCATCCTTCCACACCTACCTTTAACTGCATCATCGAACCGATTCGATTCGCTGCACTTCTCAAATGATCACTTGAAAGATGTGCATAACGTAACACCATCTCAAAACTAGACCATCCACCCAATTGCTGTAACTCTTGTAAGCTCGTTCCACTTTGAACATGCCAACTTGCCCAGGTATGCCTCAGATTGTTCGAATCTATTGTGGTTAATAGAATATTACGCACATTTGACAAAGACCAAAAAAAAGCCCTATAATTAGGTCATGTCTTTTAAGTGAAGGTTGGTGTCATTATGCAAACTTTATATTCCGATCAAGTCGCAAGCATCAGTGAACTAAAGAAAAATCCAACCCGTGTTATTAATGAAGCACATGGGAAACCTGTAGCTATCCTTAATCATAATATTCCCGCGGCTTACCTCATACCTACGGAGACCTTTGAAAAACTCATGGATTTAATCGATGAGCATGAATTACAAAAACTTGTCAAACAACGCCTTTCTGATGCTTCCACCCCAATTAAGGTTAAGTTAGATTACTTATGAACTTCTTTTTCACCCGCTTGCATTAAAAGAATGGAAAAAGCTGTCAAAAACCTTACAGGAGCAATTTAAAAAAACATTAAAGCGCCGTCTTGAAAACCCACATGTTATTTCAGCCGCACTTAGTGGGCAACTTAAAAATTGCTATAAAATTAAACTACGTCAATCAGGCTATCGCCTCGTTTATCATGTTAACGACAAACAAATCACAGTGACTGTTATCGCTGTGGGGAAAAGAAACAAAAATGATATTTATGATGCCTCAGAAAAAAGAAATACCGTGTAGCAAATTTGTAACAAGCTCATCCTGAAGCCATGTAATCTCTAGTGGTTTCAGTCAGTACCTTTAATAGTCGCTACGCCGTAAGGCATTGATTTATAACAATATTTAACTTGGTTGTTCTGGCTACGAACCAGAGGGTCTGAGGTTCGAATCCTTCCGGGCTCACTATTTTCCCTAGTTAAATCAACCACTTACGTTACCCTCAACAGAATCAAATGGAAACCAACCTGTTTCGAAGCAGTTTTATGACCTTACTGTATAAACTTGCCAAAAATAAGATTTTTTCATTCCCTCAAAGTCGAAAGCATACAGGATGAAGCTTATACTAGAGCAGATTATGTAGATGCGGATTAAAAAATGCGAAAAAAAAATGGCGTTTTAATAAAAATTAGCAATAAAAACATCATTGATGGTCAATTTAAGTTTCCTAAAGGTGTAGAGACGATAGGCAATTTTGCTTGTTCGGGCCGCACCACCCTAACACAGCTCACCATCCCTAAAGGGATAATAAGGGTAAGTAAGTTCGCATTTTCTGATTGCACGGGCCTAACACAGCTCACCATCTCTGAAGGGGTACGAATAGAAAGAGCTGCATTTTCGCGTTGCACCGGTCTAACCCAGCTCACCATCCCTGAAGGGGTAACGATAGAAGAGGGTGCATTTTCGCGTTGCACCGGCCTAACGCAACTCACCATCTCTAAAAAAGTAACAATAGGCCTTGCGGCATTTGTGGGCTGCACCGGCCTAACCCAGCTCACCATCGCTGAAGGGGTAACGATAGGTCACATTGCATTTGCGGGTTGCACCGGCCTAAAGGAGATAACACTTAATAAGGGGATAATATCGATTAAATACAATGCTTTTGGTGCTTACTCAACATTAGATAAAATCTATGTATACAGCAATGACGCAATTGAAGTCGGACATATAAAAGCCTTACTTCTCACAGAACTTGAGGATAAATGTGTAGCACATCCTTTGTATGAACACATAGAAGGTCTTCGAAAGAATACGTTGGATAAGCTATGCTCTGAGCCCAAAATAAGCAATAGATTTTCTTATCATTCCCAGGGTATTTTTTCGAAATTGCCTGAGGAGATGCTTGGAGAAATTAGCAAATTTTCAGGTCGAGATAACCGTTATTATGAAAAAGCTGAAAATGAAATGCTTAGTCTGGGAATTCCTTGTGGTGAAGGAGATTTAGCATCCTACGCATCTGACCTCGACGCTATTGCCAATAAATTTATAAAAATGTCTCAAGAGCATAAAAAATATCGTCATGAACATGAGCAGGATATCGGTCCCAAAGGCGGGTGCTGCAATATATCCTAGTGGTAGGCTTTGTTGGGTATTTCTGCGAACTGCACCTACACAAAATTGATCTAGAGGGTCGGAGGTTCAAATCCTTCCGGGCGCACCATTTTTTTGAACACACTCAGAAGCTCTGTTTTACAGGTTAATCGCCTGCTCAAATGAACTTACCGTATCAATAACATCTGCGAATGCCGGCACATCACCAAAAATCATGCTCGCCATTGCATGATAATCCCGTTTCAAAATTTGTTGCATGGCCGGCGTGGGTACTCATGAAAGTGTCCCTGGCAGAGCAAGCTTTAAATTAAGATCGGAGCTATTAAAAAAATAATAGTGCATGACGGGCGCAGTCAATCGCAGGAATACCCACCTAGCTACTTCATTTCCTTGGCAAAGAAGGCTGATGTAGATTTAACCGGTCATTGCAACACCTAATTTGTTAGATTTAACTTTTTAGGAGGGACAATGATATATACCTTATCAAAACGAAATTTCACTAAGCATCAAAAAAATGCAAATAAAAATTATTATGAAACAGAATTATTTTGCAAATGGATTTTTATAAAAAACCCATCATATTCGGTTAATTTACACTAAATCAATAAAAACCCATTTTTTAATTAAAAAGAATTATGTCCACTTGACATTTATGTCAATGTGATATATTATCTCTAGTAAGGTATTTTTTAACTTATTGGGGATTGGCTTGCGTATTATATCAAAGAAAAAACTACGTGATTATTATCAAAGCAATACGCAAGCAGAAATTTCACTCACAGAATGGTATTACAAAATGAAAGCTTCTCATGTAACAAATATTAATGAGCTAAGAGCGGTTTTTAATAGTGTGGATCCCGTATATGGCTATACCGTTTTTAATGTTGGTGGTAATAACTACCGTTTAATTACAGCGATTCATTATAACACGCAATATTGCTTTATTAGAGCTATATGGACTCATGCAGAGTACAGTAAGCGCGGTAATCAAGAAAAACTTAAACGAGGTGCATTATGAGTATGGCGGCTTTATCTATTGATTATTTTGATGAAAATACCCACCACCAGTTTCATCTTCCTTTGTCTGATTTTAAAAAACCAGCAAGCAAAGAGGAATATTTAAAATTAGAAAAAATCCTAGATCAGTTAATTGATGAAGTCAAAAGTAATGAGGAACATCAGTTGTCACTGGCTATGCAAATTATTGGTGAAAACTTGGAACAATATGATGATGAGAACTATCCTCCTATTGGATCTAACGTGAGTGATATTGAAATGGTCAAGCATTTAATGGCAATCAATCATCTTCATCAGAAAGACTTAGCCGATATTTTTGGTAGTCAGGCTAATGTGTCAAAATTCTTAAATGGAGAAAGGGCGCTAGGAAAAAAAGCGATTTCTGGTCTTAAACACAGGTTTGGGATCAGTGCAGACTTCTTTTTATAGGTGATTTTTTTTCAAAATCGTGCAAAATTGATGAAAACCTATTTTAACACGGTTTTTTTATATAAAATCAATTAGTTTTGACAGTGGCTTTTATTGCTTTGATTGTATCAAAACAAACGATCGTTTATTTTGTATACTTTACGGCCATTTGCAGAATAACTCTGTTTCATAATGCGATCTATTTGCAAAATAATTCAAGCAGAGCCGAATCTGTTTTCTGGTCCTAACAGTTAGGCATCTCAGCAGCGATATAGGGTTGGATATTAACCAATTGATGAGGCTCAAGCGCCGACTTTGCTCCCGCTTCAATTTTTATTATGGGCTTTACATAATCATCCTGGTTTAGACTCATGGATGGATAACGTACTAATAACTCACCTTACGCACGAGAGTCGTTAACAAGCCATATTTTGTAGCTCCTGCATTGCTATTTGATTCGCCCGAATAACCAACTTATATTTTAGAGCAAAGTGATTTAAGCCTGTTTTGAATTTAAGCATTTCAAGCTTGCAATAGGCAATCATCGCAGCGTACACATGATTGCATTGAGTTTTTACCTTCTTGGTTGGTGATTTTTCTAAACTAGCATTTTGCTTAATTGATTTGTGAAACTCTTCTATTCGCCACCGTTTTTGGTAGACTTCATAAAGACGTTCGGCAGAGCAGTGCATGTCGTTTGAGACCAGATCGAGTGTACCCGTGGTTCCGTTTTCGTTTTTGAAAACCTTCTTGAGTAGCTGCACGGGAAAAGCAAGGCCTTTCAACCAGGCTTTGTGAACTACATCTTCTTCTAGCCCAAGTGAGCGCACTTGTTGATACCGATCGTTTTTGGCGTCGTTTTCAGATAAAGCTAAGGTCCGATTAGACTTAACTCCAATGATAAATGACTTCTGAAGTTCATCATGAATAAACTCCATGTTGGCTTTAGAGCCAAACCAGTTGTCCGCCAAAACCCATTCAAACAAGACATGATTGCTGCATGCTTGCTGAATCAGTTGGCGGAAAAGCTGGTTTTTGTTCACCGATGCCTTTCTTCGAAGCTGCTGGGTTTTAATATCAGAGTATTGAATGTCTTTTTTGATAATCTCGTAACCGATAGGCAAGCTAAAATCATCATAACGAACCATACAAGACAGAAAGTTAATGCCTTTCACGACATCCCCTTTGGCATGAGAGTAATGCCAGCAGTTCACCTCATTTTCATCGGTATAGGGTTTATCTTCTATCGAATCATCAAGAATCAATACACCGTTTTGATTTTCTCGCTCTCGAACAGCTGGTTTTACATGTTTCCACAACATCTTTGATTCGAAATCACTTTTCCGAAGAAAACGAGTTACTTTATCGTGCGAAATCTCACCATCGAGCATATCTGACAAACCAGTTGCAGTTGCGTACTTATTTTGGCAAATCAGGTAGTCAGTGTAAATATCAAGCATATCCATGCTCAGTTCCTCCTTACAAGCAGGAGGAGAATTTTAATGAATTTTACTTATGAGGCAAGGGACCGTGCGTAAGGTGAGTTACTCATATTTTCTCCAGCTAAGATTAATTATCTCTTAACTGGGGTGTCATAATCAATTAGACCACGTCACTAAGGGGGATCGCAAAGAAAGAAGACTCCTCATACCATTATGATCTTGCCTCCAATAAATGTAAAATGGCCTTTCTAGTCGAAATATTTGTTTGTGGCGAATTTGCTATCTCAAGGCAATAGGCGAAAAAGGCATCGGATTTTTTTGATGTGTTACTTGAGGTAATTATTGGATCCGATTGAAGCTCATATTCTCGCTCTAGATGTGCCGCTAAATCTTCAATTCCAGGTTCGCTAAGTACGTGAGATTTGCTGAAATATGCTTGATTAGCGTACCCCTCGTTTGTCTGTGACAGTATCGAATTTATTTTGTTTTGTTGTTTATCTTTCTTGGGTTTTTGCTGTTTTCGCCTATACTCATTGTCGGCTTGCATCGCTAAAGCCGTAAGAAATAAGTTAGGGTCAATGTTACGTTCAAGGAGAGGTTCTTTATGCTTAAGGCTTATCTTCCAATCAATTTCTTTTTCAAAGAAAGGACGTGACATAGTCGCTATTTTTGTATCGGTGAGTACATCATATACATTGATTATTGTATTCCAAAAGTTACGCTCCCCATGGGCCAACTTAATACCTTCAGGTGAGTAAATCGTAAATTCCGGATGAAACAGAAATAATTTTTCATCGATAGCCCCGATGATGCATTCGTTCTTATTGTATACATCAAACCGTGTATGACGGGAATATTCGTTAATAGGGAAAAATTGAGTTTGTGTGGATGTGAGCAAATAATTTTCGTGATCATAAAGATCGTATTGAAGGGTCTTGTCAATAATGCGACGATAGAGTGTGCCTATTTTATGATGTTCTGTTTCTATTTCAAAACTGGCAGTATTTATCCAGCGGTGCTTTAATCTCATCTCATAGGGTAATTCACTCACGGAAATAGCATAAAGTTTTGTAAGGAAACACACTAATATGAGGAATGTGGAGATTAGTTTTCTTGCCATACGATACAACTCTTAATAACGTAAGCATAAAATGCTTACGATTACGCACAATATAGCATCGGATTGAAACACGGAGCGATCTTATAAGTCAATGCAATCTTCCTCGCTAATGCTCTTAGTCACAGATAAAAGCGTTCGCCATTCATGCGTATTATCATTTCATCCAGATGCCATTTATCATTGATTTTGGCTTCTCGTTTTTTAATCACGTTAAAAAAATGCTATCCAAACTTAAGGCATCACGTGCGAATCGTTTCATGACTGACTAAAATGCCTCGATACATCAGGTACTCTTTAATATCACGGTAGCTATCATTGATAGCGATAATATTCCCACACAACGCAACTTATAATTTCAATAGGAAAACGATAGCCTTTTAGTTGTTGTTTTAATAGCATGAGGAATCTTATCGCGTATAAATTGGTTAGCTATGAATCAGCTCGTTAACTTGACGGTATCTCCTTCATGACTCCTTGTTATTCCGGTCTGATAGGATGCTACAGCCCCCATCGTTGTAGGTTTAAAAAGCGACCATGTAGATGCTGTTGCTGGTGGGTTCTCGACTGATGAGATGAGAAATACCTCATCTGACACTCTTCGTGTTGCCGCAACCTCATTAAATGAAACTAAATATTGATCATCACCATAAGCAATTTGATATTTCTTATTCAAACGGTCAGCAATACTTAGCGTTTCCTGATCCGCACACATCGCATTATATACAAGACGTAAAACCTCCGCTTTTGCTAAGGCAGAAGGCGTACCTATCCACTGTAGTCGAGTTATGGCCTCTTGAGATTGTAAATCTAAATTATCAAATAATTGAATCTCGCTGATAGCATCATGCCTACCTGTTAGAGTTTGCCACAACCTCATCGTAATCTGAGTCAACTCATCAGCTAAAGCCGTGATTAAACTAGGTGTAACAATCACTAACATGAGAGGCATCATAAGTAAACAAGCCACAATTGTCAGCATGGATTTTTGCACTTCATATGCTGTTTGAAGGCCATCCAAAACAAGACCGATCAAAAAAGGCCCTGGAAAAAAGATCCCCCCAAAATACACCGCCATCTTCCATGGTAATATTACTTCCGCTGCAAAAATAACAATATTCCATGCAACAAATGATACGGCAAGCAAGCAAAGGGCAGTCAGTAACTGACCAATACTCAAAAGAACGAGACGAAGTATCTTTCCGCTTGCTTGAAAGAACTGCGAGCTATTTTTAAAATGGCCATAGTGAGCTTGTTGATAATGTGAGAATGCAATAAACCAAAAATCTGTTTCGGTCAGATATGTCACTGCATCACGTCTTACCTTACCATTACCATAAACGCCCTCTAAGCGAAGCCTCCTTTCGGTAATAAAACATGCTTCTTTTTTAACATTGAGATATCCATGATGCCAATTACTTACCCCTTGCTCCTTCAACGTTTTTTCAAATTCTGCTATCGCCCGTACATCCTGGCAATAAGGTAACGCAGGGACTGTATGTTTTTTTCGATAATTAACAATATCAATCAATAATCTGGGAGTTATTAATTGCACGTTTTCAGTAACCCATGTTCGTGTTGGTTTGATATCGGAACGGATTAACTCAGAAATCGCTTGCATTGCCTCCACGTTTGGAAGCGATTCCAGTAAATATTGTAGATCATAAGCAGACTCAGTTTGCTTTTCGAGCTGAGTTGCACCGGTCAGTACGACTCGCATCACAACGACAAGAAGATATTTTTTTTGCTCTTCATTCAAGTATGCTTTTGAAGATTCAGCCATCCAAAAATCATTAAACTCTTCGAAATATTTGAGTATATTTTCAAGCAAGACAGGCTCACCTTCATTAATAGACTTATCTTTTAAAAACTCTAAATGTTTTAAAAAGCATGTTCCCTCTTCTTCGGGAAATTCACTCTCGCAATACTGAACCTGTGAACGCCAGCATTCGATTACAGCATCCCATTTGATAGAACTCATTTATTTTGACCCAACTTATTAATATTTTGCACATTAAACCCACAATGGAGCCAGCTTATCAAGCACTGTTTAGCACAGTTTTCTCGAGTAGATTTACCTATAGCAGGTTAAGAAACCAAATGAAATTTTTTCAAAAAACTTTAGTTTGGGTAACCGCTTGCGATGATGAGTCATTGTCAGAAGTTGTTGGCGAAGAAGTATGTTTTCTGAGGCTATTGCGCGCACGCCGCTAAGGGGCAACAATCACAACCATACCGCGATACAACTCAAAACAAGTGCGATTAATTTCATCACAATGGTTATTATACTACAGCTAAATCAAAAAAATCGAATATTTCTCGTTTTAATTTTGAAATTAAGGTTTCCCTACACACAGGCATACTGCATTTTTATTTGGGAAGCGCTTCGCTAAATCACTAAGAACGGTGGGGTTCATGATAGGTGCACATACCACGGCGTTTTCATGACTAAAAACCAATCATAAATTTCACATAAAAAATGTATACTCTCCATTTTTATAAATGGATTTTATTAAATTATGACGGATATTGATGTTATTGCACGCATTGATCAATTTTCAGACTTTCGTAATTCGAAAAAAGTTATTCACCCGCCCCCGCTATCCACTATTTTATTTACTGCGGTTTGTGTCATCTTCTGCGGTGCAGAAGGCTGGGAAGATATTGTTTTATGGGCCGGAAGTCACGAGGAGTGGTTGAAAAAAAATATTGACCTAAGCCATGGCCTGCCCAGCTACAGTACTTACCGTCGTGCTTTTATTGTTAGAACCTATCCGATAAATCGTTGTCGAAAATCCTTTGGCTATGCGCCTAATTGAACTCATAGAAGCCTATGATAACCTTGTTGCTACGCTCAAATTACTTCATTTGATCGGATGTTTTGAGTCAGATCAAGATTATTACGCTAATATCACGCGCATTCAAAAACTGGCCAATCAAATGTTAAGTAAAATTATCATTTTACCATAAACAGTGACTTTCGTTTCGTCGCGAACACTTTTTCTAAAAACCAGATATAAATGGTTTAAAATAAACCACATTGATCTTTTTGTTCAATCCCTCTATAGTGAATTCATACTAATAGGCTTAATATCCTTAATGAATTAGCGGAAATATTTAATCATGATAACGCAAGAACAGTTTGATAAAGTTATAGATTTATTGGGCGACGTAGCTATGGCAAATTTAAGTCTTTCCGTCATAACAGCCACGGATGCTGATAAAAGTCAATTTCAAACAGAGTTTGATAATGCCTTAACACGCTACAATCAAGCTCTTAAAGAATACTATCAAAATAGAGCAGTCCCTAGTGTTTACAGTTCGGATTATCACTTTAAGCATAGCATCATTTTAAATGATGAAATAACTCACATTATCAATATTGACAACGTAATGAAGCAGTTAAATCACGATTTTGTACTATGTGATAATACCGATAAAGAATTCTATACTCCTCATTCATATACAGGCCGTTATAGAGGTAATCACCCAACTGAGATTCAATGTACCATTGTCGATCACCGTACATGTATCGCTTCGTCCAATCAGACTCCCGAGCCAGAATTTTTTCCTATTCTAATTCCAAGTTTTTTGATGGACGTTTTATCACATTTTTTAACCATGCTACTTGCTTCAGTTTTAATAGGTGCTGGTGCCGCAGCGATAGCTTCAGGTCTAGGTGCGGTCCTTGGCGCCTGCCTAATAGTAACGGGGGCTTCCCTAGGTACGGCGTGGTTGGGTACTAACGGGTTAGGCTTGTTCTCTGGTCCAAGAGAAGGATCGATACCGCCTTCATCAACACCTTCTGAGAATGATGACACCACTAACTTCAACGATACACCAACTAATACTTAACTCTTACATTAAGGTATTGATGAAGCAAGAGCCACAAAAATTTCAATTCTGCGTCACGGCTTTTATCTGCAGTGAGGCAGATATGCGTTTCAAAATTTCCCACATAAAATCAATCAATTAACCATCAATATTCAAACGCCCTGCACGCGAATGAACAAAATAAGCCCCATAAATCCTTGCGAAGCAAGTACCTTTTTGATATTTTTTTAGTTAAGCGTAACTGAGGAGTCTGTGCAATTCAGACGAAACCTTCGGGTCTTATGCAAAGCCACCATCATTCCCTAACCCAGTGGCCGGGCGTTAGTCGGGAACCGTAAACCATCACCTGATTTCTTCAGGAGCCTTTGTAACCAGCCAAAGCAAATTCCCCAGGAATTTGAACCTCACAATACAAACCTGTATTGACCATCAAACGACTTAAGTTTGTATGATTTTTGTCGTGCATTTTAAACATCAAAACCAAGGAGGACATCACTGAAAAAGTAATACCGTGTCATCAGGACAATCTACGTCTGTTTTAGCCGACGACTGATTTACCCCTGAACTGAGCCTTGAGGTGCAAACCTGGTACTGCTTTTTAGCAGGCCGCTCTACCAACACTAAACAAAATCCAGGGTAAATAGTTTCGGAGGTACGGTTCATGAGAAAGGCAGGTCTTAGACAGCAATTAGATAACCATTTTCGATACAATCATTCTGGATCGTATAGCAACATAAAACATCATTCTTCTGTGATGCGTCGTGTTGTACGTGATCTATTTCAAATCGGAACTGTTCCAACAAAATGGCATGCTCTAACACGCGATCATATTCAAAGTCTCGTGCTTCATTGGAAAAAAGAAAAACTTAAAATACCAACCATCATGAAGTGACGTGGTCAAGCAAATTAGGACAAACCAGTTAAGCTACCTTTTTTAATACCAACTTTTCGTCTTCAAATTGCTTTGGACTTCGGTACTCAAGATACGAGTGTAACCGATGATTATTATAAAACATCGTTATGTAATCCAAAATATCAAGCTGAGCTTCTGAGCGCGTTTGATAGTGACGCCATTGCACACGTTCTTGCTTTAAACTACCAAAAAAGCTCTCAGCTACAGCATTATCCCAACAATTACCTTTCCTGCTCATACTTCCAGTACACTTATGCGTATTTAACAATAATCGATACGCCTTACTTGCATATTGCGAGCCTCGATCTGAATGTACAATCAGGCCTGGTGCCGGTTTACGTTGCCAAATCGCCATTCGTAGCGCATCACAAACGATAGATGCATGTCCATCATCGGCCTGATGCTCTTTTATCCAACGACTTAACATTTTAGGGTTAATTGATAACGCTTTTCCTGCATCTGTTTGACTATAACCTTGTTCGAGCACAAGATTTACTGCGTCTAATTTAAATTCTTTCGAATATTTTGTTCTGTTACTCATATTTTCTCCAGCGAAGATTAATTATCTCTTAACTGGGTTGTCATAATCAATTAGACCACGTCACTTTATATTGGCGCTGGAGATAATGATCCCAAAAACCGAATGTTTAGGTAACCCCCCGGAAAATAACTGATGTCAAAAGTGAAATTTTCGTAAGCGTTTACAAATAAAAACTAATTTTTAGAGGGTATTTCACTGAGCGCTCACCTTTAAAACTGCTCATGAACTGAATCCGTTGCTGATGACGCAGGATCTTAACATATCACTTTATATTTTCGACAGAACCTAATTCTTAATCAAACAATCTTTGGATTTCCTACAACAACAAAGCCAACCTCTAAATATTGTCCTTTAAGACATGCTCATAGATGTGTCGAACTTAAAATTTCTTGCGACAGAATCTCATTGTCCGCTTCAAGACGATCAAGAAGTGTTTTTGTTTTAGAGCTCCAGAAACCGCTTAAGGCCAGGGGGTGCTCTTGTTTGATGTTACATGCAGCCGTAACTATATCAGGCGATTCAATCGTGGTTTCTAGAGATGTTTTTAATGCGTTTAATGCATTAATTTTTATTTGAATTATCGTTATACGAGGGTAATTCAAAAATGAAGAAGATTTTTCTTGAAGCGTTCTAATCAGTGAGTTTGATTGTTCAATTGCCCATTGATAGAGCTCTTGATCACGCTGACTGACAAGACCAAACATATCAAACAAGTATTTTTTTACTCCAGCAATAGTAATCTCTCCATTTGGAGCATAAATTGGATGATGAAGGCAGTTTGCATTGCAGTGACGCACCAAAATAAAACTTACAATTGGATCGGTATGCATGACATCTGCAACCACTCCATCTGCATGCTCACCCATAATTTCAGCATAAGGAAGGTATTCCTTATAAAGATATTTCTCCATAACCGCATCAACTGAAACAATATCAGAAAGACAAGATGCCCATTTAAAAAGATCTCTGACCCGCCCCTCAAAACAATATCCAATACATATTTTTTCACAAAACTGATTTAACCGACCTTTTTGATGGGCTATTTCAGCTGAAGAAAAAACACTCACGAGTAAGTTCCTCAAAATTAAGCGATATTCTTCAGGATCAGCCGAGGAGGAGTGATCAGTATGTAAGGGTAATTTATCATTAAGATAATAAAGTCTGCCATAATTGGCTGTTACATGATCAACGATGACCTGTTCATCACGAATAATGCTTAAAATTCCGGGTAAAATAATAAGGTTTATGTGCTCACGGTTCTCCTCATTTAGGGGCAACGAAGCTATTCGTTGTGCTAATTGAGCATGATGACTTAAAAAATTCTGTGGGTTAATTGTAGAACCCTCGCTGATTTTGGGCTTTGGATTCAATTGACTAAGTGTGGTGGATCCTAGCAGTTGATTAACCACGATGTTATCAACGAAATGATGCTCGCCTAATAAACCGACCTGATAATCTTCAATAATCCTCTGTAAACAAAAAACCTCTTTATCATCTAACACCGTATCATCATTTATTTTTACGACGAAGAGAATTAATTTTGCTGTAAGCAATGTGTCTGTTTTAATACCGAACAACAAAAAAGTGCTTTTCACAAGAACCAGCAAACGGTTTAATTCGGGGTAACTCACCAATCCATCAGAAAATTCAAATATTTTTAGCTTGAGTACTGGTAATATAGAAGGTAGAACTCTTTTAAGCTTTATAGGAAAAGAGGCTATGTGATCAAGAAAATATCTAACCCAACTCGCATCACGTTTAATTAACATTTTTTTCCAATCATGTAATTCAGTTAGAATAAATGTTAAATCTTCTTGGGCAAAGCTACCTGAAATAATACAATTTGTTGCGTGAAGTAGTCGTTCTTTTTTACGTTGAATTTCCGCGAGTTGTTGTGCGTGTCGTTGTGCCCTCGCCCTCTCGTTACGAGCATTTTCTTCTTCACGATTCTGCATTTCGTGCCTTGGAATGACTCCCATAAAATTCTACCTTTTTGACGTTAGTTTAAAATATTTTAATACTATTTTTATTCAATAAAATACATATGAGTCACTGTAGGGTGATTACCTAAAATCCCCAGGTATGACTACCTTGCGCCTCAGCATGGGCACGCAAAAAACGTGCTTGCGAGGATGTTTTAAATTTAGCACTCATTTCATTTGAAGAAAAAACAGACTCTGCTATTTTTACACATGAAAACACTGCTATCGCGCTCAAAACAAACATCTTAGTTCCTTTGTGTTGGACATACTCAATATTTTTGGCATCATGTCCTAGCCACCGATGCTCATCAATGACATACCAAAGCTTAAACTTCACCACCCTGATGTTTTTCCTGAGGGTGGCACTTCTATTCAATCAAATGCTTACTATTCCGAGCAACATGCCTGGCATTTTTTCCAGGTGAGTCATCTTTAAAACCAGGTCAAAATCACCACCAGAGCTAGTTTTAAAAACCCTACCCACACGCTTACCCACCGATTATGTGGATAACCTAAAGCAAGCTATACAACCTAAACGCACCCGAGCCTTGTCCATCTTGGCTAATCTGAGCTTCAGAAGCTTTTCTCTTCGCTTTGGCCTCTTTTCTGGCTTTAGCTGCTTGCTTCATACGGTCTAAATCTTGATTGCAATTCAGCCACGACTTTTTGAGATTAAGCGAGGGTCACATCAACGGAGGCGTCCCTACTTTTTTCATCAGGGCTCTCAATGACAACATCAAGCTTCATTTCCTGCTCAACCGATGTGACAACCTCTGAGAGCGTGGCAGAAAACGCGTTAACACGCTCAAAAGAACATTGAATCTCAGCATATAAGGTATGAAGCTCGCTTTCGGTTAAAGCCACACCTCTTGATGCTCTAAAAGTTTTTTTGATGTGTTCTCAAGTAACTCAACAATCGATGCATAGCGTTGATTATACTCACCCACGTTATCGACATGGTCTTTAAATCGCAGCTCCACTGCTTAGGTCTCCTATCGTCGGCAACTTTACCAACCTCCTACCCAGGGTCCTCATGGTGATAGCTGGCAATACCATCATAGGTGGTTTAAGCTACGTATTTGGGTGTTTCTATATCGGGGCCAGTGTCGTTTCTTACCTCAGAGTCAGGTGAGAAAAAGTTTATAGAAAGACCAACAACTCCAGCGGTAACTAAACCACCTCCGAGAACCACCATGCCAACACCACTGCATGACAAAAGACCAACAACGCCTAAAGCGATAGTGGACAACTGAATCTCCTGCATAGCAAGTGCGTCAAAAATAAACTTAAACCAATCAGGAGTTTCTTATCTTGGAATATTTTGCTCGTTGATAACTTCCTCAGCATTACATTTTTCGACTTGAGTTTTGGCGGACTCACGGCTAAGTTCGCCGCTATCACTAACCCCATCCTGCTGCAGGTCATCACCTTCATTAAGAATGACCTCAGCATTTTTAATCAGCAAGACGCCTTCGGGTGCCTGAGGAATACCAAACATCCTGTGGAATGCATGCAAAGGAAAGCTACGGCCAATACCCCAAGCGTCATTAACGCTGGGTCTTGCATGTATAACCTGAGATGCGGTCAAGAACATGGTGTGTAAAAGAGGCGAGGGTGCATCGTGAGGAAGTAAAAAACTTAAAATATTAATCAACACATCTTCTGGGATGTGAGTATTTATGGCGCTTGAATGTAAAGGTTTTTTTGCCAAGCAAGCCAATGGCGTTACCGCGCGTTGCACATCAGATTCACCATTGCCCGATAAATCCAAATTAATGTTTGGGCTGGCTTGACGTAGCTTCGTAAGTAAAGCGTCTTTTTCAGCTCGTGTTTTATTCCTGAATAAATCATCACCTTTAAAGCTAACCGTCACGCCCGCTGGAATGCCCGCAAAGGCTACCGCTAATTCAGCGCTGGTTTTTCGGCCTAAGTTGTTCCAGCTCAAATTAAGCGAGGTCACGCCCGCAGGAATGCCTGCAAAGGCTACCGCTAATTCAGCGCCGGTTTTTCGGCTTAAGTTGTTCTCGCTCAAATCAAGCGAGGTCACGCCCGCTGGAATGCCCGCAAAGGCTACCGCTAATTCAGCGCCGGTTTTATCGCCTAAGCCATTCCAGATCAAATAAAGCGAGGTCACGCCTGCTGGAATGCCCGCAAAAGCCTCCGCTAATTCAGCGCCGGTTTTTCGGCCTAAGTCGTTATCGCTCAAATTAAGCGAGGTCACGCCCGCTGGGATGCCCGCAAAGGCCTCCGCTAATTCAGCGCCGGTTTTTCGGCCTAAGTCGTTATCGCTCAAATTAA
>JARGNP010000001.1:507370-527422 GCA_029210265.1 Legionellaceae bacterium
GCGAGGTCACGCCCGCTGGGATGCCCGCAAAAGCCTCCGCTAACTCAGCGCCGGTTTTTCGGTCTAAGTCGTTCCCGCTCAAATCAAGCGAGGTCACGCCCGCTGGAATGCCCGCAAAAGCCTCTGCTAATTCAGCGCCGGTTTTTCGGCCTAAGTCGTTCCGGCTCAAATCAAGCGAGGTCACGCCTGCTGGAATGCCCGCAAAGGCCTCCGCTAATTCAGCGCTGGTTTTTTGGTGTAAGTCGTTCCACCTCAAATCAAGCGAGGTCACGCCCGCTGGAATGCCCGCAAAGGCCTCCTCTAATTCAGTGGCGATTTTTTGGTGTAAGCCGTTCCCGCTCAAATCAAGCGTAGTCACGCCCGCTGGAATGCCCGCAAAGGCCTCTGCTAATTCAGCGCCGGTTTTTTGGTGTAAGCCGTTCATGCTCAAATCAAGCGAGGTCACGCCCGCTGGAATCGAGGCAAAGGCTTCTTCTATTGTGAGATAGTCACTTATTCTTAATGTATAATCCATGGGGGACCTCATGAAATGGAGTAGAATGCTAAAATATTCGCCATTGTAGCGCGTGCCCTTAAAGTAGTCAATATGCAAAACCCTTCGTCACTAGGTTGGTTTTATTACATGGTGCTCAGGTGATTAACCTTCTAACATCCATCAACACCCATCGAGGCAGCATTAACGGCGTTATAACTGCTTTATTTCATTGAATCACAACCTCAAACACCTTAAGATGCGCCGAATTTAATTCGGCCTGTTCTCAATGCTGTTATCTCACTCGCCAGTCACCATCCCATGCTAACCATTAAATCTCTTTTATTGAGGGATAAGAATTGGTATTACTACCGCAAGTATTTTGAAGAACAGGATGCCATACGTCCCGCCGTTCTTCACTCCATCACCAAAATATTGAGCTGCAAACACTATACGCGGGGTTATGCCGAATACCACTGTTCAGATTCATTATGCACGCACATCAAACGCGTAAAGTTTAGTTGTAAAGACAGGAGTTGCAGCGTGTGCGGAAGAACCGCCACGGACAAATGGATTGCTAAGCAAAAAAACACCTTGCCTCCATGTTCCTACCAGCATGTCACCTTCACGATTCCAGCAGACCTATGGCCATTTTTTCAAACTGACCGGCGCCTCATCAATGAGCTACCGAAGCTTGCCGCACACGCCTTGAAAAAAATAGCGAAGAAAAAAGACGTGATGCCCGGTATGTTCATGGCCATACACACTTTCGGAAGAAAACTGAATTGGAATGTGCACCTCCATGTATCCGTAACACGTGGTGGGCTCACAAAAAATAACGAATGGCGAACGCTCTTCTTTAAGAGCAAAACACTGATGAGCATGTGGCGTTACGCCGTCATCACGCTCATTAGAAAAAGGATGGTTCACGGGCTACTCTCAATCCCCGGTGAATTGTATGGAACAAACATCTTTCAATTACTCGAAAGACAATACGACAAATATTGGCGTGTGCACTGCGCGAAACCACACAGAAATCCAAAGAAAGATATTGAATACCTCGGGCGATATATCACACGGCCGGCCATTTCTAATGCAAGACTCCTGCATTACGACGGGGCAAACGTCATGTTTGACTACCTCGACCATCGAACAAAGAAAAACAATATGCTTCACATGGAAATATTTGATTTCTTTGAAATCTTGTCTCAAACAAAAGCACAGAGAAAAACATTTATCCCATGGTATCTGCCAACACCGAAAATCATGAACGCCTGACTTTGTGAGGAACCTTATTTTTCAGCATAATTCTTAATCAAACAATCTTTGGATTTCCTACAACAACAAAGTATCGGTGACATCCATCATGAAATCCATGAAATGCTTGCAGAAAGCAGGATTGAAGATGCTGAGGAATACGCGATTCATGATTATAAAGGTTTTGGAAGTATCAGGCTTAGCGAATATGAGGATCTAGAAACGATCGTCAAATACGCCGAGTTCATTACCGAGCATGGGGAGTTAGGACAGGAGCTGATTGCTGACTACGGTCTTGATGAAGCGCAAACCATGTTAAATGAACATTATCATGGTGAGCATGATTCCGAGGTTGATTTTGCCTGGTATGTTTTTGAGGAGTACTACAACAACCCGATACCGGACAATTGGATCTTTTATTTTGATTGTGAGGCGTTTGCTCGCGATCTTTTTATCAATGATTTTTGTTCAGTGGAAGCGGATGGAAAAATTCATGCTTTTTCGCAGTATTAAGCTTTACTTTAGCCCCGATTTTGGGGCTTTTTATTAACCCTTATCAAATAATATCAATCGAATTCATTCAAATACAATGATCAGGAAATATAATAAGCACCCATCAAAGTACCCATTGAAACTATTTTAAGGTTAGGGTTTAATGCGTAAGTACTTGATTTTACTGGTGCCGTTGAGACGAATCGAACGCCCGACCTATTGATTACGAATCAATTGCTCTACCAACTGAGCTACAACGGCAAGAAAGAAACGCAGTATATCGCGATGCCTAGTGTTGATGCAAGACCACACCTAAAGTCCAATCCGTTTCTTGATCGCTTGATGTCAGATAAATGGATTTTTCAGCGTTTAAACCATAGCCTTTTTCCATCAGTGCATGATAATAAGACGCTCTAAGACAGCTTTGGGAAAGGCGTTCATTATCAGGATAATCCACAAGTAAATCAGACCATAAACGCCGGCATACAGTCGTATTAGCCTGCTGAAGAAGCCATGCATTCGTAGCACCCACCCCATCACGGCGAAAAGGCTCTTCTTTAAGTAAATAGGCTAAGCCACCGAGCACATACCATGTTTTGGGTGTTTCAGCCGATAGAACAGGTTGAATGGTTTGATTAACGGCATGAACATGATTAATCAGTTGGCTAATCGACGCTTCACACTGCTCTGCGTCACCATGCCCCAAAGATCCGTCAGGAAGTGGGTAGCCTTCAGGGAAGCATGCAGGGCTATTTAAAAATTGCTGACCAACCAACGTAGCACCAAGCCCTAAAAAACTACGTACAAACAACGTAAGGTCTTGATGGTCAAGTTTTACATGAACTAAATCATCAGGGTTTATGCCATCAGACGAGGCTACAGGGGTGACGATTTGAACCGAAGCTCCACCCATATCCATGACCCCAACTTCTTCTTCCACACCTGTAGACAACGTGTTTTGCTCATGATTAACCGCAAGCCAAGCAAACACACCTTCTTCGCGCCCTGTGATAGTTTTTGCATCGACAAGATTCCAAGCAGAAGCCTCAAACCAATGCTGAGCTGCAGAGTAATAAGCAGATTGTTGATCATGAGATAATAAACGCATGCCCGCTGTTGCATAAAAATACACAGGAATATGTTCTGGTGCGCCATCAAAAAGGTTGTCTAAATAAGCATTAATACTTGATTGCTTGGTTTCAAGTGAAGCATAGCCTGGGGTAATTTTTTTGAACCAAACTTCGTGCACGCCTTTGGTTTGATGGTCACAATCATATGAATAAACATGCAAACGCGAACCAGTACTGCCTACATCAACCACACTCGCCATGCATTTTCGAATCGGTGAGGCCTCAAAAGCCATCACATCACCCAACAAACCCCAAGAGAGCAATACAAATAAGACGGAACGAAGCATAATAATAGATGATGCCAAATCAAAATTTACAGAAGTTTACGTTGTGTTTAAGAACCAGTCAATATAACCCGTGTTTCTAATATACTAATTTAGAATATTTAGTAAAACATCACCTAAATGCTCACGGAAATCGGGTTTGAGATTCGCAGACAACGCTAAATAAGACGTCTCTGTCTCACGATCTTTAAATATACATACATCTAATACATCATCAATATTGAAAATATCTTTTTGTACTGAGTTTGTGGGACAACAAGGCGAACCAAAAAGTCGAGATGAGTCTTGGTAGGAACCCTGAGATGATGATGACTCTGAAAAAAAATTATTCCAGATATTTACGTTCACAACAAAGCCTCGTTGACCATCAAGCTCGGCGAGTCGCTTACAAGCACTAAGAATCGATGAACTCATATGATAAGGCTTATTTTTTATTTTATGACATACAGCTTGAACGCATGATATTAATAACGATTGAATCCCTTTTTGAGAGCAGTTTAAATCCCCAATTGCCGATAGTTTAACCAAGCTTGAGGAATATTGATGCCTGGATGTTTCTAAGGCCGAGTTTTGTACTTGTTTTGCTAAATTTACAATTGTTTTATCACCGCTTAAATCTAATTTAATGGCTTGTGCACGCAAAAAACATCCAATAACATTATCATAACTCGGATTTTCACGTGTTGATTTCACACTGTTAATAAATAAACGTTCGGGTATGTCTATATCCTTCTCGCAGCAATGCCTGAGCGCTAAACCAACAGAAGCACAAAGCAAATCACTTAGTGTTACCGCATGCTCTACACAAAAATCACGCCACACGCGTTGTTTCGTTTCATCTATAGGAAAGAAAGAAGAATAACCATGCCCTGCTTTTTTCATATCAGATAGTTTATGCTTTTGAGGAAACGAAAAAAGCTCAGCGTCATTCAAATATCCCCTCCAAAACGCTTCGTCATGCTCGACGGAGGAGCGCACAACCTGCTCTTCATGTTGAACATAAGATTCAAAAGCATCAGATTCGATTAGATTATGCCCCGTTGGATCACGCGAATAAAACAAATATGCATCTGAAAGATCTTGAAATAAGATTTCAAGTGATTGTTGATCAGAAACCATATGAGGCATAGCAAGTTGTAATTCAATGCGCTGATGTTTTAATTTAAATAGTTTTGCACGAAGCAAAGGTTTTTTATTAGACCAAGCTTGATATATATCTAGTTCTTGCATGGATTGATTTAAGCTCTCTTCAATAAAATCATAATTATTTTCATCTAAAAATACATGCTCTTCCCAAGTAATGCTTTGTCTTGATTGCTTTTTCTGAATAGGTAAAAATCGATGAATGGCATAAGATAACGCATCATGTTTTTGAATCACGGCTTGTAACGCAAGATTTAAAATATCTTGATCTAACGGACCTTGAATACGACGACGCCCTACGACATTAAGTTTTTTGACTTTTGAATCAAATATATTGGAAATCCATAAAACAAATTGGAAATCAGTCAATGGCATCCATGATGAAGTTTGTTTTTTACATTGTTCATGGCGCTCAAATTTATAATCAGGGGCAGCCAGCACACGCTCACCGAACTCGAGAACAGAAGGCGCTTGATAAAGATCAAAAACACTCACATCTTTTCCTAGTGTTTGCTTCACGTTCACTATAATTCGCATGGCCAACAATGAATGTCCACCCAATTCAAAAAAATTATCTTCGATGCTCATGCCTACTAACCCTAAAGCTTCACACCAAATATTAACTAACGATGCTTGCATACTTGTCACATGCGTACACGCATGCTGCCGCGTTTGCTCAGGCTTGAATAATGCTTTACGGTTTAATTTTCCACTGCTATTCAGCGGCAATTGCTCAAGATAAACAAACCGCTTAGGGAGCATAAACTCGGGTAATTCTTGAGATAAGCTTTGTCTCAAAATATCTTCTGAATACGCTGTTTTGTCCGCCCGGCAAATATACGCAACCAATTGTTCTCGATAAATTAACACTGCACAATCGCGCACGCCGAAGCAACCTCTTATATGCGCCTCTATATCTTCCAGTTCAATGCGATAACCATGGAGTTTAACTTGATTATCCATACGGCCATAAATAATAAACTCGCCTTCATCCGTCATGCAGGCGACATCCCCAGTGCTATATAAACGCTGGCCTTTCGCTTTAGGATAATCAATAAATTTCTCATGCGTTAAATCTTCCCGCCCCATATACCCATCAGCTAACCCTAAGCCACCTATGTATAATTCACCTTTACTACCCGGAGAAACAACCTGCATCGACGTATCTAGCACGCACATTTCTAGATTATGAATCGGCTGACCCACGGTAATATCTTTAGCTGAGCAAATCTGCTTCAATGAACACCAAATGGTCGCCTCAGTTGGCCCATACATATTCCATAATGACAAAACTTGAGGTATTAAATACTTAGCTATTTCAGCTGTTAAAGGCTCGCCCCCACACAATGCAACTAAATCATTCTTTCCTTGCCAGCCAGCGTAATGCAGCATACTCCAAAAAGAAGGTGTGCCCTGTAATAAAGTCACGGGGTGTTCTTGTAATATATGCTGAATACATAAAGGATCTTTATGCTCAGCCTTATTCGCTAAAAATAACGTTTTATGCTGCCAAAGGGGTAAAAACAGCTCTAATATCGCGATATCAAATGTAAACGTCGTTGTTGCTAATGCCATCGCATCAGCTTCGTTTAAGAAATAATAAGACATGCTTGTTAAGAAATTATCTAACGCACCGCGCGAAACACAGACCCCTTTAGGTATTCCAGTTGAGCCTGAGGTATAAATAACATATGCAAGTTTTTCAGAATTAGGGCGTTTTTGTATAAGCTCATCGGATGTTTCTGCATAACCCGCGCGCTCTAAATCAGCAAGTGACCATACATTGCAAGGCAAATTCGTATACGCATTATGATTATCAGATACATCATGAAGCAATAACGCTGCTTGACTATCTTCACATATTGCACGAATACGATCGAACGGTGTTTCAGGATCAATCGGAATATAAGCTATTTCAAGTGATTGCAAAGCGAGTAAGAGCGAAAGCATTCTAGGCGTACGATGTATGCATAACATCACCGGTGTATGAGCAGCACTTAAAGCATTAATGCGCTTTATCCATGCCAACATATCATCAAAAAGATTTTGATACGTCCATGATGTATCTGATGTTATAACGGCAAGACGATCCGGTGTTGCATGCACATGCTCCCAAAAAACTGGAATTAAGCTCATATTCACAGAGCAGGCCTCACCTTTTTGATATGATGAACAATACGTAGCATCCATTTTACGCGCTCTCCCCACGTTGCCTGCCTACCCTAATTCAAACGAAGTCATGCCATAAATATGTTTCACTGAAATATCTGGCTCACCCCTCAAGTACATACGCGCAGTCTCAAACACTTGCTTTAAATCATAATACTTAACCAATGCCATCGCGTCGGGATTATTTGTAGGACAATCTAAATATACAACCTCACCTGACGCATGCTGAATTAAATTTAAAAATAAAGCATGTGCAATTGACCTATCGTTTGCAAACAAAGGCCCGATTTTAAACCCCTCATGGCATGGCCTTATAACACCATACCCACATAAAACACCCGCCTTCATAAAACCCAAACTTCTAGCCCCTGGTTGAGCAACCCAACACCTCAAAAACTTATCTCGTGGTGCTGGGAAATGCCGTCTATCATATTCAGCCAGGGTAGAAAACGGTAGATTCTTAACAGGTATAATATCGGAGGTAAGTGGCGCATCTATAATAAGTTGGGGCTGTATTTCATAACGTGCATTGTAATGCGCCGTAACATAACCCAATCGTTCATATTTTTTAAGCATGTTTAAAACGCCATCAAGACCGGCATTACGCTGCTTCACATGAGCTAAGCGTTTGTGCGTTAACGTAAGACCATAGCCTTGACCTTGGTAGGCTGGGTCGACCATATAACATCCACAAAAAGCAAAATTATCATCATAAATAACAGCAGAACCAACAGCGATGGCTTTATCATCAAGCTTACCAACAAAAAATCCTTGTGGATCTGCTGTATAAAAACAGCGTGCATCATGCAAGCCAGGATTCCAGCCAGCTCGACGAGACCAGTCCATAACAAGCCTCACCTCGGCTTCTTTCATATGCTCTATAACATATATATTTTTCATAATATAAATATAGATTCTATATAAAATAAAACAATAGATTTAATTAAAAATTAATGAATACTCACTTGCATTTTTGAAATATGACATATACTTGCAGTATACATATCACTCTAAATGGATTAAATATGACCGAATCAGACTGTGTTTTTTCTCGCATAGGCCGTTTAATTTATCGCTTTAGAATTGCCTTGATTGTAAGCTGGCTTCTTATCACAGTACTTTGTGTTCCTTTTATACCGCAGATTTTAACTCCATTTCAATCCACCGGCTTTGTTGCTGATCGCGCCGAAAGCACACTCGCCAAACAATATTTAAATAAAAATTTAGGTTATACACGCGATAACCGCTTTCTTGTGCTCTACCACAGTCCTCATCTACGTGTGACCAGTCAAGCGTTTAACAAGCAAATCCATCATTCGCTATCTAAATTAAAAAACTTTCCTATACCACATGAAATTATTTATCCTGCAGATAACGCGCAACAAATATCCAATGACAAACACCATGCTTTCGCTGTAATTTTATTTAAAAGCACTGAGCCCATGAGTTCAGCTATGCTCAAAAAGTTTAAACAAACCATCAAAACACCTGAAAAAATGCAATTATCGATAGGTGGTGAACGCGTATTCACCGAAGGCATTAACGCACAAACACAAAAAGATCTGTATCAAGCCGATGCTGTCGCCGTTCCGGTTACAACCGTTATATTAATTATTATTTTTGGTACGTTAATCGCGACACTCATCCCTATGGCACTCGGCGGAGGATGTGCCTTAATTATCTTAACCACGCTTTATTTCATCGGTAATATCTTCACGTTATCAATTTTCACACTCAATATAGCGCTACTACTTGGGTTATGCCTAAGTTTGGATTATTCGTTATTTATTATTTTCCGTTTTAGAAGTGAGTTAAAACAGCAGGCGTCTATCCAAGACGCCATTGCAGTCACCTTCGAAACCGCAGGGCGTGCTATTTTTTTTAGTGGTCTAGCCGTTTTTGCAAGCTTAAGTGCCTTACTTTTCTTTCCCATTAATATTTTATTTTCGATTGGTATGGGTGGTTTAACCGCTGTTTTTATTGCCGTTATGCTTGCCTTAACCTTATTGCCAGCCATTCTTGCTGTTGTTCATCATGGCATCGATCGACTCGCTGTAAGAAAAATACAACCTAAAGAATTTAGCAAACATCATGTATGGCATAATTTAGCAACCTATGTTGTAAGCAAGCCTTTAACTTTTTTTGCTATTAGCCTCAGTATTTTATTAATACTCGGCTATTCGTTTATACATGTTAATTTCGGTATCTCCGACTTTAAAATCGTTCCTAAACATTCTGAGAGCCGACAGTTTTTTGATGAGTTTGAAAAACATTTTCCTAAAACCGAATTAGCACCTATCTTACTGATTGTATCAACGGAGCATGGATCTATTTTATCCGCTCGCCACGTATCTCAACTCTACGATTTTACGCGAAAGCTTGAAAAAAATACGGCAATTGCACGCGTTGGCAGCATTGTTACCACCACGCCTCGATTATTCCGACGACAATATCAAGAGCTCTATATGTCAGACAAGCAGCGTGAAAGCGCCGGCATTAAACAGCTCTTAGCAACCACCACGGGTGAAAAATTTTCACTGATTCGTGTTATCAGTAAATATGAGGGTGATTCCAGTCAAACCAAAGCTTTAATCAAAGAGCTTAGAGTCATGGATCCAGGCAAAGGCCTAACACTGCGTATTACAGGCGTGCCTGTACAAAATCTAGATGTCATGCAAGCCATCATCGATACATTTCCTTACGCAGCATTATGGGTAATGGGCTTAACGTACTTAATTTTACTCATATTATTGCGCTCATTATTTTTACCGTTCAAAGCTATTTTTATGAATATTTTAAGCATTTCAGCGTGTTATGGCATGCTTGTTTTTATTTTCCAAGAAGGACACTTTCATGAACTTCTTAATTTTCAGACGCAAGGCATTCTCGATATAACATTGGTGATTATTATATTTTGTGCGATCTTTGGGTTCTCTATGGATTATGAGGTATTTTTACTTACACGCATTCAAGAGCATTATAAAAAAACACATAATAATAAATCTAGTATAATTTTTGGTATTGAGCAAAGCAGCCGAATTATTACCAGCGCGGCGCTTATTGTGATTTGTTTATGCGGTTCGTTTATGACGGCAGACGTGCTCATGGTCAAAGAATTTGGGCTTGGTATTGCTGTGGCGATTGCCGTGGATGCCTTTATTATTCGAACGCTCTTAGTGCCCTCAACCATGGTCTTGCTCAAGAGCTGGAATTGGTATCTACCTAAGTGGCTTGATAGATTACTGCCGTAAATTCAAACTAAACCCAATCTAAACTAAACACGATAAGCAATACGGGCATAAGCGGCATATAAAAAAGGCACGTAATCTTTGGCTGGGTTAAGTTCAGATGTACCATACCCCGACATATAATTACCGACAAGCTCGCCCATCACATGGGGCGTAAACACATAATTAAGCCCTATGCCAAATGAAGGCGCTGCGATCCAAACATTATTGATCTCATCATCACGATGAATACCGCCAACACCAAAGCTTGAGTAAGCTCGCACGGTGGTGCCTGGAAGGGTTAGCATAAATTTCGCCATCAAAGAAATCGCTTGAGTTTTTGTATTAAGCTCTGTTTGATCATTGTTTTCAAATGCGAAAAAACTGTCTTTGTCAAAAACAACCGTTGCATCAGGGTAAGCAAGATAGTTCGCTTCGAGTGCAAAAAAAGGCGTGAACTCAACCCCAGCAAAACCTCCCCACACACCACCGCCCTCTCGTACATCAATAGGTGTTGACATGGTTAGAACTAAATTTTGATTCTCTATTTCAGGAACCAAGCCCACCCAAGTTGTGGAGCCATAACCGCCATTTGCACCCACATAAAATGCATGTGTATCAGGAAGTTTAGAGCCAACATCACCTGAACATGCTAAAGCCGGCCACAAAAGAGCACTACTTAACACAAGATTTCGCATCAGCTACAAGCCCTACCTGTACCACTGCATAAGTTGCCATCCATATTTTGGCCACCATGTAAATAACAACTCCATGAGTCCATGCAGCTTTCTTTCGTGGTGTCATGTTGGTATTCACAAGCCTTTTCTAACGAGCCAAAAACAATCAACAAGCGTTGGTATAAGTAATTCATTTTGCCGCACATAACCGCAGGTAAACCCGCTGCACAGTGACATTTGGCTGCCACTCGAAATGTTGCACAAAAATTTGGTGCATTGGTGGGGGTAGCTTGTGGGCAAGCAAAACTTGCAGCAGAGACAAAAAATAGAGCAATAACAACTACAATTCTAGATATCATATTGAGCAATCCGTAGCCAACAAAAAACAACAAGAACCATCATTCTAACGAGGCGCGCTTAACATTTCAAATTCATTTTCGTTTTAAGAAAAATCTCGCGCCACACGCCCCCAAAAAAAACAAAAAAATCACTCCAGCTCGCGTCTTTATATTTAATCTTGATCTTGTAAATAAATACCATTCGATTCTATGCGAATAATACCTTGCTTATAGAGCGTTCCAATCGCATGCTTAAAGTTCTTTTTACTCTCATTAAATACGTGCTTAATTTCTGCTGGCGAACTTTTATCATGCACAGCTAAAAAACCATCTGCTTGCTTCAAGGCATCTAGAATACGCTGGGCTAACCCAGGAATATTATTATGTCCTAACTTTCTTAATACAACATCAAGCTTACCATCTTGCCGAACCGTTTTGATATAACCACGTGTACGCTGACCATACTGTAATGTTTGAAAAATATCGCCCGCATAAATTAAACCCCAATGCGTATGATTCACAATGACTTTGGTACCTAAGTCTGTGGTTTCAGCAATCAGCAAATCCACTTCTTCACCGGCTTTAACACACACCGGGGTTTTATCTAAATAATAATCAAGCTTTGAACTCGCAACCAAACGCTGTTGATCATCTTGGGTCAAGTACACCAAATAAGATCTATCCTGCTGCATAGGCCTACGTTGTTCCGATTTAGGTACGAGCAAATCTTTGTCCAGGCCCCAATCAAGAAATGCCCCCACACGATTCACATCAATCACGTTTAAAAAAGCACAATGCCCAAACACAATCTTAGGCTGCTTTGTCGTTGCAATAATTTTATCTTCAGAATCAAAATAAATAAAAACATCTAAACTATCACCTATGGCCGCGCCTTCTGGAACAACTTTACGAGGTAATAAAATCTCCCCCCAATCATCCCCATCCAAATAAACACCAAACGGTACTTCTTTGACAACACGTAGTTGATTAAACTGGCCTACTTGAAGCATAATCGCTCGCTTATAATTTTTAATAGATACAAAAGATGACTGAGTTTAACACAAACCCAGGTGTATTTTCTTGTGAGCCCCAAAAAAACATAGTGGCTATAATTTGACTTGAGACACCAAGCCATATATTCTTTATTTATATATACTCATCTGAATAACCACGGTACTTATGCCTGATTCTGATATGACCCCTGCGTGGAAAACACCTCTTAAAGATTTACATCTTGCTCGCGTCCTGTTTCGTCAACTACGTGCTAACATGGTTACGTGGCAAAGCACCGAATATGACGCACGCATTTTAGCCTTTACGAGCGGATCAGACCTCAAGCTGATGTCTTCGTTAGAAAGTGATCTTAAGAAAGCGCAAGATGGTATAATTTATCTAGCTGAAAATCCTAACACCTATTTTATAAAAGGCATGGAAAAAGAAGCCTTTTTGGGGGAAGCAGAAGATTTAGCTAATTTAGCCGAGAAAATCAATGACCCTGATTTCAAAAAAACTATTTTAGCCATAACATCAAATCTGAGGCAATCCGAAGGCAAACCTTTTCCTCAGGATTTTTCTCATGAACCTGATGACATTAAACGCATAAAAAATCTTGAAAACACGCTTTATCTCGCTGAACAGGCCTTTGATAAATTAGGGGACTTAAACATAGCCGCCCCTAGAAGCTACAACCCCAAACTGATCGCCGAAGCCTATGAAGCATGTCAGTTGCTGTTAAGCTTGATGACCGATGTCGAACAAAATTTTCGTCATGAAATAAACTTTATCGCCGACGGATTGGCCTATGCCTTAGCGCTTGTAAATAATCCCAGTACGCCACGCGCTTCCTTCACAAGTCATGACGTAGGTCTTACCCTTGGGCGCGCCATTGAACACAGAAAGCCAACATCAGGACAAGACGGCTACGACTTACTAACCTATTGTGGTGCCGTCTTTCCCGCCTACCCAGCCCATATTGAACAGCTCCGTGTCTCCATTAAAAAATTAACGTCTAGAAATCCAGAATACACCGCCAGTATTAACAAAGAAAAAATGGAAGAATTGATTACGCAAGGTCAACAACTATCTCGCACCATTGCCAACAGCAACCAGAACAGTTTGTATTTTGTATTCAATTTAATATCGCTGATACGTCAAACACACACCTTATGGACTCATATTTATCAAGAAGCCGGTGATTTGAACGACACCGTGAAAAACCTAGGGCGAGAGTACCTTGCCATATTAAAATATGAGATTTTACCCACACTTTTTCGCGGTGTAGACAAACTTGAGCTTCAGCTCATGCTCAAACCAGGGCGCTTATCTAAGCCTCTCATGGAGAAAATCAAACCTTGGCATGAAAGCTTGGTGCAAACCGCAAAACTACTGATTAATTTTGATGAATCCAACGAACACTTGCTAAAAATTGAAGATGCCCGATTCATTGAGTTACGCCTCCAGCCTATACAACAAAAAATGGAAACATCCATCGAAGCATTACATTTCGTTAAGCCTGCCTTAGAAGCTTTAGATGCTTATCTACAAAACCCCACACCAACCATTCCGATCGACTTACACCAACATATTTTGACGCTTAGTCCTTACATGTTAGACACGGATATACCGTTACTTTCTCGTATTAATAAACATATGGACTATACCTGGGGTCATTTTGCAACGGATTGGTATAACTCCGTCGCTAACTGGGTCACATGGAGTAACGAAGAAACATATAACAAGCCCAATCGCGCGAATATAGAACGTACACTACGCCAACTCAAACAGCGTTGTGAGCAGCTGAAAACGAATCATACGTTTAAACGTGAGCGCTATGAGCTACAAATTACATCAGTCCAAGAACAAGCCCATCGCGTTCTATACCCATCAAAAACACCTACGCAAGCGTTCCAAGTTTCAGAGCAAGACATACTTGAAGACACCTACTTTTTAGCAGAAAACCAACCTAATTCGACACAAATTACCTATCAAAAAATTGGCAATGACACCTATGTCCAACATCCAGAGAAATTAAGTACGTATGCATCATGGTCGTTATACCGTTCATATGATCAAAAAATTCAGCACTTAACACAAGCAAACATCGACTGCGAGCATCTCATCAATGCCTTAGAAAATCACGACGCCTGGAAAACGGCCCAAACCCTTAGTTTTTCAAGCCCATACACACTTGCTTTGCTTGATGATGTCACCATGCCCCAACCTCAACATATCCATGTAAGAATTGAAAATAGCACACTACAATACCAGGTACTACAAGCTCCTAGTAAACCTTGCAAACTCTATTTAATGACGCTTGAGTTGGCTATACATGCGGGTCATCAAGGCTATATCTGGGATCATGATCAAAACCAACTTTCATATATTGCACAAGATGGAGATATACGCGCAGATATCCCCTTGTCGGATCATGCCAAGTCTTTAAAAGGACTCATCAAAGCAAAAAATACAATGTTAAAATTCGCGCTTCGTCACAAAGATCGCGGCGTAAATCCACATCTTGCTTACCTACTAGGCCATGAAGAAATCCATAAGAGCATTACATTATCCTGCGGGCATCACCCAGGTGTTATTCAAAAATCCAGTATCCCTCTTGCCGATCTGGGTTGCTCACTCACCGAATTAACCGCACTTGAGCCATTACACCAGTATTTACCTCATATCCTCAATGAACTGCTCGAGCGCGGGCATATTCAAGATGAGTTTAAAGCAAACTGTATCAGATGGTATAATTCCATTCAGCCTTACGTATCAAACCTGGATTTTGACCTAAGTTTCACACATTTATTTTCAAGAACTTTTACAAAAAAAACATCAATAAACGCACCAAAGATTACGATAGCTGACGCCACGACAACATGGTGCAGTACCCAGCAAGCAATCTCGACGCAGATAGAAAAACTCACAAAAAAACGTGATGCACATAAAGCCCAAATTAAAAATAAACGATTTAAACGTCCTTCCGAACTGTCCCCTCGACTAACGCACAATGAGTTCTTGCTGGATACGGCACAATTTATGCCATCACTGGAACCCATCAAGCGCCAGCTTCATCATTCAAAAAAAACGTGCTTTAAAATAAACTTAGCATTGACTCACTTAGATACAGGCAATCCCAATGAATGCCTAAACACAGAAAATCATGCTTGGTTTCAAGATATCTATGTTGGCTCGCTTGCACACGCAACGATCTTAGAGATAAAAGAACAGCTCGAACAAATGCTCGCTTATGAAGCGCTTCAAATTACACGTAACGAACAGCTGCTCACACAATTAACACCACATGTTTCTGATAAAGCCGATATAATATACAAAGAAGATGAAGCTTTCATGTATTTCGGGCATATTTATGAGCCCGTTGTTATGCAAGAAGAGTCACAGAAAAAACCAGGCGAATTACAATTAAGCATTGAGAACGGCCTACTTCGTTACAAGTTCATGCATTATGGCGAAGAACTTAAAGATGAAATTGACCTACAAGACATCACACCGGCATTAACCGAGTTTAATGAACGTATCGTCGTCGCGAACGATACATTGATATGCATTCTTAAGACTGCGTATGCACGTCGTAAACAACAAATTGATAGCGAGTTAGCTACGCCCTCACCAGAAGAAGCCCTGGATTTATATCAGTGGTACTTAGATCATCACGAAAACAGTGACAAAATTGCCTTATATAAATCAAATGCTGAAAAAAAACCTGCTCCAATAGAAAAACAGCTAGAGGAAAGTGCACCAGAAAACCGTCCAGACCACCTGGTTAAACATACACGACTTTCTCAATATTTAAACCATCTTAAATATAATGTTTACAAACATTTTGACATTTTAAGCGCCCCCTTAAAACAAGAATTATACCTGAAGCACGATCACCTCGGTCTCCCATACCCTGAGGTAGGTGCTCAAAATGGGTTAATCGACTTGCTCAAAGAGCTGATTGAAAGAAATCCCATTGGGTTTAGTGGCACACTTCCTTGCTTTAATAAACAGCCTGATCCGGACAACTTACGCGCTTTAGAAACACCACAGCAGGTTTTGTTGTTCAAACGCCTCCTGAACATCATCCATTATCTTGAGCAAATCGTACTTGAAATGGAAAAAATTAATCACAAAGATTTTAAAATATCTTATGTCATGCATTTGGTTATCTCATATCTCTATGTTCAAGAAATATTACCTTTACTGTCTGAAATACAAGAAGACCCTGTTTTTTCATCAACCTATGCCGACATCGCTCATCACATGGAATATTTTTATAAAAAAATAAACCATGAGAATAAATACTACATTGAAACAAACCATCCGGATGATAAAGGAAAAAACAAACCAACAGCCCTGTATAGCACCCTGAATCTACTCAAAATGCTGCCTGAGCGTTTGGCATCTTCAACGGATGATTTTGAAAAAAAACGTCCTGAACTTAAACAAGCAACCAAAAAATCTGTACGTAATATTGAAAAGATTATTCAACATTATGGCTCATCATGGTCCTATGTTTTATTATTTCTTGATCTACCGACCGTTCAACATTTATTAAGCGACATACGTCATGATATTGAACGTTTATTAAAAAATGCTCATGAAGCAGTTGGTAATAACTTAAGTCAGCTTAACACCGAATATCTAGCGGAAATCATCCTGGAAGCCGATAGACTTGAACATAAATTAGGATGGAAACCAGGGTTTATCAGCCAGCCTATCAAAGAATTATTGGATGAATTTTATAAAGGTTTGATCACACCGCTCACACCTACCGCTGATGAACAAGTCCAATTACTTTGCGGTAACCTCTCGCTCAAACAAATTGAAGCAGCTGCATCTCGTAAATACAGTGCTAACGCTAGCATTACACACTATAAAAAAGCAGCAGCAACCATACAAACATTACTCAACACCTGTGATGACGTTCAAAACCCAAAGCACGAAGCAACATATGGTCAGCTCGATGTCTGTTATCAATCAAGCTTATCTACATTAAAATCATCACTGAACAGCGCTGATGTTCACCTCTTATCCATTCAAGAAGCCCTACACGACAATGAAGAAGCCCAGAGAAAAAAACATCTCGATTGCTTTGTTTTCGATGAGAAAAAATCACAACTTTATTATCTTGATGCTTTAGGCAAACCTAACCCTCAAACTGGATGTAAATTATATTTAACCTCAATTCCTGAAGGCGAAGATATACCAGAGCATTTAGAGCATGAAATCAGCATGCGTTATCCTGATGACCATGAGGACCCCAGCAAAATAAACCAGAAAATAGACACTCACCCTACGACATTGATTCAACATGGTGATAAATACTACCTCTATACAGCTACCCGTGCTCCGAAAACCCATAAGGTTACATCACAATACACAGAGCTTAATGCTGAAGTGATTGCTAGCATGCACTTAAACTTTTCACGCACCAAAATTCTTGATATTCATACAAAATATCAAGATATGTACGATGAAATTGCAGCTAAGACCGGTTTAATTTATCCAATTCACTTAAAAAATACGTTTAAAACAGTGAGATTTATCACTAAAAAGAAAGAATCTGGCAAAATCGCTGACAGATATCCTGAAACGCTCTATTTATCAGAGCATACAATCCATGAGTACGTGAGCTCAAACAGTGATTTTTCTTTAAAAAGACATAGGGTTAGCGTAAATCCTGGATGCTGCCTTATCTCTCTTGAAGTTAAACCCACGGATTATTATGAACTGGCTCTGCCTGCTGGATACAGTAGCTATTACGCCCAAGTACAAGAATATGACCTCGGATTATTATCCTGCCTAAGTGAGGATTACAGTGACGCAAAAAGCGGCGTTATTTATTTACATGAACATAATAAAACATACTTTGTCAAAGGCATGGATGAACCAGCACCGTTAACCGAGACAGAGGCCGAGGCAAAGGCCAAAAATATCAATTTAGAAGATTTAGCAACAAAACTACAGAATACTGATTTAAAAAAAGCTGTTTTAGCGATTACATCAAAAGCAAAACATACCCCCAAAAATCGTACCGATGTTTTATATTTTATTGATACAGAAACTAGCTCGATAACCACCCTGCCTATTCCAGAGAACAAACAAGGTACCCCTGAAATTAAACAATTAACCGATACCCGACCAGAAGAAATTTTTGATGCGCATAATTTTATACATATAGAACAGTTAACGGGTCACCGATGTGACGCGGCACTCATGAGTGATATTAATCACTTTAAGCCCAACGCTCAAAATTTTAAAAAACTTCAAGCACTCACTAAACGTTCTCTCGCCTATTATCAAGGCATGATAAAAACCTCGGAGAAAGCCGAAGCCGTAGCAGACGACCAATTGACGTATTTAACAGGCTATCGTTTCGCATTGTTGTCCTCTTTAGATGGTGACTTTACTAAGGCACAGGCTAGCACCCTTTATTTGTCCGAAACGCCTCAAGCCTATTTTGTAAAAGGCATGAAAAAAGAAGTCTTTTTTACCCAGACTGATGCACTGGATTTGACTGATTTAGCAGCAAAACTGAATAACACTGATTTTCAAAAAACCATATTAGCCATAACAGCAAAAGCAGGTCATACGTTGGCTGAGAACCTGCGAGACAAACAAGAAGAAAAAAATACTGAAGTTAAAAAAACCATTTATACCGACCATTTTAATAGCACTGCAAACAATCTGGTTTCAGAAGAGGTTGACCTACAATGCTATAAATTACGGGAGTTACCAACCCAAACCACAACCACAACCACAACTTTACGACCAAACTTTCTATATATCAGTCTTTGTGATGGTGCTTTCGATTATCGTGTGATTAACCCAGCTGGTAAACAGTGTAAAAGCTGCGTTACGTTAACCCAAATCAAATGGTCTCAAAACAAGCAGCCCGAATCAATCGACGAGCTAATTCCCTATCTTCCCGAAATACTTAAAATAACAGCAGAAAAAGGTGATGGTCATACCCGCCCACATTCATTGGCTGATGACTACAAAGCAAGGCTAGCTGAATCACTTAGCCACACAAAAGAGCAAGCTGTAGCAGATGCTGTAGCATCAGAACAATCTGAAGCCATAGATATCGCCTTGGCTAAGCAAAAAATCGCTTTTAATAACGAGCAGCTCGCACATTATGAGCAGCTGGATGCCATCAATCAAGCTGTCGGTGAGTTTCGTCTATATTTAAGTCGAACAAGAAAAACAGCTAACAAAACATCATGTTTTTTTGAAAGTACGGATACACTCGAATCAAAAACAGCGGCATTAGATTATATCGATACCCTTTCATCTGATTTAAGTAAAAGCCCCCAAGCGCGTATTGCAGCTATCCAAAAATATTTAAAAAGACCAGGGATTTCAGATAACTTAATGGCGTATCACACGTACACATCAACCTCGCTACAATCACTTTTACAATGCGTGTTTCGCTTGTTTGAAGCGGTCGGATTGTACACCCCCGAAATGACCCAACGTTTAGATAAAATGGTTGATGCCGTGCAGCGTCATGAACCTCCACTTCCAGCAAGCAATGCTTGGTCGTTTTTTTCAAAAACAACCCGAGAAAAAATCAAAGATAATATGCTTACACCAAGGTCCAATCCCACGCCAAGCGACGATGACAGCGAAGCAGGACCTGAAATATAGACTATACTATATGTATGTTATGCAATCTATATGGATAAATGTATGTTCGAAGTAGCTGGCGTAGATCCCAAAGAACACCTCCGTATGAAGATCAATTACGCGAACCAAGCTGTAGAGAATTCAGCCACATCGACTTATGATTCTTGGGATAGAGAACTCAGCGATCCCCTTATTTTAAAGGTTTTTAGCTGCATGATCGCAACATAATAGA
>JARGNP010000023.1:0-18346 GCA_029210265.1 Legionellaceae bacterium
GGTCCTGCAGTGTTTGATAAGAGTCACACACGGTTTTAAGGGCTTGCGCACCACCACCGTTCGAAGCCATGGCGATGATTTGTTCTGATGTAAAGCCGAATTTCTGCAGTGTTTGATAAGATGCACATACGGTTTTGAGTGCTTGCGCACCGCCTTTATTAGACGCCATAGCGACAATTTGTTCTGGTGCAAAACCGAGGTTCTTCAGGGCTTGATAAGATGTACATACAGTTTCCAGTGCTTGCGCTCCGCCGTTATTAGACGCCATGGCGACCATCTGCTCGGGTGTAAAACCCAGGTCCTGCAGTGTTTGATAAGAGTCACACACGGTTTTGAGTGCTTGCGCTCCGCCAATGTTTGATGCCATGGCGGCGATTTGTTCTAGTGAAAAACCGAGGTTCTTCAGTGTTTGATAGGTGTCACACACGGTTTTAAGTGCTTGCGCTCCGCCAATGTTTGATGTCATGGCAACTATTTGTTTAGTTGTAAAACCCAGGTCCTGCAGTGTTTGATAAGAGTCACACACGGTTTTAAGGGCTTGCGCACCACCGTTATTAGACGCCATGGCGATGATTTGTTCTGATGTAAAGCCGAATTTCTGCAGTGTTTGATAAGATGCACATGCGGTTTTGAGTGCTTGCGCACCACCATCGTTCGAAGCCATGGCAACCATCTGCTCTGGTGTAAAACCAAGGTTCTTCAGGGCTTGATAAGATGTGCACACAGTTTTGAGTGCTTGCGCGCCGCCATTATTGGAGGCCATGGCGACGATTTGTTCTAGTGAAAAACCGAGGTTCTTCAGTGTTTGATAGGTGTCACACACGGTTTTAAGGGCTTGCGCTCCGCCAATGTTTGATGTCATGGCAACTATTTGTTTAGTTGTAAAACCCAGGTCCTGCAGTGTTTGATAAGAGTCACACACGGTTTTAAGGGCTTGCGCACCACCGTTATTAGACGCCATGGCAACTATTTGTATGGGCGTAAAACTGAGGTTCTGCAGTGCTTGATAAGACGCACACACGGTTTTGAGTGCTTGCGCACCGCCTTTATTAGACGCCATGGCAACCACCTGCTCTTGTGTAAAGCCAAGGTTCTTCAAGTTTTGATAGGCGTCACACACTGTTTTAAGTGCTTGCGCTCCGCCACCGTTCGAAGCTATGGCGACGATTTGTTCTGAGCTAAAATTAAAGGGTGCCTCTCGTAGTGTCGTATGATGGTTTAGAACATAATCAACTGTTATAAAAGATGACTTTCGTAGGATAATTTTATTAGCTTGGGGTGCGGTGAATCCCGCACTCAATAGGCCGGTATGCTCTTGCTCATAGCGCTCTAAAGAAATATTGTATTTTATTCGTTTGTCTTCAGGTGTTAGTTTTGATTGAGGCATTTAACATAGTCCACGAGTCAGTATTAGAGCATCAAGATGGTCTTTGTAGGCTCTCTATGTTTTTTATTTTATCATTTAGGGTGGTGCTTGTAAATGTTTGGCTTGTATGGCGCGATGATGACGTGGGGATTTTATCTAAACTATTTCTTATACTTCGCTAAAAAACGATCTAAATTATTTGAAAACTGTTGGGTTTGTTTGGAGCCAAGTTTTGCAGGACCGCCGCTGAGCATCCCGGTGCTTCGAAGGGATTCGTTCATGTTGCGATGAGCGAGGTGTTGTTTAATATTTTGTGCGGTATAAAGTTCACCTCGCGGGTTAATCACCGTGCCGCCTTTCGTAATTGCCGCATCAGCTAAAGGGATATCTGCCGTGATTAATAAATCGCCTGGGTTAATATGTTCAACGATATAATTATCAGCCACATCAAAACCAGAACCAACGAGTTGCTTTTTAATAAACGGGGAGGGTGGTGTTGTAAAAAAATGATTCGAAACAATCATTAATAATATTTCTGTACGTGTTGCAGCACGATAAAGCACGTCTTTGATTTGTTTGGGGCATGCGTCCCCATCCATCCAAATCATCATAAGATAATTAATCCATGGGGTGTTTCTGGAGGGGGGCTTTCCCATAGGCTTAAAACATAGCCACCACCGCCAGAACCCGTGGGTTTAATTGCCATGGCACCGGCCGCACGTAAGGCTGCGATATGATTTTGTAAAGCTGTGTTAATGAGCCCCCAGCCTTGGAAGCAATCAGATGCTTGATGAATTGCGTTGGCGAGTTGCTTGATTGCAAGCGGTGTTGTGTTCATGAGTGCGTCACGTGCTTGGTGTACGCTATCAGCCATTTGATTATCCAAAGCTTCTGCACGTGGTTTATCCTGCTGCCAGAGCGCTTGAACGTGTTGAATGCATTCAGATGTAATACCAGGCTCGCCTGAATAGGAAAGATACCAATGGGGTTTCCAGGCGTGCTGTATTGGCGTGGTTACGCCGGATTTAAAATAAACACCTTCTGGCGGTGCCGCGGCACCAGCGATATCTAAACCACTGCTTTGGCCATGGAAGCAATCTTCAAGCATACGTGCAAATTCAAACGAGTTTATTTTTAAATTGTCTTTATCAAATACAGTTTGGAACCAGCGGGTCATAGCAACACATAATGCAGCCGAGGCTCCCATGCCTGCGCCAATAGGAATATGATTGATAATATTAAGCTCGCCTGTCAAATGAGATGACGTAAGATCAAGTGCGCTTAATCCTGTATCGATTAATTGCCAAATAGGTGTGCTGCAGCCTTCGCCGTAAGGGCCATCATGGGTGATGTGCAGAGGCAGGTCTGATTTTTTATAGCGAAGCGTGAGTGTTTTATTCGTAAGAGGCAATACCAAAGCTGGATGACCTCGGAGCACAGCATGCTCCCCTGCTAAAATCCATTTGCCATGTGTTGTGGTTTCAAAATCAAAATCAAAATCATAAGACATGAAGATTACTCAGCAAGGCTTGGTGTTTAAAGGCATCTGCAAGAGTTACTTGATCGGGTCGGTATAATAAATGAATATTAGGTCCGGCGTCCATGGTAATTAGAGGGCCGTCGCCTTGGATATCCCATGCATGTTTAAGTTGGTCGAGTACGCGACGTGTTGTTTCTGTAATGTAGCTAAACGGCGGACTGGACGCAGAAAACAGTGCATGCATGTCTTGAAACTCACGCCAGCAAATATGATACGCTTCTTCCCATTGGGTGTTTTTAAATGCGGTTAATAATTCAGCTAGATTTTGCTCGGCACGAAGTTTACGTGCAGGGTATTCGGGCAGAACACTAACGCGCTTGTGGGCTTCGCTTGAAGACACTTCTTTTTCATCTTCATGAATTAAAATCACTTGATGAATCAGCTCAGGATAAGGTAGTTCAATCTCGCGAACCGTGTCATGTTCCCAGAACGCCCAAGGTCCAAAAAAAGATCGGCACGAAGACCCTGAGCCAAGCCGGCTAAAATTTGCTTGTTCTTGAATAGAGGGGACAGGGGTGTGGGTACATGCGGCACACGCTTCGGCAGCAGCTTGCGTAAGTGCTGCAAAGCTTGATGCTGAACTGGCAAGTCCCGTCCCGTGTGGAAAATTATTGGCTGAACGAACAATAAAGTTAGTTTCGCAATTAAACTGCTTCTTCAAAAAAGTAAGATGTTTTAAAAAGCGTTGCTGTGATTTTTCTGAAAATATATGTGGAATAAAATCAGGTTTGTCTAATGCTTCCCAACGATCGCTTTGTCCCGAACTCTCCTCCAATTCAACGCGCGTAATCAGATGAGGTAGTGTATACGATAGCGAAGCATTGAGCGGTAAGTTTGTGGTTGGGCTCGCTTTGCCCATGTATTTAATCAGCGCAATATTAGCAGGGGCCTCGGCACACCATGACATAACAAATTATCCTTAAAATAAAATAAAATCAAATAAAAATTAATGCCCTGGGGCATCATCCCATAATATTTTATGTAATTGCAGTTGGAACCGAACGGGAAGTCGGTCTTCTAGAATCCATTCTGCAAGTTTTTTGGGTTTGATTTGCTCAAAACTGGGGGAAAACAACACGTGTGCATGTTGGGTTAGGCTATGCTCAGTAAGCATGGTGCACGCCCACTCATAATCTTCACGACTACAAATCACAAATTTAATTTGGTCGGTCGGTTTTAAATAAGCTAAATTTGATAGCATATTTTTACTGCTCTCACCTGAATCCGGTGTTTTTAAATCCATAACAATCATGACGCGTGGATCCACATCTTTAAGATCGCGTGCACCGCTGGTTTCAATCGAGACAGCGTGGTTTGCATCACATAAGCGCGTAAGTAAGTTGATGCATCCAGGTTGTGCCAACGGTTCGCCACCGGTAACACAGACGTGTTGGCAGTTAAAAGCACCGATTTGCTCTAGAATATTATCGAGCTCGAGCGTTTTTCCGCCGTGAAATGCATAAGCCGTGTCGCAATAATTACAGCGCAAAGGGCAGCCTGTTAGGCGCACAAAAACCGTCGGAAGCCCAACGGTTGTGGACTCACCTTGCAGTGAGTGAAAGATTTCGGTAATACGAAGTTGATGTGAAAAACGATTCATTAGCTGTTGATATTTTCCAATTTGCCGGCAGCAAGTTCTGCAGCATGTGTGTCTGGGTAGTCTCGAATAACATCTTGTAAGTGTTGGCGAGCTGAATTTTTTTGTCCTGAAGCCAGAAGTGCATACCCAATTTTAAGTGAGCAATCGGATGTTTTACTGGATGAAGGAAAGATTTTAAGCACGGTCTGAAATTGTTGAATAGCATCAGGATAGGCTTTTTTAACCATGTATAACTCACCGAGCCAGTAGTGGGCATTAGCCGTGTAGCCACCACGTGGGTATTGGCTAATAAAGCTATTCATAGCCATCACGGCTTTATCAAACTCTTTGCTTTTGATGAGTTCGTAGGCTGCTAGGTAGCTAATTTGCTCATCAGCCGGATTGCCACGTGGGGCTGTGCTTTCTGAAAGAGCGGCCGATGTTTGTGCTTGTTCTGTTTGATTATTTAGATTATTTATATCTGTCGTATCGTGCTGTGATAGTGTTTGGGGCGTTGATGTATTGGGTTCACGTATGCGTGAATCAAGATCTTTGTAAAAATCAAGCTGCTGTTGCTTTAATGTTTGGAGTTCGTGAACTTGAACTTCAAGTTGGCCACGTAGATTATTTACTTCTTGTTGCATGGTTTGCAGTTTATTTAATAAGGTCACGTCTTCGTTTTGTGGTATTTCATTTGGTGACGTGTCGTCGAAGGCCAGTGCGATGCGCTCTTCTTCAGCAGGGTTGGGTACTGCTTGGGCCAGAGGAAAATCTGGCCGCTCGGTTGCGGCCAGTTGTTCATCGAAGAGCGCGTAATTTTCGCTCTCATCCACCACCGGAGCTTCAGCAAAAGCAGGCCAAGCTATCAAGCAACTTAAACCCATGGCAACGAAGGTGTGATGAACGGGTGTTTTCATTATTTTACCTCGAACGTTAATTCAACACGTCGGTTTTGAGCACGAGATTCTGCATCATGACCTAGGTTGATAGGCTTTTCTTTACCGTAGCTAATCACACGCATTTGTCGTTTATCAACACCGGCTAAACGTAGCATTTGAGCGACTGATTTTGCACGACGCTCACCTAAAGCGACATTATATTCACGGCTGCCGCGATCATCGGTGTTTCCAGCTAAAAGAACACGTGCTTTATGATGAGATTTGAGATAATTCGCTTGCGCATGTATTGAAGCAACGTATTTTGATGCAACGCCGCTGTTGTCATAAGCAAATAAATAGATTTGGTTATGAGGGGCTTGTGTTGTGTACATTTCACCGGCTTCTTGGCCAGCAAAATGAGTCAGTCGGCCTAAACCGTTTGAAGATAAGCCTGCGCGATCAAACATATCGTTGGTTTGAGAACAAGATGCCATCAAAAGCGAACCTGCCGCCAGGGCTCCCATTTTAAGTAAGAATTTTGTGCTCATGTTTAAGTATCCCTCTGATTAAACGGTTGAATTTTTTATTTTTATATCTCATGACATCCTATTGTACAAAGGTTTTGATGTCTTGACTATGGAGGTGATTAAGTTTTTTTACGCAAGGCATCGCGTTGAATCTGTTTAATCGCAAAAACAAGCGTGTCTTCTGCAAACGCAGAGCTTGCCTGATTTGCGGCAATCACACCACCCAACGGTGTGTTGCTGGAGCAGGGAATGCGTTTAATAATGAGTCGTGATGCAAGCACGTGGTTATCCGAAACACGTGTGATTGCAATTTTGGCCGTAAAATTCAACGTACTTTGCTTGTTTAAGAAATTTTGGTTGAGTGTAAGTAATTGCGTGTCTAGTCGATAATCTGTTTTATCGGCAAATGGACTGGAGGTAATTGCACGAAACACATGGCTGTCTTGTATGTGCTGAACTAACACAGGATAGAGCATGGCTGCAGGTGGGCTAACCCAAGCATTTTTTGCAAATGGCTCGAGTGTGAATGGTGTTTTGACGTAGAGCATTTGCTCGGTCTGATAGCCCGCCATGGCGTCAGGTTTTGAAACAAGCAAGGTATAATTAAGGCGTTTGTGAGTTGTTTTTTTATGAACGGGTATGTCTAACATATATTGATGTGTGACGGGGGCTTTCACAGGGGAGCAGCCTGAGAGTACAAATAAGCTCAGTAAAAAACCGATAGATTTATGCATACTCACCTGGTTCACAAGGATTCTCCTGGGCCGAGTTTGGGTGGCGCGCTACCGCGTAAAACAATGGATGGATCTTGTCGCATGGTCGCGCTCATTTTTTCAAGGTTTGCCGCGATTTCATTGAGACGTCTTAACAGCAGGGTTGCCGGTGGGAGCGTTTGCTGTGAAATTTGGTCGATGCTGTCTTTTCCTGCTTTCATGGTCGTGGTGAATTGCTTGCCTGATACAGAGACATCATCAGCCATCACATCAAATTTTTGAGCGCTTACTTTGAGGCCTTTGATGAGTTTGGGTAGCTCTTGAAGACTTTCATCAATACTGGTGTCGTTTTTAGAAAATACAGCCGAGAGCTTTTCTAAATGCTCGAGCGTGAGGCGAATATTATCCGTATTCTCTTTATCAAACACCTGATTAACTTGTTGTGTTAATTTATCAATATTTTTTTCAAGTTGATAAAAGAACGAAGGTTTTGAAGGGATAACGGGGTAGGGGTTGCCTGCCGTTTTTTTGAGTGGTTTGAGTGAAGGTGTGGTTGAAGAAAGGCCTAAATAGGTTGTACCGGTGATACCTTGGGAAATCAGGGTGGCTTGTGTACCTTCGGTAATGGGGATTTCTTCATCAATTTTTAATACTAAGATCACTTGTTGTGGGTTTTTTTGATTAAGCTCGATTGAGTTAACAAGCCCTACACGAACACCGTTATATTTGACCATCGAGTCTTCGGTTAAGCTGCCCGCAGGTTCGTTTAAATAAACCAAATAATTATGATAGTTCTTACGATCAAACCCAACAGACAGCCACAGGCTCGCCGAAAGTAAGCTTACAGCAAGTGCTAAGACTGCGATCCCAACATGGGTGTAATGGGTTTTTGCTTCCAAGCGATTGAACCTCCTGAGTTATATAATTATTAATTATATTAGTTTATATTCTACTAAAATACTCGCTAATTAAAGGGTGTTTATTTTTCATCAATTTGTCAATAGGATCGATGGCAAGAATTTTACCTTCGCCGACAAACGCAACACGGTCCGTTGTTCGGGTAAGCGAGTCAATATCGTGACTTACGATCACCACAGTTAAGTTTAATGCGCGACGTAAAAACAAGATGAGCTCATCAAATTGTTTAGCACCTAAAGGATCTAATCCTGATGTTGGTTCATCTAAAAATAAAAGCTCGGGATCCATAGCTATAGCGCGCGCAGCAGCTGCACGGCGTTGCATTCCGCCGCTGAGTTCAGATGGCAGTTTGTAAGCGGCATGGGGAGGCAGGCCTACTAAAACAAGCTTGATCAGTGCAAGTTGTGTCATAAATTCAAGCGGTAAATCAGCGAGTTCTTGCATGGGAAAAATAATGTTTTCTAAGACACTCATGCCAGAAAATAATGCGCTATGTTGATATAAAACGCCCCAGCGTTGATATAATTTCCCAGCTTCGTGTTGATCGATATTTTCTATATTTTTGCCAAATACGCGAATAGAGCCTGCTGTTGGTTTTAAAAGCATTAAAATACTGCGAAGAATCGTGGTTTTACCGCTGCCACTACCACCAATAATCCCAAAAATCTCGCCTTTGTTGACGGATAAGTTCACGTCAGTATGAACCCATTGATCGCCAAGATGATTTTTTAAACCAGAAATCTCAATAATCGGTTCACTTGTTTGATTTATTTTATTTGCTGCTGAGGTCATCAGAGATCCAACCAGCTGTAAATTACAGAATAAACGGCGTCTGTAATAATAATCAGAAAAAGAGCTTGTACAACGCTTTTGGTTGTTTGGCTGCCGATACTATCGGCATTGGTTTGAACACGAAAACCTTGGAAGCAACCGACTAAGGCGATCAGTAAGGCAAAAGCGGGTGCTTTGAATAAACCAAGCATGAGTTGCTGAGCGCCAACTTCGAGTTTTAATCGCGTCAAGAACTCATAATAGCTGACATGGAGCATGAATTTAGACATGACCATGGATCCTAAAATACTAAATATATCGGCCCAGAAAACAACGAGAGGCAATACAAATAATAAACCGAGCACTTTTGGCAAGACGAGCAGTTCTGTCGGTGAGAGTCCCATTGTGGTGAGCGCATCAATCTCTTCGTTAATTTTCATACTGCCGATTTGTGCGGTAAAGGCCGAACTGGTTCGCCCGGCAACGATGATCGCTGTAATCAGAGGTGCAAATTCTCGAAAAATTGCCATGCCAGAGAGATAGGCGATAAAAGCATTGGCGCCGTAGGTTTCGAGTTGTAAACCCATTTGATAAGCAAGCACCACACCAATTAAGAAAGATAAGAGCGCAATAATAGGAAGGGCTTTGATTCCCGTGCTATTAATATTAGAAACAATGCTTGGGAACTGGAAGCAACGCCAATTACCGAAGGCAAGCACGATTTTATTGGTTAAATCGCCGACTAAAATTAATAATCCGTCGCATTGGCGAACTTTGTGGACCGCTTCGCGACCTAACGCTTCAAAAAAATCTTCGCCGGCATGAGGCTTCGGTGGTGGCGCAGGCGGATTGTTATCTAAAATAAGTTGCTTATTTTGTACCAGATGCAAAAGTTCGTTTTGACCGTCGTTGAAATGCGTAAGCTCGGTGTTGTAACCGGCTTGGTTCAGTCGGTCAATTAATTGCAGTAAGGCCAAGGCGCCTGCACTGTCGAATGCTTCTAAGCGCTCTGCACTGATGGATAGGGTGTGTTGTGATGTTGTTGAGTTTTGTGCCGGAGGCTCAAACTCTGCGGTAATATCACCCAGATAAAGCGTAGACCAACGCCCTTCGCACAGGTAGCGATGGTTTTTGGCGTCGAACACAAAACGCGCACTTTGTGTGGCGTTATTTGATGTTTGGTCTAACGTTGCAGTCGCGTCATTCATCCTTGCCGTTGTTACCATACGTACCGAGCATAGCTTAGGATAATACGAAACGCGACAGAAACAAAGGGTGTGTTAATTAAGCGCCAATTCTAAGGGAAGTATATGGGTTATTTACGTCTGGGGCGTAGGGTTCCGCGTCGTATTTTGCCGTGTCGTAAGATTGCGTGTTATCTTCTTTTGATTCTGATTCTGATTCTGATTCTGATTCTGACTCGTACTCGCTTGAACTGTATTCTTCTGAATAATCTCGTTCTGAGTCATATTCACTTGAATTATATTCTTCTGAACTTTCTTCTTCTGATTCTGATGATGTGTTTAGGTCGTTAGGCTGGAAGAGTCGATGTAGGGCTTCTTTGCCTGTTATTCCTTTTTTTACGGCAAAACTCAGCACTTGCTCTTTCGCTTCAGCTTTTATTGTTTCGTATTCTTCACGCTGCAACCATATTGTCGCGATTAAGCCATCGTCTTCGAGTGTTTCTCTATTTGGGATAATGTGACCCGAAGCCATTTTATTGAAACGTACGTTTTTAGGCTTTGTTGGTTCAGGCTCTGGTGTTGGAGCCGATTTCTGTGATAAAAGAGTGAGTGAGTGGAAAGAAAACATGGGTATTTTAATCGCAAGAAATATTTCCAGTAGGGTACTACATAAATCTATAGTGCGCAAATAAATGGCACTGAATTCTTTTTGAGATCATCTCTGGTTGGGGGGTTAATAATCTAAATCCCGAATACAACGAACGCCAATACGGTTGTTTTTAGTCGCTCCACCAAGAAATGGGGCTGTCGTAAAACTTTTATAGTTTGCTGCACGTGAAGGCCCATCAAATTGCTGACTAGAGCTCCAGTAATAACCTTCTTCAAAGTTACCCAAATTATTATTATCGATTAAGGTAGTTTGTATGTTTTGTTGGACGGTCGGTGTTGGTTGTGAGCCACATATAGAAGTCAAAAAAGTTCCGTACCCTAGCTGACAAATGGCAGGTAACACCCAGTCACTGTAGCCATCAATTGTGGCTAGGCAAAGACCCGCTGCATAATAAGAGGATGGAATGCTGAGCTCTGTATCATAATAAGCGAGAATATTGGCTGTGTTACACGCCCCGTCGCTTGCACCGTAGCATGCAGACTGAGCAGAATTTTGTTGCTCACTAGGACTCGGGTTTGTGGGGGTGGATGTAAAGCTTACTGCATAAATAGCGACGCCTCCGTCATAAGCGCCTTGTGCGTCAGAACTCCAGATGATGCCATTATAATTTGTTGGAGCACCGGCTAAGGCTTGATCCACCAGCGCTGTACTTTTTCCGCTTATGCTTTCTGTGTTTGGCGTTGTATCATCCACTGCAAACACATAACCGGATTGATATGTACTACCGTACGTAAGTACATTTATATCAGAATTTAAAGTATTCGTATTTGATCCAGATACAACCATTGCACTGGCTCCGTCATTGGCTCCAGGTGTTATGGTTAATTCACACATGGCTCCAGGCGATATGGTTCCACATGTTCCTGGTGTTATGGTTGTTCCCGAGGGCAATGCAGGTGATAGCGAATAAGTAACATCAAATGCGGTTGAAGCGCCTGTATTTTCAATTTCGATTTTTCTTGGATTTCCCGTTAAGGCTGCATTGAGCGAGGTATCATTGACTGAAAGTCCTAATGTTGAAACACTTTCAGATAATGTGGCGGTGGATGCGGTCTCGACTGACATATCAACCGTCGTTGTTTTGGTATTAAGACCTTGTACGGGGACAAGTTCTGTCGTGTGACTGGTATTGCCTGGAGTAAAGACTAAATCACAGGCCTGGCCCGGCTCTAATATTTTACAATCATCGGAGTTTTGTGTGACATCAGACCAGCTCGCTGGAAGCGTTGCGGTAATATTAACCGCGGGGCGCTGTTTGTCAGTATGATTGGTGACGGTGAGCGTGGCCGGAGGCCCGTTTTGTTGCAAGGTGAATATGGCCGGGTGAGCAGAAAGTGGAATGGTTGCGCGGGGAATACCTATGATTTTTAAACTGTTTTGAGCGCTGGGTCTTGAACAAAGAAACGGATCAGGTGAGTTATCACCGTTTCCTTGGGTTTTACAAATAACGGGTATGTTTTTTAGACTGGATGAGAGCATGCTGCCATCCAGTGATAAGCTTAATAAACACGATTGGTTGGTGGCGAGTGTAAACGGATTTTTGCAATAATTATCACCTGAAATTTGTTGTGTTATACCTACGACAGGCTGCATGGTGAGGGACCGTGTAATTGCTGTTTTGTTGGTCACGCGATATTGAACCGTCACGACTTGATTGCGTCCTAATAGTAGGCTTGAAGGCGTTAACGGAATGATCTCAAAAAGAGGTTGTGCTGCGGCAAGCAGTACGGTTGAGCAAATCATCCCTAGAACAAAACTTACGTGTGTTATTTTCATTTTCTCTTATTCCTAATAATCTAAATCTCGAATACAACGAACACCCAAAAGATTATTTTTATCACCTGCCCCATTAAAGGGGTCAGCTGTAAGAAAACTCTTATAGTTTGCATGAGTCTTTGGTGGTTTGAAATTGGGATTGCCTTCTTGAGTGGAACTCCAGTAATAGCCTTCTTGAAGATGAACGTCACTGATGAGACCATTATCAATCAAGGTCGTTTCTATGTTCTGTTGGACTGCAGGTGCTAATTGTGAGCCACACTCGGCAACATAGCGTCCATACCCTAGCTGACAAATGGCAGGTAAAAACCAGTCACTATAACCATCAATATTAGCTAGACAAAGACCTGCCGCATAATACGTTGGTGGTACGTTTAACTCCATATCATAATAAGCAAGAATATTGGTCGTATTACACAAACCATCGCTTGCTCCTTTGCAAGCCGACTGAGCATCATTCTGCTTGACGTCAGGGCTTGGGGCCGATGGTGTGGACGTTGTATTTATGGCATAAATAGCCACTCCTCCGTCATCATTGCCTTGTGCATCAGAACTCCATCTGATGCCATTGGGGTTATCAGGAGCGCCCGCAAAAGCTTGATCTTGAAGCGCTGTGATTTTCCCGCCAATGCTTTCGGTGTCGGGGGTTGTATCATCCACCGCAAAAATATAACCGGATTGATACGTACTACCATACGTAAGCACGTTTATATCAGAGTTTAAGGTGTTTGTGTTGGTTCCAGATACAACCAAGGCACTTGTGCCGGCATTGCTTCCTGGCGATACGGTTAATTCACATGCGCCTCCAGGAGATATGGTCCCACATGTTCCTGGTGTTATGGTTGTTCCTGATGGCAATGCAGGTGATATCGAATAAGTCACATTAAAAGCGGTTGAAGAGCCTGTATTTTCAATCTCGATTTTTCTTGGATTTCCCGTTAAGGCTGCGTTTAACGAGGTATCATTGACCGATAGGCCTAATATGGCGACATTTTGAGATAATGCCGTGGTGGTTGCGGTCTCGACGGACATATCAACCGTTGTTGCTATTGTATTAAGGCCCTGTACGGAAACAACTTCTGTCGTGTGACTGGTGTTACCCGGGGTAAAGATTAAATCACAAGACTGACCGGGCGCTAATATTTGGCAATTACTTGAATCTTGAGTTACATCAGACCAGCTCGCGGGAAGCGTTGCTGTAATATCAACGGCTGGGCGTGGTGTATTGGTATGATTCGTCACGGTGAGTGTAGCTGGAGGACCACCGTTTTGTAATGTGAAGATAGCCGGGTGAGCAGAAAGCGGAATGGTTGCGCGGGGAATACCTGTGATTTTTAAACTGTTTTGAGCGCTGGGTCTTGAACAAAGAAACGGATCGGGTGAATTATCACCGTTTCTTTGGGTTTTACAAATGACCGGTGCATATCTCACGCTGGGTGAGAGCATGCTGCCATCCAGTGATAAGCTTAATAAACACGATTGGTTGGTGGCGAGTGTAAACGGATTTTTGCAATAATTATCACCTGAAATTTGTTGTGTTATACCTACGACAGGCTGCATGGTGAGGGACCGTGTAATTGCTGTTTTGTTGGTCACGCGATATTGAACCGTCACGACTTGATTGCGTCCTAATAGTAGGCTTGAAGGCGTTAACGGAATGATCTCAAAAAGAGGTTGTGCTGCGGCATTCAGTGCAGTTGAGCATGCAATCCCTAGAATAAAACTTACGTGTGTTTTTTTCATCTATTATTATCTCTCAAGTTAAGTATTACACGAAGGCAAGGCCTCGTAATCCGTCTTCTATCTCATCATTACCTTCGTCGATTTCTTGAAAATTAAGCTCAGGTTGATAGTCCTTAAGCGCGTTGCAAAAATTGTCATAGATGGGTTTTACTATATGAGCTTGCCAACCCAGTTCCGATAAAAAAAATAATTCAAGATCTTTAAGTTGATCTTTATTCATACCGCTTAAAGCAACTAATTGCTCAAAATCATATTTGTTTGAGGGTATGTCTTCTAATTTTTTTATTGCGAGCCATGCACCGCATATGATAAGTAATTTGAAATTTGAACGATGCAAGTAATCATCTTTATGAAGATTAAAATAACGATCGATATAAATTATCATGTAGATTAAGATATTTTCTACCGCACATTCTTTATCCATGATTTCTATCATACGTAGAAGAAACGGTGCAACATATACCGTAGGTTTTTGTGTTTTTTCAGAACAAAAAGGCGTATCAGACACATCGTTTAGCCAATATTCAAAATAGCACGTTTCAATTGCCTCTTCGATAAATCGACCTATTTTGTGTACTAAAGCAAGGCGGTTATCAAACGAAGTTGTGGATGTATTTGTAGAAAAAAATGAAAGGTGGGCATAGCATGGTGGTGATTGTTCGGGATATTTTGTTGTTAAGCCAATATTTGAATCCATAAATAATGATGCATTAAAAATATAGCGTGCTTATAGATATACTATATTATCTTATTCAGGTAAATCTGTATGGTTTTTATTGTATCAAAGTTTAAAGTTCTTTTTTTAATACTCATTAGAAAACGCCTCAAACATGTGTGATCTTGGTTTGCTAATGAGAATAAATTGGTTTTAATTTTCTTTTAATAGCGTATTATCTATCTATATTTTTAGTTTGAAATCATGATGATAAGGATATTTAAATTATGTTTAAAGTTGTTCGTCAAGTGCCATCCCATCTAGGTAGGTTAAGTTTATTTAGTCCACAAACAATAAGTAACCGTGCTATTACTTCTTTCACAACGGCAGAACTTCGTATGAAAATAAATGGACTTTTTTGCGAGAAAGAATATATAGAAGATCGGATAATTAAGATTAATGCTGAGCTTAATAAGCGCAAGTTAAAAGATGAGGAGCTCGAACCTTATCATGATGGTTTTGATAATCATGATAATCCCTACAGAGATACAGGACCTGCGGTTCCAGGCGATTTTTAATTTAAGACCTGATAAGAGGGTGCCGCATCTCCGTTGGCATGAAAGTAATGTCAGCGGGTTATATATTAGAAATATTAAATATCAAATTTTTTTCAGGATCCATCATCAGTGGTTGAATACAAGGTAAGTGTGATAGAATTTGTAGCATTTGATGCATAAGCGCTTTGGAATAAGCATGCCGGACGATTACACCCAGTTTGAGAAGCGAAAAGAAGATCATATTGAGCTTGCACTCATGCAGGCCAATCAGGCCCATGAGCTAAATGGCCTTGATACTGTTCAGTTGGTGCATGAAGCTTTACCTGATCTTGATTTTGATGCGCTGAATATTTCTAGCACACGGCTGGGTATGCCTGTTGATAAGCCATTGATGGTGGCATCGATGACGGCCGGTCATGCTAAGGCTGAGCATGTGAATCGTCATTTGCTGGAGGCCTGTGCGCAAACGGGTTGGGCGATGGGCGTGGGGTCGCAGCGTCGTGAATTAACCGATCCTAATGCTAGTTTAGCCTGGAAGCCGTTGCGTGATGCATGTCCTGATGTAGAATTATACGGTAATTTGGGTATTGCTCAGCTGATTACAACATCGGTTGATGCTATTTTACGTTTGACCGAAGCACTTGATGCGCATGCGCTGATGATTCATTGCAATCCATTACAAGAATGCATTCAACCCGAAGGTACGCCTCAATTTAAAGGCTGTTGGGATGCATTAGACGTTTTGGTGAAAAATTTAGGCTTGCCCGTCGTTGTGAAAGAAACCGGTTGTGGGTTTTCAAAATCAACACTTAAACGATTACAGAATATCGGTGTTGCAGCTGTGGATGTGAGTGGCTTAGGCGGCACACACTGGGGGCGTATTGAAGGCCACCGTGCCGAGCACGCGCCTATGCGTCAACAGGCGGCTCAAACGTTTCGAAATTGGGGTATCACGACCGTTCAAAGTGCACACGATGGGCAAGCTATCGATCCTAATTTTGAAATTTGGGGTTCGGGTGGCGTGCGACATGGTTTGGATGCCGCAAAATTATTGGCGCTGGGCGCAGGTACCGTTGCATTTGCAAAGCCCATGTTAGAAGCAGCTATGCGCTCAACAGATGATGTGGTTCACGTGATGCAAACCATTGAATATGAACTGCGCGTTGCTTTATTTTGTACCGGCAGTCGTAACTTGAGTGAGTTAAGGGAGAAAGTCCGTTGTTAAATAATCATGCCCATATTGGCTTCGAAGGTTTTTCTAAATTATCACGTGAAGAACGTTTTGAACGTCTGGTTGCGATGGGTGCTTTGAGCCAAGATGATGTGTCGTATCTAAGTGAGGGCGGTGTTCGTAAGCTCGATCTGGGTGACAAACTCATTGAAAACGTGATTGGGTATTTTCAACTGCCGTTAGGTGTTGCAACCAATTTTTGTATCGATGGTGAAGATTATGCGATCCCTATGGCGGTTGAAGAAACGTCTATTATCGCGGCTTTGTCTAAAACAGCGAAGTGGATTCGAAAGCAAGGCTGTATCACTACGGAAATTTTAGGTGATTGCATTCTAGGGCAAATACAAATTCCTCGTGTTGAAAACTTTGAGCGTTTAGAAGCATGTTTTGAAGAACATCGTGCGTCATGGATTGAAAAGGCAAACCAAGACGTTGCGGCCACCATGGTGCAGCGAGGCGGAGGCGTTACGGAGATGATATTACGTCGCCTGCCACGTCCTGATGGGCATGATATGGCGGTGATTCATTTAAGTATGAACAGCTGTGATGCCATGGGGGCAAATATTATTAATCAGGTACTTGAATACCTAAAAGAGCCGATTGAAGAATTGACGCATGAAAAAGTTGGCTTATGTATTTTATCCAATTTAAACGATCAAAAACTTGCACGCGCACGGGTTGTGATAAACAACGTTGAGCAAGCTCTCGGTGAACGCATTCAAGAAGCCTCGTTGTTTGCTGAAATCGATCCATATCGTGCGGCAACACATAACAAAGGTGTGATGAACGGTATTGATCCTATTTTAATTGCCACAGGTAATGATTGGCGTGCAGTCGAAGCCGGCGTTCATGCGTACGCATCACGGTCGGGTACGTATCAAGCGATTTCGCATTGGCGTTATCAAGACGGCGTTTTAACGGGTGAGTTAACCGCGCCGCTCGTGGTGGGGACCGTCGGTGGTGTAACGGCATTGCATCCAACGGCGCAGCTTTGTTTGAAAATGCTGGGTGTGACGTCTGCATCGCATTTATCGCGCGTACTTGCAGCCGTAGGTTTAGTTCAAAACTTGGGTGCAATTAATGCCTTATGTACTGAAGGTATTATCCAAGGCCATATGAAATTACATATCGATAATTTGCTTTTAGTCGCAGGTGCCAATGATGACGAGATTCCAGTCTTAAAAAAACGCTTGCAACATTGGCTTACGTTGCATCGTCGAGTAAGCTTGAAACATGCAACGAAGCTTTTAGCGGAGTTGCGTCATGCAGCACCTGCGAGCTTATGACAAGTACGACATGGACGATTCCTGCTAAAACTTTTTTACTGGGTGAGTACGCAGCACTACACGGTGGCCCGGCGATTGTGCTCACCACCACGCCGTGTTTTGAAGTAGGACTTTCGACGGAGCAGACAAGCCCTGTGATTCATCCTGATTCACCTGCAGGTTTATTTTGGACACATGCAGATAACAGTTCACAACTGACATGGCACGATCCATATCATGGAATTGGCGGGCTGGGTGCATCCAGTGCGCAATTTCTAGGAGCTTATTGGGCTGCAGCAGAGTCACAACTGCAATCACACACGAATCAAGAGGCCCTGCTCGACGCTTATTGGGCATGCAGTTGGCAAGGAGGCCAAGGCGTGCGCCCGAGTGGTTATGATGTATTAGCACAGGCTTCATCAGGATGTGTGTATCTTAATAACCATGAGGTATTGAGTGCATATGCTTGGCCATTTACGGATATGGCGTTTATTCTATTGCATACCGGTGACAAGCTTGCAACGCATCATCACCTTCAAGATATATGTTTGACTGAAGCTATGACGGAATTGAGTTCGATTGTTTTATTAGGACAAGAGGCTTTTGAGCGCTCAGACAGTAAGCAATTAATTAAAGCGGTGAAAGCCTATCATGAAGCACTAACCACGTTGAATTTGGTGGCTGAAAGAACAAAGCAGCAGTTGGCAAGTTTAACTCAGAATCAGGATGTTTTAGCCTGTAAAGGTTGTGGTGCGATGGGAGCCGATGTCTTACTTGTTCTTGCTCCCAGTTCTCGGTTATCAGCGTGCAAAAAACGTTTTGAATTGGATGGTTGGCGTGTTTTAGCGACGTCAAACGATCTTTATGTTAAAAATAATGAAAAGAATAGCAACAGAATGCCATTAACCCCTTGATATTCTCGTGTGATCCGGTATGATCTCTTCGTCTTTGGGGCCGTTAGCTCAGTTGGTAG
>JARGNP010000023.1:18446-32856 GCA_029210265.1 Legionellaceae bacterium
AGCAGAAGACTTTTAATCTTTTGGTCATAGGTTCAAATCCTATACGGCCCACCATCCCAAAGCGTTAGAAGACAAGATACACATTAGGGCCGTTAGCTCAGCTGGTAGAGCAGAAGACTTTTAATCTTTTGGTCATAGGTTCAAATCCTATACGGCCCACCATATATACACCCATCTTTATGCGCTCGTAGCTCAGTTGGATAGAGTACTTGGCTTCGAACCAAGGTGTCGGGAGTTCGAATCTCTCCGAGCGCACCATATAATCAAGCACTTACGTGATATTCCCGAGGGCTTGAAACAAGGCATGTAGCAAAATTGTAACACCCCTGCACTACACCTTGACCCAACTCCCTTATGTTATGCGTACACCTAACCCTTCGATTCGATTTGCAGCTTTGCGCAAATGGTCACCGGAAAGATGAGCATATCGCAAAACCATCTCAAAACAAGACCAACCACCAAGCTGTTGAAGCTCTTGTAAGCTTGTCCCATTCTGGACGTGCCAGCTTGCCCAGGTGTGCCTTAAATCATGCCAGCGGAAGTTCTCTATGCCTGCACGTTTTAACGCGTTAACCCAAGCCCGGGTACTGCATTGTTTGACTGGATGCTCGTGATAGGTAAAGACATACTCGGGATGTGTTCCGAGCCTTGCTTTCAACACAGTCAGTGCATCCTCATTTAAGGGCACAGAAATCGCTTTTTTGGTTTTGGCTTGGTCCGGGTGAATCCAAGCATGACATTTCATCAAGTCGATGTTTTGCCACTGCAATCCCCGTACATTAGAAGCTCTTAGTCCTGTTGCTAAAGAGAAGGCTGCCATATCCCTTAGGTGAGCAGGTAACTCTCTTAGCAAGTGGTTAGCTTCAGCCACCGTTAACCAGCGAATCCGATGTTTTTCAATTTTGTGCATCCGAACAACAGGAACTTTATCTATCCATTCCCATTCTCGATGTGCACGATTTAAAATAGCCCTTACAATTTCAAGCATTCGATTGACGGTCGTTGGCGTAACACCTTCAGCCGCTTTAGCGTCTGCGATTGTTTCTAACAGGTCACGGTTCATTTCGTGTAGCTGGACGTTGTGTAAATGCTTATCTAGCCACCGTAACGACACCTTGTCTGTTTCAATACTACGTTTGGAACGGCTTTCATGCAGCCAGCGTAGAACAGCGTCTCGCCATGAGTAAACAGGCTTTTGCTCGAGTTTGGCTATATTCCAAAGTTGAGCTTTGAGTTTGTCATGATATTCTCTCGCCGCTACTTGATTGTCAGTCCCAGTGCTTCGTTGTACGCGTTGTCCATTGTGGGTGAAGCTAACCCACCACGTTGCGTTTCTTTTATAAAGCGCCATGATTCTTTACTCCTATCAGCAGCGCCTTGCGATGTAACCGGAACAGGATACTGAGAGCGCATATACAACACAAGGTCTTGTTCGATAAACATCCATCCTTTACCTATTTTTACCCCTGGTATTTTCTCAGCTACAACTAATCGACGAACCGTCTCTTTGTGTGCTCCTAAAAAGTTTGCAGCCTCGGCTATATTCATCGTTTTCATTCAAACCTCTTCACGGTGGACTTTGAATGCGATAATGTTACTGGTTGTATCTGGCTCTGCTTCATCTTCGAAATCGAAGTCGAGTCCTCCCTTACAGGATTCCCAGAGTATGTCGCCAGGGGATTTTCTTTTAGGATGTGTTTTATGTTTTGCATGAGGTCTCTCCGTTAACTGCTGCGTGCTGATTTCATCGTCCCAGCATTGCTGAGCAAGCCAGTTGGCTGGGTGTTTCCAGTTGGGTACCCAAAGCCCGTGTGCCTTTTGCTCGTTAATGGCAGATACTTGTTTTCGAATGGTATGAAGTATTTTGGAGGCAAGTGCTTCATCTGGGCTCAACGCTTTAAATGCTTCGAATGTTTTTTGTTTGCCTTGCTTCTGTGGATAACTTTCCCAAAAAGCTTCAAATTTTTGTAATAAAAAAAATAAATAATTATTATCTTTATGAGGTGTGGCGGCCTGGAGAGGTTTAGGCCTGTCGGCCTGTGAGCTGAAAATTTCGGAAACACCCATGATATCTAGCTTATCGTCTGTCGGCCTCATGGCGGCTTCATATGGCGGCCTAGTGGCTGCCTGGTTTTGGACGGATCTATCCCTTAACGCTAAAAGACATTTAAAAATAAGTTGCATCCGAGCGGGCTGGACCTCAATAAGCCCTTTTTGAATTAATTGTTTTACTGCTCGGCGAACTTGATCTTGGCTAGGGCTGCCAATATTTTTTGTGCCAGCGATCGGCTCAATATAAAGCACCTCACTAAGCGATTGGTAGCTAATACGACGCTTGATACCCGTGATACCCGTTTTGCGATCCATATAGGGTCTAATGCCTCTGAAATAGAGGACCTGTTGAATATAAGGCAGCCCTTCCAAGGCATGTAACTCATCAGCTGTAATCGTGAAATAATCCATATCAAACCCGTCATTTTCAATATCAAACGATATCAATCAGTATCAAAATAAAGTCAATGTGATTTATTATGAATTCATTATGACGGGCTTGATCGAGGGGTCAATAGGGTTTTGGGGAATGTTATCAAATGATATCGAATGAACCTGATTTTTTTATTGATTCCCTGAAAATGAAATGATGTTACGTCCCAGTTGCATTTGTAGTAGCTATACAGTGGCACTAAGTATCAAGATACAAGATATTCTTTTATATACAAAAGAGGACCTATTTAGTCCCAGGCCTATTATTAAAAACGAAGGTTTATGAGAAACCTAAAACAATAGTACTTACCGAATCAACCCGTCACGTCTGTGACTATTTATTGATGTTAGGGGGCTCATAGTTTACGATGCGCTGAACTATAGCCCACCACAGGATTAGTCCACTTAAGTTTTTCCGTTACCTATTAGGGCTCGATGTGATGGAACAATCCTTTTAAACATTAATAACGACGATATTACAGGTGGAACCTTTGCTATTCCTGATGGAGTAACGATAGGCGCAAAAGCATTTCTGAATAGCGATGGCCTTCAGGCGATTGTACTCAAAACAGATAATGACGATGAATGAAATCTATTTGAGATTGATAGTGAGATAATTTTATGAATACTGCTAGAGAACAAGCTGATAGCCCAAGACAAAAGTTTATTAAACGGTTTGAATACATTCCCAATGAAAACTTAGCTACCCTGGATATTTATTTGGAGGCAGATGATTATCAACGTGCGAATGCTTCTTTAGAACTTCATGTTTTAGGCATGTGGAGTCCAGGATTTGAGTATGAGCTTAGTACATTTCTTCCTTTTTCCTCAAAGCCATTTAGTGAATATCAGCATCTCTATGGTGTTAGAGACAGATCACAGGTCCCGGGAGAACTACGAGCAACTGTTTTTGGCGCTACTGCTGCTTTTCAAATGAATGTTTCGAACAAGAGCCATGCACTGCATTTTGCAGCACTTGCTGGCAACGAAGATGCGATGCGATTTTTAATGGCAGCACCTTATCATCTAGACCCTAAAAAAGACATTCGCTATAGTGGAACAGCGCTACACTGGGCAGCTTTTACTGGGCAAACAGCTGCACTGAGGTTACTCGTGAGCGCACCCTATTATGTGAAACCAAGCATAACCTCCGTTAACGAGTCAACAGCATTGCGTTGCGCTATTGAACGTAAGCACCGAGCAGCAGCAGCCTTTTTAATGGATGTTGGCTCGAATCTGCATGAAAAAGACAGGGGTGGCAATACTATACTGCATAGCTTAGTCCGTGATCAGAAAAAGGATGAATTTGATTTGTGTCTCACACACTATCCGGAACAAGTTGCTGCTTGTTGGACAGTGAAAAATAAAAATGGGGAAACGATACATGAGCTAGCTAGAGGTCGCAATAACCCTTTACTGTGGCTGCGCAAAACTCTTTTGCAAATAACGAAAGCGATTGCACAGGGCGATGCCGTTGATGCCCAAGCTTATAAAATATTAGAAGCTTTTGCTGATGAATGGAGGACTGTTTTATTAAATCCTGCTCAAGAACAGTATGCTCGATCTTTATATGATCACATTGAGTTATTTACTGCTTATAAAAAACTTAAGCGTACTGTTGTTTCTCTTAGAGAAGCACTGGATTTGCAGGCATTTGATACGATTGATAAACCACTATCACTGTCACTATTTACTGCCTTACTTGTTGTTGTCAAAAAAGCAGTGGATAAAGAAAAAAAGACGAATGGATTTTTTTCCTCATTTTCCAGTGAATTTATCACTAAATTGAAAATTTGTTTTTATAAAAGTTTTCAGGCCGAACAAGAGCAACTAGGTGCAGACACGCTGCGTACCATCAATGTCATTATTAGTGATCATGAACGCTCATCAAGAAACGATCATGTGAAAAGTTTCAATGCTATTTTGGCTGGAAAATTATTAGCGACCAGCTCCATTGCAGCACTAAGACCACGGGCAACAATGACTGCTGAACGTGATATTAGTGAAGCTAATTATTTAGAACATTTTGAAGCTATGAAGCAGCAATTCTCAGGCCTCGCTGTTTCAGCGGATGTGCGTCGCATTATTAACAAAACTATTTTCCCGGGCATTCTTCATCTCATCGAACATCGAGCGGCCATTGTCCAGCATGTCACGCAACATTACGGCGTGATGTACTACCTGGCACCCGGGCACAAAGTGCTATTCACTCATCCTCCTGCAGAGCTTAGCGTAGATGTTGTTTATTTTTATAACAATAGCCAGGGAACGCTTTTATATAGCGCAACAACTTCGAAGGGCAATGTAAGGGATAGAGTTTTTAACAGCTGTCTAGATACAGTGATAGCACCCATTCAAGCAGAAATGATCCAGGGAAATAGTGAACTAAATGATGCAGATCTCAAGCAAGCTATTTCAGTTGAGTTGAGAAAATCAGGTGTTGAATTTAGGCCAGATAATCTTCCGTTACACACTGACCATGCAGAAGTTCAAAACCCAGAGGAATTTGACCAGATATTACATCGATTATTAAAGAATATCATTGGCGCCTATTACTGCTGTGAAACGGCTGGACAATTGCCAGAGTTCTTTAATCGATTAAGTAGTGGTTATTGCTTAGAAGGCCGTGTGAGAGATTTATTGCAATGGGCAATAGGATTCTCAGAAATTAAATCGATGGATGCATTTATGGCAGATGTAATCGCTGACTATGGTTCCTATATGAAAGTAATGAAGGACGCTACGGAAGAAGATTTGGGGGATCTTGATGAGGCGGTAAAATTTATTGTCGATCGATATAAAAACTTCCCGTGCGAGAAAAGCGCAGAGTATGCGCCAAAGAACCGTATCAGAAAAACAGGGGTAGAACGCTACCTTACTGAGGTTCTTTGCTATGAACAAAAGCAGAAACAATGCCTTATTATGTGAAAAAGAGGCTTTATAATCGAACTTGACTCTCAAAAACGGTGGTTTATGAGAGCGGTTAAAAAATATTTTTTGTTTTACGGGACGTCTACATTCTAACATTCTCAATAACCATTCTTGATAGCGTTTTCTCGATACATCATAGCTGACATGAGTTTTGAGAAGATAAAATAGCCAATGGTTATTGGCTGCGCGCGGGCTTCAAAATAAGGGTTTTTAACCTAGCGCTAAGTAACACTTAATATCATGCTGTGAAAAGTGAATACTTCACAAACTTAATAATTACTTGAAGATAAAACTTAACTTCTGAATATCCAGAATAAATATTTTCTTTCTGCGTCACTGCGGCCTCTTTATCTGCAGTGACGCAGATATGCGTTTCAAAATTTCCCACGTAAAATCAACAGATTAACCATCAATATTCAATCACGCAGATCGGGAATGAACATAAACTCCTTAAGTTTTTGCTTGGTTGGCAGTATTTTAAGGTTTTAATGTAAGAGATGTTTTTATGGCGAGCGCTTTTCAAAATGGGCCAGAAATTACGTTTGTAATGCGTGTTAGTTATCCCTTTTTGTGTTCATACGCGTGCTGCGCGTTTGAACTTTGGAGCATAACGTGTTGATTTTAAACTTGAATTTTTTGCGTATATTTATGCGTCACTGCAGGTAAATGCAGTGACGCATAAGATTGTATTATTATTTTATAATGAGATATGTCAAAAGCGCAGTCTGAAGTATTAAGTCAGCCGATCCCTTTATTGTCGCAAAATTATTTATTGGTACTGCATGATTTGGTATAATCGATTCCAGTGAAGGAACGCAAGCGTAGCTACTCCACAACTCCAACTGGAAGGGTATTAAAATGGATGATTCTGTACTGCTTTATCAAGCTGAAGATGGAAGTTTAAAAACTGAAGTACCTATTCATGATGAAACTGTTTGGTTAAATCAATCTCAAATGGTTGCTCTGTTTCAGAAAACCAAACAAAGTATTAGTTTGCATATTCGTAACATTTTTAATGAAGGTGAATTGGACGAAAGATCAGTTGTCAAGGAATCCTTGACAACTGCCTCAGACGGCAAAAAATATACAATAAAGCATTACAATCTTGACGTGATTATTTCAGTTGGATACCGAGTAAAATCCAAAGAAGGAACTCGATTTAGAATCTGGGCAAACAAAGTGCTTAAGGAATATTTGGTCCAAGGTTATGCGTTGGATCAAGAGCGTTTAAATCAACAAAAAAATCAGCTTCAAGAGTTGCAGAAGACGATTGATTTGTTTCAAGAAGCTCAATCTAAACGCTTAAGTCAATCAGAAGCCACAGGCCTGTTATCGGTATTAACAGACTACGCGCATAGCTTTGTTTTACTCAATCAATACGACACAGGTAATTTTCCAGAAGGTGGCTTAAATACAAATATTACAGTTGAAATAACATTCGCTGAAGCTATGACGGCAGTTAATAATTTGAAGCAAGGTTTGATGGCTCAACAAGAAGCGACAGAATTATTTGGTCAACCTAAGGATCAAGGTTTTGCAGGGATTTTAGGAAATATTGTGCAAAGTTTTGGTGGTGAATATTTATATCCAAGCGTTGAGGAACAAGCGGCACACCTGCTTTATTTTATTATCAAGAATCACTCGTTTACGGATGGAAATAAACGGATTGGCGCATTTATGTTTATTTGGTTTTTGCAACGTAATCAACATCATTTAAAATCAACAGGTGAATCCAAAATCAATGATAATGCTCTGGTCGCAATTGCATTGTTAGTTGCGCAAAGTGATCCCGCGCAAAAAGACACGATGATTAAATTGATTGTAAATTTGATTAAAGATGCATAAATACCAGGTGTAGCAGATTTGTAACAGGTCCAGATGAAGCGTGGCTTACTCAGGTAGCTTCAGGCCGTATACAATATAATCGTTACATCGCAAGTAACTGATTTTATTGATTAAATTACTTTAGTTATATGGCTTCGAACCAAGGTGTCGGGAGTTCGAATCTCTCCGAGCGCACCATTAAAATCTAGTGAAATCAAAGGGTTAGACATTACTTGGTCCGAAACGTGCCAGAATTTTTTGTAATTCTTTCGGCAGCCGTCTTCAAATGGTCACTTGAAAGGTGCGCATAACGTAACATCATTTCATAGTCTGACCATCCACCTAATTGCTGTAGTTCTTGCAATGAGGTACCATTTTGCACGTGCCAACTTGCCCAAGTATGGCGTAAATCATGCCAGCGAAAATCTTTGATTCCTGCTCGAACCAATGCTTTTTGCCAAGCATGATTATTACACCGTGTAACAGGCTTACCAAAATAGGTAAATACAAAGAGGGGATGTAAGCCCTTTTGTTTTTCTATGATGGCGATTGCTTCAGAGTTTAAAGGAACCGGGATCGCTTTCTTTGTTTTCGATTGATCAGGATGAATGAGGGCGTGTTTTCTAATTAAATCCACTTCATTCCACTGCAATTGAGTCACATTAGATTGCCGTAAACCCGTTGCCAAAGTAAAAGCTGCCATATCTTTCAAATGACGTGGCAGCTGTTGAAGCAATGTGTCAGCCTGTTTTTTGCTCAACCAACGTATACGCTTATTTTCAACTTTTCTCATTCTGAATAGCGGCTTAGCCGTTTGGTGGGGGGAGTATGTCACGGTCACTAAGACAACGTTATTTAACGTGAACTTACTTAGTTAAGGTTAAAGGTGAGGTTTTGTGCCTCATCTTCTGGCGTTAGGTTTTCTACGAGAGGGTTGAATGATGTTTCCATTCTTTGATTAATACTATTTGCATGGTAATCAAGTCCTAATTTAAGAAAACATGGTGCTATATAAATGGCTGCCAAAGCTAGTGATATGAATGCGAGTGCTAGCATCACTGGTGTTGCCAAAGGCAACATCGCAGGAACGGACATAGCTTTTACGCTTAGAATTATGGAACCAATACTACAGGTGATCATGCCTACCATTAGCTTTTCTTGAAGGTCTTCTTGTAAGGGCATTATATAGTCGGCCCAGCTTTCGAATTCGGAGTCGATAACTTTTGGCAATTGAGGCCACATTTTCAGCAAAGAAATTTTAGATGTATTTTCATCAGCATTGTCACCATAGACCTGATGTAAAAATTCTCGTTGCGCTTGGTTCATTGTATACTTCCATGACCAGTTTTTAGTTAATGTGCCATCAAATTCTGATAGTATGAAAAGCATTGCGCGTGTTATTTTTTCATTTTCGTATACTGCCTCTTGAGTAGAGCCATTCGCATTGCGAGTATTTTCCCATACGCTAAGGCGCCCCTGAATAGCCTTAATTGTTTTTTTATGTCGTTGAATTAAGTTAGTATCATTCTCCGTGTGCGTTCGTTGTCTTTCAGGGGGATGTATAGAAAACATGAGGACGGTTTCTGAATGGAAAGTTTATTATTATAACATATTAACCTAATAACGCATAAGTTAGTTGTGCTCTTTCTTTTCAAGTGCGTGAGTGTTTTTTATCTGGTTAGACTTATTTTGCTCGTGTGATTTCGCATGCTCTTTTGCACGCGTTTTAATATCGATATTTTTGTTTGGTGTAGCCTGCATGTTATGGGTAACAAGGTAATCCTCATAATGCACAACAAAGTTATAGCGCTGCTTGATCTTATGTCGCACACTAGTCAACTGATTCAGCACGCGCCCAACGAGCTTATCAGGATTAAACCCACTCCGGGTCGCATAATCCAAAGGCCAGTCAATGACATTATCACGGATGCTACGACGTGAAAGGGTAGTTACCAACTCATCTTGAGAAGCATGATTCAGCGTATCGGTGTAAATTTTAAACTTTCTTTATGCCGCGTAAAAGCGACAAAGCTTAGGTTGCGATCCCAGTATTTGCTATCAATCAAAACCTTAGCATGTTTGGTCGTCATGCCCTGAGATTTATGTACCGTAAGCGCATAACCGTAGTCCATGGCTTGATATTCCCTCGGCACATCAACCTGCTCGCCGCTATCTAATTCCACGTGATACCCAGATTGATGGACCTGTTTCACCGTTCCGATATCACCGTTACGCAAGCCAAGGACTTTGTTGTTCTCACGAAATAGTAATCTGTCTCCGGTTGATATGTTTAGTTCTCGCTCGAAACCTTGAAAGGTAATATTTTCATGCCCAATTTTGTTTTGTACTTGTAATCGCTTACGTGCTTGTACGTTTAACTCACGTACCGAATTACGACTAAAAGCTAACAGCACCGTGTCTCGAACAGCTTCAGTGTGCAGCGCTTTATCCCTGTCATTGAGCAAATTATTAATCGCATGTTCTGAAATAATAACGGCTTGTTTGTCATGGTAGTGCTGTACCGCTTCTTGAATACGGCCTCTTGCTAGATTGCGACTCGCTTGCCTGTCTCCGGCATTCTGTTGGCGTTTAATATTTTCTAGCTCAATGTAGCCCGTTAGCGCGGCAACCCCTCGGAATATTTCACCTTTATGAATAGGTTTCAATTGCTCGGGGTCGCCAATCAACACCACCTTACTACTAGCTTTTCTTGCTGTACGTAATAAAAACGCCATATTATGAACATCGACCATCCCCGCTTCATCAACCACGAGGACATGCTTATCCGTTAGCTTTAAGCGATCGTTTGAGATCTTCCACATGAGGGACGCAATGGTGGAGGAGGGGATCCCTGTTTCGGTTTGTAATGCCTTCGCTACTTTGCCAGAAAGTGAGGCGCCAATAATGTATTGCTGCTGAGCCTCAAAGTAATCTTTGACATGCTGCCTACGCGTCATGAGGGCTTCAACATCTTTATGCAAACGTGCTTCAAGACGATATTGTGCGCGCGTAGTAAAGCTATCGTGTCCTCGCTCATTTTTGCCTAAAAAAACAATTTCTTTATGCCCTAAAATACGTTCCATGACGCGAAGGTATTCTTGTGTGTCGTCAGAATTACGAAAGGTTTTAAACAGCAGCTTTTCCACGTCGCGACGGGTAAAAACACTGTGTTTCGTTGATAAATATTTGATGAAAACACCCACCTGCCCACGGGAAATATCACGCCTCACTTCATCAATATGCTGATTTTCTTCACGTAGATAATGGCTTTGTGGCTGGCGTTGTCTGCCTCGATGCTGCTCGGGGATGACATGATTCAGATCAACGCTTAAATCAATGTTGTGTTCTTGAAAATACGCATTTTGCATGTCTCGCCATTGCTCACCCCAAAAGTCTTTTTCGACCACAAAACCTTTGGCAAAGGCAGGATTTAGATCACGTCACTGAATAATAAGAGCCGTATGAGTCGAGAGGTTCACGTACGGTTCTGTGAGCAGCTGAGGGGCGAGATTCCTTTCGGCTGACTCGACCCTGTGTAGAAAGCTTTTTTCATTCCCTTAAAGTCGAAAGCATACAGGATGAACTTTAATGGATAAAAAAGTAATGCGCGAAAATGTATTTGAATACATCGAAATCGACTACAATAGAAAACGCAGACATAGTTCGTTGGGTTACCTTAGCCCACTGAACTTTGAGTTAAAAAATGTCGCTTAGTAAAGTGTCCGTTTTTAATGGAGCAGATCAATATTGAATTGGTGCTTACAAACAGCCGAAGAAAGGGTATGTGGAATTGTTAGTAAGCAACGCCGAGGTGCCTATGATCGTGCGGCATTACTAACCATTGCATGCACAGAAGTGTTACAGAGGATTGAACCTGTAGAAGCGGCACGGTTCCACAGTAAAATAAAAAGTAGATTTCCAAGGCACTCGGCATTCCAAGCGGAATTAAGGCAAGCTGAAATGTATCGTTAAGTACAAAAGGGGTATGGGTACTTGGGCGAAACTAATTTCAAAAACAAAAAATTTAGTGAATTAAATATGACTTCTAAAGAAACATCGACACATGATCAGCAGTTTTTTTCTGAAATTAGAGAATTATTACAGACAGGGCGTGAAGTAGCCTATCGGTCGGTCAATTCTGTGATGGTCAACACTTATTGGCAGATAGATAGGTAAACGTATCGTTGAGCAGGAGCAGCAGGGCAAGGCACGCGCAGATTATGGAGAGTATTTAATTGTAAATTTATCTCGATATTTAACGGATAGTTTTGGAAAGGGGTTTTCTGTTGCGAACCTCAAAAATATCCGACAGTTTTATCAGACCTTCCCTGTTTTGGAAGCATTGGCTACACAGTGTGTAGCTAATTTGAGTTGGTCTCATTTACGTTTGATTATGCGTTTAGAGAGTAAAGAAGAAAGAAATTATTATTTACAAGAAGCCAGCCAACAAAATTGGAGTGTTCGTCTTTTAGAACGTAATATGAGAAGCGGGTATTATCAGCGTTTATTGTCTTCTCAAGATTCTGCTAATGCACGAGAACAATCTATATCTCATCCTTCTGATTTTATTAAAGATCCTTATATTTTAGAGTTTTTAAATGTTCCGGATGATTTGACTGGTAAAGAAAATCTTTTAGAGTCAAACATCATTGAGCATTTGCAAAAGTTTCTTCTTGAGTTAGGCAAAGGTTTTTCATTTATTGCCCGGCAAATGCGCGTTAGTACGGAGACTTCACACTTTTATGTTGATCTTGTGTTTTACAATTATATCTTAAAATGCTTCATTATTATTGACTTAAAAACAAAAAAGTTAACACACCAAGATATTGGGCAAATGGATATGTATGTGCGCATGTTTGATGAATTAAAGCGTGGGAAAGATGATAACCCAACGTTAGGTATTATTCTTTGTGCAGATAAAGACGAAACACTTGTTAAATATTCGGTATTAAACGAGAGCAAGCAAATTTTTGCTTCTAAATATAAAACAGTTTTACCAACAGAAAGTGAATTGACTCATTTTATTGAACAGGAAAATCGCCGACTTAATTATGACCAGGATGATTAAGTTATATCTGTGACCAAAACGTGTCCCAGCTGTGGCAGTGCTTCGCTGATCTAGGCTGTTTTAGGCAGTTTTTTGTGAATTTGACGCTTCACAAGGTATTGATTTATAACGATTTTAAAACTAAAGCATCAGGCTTCGAACCAAGGTGTCGGGAGTTCGAATCTCTCCGAGCGCACCATTAAAACCCAGTGAAATCAAAGCGTTAACTCAGTTATTTCAATTTATCCTACTGCTTCAAATTTCTCTTGTGGCGACACGGTATGTCTATATAGTTATCACTATGGTAGTATAGTTTCTTTTTTGTGAGCAAATTAGTATGTTAAAATCTTTGTTTGTTGTTGTTTTTGGTTTGTTGCCGATATCATTGACTTTCGCCACTCCTTTACAGCATTTAATGCATGTTGAAAAACCACTTCATTCTTCAAAGAATGAGCTTCTTTCTCAGTCGGCACTTTCAACACAAAACTATGCCGATTTTACAGGGATATGGTCAGGAATGTGTCACGCAGATGGGGAAGCACAGGGAGGTTGGGAAGGGGTATTGGATATTAAGAATGATCAAGGTTGGATTCAATTGTGCGATCAAGGTCGCTGTGATGATTACGCTATTGGAAAGAATATCAGTACACGTGAAGTACAAGGGGAATCTTTTTTTGTAGAGCACCATATTTTTAGTTGGTCTAGTATCACAAGTTTATCATTTAATTTTGTTGCTATTTCTGACGATGTTGTGTCAAGTGGTAAGCATGCTGTTTCTAGTATTTCAGGGCGATCGACCTTCACTTTAAAGGACGGTAAACTAAGTATCCAACATGAAGTATTTGAGTTTGACTATGCTGAAGAGGCTAATCAAAGTAAATTTATTTGTGAACTTGTGAGGCAACCAGGTGCTTAGGAATTAGCTGTATTCTACGGCTATAATTTTCTTGATCAATTCCATCAAATTTAATATATTTATCGCTCATCGTATTTTTTGGTAATAGCAGACATGAATAAAAACTCTTAATTATAGTATTTCGAATCTTTGGTATAGCTCCGGCTATATTAATTTCGTTCAAATTAAGAGAACCATGTTATGTCCAAATATCAAATATCGATTCAAGACTTTAGTCTTTCGTATCAAAAAAATCTTTTGCTAGACGCTCAATCGGTCACCATTTGCTCGGGTCAACGTATTGGTATTATTGGTCGTAATGGGGCTGGAAAAAGCAGTTTACTGCGTTTTTTGTATGATACCTCCGTCAATCAATTTAAATATCAAGCACAATACGTTCCTCAGTTGTTAGATCAACATGAGGGGTTAAGTGGTGGCGAGCATTTGATTAAGCGTATTTATGCGGCATTGCTTCAAGAGCCCGAGATTTTGTTTTTAGATGAGCCAACGAACCATTTAGATCAGCGAAATAGAAAACTTATTTTTAAGGCGCTTGCTGAGTATTCAGGAACACTTATGTTTGTGTCTCATGACATGGAGATGCTTAATCAGTCGTGTGATGAAATATGGCAAATAGAAAGTTATCAAATCAATAAATTTCAAGGAAATTATCAGCATTTTTGTCGTGAGAGAGACTTAGTTCAAGCCGGGGTTGAGCGTTTACAAAGTAGATTAAAGCAACAGGAAAAAGAGAATCATGCGTCTTTAATGCGTGAACAAAACAGGGCATCAAAAGCAAAGAAAAAAGGCATTAAAAGTATAAAATCTAATAAATACGCAACGATTAAAAGCCCAACTAAAGTCGATCGAGGCAATCAAACGGCTAACACAAGGAAGCTTGCGCTCAAAGAAGATAGAAAATATGTGACAGATAAAAAAGAACAATTATTCTCAATAAAAAAAATAGTACCGTCGTTTAATCTTACGTGGCAGAAAACGTCGGGCCCGATCGTTCATGTTCAATCTGGGTCAATAGGTTATAAAACGTTGATATTAGATAATATTAATCTGGTGATTAACGCAGGGGAAAAAATATGGCTGCAAGGCAATAATGGTTCTGGAAAGTCTACGTTTGTTAAAGCATTAAGAAATATGAACGAAGTCAATAAAGCAGCCTGTTGCCTCATAAGTAAATGTTACCCAAAGGGGTTTTCGTTGCCTCATAAGTG
>JARGNP010000046.1 GCA_029210265.1 Legionellaceae bacterium
TTGGCGGCATCCGTTTCTTTTTTGGCGGCATCCGTTTCTTTTTTGGCGGCATCCGCTTCTTTTTTAGAAGCATCCGCCTTCTGTTCAGCGACATCTACCCTTTCATGAAGGATTATATTATCCTCTTGTTCAATATGGGCTTTATACGCACGTCGACCCTCAACTCCCTCAATGCCCGTTACATCAAAAATCACTTTTTCTTCACGACACGCTGCCATCCTTATAAGTGAGAGCTCCAGTTCTTTTATAACAACGCGTAGATCTTGAACAGACTTTGAACCGCGATTAGTTCCTGGGAATACGCCAGAACCCAGTCGCTCTTTAAATTTTTGAAGTTGACTTTTTAATTTACCGATCTCATCTGAAAACTCCTTCGCTAAACCACCACGACTTTGCTTATTTAAACAATTCCGAGCCAATGATAAAACACTCCAATAAATGGCTATACGCTCTGTTACAAAATGATCTGTATCTGCTACACCAAAAAATTCGATAACTGGCCACATCACCTCCCAGAAAGCGCTCGTATTCGACTCTGAATACTCATATAACCGCGTTGAAAATGCATGTATTGCACGAAATAAATCATCCCACGCTACCCCCAACATCACACCACTTTCACCACTAAACTTTGAACGACAGACCAACGTAGTTAATATACTTTGTGTTAATTGAGCCATCATAAAGAAATTATTTAATGAATCAGGTGCTTCAAGATGACGCTCCATCCATGGCAAAGGATCGCCGCCCAATCGAACCAATCCTTGAGCAACCAATAACCAAGGGTTACGCAAAGCCTCGAAGCTTGAAGTGCATGTCTCCCGACCATGCTCCAATGCATAATGAAGCATAATATCTAACGACTCAAAATCCAATGCTTCAGACTCTGGCGCATTAGGCAATATTGTCACTTTGTCACGTAACAAAAGTTTTGATAAGAAGTTTAGATTTGCCTCAATGGATTTTTCATCAGGTTCATCTAACAGATAGAACGTTTTTTGTTTAAGTTCATGATGAATATTTTCAGGCCAAGCCAGCTTATCTTGCGCACCTAAATCTTTATTTAAAAAATTTCTAGCCAAACCACTGACCTCGTCATGCTGCTGGGTTAGCTTTATTTTAATGGCTTCGATAAACTCAACATCATTCATGCTTGATGATTTTACATCTGGGTTTATGTCACGTAAATGCCCTATATTATCTGCCACCCACTTTTCCAGCTTACCTTCACCTTGCATTTTTTTGATAACCGCTAAATATTCTTGCTCTGGTTGTTTTCTATGTTGTATGCCAAGCATTGATTGACATTGTTCCATTTGGTTAATTTGACGCCACCCCGGGATCAAAGTATCAAAAAATTTAGATTGATCCAAAAGGCACAACTTAATCCAAAAAGGAATGAAATCACGCTTTGTTTTGATTTCAACATTACCACCGGGAAAAAAAGAAGAAATTAAGTTCGCGAGGAATTTAATTTCATCAGAAGTTTTTACTGGAAGATCAAAAAGACCTATTTTTTTATATTCGACAGGCGGAACAATCGGTGTTTGTGGTGGCGCATCTTCAATTTCAAGAGGCCCAAGCTCGATCACATCATTTTCTGTCACATCTTCTTTCATATCTTCTTCCCCATTATCTAGTATAAGCTGCTCCTCTTGATGCGCAGGTACCCACTGGGCACTATGCTGAATAAAAGTATCATCAATCAGTTTCATAATTTCCGATAAAGAGGGTTTATCAAAAGCGCAACGATGAGCGCGGGTCTGATGCAACGTTCCCTTGAGTTGAACAATTTTTTCTTCATTGCTTTCATCGCAGAACAAAACGACGAGGCAACTATAAATCCATCCAGATCTAAGTTGATGCCAATCCTGGTGTTTTGCATGCACACCACTAGAATAAAGAAACTCTTTAGGCCTTCTCAATAATAATGCATTAGGAAGAGGTATACGATTTGATACGTGATGCTCAGTCAAGTAAAATTTATACCCTTTGTCTTTGGCATATATCACCAAGAGCGCTTGAATATCATTCAGTTTATTGCTGATATCAGGAACCTGACCGTGTGGAACACTTAATTGCCGACGTTGATGGTGCACGATAGGTGCATTTATATCATCATCCGACACAAAATCTATATATCTGATGTTAGATTGAGGATCTCTCATCCTGCCAAATAAATTCTCGTAATGACGTTTAACTGCCTTGGCAATCTCATCTTCATTTTCATTTGGTGATTCAATGGTTTCAAAAATACCCGCTAGAGAAGCTGTGTTACCCAAGATTTCTTTATTAATATGATCCAGTATTCTTTTATCCGCTTTAGGAGCACCCTTTCGGTCCGATATTCTGTTCATTAAAAATGTTTGAAACGACGTCATATCACGATCATACCCACCAAGTTCATTTCGATAACTATGGACTAACAGCTGAACTTCTTGTTTTTTCAAGATAGCATGAAAAACTTGATCACCCCTTCGATTAAATAAAAAATTCAATGATGCAATTTTATCTGCAATGATAATGTGAAAACGTAACCAATTAGCTACCTTAAGTACCTTCGATGCATTTTCAGTAATAGCACGCTCACAGGCTTCACCTTCTAAACGACTAATCTCTACCGTGTGATTACCATCTAACGTTATATTTAAATAAGATGCGATGGGTGATGTGGTATCCACTGGTAATGGCAATGGCATCGAGTGAAGACGTGATCTTAAATGCGTTTTCAAATACCTCTCAATACATCCTAATTGAGGAACATATAATTGGTCGAAATTGATTGTACGTGTATATTTATTTTGAAGCGTAGGTAACAATCGAGCAACTTCAGCGATAAGAGGATAAAAAGGGTTACCCTTAGTAAATGAAGTTGTTTGCGTACTGTGCAATGTTCGATGAGCAATATTCCCGACGACATCATCAGCGCAAATCACTATAGAATCTTTATTACCACCTTCTGTGAGTAAAATTAATAATTCCAATGAATTTACGGCCATTAAATATTGAGCATCATTAAGTTCTTTAACGGCATCTTTCAA
>JARGNP010000024.1 GCA_029210265.1 Legionellaceae bacterium
CAGATCTTGATAATTAAGAAAGCACGTGTTGATTTCACACCAAAATAACGAGCGATTTAATCTAGAAGAACATATTGAATATTGGAGTAACGGATTGGATGACGAATCTGATCTCAGTGAAAAAATAAAACTTTTAGCTGAACTAAGTGAATTTGAGTTAGGCCGTTTCTTATTAACTCAGCGAGGGCTTAATGGGTACTGGACAGCTTATGTGATATTGCATGGCCCACATCTTATAGGTTTGTCATCTCTAGAGTCATGGATCCTGCATCGGGCACCTGGTATTAAAGGAACACACGAACGTTTTTTTATTTTCCAACAGCAGGTGATGAAGCGACTATCAAATAACATGGAGTTAGCGTCGATACCTTGTGGCCTGATGGATGATTTATTAACGTTGGATTATAGTGAGTTAAATAATATTACTCTGACAGGCATCGATCTTGACCCATCATCACTAGAATTAGCGAGAAAAAATGCCGAAACCAAAAGCATTGATTTTGCGAGATTCACACAAAAAGATGCTTGGAAGCTTAAACTAAAGGATTCGTTTGATCTTATCGTCAGTAATGGCTTGAATATATATGAACCGGATCCTCAGAGACTTCTTGAGCTTTATACGCAATTTTATTCTGCGCTTAAAGATGAAGGTATCTTGATTACGAGTTTTGTCACTCCGCCACCAGCTATGTCTTCACGATCACCATGGAAGCGAGTTAATGAAGAGGACGCTTTAACGCAACGATTAATTTTTGGTGAATTGATTAAAGTTAATTGGCAATCTTATCAATTAGAAGAGGATGTTGTTCATCAGCTTGAGCAGATAGGTTTTAGTGTTCAAGAGGTGCTTTATGACAGCCAAGGTGTTTTTCCAACGATTGTTGCAAAAAAAGATGCTTGTAAGGCCTCATTAAATTGATTTGGCAGTGCTAACGCTATTATTTTAAACATTCATATGCTTTTAAGGTCTTTCATGAAACACGTATGCGTTTACTTAGGTGCCAACTTTAGCTTGGATAAGACTCTTGAAGAGAAGGTGGTTCAACTTGGCAATCATATTCACCAGATGGATCTTACCCTGGTTTATGGTGGTTCGAGTCTTGGTATGATGGGCCTTTTAGCAAGAACGGTTAAAGAGCAAGGTGGGCGTGTTGTTGGCGTGATTACCGAGCATCTTGTTGACAAAGAAAAGCCACTTAAAACTTTAGATACCCTGCATGTGGTGAACTCCATGCAGGATAGAAAAAAAATGATGCAAGATCTCTCTGATGTGTTTATTGTTATGCCTGGTGGTCTTGGAACACTTGAGGAAGCTATTGAAACGTGGAATTCCATCAAAATAGGCGAAATTCAAAAACGTATTGGGTTTCTTAACGTGGGTGGTTATTTTGATCATTTGTTTGCGTTTATGGATCATTGTCATGGACAAGGATTTGTCATGAAAGAGCATACGCTAATTCCTGCCATTTATGATGATGTTCAGGCTTTGATGGGTGCGTTACTCGAGTAACCACCAGCACCGGTTTTCTTAAAAGTTGGAGTCAAGTTGTTATGATTAAAGTACGAACCATGGAAATTAAAGACAGCCAAGAGTTTAATCACACATGGCAGCAATTGCTTACTGAAACAAGGTTTTTGTTGTGTGAGCCCGGTGAGACCGCAGACGTTACGATCGAGCAAACTCAAAGTCGCGTGCAGCATATCCTGAACCAGGAAAATTCTACCAATCTGGTGGCCGAAGGTGATGGCAGACATGTGGGTTATCTAATGGTCAATGGCGGAATGTTTAAACGAAATCGTCATTCGGCTTACATTGTTGTCGCCGTTCTTCAAGCTTACGCTAATCAAGGTGTCGGAGCCCAATTATTTGAAGCCCTTTTTGCTTGGGCCTCAGAACATCAACTCACACGATTAGACCTAACCGTCATGAGTCATAATAAGGCCGCCATCGCCCTATATCAAAAGATGGGATTTGAGATTGAGGGGACCAAAAGGCAGTCCCTATGTGTCGATGGAATCTATCGGGATGAATACTATATGGCAAAGATCTTGGATTGATCTGGTATTTTTTTAGTGCCATTTAAATGTAATTAAAGCGTTCTATTAGCTTTTTTGATATGAGCTTTGCAATGTTAGAGCTACTTTCAATTTTTTTATCATTAATTTGATTGATTGGCATGACCCCAAACAATGCGTTGGTTATGAAAATGTCTTCCGCGTTTAATAACATCTCTAGTGATATTTCTTTCTCTTTTATTGTTAATTCATTGAGGTTTAGTTCATTTAAAATAATATGCCTAACAACCCCAGGAAGAGCTCCGTCGTCAATGCGAGGAGTCGACACGGTTTTATTGTGCACGATGAATACGTTAGATACAGATCCTTCCGCTAGGATCCCTTTCGAATTCAAAAGGAAGGCTTCGTCAGCACCTTTGATAACAGCTTCTTTTTTAGCAAGGATATTGTCCAAATAACTAATGCTTTTTACCCGTGATGCCATTGATAGCTCGTTTCGCCGTGTTTCTACAACCATTGCGCTCATTGAGTGGCGTTTCTTTTCTGGTAGGGTGGCCGATGTCAGGGTGTAGGACGGCGTGGGATTGCCAGTTGCAAGTATTCCTCGCTCTGATACTCCATCTGTTACCGTTAACCTGAGGCTTCCTTTGCAATTTGACAATTGATTCTTCGAAATTATATCGGTAGTCATAGCTTGTAGGTCTGAGTAGGTGAAGGGTAATTTAATCCCAAGTGTACAAGAACTTGCCATTAATCTATCCCAGTGATAAGATAGCAATGGAATTGACCCGTAATTAATTAGCATAGTTTCAAACAATCCATGCCCAAGTGTGAATCCTCTATCGTAAACATTTAGACATGGAGTTTCGGATAAAATAATTGTTCCGTTGAATATTATATGAGACATAGTTTGGTGCGCTTTACGATGAATGTTTATTATTATACCAGGGGTGCGTTTAAAGAAGTAATCATATGAGTGACGCTTAATGAACAAAAAATATGGTGTAGTTTTTATCCCAAGAGCTAGGTCTGGAGATTTTATTTCTTTAGCTGGCAATAATAAAGTTAATGCAGTTAGCTATTGCTTGGGGGAAGCATCGGCTCCTCACGTAACTATCTGTCAATTTTTTTATGATTCTGAAAAAATTTATGATTTATGGGTGATGCTATCTAATCAACTTGAACAGGTTGAAATGACGCTCACATTCAAAACCTATAGCAACGTAACTTTTGGTAGAGATCTTTACTGGATTTCATTGCTTCCAGAAGAAAGAGAGGGGCTAGAGAGTTTATTTGCTATAATTACCACGTATGTAAAACCTATTAGAACAGATCTATATGATCCACATTTAACTCTTTTTAACTATAGAAAGTCCAGAGATTTATCCCTTGATCTCGTAGACGGTTTAAGTATTTGTGATACGTTTGACTTGGTGGTTGGTGAGTTTGATGAGGTGGGGCAGTTAGTACAAGTTTTGACGCAAAACCCAATGGAACATCCAGACTTGCCAGAGCCAAAATTAACTTAACTTTTATCTATTTCTTTTTATTCCTGCCTGAATGCCAATATAACAGGCTTGGAGAGGGTGAAAATTTGATAATAGACTTGTGTTGCTCATGATTTCAAAAGGATGCATTTTAACAGACTCTCTCTCTAACTTATTTAATTGTGATGAAAAAATAATATTTTTACTCCGATCGATTGAGATTATTTGATTTTTAAAATTTTCTTTTTCATTTTGAAGTGAAAAGTTAAAGCTGCCTTTTTTATGCAACATTTTTTTATAGTTAATCCCATAGTAATAGCCTATAGTTGCTGCTGATTTTGGGGGTAAACTTGAAATGATAGTTGTATCAAAAACTAAATCACATAGAAAAAAAGTATTTATTTTATTACAGCCCCTGAAATACAGGCTCACCTTAAGAGAGTCTTGATCTATCATTTTTAATGAAGCAATACTCGAGTTTCTTTTAAGTGAGGTAGCGTAACCCATCAATAGGACCTTAAACCTATCAACGATCTTCAATGATTCGCTCCTGCGTTAATGAACTCTTCTTTTTATTGATTTGTATTTTTCGATAATCATTGATCTTATAGACATTATCAATAGAAAAAGGTGTGAAATTTGTATTCATATCATATATTTCAAACCCTTCTATTTTTTTAAATACATCTATTAGTTTCCAAATAATAGGTAGAAATAATAATTCACAAATTAGTTTCTTAGAGTATGCAAATAGCAATAATTGTTTAAATACTGCAAAGGGAATGGTGCCCAAGAGGCCAATTGAAAAATAAAGTAAAATATCAATAGTAATGGATATAACGGATGAAATTAGAATTCTAGATGCTAGATCCAAGCCACGAATTTTAAGTTTTGACATGGAATAAGAATTTATGAAACCAGATACCCAAAAGCCTATTACTGATGCAAAAATCAGTCTTGTTTGAGGTATTAAGATAGCATGAAACTCATTAGCAAGTGTCCAAGAAGGCGATGGAGGAACCTGGTTAATTAAGTTAATAAAAAAAACGTAGGTTAAATTCACCATTGTCCCGCACCATATTGCTTGCCTGGAACCTTTATAGCCATAAACATCTGCAATTAAGATACTAAGAATGGAAGTCACTGGAAATAAGATAAAACCACCAGTCAAAGTTATTCCAACAAAACTAACAATTTTAATAGCTGATATCGTTGATATAAGCCAGGTGGAAGAGAATAGAACTAATATAAATGGAAAATATTTTGATTGGAATTCATCTTTGTAGTTAGGGGTAGCTTCAAGAGATTTCATGACTAGTGTGGTTTAAAATTTTCTAGATTGTATCATTGTTAGAACAATTATGCCAATTATCTCATGTTTTTTATCATCGTATGTAATCACAGTGGAGCTTTCAATTACAGGAAGTAATTGCCAAGATGGAGGGTCGATCCTTAGGTCTCTAAGTGATACGGCGTTAGTTTCTTTTATTCGAACTAATACTAGGTCGTCATCCATTGCTGTTTGATCTGGGTCTACTACAAATATCGTACCCAATGGGAAACGCGGCTGCATAGAACGTTTACTTTCTATGGCATAAGCTTTTTTACTTAACTTTTCTGATGGAGAGAGTGCAACAGGTTGCCAGTTATCCCATGCAGTGATGTTGGTCTGAGTAAAAAAGTTTGGGTTCACTATATCTTCCCAGCTAAATATAGGAACAAATCTTGGTGAATTGTCTTTTTGGGGGAACGTTTGAGAAAACGCAGCTTCATTCTCTCCAGTAAGCGCATCTAAGCTGACATTAAAGTAGTTAGCGATCAACTTTAATGTAGATACTCTTGGGTCGGGGGTAAACCCGCTGACCAAGCGTTGAATGCTGTTATATGGGATATTAAGAGCACGTGCTAAGTCACTTGCTGAAATGCCTTCTTGTTTCATTAAGGCCGTTAGGTTTTTTGATAGGCAATCTGTGGTAGCCATCATGTTATGTGCGCTTTTCAATTTTACACTCATAAAAAATAGGAATAAGTTTTTTCATTTTATTATTTTTACACAAAAGAGAAATAATTTGAAATAAAAGTAAAATTTAATCAAAAAAAGCATCAATGTAAATTAATAACACCCGTGTATTTACATTTTTGTAAAAAAGTTACATAATAGTATCTCCTTTATGTGATTCATTACTTTAGATTGAAATAGGGAAGGAGAAGGAACAGTGACAGTATTACGAGTAGAGCGAAGGGATAGCAATTTTCTTGTCGTCAAGAAAACTTGTCTACAAGACGCAGAATTATCATGGGGCGCTAAGGGCCTTCATTCATACCTCATGGGCATGCACCATGATTGGAGAGTATGTGTTCGCGATCTCGTTAACCACGCGACTAATGGCCGAGACGCCGTTCGTTCATTGCTTAATGAACTTAAAAGCAAGGGCTTCATCACCGTAGAGCATAAGCGAGATAACACCACAGGAAGATTTGGTCAGTACGATTATGTTGTCCATGAGCTACCTAATTTCGAATCAACCGAAGAAACCCAACAACCCAATCATCACGGGCATTACAACCCCGAACCTGGAAACACGTCAGCGGCAAAAGTATCCGCAGTGGAAAACCCGGCTCCGGTCGACTCGGCCCCGGCAAACCCGCCGCTAATAAATATTAAATATAATAAACAACAAGAAAAACAAGCAGCAGCAAGCAAAGAGGTAAGTGATGAGCTTGGTGGTGCTAACCCAGCATCTTCTGCTGCTGCTTTTTCTTCTTCCCAAAAACAAACCACAAAACCTACATCAACCCCAACACCGATTGCTTCATCAGGCACTGAGCTACGCATTGGTGACACATTAACACCAGCTCAAGAGCAACGAACAACGCAGATGATTAACAGCCTTTCCGTTGACGACGCTTTTAAAACCAGCTTGAGAGACGAGGTGGTGCATTGTTTGCTGAGCGAGGATTGTTTTAAAGCGTGTGGCCGTGACTTTGCACACAAGCTTAATGCCATACGCGTGGTGATTCAGCGAGGTGAGTGGCAGCGCCCTTCGGGTATGGTGGTTGAAGCCGAGGTTAAGCAGTCAAATCACTTGGATGCTCTTAACAGCGGGTTACAAGCCGCACATGCGGAAGCAACACATTTTAAACGCTTATGCCGTAGCGCCCCAGGGCATGCGAAGGCCACGTTTGAGAAGTGCGTGAAGGAAGCGCAGGTTCGAATTACAGAGATGGAAGATAAGCTTGAGGCTTTTATGAGTAAGCAAGCTTCAGAGACATGTTAAGCAATCATTGAATAATAAAAAGGGGAATAAGCATGTTGATTTTAACGAGAAAGAAAGGACAGGGATTCATGATCAGCGATGACGTCCAAGTCATTATTCTGAACAACAAGAATGGTGAAGTTGAGGTAGGTATTTCTGCACCACGATCGGTTCCGGTTTTGAGGACGGAGCTGCTTCGGCAGAGCGATAGCCAAGTACGGTTTAATAATTAAGGTTTAATTGAGAGGAGATAGAGATGAAGGCAGTAGGAAGTGTATCAAAGATTTTAAGCGCGGCTTGCGCAGCAACCCTGTTGGTGAGCTGTGCTTCAACACAGATGGCACCACAGCCTCGGCATGCAGAGACCAAGGCGAACTTGAGCAAATCTATCTTTCTCGATCCAGTCTCACCCGAGCAGAAGACGATTCACGTGTCGGTTAAGAACACCTCAGGTAAATCGATGGATATCGCGCCTCATCTTAAAATGGCTTTGGCTGAGCATGGTTACCGAGTCGTAAGCAACCCAAGCAACGCACATTACTTGCTTCAAGCAAATGTGATGAGCGTGGGCAAGATGAGTTTAGCGTCTAGCCAACTTGTTTTAAAAGACGGGTATGGCACAGCGGTTGGTGGGGCAGGCGGTGCAGCACTTGGTGCACTTTCGGGCCTTGCGAATGCGGCCGGTGAAAAACTTGCAGGCAGTTTGGTGGGCGCTGCGGCGGACACGGTTGTGGGTAATGTGAAACACACCATGGTCACGGATGTTCGTATTTCAGAGCAGACACGTCCGAATCATTATCAGCGTCATTGCACTCGGGTGGTATCCAGTCCTGAGCGCACAAACCTGTCATTCAACAAAGCTAAACCTGTGCTCGAAGAGGGTCTCGCCGAGACGCTTGCAGGTATTTTTTAAAGAGTATTTAGGTCTGATGGACAAGACCTAAAGCACGAAGATTTTCTAAGGAATGTTGTAAAAAATTGGGCAAATCAGTGCTCAGGGATTTTTGCAGCCTAAATAAGGTGATTGGAGGGTTTTATGCAGGTTAATTACTCAGAAATAGCGGGTCATGTGATGGCTCATCGAAGTGCCTCTATGAGAGATTTTGCTCATGTAAGCCATGAAAAGAGATGCCTCCTGAAGGAAGGTTTTCAGGCGGTGGCGTCGTTCATTGTATTGACCGCGTCTTTAGGCCTGATGTATTTCACGACGTTGGTTGTCTCTGATATCCAGCAGAACGACACCTTCAGTCACCCAAGTTCCATGACGCAGCTTGAGCGTCATTTTAACGCACACGAGCGATGAGATTTCAACCATGAATAACTTAACCCAAGGAGCAACCGAGATGATTGTTTTCAGCAAGCTAGTCAAGAAACTCAAGAGAAAAATGGCTGATTTAAAAGGGCCGCTTAGTCACATTAAACAATACGGGTTTTTAGCACTTCTGATGGTCCCCGGTGTGGGTCACGCAACGGCGAGCATTGATTCGGTGCTTACGAAGGGCCTCGATATTCTTCAGGGTTCGGTTGCGCGAGGGGTGGGTGTGCTCGCTATTGTGGGGTCGGGCTACCTCTGCCTTGCAAGGAACAAGCTCCCCAAAGAGCAGTTCGTGATGATTTTGGTGGGCCTTGGCGTGATTTTTGGCGGCTCTGATTTACTCGACGCATTACTGAAGTAGGACGAGCTATGAGTGATAACACGATGGATGTGAACACGGTTTTTTCAGCACTCACGCGACCTGCGATGGTCGGTGGTGTGACGCTGGAATACCACGGGTTCAACCTCATGCTTTCGGTGTGCTCCTTCATTGTGATGGGCAACCTGTTGTACGGCCTGATTTTTATTCCCGTGCATGCGGTGGGTTGGATGATATGCCGCAATGACGCGAGTCTCTTTGTTATTTTCAAAACCCTGCTGAAATTACCCAGCATGCTTAATAAATCCATTTGGGGAGTACGTTCTTATGAGCCTTTCTAAGTTATTGAAAACCGCACGTCAGGAGCTTCACGTCTCCAGCATGATGCCTTACACCCATTTGAACTCACCCATGGTTTTTGAGACCAAGACGGGTGAAATCGGTTCGGTGTTACAGGTCGAGGGGCTTCCTTTTGTGACCGAGGGTCCGGATGCATTGAACCAGGCCAGCCGTCAGTTACATCAAGCTCTACTTGGTTTAGATGAGTCTTTCATGGTGTACACCACCGTTCATCGCTCGCTTGCAAGCTTAGCGCTTGACGGGGAGTTTGTATCTCCTTTTTCAAAACGTGTGAATGATGCCTACCATGCGCGGTTTAAACATCAGAACCTGTACCGCAACACCATCTACATCACGGTTGTTCTAAAGGGAAGTACATCAGGCGCTGCCGCGAAAGGTATGAAAGGAATGGCGCGTCTTCGTAACCACCTGGGCTCTGACCATCGCTCGACACAACGCACCGAGCTTATGAACCAGCTCAGCACCAAGGTGCAGCAGCTTGAGTCCATGCTTGCACCGTTTAAACCGCATTGCTTGGGTAGCCGAGATAAGGCCCTGGGCTATTCAGCGTTGATGCAGTTCTTATCTTTAATACCGAACGGTGGGGACGTCACACATCCTGCGATGCCAGCTTATGCGGCACCGATAGCAACCAGTATTCCCGACGCTTGGACTGATGAGACCCTTTATCCCGAGGGAAACCTCAGTCAATACCTCTGCTCTAAACGTCTTTTTTTCGGAGACTTTATACAGTTCCAAGGTGCTGCATCGGATGACACACGGTTTGGGGTGATGTTATCGATTAAGAAATACGGCCAAGCAACAGGAAGCGTATGCCTTGACCCGTTACTTACCTTGGATTGTGAATTTATCACCACCCATTCATTTGCATTAGAGTCTCGCGACGCGGCGTTAAAAGCGATTGCTAAAAAACGTGGGAAGCTCATCAATGCCGAAGATTTAGCCTACAGCCAGATTGCTGATTTAAGTGCGCTTGAGAACAACGTGGCCGGTGAATCATCTCGCTTGGGCTTTCATCATAACACCGTGCTTTTATTAGCTGACAGCCAAGAGAAACTTGAACTCGCCATGCGCGAGACGGTGAAGGCATACAGCTATTCGAACACGACATTGACACGTGAGAGCCTCGGTTCAGAGCTTGCCTTCTGGGCACAGCTTCCTGCTAACCCACATTTCATTACCCGAGCGGCTTTAATCACCTCGGAGAACTTCGTGGATTTCTGTTCGCTCCATAATTACAAAACAGGATTCTATGATGAGAATCATCTAGGCCAAGCCCTGACCTTGCTTGAAAGCGAGTCGAGAACACCGGTGTATTTTAACTACCACAGCAAATCCTCGAAAACCAACCCGGCCCCTGGCCACACCGCCATTTATGGTGCTACCAACTCAGGGAAAAACGTGTTGGTCTCGTTCATGGATGCGCAGATGGAGCGTTACGGCCAGCGTAGCTTTTTCATCGACCGAGATGAGGCTTCCAAAATCTACGTCCTGTCGTCACCTAAAAGTTCTTACACGGTGATATCACCGAAGTATCAAGACCAGGTGAGCATGAACCCGTTCCAACTACCGGACACCAACGAGAACCGAGCTTTTGTTAAAGCCTGGCTAAAAGAGTTGGTGAGAAAGCCGGGTGAAGTTGACCTACCGAGCCTCATAGCTGACGCCTTGAATGAATGCGTGGATTACGCGTTTGGGTCACTGGACAAACCGTTTAGAAAATTAAGCCACGTCGCGCAGTGCCTGCCGCGTTCATTTGAGCGCTGGTCTGAGCTGAACCTTTGGTTACATGAGGGCTCAAATGGAGGATCAGGTGAGCATGCTTGGCTCTTTGATAATGATGAAGACGCGCTGGAGTTTGATTTCGATAAAGTCGGTTTCGATGTCACTTGGTTGATGAAGCCTGAAATGTCCGTATTGGTATCCACCCCGGTGTATGCCTACATCCTGCATCGCATGGAACAAAGCATGGACGGCTCACGTCTCACGTCCTTTGTGATTGATGAAGCCTGGCAGGTCTTTGGTTCACCGTATTGGCAGCGTGTATTGAAAGACTGGCTACCCAGCATTCGAAAGAAAAACGGGCATTTTATCTTTATGACCCAGACCCCTGAAAGTGTTTTGGGCGCACCGATATCCCCGGTGATTTTAAACAGCTTGGCGACTAGCTTGTATTTCCCGAACCCTGATGCATCAAGCGAGACCTACGAGCAAGGGTTAAAACTTACCCCGTCTGAATATGAGACGGTGAAGCACTTAAACCCGGCGTCACGGCTCATGCTTTACAAGCAGAAAAGTGAAGGCTCCATGGTCTGTCGTCTTGATTTGAGTGACTTAACCGATGAGCTACGTGTGTTCTCTGGCAATACCAAGAGCGTCGCGCTGTTTGATGCGATTTGCCAAGAGCAGGGTGGGTCACCCCACACATCCATCGACCTTTTCTTGGAGCAAAGCCGATGAAGGCTGCAGCGTTAGGCATCGCTTTATTGCTTGGTTCGAGCATGGTGTATGCAGATGCTTTGGGTGTCGGCGATGCCGCATTGCTTGCCAATGCGATTGAGCAATTCAAGGAGCTGCAAAAGCACACGGAGTCGATGAAGAGCGCCTATAACAAGGCGCGTGACCAGCTTGATACGGCCAAAAAGCTTAAAGCGCTTCACGAAGGTCACTACGGCCTGGGTGATTTAAAGAACACCGCGGCGGATTTAAAAAACCGCCAGTGGTCCCCGGAGACTTGGGAAGATGCATTGCAAAACCTCGCCGGTGGCAACAAGGCCCGTTACAACGCGTTGGTCAAAGCGTATGAGAAAAACAATGATTTTTTAAGTGATGATGAATTCTCGAAAGGTGCAAGCCAAGCGCATGTCAAACAGTACAAGAAAAAACGTGCGGTTAACGAGGCGGTGACGGTTCAAACCACCTACGCCTTTGATGAGCTCAGCAAGCACATCAAAACCGTGCATGAACTGTCGGCCAAGATTGAGAGTAGCAGCAACCAGGGGACCAAAAGTGCGCTGGACTTAAACGCACGCCTTTTAGCTGAAATCGCTTACATCCAAGTTCAGAGCTTAAAACTACAAGCGTTGATGAGCCAACAAAACGCACAGAACGCCGCAGACGATATTTGGGCGGAGAGTGAGCGCTCGCGCTTCAACCAACTTCCAGATGAACAACACAAGGGGAAACTATGAAACACATCAGCATCATCTTGATGGCACTCGCCATCAGCTCATGTGCCGCGCACCAGGACCTGGATGCGCCATGCAAAAACTACGGGAAATACTGCCAAACCGAGCGTATCAACGGTTGGTGATAAACGGTTCACAAGCGGTTCAATCACAAGGAGAAGATAATGAAGAAAAAACTACTAACTGCAGCGGTTCTCGCCAGCGCAACCCTGCTCAGTGCCTGCCACCAGGATGCACTGAAACGGCAGCCGGAGGAAGAGACCCTCGCGTTTTTGATCAAAGCATCATCCATAGCGGGTAAAAAGCTGCATGTGTCGTACAAGCCAAGTCATGCGTACAGCTTTTGCATGACGGGAAACCCCACAAAAATCGACTGTGACGCTTTGTATGACGAGATGCTTATGGTGGCTAAAGCCACACCGGAGTTCAAGGACTTAACGTTGGCTGAGCTGAAAGACCCATCTTCGTTCAAAGCACGACAAGAGCCCTTGGATATCAAACTGTATAACATCATTGACGAGGATATCTAATGGAAATCCCCACTTACGCCACGCTCATCTTTCGCCTAGGCACGGAGATTGACCTGATTACCCAGAGCTTCATCGTTGATGGGTACAAGGCGATGGCTTCGGCCTTACAAGCGCCTGTGGCCACCATGTGTGTTATCTACATTGTGCTGACAGGCTTCGGTATCACCCGGGGCTTGATTCAAAAGCCGAGGGATGAATTTATGAAGGTGGTGCTACGTATCGGCATCGTTTACATGCTGGCGTTTAATTGGGGAACTTTTTCAGACTATTTCGTCGGGCTCTTTGTGAAAGGGGCTGGCGAACTGGGGTCGGTCATGATGAAGGCTACCCCATTAACACTTCCTAAGGTTGATGGCATCACCCGTGCTGCTGGCATCAATGGTACGTTGCAATCCGCGTTAATCGAGGTGGTTCGTGTTGGGCTCTGGACCTGGGAGAAAGGAAGCCTTACGCATGCGGGTCCGCTCTTTACCGGGTTCATCATTTGGGCCTCCGGCATCGCGGTGGTTGGCTTGGCCTTTTTTGAAATCATTGTCGCGAAACTGATGATAGCCGTGTGCATGACCACGGCCCCTCTTTTTTTAAGTTTCACGCTCTTTGATAAAACCCGCACCTACTTTGACCGTTGGCTGGATAAGCTAGTGGGGTTTTCCTTGGTGCTCGTGATGGTCTCCAGTGTTGTGGGACTTTGCATGCACTTGCTTCATTGGTGCATCGGAGGTCACTACCTCAATAAAGCGGTGGGTATGACGACGGTGGATTGGATACCGCTACTGCTTATCGCCTGCCTTTGCGTGATGCTTATTTTACAAGTGGTAAATATTGCAAAAAGCATCGGAGGCATGTGCTCAACAGGAACAGGCTCCGCGATGATAGGTGGCGCCGTCGGTGGCGCCATGGGGGTTGCCGCAACGTCTGGCGGCTTCCTGAAGAAAAGCGCTGACATGGCGGGGATGAACCCATCCAAAATGGCCGCAAACGCCGGTCGTGCGTTCGGCCAGGATATGGCAGAGAAAGGTAGTCAGGCTTTAAAACGAGGTGGCGAGATGATGTCGTCGATTCATAAACGTATGCGAGGAGAGTGGAAATGAACAACATAAAAGAAAGCCTAAGCACCTGGTTCAACGAGGAGAAAAACAAATGGACCAAGCCTTCGAAGCAAAAAACCGAGGGCCCCAAAGATTATTTTTCCAGAGCACGTACCTGGGCGGATGATACCTTCGGTGCTTTGGAGCAATCCAGAAACCGATACCAAGCGGCCTTCTTTTCATCGATGGGTTTAAATATCTTGGCTGTCAGCGCCGTGTTTGCGCTAGCGCACGTCCAAACCCTGGTGCCGATGATGGTGCATCACTTTGATAACGGTGTCGTCAGTGTTGAGCCTCTCTCTCAAGAAAAGGCACCCATCAACAAAGCACAAATTGAAAGTGACCTGGTGCGCTACATCCAACATCGTGAAAGCTATGACGTCAGTGCTTACCGTACGCAATACGACTTGGTGAACCTTTTATCCAACGACAGTGTTGCTAAAGCCTACATGGCCGAGCAAGACCGCAGTGAAAAATCCTCACCGATTAACACCCTCGGGGTGGAAGGTAAACGGGAAGTGCATGTTTATAACATCAACTTCTTGGATAACGTCAGCTTCAACGAAAAAGCGGTCTCCAAAGACCACCACAACGTGGCTGAAGTGGTGTTTACACTCACCGACATGGATAAGAACAGCACCCGAAAAACCGTACGCCACTACAGCGCGTTGGTTTCCTGGGAATACGTCAAACCCTCAGAGAATCCAGCCGAGCGCTGGCAGAACTGGGACGGGTTCCTCATCACCAATTACACCAAACAAGTACGTAACGTTTAGGAGCATACATGAAACGATTAATGGCAGGAATCTTGATGGCCGCATGTGCAGCCCCAGCTTTAGCTGAACAAGCCCCGGTGGGTTTTCCGAACGACAGCCGGATTAAACGGGTGGCGTTTCAAGAAAACCAAGTGGTGCCGTTGAACGGGGTCACGTTTACCTCCACCCAAATTATGTTCTCACCCGGCGAGCAGGTTATGGATGTGGAAGGCGGGGACAGTGCCGGCTGGATGGTGACCCTCCACCCGCATCTAAAAAACATGTTGTTTGTGAAACCCACCGTGTTGGATTCAGATTCCAACATGACGGTGATGACCAACAAGCATGTGTATTACTTTCATATCAAAAGTAATGCCTCGCTCACATCCAACACCAAAAACCAAACCTATGCGATTAAGTTCGTCTACCCCGAAGATGAGCGGGCAAAACTCAGAACCCAGCTGAAGGCTAAACAAGCTCAAGTGAGTAAAGCGCAAGAGCCCCTGAAGTACAACTGGAATTACCGGTTCAGTGGCAACAAAACCATTCTACCCAGCCACGTGTTTGATGATGGCACGTTCACCTACTTTGAGCTCCGTAAAAACCAAGCGGTACCGGCCATCTTTGCAGTAGATGATAAATCAGGTGCGGAAGCGGTGGTGAACACACGCCAGCAGGGCAACTACTTGGTGGTTCAGCGTCTAGCTCCTCAATTTACTTTGAGGAACGGTAAGGCTGTGACCAGTGTCTTTAACGGCAATGCGATTTATAACATTCGTCATAACAGAGGGTAAGTCATGAATGAGCCATCCACAAACCATGCACTGAGTTCAGCATCGAAAGCGTCCCAGGTGACACCTAAAAAGAAGCCGGGAATGCCGGCCTATCAAATCGGACTGTTGGGATTGGCAGCGGTGGCTTTATGCGTCACGGCCTTCACGCCTCACAAGCCAAAAACCGAGGTGCGGGAGTCGCACGACAGCCACATAAGCCGTGAGACTCTGAATCAAAACCTGGAGTTGATTCATGCGCTGAACGAACCCAAGCCATCGCCGGTTGCTATCGAGCCCGAGCGCGAATTTCATGAAGAGCCTTTCGTTGATGACCGCAGTGAAGAAGAAAAACTGACCAAGGCCATGCGGTTACGGATGAATGCTGCGAGCAGTTTCGAGTTAGGTGGTACGAGTTCAAGTGATGCGATGGGAGGCTCATCAAGCGCATCGGGTCCTGATGCAAGCGCTATAACTCAACAAAATAAAGACCCGGACCAAGCGTTTTTGGCTCAAAGTGATGATATCACCATGGTCAGTGCACGTAAGCTCGCACACCCTGAGTTCACGGTACCCGCCGGCGAAATGATTTCAGCGACACTTGAGACGGCGATTAACTCAGACTTGCCAGGCATGGTCCGCGCCATTGTGACACGTGATATCTACTCACTTAAAAACAGCAACAAACTGATTTCTCGTGGGGCCACCCTTGTCGGGCAGTTCAGCTCACAAGTGGTGGATGGCCAGAATCGTGTGCTTGTCATATGGAACAGAATCCACATGAGTAACGGTGTCATCGTCACGTTAAACAGCCCAGGTGCCGACCGCATCGGTCGTTCAGGCCAAGGTGCTGATTTTGTGGATACACACTTTATCGAGAAATTCCGAAGCTCAGCACTGTTATCGCTCTTGGGTGTGTTTACGGCAACCGTCGGTGTCAGTGATAGCCAGGATAGATACAACAGTGCCTCACAATACCGAGCAGCCCTGGCGAACAACTTCCAGAACGCATCCGGTCAGTCGCTTCAAGCCAACAGCGCCATCAAGCCAACCCTGAGTATCAATCAAGGTGCGGAGATTAATGTGTTTGTCTCCCACGACTTGGATTTTAAAGGGGTAGGGATTGCGAATAATCAAGGACCCCAGGTGATACGAGGTGACGTATGGAAGTAGCGCAAAAACGCTATGCACCGGGTTCGGAGGGGTTACTTTCCCCTCTGCTGCCTTGGTTGTCTGATAACGAGGTCTCTGAGATTTTAATCAATCAACCAGGTGAGGTGTTCATTGAGAAACGGGGTGTTATGACGCGTTTCGATGTGCCTGCTCTCAACCGCACGCACCTACGCCATTTATTTACGTTTATTGCGAATGAGAACAAGCAGAACCTAGATGAGAAGACCCCGTTGTTGTCAGGTAATTTATTTGATGGCACTCGGGTTCAGCTGGTGATGCCACCCGCGGCCAAACACATGGCCTTATCCATTCGAAGGCAAAGCATCAAGAAAATGGAGCTCACGGACTTTAGCCAAACCAATTTCTACACACACGCCATACCTTTTGATGTCAACAAGCCCGCAAGTGCTTATGCAAGCGAGGCAGATAAAGACCTGCTTAAATTATTCAACCAAGAGAACTGGCCTGATTTTATCAAGCAAGCCATCACCGCCAAGAAAAACATCGTGATATCGGGAGAAACCTCGTCCGGTAAAACAACGTTTTTAAATGCCTGCGCGAGAAGCATCGATTCAGATGCCCGCATTCTGACGTTAGAAGATACCTACGAGATTGATATTCCCCATCAAAACCAGCTGAACCTTCGCGCAGTGAAATCCAGTGACGGACAAGCTCATACACTTGGCATGCAAGACCTGGTGCAAGCAGCGCTCAGGCTTCGGCCTGACCGAATCCTCATGGGTGAGGTTCGTGGCAAAGAAATCCTTGATTTAGTCAGTAGCGCCTCGACAGGGCACGAAGGCATGCTGACCACGATTCATGCACCCAACCCACGGGTGGCGTTCATGCGGATGATTCAAATGTACAAGCTTAATAACGTGCCTTCCATGCGAGATGAGGAAATACGCGCCGTTTTGAACGAAGTCATCGACGTCATCATTCAAGTTAAAAAAATGCCGGAAGGGCGCCAAGTTCATTCGGTTTATTTCAAAGGAGCCTTCGATGTTATTTAATCGCGCATGTATGGACAAATATCCCACGTTGATGTTTGTGTGTTTCTTATCGACGGCTGAGCTTATCAGCGCACTCGCCTTTTGGTTTTTAGGGTGGCATGAGGTGCCTTATCCCGGAAGTTTTATTTACGCAATGAGGCAAGGGTTCTTTAAAGAAGCCTTGTTTGCCATAGGTATTGTACTGGGTTCCTGGCTCTGCGCCTGGGCGCTGATGAAAGGCGGGGTGGCACGCATCACAACCAAAGCGCTGCTAGGACTCATGGCCGTGATTGCCATCACGACTTTTCTGGGTGCATTGGCATTTCACTACTGGGAAGAGTACCCGCTGGGTCTTGATAAATTAATGCGCCTGATACAGCACCACAGACCGGGTTCAGAACTCTACCGTCATTTCATCGTATCCGAACAGGGCGCGTTTCTCGCGGTAGGGTTAGGGGTGGCCATTCATTTTGCCCAAAAATTTTCATCAGAAAACGACATGTTAGGCAACGCGCACTTTGCAAATGCTCTTGAGGTGTATCAATCAGGGTTCTTTAAGCGTGAGCCCACCAGCATCATCATCGGGAAAAAAGAAGGTGCACCGATGTACTCTAACGGCGATGAGCATGTGCTCGTGTTTGCACCGACAGGGAGTGGTAAGACGCGCTCCATCGCAATACCGAACCTTTTCAATTACCAGGATTCGATTGTCTGCAATGATGTGAAGCTCACCTTGTTCGAAACAACCTCGGGCTACCGTGAGCAGGTGCTAGGGCATCAGTGTTACTGCTGGGCACCCGCGCATCCCGAGCGTAGAACCCATCGATTCAACCCGCTCGATTTAATATCAAGCGACAAAATACAACGCATCACCGACATTCAGCGTATCGCACACATCATGATACCCGACAACCCTAAATCAGACCCTATCTGGTCACGTGCATCACGTAAATTACTTAAGGCATTAATCCTATTTTTACTGGACACACCGGGTCAACCCACCACACTGGGTGAAGTCGGGCGACTCATCAAGCAACAAGATTTCGATGTATGGATAAAAAAGATGCTCGAAGAAACCGAGCATCTGGATGCTGACTTTTACCGCAACGGATTTAGTTATATTAATAATCATGAAAAAACACGCTCTTCTATCTTAGAGACTTTTTCGGGTTATTTCGAGCTCTTTGACGATCCGGTTGTGGACGCAGCAACAAGCGCGAGTGATTTTGATGTTCGTGACCTTCGCCGTAAAAAAATCACCATCTATATTGGATTCAGCGATGATGACATGGAGCGGTTAAGCCCTATCTTGACGCTGTTCTGGCAGCAGCTCATATCCGAGATGGTGCGAGAAATTCCCAATCAAAAGGATGAACCGTATGGACTGCTGTGTTTGATTGATGAGTTTTCGTCTTTGGGTAGGATTGAGCGCGTAAGACGGTCCCTGAAGTTACTTCGAGAGTATCGGGTGCGCTGCGTTCTGATGTTCCAGTACATCGCACAAACCTATGAAAAATACTCCCATGATGAGGCTAAGGCCTTCGTGAATATTAAAACAAAAGTGGCCTACACCACAGAAGATATCTCAGACGCTGAATTCATCAGCAAAATGCTGGGGACACGTACCAAACGTGTGACTACACGTTCTGTCTCTAATCAGCAACAAGGTAGCAGTGATAGCAAGAATGTGAGCTACCAAGCCATTCCTCTGTTACGGCCTGATGAGGTCATGAAGATGTCACCTAAGGTGTCGCTTGTGATGCGCTCAGGTGTGGCACCTGTTAAGGCCGAGCAGTTCATTTGGTACAAGCAACATGAAATGAAGCATTTAGTGATGGAGGAGGTCGATGTTCCTGTGGTTAGTGCCGATCTTACTGATTTCGATCACCAAGAAAAGCGCGCGATGATTGCTGAGCGTAAGGCCAAAGAACAGCGATCCAAAAAAGGTAATGAAGGCGAGGGGGATTACCATAGTTGCTAAGGATCAACTCATAGAAAGAAGGTTGATAAAACAAATAATTAAATTAAAAACAGAGGTAATATTCGTTATGAACAACAATCAAATTAGAAAATTTTCAACGGTTGCTTATGAGTTATTAAAAAGTGACTCATCAGAGGATAAAGCTTTTCAGTTTGCGGCGTATGCCGCTTATGATGAAATATCAAAGCAAGAAGGTCTTGAGGATTATACAATGGCTTGTGTTGCATCTGAAGCGCTGGCTGAACAGACCACGAAAGGACATCGCTATGCAGCTGAACTGACACTTAAAAATATAGCACTGAACAAAAGCATGAATGACAAACGACATGCCCAAATGCCTTGGGAGCAGAGCAGTCAGGCCTTATTGAGATTGGAGCATCAAGATGATCCATTTGTTTCATCATTGACGAGGATTGCAGGTGAGGGGTCCGATTCTCATGGTCTCGCCCAAGAATTCAAGAAAAAACACTCGAAACAAGAAGAGCTAGAAGCAATCAAGGAACGATATGCCAGAACATTTTCAGCTGCATACCTGGCCTTTCTTCGCGCCTCAAAATCTCAATATATCGCCTCATCGGAAGAGCGCTTTAAGGCCAGTATTCGACAGAATTTAGCTTTCAATCTGAAGGATGAGCCATCTTTCGGGGAGATTTGTTCGTACATCTTGATGAGTACCGAAATGAATATCGGTATGGCTACTTACGCGATACTTGGCTTGATTGCGCTTACTCTTCCAATACTGGGTGTAACCACCGTAGCTCCGGTGGCTTGTTACGCTGTGGGAGGTATTATGTCCATTTCAGGTTTTTCATTTTGTTTTTGGCAGGCATCCGCAGCATCGCAAGAATCGAGTGAAAATAAAGGGCTTGAGACCATCCATGCTGAATATGCATGAGGCTAAAATGATTTAACGCACTACAAAAAACATCTGAAAAGGAGAGCGGGTACATAGGCTTTAACCATTGTTGGGGGAATAAGTTTTATGCTCGAAAAGATGCCTCGTTAATATCATCTTCAGGAGGTCTTTGTGATGAGGCGTGTCCGGCGACAATGCCAACACCTAATAAACAAGCACCTGCAATTGCTAATCCAGGGATAGGTAGTAATAAACCAACGACAAGCATAGCACCTCCAGATACTGTCGCTATGCTGCTTAGGCATTTCAGGTAAAAATTCCAATCGATATCATGATCAACCGGAGTGGTTTTATTGCTATAAGCACTTGTATTTTCTTCTTGAGTTACCGAAGAGTTAGTTTTCTTAGACGCATTTGTAATCACATCCTCCCTTAGGTTTGTTAAATATTCACGCATAGATGCTTGGGTCTCGATGGCGAAGCTTCTCTCCTCTTGATTAATGGAAGATTCATTAATATCAATCTCTTCATCTTCTTTTTCATTAAAACTAAACATTTCGTCATCGAGTAAAGTTGAGCTCGGAGGTGGTATCTCCAATGTTTCATCTGCTAGCATTATAGCTTCGCTAACAAGAGAATCTTGAAGTTGTTTAAACTTGCTTTCTACCTCTATCAAGATTTCTCTTTTTTCAGATGGTGAAGCAGCATTGAACACATCTTTTGTACTTTTTATATATTCATCAAGTTGCTTATCGTTATCATCAGGACAAATTGAATTAAATTTAGCGAGAGCCTTTTCTATTTTCGGACGATAGATTTCATGTATTTTATTTATCACTTCATGCTTGCCCATGAGATTCGCTAAATCATACGGGGTCAGGCCGCCCTCTACACTTGGGATGTCAATATTGGCACCTAAATCATAAAGTGCTTCAATGATATCTAGTTGATTAGATGCTACTGCTATATGGGCTGGAGTTAAACCAGCTATATTCGCTGAATCCAGTTGTACTCCTAATGACGCCAGAACTTTTATAGACTCAACACGGCCAAGCCTTGCGCACTCGTGGGCCGCAGTATTTTTTTTCTCATCTTGGTGGTTAATAGAAACACCTCGATCAGCAAGAACTTTTATCATATAAGCTTGGTCGCTGTGGATGGCGTGATCGAATAATGACATTCCTTGTTGGTCAATTTGATTTGGATCTATGCCTAAATCAAGAAGAGCGCCTAATGCTCTCTCACATCCTTTTTGCACTGCATAATGAGCAGGCATTAAGCCGTTGTTTTCCACTGTATTTAATGCTGCTCCTCTTTGATAAAGCGCTTTAAGAGTTTCTGCACTATCATTGCTGGCTGCATAATGCATTGGTGTCAGCCCATTTAAATCAGCGGAATTAATATCAATTCCATCAGCAAGAAGAAAGTCTAAAAGATGAGAATGATCAGATTTTGAAGCCCAATGTAAAGGAGTCATCCCATCGTTATTAGGCCGTGTTAAATCTACCCCAGCACTCTGAATTTCTTTCAAGATACTCAAATGACCACGTTGAGCCGCAATGTGAGCCAAAGAGTCGCCATCCGAGTTAATTTCAACCCCTAAGTCAACCCCTTTGCGTGCAATTACTCCTACTAAATTACAATCTCCATTTATCCCTAAAATAATAAGAAGCTCATTAATCCCCTCTCTTTTTACAAAGTCATTAGTTACTACTGGCCGTTGAATAGCACGACTTAGCTTCTTGGGTAAGTTAGTATTTTTAGCATCTATACCTGTTGTAATAATAGATGCATTTAATGGAATATAGTCACCAGTTAGTTTTGATTTTAAACCTTTCTGAATGTGCTCCCATAGCTTTTGCTCTTCACCTTGTTTGATTTGTATGGGTTTTCCTTGATTTATGTCCATAAAACGCCAAGTGTTTTCATTGGGCCTATATACTAGTCCTATTGAATGCTCATGATTGGTTAACTGTATTCCTATTGAAGACTCTGGAGGAAAATCATTATCATCTATAACTTCTTTAATTTTATTTAGATAATCAAGAAACTCTTCTTTTGAGTACACTCCAGCTTGAGAGTAAACTTTTTTTAAACCACCAGCTTTCTGTGTTTCTTCCGATGACGCTATCGGTGACATAGCATCTATATCTGTTTGACTTAAACTTTCATTAAATAAATCACGATACTCCTTTGCGCTTTGATACAAAGAAACTTTTTCATAGAAGGCCGGCACTTCTGACAATACCTCCTCATCTTCGGTTAAATTTTCACCACTCTTTATTTTGTTTTTTATATTTTCTAATCTTTGCAGTATGTTTCTTTCGCAAACAATAATTTCTTCTCTTTCAATAAAAGTATCCTCATCATTAATCATGCATGCTTCGATCCAACTAAGTGTGATTCCATTACACGCACCGCTAGGACCATCAGCTGCCTCAAAGTAGCCTAGCTCAACACCTAAATCTAAAATATTAGTATGAAGTTTTATGTCTTTCATTTTCTCACTTGCAAAGAAAATACGCATGAATACATTGGCAAGTTCTTTATTTTCTAACTCGCCGATATCACTTAGAAAATATAATTTATCGCTTTTACTTTTTTGTGAAAACAGGTCTACAACTTTTAATATTTTACTTCCCAATGAGACAAGCAGACCTATTGAAACAGCTCGATCTTTAATCAAATTATTACTAGAAATTTCATTCAATATATAAAATTGATCCGTGGAATCCAACTCTGAGGAGTCATCAAATATAGTTAGAAACACTTGATTTAGTTCAGAGGGATCTTCCTGATGTGTCTCCCTGATTAAATTTATAAATCGTTCGGCGTTTGGGCTTGGCATCAACTCATACCGGTAGTGCATAATGACTAATTATAGACCATTTTAAGGGTGGGGCTATATTTATCCTCAAAAGACTGTCAAGAAAGTCCATTCTAAGTTTTCAACTGTTTCCATTAGCGCTCTAAGTCATGGCCCCGATCTAACCCGCGCTCAATGCGATTACTCATCTTTCTTGAGATTCCAGGTAGATGCTGATTAATATAAGCATTAAGCTTCTTGTCGGCTTTAATCTCTCTAGCAATATCAAGCAGGTCTTTGTCGAGCATCTCAGCCCGTAAACCAATAACTTTTGTTCGAGCGTCACGCATCGATTCATATTCAGCAAGGATTGGGTGTTTTTGCTGTAATTCAGCATAGAGGCCTCGACGATAGCGTTGTTGGGTGTCATCAATGAAATCCATGAGATCATCAGGCTTAAGTTGATTCGCATTGGCTTGTCGTCGTATGTATCCATAGTCTTCTTTGATATTAACCTTATTGAGTTTCTCCAGCATCTCATTGCTTATTTCAAGGTGCTCTTTTTTAATTTGAGCAAACGTCACCACCGTTGTGTAGCGCTCGTAACGATCATGAGCGCGCTCAAGATATTGAGCGCTAAGATGTCCGATTTTAATGCCCTCTAATTTATCACGATGTTTTTCCCATAATTCATGGCCTTGCTTGTCGCGCATACGTGACACAGCGTAAAGCTTATCAAAAGCGGGCAATGATGTTTTATCGACCTCTTTTTCACGTGATTCACGCTCAACCTTTTGATACAGCTTGTATCCTTTTGACTGTGTATCTAAATACTCCCCAGCTTTCCTGGCTATATCTCTAAGCTCACGTTTATTGTCATCACATGTTTGAGCGCGTCGTTGCTTAATGAAGGCCTCGTAATTCACCACGTAATTGAATTTCTCTTTGATTTTGTTACCCATGCCAGCCATATGGTTAAGTGCGCGCCCGATGAGCTTATCAGGGTCAAAACCGCTTCGTATGGCAAAATCGAGCGGCCAGTCAATGACGTTATCTTTGGTGGATTCGCGTGATAGGGTGCGTTTTAAGGCGTCTAAATCTGGATGTTGAACCGCATCGGCATAGATGCTCAGTTTTTTACGATGACGTGTAAAGGCGACAAAGCTTAAAGCTCGGTTCCAATATTTATTGTCAACGAACACACTGGTATTATCTACCGTCATGCCTTGTGATTTATGAACGGTGGTTGCGTAGCCATAATCCAGGTGATGATAGGATTTTGGAACTGTAACGATTGAGCCATTATCAAGGCGTGCTTCAAGGTATTCATCATTAATCGAGGTAATCGTCGCTAAATCGCCGTTTTTAACGCCGTGTGTTTTGTTATTCTTTTTAAAGAGGATTCGTTCGCCCGAAGCAAGTGCGATGTCGCGCTTGTCCATGACTTTAATGTAATGCTTTAGATGAGTAGGGATGTTAACCGTATTACCATTATCAAGCTGCACGGTGGCCGCTGTATGCGACACTTTCAGGATATTAACTTGCTCACCACCCGAGATACCCAGCTCACGGTCGGTTAATGAAACAACGGCCTGAGCACCCGGTTGAAGTGCGCTACCTTTATGTTCAACTTCGCGGTAGTAAATGAATTCATCGGTTGCGAGTTGTGATTTATCTTGCAAGGCCGTACGTGCGCGGTCATTAAGCTCTGCAACACTGTTTCGTGTGAACGTTAATATGATGTGAGATTTAATATCATCCGGTGTTGTGATGGTATCAGACCAATCACGAACTAACTCGCTTGCAGCGTTACTGGATGACGATTCTTGAATAAGCTTCAGCGCACCTTTCTGATCGTAATGAGCGAGTGCTTTATCAACCTCACCACGAGCGAGCATGAGGCTTGCTTCTCGGTCACCGAGGTCTTCCTGACGTGCGATATTATCCAGAGATATGTAACCCACACGGTCTGCAATGCCTCGGAATATTTCACCCTTTTGAATGGGTTTTAATTGCTGAGGGTCACCTACCAAAATAACTTTTGCCTTGGCTCGATTCGCTGCATTTAGAATCATAGCCATGTTCGCAAAATCAACCATACCCGCTTCATCAATCACAATAACGTCATGCTTTGTAAGCACCAGTTTTTTGTTCGATAACTGATGGGCGAGGGAGGCTATCGTGGATGATTGAATGCCCGTGTCATCTTCGAGTGCTTTGGCGACTTTACTTGAAAGGGCGGCGCCTAATACACGACAATTATTTGATTGATAGTACTCTTTCACGGGCTTTAATAAATAGCTTTTCCCTGTTCCGGGCTTGCCCACCAAAAGGCTAATATCATGACCTTGAGTGATGAACGAAAGGGCTTCTTTTTGCTCATCGTTAAGTTTAAATTTATCAACCAAACCATCCAGTGGTTGCTTATAGTCATGTGTCTTACGCGCATGCATTTGCTCAACATCTTTAAGTAAATTAGCTTCTTGTACATAATGATTTCGTGTGGTGTAGGTCACATGTCCGCGCTCATCAGGACCTAATTCAATCACGTTTTTGTTCGACAATAACTCTTCGACTTTCACCAGATAAAGTTCGGATGACGTCGTTTCTTTTAGGGTTTTAAACAGCAGTTTCTCAATGTCACGTCGGGTAAAAACACTGTGTTCGATGGACAGTAACTCAATCAATTCATCAACATCACCCAAAACAATATGTTCACGTGAATCACGAATTATTTTGTTTTCTTCTTTTAGGTAACTGCCACCACTATGCCTGGATTTCCCCTCATGTTTTTCCGGAATTATATGGTTTAAATCAACGGATAAATCAATGTTATTTTCAATGAAATATTCAGTTTGAGCGTCACGCGACCTCTGACTCCATCGCTCATCTTCAAGCACTTTGCCTTTGAAAAAAGAAGGGTTTAAATCACGTGCTTTATATTTTGAAAAACCATCTTTTTCTAATCGACGTGTCGTGTGATAGAGATGTGCATGAGGATTGCCATCGCCTTTGTCGTGAATGGATATATCGACAGGAATGCCATCATCTAAAAAATTAACTTTCGCAAAACGCTTCGCAAATTCAATTTGTTGTTCGAGATTTAGTTCTTTAGGAAGAGCTAAAACAAGGTCTTTTCCAAGCTGTGCATCTTTCCTTTTTTCAGATGATTCAACCTTGTTCCATAGAAATTTTTGTTCCGTAAATTCACCAGGAACACCTTCAGAAACCATCAGTTCTGTAAAAACAACATCCGTTCTTTTTGTGTAATCGTGGACAAGGCCAGTTCTCTCATCTGTCAAACATGTTCCTGAACGATAGGCGGCCGCGGCTACTGCACTGTGACCCTGTGCTCTCGAAACTAAACTTACCTTTGCAAATGCTATAGCCATAGGGTGATTTTAGCAAACATTCGTTAGAATGTATATTGCGCTCTTCGAGATTGATTGAACTTCGCTTCGCTCGTATTTTTATGTATTTATCTTGGTATGAATCGCTATATATGCTAAACTTAATTAAGAACAACAAACATGGAATGGAAAAGGCGATGACTAAGAAAACAATATCTGAAAAAGAGCAGGAACTTCTCGATATAATATCCTCAACAAAAGATAAGTTGTTTAAACTTCAACAAAAGCAAAAGATAGAGCTCGGTTCTCTTGCGTGTAAACATGGTCTTCATCAAGTCGATAAAGAAACGCTAAATACCGCATTTAAAAAACTTGCTAAAGAGCTAAACATTGGAACTCAATAATCAAATCAAGAAACAAGAGCAGCGTATCGCCCGAGTGGAAAGTTCGCTTGCACTGGAAAAATTAAAAAAGAGGCGAGCAGACACCCGGCGAAAAATTGAGCTCGGTGGTCTTGTCGTAAAATCAGGAATCGATGGATTTAATAAATCCGTTATTCTTGGTGCACTGATGCATGCTTTACAGTCAATTGAAAAAGAAGAAAGCTACCAAAAGATTTTTGAATCCATAGGCGATGCCGAATTTTTAAAGGACTAAGTGATGGAACTATCCATGGATGTTATCGAAAAAGAAATACGCGATTTAAAATCAAAAATTTCTGAAGAGAAGAAAAAACAGGAATACGACAATCTTAAGAAAGACCTGTTTGATATCACCTACAAAGCAAACAACACCATGACGGAGTTTGATGGTGGGATGACAGAAGTCGATACCGAAAAACTTCTTAAAACACCTCGCTCAAAAGAATCTTTTTTTGATTTAGTTTTTGGCCGTATTCTTCGGATGTTTAACGCAAGACCCATCGTCGGAAACATCATTGGAATTGGGCTGGCTTTTGTGGGACTCATGAGTATGAGTAAGTACATGAACAATCCCGAACTCGTGATGGTTAAAATGTATTTGGGTCGATTTATGATGATTTCAGGCGTGGTTCAAATACTTAAATCCGCAACCCGAAGTCTACTTCTTCCATTGGTTGCAACAGTAGTCGGTGGTACCATCGCCAATCAATTAACAGGCAATCATTTAATGTTTGGGCAGCCGTCGTGGTTCTATCAAGGTGTGCTCATTACGGGGCTTATAGGTATTGCTATTTCTGTGTTTTCGATAGATTAACTTACCAAAATATTTTTGAATTATTTAGGGATGGAGGCACTATGTTTTCAAAACATTGCAATATCGATAAAACCGATCGTATCAACAGGGCGGTGATTGGCCTATTACTCTGTTTCGCCGTATTGATTGGGATGGGAAAATCTTTTTTCATGATCGTTGGTTTGGTATTAGTGGCGGAAGGAATCATTGGCTGGTGCTCCATTCCTTACGTAATTAGTAAAATTAAAAAATATAAAGAATAGCCCTACCTATCCACAAGTCCATAGGGCAGAAGCATATCATCCATTGCGTATAGGCCTGTGGGCCCTGTGGTTTGGTAGGGCAACACTTCAGCGTTCTTATATTGTTAGAGGAGATAAAAATAATGAAGTATCTTCATACGATGATCAGGGTGTCTAACTTGGAAGAATCCCTTGATTTTTTCTGTAGCAAACTTGGGTTAATTGAGGTTAAAAGAACTGAGTATGAACAAGGGCGATTCACCTTAATATTTCTAGCAGCTTCAAACAATCTTGAGCAAGCTGAAAAGGAACATTCTCCCTTGCTTGAATTAACATATAATTGGGATCAAGAAACCTACCAAGAGGGGCGTAACTTTGGCCACTTGGCGTATGAAGTAGAAAACATTTATGATACATGCCAAAGATTGCAAGATGAAGGCGTTGTAATTAACAGGCCTCCACGCGATGGCTATATGGCTTTTATACGATCACCGGATAATATTTCTATTGAGCTGTTACAACAAGGTGAGCCACTTGAAAAACAAGAGCCATGGGTATCGGCTCCTAATATTGGGAATTGGTAAAGGACTAAGTCTATCATTCGTAATTCGCGATTCGCAAATCACGAATGATTAGTATATAATTAAGATACAATATCTATTAAGGACCCCTCGATGTTAAAACCACAAGACATCGTGATACTTTTAAAAATATTTTCAACATTATCTCGATCAGAAGAAGGCCCTGGAAAAATAATACAAAATCAATTAGCAACGCATTTATGCATGAGCGCATCAGAAGTTCATGCTGGAATTAAACGGCTAATATTATCAGGGCTATTGGGTGAATTTCTCAAAGACAATAGTAAAGAAGTATTGTTTTCACCAATAAAATCTGCGTGTGAGGAGTGTTTAATTTCAGGCGTACGTTATTTTTTTCCAGTTCAGCTTGGTACATACACACGTGGTATTGCAACAAGTTACGCAGCACCCATATTCAAACAACATATTTTATTAGGTGACGATCCGATACCCGTCTGGCCACATGCAAAGGGAGAACAGCGCGGCCTTGCTTTAACACCACTGTATCGCTCCGTTCCTGAATCAATTATTTCATATCCAGATAGGTTGTTTTATGAATTACTCGTGCTAGTAGATGCTATTCGGTCTGGACGAGTACGAGAACGAAATATTGCTATCAAGCTATTAAGAGAACAAATAAATGATAAATAATAAAAACAAACGGGCAACATCAAATTTAAGAATGCTAGAGTTCGTTGCACGGAAGCTTGGCGAACTTAATAATGAAGTTGTATATCTTGGTGGCTGCACCACAGCACTTTTTATTAATGATCCACTATCACTGGATGTTCGACCTACCTTGGATGTAGATTGTATCATTGATGTTATTTCATTGAGCAAGTATTACCAATTCGAAGAAAAACTAATAGAAAAAGGATTCCATCGCTCAATAAACAGTGACGTCACCTGTCGCTGGCACTTTGGCGAACTTATTCTTGATGTGATGCCAACAGATGAGAAAATATTAGGGTGGGGCAATCACTGGTATAAAGAAGCAATAGAACATGCTGTTGATCACGAAATATCTGAGGATCTAAGTATTAAATCTGTTACAGCACCCTATTTTTTGGCAACGAAGATAGAAGCTTTTAAATCAAGAGGGAATAATGATTTTCTTGCTAGCCATGATTTTGAAGATATCATCACCGTTATTGCAGGCTGCGTTGATATTGGTGATGAAGTATTGGCATCAAGCCATGAATTAAAGTCCCATTTAAAAAAGGTCTTTAATGAGCTCTTAGAAAACAGCCAATTTATACAGTCATTACCAGGGCACGTCAGTGATGGGCCTGTAACAATGCAAAGGGTTCAAATAGTCATGGACCGAATTAAAGAATTTTGTTTAATGGATGAAAATATATAAATGAAAATGGCCTGGTTGACCGACATTCATCTAAATTTCATTGATGCAGATGCTCGGAAAAAGTTTTATCAAAAAATTATTGATATTGAATGCGACGGTGTATTGATAAGCGGTGATATCGCAGAGGCACCCAGCATAAAAAACATACTGGAAGAGATGGCGATTTATATTAAAAAACCAATATATTTTGTTCTTGGTAATCATGATTATTATCAAGAACAAATAAACAACGTACGCAGCGAAATGACCAGGCTAACCGAGTCTAATGAATATTTATTTTGGCTTCCTGCCGCGGCTCCACTGCAATTAGATAAAAACACTTTTTTGGTTGGCCACGATGGTTGGGCTGATGGCCGGTTGGGTAACTATTATGAAAGTAAGGTTGTGCTTAATGACAGTAGGATGATCACAGATCTATTCCAAGCCAAGATTCTTGGCCACTCTCAATTACTTGAAAAAATGCAGGAACTTGCGGATTTTGATGCTGATCAATTATATAAATATCTAATGCAGGCAGTGATAAAGCATCCCAAAAAAATTATTGTTTTAACTCACATTCCACCGTTCAAAGAAGCATGCTTACATAATGGACAAGTAAACAATGATGATTGTTTACCTTACTTTGCTTCAAAAGCGTCGGGTGATGTGTTGAAAAAGGTGTGTGTCGCATACCCTGATATCGATTTTTTGGTATTGTGCGGCCACACTCATGATAAAACAAAATATTGCCCTTCCCCCAATTTAACAATTGAAGCTGGGCACGCAGAATATAATTTCCCAGAAATTCAAAAACTCATAACTATTGAGCAATAATGGTTAGTTAATATCAATTAATGCCAACACCCGCCTATCGCACGGGTATACCCGTGCGATAGCAAACAAATAAGAAATATTTTACTACCATATGGGTCTATTTTTGATTTATGATAGTTATATATCACAACATTTAAATATATATGATAGCTCTAAGGAAAATATAGATGGAATTTGTCGGTTATGCACGTGTATCAACGATTGATCAAGACTCAAGCATCCAAACTAAGGCATTAACAGATGCCGGTTGCACCACGGTCTTCACTGAGAAAAAAAGTGGGACATCCACTAACAAGAGAACACAGCTTGATGAATGCATCAAATATTTGAGAAAAGGTGACATTTTAATGGTCACACGAATTGACAGATTAACTCGGAGCATTCTTGACTTACAGAACCTGCTCATCACGCTTCGTGAAAAGAAAGTCCACCTGAAAGCCATTGAGCAACCCATTGATACAAACAATGCCAGTGGAAAAGCATTTTTAGACATGCTTGGTGTTTTTGCAGAGTTTGAAACTAACTTGCGGCGTGAACGACAATTAGAAGGCATTGCCC